>NZ_JBVJNF010000007.1:0-459581 GCF_055583785.1 Streptomyces sp. NPDC104371
ATCCACGGCCGCGACTGACGTTCCCCCATGACCAGAGCAACGACCAGCCCAGCCGAAAGTCACATGATCAGCAACTTCTGTTAGGACCTCTTAGACCGGCCAGGACTGGCCCGGTTCGTCCAGCCAGGCGCGCTGAGCCGACGCGGTCACAGTGAGCCCGAACCGTTCGTGTCCGGGCTTGCCCGCGCTCTCCCACCACCGGTGTGCCGCTTTCGCCTCTTCCCACAGTCGGCGCGGGCCCGCCTGCCAGACACGGGCCGTGTCGCCGTCGCGGAACATGACGCACGCCCATGAGCGATCGGTGAGCCCGTAGAACCACACGGGCCGTGCTCCGTCCCGCTTGTCGGCGACAGCGCAGTGACAGTTCGGGACTCTGAGGCCGAGGGCGAATCGCTGAGGACCGAACCGGCCCCCGACGAACGCGTCCTCGGTGATGTCCGTCGTCGACTCGTCCCGGCCGGTGGGGCCGCCTGTGACGTAGTCACTGTGGACGACGGGCCGGAGCCGCTGTGCCCGGAGCTTCATGAACTCCACCGGACCCGTGAAGGCCCCCGACGCGCTCTGTCCGTCCCGTGCGACGACCAGCCGTGCCACGGTGTCACCGTTGCTGAAGTCGGTTCCCCACGGGACCACGACGAGCCCGCCCGGCCGGGCCTGTTCCAGCCACGCGAACGGGATGTGCCGTACCCCGGCCGTCACGATGATCCGGTCGTACGGCGCACCTTCGGGATGCCCTTCGTATCCGTCGCCGTGCACGACCTGTACGGCTGCGCCGAACCGCGTCAGGGATGCCCGCGCCCGTTCGGCGACCGCTCCGTCCACCTCTACCGTGACGACGTTCTCCGCCCCGGCACGGTGGGCCAGCAGAGCGGCGTTCCAGCCTGTGCCTGTGCCGATCTCCAGTACCCGGTTCCCGGGGCGCACGTCCAGGTCCCGGAGCATCCGGAACACCACGCTCGGCATCGACGCCGACGAGGTCGAGACCTGCCCCGGTTCCGTCCCCGCGTGCCCTCCGTCGTCCCACTGGGTGACGACGGGTACGTCCGAGTCCGCGTACCCGAACCATGCCCCAGGGTCGTCCGTCCTGGACACCGCGATGCTCGTGCCCGTCTCCATGTCGAACGGCCACATCAGATCGGGAAGGAACGCCGACCTGGGAACGGCCGCGTAGGAGGGGGCCCAGTCCGAGGAGAGGGCACCGCCCGACATGAGGACACGCCCCAGCTCCATGCGGCTGGGGCGGTCCTGGTTCGCCTTGGCAGTCACGAGGTGACTACCTCACTTCTTCGGAGGGTTGGGAACCCCTGGGCCACCATCCGGGGTGGGAGGCGGCGGCGCGGGCCACGGCTCGCCCGGCAGGCCGTCGCCCCCGTTGCCGTCACTGTTGACCAAGGTGTTGTACGTCATGACTTGCCCTTCTCGATTGCAGCGCGGACAGTTCAACGAACCAGCCAGACAGCGATGTTGCGCGACTTCGGCTGTCTGGTCAGCCGTGCAGCATGTCGTCCATCTCCCACGAGTGCCCGAGCGCGTGCCCGTCGAACAGATGGCATACGCCGTCGGTGAACTCGGCGGGAGCCTCGCACGGCGCGAGCCGGACGAACTCGTGGCGGTCTTCTTCCCACCGGACCCATACCTGAGTGCGGGGATCGATCTCGCACAGATAGTCGGCGTGGGCGCCACCGTGCTCCGCCTCCAGCTCGCATACGGCTGTCTCCAGCTCGTGCGGGGGCAGTTCCGCGGGGTCTTCCCTGGCGTTCCGGAGCTGTCGCACCACTTCGCCGAGCGGGAGCCGTCCGGATTCGTTGCAGTGCCTCCGCAGCCGAACGCCGACCCCCGCGGTTCGAAAGGCGTACGCGGTCACAGCACCTCACCCCGGCTCCGGGCGTTCGCACGGGCGGTCTTGGCGTGTATGCGCTGTTCGGGACTGGCCGGCCGGGCGCCCTCGGGGGCGACGGTCCAACTGGCCCCGCCCGCAAGGGGGTGCAGGCACCAGAGTCCACCGACTTCGCCACGGAACTCTCCGACTCGACCGTCCGCGTCCACCATGAGCGCGCCGGGGGCCGGAACGGATGGGGGCGGCTGTTCGAAGGGGTCGTCCTCACCGGGCACGATCGCTCCTCTCTGTAGTGATTCCACTACCGGGGAGGTTCAGCGTGACCTAGGGTCGAGGAGTCTTCAACTTGCGTGATTTGCACGGAAAGTAGGGGTAGGGGCCGTGAACCGGAAAGAGCTGGAGCCCGAGAACTCGCCGAGTGCGGCGTTTGGTGAACGTCTCCGCAGGTTGCGCGACGAACGCGGGTGGACACAGGACGAGTTGGGGGAACACATGGGGTACTCAGGCACCCACATCTCGGCTGTCGAAACTGGTCGACGCTCCCCAACTGCTCGTTTCTCGCAGAGTGCTGACAAGGCATTCGGCACCGGAGACGCGTTCGACCGTCAGGGACGGGCTGTACGGAACACCGCGCTGCTGGAGGGGTTCCCCGAGTACGTACCGCACGAGCTGCGCGCCGCCGAGATCAGGCTCTTCGAGCTGGGGATCGTTCCCGGCTTGCTCCAGACCCAGGAGTACGCCGCGGCCATCACGGCCGGGGCTGTGCGGCGAGGCGCGATCACGGAACAGCAGGCAGAGGAACGGCTGGAACTGCTCGCGCGGCGGCAGGCTTCCCTGGAACGCACTCCACCACCCATGGTCTTCGTGGTCATGGACGAGAGTTGCCTGATGCGCCCGGTGGGCGGTCCCGGCATCATGGCGAGGCAGCTCGACAGGCTCACCGAGTTCGCCGAACTACCGTCGACCGTCCTGCAAGTGGCCCCGTACAGCCTTGGCGAGCGGCGCTCGTACGATCTGCCGATCCACCTGTTGACGCTCGCCGACAGGTCCCATATCGCCTATGCGGAGTCGGCCCAACGCGGCCACCTGGTACGGGAAACCACGTTCGTGGTGTCCGCCCTGACGGCCTACCATCAGCTACAGGCCGAAGCGCTCTCCCAGACGGCATCTGTGGCCATGATCGAACAGCTTCGAAAGGGCACCCCATGACGACCGAGACCCCGCGTTGGTTCACGTCCTCGTACAGCAGCAACGGCGGCGCCTGCGTGCAGGTCGCCACGAACCTCACCGACTCGCGCGGCGTCGTCCCCGTCCGTGACTCCAAGATCCAGGACGGCCCCGTACTCAGCTTCCCCGCCGCGGCGTTCACCTCGTTCGTGACGAGCGTCAAGGGCGGACAGCTCGGCTCCGACTGACCGCTCTCTCGCACCACCCGGTGCTGCTCCGCGAACTTCCGCGGAGCAGCAGCCTGTCCGGACAGTGTCAGGCGTTCAGCGGCGGGTGTGAGTGCTCCCAGTGGAGGGCCGGTTGGTCCTCGATCCAGTAGGTGTGCGTTCTGGGGGTGACCTCCATGCGCACAGAGGTGATGTCAGGTTCGCCGACGCTCTTCCACGTGGTGAGCGCGTTTTCGATGGCGTCCCAGATGGCGACCGGTCCCCCTTGCCGGACGGTCCACTCGTCTCCGTCAGCGATGAACGCCGCGAAGGCTTCCCGACCGACGTCGAACAGGTAGACCGTCTCTCGGCTGCCGCTGACCGCGCGTACGAGTTGGGCGCCGGGTGCGGCGAGCTGGGCCAGGAACGCGGGCATCCAGTTGTTCAGGACATCGGGGGAATGACTGGTCTTGCGCTCGGTGTCCGCGTAGGCGGCACGGGCGGACAGGTCTCCGGAGAGCTGGACGGCCGCCTCCGCTCGGGCGGGCATGAACGAGGTCCGGCCGATGATCCGGCCCACCGCGGTACCGTCGTCCCTGACGGTGAGTCTGGCCAGGCCCGTGCCGTAGGTCCAGGCGCTGGGGCCCACTGTGGCGAGGATGATGCCCCCGGGCTTGGTCTGCCTGACCCACGTGTACGGCACACGCCGTAGAGCGCAGGTGGCGATGGTCCGGTCGTACGGTGCGCGCCGCGGGTGCCCGAGGAGACCGTCTCCTGTGACGGTCCAGGTCGAGTACCCCGCATCCTCCAGTGCGGCATCCGCCCGCTCCGACACGGCGGGGTCGACTTCCACAGTGGTGACGTTGTCCTCCCCCAGGCGGTGGCACAGCAGCCCCGTGGAATAGCCGGTACCGGTACCGATCTCCAGGACGTTCATGCCGTCCTCCACGTCCAGGGATTCGAGCATCCCCACGACAGTGGACGGCATCGTGGAAGAGGAGGTGGGGAAGCCGGTCACCGGCCTGTCGGCGTTGTCGGCGGTGAGGTGGCCGTCGAGCTGAGTCACCCAGGTTTCGTCCTGGTAGGTGAGGGTCAGCCGCTCGTCCTCGTCGGTGTCCTGGGTCACGGGGATGTACTGCGTGATCCCGCTGGGGCCGGGCGCACCTCTGAAGAACGAGGGGAGGAACAGCTCCCGGGGAACGGCTTCGACGGCCCTTCGCCATGCAGGGGTCTTCAGTACGCCGCCCTGTTCGAGCTCGTCAGCCAGAGCGCGGCGGAGGCTTGTGGAGTCGGGACGGATCACGGTGTGGAAGCTCCTTGCTCCAGGAGATCGGCGAAAGCGGCGGCGATCGGCAGCCCGGTCTCTTCCTCGAGCCAACCCCATTGGCCGTTCGGGTTCAGCTCCAGCCAGTACAGGTCGCCGTCACGGGTGATGCACAGGTCAAAGCTGCCGGAGGCGAGGCCGAAGTGTTCCAAGTACATGGTCAGGGCCTTCTCCACGTTGGCGGGCAGGGCCACGGGCGCGTAGGTCAGCGCGCTGTAATCCGCGCGCCAGTCCAGCAGGTCGGAGTCGATACGGATCGCGAACACCTTGGGCCCGACGACGACCACCCGCAGGTCCGCCACCTTGTCCACGCGTGCCTGGAACAGGTGCGGGACCTCGGTCACGCTCTCGTCCACCTCGTCGGCGGTGACGGGCTCGGTCCAGGTGGTGAGCCCGACGCCGTCGCCGCGCCGGTAGGGGGTCCAGCGCAGCGTCTTGTAGATCGCCCGGCCGTGTTCGGTGATGAATGCGGGATGTCGGCCAGGTTGTTGGAGATCAGGGTGGGCGGGACGGTGAGGCCGAGGCGTTCGGCCACGGCCAGTTGCATGGGCTTGTGTTCCGCCGCGTAGTTGCTGAGCGGGTGGTTCACATAACGGCAGTTCGCCAGGGCGTAGAGCGTGCCGCCGAGGCCATGACGGACTTGGGCAGCGGCGAAACGGGCGTCCGGGTCGTCCAGGTGCTCGAAGCAGGGCCAGGTCGGGCGGCGCCAGTAGAGGGATCGCACCCCCTCCAGGGCAATCGTCCTGGAGGGGGTGCGCAGGTGGCCGGCGGGGGTTGCCGCCGGGCCGGCGCCGAACCGGGCCGACAGTGAGAGACGGTCACCGATGTCGGAGGGATCGAACCGCACGACCGGGACACCGCGCTTGTTCAGTTCGTTGATCACCATGTCGGCGGTCACGTCGTCCACCTCGGTGACGACCGCGACCGGTCCAGCGTGGTTCATCAGTCCTGCTCGCTGTCCTGGTCGTGGTCCGTGTCGTTGCGGCTGTCCTGGTTCGTGGACTGGGGCTGTGTCTCAGTCCCCTTGCTCGTGCCGTGCTTGCCCATCTCCACAACACCGCCTCGTGCGTCGCGGAAGACGGTGGTCTGCGTGACAGGGTCGACTTCGGCGGTCGCGTAGCCCGGCTGGTAGGTGCTGGGGTACGGGCGCATCCGGCTGATGCCCCAGGGGATGCGCGCCTGAGTCGTGCTGGTGGTCTGCATGGTGTGCTCCCTCTCGTGGACTTCTGGTGAGCACATGACGGTGCGGGTCATCAGTGCCCCTCCGGATGCCGACGCAAGTAGACGTTGCAGTCGGACACGGTGGTCATGTCACCACTTGCGCGAGCCCGGTCTCGTACGTCGGCCAGCTCGGTGCAACCCGCACAGCCCGGTACGGGGGCGGGGTCCGGATCCAGCCTCAGCGGCGATGTCAGCGGGGCACTCGGATATGTTCTCGGCTCGCTCACGCCGACTCCTTCGCGTCGTCCGGATGACCACCACGCTAGGAACCGCGGAACCTCAACTCACATCCGATTGCAGGCGATTGCAGAGGATCACGCGAGAGAGTCACGCACCTTGGCGACGAGCGCGCGGGCCTTGTCGCCGTAGACCGCCATGTCGGCCAGCGTCACGAACGTGTCGGCGTACGCTCTTACTTCGCTGGGCTGCGTCAACGTCAGATACCCGGACACCAACTCGACGTTGACCTGGGTGTTGTCGTAGATCCAGAAACCCTCGACAGGCATCCGACCCCGCCCCACCCGCGCAGGGATCACACCCACGCTGACGTTGGGCAGCGCGCCGACCGACAGCAGGTACTCCAGTTGCTCAGCCTGCGTGTCGGCGTCACCGAGTCCGTTCCGCAACGCCGACTCTTCGACCAGGAACGCGAAACGCCGATGCCCCTCGTACAGAACGTGTTGACGTTCCATGCGGACGGCCACCGCATCGGCCACATCATCGACCGTGACCCGTCTTCGCTGGACGGCTCTCAAGACGTCTTCCGTGTACGCGGACGTCTGGACCAGGCCGGGCACGAAGTTCGGCGAGTAGGCCCGGAAACGGGTGGTGCGCTCATACAGCGGAAGAACGGATTCCTGAGCGCGTCGCAGCCCCGTGCGCTCCATGCGGTGCCACTGCACCCACATGCCCTCGACTGCGCGGAGAGAAGCGATCAGGTCGTCTGTCTGGTCCTCCGCTCCGCACGCCCGGCACCACGCCCGGATGTCGTCGGCGCTGGGCTGCGTCTTCGCCATCGAGATCCGCGACACCTTGGACGGGTGCCAACCGCACGCCGCTGCAAGCTGCTTGCCCTCCAACCCGGCGTCCAGGCACAGCTCACGAAGTCGATCCGCAAGAGCCTGCCGGGCCGCCTGAACGCTGGACGATGATGACGCTGCCATGACTCAGACGGGCCGGTACTCCTCGTGCGGGGTAGCCCGCTCCCACACCGACTCGAACGCGTCGACACACAACTTCACGACGTGAGGGTCATCGAACGGCTCCGGGCCGGCGGACGACCCATCACCCGTGAAGTGGTTGAACTTCCCGTACGCGCCGTCGAACACCCAGAAGTCGTTACCGGGCAAGGCGATCTCCGAGGCACGGCGGCGAGGCAGCCAGCGTACTTGCTCACCACCGGCAAGATTCACAGGCCCGGTCACGTCGTACTCGAACCGGCAGTAGTCCGACAGGGGTTCACTGACGATCCGGGCGCGGCGCACCACTACCCCACGCGCTGTCGCCTGCTTCATCAGCTCCGTCCACGCCTGGTAGCGGGCAGCGGCCTCGGCGGTCCGCCCTTGCTGCCACGCGATGAACCCCGGATCGTCCCGGATGTAGCTGTCCCGCGTCTCCAGATGGACAGCGCTCCGGGTGACTTCGGACCACTCTTCTTCAAGCGTCTTGGGCACTGCTCTCCTCGTCGTCCGGCCGGGGGATGAACCGAAGCATGACCTTGGGAAGCCTGATGACCGTCTCATGGTCAGGAACGTCCGTTCCATGGCCGGGAATTGATCCGACCTCCTGGCACGCCTTCACCTCTGCCTCGGTGGCCTTGTAGGACTGGATCAGCAGATCCCCGCTGTCCTCGTCCAGCCAGATCGTAGGTGACTCATTGCCGGGCGTGTTCGGGATGATCCCGAGGAATCGCAAGCGCATGGCCTCTCCTCGCGTCGGTCCGATTGCACTTGATTGCATGACCATCGCCCGCCCTAAGAAGTCGGTCAAGAGTGCCTGTTCAGTCATGCCGAAGGCCCTCACAGTGCCCCCAGAGAGGGGACCAGCCTGCAACCTCCCGGGCCGCGAGCATCTGGTCCAGACCCCTTAGACGAAAGGTCTGGGCCAGAGCACTGTCATGCCGCGGATGACCTGGACCGGGTCGTGGTCGCCTTGTCCCGGCAGAACTTCGCCTTCGCCGACAGCCTCCTCCTGCTCTCCGATGCGGCGACCCAGGATGATGGACTCCTCGTCCTCGACCAGGCCGCCAAGGTGGCCGCGCAGTACGGACTCGTGCACCAACTGCGCAGCATCGAGGACATCGGGGCCATGAGCCGGGGGCCGACCGGTCCCCGGCAACGGTGACCAGGGAGAGACGCGTGAGCAACGACCAGCAGGGCATCACCGAGGACCAGTGGCGCCAGGCCAAGCTGATCTGGGACTACCACCAGATGCAGCACGAGCCGCGGCCCGTCGACGTGGCGATCGGGCTGGGCAGCCACGATCTCGGCGTCGCCGCCCACTCCGCCCAGCTGTATCGCGCCGGGCTCTTCCCGACCCTGGTGTTCACCGGCGGCAACAGCCCCACCACCGCCAAGGTCTTCCCGCGCGGGGAGGCCGTCCACTTCCGCGAGCACGCCATCGACCTCGGCGTCCCCACCGAGGCGATCCTGCTGGAGCCGAACGCGGCGAACACCGGGCAGAACATCACCTTCTCCCGCGAGGCCCTCACCGCCGCGGGCATCCATCCGACCACGGTGCTGCTGGTCTCCAAGCCCTATATGGAAAGGCGGTCGTTCGCGACAGCCCGCAAGCTGTGGCCCGACGTCGAGATCCTCTGCGCGTCGGAGCCGCTGGAGTTCGACGACTATCTCAAGAGCATCGGCGACGAGAAGCTCGTCCTGGACATGCTCGTCGGCGATCTCCAGCGGGTCATCGAGTATCCGAAGCTCGGATTCGCCATCGAGCAGGAGGTCCCGGAGCACGTGCATGCCGCGTACGAATCCCTCATCCGCGACGGCTTCACCAGCCGCCTCATCAACCCCTGACCTGCCCGAGCCGGGCGGGTTGTGTGCCATCCACCACAGCGCTATCGGGCCAGCCCTCGCTGGCGCGCCCTCGCCCGGGCCTTGGATCCGCTGCTGGATGCCTTCGACACCGGCAAGACCGCGACGGTCGCCGAGACCGCCGCCCGCGTCCTGCTGGACCTGCTCGGCTGGAAGGGCCAGGTCCTCACCAGCAGCCGTCTGCCGTCCCGGCCGGGCCGATCCGTCCGGCTCGCCGACCTGGCCGCCGCGACCGGAGCCCGCGCGTATCTGTGCGGGACCGGCGGCATGACCTATCTCGACCAGAAGCCGTTCGCGGCCCAGAACATCACCGTGGCCCCGTTCCGGCCGCCGACCATCGACATCTGGCCCTCCGGCCACCGGCTCAGTGCCCTGTGGGCATTGGCGGCACTCGGCCCGCAGGACATGGCCGCCCGCTTCCAGGCCCTCACCGCCCACGACACCCGACTGCGGGCCGCAGCCTGACCCGGGGGCGATCTGGTCCAGACCTCTTGACGAAAGGTCTGGACCAGAGCACCGTCATGCCTACGACACCTCACCGCACCCCCACACGGGAGGCCTCGCATGATTCGCCACTGGTCGCGTCTGCTCGCCGCCGCTCTGACCGCGGCCGTTCTCGTGCCGCTCTCGGTCGTCGCCACCGCCCCCACCGCTTCCGCGGCCGAGACCTGCGCCGTGAAGTCCCGCCCGTCCGGCAAGGTCCTCCAGGGCTACTGGGAGAACTGGGACGGGTCCGCCAACGGGGTTCACCCGCCGTTCGGCTGGACCCCGATCACCGACTCCCGGATCGCCGCCCACGGCTACAACGTGCTCAACGCGGCGTTCCCGGTCATCCTCTCCGACGGCACCGCGCTGTGGGAGGACGGCATGGACAGCGGGGTGAAGGTGGCCACCCCGGCGGAGATGTGCGCCGCGAAGGCGGCGGGACAGACGATCCTGCTCTCCATCGGCGGCGCGACCGCGGGCATCGACCTCAACTCCACCGCCGTCGCCGACCGGTTCGTCTCGACGATCGTCCCGATCCTGAAGGAGTACAACTTCGACGGCATCGACATCGATATCGAGACGGGCCTGACGGGCAGCGGGAACATCAGCCAACTCTCCCCGTCCCAGGCCAACTTGATCCGCATCATCGACGGGGTGCTGGCGCAGATGCCCGCGGGCTTCGGGCTCACCATGGCCCCGGAGACGGCGTACGTGACCGGGGGCAGCGTCACCTACGGCTCGATCTGGGGCGCGTATCTGCCGGTCATCAAGAAGTACGCGGACAACGGCCGGCTGTGGTGGCTGAACATGCAGTACTACAACGGCAGCATGTACGGCTGCTCCGGCGACTCGTACGCGGCGGGCACCGTGGCGGGCTTCGTCGCGCAGACGGACTGTCTGAACAACGGCCTGACCATCCAGGGGACCACGATCAAGGTCCCCTACGACAAGCAGGTCCCGGGCCTGCCCGCCCAACCGGGCGCGGGCGGTGGCTACATGGCGCCGTCCCTGGTCTCCCAGGCCTGGCAGCACTACGACGCGAGCCTCAAGGGCCTGATGACGTGGTCCCTCAACTGGGACGGCTCGAAGAACTGGACGTTCGGCGACAACGTGCGGTCGCTGCAAGGGCGTTGACCGCGCGCACCGAGTCCGCTCAGTCGGACGATCGGTTGATCGATCTCCTGGACAGGGGCGAGCGAGGGTGCATAGAACAGGCCGTATGACAGCACTGGAGTGGAAGTTGGTCGTCGATACCCGCAACGCCCCTGTCCTCGCGGACTTCTGGGCGGCTGCGCTGGCCTACGAGGTGGAGGACAACAGCGCGTTGATCGACGGGCTGCTGGCGGCGGGCCGGCTTCCCGAGGCGGCGGTCGCGGAGCACAACGGCACCCGTGGCTTCCGGGGCTTCGCGGCGATACGGCACCCCGACGATCCGTACGACGCGGCCACGGGCATCGGGCGGGGCCGTCGCATCCTCTTCCAGGACGTGCCCGAGCAGAAGGGCGGGAAGAACCGCCTGCATCTCGACGTCCACGCCGGTCCGGACGCCCGTGACGCCACGGTGGCCCGGCTGGAGGCCCTGGGCGCGACCCGTGTCGAAGAGGTGGACAAGGGCCCGGCGGGTCACTGGTGGATCATGCTCGATCCCGAGGGCAACGAGTTCTGCGTGGCGTAGCCCGCAGCACGACGCCGGGCGGGCCGGATGACTCCGGCCCGCCCGGCGTTCGCGGTCAGGTGCCTGTTCAGCAGCCCAGGAGGCGGCTGGCCAGGTAGCCCTCGATCTGGTCGAGGGAGACGCGCTCCTGCTTCATCGTGTCGCGCTCACGCACGGTCACGGCGTTGTCGTCCAGGGTGTCGAAGTCGACCGTCACGCAGTACGGCGTACCGATCTCGTCCTGGCGGCGGTAGCGGCGGCCGATGGCGCCCGCGTCGTCGAACTCGATGTTCCAGTGCGTGCGCAGCGTCTGGGCCAGACCCTTGGCCTTCGGCGACAGCTCGGGGTTGCGGGACAGCGGCAGCACCGCGACCTTCACCGGCGCCAGGCGGTGGTCCAGGCGCAGCACCGTGCGCTTCTCCATCTTGCCCTTGGCGTTCGGGGCCTCGTCCTCGACGTAGGCGTCGAGCAGGAACGCCAGCATCGCGCGGCCGACACCGGCCGCGGGCTCGATGACGTACGGCGTCCAGCGCTCGCCGGCCTCCTGGTCGAAGTAGGAGAGGTCCTGGCCGGAGCCCTCCGCGTGCGCGGAGAGGTCGTAGTCCGTGCGGTTGGCGACGCCCTCCAGCTCACCCCACTCCGAGCCGCCGAACGAAAAGCGGTACTCGATGTCGGCGGTGCGCTTGGAGTAGTGGGAGAGCTTCTCCTTCGGGTGCTCGTACCAGCGCATGTTCTCCTCGCGCAGGCCGAGGCCGGTGTACCAGTTCCAGCGCTCCTGCATCCAGTACTCCTGCCACTTCTCGTCCTCGCCCGGCTTGACGAAGAACTCCATCTCCATCTGCTCGAACTCGCGGGTGCGGAAGATGAAGTTGCCGGGCGTGATCTCGTTGCGGAAGGACTTGCCCATCTGCGCGATGCCGAACGGCGGCTTGCGGCGCGAAGTCTGCTGGACCTGGGCGAAGTTGGTGAAGATGCCCTGGGCGGTCTCGGGGCGCAGGTAGGCGATCGAACCGCTGTCCTGCGTCGGGCCGAGGTGGGTGGCGAGCAGGCCCGAGAACTGCTTGGGCTCGGTGAACTGGCCCTTGTTGCCGCAGTTGGGGCAGTTGATGTCGGCGAGGCCGTTCTCCGGGAGGCGGTGGTGCTTGGCCTCGTAGGCCTCCTCCAGGTGGTCGGCGCGGAAACGCTTGTGACAGGAGGTGCACTCGGTGAGCGGGTCGGTGAAGGTGGCGACGTGACCGGAGGCCTGCCAGACCTCGGTCGCCAGGATCACCGACGAGTCGATACCGACGACGTCCTCGCGCGACGTCACCATGTAGCGCCACCACTGGCGCTTGAGGTTCTCCTTGAGCTCGACACCCAGCGGTCCGTAGTCCCAGGCGGCGCGCTGACCGCCGTAGATCTCGCTGCACGGGAATACGAAGCCACGGCGCTTGCTCAGGCTGACGATGGTGTCGATCTTGTCGGCGGCCACGGTGCTCTCTTCATTACGACGACGGGCGACGAAGCGACTGCTGAAGAGCATTGCTTCAGAGCGAATGCTTCAGGTTACCGGCGGGGACTCCCCTTCGATCAAATCGGTGGGGCGCCGGGGGCGGACAGCGGGCCCTCACGGGGTCCGCGACGGGAAGCTTGTTGACAACGGTTTCCATCTTTGTTGAAAATGAGTGTCATGAACGTACGTCGACGCCTCATACCCGGCACCGCTCTCGCGGTGGCCACCGCGCTGGGCCTCGGGGCCCTCACTGCCTGTTCCTCCGACACGGGCGCGCACCGCAGCGGCAAGTTCGACGTCGTCGCGTCCTTCTACCCGATGGCGTTCCTCGCCGAGCAGATCGGCGGCCGGTACGTCCACGTCACCAGTCTCGCCCAGCCCGGCCAGGAGCCGCACGAGCTGGAGATCAGCGCCAGGCAGGCCGTAGGACTCGAGGAGTCCGACGCCGTGCTCTACCTCAAGGGGCTCCAGCCCTCCGTCGACGACACGGTGGCCCAGTCCGGAGTCAAGACGAAGATCGACGCCGCCTCGCTGACCACGCTGGAGGAGCACGGCACGGAGGTGGGCGGCCATGCGGCGGCCCATGACCACGACCACGAGCACTCCCGCGTCGAGGACCCCCACATCTGGCTCGACCCGGTGCGCTACGCCGAGGTCGCCCGGGGCGTCGGCAAGGCCTTCGAGAAGGCCGACCCGAAGCACGCGGACGCCTACCGGACGAACACCGACGCACTCGTCAAGAAGCTCGACGCCCTCAACACCCGGTTCGAGCAGGGACTGAAGAACACCAAGAGCAAGGTCTTCATCACCACCCACGCCGCCTTCGGCTACCTCGCCGAGCGCTACGGCCTCACCCAGGAGGCCATCAGCGGTCTGGACCCGGAGTCCGAGCCCAGCACCTCCCGCGTCCGGGACCTGGAGAAGATGGCGAAGGCCGACGGCGTCTCCACGGTCTTCTACGAGACGCTCGTCAGCGACAAGGCCGCGAAGACCGTCGCCCGGGACGCCCATCTGCGCACGGACGTCCTCGACCCGATCGAGGGCATCGTCAAGGGCCAGTCCCGCGGCCGCGACTACTTCGAGGTCATGGACGCCAACCTCGCGGCACTGCGGACCGCGCTGGGAGCCAAGTGATCGTCATGGAGGACACCATGGGAGAGTCCGTCATACGTCTGCGGGACGTACGCGCCGACCTCGGCTCGCGCCCCGTCCTGCGCGGCATCGACCTCACGGTGCGCCGCGGAGAGGTCGTCGCGCTGCTCGGCGCGAACGGCTCGGGCAAGTCGACCGCGATCCGCAGCATCATCGGCCAGGTGCCGCTGAGCGGCGGCGAGATCGAGCTGTTCGGCACACCACGGCGCCGCTTCCGTGACTGGCGGCGCGTGGGGTACGTACCGCAGCGCACGACCGCGGCGGGCGGCGTGCCCGCCACGGTGACCGAGGTCGTCTCCACCGGCCGCCTCTCGCGCGCCCGCTTCGGCGTGCTGCGCAAGGCCGACCACGACGCCGTCCGCGCGGCCCTGGAGCAGGTCGGGATGGCCGACCGGGCCAAGGACTCGGTGAGCGCCCTGTCCGGCGGCCAGCACCAGCGGGTGCTGATCGCCCGCGCGCTCGCCTCCGAACCCGAACTGCTGATCATGGACGAGCCGATGGCGGGCGTCGACCTGGCGAGCCAGGAGATCCTCGCGGCGACGCTGCGGGGCCAGGTGGCGGCCGGGGTGACCGTCCTGCTGGTGCTGCACGAGCTGGGCCCGCTGGAGCCGCTGATCGACCGCGCGGTCGTCCTGCGCGACGGCTGCGTCCTGCACGACGGCCCGCCCCCGAAGGCCGTGGGCCAGCACGCCCTGCCCGGCCACGACCATGTCCACCCGCACGACGCCGCGGGCACCGATTCGATCCGTACGGGACTGCTGAGCTGATGGACTTCCTGAACTACGCCCTGATGCAGCGGGCCCTGCTCGCCGCCGTGCTGGTCGGCATCACCGCCCCCGCCATCGGCATCTACCTCGTCCAGCGCCGCCAGGCGCTGATGGGCGACGGCATCGGCCATGTCGCGATGACCGGCGTCGGCCTCGGCTTCCTGCTGAACACCTCCCCGGTGTGGATGGCGACGGCCGTCTCCGTCCTCGGTGCCGTACTGATGGAGCTGATCCGCTGGTACGGCAGGACGCGCGGCGACATCGCCCTCGCGATGCTCTTCTACGGCGGTATGGCCGGCGGCGTGATGTTCACCAACCTCGCGCCGGGCGGCTCGAACGCGAACCTGATGTCGTACCTGTTCGGCTCGCTGTCCACGGTGTCGCCGTCGGACGTCGTCGCGATCTGTCTGCTGGCGGCCTTCGTGGTCCTCGTCACCGTCGGTCTGCGCCGACAGCTCTTCGCGGTCAGCCAGGACGAGGAGTTCGCGCGGGTGACCGGGCTGCCGGTGCGCGCGCTGAACCTGCTGACGGCGGTCACCGCGGCGGTGACCGTGACGGTCGCGATGCGGGTGGTCGGTCTGCTGCTGGTGTCCGCCCTGATGGTGGTCCCGGTGGCGGCGGCACAGCAGCTCAGCCGCAGCTTCGCGGCCACCTTCGCGATCTCGGTCGCCCTCGGCGTGACCGTCACCCTCAGCGGCACGATCACGTCGTACTACCAGGACGTGCCGCCCGGCGCGACGATCGTGCTGATGACGATCGCCGCGTTCATCGCCCTGACCGCGCTCTCCGCACCACTGGCCCGCCGCCGCGCCCGAGCAGCCGCCGCGGCACAGGGCGACGGGGACCCGGCGGAGTGCGCGATTCCGGCCACGCGGAGTGCGGGTGACGGGATCGAAGTCTGACCATGTGCCGTGCCGGGCTGGCACAATGGCCCGGCAGGCGCATATGCAAGGAGGCAACGGTGACAACCGCCGGCCCGCCCGTACGGGGACGATCCACCCGCCAGCGTGCCGCCGTAGCGGCGGCGCTCGACGAGGTGGACGAGTTCCGCAGCGCGCAGGAACTCCATGACATGCTCAAGCACAAGGGCGACTCGGTCGGGCTCACCACGGTCTACCGCACGTTGCAGTCCCTCGCCGACGCGGGCGAGGTCGACGTCCTGCGCACCTCCGACGGTGAGTCGGTCTACCGCCGCTGCTCGACCGGCGAACACCACCACCACCTGGTCTGCCGCATGTGCGGCAAGGCGGTCGAGGTCGAGGGCCCGGCCGTGGAGAAGTGGGCCGAGACGATCGCCGCGGAGCACGGCTACGTCAACGTGGCGCACACCGTGGAGATCTTCGGCACCTGCGCGGACTGCGCGCGGGCCGCGGCCGAGGACTGAGCGGGGTCAGACGCGGGGCAGGCGGCTGTCCAGGAGGGCGCGCAGCCTGTCCGCGTCCTCCTGGCTCCGCGCACCCCGTTTGACCAGGACCAGCGCGCAGACGCCCGCCCGGTCGGGGCTGCGGAGCAGGAAGCAGTGCTCGGTCTCGGCGTAACTGCCGTAGTTGGCCCACCCCATGCGCGTATCGATGTGCGCGCTCACCACTCGCACGCCCTCGTCCGCGACGGTCACCCGCATCGGACCGTGGTGCTGGTTCGCCCGCAGCATCTGGCGGCCCGACAAGCTCGGCACGCGGGACATCAGCACCGCCCAGGCGAGGAACATCACCCCGAAGGCGAACCCCGCGGCGTCGTCGCCGTACAGGCCCAGCACCAGCAGTGCCGCCCCGAACAGCCCGGCGCACACCAGGAAGACGGGGTGGTAGAGGAAGCCGGACCGGCCCCGTTTGCGCAGCACCGCCCGCAGGGCTTCCGTCATCTCCTGCTGCTGGTACTCGTACTCCAGCACGACTTCCGCGCGCTGCCCCACAGGCTGCTCGATCACGGCCCCTCCACGGTCTTCCTCTGTGACGAGCCGTGATCGTAGGGCAGCGCTGACGGCGCGGACCAGCGAGTTACTCCCGCTCGCCCCTCAACTCGCTCTCCATGGCGAGCAGTTGCTCGTTCGGGACGGCTCCGCCGAAGCGGCGGTCGCGGGAGGCGAACTCCAGGCACGCGCGCCACAGGTCACGCCGGTCGAAGTCGGGCCACAGCACGTCCTGGAACACCATCTCGGCGTACGCGCTCTGCCAGATCAGGTAGTTGGAGGTGCGCTGCTCGCCGCTCGGCCGCAGGAACATGTCCACGTCCGGCATGTCCGGGTAGTACATGTACTTCGCGAAGGTCTTCTCCGTGACCTTCGACGGGTCGAGCCGGCCCGCCTTCACGTCCTCCGCCATGGCCTGCGCCGCGTCCGTGATCTCGGCACGGCCGCCGTAGTTCATGCAGAAGTAGAGCGTGAGCCTGTCGTTGTCCTTGGTCTGCTCCTGGGCGATCTGGAGTTCCTTGGCGACCGACTTCCACAGCTTGGGCATCCGGCCCACCCAGCGCACCCGGATCCCGAGCGCGTCGAGCTGGTCGCGGGACTTGCGGATGAAGTCGCGGTTGAAGTTCATCAGGAAGCGCACCTCGTCCGGGGAGCGCCGCCAGTTCTCGGTGGAGAAGGCGTACAGCGAGATGCTTCCCACGCCCATCTCGATCGCGCCCTGCAACACGTCCACGACGCGCTCGGCGCCGACCTTGTGCCCCTCGGTGCGCGGCAGCCCGCGCTCCTTGGCCCATCGGCCGTTCCCGTCCATGACGATCGCCACGTGCTTCGGGATCAGCTCGCCGGGGAGCTTCGGCGGACGGGCCCCGGACGGGTGCGGCTCCGGCGTGCTGTACTCGCGGCGCTGGCGCCCCAGGATCCCGCGTACGGCCATGCTCTCGTCTCCTCTTACGTGCTTACTTCTCTACGTACCGTAGCGAGCGCAGCCCGCGTTCCAGATGCCAGTGCAGATAGGCGGACACCAGCCCGCTGCCCTCCCGCACGTACCGCGGCTCGCACGCGTCCGCGGTCGCCCAGTCGCCCGTCAGCAGCGCGCCGAGCAGTTCCAGGGCCTGCGGGGAGGGTACGACGCTGCCGGGCACCCGGCAGTCGCCGCACACGGAGCCGCCGGACCCGACGGAGAAGAACCGGTTGGGGCCCGGCATGCCGCACTTCGCGCAGTCGCCGAAGCTGGGCGCGTAGCCGTTGACGGCGAGGGAGCGCAGCAGGAAGGCGTCGAGGACGAGATGCGGCGCGTGCTCACCGCGGGCGAGCGTCCGCAGCCCGCCGACGAGCAGCAGATACTGCTGGACCGCCGGTTCCCCCTCGTGGTCGGTGAACCGCTCGGCGGTCTCCAGCATGGCGGTCCCGGCGGTGTAGCGGGCGTAGTCGGTCACGATGCCGCCGCCGTAGGGGGCTATGGTCTCGCTCTGCGTGCACAGCGGCAGCCCGCGCCCCACCAGCTCGCTGCCGCGCGCGAAGAACTGCACGTCGACATGTGAGAAGGGCTCCAGCCGGGCCCCGAACTTCGACTTGGTCCGCCGCACCCCACGCGCCACGGCCCGCACCCGCCCGTGCCCACGCGTGAGCAGCGTGATGATCCGGTCCGCCTCACCCAGCTTCTGGGTGCGCAGCACGATGCCGTCGTCGCGGAACAGACTCATGGACCCCATTCTCGCCTACGCCGGCCGGACCCCGGCACGCCGCTTGTCCGGCGCAGGCATCTCGGTCACCCCCATACGCTCGGCCACCTGCGCCTGGGTGAACCCCCGCTCCTGGCGCATCTCCACCAGCCGCAACGCGGTAGATCGCCTGGTTCACGAGGACGTCGCGATGTGTGAGGAACGTGTGCGGGGCCGGATCAGTCGGACGCGGTGGCGGGTTCCGGCTCCGTGTCGGGGTCGGAGGGGTCGCTGGCCGTCCAGAGGACGTTGAAGCGGTTGATCCGCTCCTCGACGTGGTCCCGCTTCATCTTCAGCGTGGTCTTGGCCGGTACGACCCGGACGTCCGGCTCGGTCTCGTAGCACAGCTCGCCGTCGAAGATGATGAAGTCGTTCAACGGGGTGACCTGGGCGCTCGGTTCCAGCAGCGCGCGGACCGCGATCCGCGCGTCGATGCCGAACCTGCGCTGGGTCCGGCAGATCAGCTCCAGGCTCTCCGTGACGTCCTCCGGCTGCTCCACGAGGAACAGCCGCCGCACCTCCACCCGGCGCTTCTTGATCGCGTCTCCCTGCGCGGCGAGATAGCGCTTGGCGGGCTCGCTGGACCAGAAGTCCCGGTCGACATCGGTGCTGGTGGCGTAGAGCGTCCGCTTCGCGCACGTGGTGAGGTCTATCAGCCACTCGTGGTTCTCGCCCGGACAGTCCGCCGTGCCGTTGCTGAGGCTCTCCATCAGGGAGGCGAGACGCGCGATCTCCTCCTGGGCGAAGGTCTTCACGATCTCCGAGCCGTGCTCGCCGACCTGGGTGTACTTACGGGCCAGCCGGGTCACCCCGTCGGAGCGGAGCACCGAGCGGTCCACCTGGCTGAACAGCTCCGTCGCGTCGTTGATCTTGGCGAAGCGGTCGTCGACCACCGCGAGCATCTCCGCGTGGTGGCCGCCGAGGCGGTCCTTCATCTCCCGGATGCGCTTCTTCTGGCCGTCCTCCATGGCCTCCAGCCGCTCCTCGAACTCGACGAGGTACTGGATGATCAGTGCCGCGCCGCCCAGGACGACGGACACCGTGAGCTGCCAGATCTGGTTCTTGTCCTGGTCCAGGACGTTGGTCAGCACATACATGCCACCGGCGACCACGATCGTGATCAGGATTCTCTTGAGCAGCTTGGCCGCGCGGGGCTCGTCGTGGTGCATCGGCGCGGCCCGTACTTCCCCTGATGAGGATGCTCCGGTCATGTCGTCGTCCTCCCCCGTCGGGTGTTCGTGGGTGCGGTTGCCGCCGGTCAGCGCGTCGTGAGCGCTTCGTGCAGCAACGGAATGGCCTGTACGGCCAGTTGATCGCGGATGCGCTGGACCAGGGTCCGCCACTGTCGGGTGAACCCCGGCTCCCGTTCCAGCACATCCCACAGGTGGCCCAGGTCCTGGTCCACATGCGCGCGTGGCATCCACAGATGCAGCAGATGGTCGACGGCCGGGCGCAGTGCCAGCACGGCCGCGGGGCCGTCGGCCGCGCCGAGCCTGCTGTTGTCCAGCATGTGCACGACGGTCGTCAACAGCCAGTCGTGCAGGGCGAGATCCTCGCACAGGCCCGCCGCCGCCGCGGCCGGGATGTGCTCCGGGAGCCGCAGCGAGACCGTACGCAGTCCGTCCTCGGCCAGGGTGAAGCGCTCCAGGGACGGCCCCTCGCCCTCGGGGGCGCGCCGCGCGGCCCACCGCAGGTGTGTGCGGCGGGACTTGAAGGGCGCCTTGTGATCGAGCAGGGGATGGCGCACCAATTGGGCGAGCAGGCCCTCGGCGATCATCCCGAGGTCCAGTTCGCCACGCCCGCTCCCGCGCAACACGCCCTCGGCGGTGGCCTGTTCGGGGAGCTTCCCGAAGGGTTCCACGAGGCCGGGCCGGACCAGGTAGTGGCCCCAGGGCCGACGCAGGTCGGGTCCGTCGGCCGGGGCGCTGAAGTAGGCCGTGGCCTGGAGGACGCGGCCCTCGGTGAGCGCGGCGCGGGCGGCCACCGTGCCGACGGCGCGCACCTTGGCGCCGTTGGAGGTGGGCAGCCGGCAGTCCACTCCGGTGAGGACGTCGGGCGAGAGCGCGTAGAGGTTGGGGCGTTCGGAGACCCGGACCCGTTCGTCCGCGCGCAGCCGCAGCAGTTGGGCCGCCGCCCGGCCGTCCAGCGCCTGGAAGGAGGGCAGCAGGCCGGTGCGCACCTCGCCGCAGGCCAGGACCGAGGGTGCCACCGGTGGGAGGGCTCCCATCTCAGCTCGCCTCGCGGGCGGAGTCGCGGGCGGGCTCCTCGTAGAACACGTACGTGGCACGCTGCGCGACCGCGGCCGGGACCGCGACCCCTTCGCGGGCGGACCGCTCGGCGACCTGCCGCAGGGCACCCGCGTCGACGTCCACCTGGTCGAGGACGAGCCGGACGGCGTCCTCGACGGCCAGGAAGCGGTTGGCCATCATCGTGCACGTGCGGTACGCGTTGAACGGCGCCGCGGTGGCGTTCAGCCGGAGCAGGGGCGGCAGTTGGTCCCAGTCGTGGGGGAAGTCGCCGCCGGTCCAGGGGCGCGGGGCCAGCACGGGTTCGCCGAGGTGGCGCAGCAGGCCGAGGCGGGCCAACTGCCAGACGGCGGCGAGGAACGGGCAGGACCACAGGCGCTGTCCGTCCTTGTCCGACCACAGCTCGACGTCCATGAACACCGAGTGGTTGCGGGCCGCGGTCTCCTGGGGCGGCTGCCAGCCCTTGGCCTCGCTCAGGGCGGGGCGCAGGGCGGGCGTGCGCTGTCCGTTGGGGAGCCAGCCGGTCCGGCTGACCGGTGGGCGGGAGCCGTAGCTGCCCGGCGGCGGCGACTCCACGAGGCGGTGCATCACGGCCTCGGCCAGCTCGATCTTGTCGGCGACGGCGCAGCCCGACTCGCGGGCCAGGTAGTCGATGACGAGACCGGCCCGCTCGGCTTCCGCAAGGACGATCGGGATGAGTTCGGCGGGGGTGGAGAAGCGGGTGAAGTAGTCGTCGATGAGGAAGCAGGTGCTGATCCGGGGCCGCTTGCCGCCGATCCGGCGGGCGGCGGCGGCGCGGGCGGCGTCCACCCAGATGCGCACCTCGGCGAAGTGCTCGCGCAGCCGCTCGGGGCCGGCCTCGAAGTCCTCCATGTAGAGGTGGCCCAGCTCCAGGGAGAGATGGGACAGCGGCACGGCCTGGGTGCGTGGCTCAGCGGTGGTCTCACGGAACACGGCGTCCGTCACGGCTGCTCCCAGAACTTGTCGTCGGTGAGCCGCCCGGCCAGGTCGCTCAGCGCCTCCCAGGTCTCCCGGCCCGCGATCTGGCTGTCGAGCACGTCCTCGTCGGTGATGAGCTGCTCACGCCACTGGAGAACGGGCTCCAGGGGCACGGAACCGAGGACCAGGCTGTAGCCGATGCCCTGGGTGGAGGCGAGTTGCTTGAGGTCGCGGTCGCACTCGCGCATCCAGGCCGACTGGGTGGGCGACACCTGTGACCACAGCGCGGACTCGGGGTCGGGTACGGCGGCCCGGACGAAGCGGATGACGCCGCGCAGGGCCTCCTCGTCATGGCCGCGGGCCACGCCGCCCGCGACGATGCCGCGCTTGCCGAAGACCAGGCTCGCCGCGGCCGAGACATGCTGGCGGGTCCAGCGGTGGAAGACGAGCCAGCGGGCCTCGGCCCCGCTCAGCTCCCGCTGGGAGGTGGCCTCCAGGACCATGTCGACGGCGTAGCTGCGACCGGCGCTGAGGTCGACGATGATCAGGTCGAACTCGCTGTTGAGCCGGAGCAGGAGGTCCACACAGCGGCGGAGGTTGTCGTCGGTGGTGGCGAACTCGCCGCCGCTGACGTCGCCGGGCATCAGCACCAGCCGGCCCGAGCCCGGCGGCCGGGTACGCAGCACCCGGTGCTCGGTCTCCGACCAGACGTCGATCCGGGCCGGTTCGGCGACCTCGCCGATCAGATACGCGTGCAGGCCCCGCTCCTCGGCGGCCTGGCGGGCGTCGGGCACGTCGAAGACGGCAGCCGCGGTGGGCGAGCCGAAGTCGAAGTCCAGATAGCAGACGTCGTCACCGGCCAGTGCCCGGTGGTAGGCGAGGTTGGCGCTGGTCACGGACCGGCCCGTGCCTCCCTTGTCGGAGGCCGCGAAGACGAGCACGCTCACGCTCCCTGGGTCGCGGCTTCACGGGCACGGGCGAGGGCGTCGAGTTCACCGAGCACGTCGAGCGTCAGCGCACAGGCCGTGCCCGGCTTCTCGTCCACGAGTCTGCGCGCGCGGCTCAACTTGATCTCGATACTCCTGAGTTCCATGCCGCGCCTGCCCTCGGCGGACGGCGCGGGCTCCATCTGCTCGTTGCCGAGGATGTGCGCGGACTCACTGAGCAACGCCCGTGCGACCTCGGCCAGTTCGGCACTGCGGATCGGCGGCTGTCGGTACATCTCATGGACCTGGACCATCACCTCGGTGACCCGCTCGGTGATGCTCCAGGAGATCGGGCTCTCCAGGGTGGGCGACTCGGGGTAGGCCGCGTGGACGTTGTCCCACAGCCCGATGCCCTCTCCGTCGCGGATACGCCGCCGCCACATATGGCCGAAGATGCTCTCGGCGAGCCTGAGCAGCCGGTCGTGCGCGCTGAGGTTGCGGGAGAGCGTGCCCAACTGGATGGTCCGCTTGAGCAGTTGGGCGGAGAAGTCGTTCATGATCCACTGCATGGGCGGCCCGATGCGCTCACTGCCCTGCAACGGCAGCCTGATGCCGGGGTTGTGCAGCTGGACCATGGGGTCGTCGCGCATCAGACGGCTGGTGATACGGCCGCGTTCGGCGAGGCGCTCCATGACGCTGACGGTGCGGGTCAGGTCGTCGTCGGTGGCGCGGCGCCGCATCAGGTCGTGGACGAGGATGGCGGCGATGGAGAGGGAGAAGTACTCGGACTCCAGCTTCTGGCCCGTGGTGCGCCAGGGGATGTCCTCCAGGGGCCAGCGATTGGAGTCGAAGCGGGCGATGCCCGACCAGTACTGCTGGGTGATCTCCCAGCGCAGTCGCAACGCCTCGGCGAGCCGCTGCTGTTCGGGGGTCAGCAGGCCGAGGGTGAGCGTGCGGTCGGAGAACAGGTCCTGGATACCGTCGAGGGCGACCACGGTGAAGTAGAGGTACGGCACCGGGTTGGCGACCCCGTCGGGCTGCCCGATCTGTTCCTCGATCTCCACCTCGGGCGCGTCCTTCACCAGACTCCAGGCCCAGCCGCACTCGAAGAGCTGGTTCTCGTCCTTGAGGCCCTCCTCGACATCGACACCGAGGGACATGCTCTCGACGATGGCGGCGCGCAGCGCCCGGAAGCGGCGCTGGAAGTTCTGCACCACATGCCGGGGCGACAGCCGTCCCTGGCCGAGGAGTTCGCACAGCGTGCTGCCCTGGGAGGAGTCGACGTCGAAGACGTTGACCGTGAACGAGCGCAGCAGGCAGACCATGGCGGCGGTCAGGCGCTTGCTGGTGGCGGAGCGCAGTTCCTGGATCGTCTCCAGGATGTCGCTGCGGCGGGTCTTGGTCTCGTAGACCTTGAGGAAGCCGAGGGTGGCCAGGCAGAGCGTGATCGACAGCGAGTACGACTCGACGACGCCGACCTGACGCTGTTGCTCGCTGAGGTCGTGGCCGTCGTCCGCGGACACGAAGTAGTGACCGCCCGCGAACGTCGGTGACTTGTTCTCGCCGGTGTGCGCGCGCATGAACTGGGCGGCGGCGGTGACGAGGTTCGCGGGGATGTCCAGCCGCCCGCCCGCCTTCTTCAGCACCTTCTGGACGTCGTCCTGTGTGGTGTCCGGGTCGTCCAGGCGGAAGGCCGGGATCTCGGTGGCCGGATAGAGCAGGCACAGCAGGCGTTCGGCGTCGGCGACGCTGCTCTGGCCGCCCCGCTTGCCCCAGTCCCACTCACCGCCGTCGAACGACTGGCGGGCGATCGCCTGCCAGATGTCCAGCAGATGCTGGCGTGGCTTGATCTGCATCCATGCCCCTCACACAGGCCGCGCTGCCATCACTTGGGGAAGAATCCCCTATCTGCCCCGACGGGGAAGCCCTCAACCCCCCTGAATACGGAAGTTCGAATTCCGGTGGCCATAGGCGACGATCATTCCCGAATACCCTTCGCGTACCGCGGCCGAGGCCTTGAGGCGCGTGGTCGTGAACTCGTCGGCGAAAGGGGCGAGGCTCTCGTACACCTCTGATTCTCCCACGTCGCACGCCGGGAAGAAATGCTTGCCCGCGTGATAGCCCTTTGAATGTTCCATGAACGCGGCGGCGAAGGGCGCGCCGGGCGCGAGGGCGCGCAGGAAGCACTCGACGCCGCGGGTGAACTCCTCGCGGGAGGTGGTCATCGACTCCGCGACGAAGAACATGGTCCCCATGGACCACTTCCCCTCGTGGGCCACCAGGTCGAAGAGGTTGTCCTCCTCGACGCGAACTGCCGTACGGAACTTGGTGCGTGGGTCCATGTCGAGGGCGGCGTACACCTCGCTCTTGCACAGGACGCGCCAGAACTGGTCCCAGTTGGCGTCGTAGGAGGCGACCTGGCTCTTCAGATAGCGCACATTCGCGGAAGAGCGCTCGAAGAGGGTGATCTCGTCGCACCAGGGCAGCATGGCGAGGCCGGGATAGAGGTTCGCCCCGGCCCCCACGTCGATACCCGAAACCGGCCCGTCGGTACGACCGGCGAAATGACCGCCGAAATGATCGCGAAGGATCTGGAGGATCTCCGCGTCCTCTGCCTGCAAGTCACGGTAATTGTGATCGACGTAGGCGATCGGGTCGAATGCGGACCAGCGCACATCCGCATTCAGCAGGGCGTCCCCCGGCCATCTGATGGTCATTGGCTTACGGTACCAACGCCCGCGACCTGCGGCTCCCCTTCTCGCTCAGCTCAAAGGGGACATTCGCATCGCAGGAAGCGCGCGGGAAGCACGCGGGGGCTCATCGCAGCGCATGGCCATTTGGGCCTGTTACCGCCTTGAACGGCTCAGATCGACCCTCTCAAGATGGTCGTGAGACTGCCGGACAACCCATCCGGCAGTCCCCGCGCATCCCGTCCGTATCACCCGTACGGGGCGGCAGGTGCGCCCTCGACTTCACCCGCAGGGGGGCGGCATGACCGTGTTTCCAGAGGAGCGTTTCCCGTCACGAGGCGATCCGGGCGGCCCGGCGCTCTTTCGTGACCAGGCGTTCGTCGACCGGCCGCTGACGATGAGGGGGGTCACGGAGGCCGATCTGCCCGAACTGGTCCGGGTCGACCAGGAGGCGTTCCCGGAGGACCCCTACCCCTACTTCGTGCTGCGGCAGTTGTTCGATCTGCACGGCGACAGCCTGCTCGTCCTGGACGACGGGGAGCGGCTGCACGGGTACGTCCTGTTCGTCACCACCCCGGACCGCTACCGCAGTTGGATCGCCAGCCTGGGTGTCACCCGCGACCAGCGGGGGCGGGGGCTGGGGCGGCGGCTGATGCTGGAGGTGCTGCGCAGGCTGCGCGCCGAGCGGGTCCGTGAGGCCCGGCTGACGGTGGAGCCGACGAACGCCGCCGCGATCACGCTGTACCGGTCGCTGGGCTTCTCCTCCGACGAGGGCGTGCGCCCGGACTACTTCGGGGCGGGCGAGGACCGGCTCATCATGACGCTCGGTCTGTGAGGCGCATCGGCCGCGCATCCGAAGTCGCCCGCGTCACGAGGGAGTTCGGGCCGCCGCGAGCAGCCGGGCGACGTCGTCCGAGCAGATCGTCAGGGCGGCGCCCACGGTCGCGAGGACATCGCGCTCGGCGAGGCTGTAGGGGCCGTCGGCGAGAGCGATGCGGGCACCCTGGAGCAGGATCGACTCCCGGCCGGGCGGGGCGAGATGGGGGGCCAGGGGGTCCAGGGCCTCATGCAGCTCTATGGCGAGTCCCGCGCCGCCGGGTTCGCACAGGACACGGCCCGTGTCGGCGGCCAACGCCTCGACCAGGGCGTGCAGTTGGTCGCCCGTGCAGTCGTCGAAGCCCGCAGAGCGGACGGCGGTCGCGGCCGTCTCCAGCGCCGTACGGGAGCATGTGCCGCCCGCGGCGAGGACGGCGAGGGCGACCGTGTGGACCGCGTCGCGGAGCATCGCCGAGAAGCGGGTGGTGGTGGGGTGGTCGAGGACGTCCGTGCCGAAGTGGTGGCCGCAGGCGGCGCATTCGATCACCGGGCCGGTCTCGCCGCGCGGGAGGAGCGGGACGCCCGCGAAGGTGAGGCGGCGACGTCCGGTCAGGCGCTGGTAGTTGCGGTCACCGCCGCAGCCGGGGCAGAAGAACTCGCCGTCGCCGGTGGTGGTCCACGCCGTACGGACGCCCAGGACCTGCGAAACGCGACCTCTGTGGGCACCACGGTCGTTGCGTCCCCGTCCTGGCAGCACGTCGCACCTCCGTATCGCAGCGGCAACCTCGCCGTTGCTTGCGTGATGTTAGCCACATCGGTGAGGTGGCGTCAGCACTCCGGACGAGACCTCTCCGTGACATCGGCCGAAATGGCCGGTCCATGACGCGGCCCCGCCCGCCGGGTGCGGCGGACGGGGCCGTGAACGTGCCGGTCAGGGCGTCAGCGGGCGGCGCGGTTGACCGCGGAGACGACCGCCTTCAGCGACGCACGTGTCGTATTCGCGTCGATGCCGATGCCCCACAGCACCTGTCCGTCGATCGCGCACTCGATGTACGAGGCGGCCTGCGCGGAGGCGCCCTCGCTCATCGTGTGCTCCTGGTAGTCCAGCAGGCGTACGTCGACGCCGATGGAGTGCAGGGCGTCGAAGAACGCCGAGATCGGACCGTTGCCGGAGCCGGTCAGGGTGGTGTCCGCGCCGTCGACCGTGGCCGCGACGGTGAGGGTGTCGACACCGTCCTTGCCGGTGGTGGTCTGCCCCTCCTTGACCTGGATACGGCCCCAGGCGTTGTCGGGGTTCGGCAGGTACTCGTCCTGGAAGACCGCCCAGATCGCCTGCGGCGTGATCTCGCCGCCCTCGGCGTCCGTCTTGCCCTGGATGATCTTCGAGAACTCGATCTGCATCCGGCGCGGCAGGTCCAGCTTGTGGTCGTTCTTCAGGACGTAGGCGACACCGCCCTTGCCGGACTGCGAGTTGACGCGGATGACCGCCTCGTAGGAGCGGCCGACGTCCTTCGGGTCGATCGGCAGATACGGCACCGCCCACTCGATCTCGTCGACCGTGCGCCCCTGGGCCTTCGCGTCGGCCTCCATGGCGTCGAAGCCCTTCTTGATGGCGTCCTGGTGGGAGCCGGAGAAGGAGGTGTAGACGAGGTCCCCGATGTAGGGGTGGCGCGGGTGGACCTCCATCTGGTTGCAGTACTCCCACGTCCGGCGGATCTCGTCGATACGGGAGAAGTCGATCTGCGGGTCGACGCCCTGGGAGAAGAGGTTCATGCCCAGGGTGACCAGGTCGACGTTGCCGGTGCGCTCGCCCTGGCCGAACAGGCAGCCCTCGACCCGGTCGGCGCCGCCCAGCACGGCCATCTCGGCGGCGGCGACGGCCGTGCCGCGGTCGTTGTGCGGATGGGCCGACAGACAGACGTACTCACGGCGCGAGACGTGACGGTGCATCCACTCGAAGCGGTCCGCGTAGGTGGAGGGGGCCGAACGCTCCACGGTGGCGGGCAGGTTGAGGATGATCTCGCGGTCCGGGCCGGGCTGCCAGACGTCGATGACCGACTCGCAGACCTCCAGCGCGAAGTCCAGCTCGGTGTCGGTGAAGATCTCGGGGCTGTACTGGTAGCCGAACTCGGTCTCGGCGCCCAGCAGTCTGTCCGCGTACTCCATCACCAGCCGGGTGCCGTCGACCGCGATCTGCTTGATGTCGTCCTTCGAACCGCGGAAGACGACCCGGCGGAAGACGGGGGCGGTGGCGTTGTACAGATGGACGGTCGCGCGGCGCGCGCCCTTCAGGGACTCCACGGTCCGCTCGATCAGGTCCTCACGGGCCTGGGTCAGTACGGAGATCGTCACGTCGTCGGGGATCGCGCTCTCGTCCTCGATGATCGAGCGCACGAACTCGAAGTCGGTCTGGCCGGAGGCCGGGAAGCCGATCTCGATCTCCTTGTAGCCCATGGCGACCAGCAGGTCGAACATCGCCCGCTTGCGCGCCGGGGACATGGGGTCGATCAGGGCCTGGTTGCCGTCACGCAGGTCCGTGGAGAGCCAGCGGGGAGCCTTCGTGATGCGCCGGTCCGGCCAGGTGCGGTCGGGGATCTCGACCATCTCGTACGGACGGTACTTGTGGATCGGCATGGAGGTGGGCTGCTGACGGTTCGCCATGATGCGAGGGCTCCTCAGGGTGTCCGGAAGGACGGCCGACGACGCAACGCCAAGCTCCGCGGGGAGGGAGTCGGCCTCGACTACAGGCCCTCGCCGCGGCAGCTAAGAAGGAGCAGCCCGAAACGCATGATGCTCCGCATGCTAGCCGAGCCGCACCCGATGCGAAGTTGCGTATCAGTATGCGGGACTGGGGCGACATCGCGGACAAATGGTGCGCAGCATCACAGCTACTCGGCGGGACACACGTGCCCGGTGGGACACAGACAGAACACAAGCCTCTTTGGGGCGACTTGCCACCAATAGCAGTAGCGAGTAGTGACATGTCCGTCACGCAATGCGATGGTGCAGTGCATGAACAGCACCACGGGCCTCGACCCCGTCTTCTGCACCGTCGTGCCACCCCACGTACTCGACAAGCTCGCCCAGCACGAGGACAGCGCGCTCGCCGGTCCCGCCCGCCGCACGCTGGAGCGCGACGCCCTGGAGCGCTCCCGCCGGCTGCTCGCCACGACCCAGGGCGCCCCCGCCGTGGCCCGGCCCCGGGAGGCGGCGGCCGGGCGGCCGCACCGCACCGTCTACGACGCGGGCCACCAGCAGGTCCTGCCCGGCAAGAAGGTCCGCGCCGAGGGCTCCGCGCCCGGCAAGGACGCCTCGGTCAACCGCGCCTACACGGGGCTCGGCGCCACCTTCGACCTGTACCGGAAGGTGTACGGCCGCGACTCCATCGACGGCAGCGGACGGCCGCTGGACGCGAGCGTCCACTACGGCGAGAAGTACGACAACGCCTTCTGGAACGGCGAGCAGATGGTGTTCGGCGACGGGGACGGGGAGATCTTCCTCGACTTCACCCTCCCGGTGGACGTCATCGGCCATGAGCTCACCCATGGCGTCACCCAGCACACCGCGAACCTCGCCTACTCCGGCCAGTCGGGCGCCCTCAACGAGTCGGTCTCGGATGTCTTCGGCTCGCTGATCAAGCAGCACACCCTCGGCCAGACCGCCGCCGAGGCCGACTGGCTGATCGGCGCCGGGCTGCTCGCCCCGCGCGTCCACGGCACGGCGCTGCGCTCGCTGAAGGCGCCGGGCACGGCCTACGACGACCCGACGCTCGGCAAGGACCCCCAGCCCGCCACGATGGCCGACTTCGTGAAGACCACCAAGGACGAAGGCGGCGTGCACATCAACTCCGGTATCCCCAACCACGCGTTCTACCTGCTCGCGGTCGAACTCGGCGGCCACGCCTGGGAACGGGCCGGGCAGATCTGGTACGACGTGCTGACCGGCGGGCAGTTGAAGGCGCAGGCCACCTTCGCGGACTTCGCGAAGCTGACGGTGGCGGCGGCCACGGCCCGCTATCACGAGGGCGAGGAGAAGGAGGCCGTCCTCAAGGCGTGGGAGGAGGTCGGGGTGCCGACCTCGTAGCCGCGGCGCCGCTCACGTACTAGACAGGTGCCATGCATATCCGGGTGAGGCGCACGGGCGGGTTCGCGGGCATCGAACGACAAGGCGAGGTGGAGACCTCGCGGCGGGCCGACGCCGAGGAGTGGCACGCCCTGGCCGAGCGGGCGCTCGCCGCGGGCCGGGGCGCGCCGCCGACCGGCGTGCCCGACGGGTTCCGCTACGAGATCACCGTGGACGGCACGACCGTGTACTGCGCGGACCCCCGGCTCACCGAGGAGCAGCGGGCCCTGGTCGCACGCGTCCTGTCGGAAGGGGCCTGACGGAACCGTGCGCCGTCACGGCCTCTCTTCCGTGCACCCTCCTTCCGTGCACCCTCCGGCGGTCCGCGCCCCTCCGTCACCCGCGGGTCACCGAACGTGGGCTCGGGCGGGCCCGGCGAGCGGCGCCGGCGAGCGACCGGACAGGCGTCCGAAGTGTCGGACAGGTGCCCGTAGGAAATGCCTACAGCTCTGTGAGTACCGCGTCGTACTCTTGGAACCGCGAGGCCGCCCGCGGTCGCGCGGCCCTACGGAGGAGGAATCGCAGGCCTACAGAGCCGGCCCATGACTCAGACACCCACAGCGCACAGCCCCGCGCAGGGACAGGCCCGAGCGCATTTCACCGTCCCCGCACAGCACCCCATGGTCACCGTTCTGGGATCCGGGGACTCTCTCCTGCGCGTGATCGAGAAGGCCTTCCCGGCGGTCGACATCCATGTCCGGGGCAACGAGATCAGCGCGGTCGGCGACGCCGGTGAAGTCGCCCTGGTCCAGCGCCTGTTCGACGAGATGATGCTGGTGCTCCGCACCGGACAGCCGATGACGGAGGACGCAGTGGAACGCTCGATCGCCATGCTCAGGGCCAGCGCGGACGGCAAGGGCCCGGAGGAGACCCCGGCCGAGGTGCTCACCCAGAACATCCTGTCCTCGCGTGGCCGCACGATCCGCCCCAAGACGCTCAACCAGAAGCGGTACGTGGACGCGATCGACAAGCACACGATCGTCTTCGGCATCGGCCCGGCGGGCACCGGCAAGACCTATCTCGCCATGGCCAAGGCCGTGCAGGCCCTCCAGTCCAAGCAGGTCAACCGCATCATCCTGACCCGCCCCGCCGTCGAGGCGGGCGAACGCCTCGGCTTCCTGCCGGGCACGCTGTACGAGAAGATCGACCCGTATCTGCGCCCGCTGTACGACGCGCTGCACGACATGCTCGACCCCGACTCGATCCCGCGGCTCATGGCGGCGGGGACGATCGAGGTGGCGCCGCTCGCGTACATGCGCGGCCGGACGCTCAACGACGCCTTCATCATCCTCGACGAGGCGCAGAACACGAGCCCGGAGCAGATGAAGATGTTCCTCACCCGGCTCGGCTTCGACTCGAAGATAGTCATCACGGGCGATGTGACCCAGGTGGACCTGCCGAACGGCACCAAGAGCGGGCTGCGGCAGGTCCAGGAGATCCTGGAAGGCGTCGAGGACGTCCACTTCTCCCGGCTGACGTCCCACGACGTCGTACGGCACAAGCTCGTCGGCCGTATCGTCGACGCGTACGAGCAGTACGACAGCAAGTACAGCACCGAGAACGGCACGCACAAGCCCCGCGGCAAGGCCGCGCACGGGCACAAGGGGAAGTAGAACAGCACCACCATGTCGATCGACGTCAACAACGAGTCCGGCACCGAGGTCGACGAGCAGGCGATCCTCGACATCGCCCGCTACGCACTCGCGCGGATGCGCATCCACCCGCTCTCCGAGCTCTCGGTGATCGTCGTGGACGCCGACGCCATGACGCAGCTCCATGTCCAGTGGATGGACCTGCCGGGTCCCACGGATGTCATGTCCTTCCCCATGGACGAGCTGCGGCCCCCGGCCAAGGACGACGCCGAGCCGCCGCAGGGGCTGCTCGGTGACATCGTGCTGTGCCCGGAGGTCGCCACGCGCCAGGGCGCCGAGGCACCGACGCGGCACTCCATGGACGAGGAGCTGCAACTGCTCACCGTGCACGGCGTGCTGCATCTGCTCGGCTACGACCACGAGGAGCCCGACGAGAAGGCCGAGATGTTCGGCCTCCAGGCCGCGATCGTGGACGGCTGGCGTGCGGAGAAGGGGCTGACCGGCCCCTCCCCGGCACCGACCGTGTCATGAGCCCGCAGCTCGTCCTCGGCGCCGTCGCCCTGATCGTCGTCGCCTGGCTCGCCGCCTGCGCGGAGGCGGGCCTGGCGCGCGTCTCCAGCTTCCGCGCCGAGGAGGCCGTACGCGGCGGGCGGCGCGGCAGCGGCAAGCTCGCCCAGGTCGCCGCCGACCCGACGCGCTATCTCAACGTGGCGCTGCTGGTCCGGGTCGCCTGCGAGATGGCCGCCGCCGCGCTCGTCACATTCGCCTGCCTGCGGGAGTTCGACAACACCACCGAGGCCCTCCTGGTCGCGATCGCGGTCATGGTCCTCGTGTCCTATGTCGCGGTCGGTGTCTCGCCGCGCACCATCGGCCGCCAGCATCCGCTGACCACGGCGACGGCGGCGGCGTACGTTCTCGTGCCGCTGGCCCGGGTGATGGGCCCGATCCCGTCCTTCCTCATCCTCATCGGCAACGCCCTCACGCCCGGCAAGGGCTTCCGCCGCGGCCCCTTCGCCTCCGAGGCGGAGCTGCGGGCGCTGGTCGACCTCGCGGAGAAGGAGTCCCTGATCGAGGCCGAGGAGCGCCGCATGGTGCACTCGGTGTTCGAGCTGGGCGACACCCTCGTGCGCGAGGTGATGGTGCCGCGGACGGACCTGGTGGTCATCGAGCGCTTCAAGACCATCCGCCAGGCGCTGAGCCTGGCGCTCCGGTCCGGCTTCTCGCGCATCCCCGTCACCGGGGAGAGCGAGGACGACATCGTCGGGATCGTGTACCTGAAGGACCTCGCCCGCAAGACGCACATCAGCCGCGACGCCGAGGCCGAGCTGGTGTCCACGGCGATGCGCCCCGCGACCTTCGTGCCCGACACCAAGAACGCGGGCGACCTGCTGCGCGAGATGCAGAAGGAGCGCAACCACGTCGCCGTCGTCATCGACGAGTACGGCGGCACGGCGGGCATCGTCACCATCGAGGACATCCTCGAGGAGATCGTCGGGGAGATCACCGACGAGTACGACCGCGAGCTGCCGCCGGTGGAGGACCTGGGCGAGGGCCGCTACCGGGTCACGGCCCGTCTCGACATCGGCGACCTCGGCGAGCTGTACGGCCTGGAGTCCTACGACGACGAGGACGTGGAGACGGTCGGCGGCCTCCTCGCGAAGGCCCTGGGCCGGGTCCCGATCGCCGGGGCGACGTCCCTGGTCGAACTCCCGGACGGCCGGGAGCTGCAACTGACCGCGGAGGCATCGGCCGGCCGCCGGAACAAGATCGTCACGGTGCTGGTGGAGCCGGTGGAACCGGTGGAGCCCCTCGGCGACGAGGACAAGCCCGAGTAGCTCCCGCCTACCGGGAGCCGACCGCTCCCGAGGCGGACCGCCCGCCGCGCAGCCCCAGCGCCACCAGCGCCGCCGCCCCCAGCACGATCGCCGCGTCCAGCGCCATGACGGTACGGACGCCGCGCAGCAGGTCGGCGGACGTGGTGGCGAGGGCGCCCAGCAACGGGATACCGAGCGTGGCGCCCACCTGCTGGGTCGAGGTGACCAGACCCGTGGCCAGCCCCTGCTCCTCGTCGGGCACACCCGAGGTGGCGGTGACGCCGTAGGAGATGATCGCGCCCAGGTGGAACACGCCGGCCAGGGAGACCACGGCCGTGGCGAGCCACACCGACCGGCCGTGGGCGTCCAGCCCCGGCAGAGCGGCGATCAGCGCGCCCTGCCCGGTCAGCGAGCCGATCAGCGTGCGGCGGGCGCCGAAGCGGCCGATGACCTTCGAGGCGTACGGGCCCGCCACCACGGACAGTCCGCCCTGGAGGCCGAAGACCAGACCGGTCCCGAAAGCGGAGAGCCGCAGGATCCCCTGGAGATACAGGGTCAGTACGAAGATCACCACCGACATCATCGAGAAGGTGACCAGACCGCCGAGATTGCCGAAGGCGACCGTACGGCGGCGCAGCATCGACAGCGAGATCAGCGGCGCGGCGCTGTGGGACTCGACGCGCACGAACACCGTCAGCAGCAGCACGCCCGCCACCAGGGCCGTGATGACGTCCGTGCGGCCGAAGCCGTGGTCCGCCGCTGTCGACAGGGCGTAGATCAGGGAGAGCAGGCCGCCGGTGACGGTGATCGCGCCGGGCACGTCCAGGCGTGGACGTGTGTGCCGGGGGCCCTCGGGACGGGACGCGGGGAGCAGGCCGGGGGCGAGCGGCAGCACGATCGCCGTGCACAGGGTCAGCAGGCCCATCGTGGAGCGCCAGCCGAGGGTCTGGGTGAGGACGCCGCCCGAGACCATGCCGACCGTGAAGCCCAGTGAGAGCAGCGTGCCGGCGATGCCGAGGGCACGGTCACGGGCCGGGCCCTCGGGAAAGGTGGTGGTCAGCAGTGACATCCCGGTGGGGACGAGGGCGGCGGCCCCCAGGCCCTGGAGCGCCCGGCCCGCGAGGAACGACGTCGGGTCCCAGGCGAACGTCGCGAGCAGCGAGGCCGCGCCGAAGAGGGCCAGACCGGTGAGGAACAGTCTGCGGCGGCCGTAGAGGTCGCCGACGCGGCCGAACAGGAGCAGGAAGCCGCCGGACGGCAGCGCGAACGCGGTGATCGCCCAGGGCAGTGCGGACCGGCTCATGCCCAGGTCCTGGCCGAGCATCGGCAGCGCGACGTTCAGCACGGAGAAGTCGAGCGCGACCATGAACTGGGCGGCGCACAGCACGAACAGGACGAGCTTGTCGCGTCTCGACAGCCGGGGAACAGCGCGCGGTTCCGGTGCGGCGGAGGGCGGGGTGCGGGATTCGATCGCCATGGCCACGAGCCTTGTGCGAGCCGACCGTCCGTGGGGAGTCGCGCCTTATGGTGGTGGCGGCACCACCAGACAGTACGAGGGGGATGGGCACGTGCCCGACAACGCGGCGAAGAGCGAACGGCTGCGGGAGTTGCGGAAGTTCCTCAGGAGCAGACGGGCCCGGATCACCCCGGTGGAGGCCGGGCTGCCCGACGGCGGGGCGCGTCGGCGTACCCCCGGGCTGCGCCGTGAGGAGGTCGCCGTGCTCGCGGGGGTGGGCGCCTCCTGGTACCAGTGGCTGGAGCAGGGGCGGGACATCTCCGTCTCCCCGCAGGTCCTCGACTCCGTGGCGCGCGTGCTGCGGCTGAGCAACGCCGAGCGGCGCCATCTGTACGCCCTCGCCGGGCTGAACCCGCCCGCGCCCGAGCCCGAGCCCGCGGCCGACCACCAGGGCGTCGAGGGCCTGCGGCGGCTGATCGACACCTGGATGCCGTTCCCGGCCCACATCATGGACCGGTACTACAACTGCGTGATGTACAACGAGGCCGCGGGCTGGGTGCTCGGCATGCGGCCCGAGATCACGCAGAACTGCGTCGTCGACTACTTCACCGACCCGATGTACCGCTCCCGCGCGCGGAACTGGGAGCAGAACGCGCACCGGGTGGTCGCCCAGTTCCGCGCGTCGTGCGCGGACCGCCCCGACGACGAGGGGTTCCGTGCGGTGGTGGACCAACTGAGGTCCGCCAGCCAGGAGTTCACCGAGCTGTGGGAGCGGCGGGACATCCAGGACGCCGGGCTGATCCGCAAGGAGCTGGACCACCCGCTGGTGGGCGAGCTGTGCCTGGAGGCGACGGCGCTGAAGGTACCGGCGCGCCCCGACCTGACGATCGTGCTGCACACCCCGCTGCACGAGGCGAACACCGCCGCGAAGCTGGAGTGGCTGGCCTCGCCGGAGGGCAGGCGCGGGGCGATGTACCCCGTCGCGGGATGACGGTCCTACCCCGTCGCGGGATGACGGTCCTACCCCGTCGCGGGATGGCGTCGGCCGCGCTTCGTATGCTCGGCACATGACCGACAGCAACGCGCTCGACCCCGAGGACCGCAAGATCGTCACCCTGGCCCGTTCCGTACGGGCCCGCAACGGCGTGCCGGAGGGCGCGGCCGTACGGGACGAGACGGGCCGTACGTATGTGGCCGGGGCCGTGGCCCTGGACTCCCTGAAGCTGAGCGCGCTGCGGACGGCGGTGGCCATGGCCGTGGCGTCCGGCGCGACGTCGCTGGAGGCGGCGGCCCTGGTGACGGAGGCGGAGGCCGCGTCCGCCGAGGATCTGGCGGCCGTGCGGGACCTCGGCGGCGCCGGGACGCCGGTGCTGGTGGCCGGTCCCGACGGCACGGTCCGGGCGACGGTGGCGGCGGGCTGACACCCGCGCCGCCGAAGGGTTTCGGCAAGATCGTTCCGCCCGGCGGGCGACCGGCGGTGCGGTGGGGCTCCGCGGATCAGGGACAATGGGCGCCATGAGCGTTCGTACCCAGTCATCCGAGCCCACCGAGGCCGTCCACCGGGCAGGCTTCGCCTGTTTCGTGGGCCGCCCCAACGCGGGCAAGTCCACCCTCACGAACGCTCTGGTCGGGCAGAAGGTGGCGATCACCTCCAACCGCCCGCAGACCACGCGGCACACGGTCCGGGGCATCGTGCACCGCCCGGACGCCCAGTTGATCCTCGTGGACACCCCGGGGCTGCACAAGCCGCGCACGCTGCTGGGCGAGCGGCTGAACGACGTGGTCCGTACGACCTGGGCCGAGGTCGACGTGATCGGCTTCTGTCTGCCCGCCGACCAGAAGATCGGCCCCGGTGACCGCTTCATCGCGAAGGAACTCGCGGGGATCAGGAAGACCCCGAAGATCGCGATCGTCACCAAGACGGATCTGGTGGACCCCAAGACCCTGGCCGAGCAGCTCATCGCGATCGACCAGCTCGGCAAGGAGCTGGGCTTCGAGTGGGCGGAGATCGTCCCGGTGTCCGCGGTCGGGGACAAGCAGGTCGAGCTGCTCGCGGAGCTGCTGGTCCCGCTGCTGCCCGAGGGGCCCGCGCTCTACCCCGAGGGCGACCTGACGGACGAGCCGGAGCAGGTCATGGTCGCGGAGCTGATCCGCGAGGCCGCGCTGGAGGGCGTACGCGACGAGCTGCCGCACTCGATCGCGGTGGTCGTGGAGGAGATGCTGCCGCGCGAGGACCGTCCGGCGGACAAGCCGCTCCTCGACATCCACGCGAACGTGTTCATCGAGCGCCCGAGCCAGAAGGGCATCATCATCGGCCCCAAGGGCAAGCGCCTGAAGGAAGTCGGCATGAAGTCCCGCAAGCACATCGAGGCGCTGCTCGGCACCCCGGTCTTCCTCGACCTCCATGTGAAGGTCGCCAAGGACTGGCAGCGCGACCCCAAGCAGCTTCGCCGGCTGGGCTTCTGACCGGACCGTGACCGGCGCGGGTGTGCCCCGCGCCGGTCACGCCGTTCTGCCGAACCCGATGGTCGGCACCGCCCGGCGCCGCGGCCAGGGGTCGACGCACTCCGTCTTCGGCACCAGGCTCTCCAGGAACGCGTACCGGCTGAGCGCCGCGGGCTCCTGGCCCTCGTACGACTGGACCGCGCGCCACCACGCCGCGACCTCGGACCAGCCGGGCGCGGACAGCGACCCGCCGAACTCCTGCACGGAGAGCGCGGCCGTCAGTCCCGCGAAGGCCAGCCGGTCGGCCAGCGGCCACCCGGCCAGGGTGCCGGTCACGAACCCCGCCACGAAGACATCGCCCGCGCCCGTGGGGTCCAGCGCCTCCACGGCGATCGCGGGCTCACTGGCGCTCTCGCCCGTGCGCCGGTCCACGGCGTAGGCGCCCTCCGCGCCGAGGGTGACGACGGCCAGCGGCACATGCTCGGTCAGCGCGTGCGCGGCGGCGCGCGGGCAGCGGGTGCGGGTGTAGCGCATGGCCTCCTCCGCGTTCGGCAGGAACGCCTCGCAGTACTGGAGGTCCTTCAGGCTCGCCAGGTCCCAGGCACCGGTGTCGTCCCAGCCCACGTCGGCGAAGACGCGGGTGCCGCGCCCCGCCGCCTTCGCGATCCAGGGGGCGGGGCGGCCCGGGGTCAGCGAGGCGACGGCGGCCCGCGCGCGGGGCGGGCAGTCGGGCGCGGGCTCCTCGGGCGGCGGCTCGTGGCCGTGCGAGACCATGGTCCGCTCGTCGTCGTAGGCCATGGAGACGGTGACCGGGGAGTGCCAGCCGGGCACGGTCCGCGAGGCGGAGAGATCGATGCCCTCGCCCTGCGCCAAGGCGTCCCAGCAGTACTCGCCGTAGTGGTCGTCGCCGAAGGACGCCGCGAGGGAGGTCCGCAGGCCGAGCCGGGCCAGGGCGGTGGCCATGTTGGCGATGCCCCCCGGGCTCGACCCCATCCCGCGCGCCCAGGACTCGGTCCCGCGCACCGGGGCGGAGTCGAGCCCGGTGAAGATGATGTCGAGGAAGACCGTCCCCGTGAGATACACGTCCCACGCGGGGTCCCCGGGCGCGCGCAGCGCCGCCAACGGGTCGACATGGGCCTGGTGGTGCGGCCCCTCTCCGAAGTACGCGGTCACGGTGGGCTCCTGACACGATACGGATTCAGCCAGTGTGCCCCACATGTACCACCGCGCGGTTACCCGAACTCGTACGCGTCGACCTCGGCGAGGTAGCGGGCGCGGCGCTCCTCGTCGTGGTCCAGGAAGGAGGCGAGGAAGGAGTTGCGGGCCAGCTCGCGCATCCGCTCGGTGCTCAGGCCGAGCGCGTCCCGTACGGCGTGGTAGTTGTCCCCGGCGTATCCGCCGAAGTACGCGGGATCATCGGAGTTGACGGTGCACAGCAGTCCTGCCTCCAGCATCGCGGGCAGCGGGTGCCGGGCGAGGACGTCGACGGCGCGCAGCCGGACGTTGGACAGCGGGCAGAGCGTGAGCGGCACCCGCTCGCGCACCAGCCGCTCGACCAGTGCCGGGTCCTCCATGCAGCGCAGCCCGTGGTCGATGCGCTCGACGCCGAGGACGTCGAGGGCCTCGGTGATGTACTCCGGCGGCCCCTCCTCCCCGGCGTGCGCGACCCGGCGCAGCCCGAGGGCGGCGGCGGCCTCGTACACCTCGCGGAACTTCACCGGGGGATGCCCGACCTCGGCGGAGTCGAGACCGACGCCGACGATCCGGTCGAGATAGGGCTTCGCGGCGTCCAGCGTCCGCAGCGCCGACTCGGCGGACTCGTCGCGCAGGAAGCACATGATGAGCTGTGTGGAGACGCCGTGGTTCGCCTCGCTGCGGCCGAGCGCGCGCCACAGGCCCTCGACCACGGTCCCCATCGGCACGCCCCGGGCGATATGGGCCTGGGGGTCGAAGAAGATCTCGGCGTGCCGTACGCCCTGCGCGGCGGCCCGCTCCAGATACGCGTTCGCGAGGTCCTCGAAGTCCTGCTCGGTCCGCAGCACGGCCATGAGTTCGTAGTACAGGTTCAGGAAGGACTGGAGGTCCTCGAAGGCGTACGCCTTGCGCAGCTCGTCGGTGTCGGCGTAGGGCAGCGCGACGCCGTTGCGCGCGGCGAGCGCGAAGGCCAGCTCGGGTTCGAGGGTGCCTTCGATGTGGAGGTGCAGTTCGGCTTTCGGGAGGGGCATCGGGACATCGTACGGGCTGATCACGGCCACTTCGTTCCCGCCACAGCCCGCCCGTCCGCCTCGCTTCTCCCCCCTCACCGCCGTTTCGGTACGGCCACCCGCATCAGGTCGCGCGCCACGGTCAGCTCCCCCTCGAACCCGGCCTCCCGCGCCTGCCGTTCGAACAGCTCGGGGTCGCCGTAGCGCTGGCTGAAGTGGGTGAGGACGAGATGGCGCACCCCGGCCCTGGCGGCGACCCGTCCGGCCTGCCCGGCGGTCAAGTGCCCGTGATCGGCGGCGAGTCGCGCGTCCTCGTCCAGGAACGTGGACTCGATGACGAGCAGGTCGCAGCCCTCGGCGAGCGCGTGGACGCCGTCGCACAGCCGGGTGTCCATGACGAAGGCGAAGCGCTGGCCGCGCCGTACCTCGCTGACCTCGTCCAGCGCGACCCCGTCGAGGGAGCCCTCCCGCTGGATCCGCCCGATGTCGGGCCCCTTGATGCCGTGCGCGGCGAGCCGCTCGGGCAGCATCCGGCGGCCGTCGGGCTCGACGAGCCGGTAGCCGTAGGACTCGACGGGGTGGGAGAGCCTGCGGGCTTCCAGGGTGTAGCCGGGGGTGACGGCGAGGGGCCCGTCGGCGGTGACGGGCGCCTCGGTCAGCGGGACGGTCTCGCGGTACGCCGTCGCGTACCGCAGCCGCTCGAAGAACAGTTGCCCCGACTGCGGGTAGTGCGCGGTGATCCGGTGGGGCACCTGGTCGAGGTTGATGCGCTGGATGACCCCGGCCAGGCCCAGGCAGTGGTCGCCGTGGAAGTGCGTGACACAGATCCGGTTCAGATCGTGGGCGGCGACCCCGGCGCGGAGCATCTGCCGCTGGGTGCCCTCGCCGGGGTCGAAGAGGATGCCCTCGCCGTCCCAGCGCAGCAGATAGCCGTTGTGGTTGCGGTGCCGGGTGGGGACCTGGCTGGCGGTGCCGAGGATCACCAGTTCACGTACGGACACGACGTCTTGTTCCGCCTATCCGGGCGGCCACTGCAGGCCGCGGCCACCGAGGACATGGGCGTGCGTGTGCCAGACGGTCTGCCCGGCGCCGCTGCCCGTGTTGAAGACGACGCGGTAGCTGTCCAACTGCTCCTGCGCGGCGACCTCGCCCGTCTCCTTCAGCAGGTCGGCGGTGATGGCCGGTTCGGCGGCGGCGAGGGTGGCGATGTCCCGGTAGTGGGCCCGGGGGATGACCAACACATGCGTCGGCGCCTGGGGGTTGATGTCCCGGAAGGCCACGGTGGTCTCGGTCTCCCGGACGACCGTCGCCGGGACCTGCCCGGCCACGACCTTGCAGAACAGGCAGTCGTCCTGCGGCTCTCCCGCCATGTGCGTGCTCCTCACACAGACTTGATCAGTTACGGCATGGTATCGGTCGGACGAGGGACGGGGTACGGGCCGTCACAGCGGCGGCAGTTGCGGGGCCCGCTTCGCCGGGTGCTCCGCCAACTCGGCCAGCGCTGTGCGTACGGCCTCCTCCAGTTGCGCGTCGCGCCCGGCCGCGTGGTCCTGCGGGCGCTGGACGACCTCCACGTCGGGGTCGACCCCGTGGTTCTCCACGCCCCAGCCGTGGCCCTCCAGCCAGAACGCGAACTTCGGCTGGGTCACCAGCGTTCCGTCGACCAGCCGGTACTTGCTGTCGATCCCGATGACACCGCCCCAGGTGCGCGTCCCCACCACCGGTCCGATACCGAGCGTCTTGATGACCGCGTTCACGATGTCGCCGTCCGAGCCGGAGAACTCGTCGGCGACGGCGACGACCGGTCCGCGCGGCGCGTCCTCGGGGTAGCTGACGGGGCGCCTGCCGCGCGGCAGGTCCCATCCCACGATCCGTCGCGCCAGCTTCTCGACGACCAACTGGGAGGTGTGCCCGCCCCGGTTCTCGCGGACGTCCACGACCAGCCCGTCCCGGGCGACCTCGACGCGCAGATCGCGGTGGATCTGGGCCCAGCCGGGGGCCTGCATGTCGGGTACGTGCAGATAGCCGAGCCGCCCGCCGGACCGCTCGTGCACGTACGCCCGCCGGTCCGCGACCCACGCGTGATAGCGGAGCGGCTCCTCGTCGGCGATCGGGACCACGACCGCGTAGCGCGCCTCGCCGCCACCGGCCGGGGAGATCGTCAACTCGACCGGCTTGCCCGCTGTTCCGACCAGCAGCGGTCCGGGGCCGGTCACCGGGTCCACCGGATGCCCGCCGACCGCGAGGATCGCGTCCCCGGGCCGTACGGCGACGCCGGGCGCGGCCAGCGGCGCGTGGGCGTCGGGGTCAGACGTCTCCGAGGGCAGGACCCGGTCGACGCGCCAGGTCCCGTCCTCGTGGCGGGAGATGTCGGCTCCGAGCAGGCCCTGACGGCGGTCGGCGCCCTGCCCGTAGCCGCCCGAGGAGACATACGCGTGGGACGTGCCCAGTTCGCCCTGCACCTCCCAGAGGAGGTCGACCAGGTCGTCATGGGTGGCGATCCGGTCCAGGACCGGCCGGTACCGGTCCAGGACGCCCTGCCAGTCGACGCCGCCCAGGTCGGGCCGCCAGAAGTTGTCCCGCATGAGGCGGCCGGTCTCGTCGTACATCTGCCGCCACTCGGCGGCCGGGTCGACGGTCTGCCGGATCCGCGAGAGGTCGACGGTGATGTTCGCGTCGCTGCTGTCGTCGTTCGGGGCGCTGCGGTCGCTCGGGACGACCTTGAGCTGGCCGCCGGTCCACAGCAGGACGCGCTTGCCGTCGCCGCTGACCTCGAAGCGGTCGGCGTCCGAGGCCAGATGCTCCACGCGCCGCTGGAGCAGGTCGTATCGCTCCAGCTCCGACTTGGGGTCGGGGTCGTCGGGGGTGGCGCGCGAGGCGCCGAGCACGCCCTGCACCGGGTGCCGCAGCCACAGGACGCCGTCCTTCGCGGCCCGCAGCCCGGAGTAGCGCGCCGCCTCGACCGGGAACGGCACGATGCGGTCGGCGAGCCGCTCCAGGTCGATCCGGGTCGTGGGGGCACCCTCGCTGTCGGGCGTCTCGTCCTTCTCGGGCGCTTCGAAGGGGCGGCCGTGCCGCTGCGGTCCGAAGGGGGACGGGGTGGTCGCGGCGAGCGTCATCAGATACGGCCGACAGCCGCCCACGAACGCCAGGTCGAAGACGTGCTCGTCGTAGACCGGGTCGAAGGAGCGCGCCGAGAGGAACGCCAGGTGCTTGCCGTCCAGGGTGAACGCGGGCGCGTAGTCCCGGAAGCGGAGCGGAGTCGCCTCCGTCACCGACAGGTCGGTCAGGTCGGCGAGCTTGAGCTGGCGCAGGGCGCCCGGACCGGCGTGCGACCAGGCGAGCCAGGCCGAGTCCGGCGCGAAGACCAGCCCGGTGGCCTCGCCGTGCTCCCCGCGGTCGACCTCGCGCACCTCGCCGCTGTCCCGCTCGACGAGCAGCACCCGCCCGTCGTGCGCGGCGACCGCGACGCGGCTGCCGTCGGGCGAGACCGTGAGCGTGAGGACCCGCCCGAGCCGCCCGGCCGCGAGCCGCCGCGGCTCCGCGCCGGGGGCCGGGCCCGTGGCGGGCGCGAACTCCAGCGCGTCGTCGCCCTCCGCGTCCGTCACCCACACCACCCACTCCTCGCCGTCCACGCGGAAGGTGTGCGGCAGCCGGGTGCGTACGCCGTGGGTGGCGGCGAGCGCGCGGGCGGGGCCCGAGCGGTGGGTGACCCAGTGGACGGCGCCGCGCACGGCGACCGCGCTGCCGCGCCCGGTGTGGTCGGGCGAGGCGGCCCCGAACCAGCGGGAGGCGCTGACGGGGTACGGCTGCTGGTCGACGCGCTGGCCGCCGAGCCGGACCCGAAGCGTGCGGGGCTCGGCCCCGTCGAGGTCGTCGAGGAGCCGGAGTTCACCGGCCGAGGAGTACACGACGCGGGTGCCGTCGGTGGCGGCGTGCCGGGCGTAGAAGTCGCCGAGCGGGGTGTGGCGGCGCAGGTCCGAGCCGTCGGCCGTCGAGGAGTACAGGGCGCCGACGCCCTCGTGGTCGGAGAGGAAGGCGAGGCGGTCGCCGACCCACATCGGGTACTCGATGTTGCCGTCGAGGTCCTCGTGGAGCCGTACGAACTCCCCGTCGCCCGTGGGGTCGATCCACAGCTTGCCCGCCGTGCCGCCCCGGTAGCGCTTCCAGCGGGCGGCCTCACGGCCCATGGTCGCGGACAGCAGCACCGTGGCCGGTCCGTGGGCGATGTCACCGACGGGGCCGTAGGGCAGGGTGGTCGCGGGGCCGCCGTCGAGCGGCACGGCGCGGGCCCAGGTGCGGCGCAGCGAGGCCTGGCCGGCCGTGCTGAGGGCGAGCACCCGGCCTTCGGGGGTCCAGCCGCGTACCTGGGTCTTCGCGCTGCCCCAGTGGGTCAGGCGGGTGGCGGGGCCGCCGTCGACCGGGGCCGTGTGGACCTCGGGGGCGCCGTCACGGGTGGACGTCCAGGCGACGGTCGCCCCGTCGGGGGATATCCGGGGATGGTCGACGGGCATGTTGTCGGCGCTGACCCGCCAGGCCCGGCCGCCGTCGAGCGGGGCGATCCAGACGTCGTCCTCGGCGGTGAAGGCGACCAACTCGCCGTGCAGGTGCGGGAACCGGAGATACGCGCGCGATGCGGACTGAGTCACCAGGCCACCCTAAGCAGCAACCGCCTTCCCTGACAGGCGATTTCCCCGCTCTTGTCCCCACTCTTGTCCGTACTCCCGCCCTGGCCCCGTCACTTGCCCTGGACCGGCCAGCAACTCGGGTCGCGCTGGCACCAGATGGTCCGGGTCACCGTGACCGTGGGACCGGGCTGTCCGGGGACGGTCGGCTGGTACGAGGCGGGCGGGGTGTACGACGGCGCGCTGGGCGCGTCGCAGTTGCCGAGGCCCTCGACGTGGAACACCTGCTTGCCGCCGACGGTGGCCCTGAGGTCGCCGCGGACGCACCTGCCGTCGACGGCGCGGGTGACCCGGCCCTTGACGGTGATGTCCTTGTCGTCGTCCGTCTTCCCCTTGCAGTCGACGGCGACGACCGTGCTCGTGGACGAGGACGCCTTGCCGGACGTGGCGGAATCGGCCTTGTCGCCGTAGCTGCCGGTGCAGGTCAGCCAGCGCACCTTCACATGCTGCTGTTCCAGCTTCTGGGTCGAGGTCTGGCTGGTCGTGTACGCCACCGCCGTGGAACTCAGGTCGGTGGGCTCGCATGCGACGACTCCGGCCACGGCGACCACGACGATCCCGGTGACCGCCGCGAACCGCCGTCCGGACGGCCGTGGAATCCGCCTCATTGCACGCATAGGGGCAGCCTCCCACTGTCCCGCCCGCGACGGTAGAGCGCATACGGACACACGCGCACCCGCGCGCGCCCCCACCGACCGCCCCCCTGCGCGCCGTCAGTCACGCAGCAGCAGCCACTGCTGAAGCTCCACCAGATTGCCTTCGGGGTCCTTGAGATGGGCGACGCGCATCCGGTCCGTCATGGGGGCCGGGCCGTGCAGGAGCGTGGCGCCCCGGGCGGTGATCCGCGCGCAGTACGCGTCCAGGTCGTCCACGCGCAGGACCACCAGCGAGCGATGGCCGGTCGCCTCGTCGTCCACCTCGCCCAGAACCCGCGCCATCATCGCCCGGTCCTGGAGCGCGATGCCCGCCGAGCCGGTGACGGGACTGAACTTCTCGTACGGCCCGTCCACCGCGCCGGACTGGGGCTTGAGGCCGAGGACATCGGCGTAGAACCGGTAGCAGGCGGCGAAGTCCGTGACCAGCAGCCGCACTTGGGCGAGTTCCATGGTGGTCCCCCTGAGGTCCGTCCGGAGTCACGCGTCGTTCGCCCGAGGGCGGGCAACTCTCGACAGACCCTACTGTCAGGACCAGCGGCCCGTGCGGCCCAGCAGCAGTGCTGCCGCCGCGGTGCCGGCGGTCGACGTGCGCAGGACGCTGCGTCCCAGCCGGAACGGCCTCGCGCCCGCCTCCTCGAACAGCGCCAACTCCTCGGGGGAGACGCCCCCTTCGGGCCCGACGACCAGTACGATCTCGCCCTCGGTGGGGAGTTGTACGGTCGCCAGGGGCTCCTCCCCGCTCTCGTGCAGGACCGCCGCGAAGTCGGCCTGGCCGAGAAGTGCGGCAACCTGCCGGGTGGTCGCCGCGTCCGCGACCTCCGGGAAGCGCACGCGACGGGACTGCTTGCCCGCCTCGCGGGCGGTGGCCCGCCACTTGCCGAGCGCCTTCACCCCGCGCTCGCCCTTCCACTGCGTGATGCACCGCGAGGCCGCCCAGGGGACGATCGCGTCCACGCCCACCTCGGTCATGGTCTCCACGGCCAACTCGCCCCGGTCGCCCTTGGGCAGGGCCTGGACGACGGTGATCCGCGGGGCCGCGGGCGGCTCCTCGCACAGGGACTCCAGGTCCGTGACCACCAGCCGGTCCTTGCCCTCGGCGGCCTTGACCACGCCCTCGATCCACCGCCCGCGCCCGTCGGTGAGGACCACGTCCTCGCCGGGCCGCAGCCGCTTCACCGAGACGGCGTGCCGCCCCTCGGGGCCGTCGAGCACGAACTCCGGCCCGATGCCCTCGACCTGGTCCACGATGAACACGGGAGCGGTCATCGGTTCACCCCTTCCGTCGCCGACTCGGCCCTGGCCGCCTGGAGTTCCGCCGCCAGCACCGCCACCAGTTCCCCGGCGGGCAGTTCGCGGGCCATCCGGTGCCCCTGTCCCGCCCACAGCGCCATGCCCTGCGGGTCGCCCGCCTTGGCGGCGGCCTTGCGCAGCGGCGAGGTGAGGTGGTGGACCTCGGGGTACGCGGCGGGCGCGTACGGGCCGTGCTCGCGCAGGAAGCGGTTGACCAGACCGCGCGCCGGACGCCCGGAGAACGCGCGCGTCAGCTCCGTACGGGTGAACCGGGGGTCGGTCAGCGCCTGCTTGTACGGCGCCGCGGCGCCGGACTCGGGCGTGATCAGGAACGCGGTGCCGAGCTGGGCCGCGCTCGCGCCCGCCGCGAGCACCGCGGCGATCTGGCTGCCGCGCATGAGGCCACCGGCCGCCACGATCGGGATCCGCACGGCCTCGCGGACCTGGGCGAGCAGGGTGAGCAGCCCGAGGCCCGCGCCGTCGTTCTCGGGGTTGTCGCGATGGGTGCCCTGGTGGCCACCGGCCTCGACGCCCTGCACGATCACCGCGTCGGCGCCCGCCTCCTGCACGGCGAGGGCCTCCTCCACGGTGGTCGCGGTGACCAGGGTGAAGGTGCCCGCGCGGCGCAGCGCGTCCAGGGCCTTCGGGGCGGGGGTGCCGAAGTGGAAGGAGACCACCGGCACCGGGTTGTCGAGCAGCACGGCGAGCTTGGCGTCGTAGGCGTCGTCCCGTCCGCAGTCGGGGTCGCCCAGCTCGGTCTCGTACCAGGCGGCCTCGTCGGCGAGTTGATGCGCGTACATCTCGACGGCGGCGCACGACGGCGCGGTGCCGGCCGCGTTGGTGCCCGCGCCCGGCAGCTCGGGCTGCGGCAGGAACAGGTTCACTCCGAAGGGGCGGCCCGTGAGCGCGCGGAGTTGCTTGATCTCCTGGTACATGCCGTCGGCGGTCTTGTACCCGGCGGCGAGGAACCCCAGGCCGCCCGCCTCGGACACGGCGGCGGCGAGCTGGGGGACGGAGACACCGCCCGCCATGGGAGCCTGCACGATCGGATACCGAAGCAGATCGGTCAGCGCGGAGGACATGACCGCATGGTGTCATGCCCCGCTATCAGGTCCGAATCCGGGATCCGCGCGGTATGTGTCGGGGATCGGCGGTACGGGATCGGGGCACCCGGCGGGCGGGCGCCCCCTCCACGTCAGCGCCCGTTGAACGCGTCCTTCAGGCGCGAGAACAGCCCCTGCTGCCCCGGCTGGAACTGTCCCTGCGGCCGTTCCTCGCCGCGCAGCTTGGCCAGTTCGCGCAGCAGTCGCTCCTGCTCGGCGTCCAGCTTGCCCGGGGTCTGCACCTCGACATGGACGATCAGATCGCCCCGGCCGCCGCCGCGCAGATGCGTGACGCCGCGGTCGTGCAGCGGGATCGACTGCCCGGACTGCGTGCCGGGCCGGATGTCGACCTCCTCCATGCCGTCCAGCGTCTCCAGCGGGACCTTCGTACCGAGGGCCGCCGCCGTCATCGGGAGCGTGACCGTGCAGTGCAGGTCGTCGCCGCGGCGCTGGAAGACCGCGTGCGGCAGTTCGTGGACCTCGACGTACAGGTCACCGGCGGGGCCGCCGCCGGGGCCGACCTCGCCCTCGCCCGCGAGCTGGATCCGCGTGCCGTTGTCGACACCGGCCGGGATCTTGACGGTGAGCGTCCTGCGGGAGCGCACCCGTCCGTCGCCCGCGCACTCCGGGCAGGGGGTGGGCACGACCGTGCCGAAGCCCTGGCACTGGGGGCAGGGCCGGGAGGTCATGACCTGGCCCAGGAAGGACCGGGTGACCTGGGAGACCTCGCCGCGGCCACGGCACATGTCACAGGTCTGCGCGGACGTACCGGGCGCGGCACCCTCGCCGCTGCACGTGGTGCAGACGACGGCCGTGTCGACCTGGATGTCCTTGGTCGTGCCGAAGGTGGCCTCGTCGAGATCGATCTCGAGCCGGATCATGGCGTCCTGGCCGCGGCGGGTGCGCGAGCGCGGTCCGCGCTGCGACGCCGTGCCGAAGAACGCGTCCATGATGTCGGAGAAGTTGCCGAAGCCGCCCGCACCGAAGCCGCCCGCGCCGGCACCGCCGGACTGGGACAGCGGATCGCCGCCGAGGTCGTAGACCTGCTTCTTCTGCGGGTCCGAGAGCACCTCGTAGGCGGCGTTGATCTCCTTGAACCGCTCCTGCGTCTTCGGATCGGGATTGACGTCCGGGTGCAGCTCGCGCGCGAGCCGACGGAACGCCTTCTTGATCTCATCCTGCGACGCGTCGCGGCGCACGCCGAGTACGGCGTAGTAGTCCGTGGCCACTTACGACTCCGCCAGGATCTGTCCTACGTACCGTGCCACCGCTCGTACCGCTCCCATCGTTCCCGGGTAATCCATGCGGGTCGGGCCGACCACGCCGAGTTTCGCTACTGCCTCGCCGCCCGAACCGTAGCCCACGGAGACCACGGACGTGGAGTTGAGTCCCTCGTGCGCGTTCTCATGACCGATACGCACCCGCATGGCCGGATCCTTCGCCTCACCCAGCAACTTGAGGAGCACGACCTGCTCCTCCAGCGCCTCCAGAACGGGCCGGATGGTGAGAGGGAAGTCATGTCCGAAGCGGGTGAGATTGGCGGTGCCGCCGATCATGAGCCGTTCCTCGGTCTCCTCCACGAGCGTCTCCAGCAGCGTGGAGAGCACCGTCGTGACCGTACCGCGGTCCTCGGCCTCCTCGAAGGCTTCGGGGAGGTCCTGCACCAGGTGCGGGACGTCCGCGAAACGGCGTCCGGCGACCCGGCTGTTGAGCCGGGCGCGCAGATCCGCGAGGGCGGTCTCGCCGAACGGGGCGGGGCAGTCGATCATGCGCTGCTCGACCCGTCCGGTGTCCGTGATCAGCACGAGCATCACCCGCGCGGGCGCCATGGACAGCAGCTCCACATGCCGCACGGTCGAGCGGGTCAGCGAGGGGTACTGCACGACGGCGACCTGCCGGGTGAGCTGCGCGAGCAGCCGTACCGTGCGCGCGACGACGTCGTCGAGGTCCAGCGAGCACTCCAGGAAGTTCTGGATCGCACGGCGCTCGGGGGCCGTCATCGGCTTGACGCCCGCCAGGCGGTCGACGAAGAGGCGGTAGCCCTTGTCCGTGGGGATGCGTCCGGCGCTGGTGTGCGGCTGGGCGATATAGCCCTCGTCCTCCAGCGCGGCCATGTCGTTGCGGACCGTGGCCGGGGAGACGCCGAGCTTGTGCCGCTCCGTGAGCGCCTTGGAGCCCACCGGCTCCTCGGTGCCGACGTAGTCCTGGACGATGGCGCGCAGCACCTCCAGCCTGCGTTCACTGAGCATCCGCGCACCTCCAGCTCTTCGCCCCGTTGACGTTCCTGGCACTCGGTCCGTGCGAGTGCCAGCATCCCCGGCCCAGTGTACGGCCGTCGGGTACGCCCCCGGCAAGGGTGGGCCCGGCCCTCCTTGCCGACGTGTACCGACCTGTCCGGTGCTGTCCCGCCGGGCCGCGTCTGCCGATAGCGTCGCGGTATGACGGTGTTGTGGGAAGAGTCCGGGTGGGAGGCGCTCGGTCCGCGCGCGGGGCGCGTACGGCTTCCGGTCTGGGACTGCACGGCCGCTCTCGTGGTCGGTGACCGGGGCGCGCTCCTGATCGACCCGGGGTCGAGCACGGCCGAGGGCGCGCGGGTGCGCGCCGACGCGGAGCGGCTGCTCGCTCCCCTGGGCGCGGGGCGGCGTGTGACACATCTCGCCCTCACCCACCCCCACTTCGACCATGTCTTCGGCGCCGCGGCCTGCGCGGACGCGGAGGTGTTCGGGGCGGCGGGCCTCACCGCGCTGCTCGCCCGCGACCGCGAGGAGCTGCGCGCGGACGCGGTACGCCACGGCCTGGCCCCCGGTGAGGCGGCGGAGGCCGCGCAGGCGCTGGTACGTCCGGACCACGAGGTCGCGGGCGAACGGACGTTGGAGCTGGGCGGGGTGGAGGTCCTGCTGGCGAACGTGGGGCCGGGCCACACGGCCCACGACCTGGCCGTCCTCGTCCCCGGGAACCCTCCGGTGGTGTTCTGCGGGGACCTGGTGGAGGAGTCCGGTGAGCCGCAGGCGGGCCCCGACGCGGTGCCCGCGCGCTGGCCCGCGGCCCTGGACCGGCTGCTGGCGCTGGGCGGCGAGGACGCGCGGTACGTTCCGGGGCACGGCGCGGTAGTGGACGCCGGGTTCGTCCGTTCCCAGCGGGACGAACTGGCGGCCCGTTTCGGCGTGTCGTAGCCGGTCGTACGCCCATCACACCGCCGCTTCTCCTATCGTCATCCGAATGCGCGCGTACTCACCCGATCTGACCCCGCCCTGGAAGAAGCCCCGGCCCGCACCGGAGGTCCCCGCGGACCCCGGTCTGGTGGTCGAGGAGCCGCGCACGGGCTTCTGCGGCGCGGTGATCCGCTGCGAGGCGGGCACGGTCACCCTGGAGGACCGCTTCGGCAAGCACCGGGTGTTCCCGCTGGAGCCGCGGGGGTTCCTGCTGGAGGGGCGGGTGGTGACGCTGGTGCGCCCCGCGCAGGCGCCGGCGCGCGCGACCCGTACGGCGTCGGGTTCGGTGGCCGTACCCGGCGCCCGCGCGCGGGTGGCCCGCGCCGGGCGTATCTATGTGGAGGGCCGCCACGACGCGGAACTGGTCGAGCGGGTGTGGGGCGACGACCTGCGCATCGAGGGCGTGGTGGTGGAGTACCTGGAGGGCGTGGACGACCTGCCGTCGATCGTCGAGGCCTTCTCCCCCGGCCCGGACGCCCGCCTCGGCGTCCTGGTGGACCACTTGGTCCCCGGTACCAAGGAGTGGCGCATCGCGCGGTCGGTGACGAGCGAACACGCGCTGGTGGTCGGCCACCCGTACATCGACATCTGGGAGGCGGTGAAGCCCGCGTCCCTGGGCATCGAGGAGTGGCCCCGGATCCCGCACGGCCAGGACTGGAAGACGGGGGTGTGCCGCGCGCTGGACTGGCCGGAGCACACGGGCGCGGCCTGGCAGCGGATCCTGTCGCGGGTACGGTCCTACAAGGACCTGGAACCGGAACTGCTGGGCAGGGTGGAGGAGTTGATCGACTTCGTCACGGCCAGCGGTGAGGCTTGACCGCCTGGTAGGTGCCGAACTCTGAGGTCTCCAGTTCGATGCCCAGCGGTTCCAAGGGCGTCATGTCACCGAACTTGGTGATCCGTTGGCGTCGGTAGTCTGCGGTCTCGCCCTCGCTTGTCGGCTCGGTGAGCAAGACACAGCGGCCCATGATGGGGTCAATGATCAGATACCCGGGTACCTTTGCCGCCGCGTAGATCGAGCGCTTCACCCCGTAGTCGCGGTCGACACTGGTCTTGGAGACGACCTCGACCAACAGGCTGATGACCTCGGAAGGCATCAACCTCCCGTGCTCCGGCCCGGTGCCACGCTCGATGACCACCAGGTCGGGCTGTGGCTCGCTGGTCTGTTGAAGGATCGCGATGTCCTGAGTCTGAAGTCGCCTCCAACGCTGTCGAGGAATCTGGTCTTGTACCGCCTCCACGATGTCGTTGTGGACCACGTCCGGTCCCGCCATCATCACGATTTCCCCCTGGAGGAGCTCGGCCTTGTATCCCTCGGGAACCTCGAGGTTCTCGAAGAATTCCACGACGTCGGTGGTCATCGGTCGGTCCATCACAGCGGTCATCTCCGCAGTCCTCCGGTTTCCGCCACCGTCAATTACGGCAGCAGCGTACGAACCAGGCTAGGGACCGAACCCCCATCCCGCACGGATTCACCCGCCAGAGTGATCAGTCCACCAGGTCCCGTACCACCGCGTCCGCCAGCAGCCTCCCCCGCAGGGTCAGTACCGCCCGGCCCTCTGCGTACGGGCCCTTCTCCAGCAGGCCGTCCGCCAGGGCCCGGCGGGAAGCCGCCAGTCCCGCCTCCCTCAGCAGGGACAGGGGTGCGCCCTCGCGGAGGCGTAGTTCCAGCAGGACGCGTTCCACCCGGCGGTCCTCGGCCGACAGGATCTCGCGGCCGGCGCCGGGTGAGCGGCCCGCCGCGAGGGCCGACGCGTACGCGCCCGGGTGCTTCACGTTCCACCAGCGCACCCCGCCCACATGACTGTGGGCGCCCGGTCCCGCGCCCCACCAGTCGGCGCCGCGCCAGTACAGCTCGTTGTGCAGACAGCGGCCCGCCTCGGAGGTGGCCCAGTTGGAGACCTCGTACCAGTCGAAGCCCGCGCGCGTCAGCACGTCGTCCGCGATCAGGTAGCGGTCCGCGTGGACGTCGTCGTCCGTCATCGGGATCTCGCCCCGGCGGATGCGGCGTGCGAGGCGCGTGCCGTCCTCGACGATCAGGGCGTACGCCGAGATGTGGTCGGGGCCCGCGCCCAGCGCCGCGTCCAGCGAGGCCCGCCAGTCGTCGTCCGACTCCCCCGGTGTGCCGTAGATCAGGTCGAGGTTGACATGCGCGAAGCCCACCGCGCGGGCCTCGGCCACGCAGGCCTCGGGGCGGCCCGGGGTGTGGGTGCGGTCGAGGATCTTCAGCACATGCTGCTTCGCGCTCTGCATGCCGAAGGAGATCCGGTTGAAGCCGCCCTCCCGGAGCGTGGCCAGATACCGCTCGTCCACGGACTCGGGGTTCGCCTCCGTGGTGACCTCCGCGTCGGCCGCGAGGCCGAACTCATCGCGGATCGCCTTCAGCATGCGGACGAGGTCGGCCGCGGCCAGCAGGGTGGGCGTGCCGCCGCCGACGAAGACCGTACGGACCTCGCGGGGGTCGTCGCCGAGCACCTTGCGGGCGAGGCGGACCTCGTCGACGAGGGTCTCGGCGTAGTTGTCGCGGGAGGCGAGCACGCCGCCCGTGCCGCGCAGCTCGGTGGCGGTGTAGGTGTTGAAGTCGCAGTAGCCGCAGCGGGTGGCGCAGTACGGGACGTGCAGATAGAACCCGAGGGGCCGCTCGGCGGCATCGGCAAGGGCCGCTGCGGGCAGCGCGCCGTCGGCGGGGACGGGCTCGCCGTCGGGAAGTGCGGAAGGCATGCCTTCATTGTCCAGCACCCGCGCGGTTGCCCCTCTCCCGCGCGCGTACGGTCACCGCGCCGTCACACGGCCTGGAGGACCAGCAGGGCCAGATCGTCCTCCGGCGGTCGCTCACCGAACTCGTGCACCAGACGCCGGATGCGCTCGGCGATCGGTTCCGCGGCGAGTCCCGCGCAGTCGGCGAGGACGGCGGCGAGTCCGTCGCCGTCGTCGAACTGGCGGGTGCCGCAGCGCCGTTCGGTCACCCCGTCCGTGACGCACAGCAGGGTGTCGCCGCGGGTCAGTTCGAAGGTGTCGCAGCCGTACGTCTCGTCCTCGATCACGCCGAGCAGGGTCTGCGGGCGCGCGACGGTCCGGACGTCTCCGTCCCGGGTGAGGACCAGCGGCAGCGGATGCCCGGCGCTGGCCAGGGTGCAGCGCAGGCCGCCGTCGACGAGCGTGAGTTCGCCGAAGAGCAGGGAGAGGAAGCGGTTCTGCGGGGCGTCACCGGAGGCCGGGGGCCGTCCGCCCGCGGCGGCCAGGACGCGGGCGGCGGCGTCGGCGGCCTCGGTGGCGTCGTCGAGGAGGAGCTGGTTGAGGCGGTCCAGGACGTCGGCGACGCCGTAGCCCTCGCGGGCCAGCAGCCGCAGCCAGGGGCGGGCGAGCCCGATGACGACGGCGGCCTCCGCCCCTTTGCCCTGGACGTCGCCCACCGCGAAGCACCAGCGCCCGTCGCCGGTCGGGAAGAGGTCGTAGAAGTCGCCGCTCGGGCCGCCCTTGACGCACGGCTCGTAGACGAGGGCGCTGCGCACCCCGGGGATCTCGGCGACCGCGCCGGGCAGCAGCCCGCGCTGGAGCACGGCGCTGATCGTCGCCTGGCGGGCGTACTGGCGGGCCGCGCCGATACCGAGGGCGACCCGGCGGCTCAGGTCCTCCACCAGCCCGGTGATCTCGTCGGGGAAGCGGGGCAGCCCGGCCCGCCCGATGACGAGCGTGCCGAGCGGACGGCCCCCGGCGATCAGCCGGTAGGCGAGCGCCGCGCCCTCCGTCGCACGCGGACCGAGGGCCTGTGCGGGCCAGGGGTAGGGGACGGGGCCGGAGCGCAGGTCCTCGGTGGCGCCAGGCGGGTCCTTCTCCAGGACCCGGCGCAACTCCTCGATGTGGTTCTCACTGCCGTGCCAGACGCGGGCGAGGCGCGGGCCCGCCGCTCCGGTGCTGTCGTTCCAGCCGCCCCCGGAGCCCCACCGGGCGGTGGACTCGTCCTCCAGCCACACCGCGCACCAGTCGGCGAGCCGGGGCACGAGCAACTGCCCGGTGAGCGCGGCGACCAGGTCCTCGTCGAGCTGTCCGGCGAGCAGGTCGGAGGCCTCGGCGAGGAAGGACAGCGCGCCGCGGCCCAGCCACTCGCGGTCGCGCTCGGCCCGCTGGGCCTCGGGGGCGAGGATCTCCGCGAGCCCGGGGCCCGGCTCCGCCTCGTACGGGTCCGCCTCCCGCGCGGCCTCGGCGGGCAGCCGCGCCCACACCGTCTTGGCACCCGTGCGATAGCTGACGCCCCACTCCTCGGCGAGCGCGGCAACGAGCCGCAGTCCCCGGCCGTACTCCGGCGCTTCGTAGGTGACCTCGGGGCCGTGGGCGCGGGGGGCGCGCGAGGGGTGCTGATCGGACACCTCCACGGCGCACGCGCCGGTCTCCGGCTCGAACCGCACGGCCAGTTCGACCTCCGTGCCCGCGTGCACCACGGCGTTGGTGACCAGTTCGCTGACGACGACCAGGACATCGTCCGCGAGCCGTTCGGGAACGCTCAGGCCGAGGTCCCGCCAGTCCATGAGCGCGGCGCGCGCCAACGCACGGGCGGATCCCGGGGCGAGCGGGCTGCCGGGCAGCGTCGTCCGCACGTCGCTCCACGCCGCGTGTCCCGCGCGCCGCGGCGCCGCCGGATCACCGGCGCGGGCCCCCGTCTCCCACTGCGTCGGAATGGCCCCCATCTACCGCTCCCCGAGCAATCGGACGAAAGGTCGGTCGTTGCAGACAGGGTGACAGACCGGGTGCGTCTATATGCACGGAGTTACGGAAGTGATGCGCTGGAGGCCCGAATCAGGGGGTGTGCGTGATCAAGAACGAACAGAAGACGGCCAGTTGGGAGCAATGCGATCACCGTGAGGGTGAGCGCGTGCGCGGAGGCGGGATGCCGGACCCGCACCCGGCATCCCGCCTCCGTGGTCACACCGTGCGGCTCATCCCTCGCGGGTGCCCGCGTACATCTCGTCGATCAGGTGCTTGTACTCGCGTTCCACCACGGGCCGCTTCAGCTTCAGGCTCGGGGTGACCTCGCCGTGCTCCACGTCGAGGTCGCGCGGCAGGAGGCGGAACTTCTTGATGGTCTGCCAGCGTTGGAGACCTTGGTTGAGCTGCTCGACGTAGCCTCCGACCATCTCCACCGTGGCGGGCGCGGCGACGACGTCCGCGTAGGACCTGCCCTCCAGGCCGTTCTCCCGCGCCCACTCCAGAAGGGCCGGCTCGTCGAGGGCGATCAGCGCGGTGCAGAAGTTCCGGTCGGCGCCGTGCACCAGGATGTTGGAGACGTACGGACACACCGCCTTGAACTGACCCTCGACCTCGGCGGGCGAGATGTACTTGCCGCCGGACGTCTTGATGAGGTCCTTCTTGCGGTCGGTGATGCGCAGATACCCGTCGGGGGACAACTCGCCGATGTCGCCGGTGTGGAACCAGCCGTCGGACTCCAGTACTTCGGCGGTCTTCTCCGGCAGCCCGTGGTAGCCCTGCATGATGCCGGGGCCGCGCAGCAGGATCTCGCCGTCGTCCGCGATACGCACCTCGGTGCCGGGCAGCGGCTTGCCGACCGTGCCGGTGCGGTAGGCCTCGCCGGGGTTCACGAAGGAGGCGGCGGAGGACTCCGTGAGGCCGTACCCCTCCAGGATGTGGATACCGGCACCGGCGAAGAAGTAGCCGATCTCGGGCGCGAGGGCGGCGGAGCCGGAGATACAGGCGCGCAGGTTGCCGCCGAACGCCTCGCGGATCTTGGCGAAGACGAGCGCGTCCGCGACCCTGTGCTTGGCGGCGAGACCGAAGGGCGCCGCATGGGCCCCGGTGCGGCGGAAGGTGTCCTGGGTGACCTTGGCGTACTCGCGCGCGACCTCGGCCGCCCACTGGAAGATCTTGTACTTGGCGGCGCCACCGGCCCGCGCCTTGGCCGCGACCCCGTTGTAGACCTTCTCGAAGATGCGCGGCACGGCCGCCATGTACGTCGGCTGAACGACCGGCAGATTCTCGATGATCCTGTCGACGCGGCCGTCGACGGCGGTGACATGCCCCAGCTCGATCTGGCCGGAGGTGAGGACCTTGCCGAAGACATGCGCGAGCGGCAGCCACAGATACTGCACGTCCTCGGCGGTGAGCAGCCCGGTCGCGGCGATCGCCTTGGCCATGTACGACCAGTTGTCGTGCGGCAGGCGCACGCCCTTGGGGCGGCCGGTCGTGCCGGAGGTGTAGATCAGGGTGGCGAGCTGGTCGCTGGTGATCGCGCCGACCCGCTCCTTGATCAGCTCGGGGTGCGACGCCAGATACGCGGCGCCGCGCTTCTCCAGCCCCGCGAGGGTGAGCACCCGGTCGTCGGTCTCGACGCCCTTGGGGTCGATCACCACGACATGGGTCAGCTCGGGCAGCTCCTCGCGCTTCTCCTCCGCCTTGGCGAGCTGCCCGGCGTTCTCCGCGATCAGCACCTTGCTCTCGGAGTCGGCGAGGATGAACGCGGATTCGTCGGCGTTGGTCTGCGGATAGACCGTCGTCGTGGCCGCACCGGCGCACAGGATGCCGAGGTCGGCGAGGATCCACTCCACGCGCGTCGAGGAGGCCAGCGCCACCCGCTGCTCGGGCCGCACCCCCAGCTCGATCAGTCCGGCCGCGATCGCGTAGACCCGCTCGGCGGCCTGCGCCCAGCTCAGCGACTTCCAGTCGTCCGGGCCCTGGCCGGAGGCGGGCGGTACGGGGTAGCGGTAGGCCTCGGCATCCGGCGTGGCCGCCACACGCTCCAGGAAGAGGGCCGCGACGGACGGCGGACGGTTCTCGATCAAGGTCTGTGTGTCGCTCACGACATCCTCCGGGGCCCGCGACGGTGGTACGGCGGCTCAGTTCGGCTTGGTACGGCGGCTCAGTTCGGCTGTACCGCGTTTCGGCTGTAGTGCGTTCGCAAGCAGTTCTTAACTCGCGAGTAACTCTGGAGCACGGATCAGAGTAGAGGCCGACCGGCCGGTACGTAAGGGGCGGCAGGCCCTGGCTTCGCCCAGAGGTGCTCGTTCCATGCAACGGGGCCCGCCGCGCTTTCGCACGACGGACCCCCGTTCCGGACGGATTGCCCGGTCTTGCCCTATGCCTACTTCTTGGCCTTGCTCGATCCGCCGCTGTCGTCGCTGGAGAGCACGGCGATGAAGGCCTCCTGCGGGACCTCCACGGAACCCACCATCTTCATCCGCTTCTTGCCTTCCTTCTGCTTCTCCAGCAGCTTCCGCTTACGGGAGATGTCACCGCCGTAGCACTTGGCGAGGACGTCCTTGCGGATGGCGCGGATGGTCTCGCGGGCGATCACCCGGGAGCCGATGGCGGCCTGCACCGGCACCTCGAAGTTCTGCCGCGGGATGAGTTCCTTCAGCTTGGCGACGAGCCGCACGCCGTACGCGTACGCCTGGTCCTTGTGGGTGATCGCCGAGAAGGCGTCGACCTTGTCGCCGTGCAGCAGGATGTCCACCTTGACCAGGCTGGAGGACTGCTCTCCGGTGGGCTCGTAGTCGAGGGAGGCATAGCCGCGCGTCTTGGACTTGAGCTGGTCGAAGAAGTCGAAGACGATCTCGGCGAGCGGGAGGGTGTAGCGGATCTCGACGCGGTCCTCGGAGAGGTAGTCCATGCCGAGGAGGGTGCCGCGGCGGGTCTGGCACAGCTCCATGATCGCGCCGATGAACTCGGTGGGCGCGAGGATCGTGGCACGCACGACCGGCTCGTACACCTCGTCGATCTTCCCCTCGGGGAACTCGCTCGGGTTCGTGACCGTGATCTCCTCGCCGTCCTCCATGATCACGCGGTAGACCACGTTGGGCGCGGTGGCGATCAGGTCGAGCCCGAACTCGCGCTCCAGCCGCTCGCGGATCACGTCGAGATGCAGCAGGCCGAGGAAGCCGACGCGGAAGCCGAAGCCGAGGGCGGCGGAGGTCTCCGGCTCGTAGACGAGCGCGGCGTCGTTGAGCTGGAGCTTGTCGAGGGCCTCGCGCAGGTCGGGGTAGTCGGAGCCGTCGAGCGGATACAGACCGGAGAAGACCATCGGCTTCGGGTCCTTGTATCCGCCGAGGGGCTCCTCGGCGCCCTTGTGCTGGCTGGTGATCGTGTCACCGACCTTGGACTGGCGGACGTCCTTCACGCCGGTGATGAGGTAGCCCACCTCGCCGACGCCGAGGCCGTCGGCCGGACGCATCTCGGGCGAGCTGACGCCGATCTCCAGCAGCTCATGGGTGGCGCCGGTGGACATCATCCTGATGCGCTCGCGCTTGTTGAGCTGTCCGTCGACCACACGGACGTACGTGACCACGCCGCGGTAGGAGTCGTACACCGAGTCGAAGATCATCGCGCGGGCGGGCGCGTCCGCGACGCCGACGGGGGCCGGGATCTGGTCGACGACCTTGTCGAGCAGCGCCTCGACGCCCAGGCCGGTCTTGGCCGACACCTTGAGCACGTCGTCCGGCTCGCAGCCCACCAGGTTGGCGAGTTCCTCGGCGAACTTCTCCGGCTGGGCCGCCGGCAGGTCGATCTTGTTGAGGACCGGGATGATCGTGAGGTCGTTCTCCATCGCCAGGTAGAGGTTGGCGAGGGTCTGGGCCTCGATGCCCTGGGCGGCGTCGACGAGGAGGACGGTTCCCTCGCAGGCGGCGAGCGAACGCGAGACCTCGTACGTGAAGTCGACGTGTCCCGGGGTGTCGATCATGTTGAGGATGTGCGTCCTGCCCGGATCGTGGGTCGGGGCCCAGGGCAGACGCACCGCCTGGGACTTGATCGTGATGCCGCGCTCACGCTCGATGTCCATGCGGTCGAGGTACTGAGCGCGCATCTGCCGCTGGTCGACGACGCCGGTCAACTGGAGCATCCGGTCGGCGAGCGTGGACTTGCCGTGGTCGATGTGCGCGATGATGCAGAAGTTGCGGATCATCGCCGGGTCGGTACGGCTCGGCTCGGGCACATGGCTGGGGATCGCGGGCACGCAGGGTCCTGATTCTTGAGGCGTCCGCAGTGTCTGCGGTCTCGGGTCGGATCTATACGTAGCCTCCATGGTCCCACGCGCGAGAGGCTGCGACCGGTTTGGGCGGCCCGAAAGGCGACTGGTAGCCTGGGCCACTGTGTCTCTTGCCCTCTCAGCGCGAGGCACGGTCTGAAGAAATCACCGGCACGGGAGACGGTCCGTCCCCCGTGCCTGAACCTGTAAAGGCTCATTCGTGGCGAACATCAAGTCCCAGATCAAGCGGAACAAGACGAACGAGAAGGCGCGCCTGCGCAACAAGGCCGTCAAGTCCTCGCTCAAGACCGCGATCCGCAAGGCTCGCGAGGCCGCTGCCGCGGGTGACGTCCAGAAGGCCACCGAGCTCCAGCGCGTCGCCGCGCGTCAGCTCGACAAGGCTGTCTCGAAGGGCGTCATCCACAAGAACCAGGCCGCCAACAAGAAGTCGGCGCTGGCCACCAAGGTCGCGGCCCTCAAGGGCTGACACTTGATTTGACGCCGGAGGGAATCGAGCGGGCCCTCTCTCATCCGCTCCCCTCGGCACCCCGGGTTCGTACGCGGCCTGCGTTCGCCACGCGGGTATGAACCCACAAGCTTGACCCGAAGACCCCTCGACCCGTCCTCCCCAGGACGGACGGGGGGTCTTTGGCGTGTGGGGGCCCTTTGGCATGCGAGGGCTTTGGATTGTGGGGGCGCGGCTGCGCTGGATCTGGGGCCTGGCGTGCAGGGGATCCGGCTGACAAGAGGTCCGGCTCGGAGAGATCCGGCATCCAAAGCGCCCGGCTCACAGGGCCCGCTGTCCATGAGGGCCCGCTGCCTCGCAAGAGGTCCGGCACGGAAGAGATCTGGCTCGGACGAGACCCGACCCCAAAGGGCCCGGCTCACGGAGGCCCGCAGCCCATAAGGGCACGCTGGCTCGCAAGGGGCCCGGCTCGGACGAGATCCGACGCCCAAAGGGCCCGGCTCACAAGGGGCCCGCAGCCCATGAGGGCCCGCTGGCTCGCAAGAGGTTCGGCTGGGGCCGGGGCACGAGGCGCCCAGCACGGCAGGGGCCTGGCGTCCGAGCGGTCCCGCGCGCCGAGGCCCGGCGGACTGCAGACGTGAGGTTCGGGGTGCGACCCCGTGGTGTTACGCCCGGCCTCTGGAGCGTGCTGCTGCTCGTGCGATGGTCACGACGGCCTTCTCCAGGGCGTACTCCGGGTCGTCTCCGCCGCCCTTGACGCCCGCGTCGGCCTCGGCCACCGCTCGCAGGGCGATCGCCACGCCGTCCGGGGTCCAGCCCCGCATCTGCTGGCGCACCCGGTCGATCTTCCACGGCGGCATCCCCAGCTCACGGGCAAGGTCCGCGGGACGGCCGCCGCGCGCGGAGGACAGCTTCCCGATGGCCCGCACGCCCTGCGCGAGGGCGCTTGTGATCATCACCGGCGCCACGCCCGTGGCCAGCGACCACCTGAGCGCCTCCAGCGCCTCCGCCGCCCGGCCCTCGACCGCCCGGTCGGCGACCGTGAAGCTCGACGCCTCGGCCCGGCCCGTGTAGTACCGCCCGACCACCGCCTCGTCGATGGTGCCCTCGATGTCCGCGACAAGCTGGGACACCGCGGACGCCAGCTCCCGCAGATCACTGCCGATCGAGTCGACCAGCGCCTGGCAGGCCTCGGGCGTCGCCGACCGCCCGTGCGTACGGAACTCGCCCCGGACGAAGGCCAGCCGGTCGGCCGGCTTCGTCATCTTGGGGCAGGCCACCTCCCGCGCACCCGCCTTGCGCGCGGCGTCGAGCAACCCCTTGCCCCTGGCGCCGCCCGCGTGCAGCAGCACCAGCGTGATCTCCTCGGCGGGCGAGCCGAAGTACCCCTTGAGTTCCTTGATCGTGTCCGCCGACAGGTCCTGTGCGTTGCGTACGACCACGACCTTGCGCTCGGCGAAGAGCGACGGACTGGTCAGCTCCGCGAGCGTGCCGGGCTGCAACTGGTCCGAGGTCAGGTCCCGTACGTCCGTGTCGGCGTCGGCGGCCCTGGCGGCGGCCACCACCTCCCGCACGGCACGGTCGAGCAGCAGGTCCTCCTGGCCCACGGCCAGGGTGACAGGGGCGAGGGGGTCGTCATGCGCGGTCTTCTTGGCCATCACCGACAGCATCCCACGCCCCACTGACAGCCCGGCCCTCGCGCCCACCCCTCACACCCCGACCCCAGCAGCGCCCCGCGCTCCACAGCCCTTCGCCCCCGCCACGCACGGCCGCACCCCAGCGCACCCCGCCGCACACGGCCGCACCCCGGCGAACCCCCGGCTCACGGCTCCTCGCGCCAGCCGTCCCACTCCCCCGCGAACGCGTCCAGCGACTCCGCGTCCAGCAGCCCGTCCTCGTCGTCCAGCACCACCAGCCACTGCGCGTCCTCGGCATCGTCCTCACCGGCCAGGGCATCGCGCACGATCCGCGGCTCCTCGTCCAGGCCGAACCGCTCCCCGAGCGCCTCCGACGCCTCTTCCGCGGCATCGCGGTCGGGCAGCACCAGCACATGTCTCACATCGCTCACGGGGCCATTCTCCGGCACGCCCCCGGCGGCGAAGACACAGGTCAGCCCTTGGCCTCAGCCCCTCGCCACGGCCAGCCTCCGGCCCTCCCCGACGACGGCGATCGCCCCGTCCTGGTCCGTACGCAGCACCAGCGCGCCCGTGTCCCGCAGCGCCGCGAGCGTGCTCGGTGCCGGATGCCCGTACGGGTTGTCCCGGCCGACCGACACGAGCGCGAGCCGTGGCGCCACGGTCCGTATGAGCTGCGGATCCTGGTACGCCGACCCGTGATGCGCGACCTTGAGCACGTCCACGGGCCCCAGCCCGGCACCGGCCGGTGACCTCAACAGCTCCTGCTGGGCGTCCGGTTCGAGGTCCCCGAGCAACAACAGGGTGAGCCCCGCCGACCGTACGAGCAGGGTGACGCTCGCGTCGTTCGGACCCTCCGGGGGCAGGGCCGGTTCCGGTGGCGGCCACAGCACCCGCCAGTCCAGCGCCCCGGTGCGCCGGTGCTCCCCGGCCACGGCGCGCAGCACCGGAATGCGCCGGGCGGCGGCCTGTGCCCGCACGGCCGCGGCCTGGTCCGCCGGTTCCGACAGCCCGGTCGTCTCGATCGCGCCCACCGAGCGCCCGCGCAACACCCCCGCCACGCCCGCCACATGGTCGGCGTGGAAGTGGGTCAGCACGAGCAACGGGACGCGGGTGACGTCGAGCCGGGTCAGACAGCGGTCGACCAGGGCCGGATCGGGTCCCGCGTCCACGACCACCGCCGTGCCGTCGCCCGCCGCGAGCACGGTCGCGTCCCCTTGACCCACATCGCACATGGCGAACCTCCAGCCCGGCGGCGGCCACCCCGTGAGCACCCGGGGCAGGGGCGGCGGCTGCACCACCACGAGCAGTAACGCCAGGGCACAGGCACCGGCCGCCCAGGGGTGCCGAAGCAGCCGCCGCCCGACCAGCACGACGAGCCCCGTCATCGCGGCGAGCAGCAGCGCCCCCGGCCAACCGCCCGGCCAGTCCACTCCCCCGCCCGGCAGCGACGCCCCCGTGCGCGCGATACCGGCGATCCACGCCACCGGCCAACTCGCGCCCCAGGCCAGCACCTTGGCGAGCGGCATCACCAACAGCGCGGTCGCGAGGGCGGCGAAGCCCAGCACCGTCGCGGGTACCACCGCGAACTCCGCGAGCAGGTTGCACGGCACCGCGACCAGGCTCACCCGCGCCGACAGCACCGCGATGACCGGGGCGCACAGCGCCTGCGCGGCAGACGCGGCGGCCAGTGCCTCGGCCAGACGCGGCGGCACCCGGCGCCGTCGCAGCGCCGCACTCCAACGGGGGGCGACGGTGAGCAGGGCTCCGGTCGCCAGCACGGAGAGCAGGAAGCCGTAACCGCGGGCCAGCCAGGGGTCATAGAGCACCAGCAGCAGAACCGCCGCCGCCAGTGCGGGAAGCAGGGTTCTGCGGCGCCCGGTCGCGAGCGCCAGCAGGGCGATCGCTCCGCAGGCCGCGGCCCGCAGCACGCTCGGCTCCGGTCGGCACACGACGACGAACCCGAGCGTGAGCCCACCACCGAGCAGCGCCGTCCTGCGCAACGGAATGCCGAGCCGCGGCGCGAGCCCACGGCGCTCGGCGCGCTGTGCCAACTGCGCGGGGCCGATGAACAGGGCCAGCAGAACAGTGAAGTTGCCCCCGCTGACGGCCAGCAGATGCGCGAGGTCGGTCTCCTTGAAGGCCTCGTCCAGCTCGGGCGTGACCCGTGCGGTGTCCCCGACGACCAGCCCCGGCAGCAGCGCCCGCGGATCGGGGGCGAGCCCTTCCGTCGCCTCCCGCAGCCCGGCGCGCAGCCGTCCCGCCCAGCGCTGCGCGCCGCTCGGCTCCTCCACCACCTCGGGCGGGCCCGCGCCCCGCACCCGGACCACGGCGGCGACGCGATCGCTTCCGGCCAGTGGAGGTGCCAGCCGCGCGCTCACCCGCACCCGCGTGGAGGGCAGCAGCGCCGACCAAGGCCTGGACCCGGCCTTGTTCACGGTCTCCGCCGAACCGCTCGTCCCCGTCCCGCCGTTCACGTCGGCGATCACCAGGACCGGTGCCCGGGTCTTCGTCACCGTGCCGTCCGGCTTCCGCAGGCGCCGGATCTCTCCGTCGAGCAGTACGGCGACCGGCGTCATATGGTCGCCCTTGACTCTGGGCCGGGTGAACCGCGGATCGGCGGTGACCTCGATCTCCGCCGTCACCTCGGCGTACTGACGCGCGAGCGCCGGGACGGGTCCCCGTCGCAGGTCCGCGCCGTGCAGCCCGGCGGAAGCACCGGCCGCGGCGACACAGAGCAGCACGGCCGCGACGGACACCTTCGGCCAGGCGCCTCCGGACCGACGGCCTGTCCCGGCGTCACCACGCCTCCGCTGCCGCCGCACCACCAGCAACCCGCCCGCCACCGCGAGGCAGACGAGGACCACGCCGGTGACCCACTCGGGCGGGGCGTCCAGCGCCCAGGCCGCCGTCGCCCAGGCCGCGAGCGCGGGCGGCACCAGTCGCAGATCCGTCGGGCGGTCCTGCCGGGGGTGCGGATCGCCCAGGGTGGCGGCGGGGCCAGTGGTCCGCGAAGTGCGCCCGTCCCGAGGCGGAGCCTGCGGCACGCCCGTGCCACTCGCCTCCGGCCCCCTCACGGTCGTATCCCGCCCCCTCATGGCCGTATCCAGCCCGCTCACCGTCGTATCCGGCCCCCTCATGGCCGTACGAGATTCCGCAGATCGGCGAAGCGGCGTTCGCCGATGCCGTTGACCGAGCGGAGATCGTCGACCGAGCGGAATCCGCCGTGCTGGGTGCGGTAGTCGACGATGTGCTGGGCCAGGACGGGGCCCACGCCCAACAACGCGTTGAGTTGCTCCACGGTCGCCGTGCTGAGCGACACCGGACCGGCGGGAGCGGCGCCACCCACGACCGGACTCGCGGGGCCCGGCGCGGGAGCGGGGCCGCCGACCACGATCTGCTCGCCGTCCACCAGCAGGCGGGCGCGGTTGAGGCCGGTGGTGTCGGTGCCCGGACGCACGCCGCCCGCGGCCAGCAGGGCGTCCGCGACCCTGGATCCGGCCGGGAGGGTGAGCAGGCCTGGCTTGCCCACCTTGCCGGTGACGTCCACGACCACCGCACCGCCCGCTGCCGCGCCTCCCACCCCCGCGCCTCCCACCCCCGCGCCACCCGCCACCACACCGCTCCCGGCCTGCGATCGCGCCCCCGTCGCATCACCCGGCTCTGCCCTCCGCCCGGCTTCCCGCACCTCGTGCGGTGCCGCCGCGCGCACCTCCTCAGGTGCCCGTACCTGCTCGGTCCGCCCGGCCCAGAAGTGCTGCACGGCAAGGACGGCGGCGAGCACGAGCAGCGCGCTCAGCGCCACCACGCTCTTGCGCTCCAGCCCGCACCTCGCCTGGAGCCACAGCGGCAACCGCTCCCGCACGGCGGGCCCGACCCGTTCTTCCCAGGCCGCACCCGCCGCCCCGGGCACCGGGACAGCGCCGCCCACCGCGATCGGCGGCCCATGGCCCGACTCCCGCCGCTCCTTCACCCCTTGTACGAAGAGTGCCTCCGCGCGCAGGCGCAGGGCGTCGGCGGTCGGGGCCCGTTCATGCCGCCGGGCGCGGCCTCGCGCATGCCGCAACCGGTGGCGTGCACGCCCGTCGGAGCCGGGTGCGCGGCCGGGGCCGCTCGTGAGTGCGGCGGTGGAGACGTGGGTGCGTGATCGAAGTGCCATGCGCCGAGCATGCGGCACATCACCGACTTCGCGATGATCTTGTTCAATTCCGGTGGATTACTGCCCAGTTGTGGATAACTCCATCACCTGGGCGAGACCACAGCTCCCAGCAACCCGGGCCCCGTATGCGCCCCGATCACCGCGCCGACCTCGCTCACATGCAGGTCGACCAGCCCCGGTACCCGGGCCCGCAGGCGGTCCGCGAGCGCCGACGCCCGTTCGGGGGCGGCGAGATGATGGACCGCGATGTCGACCGTCGCGCCGCCCGCGCGCTCGGCCACCAGCTCCTCCAGGCGAGCGATCGCCCGCGACGCCGTACGCACCTTCTCCAGCAACTCGATACGGCCGCTGTCCAGCCGCAGCAGCGGCTTCACGGCGAGCGCCGAGCCCAGCAGCGCCTGCGCGGCACCGATCCGGCCGCCCCGCCGCAGATAGTCGAGGGTGTCGACGTAGAAGTACGCGGAGGTGCCCTCGGCCCGCTTCTCCGCCACCGCCACCGCCTCGTCCGCGGTGCCGCCCGCCTCCGCGGTCTCCGCGGCGGCCAGCGCGCAGAAGCCGAGGGCCATCGCGACCATCCCCGTGTCGATCACCCGCACCGGCACCGGGGCCTCCCGCCCGGCCAGCACCGCGGCGTCGTAGGTGCCCGAGAGCTCGGAGGACAGATGCAGTGAGACGATGTCGCTCGCGCCCGACTCGGCGAGCGCGCGGTAGGTCTCGGCGAACAGTTCGGGGCTGGGCCGTGAGGTGGTGACGGGTCGTCGCTTCTGCAGGGCCTGGGCCAGGGAGCGGGCGGAGACCTCGGTGCCCTCTTCGAGCGCCTGGTCGCCGAGGACCACGGTCAACGGCACCGCGGTGATGCCGTGGCGCTCCATCGTCCGCGGCGGCAGGTAGGCCGTTGAATCGGTGACGATCGCGACATGGCGGGACATGTGCTGGAGGTTACCTGCCGGAACGAGCAGGTGGCAGCCCGGCCCCACCGGCCGGGCAGTCCCTTTCCACCATCATGACGTGCTCTCGGGATGCGCCTTCCGCTGCCAGGGGTGCGCGGGCCGCTGTGCCGGCGGGGTGAGAGCGGGCCGGGCCGAGTCCTTCGACGTACGGGCCTCGGACGTCGTCCCGGGCCGGGCCCGGCCGACATCGGCACCGGCACCGGCACCGGCACCCGAACCACCGGCAGCCGCCTCGGGTGTCCGGGGCCAGGACCGCTCGGACGTCGTCGGCGACTCCTTGACCCAGTGGCGCAGCGCGCCCGCCTCCACGTCGATCTGCGCGCTCAACGTGTCCAGGTCGTCCTCCGCGAACCGGCGGGCCCGGTCATGGGCCGCCCAGCGCAGCGAGTTGGCCGATCCCGTGATCCGCTCGGCGCGCTCGCGCAGTCCGGGCAGCCGGGAGGCGATCACGCCCTGGTCCGGTTCGGTCTCAAGTCTCTTGAGATCGGCGTCCAGTTCGAACCCGTGCGCGCTCAGGCGCTTGAAGAGGTCCAGCGACTCCTTCAGCGACTCGTCCTCCGTGACGCCCGCGTGCAGCGCGTCCTGCGTGGCGCGCATGGTCGTCCGCAGCGTCAGCCGGAGCTGGGCCAGCTCGCCCGACGGACCGGGCTGGGCAAAGGTCTTGGCGCGCAGCGTGGTGTCCTCGACCTTGCGGCGGGCCTGCGCGATCGTGCGGTCCACGCCGCGTTTGGCCGCGCCGACCGCCTTCACCGTCGCATAGACCCCGAGCACGACACACAGCACGAACACGAGGGCGACGACGGTCAAGACAGCTTCCACGGCGCTCCTCCTCCGGCCGGCACGCGGCTGCTGGTGCCGCTCCTCCACCGTAAACGCAACGGGCAGGCCCTGGGTTCCGTCCGAACCCCGAACCTGCCCGTAGGGGACTACCCCGACGTGCGTCGACGCGTTGCCGACGTATGGTCTACGCACCGCTCACCCGGGCGAGAACGCCCAGGTGAGAGGGGTGATCTACGTGGTGACGATGTTCACCAGCTTCGGCGCGCGCACGATCACCTTGCGGATCCCGGCGCCGTCCAGCGCGGCGACGACCTTCTCGTCCGCCAGCGCCACCTTCTCCAGCTCCTGCGCGGAGATGGCGGGCGACACCTCCAGACGCGCCTTGACCTTGCCCTTGATCTGGACCACGCAGGTCACGGCCTCGTCGACGACGTATGCCGGGTCGGCGACCGGGAAGTCCCGGTGGACAACCGAGTCGGTGTGGCCCAGCCTGCGCCACAGCTCCTCGGCGATGTGCGGGGCCAGCGGCGCGATCAGCAGCACCAGGGGCTCGGCGACGGAACGCGGGAGAGCGCCGCCCGCCTTCGTCAGGTGGTTGTTCAGCTCGGTGATCTTGGCGATGGCGGTGTTGAAGCGCAGGCCCTCCAGGTCCTGACGCACGCCGTCGATCGCCTTGTGCAGGGCGCGCAGCGTCTCCTCGCCGGGCTCGGCGTCGGTGACGGTGACCTCACCGGTCTTCTCGTCGACGATGTTGCGCCACAGCCGCTGGAGCAGCCGGAACTGGCCCACCACCGCGCGTGTGTCCCACGGCCGCGACACGTCCAGCGGGCCCATCGCCATCTCGTACAGCCGCAGCGTGTCCGCCCCGTACTCGGCGCAGATCTCGTCCGGAGTGACCGCGTTCTTCAGCGACTTGCCCATCTTGCCCAGCAGCCGGCTGACCTTCTCGCCCTGGTAGTAGAAGGCGCCGTCGCGCTCCTCCACCTCGGCGGCGGGCACCGCGATGCCACGGCTGTCGCGGTAGACGTAGGCCTGGATCATGCCCTGGTTGAACAGCTTGTGGAACGGCTCGGGCGACGAGATGTGGCCCAGGTCGAACAGGACCTTGGACCAGAAGCGCGCGTACAGCAGGTGCAGCACGGCGTGCTCGGCGCCGCCGACGTAGAGGTCGACACCGCCGTGCGGCATGCCCTCGCGCGGGCCCATCCAGTAGCGCTCGATCTCCGGGTCGACCAGCTTGTCGCTGTTGTGCGGGTCCAGGTAGCGCAGCTCGTACCAGCACGAACCCGCCCAGTTGGGCATGGTGTTGGTCTCGCGGCGGTACTTCTTCGGTCCGTCGCCCAGGTCCAGGGTGACGTTGACCCACGCGTCGTTGCGCGACAGCGGCGTCTCGGGCCGGGTGTCGGCGTCGTCCGGGTCGAAGGTGCGCGGGGAGTAGTCCTCGACCTCCGGCAGCTCCAGGGGCAGCATCGACTCGGGCAGCGCGTGGGCGATGCCGTCCTCGTCGTAGACGATCGGGAAGGGCTCGCCCCAGTAGCGCTGGCGGCTGAACAGCCAGTCGCGCAGGCGGAAGTTGACGGTGCCCTGGCCGATGCCCTTGCGCTCCAGCCACTCGGTGACGCGCGCCTTGGCCTCGACGACGCCCAGGCCGTCCAGCGAGACGTCCTCGCCGTGCGAGTTCACGATCTTCGCGTCGTACGAGTCGAAGGCGTCGTCCCACGTCGACGCGTCCGTGCCCCGGCCGTCGGTCGGCTCGACCACACAGCGGACCGGCAGCTCGAAGGCGCGCGCGAAGGCGAAGTCGCGGCTGTCGTGGGCCGGGACGGCCATGATCGCGCCGGTGCCGTAGCCCATCAGGACGTAGTCGGCGATGAAGACCGGGATCCGCTCGCCGGTGACCGGGTTCAGGGCGTACGCGCCCGTGAAGACGCCGGTCTTGTCCTTGGCCTCGGCCTGCCGCTCGACGTCGGACTTCGAGGCGGCCTGGGCGCGGTACGCGGCGACGGCCTCGGCGGGCGTCGCGTGACCGCCGGTCCACACCTCGTGCGCGCCCTCGGGCCAGGCCTCGGGGGTGAACTTGTCGACCAGCGGGTGCTCGGGGGCCAGCACCATGTAGGTCGCGCCGAACAGGGTGTCCGGGCGCGTGGTGAAGACCGTGATCGCCTCGCCGTCGATCGGGAAGTCGACGCGGGCGCCCTCGGAGCGGCCGATCCAGTTGCGCTGCTGGAGCTTGATGGCCTCGGGCCAGTCCAGCCCCTCCAGGTCCGCCAGCAGGCGGTCGGCGTACGCGGTGATCCGCATGTTCCACTGGCGCAGCCTGGACTTGAAGACCGGGTAGTTCCCGCGCTCGGAGCGGCCGTCGGCGGTGACCTCCTCGTTCGCCAGGACGGTGCCCAGACCGGGACACCAGTTGACGGGCGCGTCGGAGGCGTACGCCAGGCGGTACTCGCCGAGGACGTCGGAGCGCTCGGTGGCGTTCAGCTCGTTCCACGCGCGCCCGTGGTCACCGGGTACGGCGCGCTCGCCGCTCTCGAACTGCGCGATCAGCTCGGAGATCGGGCGGGCCTTCTTCGCCTCGTCGTCGTACCAGGAGTTGAAGATCTGGAGGAAGATCCACTGGGTCCAGCGGTAGTAGTCCGGTTCGATCGTCGCGAACGACCGGCGCTTGTCGTGGCCCAGGCCCAGCCGGCGGAGCTGGGACTTCATGTTCTCGATGTTGGCCTCGGTGGACACACGCGGGTGCGTGCCGGTCTGCACGGCGTACTGCTCGGCGGGCAGGCCGAAGGCGTCGAAGCCGAGGGTGTGCAGGACGTTGTGGCCGGTCATGCGCTGGAAGCGGGCGAAGACATCGGTGGCGATGTAGCCCAGGGGGTGACCGACGTGCAGTCCCGCACCCGAGGGGTACGGGAACATGTCCATGATGAACTTCTTGGGGCGGGCGACCGCCTCGGCGTCACCGGCCAGACCCCCAACCGGGTTCGGCGCCTCGTACGTCCCCTCGGCGTCCCAGAAGTCCTGCCAGCGTGCCTCGACCTCGGCCGCCATGGCGGCCGTGTAGCGGTGCGGTGCTGCCTCCGCCGACACGGCAGCGGCGGCAGCGGGGTTCGTCTCGCTCATGATCCTCAAAGCTCCATCGATCGTCTCTGCCAGCGGCTGTGACATTCAAGAAACGAAAAATCCCCTCGCACAGGAGGGGACGCCGCGCTGATTCCGACTCTGGGCCTCGCCCGGTGGTCGGGACTGATCAGCGCGGCTCGCTAAGCAGAAGGCGTACGGCACGCATGGCGTCAGGGTACCGCAGCGCTCGTGTGTGCCGCGACGGGAGCGGCGGCGGCCCGCTACGGAGACTCCGCGCACCGACCTCGGATATGCCGAAGGCGGTCCATCCGATCGGATGGACCGCCCTCAACTTCTGTGGAGCTAAGGAGAATTGAACTCCTGACCTCCTGCATGCCATGCAGGCGCTCTACCAACTGAGCTATAGCCCCTCGTGTCGCCCGGTTTCCCCGGCGGCGACGCCAACATTACACGGTCCACCAGGTGAAACACCAAATCGGTTTCCCGGCACCCGATCGGACCGCGGCCTGGACCGTCCGAGCGGACCGCCCACGCAGACCGCCCGAACACATCGTCCGGACCGGCCCTCGCGTCAGGCCGTCGCGAACGAGTAGAAGCGTTTGAGCGTGCAGTGCTCGTCGAGGAGCCGACCGTAGATCGGCTCGCCCTCCAGTTCCCGATACGTCTCGATCGGGTCCCCCTTTATGATCAGCGCCCGTGCGCACTCCTCGCACCAGTACTGGTAGTCGGCGTTGACCGGCTCCATGTCCCGCACGATCGGCGTGCCGCTGCCGCACCAGTCGCACTTCCGCCTGTGGGCACCCATCGATCAGCTCCCGCTGTGGCCGTAGACCGTGCGGGAAAGGCAGTCGAGGAGGGCGGTGTTGCGATGTGTCACCGCCACTGCGGGAAGATCGCGAACCTCCCCGCGGGTGCTAGCACGCATCGCCACTCCCTCCCGTCGGGCCGCGCCCCCTTCCGGCCGTTGATTCTGCCACGGCACGGCCGATACGGTCAGCGACGCCTTGGTACCAGTCCGGACACGGCGCTTCGGCTCGACCGTCGCGACCAGCGCGTAAGCGCATTGAGGGGCGCGCCGGAGACGGAATACGCCCCTGGGACCCAAGTGGCGTACGGAGAGAGCGCGTTGCCTGACGGAACGGGCGGACCGGGAGATCAAGCAGAGAGCGGAGAGCAGAGATACGAAAGATCCCGCCCCCTGATGGGGACGGGATCTTTCGTATCTATCTGTGGAGCTAAGGAGAATTGAACTCCTGACCTCCTGCATGCCATGCAGGCGCTCTACCAACTGAGCTATAGCCCCTTGCGTTCTTCCCGCTCGGCGGGGCGAACAAGAAGAACTTTAGCCTGCGACCCGCCGGAAAGTGAAATCCGGGTCCTGGCGCCGGGTGAGGAGGCGTCAGTCGTCGTCGCCGAGGACCGGTACCGGCAGTGTGCCGGCGTTGTGCTCCAGCAGGCGCCAGCCGCGGGCGCCTTCGCCGAGGACGGACCAGCAGCAGTTGGAGAGGCCGCCGAGGCTTTCCCAGTGGCGCGCCTCCAGGCCGAGCAGACGGCCGATGGTGGTGCGGATCGTTCCGCCGTGGCTGACCACCACGAGGGTGCCGCCGCCGGGGAGCTTCTCGGCGTGCCGCAGCACCACGGGGGCGGCGCGGTCGGCGACCTCGGTCTCCAGCTCGCCGCCGCCGCGGCGGACGGGCTCGCCGCGCTTCCAGGCGGCGTACTGCTCGCCGTGGCGGGCGAGGATCTCCTCATGGGTCAGCCCCTGCCAGGTGCCCGCGTACGTCTCGCGCAGGCCCTTGTCATGGGTGACCTCCAGGCCGGTGAGCGCGGCCAGCTCGGCGGCCGTGGCGGCGGCGCGCCCCAGGTCGGAGGCCACGATGGCGTCCGGCTTGAGGGAGGCGAGCAGCCGGGCGGCGCGCCGGGCCTGACCGATACCGGTCTCGGTCAGCGCGATGTCCGTGGAGCCCTGGAAGCGGCGCTCCACGTTCCACGCGGTCTGACCGTGGCGCCACAGGATGAGACGGCGGCCCGTCGTCCCGGCGCCGGCGCCCTTCCCGGCGTCGGCGCCCGGAGGCGTCACCGAAGGTCCCCGCCCAGCTCCGCGGCCTCCTCGGCGGCCCGCAGCTCGGCGTACTCGGCGGCCTTGCCGCGCGTGGCCTTGGCGTCGGCGGGCAGGTCCAGCTCGGGGCAGTCCTTCCACAGCCGCTCCAGGGCGTAGAAGACGCGCTCCTCGCTGTGCTGGACGTGCACCACGATGTCGACGTAGTCCAGCAGCACCCAGCGGGCCTCGCGGTCGCCCTCCCGGCGCACCGGCTTGGCGCCGAGTTCCTTGTTCAGTCGCTCCTCGATCTCGTCGACGATGGACTTGACCTGGCGGTCGTTGGGGGCGGACGCGAGCAGGAAGGCGTCCGTGATCGAGAGCACATCGCTGACGTCGTAGGCGACGATGTCGTGCGCGAGCTTGTCGGCGGCCGCCTGCGCGGCGGTGGTGATGAGCTCGAGAGAGCGGTCCGTGGCGGTCACTACAAGGCTTTCCGTCGGATGGTCACTGATATCACCAGGGTCTCACGGACCGCCGACGGCTCCCCATGCCATTGGGGGCGGCCACACCCCGGCGTACCGGGGTGTGGCCCATGTCATGACGGCTCGTTCACGACGCCGACGGCTTGTAGTCCTGGCCGAGGACGACGGAGACGGTGGCGTTCGAGGTGACCTTGCCCTTCTTCACGGACCCGGTGGGCAGGCCCAGGGTCTTGGCGACCTCGACCGCGTTCTCCTTGTCGCCGTCGTCGGCGTAGGTGATCTCGGACGTGGCCTGGGTGGTGCCGCTGCCTGCGTCCACGAAGGCGTAGCCGCCGTTGACCAGGACGACGCGGGCCTTCCCGGTGGCGGCCTTGGAGCCGGTGGCGTTGGTGATGCCGACCCGGACGGCGTCGCCCGCCTGGGGGCTCTTCACGGTGCCGCCGAGCAGGTCCTTGACCACAGTGTCGGTGGCTTCCCGGCCGACGGTGCCGTCGGCCTGGACCGGCAGCAGCTCGGTCTTGTAGTCGCCCTGCTTGGCGTGGTCCGCGAGCTTGGCGAGGAAGGTGCCGAGGTCCTTCTCGGTCAGCGGCGGGTCGAGGATCTGGGCGAGCGTCTGCACGGTGACCGTGGCCGCCTGCGGGTCGGAGGACACCTTGCGCAGGATGCCCTGCATGACCTGGCCGAACCGCTTGAGCTGGGCGTCCTGGGCCTCGCCGGGGGCCTTGTAGGTGGCGTACGCGACGGCCATCTTGCCGCTGAGCGTCTGCTGCGAGCCCTTGTGCACCAGGGGCGCGCCGCCCTTCTTGGCGCCGGGGTCGGGGACGTCGGTGTCGGTGGTGACGATGACGTTGCCGACGAGTTCGACGAGGTTGTTCAGGAACGGGGTGTCCAGCCGCCAGGTTCCCTCGACCTTGGTGCCGAGGACGGCGTCGATGGAGTCGCCGGTACCGGCGGAGCCGTCGTCGGCGACGGACTTGGCGAGTGTGGTCGGGGCGCCGTCGTCGCTGGTCAGGGCAAGGGAGTTGGGCAGCAGGACGGTGGCGCCCTGCTGGGTGGTGGTGTTGTTGACGAGCAGCGCGGTGGAGGTGCCGCCGCCCTTGGTGTTGTGCAGATGGACGACGATCACGTCGCGGTTCTGGGCGGTCGCGGCCGGGGTGCCCGACGCGCCGCCGGACGAGGTGCCGGGCAGCTTGCCCGCGTACCAGAGGTAGCCGACGCCGCCGACGGCCACCAGGGCGAGGACGACGACCAGGGCGACGATCCGGCTGCGGGCGCGGCGCCGGGCCTCCTCGCGGCGCTCGGTGCGGTTCTCCGTGAACTTCATCCAGTCGATGACGTCTTCGGAGTCGCCGTCGGGTTCCTCGATGAAGGCGAACTGCTCGGTGCGGTAGTCGCGTTCGCCGTGCGGGTCCTTCTCGGCGCCCGTCCCTGCCGCGCCGGACGGGCCGTTGTCGGCGAAGTCCGCGAAGTCGGGCGCGGGGTCGGCGTAGCCGGTCTGTCCCGGTCCGCTCTCCACCGGGCCCGCCTGCTGCGGGATATACGGGGCCTGTTCGGCAACACGCGGCTGCTGACCGCTGGTTGCGGCCTGGCCGTAGGGGTCGTAGCCGCCGGGGGCGGGGGTGCCGTACGAGGGGTAGGGGTCGTACGAAGGGGCCGCGGGCTGCGGGGAGTTGGCCGCGTACGGGTCGTATCCGTAGCCCTGCTGGGGCTGTTGCTGGTGCTGCTGCTGGTGCTGCTGCTGGTGCTGTGGGTTGCCGTAGGGGTCGTAGCCCTGCGGACTCTGCCGCGCGGGCACCTGTCGGTACACAGGCTGCCCGAACTCGTCATAACCGACGAGCTCGTACTGGTCGCCGCCCGCGTATCCGTCGTATGGGTCGTTCACCGGTGCCCCTCTCGGCTCAGTCGCCGCGGTACAACTGCCGCTTGTCGATGTAGCGCACGACGCCGTCCGGCACCAGGTACCAGACAGGTTCGCCCTGGGCGACTCTCACCCGGCAGTCCGTGGACGAGATCGCGAGCGCGGGTACTTCGACGAGCGAGACACCGCCCTCGGGAAGGCCCGGGTCGGCCAGGGTGTGGCCGGGCCGGGTGACGCCGATGAAGTGCGCGAGGGAGAACAACTCGTCCGTGTAGCGCCAGGTCAGGATCTGGCCGAGCGCGTCCGCACCGGTGATGAAGAAGAGGTCGGTGTCGGGGTTGAGCGCCTTAAGGTCGCGCAGGGTGTCCGTGGTGTAGGTGGGGCCACCGCGGTCGATGTCGATGCGGCTGACCGAGAACTGGGGGTTCTCGGCGGTCGCGATGACCGTCATCAGATACCGGTCCTCGGCCGGGCTGACCTTGCGGTCGGTCTTCTGCCACGGCTGGCCGGTGGGCACGAACACCACTTCGTCCAGGTGGAACTGCGCGGCGACCTCACTGGCCGCGACGAGGTGCCCGTGGTGAATCGGGTCAAACGTTCCACCCATCACGCCAAGACGGCGTTTGCCCGGGTTCGAGGGTCCGCTGCCGGGGCCGGGCCCCGGGCCCTTCGCCGGACCGGCGGGCTTGTGCTGCTCTCCCATGCGTGCAGACCCTACCGGCCCGGCCGCCGGGCTCCGTCGCCCCCTGCGGGGGACACCGGGACCGGGCCGTGTGCCGGGCTCAGCGGTCGCGGTTGAAGCGCGTCGTGATCCACAGCAGCAGAAGGAGGATGACAAAGGCGGCTCCGCCCGTCACGAAGGGGCTGAGGCTCTCGTGGTTGCCGCCTTCGCCCTCGGCGAGAGTGGCCAACTGTGCAGCGGTGCTGTGGAAGCTCATCTTCGGCAGAACCTATCCGGTGTGGGCGGGATAAAGACGTCCGCTCATCGTATGCGGGCGCCTTCGCGCGGCTCACGGCGACTCCACTGTTGGGGAGCCGGCCGGGCTGTGGGGCCGGTAGGTCTCACTGGTCCTTGCGGTTGTAGCCGCGCAGCAGGAGCCACGCGGCCAGGGCGCAGCCGACGATCGTGACGATCAGGACGACGCGCAGGAGATCGCCCCCGCCCTGTCGTTCGGTGGCCGCTGCGGCCTCGGTGAACCACGAGGCGGCGATGGGGTCCATGGGGCTCGCTCCTTAACCTGTGCTGCCCTGTCACCGTATCTCCGCCTAGGCTGGACCCCGCCTCGGGGGCACATCGGGCACCGCACGTCGTCGTACGTCGTCGTCCGATGGTCATACGCACCATGAGCCTTCAGACACTGGGGGAACACATGTCCGACTCCGGCCACGAGCAGAACGGGCACGCGAACGTGCCGAGCAGGCAGCGCAGGCGCTTCCCGGGGATCTCCTCGCGCGCGTACGAACACCCGGCGGACCGCTCGGCCCTGGTGGCCCTGCGCAAGCTCAGCGGCTTCGACGCGGTCTTCAAGGCGCTCAGCGGCCTACTGCCCGAGCGCAGCCTGCGGCTGCTGTTCCTGTCCGACTCCGTACGGGTCTCGGACGTACAGTTCACGCACCTCAACGACATGCTGCGGGACGCCTGCCACATCCTGGACCTGGAGAAGGTCCCGCCGATGTACGTCACGCAGGACCCGCAGCCGAACGCGATGTGCATCGGCCTGGACGAGCCGATCATCGTCGTGACGACGGGTCTGGTCGAACTGCTGAACGAGGAGGAGATGCGCGCGGTCGTCGGGCACGAGGTCGGGCACGCGCTGTCCGGGCACGCCGTCTACCGCACCGTCCTGCTGTTCCTGACCACCCTCGCGCTCCGGGTCGCCTGGATCCCGCTGGGCAACGTCGCGATCATGGCGATCGTGACCGCGCTGCGGGAGTGGTTCCGCAAGTCGGAGCTGTCGGCCGACCGGGCCGGACTGCTGGTCGGACAGGACCTCCAGGCCTCGATGCGCGGGCTGATGAAGCTCGCGGGCGGCAACCACCTGCACGAGATGAACGTGGACGCGTTCCTGGAGCAGGCCGACGAGTACGAGGCCGGGGGCGATCTGCGCGACTCCGTGCTCAAGATCCTCAACGTGCTGCCGCGTACCCACCCCTTCGCCACGGTCCGCGCGGCCGAGCTGCGCAAGTGGGCCGCCACCCGCGAGTACCAGCGGATCATGGACGGTCACTACCCGCGGCGCGACGAGGACGGCGACGCCTCGGTGTCCGACTCCTTCCGGCAGTCCGCGGCCGACTACGCGAGCGAGGTCAAGCGCTCCAAGGACCCGCTGATGAAGCTGGTCACCGATATCGCGGGCGGGGCGGGCGACCTCGCGGGCGACCTCGGCGGCCGGGTACGGCGCGGCTTCGCCGGATTCGCGGGCAACACGCCCAAGGACCCTGCCAAGGACACGCCCAAGGACTCACCCAAGGACACGTCCAAGGACGCGCCGCGCGAGGACCGCTCGGACGACGAGAACCCGGGCACGACCGACTGATCCGACTGTCCCGACCGACCGCTCACGGCTTCGGCTGTGCGGCCCCCGCCAGGGTGCCGCACAGCGCCGTGGCGCCCTCCGTCGCGTACAGGTCGGTGCCCGCCGGGCCGCCGGCCCTGGCCCGCTGGCCCGCCAGCAGCGGGCGCAGCCGGTCCGCGGAGTCCTCGGCGCAGGCCAGCGGCCCGGCCTGGACGGCGGAGGCGACCAGCTCGGCCTGGTGCAGCCGCAGATCGTCGCGGACGAACCGGAAGGTCATCCGGCGCCGCACGGTGAACAGCGAGACAGGCGCCTTCGCCCCGGCACCCGTCGGCCTCAGCGCGTACGCCAGGGTGTGGTCGGCGGTGACCTCCAGCGTGCCGGAGCCCGTCTCCTCCGCCTTCAGCGTGCCCTGGACGCGGACACGGCGGTCGGCCAGCTCGACGCGGGCGGGGTCGAAGCGGACCAGCCAGCCGGTGGGTGTGTGGCGCCCGTCGGCGGCCGGGTGCGCGAAGCTGCGGTCGAACTGGCCGAGTTGCTCGGGCGCGAGCAGGAACCGTACGGGGCGGGTGGCGCCGCCGGTGAGGACGGCCGGGTCGAGCGAGGACTCCACGAGGTAGTCCTTCGCGATGACCAGCGCGGCGTAGACCTGGTCCTCGGAGAAGTGCGCGGTGCGCCGGACGGCGGGCAGCGTGATGCCCTTGGCACCGACGCGGAACTGGGCGGCGGGGCTGTGCGCGTACAGGGCCTCGGGGTCGGCGGCGCCGGGCACGGCGGACTGCGGGGCCAGGGGTATCACCGTCAGCCGCGGCTGCTCGGGCGCGCGTCTCGCGGACTGCGGGGAGGGGTGGTGCACGCTCTTGTAGAGCGCGGTGCCGAAGGCGACCGTGATCAGCATGACGAGGATCAGCGCGGGCCAGGACAGGCCGCGGCGCAGCGGGCGACGACGGCGTACGGCCGGGGCGCGGTCGGCCAGGCGTTCGTACGCGGAGTACTCCTGGAGCCGGGCGGCCCGGACGAAGGACTCGTCGAACACGACCGATCTGTATTCGTCCTCGCCGCCCCCGGGCGTACCCGCGGGTGTTCCCTCAGGTGGTTCTGCGGGCCCGCCCATACCTTTCAGAGTAGGTCTCCTGGCGCTGCCGTAAACGCCCTGGTACACGACAAGTTCTGACAGGTTCTCACCAGGTGTGCGAACGTCAGGGGGTGCGCGGGACCGCCGAGAACGCCGGGGGTGAGTAGTCCGCGGAGGCCGAGGGGCCCGTGCCCGTGGTGGCCTTCCCGCCCTGTTCGAGACCGGTGGGGGCGGGTGAGGGGACCTGGCTCTGGCGGCCCGAGGAGGCGCCCCGGTAGACCGCGGTGAAGGCCAGCGCGACCATGCCTATGCCCATCACCAGGGCCAGCAGCCAGGCGACCGGGCGGTGCCAGCGGGGGCCCTTGCCCCGGCCGTAGGGGCGCCGCGCGCGGTGGTATCCGGGCGGGAACTCCGTCTCGTCCAGGTCGTCCGGGTCCGGGCCGAGGCCGACGTCGCGGTCGTCGTCGGGCCCGAAGCGGTCGTCATAGCGCTCGTCGTCGCCTCGCGCGCCCCTGGCGCGCGCCCGGCGTGCTTCGGCCTCCTGGGCCGCCGCGCGGGCCTCGGCGGCGGCGAGGAGCCGCTCCACGGCCGTGGGCTCATGGACGGCGGCGGCCCGTACGAAGGCCTCGTCGAAGACCACGGAGGCGAACTCTTCGTCCCTGCCTCCGCGGTCGCGGTCGTCGTCGGGCTCCCGGCCGTCGTGAGACGGCGTGCCCCCCACGTCCTCCGGCACGGATCCAGAGTAGACCTGGGGGGTCAATTTGGGCAGACCGTAAGGAACTTCGTCTGCCCGCCCGCCCTCGGGGCGTGCTCAGCGCCGTACGTGCCCGTCCCCGGTCACGATGTACTTGGTGCTGGTCAGCTCCGGCAGCCCCATCGGGCCCCTGGCGTGCAGCTTCTGGGTGGAGATGCCGATCTCCGCGCCGAAGCCGAACTGGCTGCCGTCCGTGAAGCGCGTGGACGCGTTCACGGCGACCGTCGTCGAATCGACCAACCGGGTGAACCGGCGGGCGGCCTGCTGGGAGGTGGTGACGATGGCCTCGGTGTGGCCGGAGCTCCACAGCCGGATGTGCTGCACGGCGCCGTCCAGGGAGTCCACGACCGCGGCGGCGATGTCGTACGAGAGGTACTCGGTGTCCCAGTCCTCCGGCGTGGCCTCCACCACCGTGGCCCGCGAGTCCTTGGCGTACGCCAGCACGCGCGCGTCCGCGTGCACGGTGACCCCGGCGTCCGCGAGGGCGTCCAGGGCGCGCGGCAGGAACTCGGCGGCGATGTCCTGGTGGACGAGGAGCGTCTCGGCGGCGTTGCACACGCTCACCCGCTGGGCCTTGGAGTTGATCAGGATCTCGATCGCCATGTCGATGTCGGCCTGGGCGTCGACGTAGACATGGCAGTTGCCCGTGCCGGTCTCGATGACCGGGACCGTGGACTCCTGGACGACGGTCCGGATCAGGGAGGCGCCGCCGCGCGGGATGAGCACGTCGACCAGTCCGCGGGCCCGCATCAGCTCGTGCACGGACTCACGGCTCTCGCCGGGCACGAGCTGCACGGCGTCGGCGGGCAGCCCGGCCCCGCCCACGGCGTCGCGCACCACCCGCACCAGGGCGGTGTTCGACTCGTACGCAGAGGACGAACCGCGCAGCAGGACCGCGTTGCCGGACTTCAGGCAGAGGGCGGCGGCGTCGACCGTCACGTTCGGGCGGGCCTCGTAGATGATCCCGACCACGCCGAGCGGGACCCGGACCTGGCGCAGATCGATGCCGTTGGGCAGCGTGGAGCCGCGGACGACCTCGCCGACCGGGTCGGGCAGCGCGGCCACGTCCCGTACGTCGGAGGCGATGGCCCGGATCCGCTCGGGGGTGAGCGTGAGCCGGTCGACGATCGCCTCGCTGCTTCCGGCCTCGCGGGCGCGGGCGATGTCCCGGGCGTTGGCCTCGACGATCTCGTGCGCACGGACCTCCAGCGCGTCCGCGATGGCGAGCAGCGCGTCGTCCTTCTCGGCGCGCGGCAGCGGCGCGAGGTCGGCGGCGGCGGCTCGGGCGCGGTAGGCGGCCTGCGTGACCGGGGACATCGAGTCGTACGGGGAGAGCGTGGTCATGGGGGCAGGGTAGTGCGCCGGACGGCTCATCTCACGGGTCATCCCACCGGCCGAGACACGTGGTCGAAGGGCGGTCGCCGGGCCCGGGAGGGCGGTGTCTCAGAAGGGCTGTATGCCGACGCGGGTCGCGGGCGGCGGGCCGTATCCCTCGGCGACCCGCTGGTGGTACGTCTCGCGGTCGATGACCTCCAGGCCGACGATCTCCCAGGGCGGCAGCCCCGCGCTCTGGCGGTGCTCGCCCCACAGGCGCAGCGCGACCGCGGCGGCGTCGTGCAGATCGCGGGCCTCTTCCCAGTAGCGGATCTCCGCGTGGTCGCGGGCGTAGCGGCTGGTGAGCAGGAAGGGGTGGTCGTGGGCGAGCTGCTCCAGGGCGCGCCGGACCTCGTCCAGCGGGGCCGTGGCGCCGGAGAGGCTGAGGGTGACATGCCACAGGCGGGGGGTGTCGGCGGGCGGTTCGTACGCCGTCCCGGCCGCGACGCTGGTCAGCGCGCGCTCAGGGCGTACTCGTCTCACGACAGCCTCCTTACGCGGGTGCTTGTGGTGCTCGTGCGGAATGTGCCCGTGGAACACAGTTGAGCAGGCCGCACGCCTCCGTGGGGTGGTTTTACGGAACGTCCCCACCCCGGAACCACGGGGCGGCGCCTTTCGGCCGCCTGTCGGGCGACGGTCGCGCAAGGGGCTCTATGGGTGAAGGAGCACCAGGTCGTCCCGGTGGACGACTTCGCGTTCGTAGGCGGGGCCGAGTTCGCGGGCCAGTTCCCTGGTCGAGCGGCCGATCAGCCGGGGGATCTCGCGGGCGTCGAAGTTGACGAGCCCGCGTGCCACGGCCCGTCCCTCGCCGTCGCGCAGCTCGACGGGGTCACCGGCCGTGAAGTCGCCCTCGACGGCCGCGATCCCGGCGGGCAGCAGCGACTTACGGCGGACGACGACCGCGTCCACGGCCCCGTCGTCGAGCGTGAGCGCGCCCTGCGGCGTGGAGGCGTGCTGGAGCCACAGCAGGCGGTCGGCGCAGCGCTTGCCGGTGGGGTGGAAGTAGGTGCCGGTGTCGCGGCCCGCGAGGGCGTCGGCCGCGTGGACGGCGGAGGTGAGCACCACGGGGATGCCGGCCGCCGCCGCGATACCGGCCGCCTCGACCTTGGTGACCATGCCGCCGGTGCCGACGCCGGCCTTGCCCGCGCTGCCGATCTCGACGTGGGCGAGGTCCTCGGGCCCGCGCACCTCCGTGATCCGCGAGGTGCCGGGCCTGCTGGGGTCGCCGTCGTAGACGCCGTCCACGTCCGAGAGCAGGACCAGCAGGTCCGCGTGGACGAGGTGGGCGACGAGGGCGGCGAGGCGGTCGTTGTCGCCGAAGCGGATCTCGTCCGTGGCGACCGTGTCGTTCTCGTTGACGATCGGCAGCGCGCCCATGGCGAGGAGCTTGTCGAGGGTGCGGGAGGCGTTGCGGTGGTGGGCGCGGCGGCTGGTGTCGTCGGAGGTGAGCAGCACCTGGCCGACGCGGATGCCGTGGCGGGCGCAGGACGCCGTGTAGCGGGCGACCAGGAGGCCCTGGCCGACGCTGGCGGCGGCCTGTTGACGGGCCAGGTCGCGGGGGCGGCGGCGCAGACCGAGGGGGGCGAGACCGGCGGCGATGGCACCGGAGGAGACCAGGACGATCTCCTTCTCTCCCCCACTTCGGCTCTTGGCGAGGGCGTCGACGAGCGCGTCGACACGGTCGGCGTCGAGTCCGCCCGCGGCCGTGGTCAGCGAGGACGACCCCACCTTGACCACGATCCGGTGGGCCTGTGCCACGGCCTGCCTTGCCCCTGCCACCTCTGCTCTTCCCCTCGCGCGCGCGTCGGTCCGGCTCCCGTCCGGCAATCTACGCGAAGGGACACGGGTGTCGCGTACCGGTCCAGTACCCGGACGCGCGGCACCCGCCCGGCAGGCCGCTCAGCGCGTCTTCAGGACCCGGCGGGCCGCCCGGCGCAGCCGCCGGAAGCCGGACGGCCGGCTCGGCTTGACCGGCTTGAAGGCCTCGATGGCGACGGTCTCGCGGACGGTCGGGGTGAACCACTGGTCCGGCAGGCCCGCCGCACGGTCGCGGAAGTGCGGATAGGCGAGGTAGGCCCCGGCACCGCTGGGATCCATGAAGGCCGTCGGGGCCTTCTTCTCCTTGACGAACTTCACGACGTCGGCGAGGAGATCGGCGCGGCCCTGCGCCACCAGGTGGATCCGCAGCTTCTCGTGGACCTTCAACCGCCGGGCGATGCCCTCGTGCCAGTGGGCGTCCAGCAGCGGCTTGGCCAGCTCCAGCTTGTGCGCCCGTACCTCCTCGCTGTCGCGCAGGAAGACCGGCCCGAACTGCGGGAGCAGGGTGATCAGGAAGGGCCGGAGCATGAGCGAGTCGCGGCGCGGTCCGGCCGGCACCATCTCGGTGATGAGGCCCATGAGGGCGCGGGCGGAGTCGAAGCGCAGGGTGTAACTGCCGCTCTTGGTCACGTGCTTGCCGTCGTCGCGGCCGACCAGGTAGTAGCAGGGGTAGTCGGCGATCACGGAGACGCCGTCGGCGCGGAGGTAGGCCTCCAGCGTGAACAGGGCGTCCTCACCGGTCTTCAGTGACTCGTCGAACCGCATGCTGTGCCGGGTGAGCAGCTCGCGCCGGAAGAGCTTCTGCGCGCTCAGCGTGAACTTGATCTTCGAGGAGAAGACGTCGGTACGGGGCAGGGTCTTGTCCCACATCGACTTCGGGGCCCCGCGGTTGACGCCGATGATCTTGCCGAGCACCACGTCCGTGACGTTCTCGTCGGCCATGGCGACCATGCGCTCCAGCGCCTCGGGGCCGAGCCGGTCGTCCGCGTCGAGGAAGAAGACGTAGCGTCCGCGGGCCTTGCCGAGGCCCACGTTGCGCGGGCCGCTCGGGCCGCCGGAGTTCTCCTGCCGGATGACCGTGACGGCCATCGGCGCGCGCTCGGCGAACTCCTCCAGGTAGGCACCGCTGCCGTCCGTCGAACCGTCGTCGACGGCTATCACCTCGAGCTTTGACGGATCGATGGTCTGGGCCTCGACGGACTCCAGGCACTCGACCAGATACGGCATCGCCTCGTACGCGCCGATGACGATGCTCACATCAGGTTCCGCAGCGCTCACGCTTTCCCCCCACTGTCATGGGATTTCCCCATATCTCGCTCATGCTCTGCTGAGAAGACAAGGGTGGGGGCGCGACGGTTGCCTTCACGCGCGCGTCTTGTGGTGGAGGTCACACAGCGATCACACAGCGGTCGAACCGCGCGGCGTAGGCCAGTTGGCGACGGTAAGGCACGGGGGTAAGAGGCGGGAAAGGAAGCGGGCCCCGAGGAGTGGTCCTCGGGGCCCGGCTTCCGGCCGTTCCGGTCAGCTCTCGGCCGGCCGGTCCTCGGCCGGTCAGCTCTTGACGGCTCCGTCGGTCTCCGCGGCCGAGGTGGTGCGCTGGACGGGCACGGTGCCCGTCGGCTCGGCCGCGGCCGGTCGGGAGTCGGGCTCCTGGCCGCGGTTGCGGGCCTCGGCCTTCCGCGCGAGGTCGTGCACGGCCGTGTTGAACTGCTCGATCGAGGTCGGCTCGTCCGGTCCGAGCAGATACCGCTTCAGCTCCCGGCGGTCGGCGGCCAGCGGGTCCGCCTCCGGGTCGCGGACGGCGGCCAGCAACTCGTCCAGCTCGCGCGCCGAGTTCGAGAGGATCACGGCGGCGCGCACCGCGGTGTTCTGCCGCTTGAACTCCTCGACGCCCAGCTCCGCGGAGTCGGTGACGGCGTACGGCTTGCCGCTCGCGATGAAGTCGGAGACGACGCTGGAGATGTCGGAGACCATCGCGTCGGAGACGTTGAAGCAGTCGTACAGCCGCGGCTCGGCGCCCGTGATGACGCGGTGCTCCCAGGTGCCGAAGGAGCACCAGTAGGCGTCGTTCCACTCGGCGCGCAGCCGGGCGACCTCCTCGTGCCGGGCCATGTCGACCACGCCGTCGCGCGACTGCACGGCCTCGTCGCCCTTGTCGCCCGCGGGACCGGCCAGTTCGGCGAGCCGGGCCTCGATACGGGCCAGTTCGGCGGCGGCCTGCCGCTGGGCCTCGGCGTCGGTACCGGCCGTGAAGCGCGCGTCGGCGGCGCGTTCGGCGGCGGCCTTCTCGACCAGCGCGGTGATCCGCCGGTGAGCGGCACCGGCCTCGGCGCTGCGGGTGCCGGTGAAGGGGTGCGGCTTGTACAGCACGCGCACCGGCTGGTCGGCGGCGAGCAGCTTCTTCACGATGTTCTCGCCGGCCAGCAGGATCGAGGTGTTGCCGGGGTTGTCGTCCCAGCCCTCCCAGGTGGGCGCGTACAGGACTGTGGGGATCCGGCCCTCGGGCGCCCCGTGCCAGGACTGGATGGGCGCGAGCTGCGGGCGGCCGACCTCCACGATGTCCTCGTCACGGACGCCGACGTCGGCGATGGCGTAGCGGTCCCGGCCCGCGCGGCCCGCGGTCCACACCTCGTCGTACACCTTGCTGTACGGGTTGACGCTGGCGAGCTTGTCGCTGTCGCCGTGGCCGATGAAGACGTGCTTGACGGTGGGGACGCGCAGCATGTGGATGTTCTTGCCGACGTTCGCCGCGTACAGCGCGACCCGCACCGTGGACAGGTCCATGTTCATCAGATGCACACCGCCGGGCACGCAGACGACGGGGACCGTGGTGGGCGCCAGGTTCTGCAGGATGGCGCGCTCCCGCAGGATGATCAGCGGCCGGGTCTCCAACTGCTCCATGGTCTCCAGCCACATGTTGACCTGGTAGGCCGAGTCCTTGGAGCCGGAGAAGTACAGCACCGTCTCGGGGCGGTACTCGCGCAGCCAGCCGTCGACGGCCTCCAGCACCTTCTCCGCCGTCGGCGGGACCCGCCTGCCGCGCAGATACGGGACGAGGGCGGCCACGTAGAGGAAGCCCAGCGCCAGGGTGAGGGCGATGCCCACGAAGCCGTAGACGGCGTCACCGGTGGCCACCGTGAGGAGGATGCCGACGACCGAGGCCAGGTCGAGGTGGAGGATCTTCTCCGCGGCGCGGTGCAGCAGTCGGCGCGGCGGGGCGTCCGGGATGCGCACCCGGGCGCCGAGGTCCACGTTGCGGGTGGCGACCGGCAGCCTGCGGCGGTTGCGGATCACGGTGGCCAGGGCGCCGTGCGGGGCCTGGAAGGCGTAGAAGACGAGGAAGCAGCCGATGGCCGCGTAGAAGACCAGGTGGTCGGAGAAGTCGGTGCGGGCCAGGAGCAGGACCAGCAGCAGTTGCCGGATCAGGAACCGGATGGAGAGTCCGGCCCGCACCTTGCTGAGGCGGCTGATGAGGTAGCTGCCCCGGCGGTGCAGATAGTGGTCCGCCAGGTACGTCACTGCGGCCGCGGCCGCGAAGGCGCCGACACTCGGGATGAGTGCGGCCACGATCAGCGCGGGATAACCGAGCGCCATGAGGGCCGCCGCGGCCAGCTCGGTCGCGCTGCCCACCCGGGCCATGCGTATAGCGGTGGAAATCACGGAGGGAACCTGCTCTTGGTGGGATACCGGTGGTGACACGGGGGAAGTGAATACGGGGCTACGGTAAAAGGGGCGGGTAAGGGGCGGCAAAGAGAAGCTGCCGCGGGGGCGGTCCGGGATTCCGGCTCGAATGTCACGGATTCAGGCCCCTGCGCTCGCGCGGTCGTTTACGCGATCACAGAGGCCTGAATTCGGGATTCCGGCGCGACACCGGGAGTCCGCCGTTTCGTCGTGCTAGGAGACGTCGCTCTGGCGGTCGAGGACGGTGGCCAGGGCCGCTTCGAAGCCGGACGCCTTGCCCGCGCTCGCCGTCGGGTCCTGCTGGCGTACGTCGATGACATGGCCGGTCAGCTCGGACACGAGCACGTCGAGCGAGGTGCGCGCCACCGCCTCGGAGGACAGCAGCGTGCCCGCGGGCTCCTGGCCGAAGGCCTTGGTGCGCATGGGCGTCGCGGTGCGTTCCGGGTTGATGCAGTTGACGCGGATGCCGTCGCCCGCCCACTCGTCGGAGAGCGCCTGGGTGAGGTTCACCATGGCGGCCTTGGTCGAGGAGTAGAGGCTGTACTCGGCACGGCCGCGGGTGTAACTGCTGGAGGTGTAGAGCAGCAACTGCCCCTTCGTTTCCGCCAGATACTTATAGGCGGAACGCGCGATCTGCACCGGTGCGAGGTAGTTGACCTTCAACGCCTCTTCGATGGTCGCGTTGTCGGTCTCGGCGAGCCTGCCGATCCGCAGCACACCGGCGGTATTGACGACATAGTCGATACGCCCGGTCTCCGCGTAGGCGGTGGACAGCGCGTCGTCGACCTCCTCCGGGTTCTCCACATGGGTCCCGGTGGTGGAGCGGCCCAGCGCGTACACCGACGCGCCGTAGGACCGGGCCAGCTCGGCGATGTCCTTGCCGATGCCGTAGGAGCCGCCGAAGACGACGACCGTCTTGCCGGTGAGGAGTTCGCGGTAGGCCTCCTCGCCGTTCTGCGCGGGCGAGGCGGTGGAGGCGAGCTGGAACAGCTTGTCGGTGATGAAGACATCGACGGGCTGCGTGACCTTCATGTTGTACTCGTCACCCGCGACGACGTGGATCGGCACGTCGGGCAGGTACTTGAGCACGACCGAACAGTCGTCGGTGGCCTGGAAGTTGGGGTCGCTCGCGGCGACCTCGTAGGCCCGGCGGATCGTGGACAGCTTGAACGCCTGCGGAGTCTGGCCGCGGCGCAGCCGGGAACGGTCCGGGATCTCGGTGATGAACTCGCCGTCCTCACCGTGCGTCCGGGTCACGATGATGGTGTCGGCGGACGGGATGGCGACGTCCACGGCCTGGTAGCGCTCCAGGGCCGCCACGCAGTCGTCTATGACGCGCTGCGACAGCAGGGGGCGTACGGCGTCGTGGAACAGGACGTTGCGGTCCTCGCCCTCGGCCAGGCCCTCGCCCAGCAGCGCGATGGCCCGCTCGGTCGTCTCGTTGCGCGTGGCGCCGCCCTCGATGACGTGCTTCACCTTGCGCAGGCCCGCCTTGGCGACGATCTTCTCGACGTCCGGCACATAGCCCGGCGCCATCAGCACGATGACGTCATCGATCGAGTCCGCGTTCTCGAAGGTGGTCAGGGTGTGCTCGATCACCGCCTTGCCGGCGATCTTCAGAAGCTGCTTCGGAATCGACAGACCCACTCGCTGGCCGGTTCCACCCGCCAGGATCACTGCGGTCGAACGGGGCTTTGCTATGCACTCAGACACGGGCGACCTACCTCGGTGCTTCAGGGAACCTTTGGATCGTGCCACTTTCCGTTACGCAAGTGCAAGACGGGAGACGTCTGTCACATATGCAACCGCAACCCCCTATTTACCATCGGCCCTCGATTACCCCTCGCCTTAACCGACCACCCGGCCGAATTGTCCGAATTTGCAGCGGGGCCCCGTAGATTTCCCGCCAATTTTGGCGCGGATTTCCGTATGTAGCATTCCTGTCACAAACGGCGACGGACCGCGGCGCGCTCACGGAACGCGCAGGGGCTCGACCGCTCCGTGACCGAGGGGGCCCGCAGAGAGCCGCGGGCGGGCCCGAGGAGGCCGCCGAGGGGCCCGCGGGCGGGCGAGCGGCCTCGGGAACGCGACGCGAAGGGCCGGCCAGCGGCGTCATCGCCCCTGGCCGGCCCCCATCGACCGCTGATCGGCCCTCGGTCAGAACGGCTCGAAGCCGTCGAACTCCCGCTGGACCTCGTCCCGCTCGGCCTCCCGGTCCCGGCGCCGCTGCGCGGCCGGACGCGCCTCCTCGAGCCGGTGGTCCTCACCGCGTCGGCCGAGCATCTCGGCGCCCGCCATCACCGTGGGCTCCCAGTCGAAGACGACCGCGTTGTCCTCCGGGCCGATGGCGACGCCGTCGCCGTTGCGGGCGCCCGCCTTCATCAGCTTCTCCTCGACACCGAGGCGGTTGAGCCGGTCGGCGAGGTAGCCGACGGCCTCGTCGTTGTTGAAGTCGGTCTGGCGCACCCACCGCTCGGGCTTCTCGCCGCGCACGCGGTAGAGGCCGTCCTCCTCGCGTACGACGGTGAACCCGGCGTCGTCGACAGCCTTCGGCCGGATGACGACACGGGTCGACTCCTCCTTCGGCTTCGCCGCGCGCGCCGCACCGACCAGCTCGGCGAGGGCGAACGACAGCTCCTTCAGCCCGAGATGGGCCACGGCGGACACCTCGAAGACGCGGTATCCGCGGGCCTCCAGGTCCGGCCGCACCATCTCGGCCAGGTCCCGGCCGTCGGGTACGTCGATCTTGTTGAGGACGACGAGGCGCGGACGGTCGCCGAGGCCGCCGTACTGCTTCAGCTCCTCCTCGATGACATCGAGGTCGCTGACCGGGTCGCGCTCGGACTCCAGCGTCGCCGTGTCCAGCACATGCACGAGCACGCTGCATCGCTCGACATGCCGCAGGAACTCGAGGCCGAGGCCCTTGCCCTGGCTGGCGCCCGGGATGAGACCCGGGACATCGGCGACGGTGTACACGGTCGAGCCCGCGGTGACCACGCCGAGGTTCGGGACGAGCGTGGTGAACGGGTAGTCGGCGATCTTCGGCTTGGCGGCGGACAGCACGGAGATCAGCGAGGACTTGCCCGCGCTCGGATACCCGACGAGGGCCACGTCCGCGACCGTCTTCAGCTCCAGGACGATGTCCTGGAGGTCACCGGGCACGCCGAGCAGCGCGAAGCCGGGCGCCTTGCGGCGGGCCGAGGCCAGCGCCGCGTTGCCGAGACCGCCGCGACCGCCCTGCGCCGCGATGTACGAGGTGCCGTGCCCGACCAGGTCGGCCAGCACATTGCCCGCCTTGTCCAGCACGACCGTGCCGTCCGGCACGGTCAGCACCAGGTCCTGGCCGTCCTTGCCGGAGCGGAAGCCGCCCTCGCCGGGCTTGCCGTTGGTGGCCTTGCGGTGCGGCGAGTGGTGGTAGTCGAGCAGCGTGGTGACGGACTGGTCGACGGTGAGGATCACATCGCCGCCACGGCCGCCGTTGCCGCCGTCGGGGCCGCCGAGCGGCTTGAACTTCTCACGGTGAACGGAGGCACAGCCGTGGCCTCCGTTACCCGCGGCGACGTGCAGTTCGACGCGGTCCACGAAGGTGGTCATGGTGCAGTGCCTCCAGAAACGTAGGGGTGTCTCTTCTGAAACGCGCGAAGGCGGACCCGCCTTCCCGAACGGGGAAGTGAGGTCCGCCTCGCGAAGTGTTCGCGAAATTACCCGCGAAGACGCGTGAAGACGTCCGGTCAGGCGACCGGGACGATGTTCACGACCTTGCGGCCACGGTGGGTACCGAACTCCACCGCACCGGCCTGCAGCGCGAACAGCGTGTCGTCGCCGCCACGGCCGACGCCCGCGCCGGGGTGGAAGTGGGTGCCGCGCTGGCGGACCAGGATCTCACCCGCGTTGACGACCTGACCGCCGAAGCGCTTCACGCCGAGCCGCTGGGCATTCGAGTCGCGACCGTTCCGGGTGGACGATGCGCCCTTCTTGTGTGCCATCTCTCCTCAGTCCCTTACTTCGCAGCCGTGGGGATCGCGGTGACCTTGATCGCCGTGTACTGCTGGCGGTGGCCCTGGCGACGGCGGTAACCGGTCTTGTTCTTGTAGCGCAGAATGTCGATCTTCTGGCCCTTGTGGTGGTCCACGACCTCCGCCTGGACCTTGATACCGGCCAGCACCCACGGGTCGCTGGTCACGGCGTCGCCGTCGACCACGAGCAGGGTCGAGAGCTCGACCGTGTCGCCAACCTTGGCGGTGGAAATCTTGTCAACCTCAACGATGTCGCCGACAGCAACCTTGTGCTGGCGACCACCGCTGCGCACGATGGCGTACACGCGGATCTCACTCTCTCACTCGGGAAACGGCACCCCCGCAGTCCAGCCGCCCGACAAGGACAGCCTCTCCAGAGGCGCCCGGCGCCCAGGAGGAAGAGGTTTACGGGGATGTGGCACGTCAGTGGACACGCCGACGGTCAAGGTTACGGGGCGCGGATCGGCCGGTCAAACCGGACGGCGCCGGTGGCTCACTCGGCAGGCAGCTCCACGAGAACGGCCTGGCTCTCCGCGCCGTCGGCCACCCGCTCCGCATAGCGGGCACCGGTCCGCGGGCACTCCCACAGGCCCGGTTCGCCCTCCTGTGCGACAAGCCGCTCCCCGGCCCGGCCGACCCAGCCGATGCGCCGGGCGGGAACCCCGGCCACCAGCGCGAAGTCCGGGACGTCCCGGGTGACCACGGCGCCCGCCGCCACCAGCGCCCAGCGGCCGACGCGTACCGGGGCGACACAGACCGAACGGGCGCCGAGCGAGGCCCCCTCGGCGACCGTGACACCGACGGCCTCCCAGTCGCCGCCGCGCTTGAGGTTGCCCTCGGGGTCGACGGAGCGGGGGTAGTGGTCGTTGGTGAGGACGACCGCGGGGCCGACGAAGACCCCGTCGCCCAGCTCGGCGGGCTCGTACACCAGGGCGTGGTTCTGCACCTTGACGTGGTCGCCGATCCGTACGCCCGTGCCGACATAGGCGCCGCGGCCGATGACACAGCCCGCACCGAGGCGGGCCTTCTCGCGGATCTGCGCGAGTTCCCACACGGTGGTCCCGTCACCCAGCTCGGCGCTCTCGTCGACCTGGGCGGTGGGCTTGATGGTGTAGCTCACTGTTGAACCTTCCTGTCGGCCGCCGGGCAGCAGCCGGTTGATCGTCCCCTTCGCCTGCGCCGGTCAGCCGCCGATGACGATACGGCGGACCCCCTGCCAGCGGGCCGGGTCGGTGGTGCGGCGGCCGTCGACCAGGACCGTGACGTCCGGGAGGTCGGCGGGGGTCAGTTCGCGGTACTCGGCGTGATCGGCCTGGAGGACCGCCGCCGTGACGCGCTCACCGGCATGCGGCGTCAGCCCGAGCGCCGAGAGTTCCTCCGCCGTGTACAGGGGGTCCGAGACATACGGGACGGCTCCGCGTGCCCGCAGCGCCTCGACGGTCGGGAAGACACCCGAGAAGGCGGTCTCCTTCACACCCCCGCGGTAGGCCGCGCCCAGCACCAGGACGTGCACCCCGCTCAGGTCACCGTAGGCGGCGGCCAGCAGGTCGACGGCGTACTCGGGCATCGCGGCGTTCGCCTCGCGGGCGGCGCGCACGACGGTGGCCTGCGGGTCGTTCCACAGGTACATCCGCGGGTAGATCGGGATGCAGTGCCCGCCGACGGCGATGCCCGGCTGGTGGATGTGGCTGTAGGGCTGGGAGTTGCAGGCCTCGATGACCTTCTTGACGTCGATGCCGTTGCCGTCGGCGAACCGCGCGAACTGGTTGGCGAGGCCGATGTTGACATCGCGGTAGGTGGTCTCGGCGAGCTTGGCCAGCTCGGAGGCCTCCGCCGTGCCCAGGTCCCAGACCCCGTTGGGCCGTTGCAGGTCGTCACGGGCGTCGAAGTCGAGGACCGCCTCGTAGAACTCGACACCGCGTGCGGTCGAGGCCTCGTCGATACCGCCGACCAGCTTCGGATAGCGGCGCAGATCGGCGAAGACCCGGCCCGTGAGCACCCGTTCCGGCGAGAACACCAGATGGAAGTCCTGGCCTGGGGTCAGGCCCGAGCCCTCGGCCAGCATCGGCGCCCAGCGGGTACGGGTGGTGCCCACCGGCAGCGTGGTCTCGTACGACACCAGCGTGCCGGGCCGCAGGCCCTGGGCGATCGACCGGGTGGCCGCGTCCATCCAGCCGAAGTCCGGTACGCCCGCCGCGTCCACGAACAGCGGGACGACCACGACGACGGCCTCCGCCTCGGCGACCGCGGCGGCCGTGTCCGTCGTCGCGGTCAGCAGTCCGGCGTCAACCGCCCGCTTGAGCCGGACATCGAGGTCGTACTCACCGGGGAACGGCTCGACCCCCGCGTTGACCAGCTCGACCACCCTCTCGTCGACGTCCGCGCCGATGACCCGGTGGCCCTTCGAAGCGAACTGCACGGCCAGCGGAAGCCCGATCTTGCCGAGCGCTACTACACAGATGTTCATGGACGGTCGCTACTTCCTTCTGGAACCGTTCGGCTTCGTGGCACCGCCCGGCTTCGGGCCGGGCCGTCGCTTCAGACGCCGGGCGAGGGTCGACTTCACCCGGGAGGCGAGGGACTTGTTCGGCGGGAACATCCGAGCCGTGACGATCACCACGCGCCCCTTGGTGTTCACCACGGCCGACACCCGGTACGGCTCCTCGTAGCCGCCCCATCGCCGGGCCAGCGGCATGGGCTTGTCCGTGCCGCGCACCGGGATCTCGTACGTCGAACCGGCGACATCGAGGTACACCCGGACACCCAGCCGGGCGGTACGCCGCTCCAGCGGGACGCTGGCGTGCAGCAGCGTGGCGGCGCCGTCCGGCGCGAGCTCGGTCGTGAAGTGGCCCACCGGCTGCGGCAGGTTGTGACCGGACTTCAGCTTCCTGGCCCCCGGCTTGTCCGCCGAGGCGGGCATGGCTCCGTTGACCAGGCGCAGCACGGCCCCGTCGACGTCGCCCAGGACGGGCACCCGCACCGTGGCCGTGTAGCTGATGCGCTCGCCGTCCTGTTCCCAGCCGGAGGCGAGCAGTTCGGTGCGGTTGGCGAGCCGGCCGGGCACCGCCTCGCGGACGAGTTCGTAGCAGCGGTCGGGCACGCCGACCAGAAGGCTGCGGAAGCCCGGGTAGCGCGCATAGGCGCGGTCACCGTCGAGGAAGAACGGCGGCGCTCCGTTCTCCTTCTCCGAGGTGATCGCCTCGCACAGCTCGTCGACCGCGCCGGCCTGCGCCAGGCAGAGCCGCACCCGGCGCTTCACGTCCAGGGCGTCGCGGATGCCGTCGGTGAGATAGCGGTCGGCCAGCCGCGCGATCCCCGCGCAGATCTCGCGCTGGATACCGCGGTCGAGGGCGGCGAAGTCGCCCTGGACGAGCTTGGCCAGCTCCCACTTGAAGTGCCGTAGCAGGATGGCGTCGCGCTGCGGACCGGCCTCGATGAGACCGGCCGTGTGGTCCATGATCTCCGCCGTGCACCGCAGCCGCGCCAGATGGTCGGCCCGATAGGTGATGTTGCCGGCGTCGCCCCGCTTCACCGCGTAGTAGCAGGTGTAGTCGGCCACCACCGAGATCTTCCGGGCGCGTACACAGGCCTCGATGGTGAACGGCTGGTCACTGCCCACGGGCAGGTGCTCGGGGAAGCGCAGCTTGTGCCGTTCGACCAACTCCCGGCGGAACAGCTTGGTGTTGGCGAGGGTGAAGGGCAGGGCGGAGTCGTAGAGGCTGACGTCCGGGTCGTTCTTCTTGTACAGCGCCTGGTGGACGTAGCGGCCGTTGGTGCCGACCATCTTGCCGACGACGACGTCCGAGCCGTGTTCGTCGGCGCAGTCCACCATGCGCTGGAGCGCTTCCTCGCCGAGGTGGTCGTCGGAGCCGACGAAGTAGACGTAGCGGCCGGTGGCGATGTCCAGCGCGCGGTTGCTCGGGGCGGCCGGGCCACCGGAGTTGGCCTGGTGGATCACCTTCACGGTGTCCGGGTACCGCTCGGCGAAGCGGTCGAGCTCAGGGCCGCTGTCGTCGGTGGAGCCGTCGTCCACCGCGACGATCTCCAGTTGATCCAGGCCGATGCTCTGCCCGACCAGGGAGTTCAGGCACTCCGTCAGATACGGCATGGTGTTGTAGACAGCGATGACGACGCTGACGGCGGGGGTGCTGGTCATCGACGGGCCTCCCCCGCGGGCCGGGGCGCGGCGCCGGACAGCAACCCGCTGTACACCGCGTCCAGTCGCTCGGCCTGTGCCTCCCAGGTCCACTGGTCGAGCAGACCGGGCGCGTCGTACGCGCTCCGGTACCGCTCGGTGTCGCTGAGAACCGACTTCACCGCACGCACGTAGTCCTCCAAGTCCTCGGCCCGGAACACCTCGCCCTGGCCCGTCTGTTCGACCATCGCGGCCATCGTCTTCACATCGCTGACCACCAGCGGCAGCCGGGCGTGGGAGTACTCGAAGAACTTGGTGATGAGCGCGATCTCATGGTTCGGCCAGTGGTGGATCGGAATGACCCCGACATCGGCCGTCGCGAGGAACCGCACCACCTGGTAGTGCGGTACGTACGGCAGGATGTGCAGCCGGTCGCCGACCCCCAGTTCCTCGGCGCGTGCCCGCAGCTTCCGCATGTACTCGGAGCGGGTGTTGAGCACCACGAAGGCGGTGTGCACCCCTGGCAGGGCAGGCAGGGACTCCACCATGATGTCGAGGCCACGCTGCGGGGCCGCGCTGCCGCTGTACACGGTGAGCGGAACCTCGCGGCCGATGCCGCACAGCTCCCGCAGGTCCGGGACGGGCTCGGCGGCCTGCTCCGGCGAGACCTCCCCGTCCGGGGCGTTGAGCACGAGAGTGGGGCGTGCCGTGAGGCCGTGCCGCTCCTGGAGCATCCCGGCGAGGGTGTCCGAGACCGTCGTCACGGCGTCGGCGTGCCGGGCGTACTCCCGCTCGTGCGCGCACTGGGCGACATGCCAGCGCGGGTGCGCGATCCACGGCTTGATGCCGGGCAGGAACTCATGGGCGTCCCAGACGAGTTTGACGTCCCTGCCCCGGGCGCGGGCGCGCAGCACGGCGCGGGCACCGACGCCCAGCATGCGGAAGTCGTTGGCGTGGACGAGGTCCGGCCGGAGCTTGTCGATGACGCTCCCGTAAGCCAGTTCGAAGTCCCACAGATGCGGGTCGAGTCTGCGCCAGGCGCGGACGCCCATGGTCTTGAGCCAGAACGCCGTCGTGAACCTGTCCAGGGCCGAGTCCATGGCCTTGCGCCGCTTCTCCAGCGCCACGGTCCTGCGGTACCGCAGGTTCACCCAGGAGTGCAGCAGCCGGGTGGTGAGCCGGGGCACCAGCAGCCGCAGCCGCCCGAGGGCCGACCCTTCCTGCCGGGCGAGGATCAGCCGGATGTTCAGGTCGGCGCGCCGGGCCCTGACCTTCTGGCGCCGGTAAGCGGCCAGCGGGCCGGGCCGGTACGCGAGCGGGGAGCGCAGCACGGCACGCCGGTACTCGTGGCGACGGCGGAAGAGCGGGCCGGGCACGGGCAGCAGCCGGACCTCGGCGTCGCCGATCCGCCAGGTCTGGCCCTTCTTGTTCTTCGCGTTACCGAGCAGGATGACGTCCCAGCCGGCCTCGGCGGCCGAGCGGGCCTCCTTCTGCACACGCGAGTCGCCGTTGACCCCGTTGTCGACGAGCATCACGATCCGGCCTCGCACCGGCCTGCTCGCAACGGGGTGGTTCTCAACTGCCATGAACGGCCAGCCCTTCCGGCTGAAGTGACACACTGCGGTTGTCCAGCGCCGACTCGAGCACCGCGGCGGCCACCTCCACCGTGCGCATGCCTTGGCGCAGGGTGCAGATGTCGGCGGGCTTGCCGAGGACCGCGTCCCGGAACAACTCGTGCTCGACCAGCAGCGGTTCGCGCTTCGGGATGGCGTAGCGGATCATGTCGCCCTCGGAGACGCCGCGGAAGGCCTGGAGGGCCTCCCACTCGGTCGCCACCGCGGCGTTGGAGTGGAACGTCAGGTCCGCGGTGAGGGTGTCGGCGATGAAGCAGCCGCGCTCGCCGGTGACGGAGGTGAAGCGCTCCTTGAGCGGGCTCAGCCAGTTGACCAGGTGGTTGACCATGGTGCCGTCGTCCAGGCGGCCGACCGCGGAGACCATGTCCTCGTGCGCGCGACCGCTCTTGGAGACGGTGTGCGCGGCGATGGACGCGTAGGCGCGGCCGGTCACCCAGCCGGTGAGGTCGATGTCGTGGGTGGCGAGGTCCTTGACCACCCCGACGTCCGCGATGCGGTGCGGGAAGGGGCCCTGACGGCGTGTCACCACCTGGTAGACATCGCCGAGTTCGCCCGCTTCCAGCCGCGCCCGCAGGGAACGCAGCGCCGGGTTGCAGCGCTCGATATGGCCGACACCGGCGACCAGACCACGCGACTCGAAGGCCTCGACCATGCGGCGGGCCCCCGTCACGGTGTCGGCGACCGGCTTCTCGACCAGCGCGCAGACACCGGCCTCGGCGAGCCGCAGACCGACCTGCTCGTGCAGGGCCGTGGGACAGGCCACCACGGCGTAGTCGACGCCCTGGGCGATGAGCGCGTCGACGGTGTCCAGGACCGGCGCGCCGTGCGCGGCCCCGTGCGGGTCACCCAGCGGGTCGACGACGCCGACGAGGTCCACGCCCGCCAGACCGGACAGCACACGGGCGTGATGACGCCCCATGGAACCGAGGCCGATGAGTCCGGCGCGCAAGAGTCTTCCGGAGGTCACCGCCGGTCCCCCAGCGCGTTCACGGCGGACACGATGCGCTCCAGGTCCCGCGCGGACAGCGCGGGGTGCACGGGCAGCGACACGACCTCGGCGGCGGCGCGCTCCGTCTCGGGCAACTCCCAGGTGCGGCCCGCCTTCCGGTCCGGCTCCCGGTACGGCGTCAGCCGGTGGATCGGGGTCGGGTAGTACACGGCATTGCCGATGCCGGCCTCGGTCAGGCGGGCCATGGCGGCGTCACGGTCCCCGCGCACGCGCACGGTGTACTGGTGGTAGACGTGCCGGGCGCCCTCGACGACCTTCGGCGTGACCACGTCCGGGGCGGTGATGTGCTCCGTCAGATACGCGGCGTTCGCGATGCGCCGCTCGGTCCAGCCCGCGAGCTTGGCCCGCTGCACCCGGCCGATCGCGGCGGAGACATCGGTCATCCGCAGGTTGGCGCCGACGATCTCGTTGGCGTAGCGCTGCTCCATGCCCTGGTTGCGCAGCAGGCGCAGGGTGCGGGCGATCTCCGCGTCGGCGGTGGTGATCATCCCGCCTTCGAGGCTGTGCATGTTCTTCGTCGGATAGAAGCTGAACGTTCCTGCAGTGCCGAAGGCACCGACCGGCCTCCCGTGCAGCGCCGCCGCGTGCGCCTGGCAGGCGTCCTCCACCACGGCCAGTGCGTGCTTCTCGGCGATGGGCATGATCCGGTCCATGGCGGCGGGGTGGCCGTAGAGGTGGACCGGCATGATCGCGGCGGTGCGCGGGGTGACGGCCGCCTCGACGGCGGCGGGGTCCAGGCAGAACGTCTCGGGCTCGATGTCGGCGAAGACCACGTCCGCGCCGACGAGTCGTACGGCGTTGGCGGACGCGGCGAAGGAGAACGACGGCACGATGACCTCGTCGCCGGGGCCCAGGCCGAGGGCGAGCAGCGTCAGATGCAGCGCGGACGTACCGGAGTTGACCGCGACGCAGTGGCGCCCGTCCACGAGGTCCGCGAACTCGGCCTCGAAAGCGGCCACTTCGGGGCCCTGGACGACCCTGCCGCTGCGCAGCACACGGACCGCGGCCTCGATCTCCTCCTCGTCGATGACGGGTCTGGCTGCTGGTATCGGCTCTTGGACGTCGGTCATCGACATCCCCCCTCCCCTATGGCGCCTCAGGGCGCACCACGTCCCGCAGCGCAGAACACCCCACCCCTAGAAGGTTCTTGCGAACGGGAGGCCACACGTCGTCGGTGGCTGAAACCGGCGTCACGCTACCAGCAAAGATATGAAGCGCGGGACACCGACCAGTTCGTCGGTGTCCCGCGCTTCTTCGCTCGCGGCGTTCTCAGGTGCCGGGGACGGGTCAGGCCTCGGGTGTGGCCGGAACGGTCGGTTCCTTCTTCGCCGTCTTCTTGGCCGCCGTCTTCTTCGCCGTCGCCTTCTTGGCCGTCGTCTTCTTCGCGGCGGTCTTCTTGGCGGCGGTCTTCTTGGCGGCGGTCTTCTTGGCTGCCGTCTTCTCGGCGGTGGCCTTCTTCGCCGTCGCCTTCTTGGTCGCGGCCTTCTTCGCCGTGGTCTTCTTGGCGGCGGTCTTGCGCGTCGCCTTCTTGGCGGGGGCCGGAGCTTCGGCCTCGGGCTCCGCGGGGGCCTCCGTCGTCGACGGGACGACCACGACCGCGGTGGCCTCGGACGAGGTGGGCGCGGTGGCCTTGCGGACGGCACGGCGGCGCGGACGGGCCGGGGCCGCGTCCTCGACGGGCGCGGGGGCCGGGGCCGGCTCGGCCGGAGCCTGCGGCGCGGGCTCGGCGACCGTCACCACGGCCTCCGCGTCCGAACCGACCGGTGCCGACACGCTACGGGTCGCCCGGCGGCGCGTACGGCCCTTGGGGGCGGCCTCGGCCTCGACCGGCGCGGCAGGCGCGGGTGCCTCGACGACCGGGTCCTCCGTCGCCACCGGCTGCGCCTCCGCGGCCTTCTGCGCCTTCGCCGCCCGCTCGTCCTTACGGGACTTCGGGGCACGCTCCTCGGTCCGCGGCGCACCCGCCGGGGCCGACGCCCGCCGGGTCGCCCGGCGCCGCGAACGGCCGCGGGAAGCGGCGGCCTCGGCCTCGGCGACGCTGCTGTACAGCTCCTCGTCGGGCGCGAACGCCGGTTCGGGCAGCGCGACCGGAGCCGCGGCCTCGGCGACCACCTCGGCCTCGGTCTCGACGGCCGGTGCGGCCACGGCCGTCTCCTCGACCTCCGTGACCACGGCCTCGTGCGTCTCGGGCTCGGCGGCGCCGCCCCGACCGCGCTTCTTGCGCTTGCCGCCACCACCGGTCGTGGCGGCCTGGTCCAGGTGCACGATCACACCACGGCCGTTGCAGTGGACGCAGGACTCGGAGAAGGACTCCAGCAGGCCCTGTCCGACGCGCTTGCGCGTCATCTGGACGAGGCCCAGCGAGGTCACCTCGGCGACCTGGTGCTTCGTACGGTCCCGGCCCAGGCACTCCAGCAGGCGCCGCAGCACCAGGTCCCGGTTGGACTCCAGCACCATGTCGATGAAGTCGATGACGATGATGCCGCCGAGGTCGCGCAGCCGGAGCTGGCGGACGATCTCCTCGGCCGCCTCCAGGTTGTTCCTGGTGACGGTCTCCTCGAGGTTGCCGCCCTGACCGGTGAACTTGCCGGTGTTGACGTCGATGACGACCATCGCCTCGGTCCGGTCGATCACCAGCGACCCGCCACTGGGCAGCCACACCTTGCGGTCCAGCGCCTTGGCGAGCTGCTCGTCGATCCGGTACGTCGCGAAGGCGTCGACCTCGCTCGTCCACTTCTGGAGCCGGCCGGCCAGGTCGGGCGCCACGTGCGAGACGTACCCGTGGATGGTCTGCCAGGCCTCGTCGCCGCTCACCAGGACCTTGGAGAAGTCCTCGTTGAAGATGTCGCGGACCACGCGGACGGTCATGTCCGGCTCGCCGTACAGCAGCGTCGGCGCGCCACCGCTCTTCGACTTCTTCTGGATCTCCTCCCACTGCGCCTGGAGCCGCTCGACGTCCCGGCGCAGCTCGTCCTCGCTCGCGCCCTCGGCGGCGGTGCGCACGATGACGCCCGCGTTCTCGGGGACGATCTTCTTGAGGATGGTCTTCAGCCGGGCCCGCTCGGTGTCGGGCAGCTTGCGGCTGATGCCGGTCATCGAGCCCTCGGGCACGTAGACCAGGTAGCGGCCGGGCAGGGAGACCTGGCTGGTCAGCCGGGCGCCCTTGTGTCCGATCGGGTCCTTGGTGACCTGGACGAGCACGGACTGCCCGGACTTCAGCGCGGACTCGATACGGCGCGGGCCGTTCGCCATCCCCAGCGCCTCGAAGTTGACCTCGCCCGCGTACAGCACGGCGTTGCGGCCCTTGCCGATGTCGATGAAGGCGGCCTCCATCGACGGCAGGACGTTCTGCACCTTGCCGAGGTAGACGTTGCCGACGTACGAGGTCGACTGCTCCTTGTTGACGTAGTGCTCGACGAGCACGCCGTCCTCCAGGACGCCGATCTGCGTGCGCTCGCCGCTCTCGCGGACGACCATCACGCGCTCGACGGCCTCGCGGCGGGCCAGGAACTCGGCCTCGGTGATGATCGGGACGCGGCGGCGGCCCTGCTCGCGGCCTTCCCGGCGGCGCTGCTTCTTGGCCTCCAGGCGCGTGGAGCCCTTGATGGACTGCACCTCGTCGGCGCTGTCCCGCTCTTCCTTCTTGCGGGGCTCGCGGACCTTGACGACCGTGCGCTCCGGGTCGTCGGAGGACGGCTCGGCCTCGACGGCCGTGTCACCGGCCCGGCGGCGGCGCCGACGGCGGCGACGGCTGGTGGCGCTGGAGGACGACTCGTCGTCGCGCTCCTCCTCCGCCTCCTCGACGTCCTCTTCCACCTGCTCGGCGGTGTCCTCGGCGTCCTGCGCGGCCTGCTCGGCGGCGACGTCCTCGGTCTCCGCGGACTCGCCCTCGGCGGCCTCACCACGACGACGGCGACGGCCACCGCGGCGACGGCGACGGCGCGAACCGGCCTCGCCCGCCTCCTCGGTGTCCTCGGTCTCGGCGGACTCCTCCGGCTCCTCGGCCTCGGCCACCTCTTCGGTGGTCTCGGGCGTCACGGCCACGGGCTCCTCGTCACGACGACGACGGCGGCGGCGCGTACCGGCGGTCTCCTCCTCGGCGACCTCCACCTGCTCGACGACCTCGGCGACCTCGGCAGCAGCGGCGGCGGCAGCGGCGGCCCGCTCCGGGGTCTGGAACATGGGCGCGGCGAACACCGGCGCCTGGAACGTGGGCACGGCGGGACGCGCGGGGCGCTGCGCGGCCTCGGCGGTGGTGGGCTGCGCGGGCTCGGAGAAGCCACCGGCGGCCTTACGGGTGGCACGACGGCGGGAGCGGCGCGGAGCGGCCTCCTCGACGACCGGCTCCACCTCCGGCGCGGCGGCCACGGGGGCGGGAACCTCGGCAGCCTCGACGGCCTCGACCGCAGCGGCCTCTTCGGCGGGCGCGGACACCTTGCGGGTGGCGCGGCGGCGGGAGCGGCGCGGAGCGGCTTCCTCAGCGGCAGGAGCCTCGGCAGGGGCCTCGGTCTCCTCCGGCGCCTCGACGGCCGCAGAGGCCTCGGCCTCCACCTCGGCCTCGGTCGGCGAGGTCACCTTGCGGGTGGCACGACGACGCGTACGGCGGGGAGCGGCCTCATCAGCGGCAGAGGCTTCTTCCTCAGCGGCAGGGGCTTCGGCTTCGGCGGGCGCCTCGGCCTCCACCGGGGCGTCGACCGGCGACGTCACCTTGCGAGTGGCCCGACGGCGCGCACGACGCGGTGCCGCCTCCTCGGCAGCAGAGGCTTCTTCCTCAGCGGCAGGGGCTTCGGCAGGCGCCTCGGTCTCCTCGACGGCCACAGCGGCCTCGGTCGGCGACGTCACCTTCCGCGTGGCCCGACGGCGCGCACGACGCGGCGCCGCCTCCTCGGCCGCGGGAGCCTTCTCTTCGCTCTCGGCCCCGGCGATCTCCGTGGCCGGTATGGCAGGCGCCACCGCGGTCACGACCTCGGTCGTCGCGGCATCGGCGGCGACCGTCGGCGGGCCCGCCGGACGCGACGCGGCACGGCGGCGGCGACGCGGAGGCAGGGTGTCGCTGGGGGTGTTGTGTTCGGAACCCTTGATGGGCTCGGTCGGTTCGAGCATGCGGGCGTTTCTCCCGTCAGGCTCCCGGGCGCCGCGCCTGGTCCGGCCTTGGCCGGTGACGTCCGCGGCTCGCGCGCTGCGCGGTGCCGCCGTCCGGGGCGCGGGCGCCGCACGGGAGCTTTCTGTAGTCCTGTCTCGCCGGTTCCGTACGCCATGTACGTACGGCCTGGCGAAAGTCTTCTGGTCGGTGCGCTGCCCGACCCAGGTGGCTCCCGAGTACGAGGGCGGCGCTACGACGTCCGTCCTTGAGCGGCCTTCCTTACACCGGCGCCTTCGCGGCGGCAGTGGCGGTGGCCGTTGCCGGCTCGGTCGCCGCTGCCTCGCGGTCGGGCGCGAGCGGGTCGGTCACCGCGCCGGTCTCTTCATCGAACAGCCCCTGCGCCAGCCTGGTCACCGCTGCGGGGACCGGCGGCGCCAGGTCGGCCACGGCGCGAAGACCGGACAGGACGTCGTCGGGTCGTACGGCAGGCGTCACGTGCCGAACAACCAGCCGCAGTATCGCACAGGGCCGGTCGGTCGGCCTATCAGCCTGCGAACTCTCCGCCTCCGCACCCTCACGGGCGGCGAGGTCAGCGACGGCCGGACGGGCGTCGAAGGTACGCATGCCGTTCTTGGTCCTGCGCTGGACCTCGACGGTGTCGGCGGCCGTGAAGGCGGCCACGGCACGCTCGGCGTCCGCGGGGTCCACGCCGTCCAGGCGCAGCTCCCACACCGATGCCGTGAGCCGGTCGGCGAGCCCCGAGGTACGGGCCTCGACCGCGTCGACGATGTCGAGCCCGGCGGGCAGCGACGCGTCGAGCAGCTCACGCAGCCGGTCCGGGTCACGCGCCTCGGTGAGCGCGATCTCCAGGTACTCCGCCTCACTGCCCGTGCCGGTGGGTGCGGCATTGGCGTACGACACCTTCGGGTGCGGCGTGAACCCCGCCGAGTACGCCATCGGCACCTCGGCACGGCGCAACGCACGCTCGAAGGCGCGCTGGAAATCACGGTGGCTGGTGAACCGGAGGCGGCCACGCTTGGTGTAGCGCAGTCGGATGCGCTGCACCGCGGGTGCGGGCGGCGGGCCTTCGGGCTGTCGCTTGCCCAGTGTCGTTCAGTCCTTCGTGAGAGCGGTCGTACTGCTACCAAGAGTACGTGCCGCGGCGGCGTCGGGTTCCGTCAGCTACTTCGCGAACGCTCGGTCGGCTACTGCTTGACCGTCAGCGGGAGCAGCTTCTTGCCGGTCGGACCGATCTGGATACTCGTGTCCATGGCAGGACAGACGCCACAGTCGAAGCACGGCGTCCAGCGGCAGTCCTCGACCTCGCTCTCGTCCAGGGCGTCCTGCCAGTCCTCCCAGAGCCAGTCCTTGTCGAGGCCGGAGTCCAGGTGGTCCCAGGGCAGGACCTCCTCGTAGCCGCGCTCGCGGGTCGTGTACCAGTCGACGTCCACGCCCTGCGGGGGCAGGGCCTTGTCCGCGCAGTTCATCCAGCGGTCGTAGGAGAAGTGCTCACGCCAGCCGTCGAAGCGGCCACCGTCCTCGTAGACCGCGCGGATCACCGCGCCGATCCGGCGGTCACCGCGCGAGAGCAGGCCCTCGACGATGCCCGGCTTGCCGTCGTGGTAGCGGAAGCCGATCGAGCGGCCGTACTTCTTGTCGCCGCGGATCTTGTCACGGAGCTTCTCCAGGCGGGCGTCCGTCTCCTCGGAGGAGAGCTGGGGCGCCCACTGGAAGGGGGTGTGGGGCTTGGGGACGAAGCCGCCGATGGAGACCGTGCAGCGGATGTCGTTGGAGCCCGAGACCTCACGGCCCTTCTGGATCACGCGCGTCGCCATGTCGGCGATCTGGAGGACGTCGTCGTCGGTCTCCGTGGGCAGGCCGCACATGAAGTACAGCTTCACCTGGCGCCAGCCGTTGCCGTAGGCCGTCGCGACGGTCCTGATCAGGTCGTCTTCCGAGACCATCTTGTTGATGACCTTGCGGATGCGCTCCGAACCGCCCTCGGGGGCGAAGGTGAGACCGGAGCGACGGCCGTTCCGGGTCAGCTCGTCGGCGAGGTCGATGTTGAAGGCGTCCACACGGGTCGACGGCAGCGAGAGGCCGATCTTGTCCTCCGTGTAGCGGTCCGCGAGGCCCTTGGCGATGTCACCGATCTCGGAGTGGTCCGCGGACGACAACGAGAGCAGGCCCACCTCCTCGAAGCCGGTCGCCTTCAGGCCCTTGTCGACCATGTCGCCGATGCCCGTGATGGAGCGCTCGCGCACCGGGCGGGTGATCATGCCCGCCTGGCAGAAGCGGCAGCCGCGTGTGCAGCCGCGGAAGATCTCCACGGACATGCGCTCGTGGACCGTCTCCGCCAGCGGCACGAGGGGCTGCTTGGGGTAGGGCCACTCGTCCAGGTCCATGACCGTGTGCTTCGACACGCGCCACGGCACGCCCGACCGGTTGGGGACGACCCGGCCGATACGGCCGTCGGGGAGGTACTCGACGTCGTAGAAGCCCGGGACGTAGACCCCGCCCGTCTTCGCGAGGCGGAACAGCAGTTCCTCGCGGCCGCCGGGACGGCCCTCCGCCTTCCAGGCGCGGATGATCTCGGTGATCTCCAGGACCGCCTGCTCACCGTCGCCGATGACCGCGCAGTCGATGAAGTCCGCGATGGGCTCGGGGTTGAAGGCCGCGTGGCCGCCCGCGAGGACGATCGGGTCGTCCAGCGTGCGGTCCTTGGCCTCCAGCGGGATGCCCGCCAGGTCCAGGGCCGTCAGCATGTTCGTGTAGCCCAGCTCGGTGGAGAAGGACAGGCCGAAGACGTCGAAGGCCTTCACCGGGCGGTGGCTGTCCACCGTGAACTGCGGGACGTCATGCTCCCGCATCAGCGCCTCGAGGTCCGGCCACACGCTGTAGGTGCGCTCGGCGAGGACGCCCTGCCGTTCGTTCAGGACCTCGTAGAGGATCATGACGCCCTGGTTGGGCAGGCCGACCTCGTACGCGTCGGGGTACATGAGCGCCCAGCGCACGTCGCACTCGTCCCATGCTTTGACGGTCGAGTTCAGCTCACCGCCTACGTACTGGATCGGCTTCTGCACGTGTGGCAGCAGTGCCTCAAGCTGAGGGAAGACGGACTCGGCAGGCATCGTGCGGACCTTCGTGAGCTGACAGCGGGACTCTCAAGCGTAGCGGCTGCGCAGCAGCTCTTCTCCCTGGTTCACGGCCGCCTGCCACGCGGTCGGGAGCGCCGCCTCGTACGCGGCGGCCCGCTGCTCCTCGCGCCCGTACAGCACGCCATAGGTGAAGGTGTCCTCCCCCGCCGCGCGCGCCTCGGCCGCCAGTTCGCGCAGGGCGCCGCGGGCCATGACGCTGTCCTGGTGGTCGCCGAGCAGGGTCTGTACGGACTTCAGCGCCTTGACCAGGGCCTCGGCCGGTCTGCCGAGCGCGGGCGCGGCGGCCTCGGTCGCGTAGCGGGTGCGCTTGGCCTTCTTGCGGGCCTCGTGCAGCGCGACGTCGCGGTCGTGCCCCGGCGGCAGATCCAGGGCCCGGCCCACCAGGGCGGAGAGCTTGCCGAAGTCTTTGCGTACGGCCTTCCCGAGCACCTTCGACGGCTTGCGGGCGGCGGCCTCGCGCGACGGCGGGTCCTCGACCAGGGCGTCCAGCGTGTCCAGCAGCGCCCGACAGCGCTCGCTGTCCAGGGCGGCGGTCAGGCGGCCCCGGGTGCCGCCGCGCCGGGCGTCCGACCAGGTGCCGAGGCGCGCCCTCACGGGGCCGACGACCAGGTGGTACGGCAGCTCGGACAGGGCCGTGGTCAGACGCTCCGTCAGCACCTCGCGGTCACGGTCCGCGCCCAGCTCACCGGCCAGCCACTTCAGTTCGCCGGCGATCGGGGCGGTGACGGTGCGGTCCAGGACCGTGCCGTAGGAGCGGAGGGTGCCGCGCAGTCGGCGGGTGGCGACGCGCAGGGAGTGCACGGAGTCGAAGACGTCCCGGCGGACCGCGGGGTCCAGTTCCACGATGGCGTCGCGCTGGGCGCGGACATAGGCGAGGACATGGTCGCCCGCGGTGACCGGCTTGCGCGGCGGGGCGGCGGGCGCGGCGCCCCCGCCCGTCTCCGCGAGCGCCCTGGCCAGCTTGGACGGGGCCGAGGAGCGGCGCACACCGGCCCTGCGGAGCGCCTTGTCGACCCGGTCGAGGAAGACGGGGTCGCCGTCGTCGGCCAGCTCGACCTCGATCTCGGTCCAGGCGGCGGTGCCGGAGCCGCCGTCGAGGCGTTCCGCGTGGACGCGGTCGAGGCTGACCTCGGCGAGCAGGGCGCCGTCGGCGTCGAGGAGATGGCGCACGTCCCGCTCGGAGCGCAGCCGTACGAGGGGGACGAGCGGGGCGTCCCGGACCCGGGAGCGGACGAGGCCGAGCAGGGCCGGGGGCACGGTGTCGGAGAGCGGGGCGCGGATCTCGTCGCGGACGTCGTCGGCGACCGGCAGCTTGAGATGCCACCCCGCGTCGTCGCCTCCGGTGCGGCGGCGCAGGGTCAGCGCCGCGCGGGCGAGCCGCAGGTCGGCCGTGTCGTAGTAGGTGGCGTCGAGGACGGCGACGCCCTGGTCGGTGACGGCTTCGACCCCGCCGACACCGGTCAGTTCGGGCAGCTCGTCCTCGGCCGCGGCCTCGTACTTCCGCTCGATCTCCCGCTTGGTGTCCGCCATGCACCGAATCTAGTGCCCCCGCGGGCGACGTTCACCCCGTCCTGCGCCTCCCGGCGCCCCCTACGCCGACATCGGTCGTTGCACCCGGATCGACTGGAGCAGGCCCACCGCGATCCAGACGGCGAACATGGACGAGCCGCCGTACGACACGAACGGCAGGGGCAGACCGGCGACCGGCATGATGCCGAGCGTCATCCCGATGTTCTCGAAGGCCTGGAAGGCGAACCAGGCGATGATCCCGGCCGCGACGATCGTGCCGTACAGCTCGGTGGTCTCCCGGGCGATACGGCAGGCGCGCCACAGGACGACGCCGAGGAGCACGATGATCAGGCCCGCGCCGACGAAGCCGAGTTCCTCACCCGCGACCGAGAAGACGAAGTCGGTCTGCTGCTCGGGGACGAACTGACCGGTCGTCTGCGAGCCGTGGAAGAGGCCCGAGCCGGTCAGCCCGCCGGAGCCGATCGCGATGCGCGCCTGGCTGGTGTTGTAGCCGACGCCGGAGGGGTCGAGGCTGGGGTTGGCGAAGGCGGCGAAGCGGTTGATCTGGTACTCGTCCAGGATGTGCAGTTGCCAGACGGCGATCGCGCCCACGGCGCCCGCGCCGAGCAGGCCGAAGATCCAGCGGTTGGAGGCGCCGGAGGCGAGCAGCACGCCCAGCATCGTGATCACCATGACCATGACCGAGCCGAGGTCGGGCATGAGCATCACGATCGCCATCGGAATGGCGGCCAGCCCGAGGGCCTGGGCCACGGTCCGGTGGTCGGGGTACTCCTTGTCCCCCGCGTCGACCCGGGCGGCGAGCAGCATCGCCATGCCCAGGATGATGGTGATCTTCGTGAACTCGGAGGGCTGGAGAGAGAACCCGCCGCCGAAGACGAGCCAGTTGCGGTTGCCGTTGATGGTCGCGCCGAGCGGGGTGAGCACCAGCAGCACGCCGACCAGCGAGAGGCCGTAAAGGATCGGTACGACGTTGCGCAGGGTGTGATGGCCGAGCCAGATCGTGCCGACCATCATGGCGAAGCCGATGCCGACGTTCATGAGATGCCGTACGAGGAAGTAGTACGGGTCACCGTGGTTGATCTCGGTACGGCCCCGGGTGGCCGAGTAGACGAGGGCGGCGCCGATCATGGACAGGGCCACGGCCGACAGCAGTATCGGCCAGTCGAGGCGGCGGGCGAGGCCGTCCCGGGCGAAGACCCGGGTCCAGTTGGCCCGCTCCGGGCCGTACCCGGAGACGGAGAAGTTGTTCGCGCCGGTCACGTGAGGATCCTCCGCCTCTTCCGCGGGCGGTGCGCGCGCCTGCGGGTGCGGTCGTTGTCGTTCGACGGGGGCACGGTGGCCGCCGGGTCGTCCGCGGGCGTGTCCTGCCCGCCCTGCTGGTCGGCCTGTTCGGCGGCCTGCTGGGCACCCGGGTCGTACTTCTCGATCTTCGGGGCCACGATCGTGCCGTCGGGCTGGATCTTGGGCAGGTCCCGCTGCGGGGTGTACAGCAGGGCCTTCTTCTTGTCGATCGAGCCGTCCTTCTGCACGCCGTACAGGGCGTTGTAGATGTTGTGGATGGCCTCACCGGAGGCGCCCGAACCCGTACCGGCCTGGGAGATGGTCATGATGACCGCGTAGTCCTTGGAGTACGTGGACAGCCAGGACGTCGTCTGCTTGCCGTAGACCTCGGCGGTACCGGTCTTGGCGTGCAGCGGGATCTTGTCCTGCGGCCAGCCGCCGAACTTCCAGGCGGCGGTACCGCGGGTGACGACGCCCGCGAGGGCCTCCTCCATGACGTCCCGCGTCTTCTTGTCGATCGGCAGCCGCCCGTGCGACCTGGGCTTGATCTCGCTGATCTGCTTGCCGTCGGGGCTGACGACGGCCTTGCCGATGCTGGGGTTCCACAGCGTGCCGCCGTTGGCGATGGCCGAGTAGATGACGGCCTCCTGGATCGGGGTCACCAGGGTGTCGCCCTGCCCGATGGAGTAGTTGATCGCGTCACCCTCGCGCATCTTGTTGCCCTCGATGCAGTTCTCGTAGGCGATCTGCTCGACGTAGTCGCCGTCCTTCTTGCCGGTCTTGCACCAGTCGTCCTTGTTCGCCGCCCAGTAGCGCTGCTTCCACTGGCGGTCGGGGACGCGGCCGGAGACCTCGTTCGGCAGGTCGATCCCGGTGGTCTTACCGAGTCCGAACTGGTGGGCGGCCTTGAAGAAGTAGTCCTTGGGCTGCCCCTTCTTGGGGTGGAGCCCGCCGTCCTTCTTCCACTCGTTGTCCGCGAGGCCGTAGAAGACGGTGTCGCAGGAGACCTCCAGGGCCCGGCCGATCGAGATCGGACCGAAGTTCTCCCCTTCGAAGTTCTTGAAGACCTGGTTGCCGACCGTGTACTCGCTGGTGCAGGGGTAGTCGCCGTCGAACTCGTACCCGGCCTCGATGGCGGCGGCGGTGGAGACCACCTTGAAGGTGGAGCCGGGCGCCGACAGGCCCTGGATGGCCCGGTTCAGCAGCGGGTAGTCGGACTTCTTGCCGGTGAGCTTCCCGTAGTCCTTGGCGGAGATGCCGCCGACCCAGACGTTCGGGTCGTAGGCCGGGTTGGAGGCCATGGCGACGACACGGCCGGTCTTGGCCTCCATCACGACGACGGCACCGGAGTCGGCCTTGTAGTTCTTGCCGGTGATCTTGTCGAACTGGCCCCGGGCGGCCTTCATCGCCTCGTTCAGCTCGTACTCGGCGACCCGCTGGACGCGGGCGTCGATGCTGGTGACCAGGTTGGAGCCGGGCTCGGCGGCATCGCTCCTGGCCTTGCCGATGACCCGGCCGAGGTTGTCGACCTCGTAGCGGGTGACCCCCGCCTTGCCGCGCAGCACCCGGTCGTACTGGTGCTCGAGACCGGAGCGGCCGACCTGGTCGGAGCGCATGTACGGCGACTCCGTGTCCTTGGCCTGCTGGATCTCCTTGTCCGTGACCGGCGAGAGATAGCCGAGGACCTGGGCGGTGTTGGCCTCGCCGGGGCTCGGATAGCGGCGGACAGCCTCGGGCTCGGCGGTGATACCGGGGAAGTCCTCGGAGCGCTCGCGCAGTTGGAGCGCCTGGCGGGGGGTGGCCTCGTCGGTGATGGGGATGGGCTGGTACGGGGAGCCGTTCCAGCAGGGCTGGGGCGTCTTGGCGTCGCAGAGGCGGACCTTGTCCAGGACGTCCTGGGGCTTCATGCCGAGGATGCCCGCCAGCCGGGTGAGGACGTCCTTGCCGTCGTCCTTCATCTTCAGCAGGTCGGTGCGGGACGCGGAGACCACGAGCCGGGTCTCGTTGTCGGCGAGCGGGACACCGCGCGCGTCCAGGATCTCGCCGCGCACGGCGGGCTGGACGACCTGCTGGACGTGGTTGCCGGAGGCCTCCTTGGCGTACTGCGCGCCGTTGCGGATCTGGAGGTACCAGAGACGGCCACCGAGGGTGCCGAGGAGGGAGAGGACGAGGATCTGGACGACGACGAGGCGGATCTTGACGCGAGGCGTGCGTCCGGTCTCGGGAAGGTTGGTCACAGCCGCTTGACCCCCTTGATGCGGCCCGCGCGCGCCACCCGCGCCTTGGCCGCCTTGACGCGCAGTCCGCCGCGTCGGCCGCCGAGGCTCAGCCCGGTGCCGGAGGAGAGCCAGCCGGAGGCGACGTCGGCCGCCTTGGCGGAACCGCCGGTCTCGGCGAGGGGGTCGTTGTCGACCTTGCGGGCCAGCGCCATCAGCCCGGGGACCACGAAGGGCGCGAGCAGCAGGTCGTACACCGCGGCCGTGAACAGCAGGCCGCCCAGGCCCACATGGCGGGCGGCGGTGTCCCCGACGAGGGCGCCCACGCTCGCGTACAGCAGGGTCGAGCCGATCGCGGCGGCGACCACGACGGCCATCGGGCCGGTCGCGGACTTGGGGCGGCCGTTCTCGGGCCGGGCGAGCCCGGCGAGGTAGCCGATGACGCAGAGCACGAGGGCGTAGCGGCCGGCGGCGTGGTCGGCGGGCGGGGCGAGGTCGGAGAGCAGACCGGCGCCGAAGCCGATGAGGCTGCCGCCGACATGCCCGTAGACCAGGGCGAGGGCGACGACGGTCAGCAGCACCAGATCGGGGACGGCGCCGGGGAGATGGAGGCGGGCGAGCACGCTCACCTGGATCACGAGGGCGACGATCACCAGGGGCGTGGCGAGCAGAATCCGGTTGAGGCGCATCTGGTTTCGGCTCCTAGTAGTCCGACGGCTCGCCGTCTTCTTCGTACGCGGCGGTCGAGGGGGTGACGGTGACCGTCACGGTCGGCGTCGGCGTCGGCTGGGGCTTCGGGGGCAGGACCGTGTCGCGCGGGTCCTTCTTCGGTGCCTGGACGACGACGCCGACGACATCGAGCTTGCTGAAGGAGACGAACGGCTTCACATAGATCGTGCGGGTCAGGTCACCGCCGGAGGGGTCGACCCGGGAGACCACACCGACCGGGACGCCGGGCACGAAGGGCTTGTCGGCCTCCGAGCCGAAGGTGACGAGGCGGTTGCCCTTCTTCACATCGGCCTTGGCGTTGAGGAGTTGGACGCGCAGCGCGCGGTCGCCCTGTCCGGAGGCGAAGCCGAGTTCGTCGCTGTTCTCCATGCGGGTGCCGACGGTGAAGTCCGGGTCGTTGGCCAGGAGCACGGTGGAGGTGCTGGGGCCGACGGTGGTGACGCGGCCGACGAGGCCGTCGCCGTTGAGGACGGTCATGTCGCGCTTGATGCCGTCGCTCGCGCCCAGGTCGATGGTGACGGTCCAGGAGAAGCCCTGGGCCGCTCCTATGGCGATGACCTGGGCGCCCTTGATCCCGTACTGGCCCTCGCCGGCGACCCGGATCATCTTGTCGAGTTGTCTGACGCGGCTGCGGTTGCGGTCGTCGCTGCCCAGCTTCGCCTTCAGCGTCGCGTTGGCGCGTTCGAGCTGGGCGATGCGATCGTGCCTGCTGCCCGAGTCGCGTACGGCGTCGACCGCGTTGCCCACGGGGTCGACGGCGGACGACACCCCGTTCTCGATCGGGCCGAAGACCGTGGCGGCGGCCTGGCGGGCACCTTCGACCGGTGAGTCCTGACCGCCGCGGATGTCCACCGTGATCAGTGCGAACGCGATGGCGATCAGCAGCACCAGGAGCAGCCGGCTCTCTCGTGTGTCCCTCACGTGCGGCGGCCGTGCCTTCCTCGTCGGAATGTGTGGGGCGGGCCCCGGGGTCCGCGATGCCCGGTGGGTAGGAACCCGGCGGGCCATACCTGGCGGGGCACAACCCGGTGGGCGGGATTCCGGGGGGTGTTATGGGGGTGCTATGGGGGAGCTTATGCCTCTATATCAACGATCCGCCGCACGAGGGGAGTTCGTCTCGTACGGCGGGATCGCTGCGGGGTGTCATCGGCGGGGCTGGGCGTCCAGTACCTGCTGGAGTGCCTCGAACTCCTCGACACACTTGCCGGACCCCAGCGCCACGCTGTCCAGCGGGTCCTCGGCGATATGGATCGGCATCCCGGTCTCGCGGCGCAGCCGCTCGTCGAGGCCGCGCAGCAGGGCGCCGCCGCCGGTGAGGACGATGCCCCGGTCCATGACGTCGCCGGACAGCTCCGGCGGGCACTTGTCGAGGGTCGTCTTGACCGCGTCCACGATCGCGTTGACCGGTTCCTCGATGGCCTTGCGGACCTCGGCCGCCGAGATGACCACGGTCTTGGGCAGCCCGGAGACCAGGTCCCGGCCGCGGATCTCGGTGTGCTCGTCGGCGTCGAGGTCGTACGCGGAACCGATCGTGATCTTGATCTGTTCGGCCGTCCGCTCGCCGAGGAGGAGCGAGTACTCCTTCTTGACGTGCTGGATGATGGCGTTGTCCAGTTCGTCGCCCGCGACGCGGATGGACTGGGCGGTGACGATGCCGCCGAGCGAGATGACCGCGACCTCCGTGGTGCCGCCGCCGATGTCCACCACCATGTTGCCCGTGGCCTCGTGGACCGGCAGGCCGGAGCCGATGGCCGCGGCCATCGGTTCCTCGATGATGTGCACCTGGCGGGCACCGGCCTGGGACGACGCCTCGATCACGGCGCGGCGCTCGACGCCCGTGATGCCCGAGGGCACACAGACGACGACCCGCGGACGAGCCAGATACCGCCGCTTGTGGATCTTCAGGATGAAGTAGCGGAGCATCCGCTCGGTGATCTCGAAGTCGGCGATCACGCCGTCCTTCAGCGGGCGCACGGCCACGATGTTGCCGGGGGTCCGGCCGATCATCTTCTTCGCTTCCGCGCCGACCGCGAGGATGCCACCGGTGTTGGTGTTGATCGCGACGACGGACGGCTCGTTGAGTACGATCCCGCGACCCCTGACGTACACCAGCGTGTTGGCGGTCCCGAGGTCGACAGCCATGTCACGGCCGATGAACGACATTGAGTTCCCCATCAGGATTCGTCTGGCCTTCCCGGGCAAAGCTGTGGGCAGCTCTGTCGGGGCGGCGGAGTGGGTGCTGTGACGCGAAGGCTTCCATCGTAGTCTCGCCCGCACGCGCACAGTGCGAGGGTCGCTGCCATTGTCAGCAGATCACGGGCCTCCTCGCTCCAGGAGACGATCGTTCGGGGGTAGCCGTTCCCCCGAACGGCACGCATATGCCGAGGACGGCCGGGATTTCGGGGTCGCGTGCCGCGATCGCTCCCGTTCAGGCTTCCGAGTGATGTGACGACCCCTCAGAAGCCATGCACCGAACGAGTTCAGCGCGGTGTGATCGTGTGCTCAGAAGCGGCCGGGGAAGAAGAGCTTCAGCTCGCGCTCGGCGGACTCCTCGGAGTCGGAGGCGTGGATCAGGTTCTCCCGCACGATCACGCCGAAGTCGCCGCGGATGGAGCCGGGCGCGGCGGCGATCGGGTCGGTCGGACCGGCGAGCGCGCGCACGCCCTCGATGACCCGCTCGCCCTCGACCACGAGCGCGACGACCGGGCCGGAGGACATGAACTCGACCAGCGGCTCGTAGAAGGGCTTGCCCTTGTGCTCGCCGTAGTGCTGCTCCAGCGTGTCCTGGTCCAGGGAACGCAGCTCCAGCGCGCTGATGGTCCAGCCGGCCTTGCGCTCGATACGGCTGATGATCTCGCCGATCAGACCACGACGAACGGCGTCGGGCTTGAGGAGGACGAGGGTGCGCTGGGTCACGGGGGTGGCTCCTTACGGTCACGGTTGTGCGGTGCGTAGAGGCTACAGGGCAGGCTGTGGTGAACGTTACGCAGCGTCAAGTTCTCCGCTTCGGGGTGCGCGCACCCCGGGCCGGACTCAGGCGGTGCTGCCCTCGTCGGCGCGCGCGGCGAACCGTGCCTTCGCCTCGTCGATCTTCCTGCCGTAGTGCACGGACGCCCACCACAGGGCCGCGAAGACCGCGCCGAGGAAGAACATCGTCGTCACGAAGAACCCCGAGGCGATCAGCGCGATCTGCAGGGCCCAGCCGAGCTGGACGCCGCCGGGGCGGGTGAGCATGCCGCACAGCAGGATGCTGAGCGCCATGGCGACGCCGCTGACCGTCCAGACGGTGGTCATGGACAGATCGGGGTCCTTCATCGCGACCAGTCCGGCGAAGCCGATGACGAAGAACTCACCGATCAGGGTCGAAGCGCAGAGCGTACGCACGGGATGTCAGCCCCTTCCCAGGAGCAGTCGGGCCTCGCCGACCGTGACGACGGAACCGGTGACGAGGACGCCTGCGCCCGCGTACTCCCCCTCCTCCTCGGCGAGGGTGATCGCGGCCTCCAGCGCGTCGGGCAGCCGGGGCTCGACCTGGACGCGGTCCTCGCCGAAGACCTCGACGGCGATCGCGGCCAGTTCGTCCACGTCCATCGCGCGGTGGCTGGAGTTCTGGGTGATGACGACCTCGGCGCACAGCGGCTCGAACGCCTCCAGCAGGCCGCGCGCGTTCTTGTCGCCGCTCACGCCGACGACACCGATCAGGCGGCTGAAGTCGAACGCCTCGGTCACGGCGTCGGCGGTGGCACGGGCGCCCGCGGGGTTGTGCGCGGCGTCCAGGACGACGGTCGGGGAGCGCCGTACGACCTCCAGGCGGCCGGGGGACGACACCGTCGCGAAGGCCTTGCGGACCGTGTCGCCGTCCAGCGGCTCGGGGCGCTGGGAGCCGACGCCGAAGAACGCCTCGACCGCGGCGAGCGCCACGGCCGCGTTGTGCGCCTGGTAGGCGCCGTGCAGCGGCAGATAGACCTCGGGGTACTCGCCGCCGAGGCCGCGCAGGGTCAGGAGCTGGCCGCCGACCGCCACCTGCCGGGAGACGACGCCGAACTCCAGGCCCTCGCGGGCCACGGTGGCGTCCACCTCCACGGCCTTCTTCAGCAGCACCTGGGCCGCGTCGACCGGCTGCTGGGCGAGGATCACCGTGGCGTCCTGCTTGATGATGCCGCCCTTCTCCTGGGCGATCTCACCGGGCGTGCCGCCGAGCCGGTCGGTGTGGTCGAGGTCGATGGGGGCGATGACGGCGACGTCGCCGTCGATGACGTTCGTGGCGTCCCAGCTTCCGCCCATGCCGACCTCGACGACGGCGACGTCGACGGGCGCGTCCGCGAAGGCCGCGTACGCCATGCCCGTGAGCACCTCGAAGAAGGAGAGCCGGTACTCCTGCTGGGCGTCGACCATCTCGACGTACGGCTTGATGTCGTCGTACGTCTCGATGAAGCGCTCGGCGGAGATGGGGGCGCCGTCCAGGCTGATGCGCTCGGTGATCGACTGCACATGCGGGCTCGTGTAGCGGCCGGTGCGCAGGTCGAAGGCGCCGAGGAGGGCCTCGATCATGCGGGCGGTGGACGTCTTGCCGTTGGTGCCCGTGATGTGGATCGAGGGGTACGCCCGCTGCGGCTCGCCCAGCACGTCCATCAGGGCCGAGATACGGCGGACGGACGGTTCCAGCTTGGTCTCGCCCCAGCGGGTGGCCAGCTCGGCCTCGACCACGCGGAGCGCCTTGTCGACCTCGGGGTCGGTGGGCCGCGTGGGCACGTCGGCCTGGGGCGGGCCGCCCTGGGTACGCAGGGTGCGGCTGCCGGCCTCGATCACGGCGAGATCCGGGTCACGGGTTGTCTCGTCCGCGACGATCTGCTCGAAGGGGTCGCTCTCGTTGGGGTCGCGCGGGGGCAGGTCACTCACGAGGGCCAGTCTACGTAACACGGCCGCGGGCCCGGCGCCTGTGTGGCGTCGGGCCCGCGGGAGCGCTGGTGGATCAGTTCGCCGGGAGCTTGGCGAGCTGGTTCTCGATGCGCGTGATGTCCTCGTCGGCCTTCGCGAGCCGCGTGCGGATCTTCTCCACGACGTGGTCCGGGGCCTTCGCGAGGAAGGCCTCGTTGCCGAGCTTGGCCTCGGCCTGCTGCCGCTCCTTCTGTGCGGCGCCCAGGTCCTTGGTCAGCCGCTTGCGCTCGGCCGCCACGTCGATCGTGCCCGACAGGTCGAGGGCGACCGTGGCGCCCGAGACCGGCAGGGTCGCCGTCGCCGTGAAGCCCTCGCCTTCCGGCTGGAGGCGCAGCAGTTGACGGATGGCCGCCTCGTGCGGAGCGAGCGCCGTGCCCTCGAGGGTCAGCCGGGCCGGGACGCGCTGGCCGGGCTGGAGGCCCTGGTCGGCGCGGAAGCGGCGGACCTCGGTGATGACCGACTGGAGGGTCTCGATCTCACGCTCGGCCGTCGCGTCGCGGAAGCCACTGTCCTGCGGCCAGTCGGCGATGACGAGGGACTCACCACCGGTCAGCGTGGTCCACAGCGTCTCCGTGACGAACGGCACGATCGGGTGCAGCAGCTTCAGGGTGACGTCGAGCACCTCACCGAGGACGCGCTGGCTGACCTCGGCCGCCTCGCCGCCCGCCTGGAACGTCGTCTTCGACAGCTCGACGTACCAGTCGAAGACCTCGTCCCACGCGAAGTGGAAGAGGGCGTCGGACAGCTTGGCGAACTGGAAGTCGTCGTAGTACGCGTCGACTTCGGCCACGACCGTGTTCAGCCGGGACAGGATCCAGCGGTCGGTCGCGGACATCTTCGACGCGTCCGGCAGCGGGCCCTCGACCGTCGCGCCGTTCATCAGCGCGAAGCGGGTGGCGTTCCAGATCTTGTTGGCGAAGTTACGGGAGCCCTGGACCCAGTCCTCGCCGATCGGGACGTCGACGCCCGGGTTGGCACCGCGCGCCAGCGTGAAGCGCAGCGCGTCCGAGCCGTACTTGTCCATCCAGTCCAGCGGGTTGACCGCGTTGCCGAAGGACTTCGACATCTTCTTGCCGAACTGGTCGCGGACCATGCCGTGCAGGGCGACGGTGTGGAACGGCGGGGTGCCGTCCATCGCGTACAGGCCGAACATCATCATCCGGGCGACCCAGAAGAAGAGGATGTCGTAGCCGGTGACCAGGACGGAGTTCGGGTAGAACTTCGCGAGGCTCTCGGTCTGTTCGGGCCAGCCGAGCGTGGAGAACGGCCACAGGCCGGAGGAGAACCAGGTGTCGAGGACGTCGGTGTCCTGGTGCCAGCCCTCGCCGGTCGGCGGTTCCTCGTTCGGTCCGACGCAGACGACCTCGCCGTTCGGGCCGTACCAGACGGGGATGCGGTGGCCCCACCACAACTGCCGCGAGATGCACCAGTCGTGGAGGTTGTCGACCCAGTCGAAGTACCGCTTCTCCATCTCCTGCGGGTGGATCTTGACCTTGCCGTCGCGGACCGCGTCACCGGCGGCCTTGGCGAGCGGTCCGACCTTGACCCACCACTGCATGGACAGCCGCGGCTCGATGGTGGTCTTGCAGCGGGAGCAGTGGCCCACCGAGTGGACGTAGGGCCGCTTCTCGGCGACGATCCGGCCCTCGGCGCGCAGGGCGGCGACGATGGCGGAGCGGGCCTCCAGGCGGTCCAGACCCTGGAAGGGGCCGTGGGTGGTGATCACCGCGTGCTCGTCCATGACGGCGACGGAGGGGAGGTCGTGGCGCTGCCCGATCTCGAAGTCGTTCGGGTCGTGGGCCGGGGTGACCTTGACGGCGCCCGTGCCGAACTCGGGGTCGACATGGGCGTCGGCGACCACGGGGATGCGGCGGCCGGTCAGCGGCAGTTCGATCTCGGTGCCGACCATGTGGCGGTAGCGCTCGTCGTCCGGGTGCACCGCGATGGCGGTGTCGCCGAGCATGGTCTCCGCGCGGGTGGTGGCGACGACGATCGAGGTGTCGCCCTCGCCGTAGCGGATGGAGACCAGCTCGCCGTCGTCGTCCTGGTACTCCACCTCGATGTCGGAGATGGCGGTCAGGCAGCGCGGGCACCAGTTGATGATGCGCTCGGCGCGGTAGATGAGTTCGTCGTCGTGGAGCCGCTTGAAGATGGTCTGGACGGCCTGCGAGAGGCCCTCGTCCATCGTGAAGCGCTCACGCGACCAGGCGACGCCGTCTCCCAGGCGCCGCATCTGGCCGGAGATCTGCCCGCCGGACTCGGACTTCCACTGCCAGACGCGCTGGACGAAGTCCTCACGGCCCAGGTCGTGGCGCGACTTGCCTTCCTTGGCCAGCTCCCGCTCGACGACGTTCTGCGTGGCGATACCGGCGTGGTCCATGCCGGGCTGCCACAGCGTCTCGTAGCCCTGCATGCGCTTGCGGCGGGTGAGGGCGTCGATGAGGGTGTGCTCGAAGGCGTGCCCGAGGTGCAGGCTGCCGGTGACGTTCGGCGGCGGGATGACGACGGTGAAGGGCGGCTTGTCGCTCTTCTCGTCGGCGTCGAAGTAGCCCCGCTCTACCCAGCGCTCGTACAGCGGCCCCTCTACGTCGGCCGGCGCGTACTGGGTCGGCAGTTCGGTGGGGGGCGCGGTTGGCTGCTGCTGAGCGTTGTCGGTCACGGGCCCAGTTTAGAGGTGTCCCGGCCAGGTCCCGAAACGCGATTGTTTGGTAACGGTGGCCCCCCGATGACGTGCGCGCGCCATTTCTGCGAAAGGATGTCATGAACGTATAAGCACCTTGGAGGGGAACCCAAGTAATGAGCCACAACCAGCCGGGCCCGTACGGCGGGCAGCCCCAGCAGCCCGGACCGTACGGTCAGCCGGGGCAGCCTGGGCCGTACGGCCAGCAGCCGCAGGCTCCCCAGCCCGGCTACGGATACCCCCAGCAGCCCCCGCCGCCCCAGCCGCAACCCGGCTACGGCTACCCGCAGCAGCCACCGGCGCAGGGCGTCCCGCCGCAGCAGAACCCTTACGGCCAGCCGCAGCCCCCGCAGGGCATGCCGCCCCAGCCCAACCCGTACGGCCAGCAGCAGCCGCAGTACGGCCAGCAGCCGCCCTACGGCACCGTACCGCCGCCGCCCCCGGCCGCCGGTGGCGGCAAGAAGAAGACGGCCCTGATCATCAGCGGGGTCGCGGTCGTCGCGGCGATCGCGGTGGGTGCGTACTTCCTGATCGGCGGGGGTGGCGGCAGCTCCGTGGCGGACGACGGCCCGCACAAGCTGACGACGCCGGCCACGGTTCTCGACGGTCAGTACAAGAAGAGCGACACCGAGAGTGACGACGGCGGCGGCTTGAGCAGCAGCGACCTCAAGGACGCCGAGAAGCATGGCGTGAAGAACGCGAAGGAAGTGCACGCCAGCTACCAGGCAGGGGACGAGTCCAACCCCATGGCCATGAAGTTGCTGCAGTTCCAGGGTGTCTACGGCGAGATCTCCGACCCGGAGAAGGTCGTCGACGAGTTGTTCGCCGAGGCCAAGAAGAACGCCGCGAAGGGCGACGAAGGCACAGTCGTCGGTAGCCCGCAGACCTACAAGCCGAGCGGCCTCGACGGTGCAGTCCTCAAGTGCCAGGAGATGTTGATCAAGTCGGGATCGTCGAGCGGCGCTGCCAAGGGCCCGAGCGAGGTCCACGTGCCTGTGTGCATCTGGGGTGACCACAGCACGGTCGGATGGGTCGTCCACATGGACGCGGCCGACGCCATGTCCGGCAAGAGTGCCGACCTGCAGAGCACGGCCGACATCACCGCCAAGTTCCGCAAGGAAGTTCGCGTCAAGGCGTAACACCCAACGCGTGACATGGGAGAGGGGCCCCGGTGACCGGGGCCCCTCTCCCATTGCCTTGCCTGGCGCTGCAGTTACGCCGTCTTCTGCTCCCCCGGGCCGCGCCCCCGCGCGTCGCGCGGGATCAGGGTCGGGTTGACGTTCGAGAGGACCACGTCCGCCGTGATGACCACGCGGGCCACGTCCTTGCGGGACGGGACCTCGTACATCACCGCCTGGAGGACCTCCTCCATGATGGCGCGCAGGCCGCGGGCTCCGGTCTGGCGCAGGATCGCCTGGTCCGCGATCGCCTCCAGCGCCTCGCGCTCGAAGTCCAGTTCCACACCGTCGAGTTCGAAGAGGCGCTGGTACTGCTTCACCAGCGCGTTGCGCGGCTCGACGAGGATCTGGAGGAGCGCCTCGCGGTCGAGGTTGTGCACCGAGGTGATGACCGGGAGGCGGCCGATGAACTCCGGGATCATGCCGAACTTCACGAGGTCCTCGGGCATCACGTCCTGGAACTGGTCCTTCGACTCCAGCTCGCGCTTGGAGCGGATGGTGGCGCCGAAGCCGATGCCCTTCGCGCCCGCCCGCGACTCGATGATCTTCTCCAGGCCCGCGAACGCGCCGCCCACGATGAACAGGACGTTCGTCGTGTCGATCTGGATGAACTCCTGGTGCGGGTGCTTGCGTCCGCCCTGCGGCGGGACCGAGGCGGTGGTGCCCTCGAGGATCTTCAGCAACGCCTGCTGGACACCCTCGCCCGAGACGTCGCGCGTGATCGAGGGGTTCTCGCTCTTGCGGGCCACCTTGTCGATCTCGTCGATGTAGATGATGCCCGTCTCGGCCTTCTTGACGTCGTAGTCGGCGGCCTGGATGAGCTTCAGGAGGATGTTCTCGACGTCCTCGCCCACATAGCCCGCCTCCGTCAACGCCGTCGCGTCGGCGATGGCGAAGGGGACGTTGAGCATGCGCGCCAGGGTCTGCGCGAGCAGCGTCTTGCCGGAGCCCGTGGGGCCCAGCAGCAGGATGTTGGACTTCGCCAACTCGATGGCGTCGTCACGGCCTTGGGCGCCGCCGTTCTCCCCGGCCTGGACCCGCTTGTAGTGGTTGTACACCGCGACGGAGAGGGCCTTCTTGGCGGCCTCCTGGCCGACCACGTACCCCTCGAGGAACTCGTAGATCTCGCGAGGCTTGGGGAGTTCCTCCCAGCGCACCTCGCTGGTCTCCGCCAGCTCTTCCTCGATGATCTCGTTGCAGAGGTCGATGCACTCGTCGCAGATGTACACACCGGGGCCTGCGATGAGCTTCTTGACCTGCTTCTGGCTCTTGCCGCAGAACGAGCACTTGAGCAGATCGCCGCCGTCACCGATGCGTGCCACGGTGTGCTTCCCCTTCGCCTGGGAGACGCCTTGGATCCAGCGGCTCCTGGTCCTGCCTTATGTCCGACGGTACCTTGCCGAGCCCCCCGTTCGGGCCCCCCTCGGCACGGTTCACCGAGAGGTGCGCCGTGTCGAACCGTGCCCGGGGGGAGCGCAGACGATACAGGCCCGGCCGACGCATCACGTGATGCGGGTCAGCGGACCGAGGTGTTGTTCATCTTCCGGGTCGAGACGATCTGGTCGATGAGGCCGTACTCCAGCGCCTCCTCGGCGGTGAGGATCTTGTCACGCTCGATGTCCTCGCGGACCTTCTCGATCGACTGGTTGGAGTGCTTGGCCAGCATCTCCTCGAGCTGCGAGCGCATCCGCAGGATTTCGTTGGCGGCGATCTCCAGGTCCGAGACCTGACCGCGGCCGGTCTCGCTGTAGGGCTGGTGGATCAGCACACGGGCGTTCGGGAGCGCCATGCGCTTGCCCGGGGTGCCCGCGGCCAGCAGCACCGCGGCGGCCGAGGCGGCCTGGCCCATGCAGACCGTCTGGATGTCCGGCTTCACGAACTGCATCGTGTCGTAGATGGCCGTGAGCGCCGTGAAGGAGCCGCCGGGGCTGTTGATGTAGACCGAGATGTCACGGTCGGGGTCCATCGACTCCAGGCACAGGAGCTGCGCCATGACGTCGTTGGCCGAGGCGTCGTCGATCTGGACGCCGAGGAAGATCACGCGCTCCTCGAAGAGCTTCGCGTACGGGTCGTACTCACGCACGCCCTGCGAGGTGCGCTCCACGAAGCGCGGGATGACGTAGCGGGACTCGGCCACCGGGGCCGTGTACTCGGCGCGCGCACGGGCGTAGAGGCCGCTGCCGGGAAAGTCGTTCACGATATCTCCTGATAAGGGCTGAGGCGGTGGCTTGGGGCTTGCGGGGCGCTGGAGCCTGTGAGGGGCCCTCGCGGCCTTCGGGGGCCGGGTGACCGCCCGTGGGCCGTGACGGCCCTGGAGAGGCGCTGGTGGCCCTCACCGGTGGCCGTCCGGGCCGGGACGGCCGCTGACGGGTCCCGGCCGGTCGGTACGGACCCGGTGAGCCGTTACGAGCCCGCCCCGGTGCCGCCGCCGCCCGGCATGCCGGCAGCGGTGGTCATGACCTCGTCGATCAGGCCGTACGCCTTCGCCTCGTCGGCGTCGAACCAGCGGTCACGGTCGGAGTCGCGGGTGACCTGCTCGACCGTCTGCCCGGTGTGGAAGGCGGTCAGCTCGGCCATCTTCTTCTTGGTGTGCAGCAGCCGCTCGGCGTGGATCTTGATGTCGGACGCGGAGCCCGCGAGGCCGGCCGAGGGCTGGTGGATCAGGATCTCGGCGTTGGGCAGGGCGAAGCGCTTGCCCGGCGTGCCCGCGCTGAGCAGGAACTGACCCATGGAGGCCGCCATGCCCATGGCGATCGTCACGATGTCGTTCTTGATGTACTGCATGGTGTCGTAGATCGCCATGCCCGCCGTGATGGAACCACCAGGGCTGTTGATGTAGAGGTAAATGTCCTTGTCCGGGTCGGCGGCAAGGAGCAGCAGCTGTGCGGTGATCCGGTTGGCGATGTCGTCGTCCACCGGCTGGCCGAGGAAGATGATCCGCTCGTTGAGCAGCCGGCTGTAGACCTGGTCACCGAGGCCACCACCGATGGAAGGCTCGCCGGCGGCGGAGGGCATCAGATTCGTCACGTATCCACCTGCTCGTCTTGCGACGGCGCGGGGCCGTCTCACGTGTTCTACCGGGGCGTGGGGCCCCGTGTGGCCCCTGGTGCCGGGGCGGCTTCGGGTACTCCCCTGCCCTCGTATTCATGGACCCTAACGCGCAGGCAGTCGGGTGCCATCCCGCTTCCGCGGGTGTTCGCTGTCAGCGCATGGGCCCCGGGCGGCGGCGGGTCCGGTGACCGGCCGGATGCGGGCACCGGGCCGAGCCCGGACCCCGGGTCCATTGTCGCCGCAGGCGCTCCGGGGGGCGCGTCGGTGGTGGATCAGCGGTGGTCCGCCGGAAGGTACGTACGAACGGCGACGGGCCCCGGGGCGCAGTGCGTCCCGGGGCCCGTCGTACGGCTCAGATGCCGAGCGGAGGGTTACGCCTCCGGCTTCTCCTCGGCGGCGGCCTCGGTGGTCTCGGTCTCGGCCTCGTCCTCGTCGTCGCTCATGTCGACGATCTCACCGTTGGTGTCCTTGACCGTGGCGGCCTCGACCACGACGGCCAGCGCCTTGCCACGGGCGACCTCGCCGACCAGCATCGGGACCTGGCCGCCCTCGACGACCGCCTGGGCGAACTGGTCGGGGGACATGCCAGAGGAGGCGGCGCGCCGCATGAGGTGCTCGGTGAGCTCCTCCTGGCTGACGTTCAGCTTCTCCTTGTTGACCAGCTCGTCGAGCACGAACTGGGTCTTGATGCCCTTGATCGCGGCGTCGCGCGTCTCGGCGTCGAACTCCTCGGCGGTCTTGCCCTGGATCTCCAGGTACTTGTCGAGGGTCAGGCCCATCTGGCCGAGCTGGTGGTGCTCGAGGTTGTGCTTACGGGTGTTGACCTCGTCCTCGAGAAGCTTCTCGGGGACGGGGACCTCGACGAGCTCCAGCAGCTTCTCCAGGACACGCTCCTGCGCCTGCGTCGCCTGGTCGTACTGCTTCATGTCGGTGAGGCGCTTGCGGCTGTCCGCCTTCAGCTCCTCCAGCGTGTCGAACTCGGAGGCGAGCTGCGCGAACTCGTCGTCCAGCTCGGGCAGTTCACGGGCGGCGACCTGCGTGACCTTGACGGTCACCTCGGCCTCCTTGCCCGCGGCCGAGCCGCCCTTCAGCTCGGAGGTGAAGGTGGCCTCCTCGTCGGCGGACAGGCCCTTCACGGCGTCGTCGATGCCGTCCAGCAGCTCGCCGGAGCCGATGGTGTAGGAGACGCCGCCGGCGACGCCGTCCTCCAGGACCTCGCCGTCGACCTTGGCCTCCAGGTCCACGGTGACCACGTCGCCGTCCTCGGCGGCGCGCTCGACCGGGGTCGACGAGGCGAAGCGCTCACGGAGCTGCTCGACCGACTTCTCGATGTCCTCGTCGGTCACCTCGATGGTGTCGACCTCGACCTCGATGCCGGAGTAGTCCGGGATCTCGAGGGCCGGGCGGACGTCGACCTCGGCGGTGAAGGACAGCACCTCGTTGTCCTTCAGCTCCTTGATGTCGACCTCGGGCTGGCCGAGCGGGTTCAGCTCGGCCTCGTTGACCGCCTCGGTGTAGAACTTCGGCAGCGCGTCATTGACGGCCTCTTCCAGCACGGCACCACGGCCGAAGCGCTGGTCGATGACGCGGGCCGGGATCTTGCCCTTACGGAAGCCCTTGACCGTGACCTGCTGGTTGATCTTCTTGTACGCCGCGTCGAGGCTGTCCTTGAGCTCCTCGAAGGGCACCTCAACAGTGAGCCGAACCCGGGTCGGGTTCAGGGTCTCCACGGCGCTCTTCACGGTTCGGTCTCCTTGTGGCTGACTTCTTGGGGGTTCTGCCGAGCTGATCCACCCGGGAGGGTGGGACTACGGCGGATCAGCGGGCCCCTGCCTGAGAGACGTAACAATGCAGACACACGGGCGCGCAGCTTGCATAGTAACCGCAGGCGGTACTCGCCCCAAAAGGTGATCTTGAGAACCGGTGCCGGACCGAAGTGATGATGGTCGGGGTGGCGGGATTTGAACCCACGGCCTTCCGCTCCCAAAGCGGACGCGCTACCAAGCTGCGCCACACCCCGTCTGGTGCGACACGTAGGGTACATGGCCGCGCAGCCCGCGTCGGTCGCTTTCCTCCCCCGACCACCACGCGGATCAACACGTTGGCCTACGGGGCGGGCGACCCGCTACGATGCCTCCAGTGCCGCGGTCGATGACCTGCGGCGCGTCCTGTCGCGGGCGTAGCTCAATGGTAGAGCCCTAGTCTTCCAAACTAGCTACGCGGGTTCGATTCCCGTCGCCCGCTCCATCCGCCGAAGGCCCGGTGAGAGATCAACTCTCTCACCGGGCCTTCGACATGCGGTGCGTGACCGCCGCGGTGCGCACCACGTGACACCACGTGACCTGTCGGGCGCCGTACGTCGCGACCGGTCAGAATCTGATCGAGTTGATCGTCTCCGCTATCGAGTTCAGGAAGCGGTTGATGGACGGCGCCATGCCGGTCGAGGCGAGGAAGAAGCCGAAGAGGATCGCCACGATCAGCGGTCCGGGCTTCATGGAGCCGCCTCGGATCATCACCACCAGGATGATTGCCAACAGCAGCACCACTGACAGTGAAATGGCCACAACGATCACACCCTCGGTCGGTCCGCTCTCCCGGCCGGGCACGCCGTCCCCACGCACCCCCGCCAGAACCATCGTGCCACCAACAGGCCCCAGGTATGCGGCTCGTGGGACATCGGCTGCCGCCCGTGCCGCACGGGCCCCCGGACCCGTCGGCGGACGACGGCGAACACACCTTCCCCTCCCGGCATTTCGCCCATGTCCCGCACCCGGCGGAACAGCGGACGTCACAACGAGCGTTTCCATTTCCACACATCGGGTTCACAGGGAATTCAAATGTGCGTCCTGGACGGCCACTTCGATGTGTTCAAAAACACGCTTCCGCAATGCCGTACTTCGCGAATCCGGGGTATGCGCAGGTGATTAGCGGTATACGCACAGGGCGTTTTACGGGGCCCCACAGACCGCGTTAAGGTTTCTCAGATGTTTCCCGCCGCCTCGTCCTCCTCAAGAGCAACGGGCCCGTCGTCGGCGCCCCCGGCGCAGCCAGCAGCCGACGCAGAGCCGAGTCCGCGCGATCCACAGTCCGCCGCACCACCCGGCAATCAGTCCGCAGTACCGCCCGGCAAACAGCGTGACGCGTTCTTCGACAACGCCAAGTACCTGGCGATCGTCCTGGTGGCCATGGGCCACGCCTGGGAGCCGTTGAAGGGCGACAGCCGTACGCTCCAAGCCGCGTACATGTTCGTCTACGCCTTCCACATGCCGGCCTTCATCGTCATCTCCGGCTATTTCTCGCGCAGTTTCGACATGAGCCCCACGAAGCTGAAGCGCCTCGTGACCGGCGTGCTCGTGCCCTACGTCGTGTTCGAGACCGCGTACGCCCTCTTCGAGCGCGCGGTCGGCGACGACCCCGATATGCCGATCAGCCTGCTCGACCCCTGGTATCTGACGTGGTTCCTGGTCGCGCTGTTCATCTGGCGGCTGACCACCCCACTGTGGAAGCTGGTCCGCCACCCCGTCCCGGTGTCCATCGCGATCGCCCTGCTGGCGTCCGTGTCGCCCGACATCGGCGACGACCTGGACCTCCAGCGGGTGCTCCAGTTCATGCCGTTCTTCGTCATCGGTCTGTCGATGAAGCCGGAGCACTTCCAGGCGGTGCGCCGCCGCGGCGCCCGGCTCCTGTCGCTGCCCGTGATCGCTGCCGCGCTGGCCGTGGCGTGGTGGGCGGTGCCGCGGATGAATCCGGCCTGGTTCTACCACCGGGACGCCGCGCAGGAGTTGGCGGCGCCCTGGTGGTGCGGCCCGGTGATGGTCCTCGGCCTGCTGGCCGCCTCGCTGACGCTCACGGCCTGCTTCTTCGCCTGGGTGCCGGGCCGGACGACGTGGTTCACCACGTTGGGCGCGGGCACGCTGTACGGCTATCTGCTGCACGGCTTCTTCACCAAGGCCGCGGACTTCCGGGGCTGGCTGGAGGCGGACTGGCTGCACGGGCCGCTCGGCGCGGTGTGCGTGACGCTCCTCGCGGCCTCCTTGGTGACGGTCCTGTGCACGGCTCCGGTGCGGCGGGTCTTCCGCTTCGCGATGGAGCCCACGATGGACTGGGCGTTCAAGAAGGACGCCGCTGAGATCGCTCGTCGGCGCGTGAAGTCCTGAGCGACGCGTACGAACTGCCGGAGGGGTCGCGGGGAACCGCGGCCTCTCTCGCGTACGCACGCGTCTCGCGTACGCACGCGCTGCCGGGGCTCAGCGCACGGCCTGGGCCGTCGGGCCCTCCCGGCAGATCAGCAGCAGCGCCCGGTCGTCGTTCACGTCCTTGGCCACCGCCTCGATGAGATGCCAGGCCGCGCCGTGGAAGCCGCCGGTCACATAGCGGTCGGCCTCGCCCGTGAGGCGGTCGATGCCCTCGACGATGTCGCGTTCGGAGGTCTCCACCAGGCCGTCCGTGAACAGCATCAGGACGTCTCCGGAGCGCAGCGCGCCCTTCACCGAGTCGAACTGGGCGCCGTCGTAGACACCGAGGAGCGGGCCCTCGGCCGCCTTCTCCTCCCAGCGTCCGGTGCCCGCGCTGAGCTGGAGGCCCGGGGGATGTCCGGCCGAGTACAGCTCGTAGTCACCCGAGTCCAGGTCGAGGACCAGATGGATGGAGGTCGCGAAGCCCTCGTCCCAGTCCTGGCGGAGCAGATAGCCGTTCGCCGCGGGCAGGAACGCGTGTGGGGGAAGGGATCCCAGCAGACCGCCGAACGCCCCGGACAGCAGCAGGGCGCGCGAGCCCGCGTCCATGCCCTTGCCCGAGACATCGGTGAGGACGACCTCCAGTGTGCGGCCCCCGTTCGTACGGGCCGCCACCACGAAGTCGCCCGAGAACGACTGCCCACCGGCCGGTCTGAGCGCCATCTCGTGGTGCCAGCCCCGCGGCAGCCGCGGCAACTTGCTCTGGACCCGAATGCGTTCGCGCAGGTCGAAGAGCATGGTGCCGCCGCGTCGCCAGGGCACGCCGACCCGGCTACGGAACTGCGCGATCAGCAGCCCGAAGAAGCCGCAGGCCGCGACCACGAGCACGATGCCGGGGGTGACCCGCGAGGGCCCCTCGGTGTACGGCCCGAGCCGCACGGACTCGATGATCAGCGCGGTGGCCGCGGCGGCGTACAGGCCGAGCAGGCTGGAGGGCCGCAGCAGCAGGCCGCCCGCGACGATCGGCAGCACCAGCACGGCCGGTGAGCACCACACGGGATCGGCCAACGTTGTCGCCGCGATCACCGGGACCGACAGCAGCAGACCGGTCAGTGCGATCCAGTCCGAGCCGTCCCCGCGGAAGTAGTCCACGGCGGATCTGCGCAGGCCGATACGGACCCGGTGCCACTGCTTCTTCAACCGGGCCGTGAACGTGTCGGCTTCCGCGCGCCTCTCTCGTCCTGCTGCCATCGTTCGGGACCCTATCCATCCGACCGGTCGCTTGGCACGGGAGGTCCCACTTGTCCCCCCTCCGAGCGCTGAACTTCACACCGATCCGGGCCCGACGACCGGGGCGAAATTACGTCGCCCGTCCCTCAACGCCCTGGTAGGCATGGCTTATGGCAACAGATGTGCGACCGCTACGACAAGATGAGTGGAACAGTTGGTACGACAACCTCCTCCGGGCCTTCGGCGGAGTGGACGAAGCACTCGAGAACCGTGAGTTCTGGCATCAACTGTGCGAATACGACCGATTCCTGGGCGCATGGGATGAAGAGGGCCTTATCGGTACGGCGGGTGCGTTCAGCTTCCGTCTCACCGTCCCCGGCGGCGCCTCGGTCCCCGCGGCGGGCGTCACTGGAGTGAGCGTCGCGGCCACCCACCGTCGGCGCGGAGTGCTGACGTCGATGATGCGCCGGCAGCTCGACGACGTCCGTTCCTGGGGGGAGCCGCTCGCGGTGCTGACCGCGTCGGAGCCCGCGATCTACGGCCGGTTCGGGTACGGCACCGGCACGCTCCATGTCAACGTGGCGATCGACAGCCGTCGCGTACGGCTGTCGGTGCCGCCCGGCACGGACGACGTACGGCTGCGGTACGCGGCTCCTGCCGAGGTCTACGACGCCTGCGAGGCGGTGTACGCGCGTCTGGTGCCGCAGCGGCCGGGCATGCTGGCCCGGCAGCCCCGCTGGGAGCGGCTGGAACTGCTCGACCCGGAGTCCGCGCGGGCGGGCGCCTCGCCGTTGCAGTGCGTGGTCGCCGAGCGGGACGGCGAGGTCGTGGGCTACACGCGCTTCCGGGTCAGGCCGGAGTGGAGCCATGCCAGCGCCGACGGCACGGTGGTCGTGCAGCAGGTGGAGGGCCTGGACGCGGCGGCCCGTTCCGCGTTGTGGCGGTTCCTCCTCGGCATCGATCTGACGTCGCGGGTCGTCGCGCTCGGACGGCCGGTGGACGAGGCCTGGCAGTACCAGGTGTCGGACATCCGTCGCTGCGATCTCCGGACGAAGGACTCGCTCCATGTCCGGCTGGTGGACGTGGGCGCGGCGCTCCAGGCGCGTACGTACCAGGCGCCGGTGGACGTGGTGTTCGAGGTCGAGGACGCGTTCTGCCCCTGGAACGAGGGGCGTTGGCGGCTGACGGGCGACGCGAAGGGCGCGTCCTGCGAGCGGACCACGGACGCCGCCGATCTCGCCCTGTCCGTACGGGAGTTGGGGTCGGCCTATCTCGGCGGCATCTCGCTCACGGCGCTGGCGGCGGCGGGACGGGTACGGGAGCTGCGCCAAGGCGCGCTGGCGGAGGCGTCGTTGGCGTTCGGCTCGGCGGTGGCGCCGTGGCTGCCGCACGAGTTCTAGAGGCGCGTACTGGTCTCTAGGCCTGCTGGCAGGTCGGGCACCAGAAGAGGTTGCGGGCGGCGAGGTCGGCGGTGCGGATCTCGCCGCCGCAGATGTGGCAGGGCAGGTGCGCCCTGCGGTACACGTACACCTCGCCGCCGTGGTCGTCCACGCGCGGGGGGCGGCCCATGGCCTCGGGGGTGTGCTCGGGGCGGACGGTGTCGATGCGGTTGTTGCGCACGCCCTCGCGCATGAGGCCGACCAGGTCGGCCCAGATCGCGTCCCACTCGGCCCGGGTGAGGTCCCTGCCGGGGCGGTAGGGGTCGATGCCGTGCCGGAAGAGGACCTCGGCTCGGTAGACGTTGCCGACCCCGGCGATGACCTTCTGGTCCATCAGCAGGGCGGCGACGGTGGTGCGGCTGCGGGAGACCCGGCGGTACACGGCGTCCGGGTCGGCGTCGGCGCGCAGCGGGTCGGGGCCGAGGCGGCCGTGCACGGCGGTCTTCTCGTCCTCGGTGATCAGGGCGCAGGTGGTGGGGCCGCGCAGATCGACGTACGAGAGCGGGTTCGCGAGCCGGAGGCGGACCGTGTCGGTGGGCGGGGGCGCGGGGGAGTCGCCAAAGGTGACCTTGCCGAAGAGGCCGAGGTGGATGTGCACCCACTCGGCGCCCCGGAAGCCGAGGAAGAGGTGCTTGCCGTGGGCGTCGGCGGTGCGCAGCACGGCCCCGTCGAGGAGGGCCGCGGCGTCGGCGAACTTGCCCTGGGGGCTGCGTACGGTGACGGCGCCGCCCGCGAACCGCGCCGCGTAGTCCTCGGCGAGCCGGTGAATGGTGTGCCCCTCCGGCACGGTCGTCCTCCCTCCCGGCGAACGTCAGCGGCCGGGGCTCCGCTCGGAACCCCGGCCGTCCGCCGCCCCCGTGTTCGCTTGTGGTGTCTCAGCCCTGCGGGTGGTGGGCGGGGATCGGCGGCAGCTCGCCCGTGGTCTCGTACGACGCCAGCATGTCGATGCGGCGCTCGTGGCGCTCGTCACCCGAGAACGGGGTGTTCAGGAACGTCTCGACGAACTTCGTCGCCTCGTCCTGCGTGTGCATCCGCGCGCCCACGGCGACGACGTTGGCGTTGTTGTGCTGGCGGCCGAGTGCCGCGGTCTCCTCGCTCCAGGCGAGGGCCGCACGGACGCCCTTGACCTTGTTCGCGGCGATCTGCTCGCCGTTGCCGGAGCCGCCGATCACGATGCCGAGGGCGTCGGTGTCCGCGGCCGTGCGCTCCGCGGCGCGCAGGCAGAACGGCGGGTAGTCGTCCTGGGCGTCGTAGATGTGGGGCCCGCAGTCGACGGGCTCGTGGCCGGCTGCCTTGAGCCACTCGACGAGGTGGTTCTTCAGTTCGAAGCCGGCATGGTCTGAGCCGAGGTACACGCGCATGAACCGAGTGTGACACGGCTGTCGGGGGGCGGCCTCGCCGGGTGTCTTTCATCCCACATGTGAGCCGCGCTACAGATCCTTGGGCGAATCTGAAGTAACAATCGGGATTCAAAGGTTCCCGAATTCATTAGCCTCGGATTCACTGGACCGACCCTGTTCCACTGAGCCACCGATCGGATCCACCGATCGCACGAGCCTCCCCCACTCCGCTCGTTGAGGGCCCGTATTCCGCTCGTCAGGGCAGAAGTGCCTGGACGCACGGCTGTCCTCACCCCCCACTCGGCGCGAAGGAAATTCCCCTATGACCTCACTGCCGCCGCCTGCGAAGGCCGGAACCGACCCTGGCCGCCCCGGAGAATCCGGTGGCGGCCTTCAGGCCGGACTGAAGAACCGTCATCTGTCGATGATCGCCATCGGCGGTGTCATCGGCGCCGGTCTGTTCGTCGGTTCCAGTACCGGTATCGCCACCACGGGTCCCGGCATCCTGCTCTCCTACGCCTTGGTCGGCACGCTCGTGGTGCTGGTGATGCGCATGCTGGGCGAGATGTCCGTGGCGAACCCCACCTCGGGTTCCTTCTCGGCGCACGCGGACCGCGCGCTCGGCCGCTGGGCCGGGTTCTCGATCGGCTGGCTGTACTGGTTCTTCTGGGTGGTCGTGCTCGCCGTGGAGGCCACCGCGGGCGCCAAGATCCTGGAGGGCTGGATCCCGGCCGTACCGCAGTGGGGCTGGGCGCTCATCGTCATGATCGTGCTGACCGCGACCAACCTGGTCTCGGTCGGCTCCTACGGTGAGTTCGAGTTCTGGTTCGCCGGGATCAAGGTCGTGGCGATCGGTGCCTTCATCGTCGTCGGCGGTCTCGCGATCTTCGGCGTGCTGCCGGGCGTGCACAGCGACAAGGCGGGCCTGAGCAACCTCACCGCGCACGGCGGCTTCCTGCCCCATGGGCCCGGCGCCATCCTCACCGGTGTGCTGCTGGTGGTCTTCTGCTTCATGGGCAGTGAGATCCCGACGCTGGCGGCGAGCGAGGCGGAGGACCCGCAGCGGGCCGTGACCAAGGCCACGAACAGCATCATCTGGCGTATCGCCATCTTCTACCTGGGCTCGATCTTCGTGGTCATCTGCCTGATCCCGTGGAACGACCCGTCGATCGAGAAGAAGGGCTCGTACGTCGCGGCCCTGGACTCCCTCGGCATTCCGCACGCCGGCCAGATCATGAACTTCATCGTGCTGGCGTCGGTGCTGTCCTGTCTCAACTCCGGGCTCTACACGGCCTCCCGGATGGCCTTCTCGCTCGGTCAGCGCGGCGACGCGCCGAGGGCCTTCGCGCAGACGACCCGTCGTGGTGTGCCGCGGGCGGCGATCCTCGTCTCCGTCCTCTTCGGGTTCCTCGCCGTCTTCTTCAACTACAAGTTCCCGGACACGGTCTTCCTCTTCCTGGTCAACTCCAGCGGTGCGGTCGCCATCTTCGTCTGGCTGGTGATCTGCTTCTCGCAGCTTCGGATGCGCAAGATCATTCAGCGCGAGGCGCCCGAGAAGCTGACCGTGAAGATGTGGCTGTACCCGTACCTGACGTGGGCCACGACGGCGCTGATGCTCGGCGTTCTCGCCTACATGCTGACGGACACCGAGCACAACGGCCGGACGACCGTGTCGCTGTCGCTGCTCGTCGCCGCCGTGGTGGTGGCGGTCGCGCTGGTGAAGCAGAAGCTGGGCCGCGACCGGGCCCCCGAGGCGGTCGCGGGCAAGGACGCGGACGCCGACGAGGCACCGGCGAAGGTCGGCGCCTGACGGGCGCACACGCGACACGCACCATATGGAAGGGCCCCGCGGCGTACGACGCCTGCGGGGCCCTTCCGTATGCGGCCCGATGAGGGCTGATGCGGCCTGGGTGGGGTCTACCGGGTCACTTCCCGGCGAGCTTCCAGGCGGTGGGCAGCAGGCCCATCGCCAGGGCGGCCTTGAGGGCGTCGCCGATCAGGAACGGGACGAAGCCGGCCGCGAGCGCCGCCGGGAGGGACATGCCGGTCACGAGCATCAGGTAGGGGACGCCGACCGCGTAGATGACCGCCTCGCCGAGCAGCATGACACCGGCCATGCGCACCGCCGAACGGTCGGCGCCGCGGCGGGCCAGGGCGCCCACGACGGCCGAGGCGAGCAGCATGCCGAGGACATAGCCGAAGGAGGCACCGCCCGCACCGGAGGCGCCGTCGGCGAACCACGGCACACCGGCGATACCGGCGAGCGCGTACAGGGCGAGCGCCAGGAAGCCGCGGCGGGCGCCGAGCGCGGTGCCCACGAGCAGCGCGGCGAAGGTCTGTCCGGTCACCGGCACCGGGGTGCCGGGGATCGGCACCGCGATCTGCGCGGCGAGCCCGGTCAGCGCGGCGCCGCCGAGGACGAGGGTGGCGTCGAGGACGCGGGAGGTCGGCAGCAGGTCGGCGAGGACCTCGCCGGGGCGGGCAGTGGCGGTGGCAGTGCTCATGAGGACTCACTCCGGCGGTGGGGACGGTACGGAACACGGTGACGCTATCCCAGGCGGCCAGGGGTGATCATCGGTCGCGGTCGACAAAGGGGGGAACGACGGTTTGGTGGGCTCTGTACAAAGGGCGGCGACTACACCTCGGGCGAGGTGATGCTAGTCACTGGGGATGCAGCGCTCTTCAGCCGTCACCGCGAGGGACCGAGACTGTAGGGTTTAGCCAATCGTGCTTTCCCCGTCCCAGGCGCCACCGCCGCCGCCAGGCACCGCGTGAGCGCGCTCTCACCTTCCGTACCGCACCTGTCCGCATGGTGGGCAGCCTCTCGCCCGCCATGGACAGAACAGCCGAGACTGTGCGGGTCCTTCTCCCGCACGGAACGGGGTCGCAGCCAGATGCCCAGCAGCACCACCGTCGAGACACCGCCCTCGGCGGATGCCTCCGCCCTCTCACATGGCCTGAAACAGCGCCATCTGTCGATGATCGCCCTCGGTGGTGTGATCGGCGCCGGTCTGTTCGTCGGCTCCGGTGCGGGGATCGCCGCCGCCGGCCCGTCCATCGTGATCGCGTACACCGTCTCCGGTCTGCTCGTCATGCTGGTGATGCGGATGCTCGGCGAGATGTCGGCCGCCTATCCGTCGTCGGGTTCCTTCTCGGCGCACGCCGAGCGGGCGTTCGGGCCGTGGGCGGGCTTCACCGCGGGCTGGGCGTTCTGGGTCGTGCTCTGCACGGCCGTGGGCCTCGAGGGCATCGGCGCCGCGAAGATCGTCACCGGCTGGCTGCCGGGCACGCCCGAGTGGGCGTGGGTGGCGCTGTTCATGGTGGTCTTCTGCGCCTCGAACCTCGCGGCGGTGAAGAACTTCGGCGAGTTCGAGTTCTGGTTCGCGGCGCTGAAGGTCGGCGCGATCACGCTCTTCCTGGTGCTCGGTGTGGCGGCGATCGTCGGTGTCCTGCCCGGCACGGACTCCCCCGGCGCCTCGAACCTCAGTGACTTCCTGCCCCATGGCAGCCAGGGCCTGGTGATCGGTCTGCTCGCGTCGCTGTTCGCGTACGGCGGTCTGGAGACGGTCACCATCGCGGCGGCCGAGTCCGAGAACCCGGTCAAGGGCGTGGCGAGCGCGGTCCGTACGGCGATGTGGCGCATCGCGCTCTTCTACATCGGCTCGATGGCGGTCATCGTCACGCTGGTGCCCTGGGACAACCCCGAGGTCGTCGCGAAGGGCCCGTACGTGGCCACCCTCGACCACCTGGGCATCCCGGGCGCGGGGCAGTTGATGAACGTGGTGGTGCTGGTCGCGCTGCTGTCCGCGATGAACGCCAACATCTACGGCTCCTCCCGGATCGCGTACTCGCTGGTGGAGCGTGGCCAGGGCCCCAAGGCGCTGGGCAAGGTCTCCGCGGGCGTCCCGCGCGCGGCCGTTCTCGCCTCGTCCGTCTTCGGGTTCGTCTGCGTCGTCCTCAGCTACTGGCGTCCGCACGACGTCTTCCTGTGGCTGCTGAACATGATCGGCGCGGTGATCCTCGTCGTCTGGTTCTTCATCGGGGTCTCGCAGTTGCAGCTTCGCCGCCGCATCGAGCGCGAGGCGCCCGAGAAGCTGGTGGTGCGCATGTGGGCGTTCCCGGTGCTGACCTGGGTGGCGCTGGCGTGCATGGTGGCGATCACCGTCCTGATGTGGCGCCAGCCGGACACCCGCGTCCAGCTCTACTCGACCGGCGGCATGACCGTGTTCCTGGCGGCGATCGGCTACGCGTGGCAACGGAAGCGCAGCCGCGCCTGACCTGACGCGGTACGACGCTTGATCCGACCTCAGCTGCCGAAAGGGCCCTCACGTGGCATACGTGAGGGCCCTTTCGGTACACGACGCGCCGGGCTGCCGGGTCGCGAGGGGACCGGCAGCCCGTGCGGCGGCTACAGGTTGCTGAAGTCCGGGCCCTTCGTCCGGGTGCGCTTGATCTCGAAGAAGCCCGGGACCGAGGCGACCGCCAGGGTGCCGTCCCACAGTCGCGCGGCCTCCTCGCCCTTGGGGGCGGGGGTGACCACCGGGCCGAAGAAGGCGAGCTGCTCGCCGTCGGCGCCCGGGACCGCGATCACCGGGGTGCCCACCTCCTGGCCGACCTTGTCGATGCCCTCCTTGTGGGAGGCGCGCAGCTCGGCGTCGAACTCGAAGTCCTGCTGGTCGGCGTAGTCGATCAGGTCGGCCGGGAGACCGGCGTCCGCCAGCGCCTCCGCGATGGCCTCGACGGTCGCCCCCTCGCCCCGGTTGTGGAAGCGGGTGCCGAGCGCGGTGTACAGCGGGCCGAGCACCTCCGCGCCGTGCTTCTGCCAGGCCGCGGTCACCACGCGGACCGGCTGCCAGGCCTTGGTGGTGAGCATCTCCCGGTATTCCTCGGGCAGCTCGTCCAGCCTGTCCTCGTTGAGCACCGCGAGGCTCATGATGTGCCAGCGGACCTCGATGTCCCGGAGCTTCTCCACTTCCAGGACCCAGCGGGAGGTCATCCAGGCCCAGGGGCACAGCGGGTCGAACCAGAAGTCGACGGGGGTCTTACCGGAAGCGGTCTGGCCGGACGTAGTCATGGTCGTGGACATGGCTCTCCTCGGAACGCGGTTGACCTCCGGGGCAACGTACGGGCCGTCCACGCCATTCCCGAGGCCGTCCCCAGGGCCTGCCGCGCTTGCCGAGGTGCGCCCCACTGCCCCGCGTCAGGAGCGCATGGCAGGATCGGTGCTGTTCACCCCACCCAGCCGTATATGAGGGAGTGCCGCCCGTGCCCGGTGAGAACCTGTCCCGTGACGAGGCCCAGGAGCGGTCCGCTCTGTTGTCCGTCGACGGGTACGACGTGTCGCTCGACCTGCGTTCGGCCGTGGGCGACGGGCCCGAGACCGGGCCGCGTACCTTCCGTTCGGTCACCACGATCCGCTTCCGCTGCGCCGAGCCGGGCGCCACGAGCTTCGCCGATCTGATCGCCCCGAGCGTCACCGCGGTCTCGCTCAACGGCAAGGACCTCGACCCCGGCGAGGTCTTCGACGGCACCCGCGTCCAGTTGGAGGACCTGGCCGCCGAGAACGAGCTGGTCGTCGACGCCCAGTGCGCCTACTCCCGTACGGGCGAGGGGATGCACCGCTTCGTCGACCCCGAGGACGGCGAGGTGTATCTGTACACGCAGTACGAGCCCGCCGACTCCCGTCGTGTCTTCGCGAACTTCGAGCAGCCGGACCTCAAGGCCCCCTTCCGCTTCGAGGTCCGCGCCCCTGAGGGCTGGACGGTGTGGAGCAACGGCGCGGGCGAACCGCACGACGGTGTCTGGCGGTTCGCGGAGACCAAGCCGATCTCCACGTACATCACCGCCGTCGTGGCCGGTCCGTACCACTACGTGACCGACAGCTACTCCCGTACGTTCGACGACGGTACGACGCTGGAGATCCCGCTCGGCGCGATGTGCCGCAAGGGCCTGGCGAAGCACTTCGACGCGGACGACGTCTTCCTGGTCACCAAGCAGGGCCTGGACTTCTTCCACGACCACTTCGACTACCCGTACCCGTTCGGGAAGTACGACCAGGCGTTCGTGCCCGAGTACAACCTCGGCGCGATGGAGAACCCCGGCATGGTCACCTTCCGCGAGGAGTTCATCTTCCGCGGCAAGGTCACCCAGGCGTCGTACGAGCGCCGCGCCAATGTGATCCTGCACGAGATGGCGCACATGTGGTTCGGCGACCTGGTGACCATGGTGTGGTGGGACGACCTGTGGCTGAAGGAGTCCTTCGCGGACTTCATGGGCGCCTTCTCGCAGGTGGAGGCGACCCGCTTCACCGACGGCTGGATCACCTTCGCCAACAACCGCAAGGCGTGGGCGTACCGCGCCGACCAGCTCCCGTCCACGCATCCGGTCACGGCGGACATCCGCGACCTGGAGGACGCGAAGCTCAACTTCGACGGCATCACCTACGCCAAGGGCGCGTCCGTGCTCAAGCAGTTGGTGGCGTACGTGGGCCGGGAGGCGTTCCTGGAGGGCGCGCGCCGCTACTTCAAGCGGAACGCGTACGGCAACACGCGCCTCGGTGATCTGCTGTCGGTCCTGGAGGAGACGAGCGGCCGGGACATGGGCGCCTGGGCGCGGTCCTGGCTCCAGACGGCGGGCGTCAACTCCCTGACTCCGCAGGTGGAGTTGGGCGAGGACGGCCGGATCGCGGAGCTGGCCGTGGTCCAGGAGGCCGCCGCCTCGCATCCCGAACTGCGCCCGCACCGGGTGGCGGTGGGCCTGTACCGCGGCGAGGCGGGCGCGCTCGTGCGGTACGCGCGCGCCGAGGTGGACGTCGACGGTCCGCGTACGGTGATCGGTGAACTCGCGGGCTCCGAGGCCCCGGAGCTGGTCCTGGTCAACGACGACGACCTCACGTACTGCAAGATCCGGTTCGACGACGCCTCGCTCGCCACCCTCAAGAACCACCTCGGCGACCTCACCGACCCGCTCGCGCGGGCGCTGTGCTGGTCGGCGCTGTGGAACATGACGCGGGACGCGCTGCTCCCGGCCCGGGACTTCATCGGTCTGGTGCTGCGGTTCGCCGGTCGGGAGAGCGACATCGGCGTGCTCCAGCAGCTCCACACCTGGACGAACTCCGCGCTGACGTACTACGCGGCGCCCGCGTGGCGCGAGACCGGCGGGGATCTGCTGGCCCAGGGCGCGCTGCGTGAGCTGCGGCAGGCGGAGCCGGGCAGCCAGCATCAGCTCACCTGGGCGCGGTTCTTCGCGGCGGTGGCGTCCGGCGAGGCCGAACTGCGGTTGCTGCGGGAGCTGTTGGAGGGCACGGCGAAGATCGACGGTCTGGAGGTGGACCAGGAGCTGCGCTGGGCGTTCCTGACGCCGCTGGCCGCGCACGGCGTGGCGGACGAGTCGGTGCTCGCGGCGGAACTGGCCCGCGACGACACCGCGTCCGGCAAGCGCCACCAGGTCCGCTGTCTGGCCGCGCGCCCCTCGGCCGAGGTCAAGGCGCAGGCGTGGGCGCAGGTCGTCGAGGCGGACACGCTGTCGAACGCGCTCGTGGAGGCGACCATCGCGGGCTTCGCGCAGCCGTCGCAGCGGGAGCTGCTCGCGCCGTACACGGAGAAGTACTTCGCGGCGATCGAGCGCGTGTGGGCCGAGCGGTCCATCCAGATCGGGATGGACGTGGTGAGGGGCCTGTTCCCGGCGCTGCGGGACTCGCGGGAGACGCTGGACGCGACGGACGCCTGGCTGACCGCGCACGAGGCCGCGCCGCCCGCCCTGCGCAGGCTGGTCCTGGAGGCCCGTGACGACCTGGCCCGCACCCTGCGCGGCCAGGAGTGCGACGCGACCGCCTGACCAGGCGCCCGGTGCCGGAGTCCGCGCGGGCTCCGGCACCGGGGCGGCTCACTTGCCGCAGTACTCGGCCTCGACCACCGCGCCGCTGTTCCCCGTCCAGTCGCTGTTGAAGTTGAAGGCGAGGGAGTGGCTGCCGTCCGCGGTGGTGACGGCGACGGACGACGAGCCGTTGATGCCGCCGCTGTGTCCGTAGAGGTGGACGCCACAGCTCAGGGTGAGGTCCATCAGGCCGAGGCCGTAGCCCGAGTTCGGCGTGCCCTCGTCGGCCGGGACCGTCGTCTTCATCTCCTTCAACTGCTTCGGCGGCAGCAGCTTGCCCGTCAGCAGGGCGGAGTAGAAGCGGTTCAGGTCCGCCGAGTCGGAGATCATCTCGCCCGCCGAGGAGGCCACGGACGGGTTCATCGTCGTGACGTCGTACGTCGGCCCCGTCGGGGCGAACTTGCCGTAGGCGCGGCTGCTGGGCTGCGGGACGGTCACCTTGGTGCCCGGCACCGAAGTGGCGCGCAGGCCCAGCGGCTTGATGACGCGGTCGCGGATCTCCTGTGCGTACGAGTGCCCCGTGACCCGTTCGACCACCATCCCGGCCAGGACGTAGTTGGTGTTGGAGTAGTTCCAGGAGGTGCCCGGCGCGAAGTCCGGCTCGTGGGACATCGCGACCGCGACCAACTCCTCGGGCTTCAGGGTGTCGTAGCGGTGCTCCGGGAAGCCCTCCAGCATGTGGGTACGGACGAAGGGCTCGTCCGCCGTGTAGTTGAAGATCCCCGAGGTGTGGTTCAGCAAGTTGCGGAGGGTGATCTGGCGGCCGTCGTTGCCGTTGCCCCGGACCGTGCCCGGCAGCCACTTCTCCACCGTGTCGTCCAGGGACAGCCGTCCCTCCGCCTCCAGTTGGAGCATCACGGTCGAGACGAACGTCTTGGTGATGCTGCCGATGCGGTAGTGGTCCTGCGGCGAACGCGGCGCGCCCGTCCGCAGATCACCGACCCCCGAGGTCGCCCCCCAGGTGGCACTCCCCTGCCGCACCCCGGCCGTCACACCGGGCACCCCGGCCGTCACGGCGGCGTCCATGGCCTGCCGGGTCGCGGTGTGGTCGGCCTGGCCGGCCGCGCGGGGAGCGGCGGCGGCCGGGACGGTGAGGGCCACCGCCGTGACCGCCACCGTCGCCACCGCTCCTGTCAGTCCGCTGCGCAGGGACATGTCTTCCCCCTTCTCGTGGTCGAGCGTCGTCAGCGGGACAGACCGCGCGCGGTGGCGCGAGGGTTGATCAACAGGGCGGGCGGGGGGCGAGTTTCGGCCGTTGCCGTGGGTGCGGCGGCGGTCACCCGCGACTGAGGTGTACGTCACACCGCGTGTGCGGCGGGAGGCGCGGGGCAGGGGCACGTCGACACAGGGTGTGGCACGGAGTGCCATGGGCGCGTTTCCCCAGCTCAGCAGAGGTGCGCCGGGCTCTTGCAACCGCGCGGCCGGACGATCACGTCCCACACCGTGGGCACACAGTGCACAGAATTGGACAGGTGGGCCGGGGTCGGCCGCATGATGGAGAGGCCTCGGGCCGAGCAACAGGCACGGACAGCACACGTAAGGGAGTCGCCGTGAGGGTCGGAATCGTCGGAGCCACCGGTCAGGTCGGCACGGTCATGCGCAAGATCCTCACGGAGCGGAACTTCCCGGTCACGGAGCTGCGCCTGTTCGCGTCCGCCCGGTCGGCGGGCACGGTCCTGGACGGCGTGACCGTGGAGGACGCGGCGACGGCCGACTACACGGGCCTGGACATCGTGCTGTTCTCCGCGGGCGGCGCGACCTCGAAGGCACTGGCCGAGAAGGTCGCCTCGCAGGGTGCCGTGGTGATCGACAACTCCTCCGCCTGGCGTCGGGACCCGGACGTACCGCTGGTCGTCTCCGAGGTGAACCCGCACGCGATCGTGAACCGCCCCAAGGGCATCATCGCCAACCCGAACTGCACGACGATGGCCGCGATGCCGGTCCTGAAGCCGCTGCACGAGGAGGCGGGTCTGGAAGCGCTGGTCGTCGCCACCTACCAGGCGGTGTCCGGCTCGGGCCTCGCGGGCGTGGCCGAACTGCACGGCCAGACGCAGAAGGTGGTCGCCGACGCCGACAGGCTGACCCACGACGGCGAGGCGGTCGACTTCCCCGAGCCCGCGGTCTACAAGCGCCCGATCGCCTTCAACGTCCTGCCCTTCGCGGGCAACCTCGTCGACGACGGTCTGCACGAGACCGACGAGGAGCAGAAGCTCCGCAACGAGTCCCGCAAGATCCTGGAGATCCCCGGGCTGAAGGTCTCCGGCACGTGCGTGCGCGTCCCGGTCTTCTCCGGTCACTCGCTCCAGGTCAACGCCCGCTTCGCGCGCCCGCTGTCGGTGGAGCGCGCGACGGAGCTGCTGGCCGGCGCCCCGGGCGTGACGCTCTCCGAGATCCCGACCCCGCTCCAGGCGGCGGGCAAGGACGCGTCGTACGTGGGCCGCATCCGTAACGACGAGACGGTGGACAACGGCCTCGCGCTGTTCGTCTCCAACGACAACCTCCGCAAGGGCGCGGCCCTGAACGCGGTGCAGATCGCGGAGCTGGTGGCGGCGGAGCTGAACGAGCGCTGACCCTCGCGGACAGAAGGGGCGTGCGCCGACGGCGGGGCACGCCCCTTCGGCATGTCGGCAGCGGGGGCGGTCAGTCCCGGCGGACCTCGTAGAGGAAGCACCCGTACTCCACGGCCCGGACATGGACGAGCGCCACGTCCGGGTCGGCGAACGCCTCCGTGACAGCGGCTTCGTGGCCCGTCCCGACCAGTCGGCCACCGAGGATGCGACCGTCCCGGGAGTAACGGCGCACGGTGCGGTGGGCGTCGGCGAACGGGTAGCCGGTCAGGTCGGGGCCCGCGCACGCGTCGGCGTGCACGAAGACCGGCCCCACCTCCTCGTACGCGCCGGGGTCGGCGCCGGTCTCGGCCGCCCAGCGCCGCAGGGGCGCGTACGAGACGAGGGCGATCCGCTCGCCGGGCGTGCTGCGGCGCAGACAGCAGCGCAGGGGCGAGCCGCCCTCGTCGTCCGTGAAGGGCACCGTCGGACGGCCCGCGTCATCGGTGGCGCGCAGCTCCTTCAGGACCGTCGGTTCGATGGGGCGTGGTGTGTACGTCGTCATGGCCCCAGACTCCCGCCCGCCCGCGCGGATATCCGGCGGAATTCGGACGTGACGTTCCGGAGCGCCGCGGCGGCGGACAGTGGGACAGGCCCCGTTCATCACCGTTGCTGATCAGGGCGTGCAAGGATGACGCAACCGACACATAACGAGGAGATGACCGCGTGCCTGGCACAAACCTGACTCGCGAAGAGGCGCGGCAGCGGGCGAAGCTGCTCACCGTTGACTCGTACGAGATCGATCTCGACCTCTCCGGCGCGCAGGAGGGCGGCACCTACCGGTCCGTGACCACGGTGCGCTTCGACTCCGCCGAGAACGGCGCGGAGTCCTTCATCGACCTGGTGGCCCCGGCCGTCCACGAGGTCACCCTCAACGGCCATCCGCTGGACCCCGCGACGGTCTTCGAGGACTCGCGGATCGCGCTGCCCGGCCTGCTGGAGGGGCGCAACGTCCTCCGCGTGGTCGCCGACTGCGCGTACACCAACACCGGTGAGGGCCTGCACCGCTTCGTCGACCCGGTCGACCAGCAGGCGTACCTCTACACGCAGTTCGAGGTGCCGGACGCGCGCCGGGTGTTCGCGTCGTTCGAGCAGCCGGACCTCAAGGCCACCTTCCGGTTCACGGTGAAGGCGCCGAGCGGCTGGACCGTCGTCTCCAACTCGCCCACGCCCGAGCCCAAGGACGATGTGTGGGCCTTCGCGCCCACGCCGCGGATCTCGACGTACATCACCGCGCTGATCGTGGGCCCGTACCAGTCCGTGCACAGCGTGTACGAGAAGGACGGGCAGAGCGTCCCGCTCGGCATCTACTGCCGCCCCTCGCTCGCCGAGTTCCTCGACGCCGACGCGATCTTCGAGGTGACGCGGCAGGGCTTCGACTGGTTCCAGGAGAAGTTCGACTACGCGTACCCGTTCGAGAAGTACGACCAGCTCTTCGTGCCGGAGTTCAACGCGGGCGCGATGGAGAACGCGGGCGCGGTCACGATCCGCGACCAGTACGTCTTCCGGTCCAAGGTGACCGACGCGGCGTACGAGGTGCGCGCCGAGACGATCCTGCACGAGCTGGCCCACATGTGGTTCGGCGACCTCGTGACCATGGAGTGGTGGAACGACCTGTGGCTGAACGAGTCGTTCGCCACGTACACCTCCATCGCCTGCCAGGCGTACCACCCCGAGAGCCGGTGGCCGCACTCCTGGACCACGTTCGCCAACTCCATGAAGACGTGGGCGTACCGGCAGGACCAACTGCCCTCGACGCACCCGATCATGGCCGAGATCAATGACCTGGACGACGTCCTCGTCAACTTCGACGGCATCACGTACGCCAAGGGCGCCTCGGTCCTCAAGCAGCTCGTCGCCTACGTCGGCATGGACGAGTTCTTCGCGGGCGTGCAGGCGTACTTCAAGCAGCACGCGTACGCCAACACCCGGCTGTCCGACCTGCTGGGCGCGCTGGAGAAGACCTCGGGCCGCGATCTGAAGACGTGGTCGCGCAAATGGCTGGAGACGGCGGGCATCAATGTCCTGCGTCCGGAGATCGAGACGGACGGCGACGGTGTCATCACGTCGTTCGCCATCCGCCAGGAGGCCCCGGCGCTCCCGGCCGGTGCGAAGGGCGAGCCGACGCTGCGTCCGCACCGGATCGCGGTCGGCCTGTACAACCTGGTCGACGGCAAGCTGGTCCGCGCCGAGGACGGCCGGATCGAGCTGGACGTCGACGGCGAACTGACCGCCGTGGCCCAGCTCGTGGGGCAGCGCCGCCCGGACGTGGTCCTGCTCAACGACGACGACCTGTCGTACGCGAAGGTCCGCCTGGACGAGCGGTCGCTGGCCTTCGTCACCGAGCACCTGGGCGACTTCGAGTCGTCGCTGCCGCGGGCGCTGTGCTGGGCCTCGGCCTGGGACATGACGCGTGACGCGGAGCTGGCGACCCGTGACTACCTCGCGCTGGTCCTGTCCGGCATCGGCAAGGAGTCGGACATCGGTGTGGTGCAGTCGCTGCACCGCCAGGTGAAGCTGGCGATCGACCAGTACGCCGACCCGTCCACGCGCGAGGCGCTGCTGACCCGGTGGACGGACGCGACGCTCGCCCATCTGCGCGCGGCCGAGCCGGGCGGCGACCACCAGCTCGCGTGGGCGCGCGCCTTCGCGGCGACCGCCCGCACCCCGGAGCAGCTCGACCTGCTGGAGGGGCTGCTGGACGGTTCGCAGACCGTCGAGGGGCTGGCCGTGGACGCCGAGCTGCGCTGGGCGTTCGTGGAGCGGCTCGCGGCGGTGGGCCGTTTCGACGAGACGGAGATCGGGGGCGAGCTGGAGCGGGACAGGACGGCGGCCGGTGAGCGGCACGCGGCCACCGCCCGCGCGGCCCGGCCGACCGCGGAGGCCAAGGCCGAGGCGTGGGCGTCGGTCATCGACGACGACAAGCTGCCGAACGCCGTACAGGAGGCGGTGATCGCGGGCTTCGTCCAGACGGACCAGCGCGAGCTGCTCGCCGCGTACACGGACCGGTACTTCGAGGTGGCCAAGGGCATCTGGGACGCCCGCTCCCACGAGATCGCCCAGCAGATCGTGACCGGCCTGTACCCGGCGCTCCAGGTCAGCGAGGACACACTGACGAAGACGGACACCTGGCTCACGGCAACGGAGCCGGTCCCGGCCCTGCGCCGCCTGATCTCGGAGTCCCGCGCGGGCGTCGAGAGGGCTTTGAAGGCCCAGGCGGCGGACGCGGCGTAAGCTCTTTCGCCGCTCGCTCCTGAGATCACGTCAGGCCCGGTTTCCGTCTCTGGAGACCGGGCCTGACCTTTACGGGCCCTTGGTCGCCCCGTCGTACTGCTTCAACCAGCGACATTGCACGTACGTCGTCGGGGCCCCCGATGATGTTGTTCATCACGTACCCGAAGGCAATGCCGTGCTCCGGGTCGGCGAAGCCCAGCGAGCCACCTCGCCCCGTGTGGCCAAAGGCGCTCTTGCCGGTCATGGGGTTGGTCTCGGTGGGCAGCATGTACCCGGTGCTGAAGCGGCTCGGGATCAGCATGACTTGGTCCTTGCCACCGGCCTGTTCCTCGGTCGCCGACGCCAGGGTGGCTCGGGAGAACAGGCGCACGCCGTCCACCTCGCCGATCAGCGCGGCGTACATGCGCGCAAGTGCGCGTGCGGTGCCGATGCCGTTGGAGGCCGGGAGTTCCGCCGCCTGCACCTCGGGCGAGTCGAAGTCGATCGCGGCGGGGTCGGTGACCGCGTACGCCCTGTTGCTGAACGAGTTCGGGTCGCGCCAGGCGGCGACCTGTTCGCGGAGTTCCTCGGGAAGCGACTCGGGCGGCACGGTGGTGAGGTCTACGTCCGGCCGCTGGTACGCCATGCGGCTGACTCGGTCGCGTTCGCTCGCCGGCAGTCCGATGAAGAAGTCCAGCCCGAGGGGGGCTGCGATCTCGTCGGCGAAGAAGCGGCCCGGCGAGCGGCCGGATACTCGTCGGATCACCTCGCCGACCAGCCAGCCCCAGGTCCGACCGTGGTACCCGTGCGCCGTACCCGGAGTCCACAGAGGGCGCTGGGCTGCCAGCGCTGCCGCCATCGGATGCCAGGTCAACGCCTCGTCCAACGGCACTGGTTGATCCAGTGCAACCAAGCCGACCTGATGGGACAGGAGCCAGCGCACCGGGATGTCCGCCTTGCCGTTCGCAGCGAATTCCGGCCAGTACTTGGCCACCGGCGCGTCCAAGTCCAGCAGGCCGCGCTCGGCCAGCATGTGCGCCGCGGTCGCGGTCGCTCCCTTGGTCACCGAGTAGACCAATTGCAGCGTGTCCCGCGTCCACGGACGACCGGTTTCGGGGTCGGCTACGCCGCCCCACAGGTCCACCACCGGCTGGCCGTGCTGGTACACGCACACCGCCGCGCCGATGTCCCCGCGCTGGGCAAAGTTCGCTATGAACGCTTCACGCACCGGCTCGAACCCGGGTGCGACCTCGCCGTCGATCATCGTCATGCCGCTCATACTGGCAGTACCACTGCCCTCCTCAGCGGGGTCAACTCACCCTCGCTGCCAAGGCGGTAGTCGTCAGACGGCAACGGGCAGCTCCTGAAGGCGCTCGCGGAACTCGCGGACAGAGGGAACGGACTTGTGTGGTTCGAGCCTCGCCGAGAACTCCTTCATCCTGTCGAGAGCCCGTACGGAGCTGACGCTGTCCTCCAGGAGCCCGGCACCGTAGTTCGCGGCGTCCAGCGCTCCTTCAAGGTCACCGCCGACGAGCCGTGCCTCGGCCAGGCGGCTGGACCGCACGGCCTTGTCCCTGGGAGCCGCGCTCGCCACGGAGATCTCCAGGGAGCTCGTCGCGCGCTCCACCTGCCCGGACCGCAGCAGGACCTTGCCCTCGGTGGACCTCAGCTGTGCCTCGCCGAACCAGTCGAGCCAGTCAGGGTTCTCCTCCGCCGCGCGGCGCTCCCAGAGGGACGTGGCGCGGTTGAGCGCCGTGCCGGCCTTGCTGTGGTCGCCGTCGCGCGAGAGTGCCTCGGCCTTGTGCAGGTAGAGGAAGGACTGGGTGCAGGGCGACAGGGAGCGGGGAGCGTTGTCGATGGCTGTTGTGATGAGGTCGACTCGCTCGGCGGTGCGTCCGGCCTCGGAGACGTGCACTCCCATCTCCGCGAGGATGAAGGCGCCGAAGGCGTCGTCCCCGGCGGTACGGGCACCGCGCAGTGCACCGACGTAGTAGCGCTGGCCGACGGATCGAAGACCAGCGTCATAGGCCATCCACCCGGTCAGGTGCGACACCCGGGCCGCCAGCGCGTACAGGCGGACGCGGACTCTGTCGGTGTAGCGGCCGCCGTTGAGGAGACCGGTGACCAGGGCGAGATCGCCTCGTGCCTGCTCCAGAAGCCGGGCGCCGCCGAGTTGGTCGTCGAGTGTGCGCAGGGTGCTGATGCGCTGCTCGATCGTCGAGACCATCGTGTCCGTGACCCGGTCGCCGTTGAGCGCCGAGGCGAAGGCGGAGGGCGCGTCCACCCAGCTCGCCGCGAGACCCGTCAAGGCGGCGCCGGTGATGGTGAGAAATCCCCGGCGATCCATGCGACCACTCCCCACCAGATCGGACAGCGCCTCGACCGTACCGGCCTCCGTCCACGGAGCGGTGAGCCCTGTTACCTCCCAGACCGGGAGCCACCGAGGCCATCCTTGCGCGCGTGCCTGTTCGTACGGGACGCGCAGCAGGTCGGCGAGGACACGCTGGGCGTCCGCGTCCGGCTCCTGTCCTTGCTCCCACTTCCACACGGTCGTCCGGTTGGTCGCCAGCAGGATCCCGAGGGACCTCCCGTGCTCCTGCATGAGCCGGGCGAATTCGGCCTTCCCCCACCCGCGCATCTGGAGGACGAAGCTCAGCGGATGGACTGCTAACGGCTCACCAGGCACGTCATCACTCCCGTCATCCCCTCACGGCGTAGTTGGGAGGCTACTTCCCGTGTCCGCGTACGGGGAGGGCGTCCCCAGGAGAAACCCCCTGGAAACGTTCCGACGTGCGGGCCAGCGCCGTTGACTGAGCATCAGCCGTCCGAAGGGCAGCCCAAGGGCTCGCTCTCGGAACGGTTCCTCAGATCGGCGGCTCCACTCCTGCGTCCCCGTCGGGGATGGAGTCGCTCTCCAGCTCTTCGGAGGCGTCCGCCATGCCCACGCTCGTCCATCGGTTCGTCCTTGCGGGTACGGAACACGAGGTGCCCTCCGCTCGGCGCATAGTCGTCGACAAGGTGCGTACCTGGGGTGTGCCGCTGGACGAGGAGACAGCCGACGCCATCCGCCTCGTCGCCTCCGAGCTCATCACCAACGCCGTGGTCCATGGGACGGGACCGATTACCGTCGAGCTGTACCACCGGCCCGGTCGCCTGGTGATCGAGATCTGCGACGGCAATCCGGCGGCTCCGCATACGAGTTGTGCTCAAGCCGACGACGAGAGCGGGCGCGGCCTGGAGCTGGTCGGCCTTCTCGCGTCGCGGTGCGCCTGGGAGCCCTCCGGCCCTGGCAAGCGTGTATGGGCGGAGATCGCGCTTCCTATGGTGGCACCTGCGATCCGTGCCGCTGTTCCGCGCAGCTCATGCGCGATGCGGTCGAAGCGTGATGTCGGAGCGGATGCCAAGCCGCTCACCCTGGCGATCGCGTGATGGGGCGCCACGCAGTACGAGCGGTCCCGCTTCCCGGTCCCGAAGTGGTGTTCCGTCCCACCCGCCGTGACATCGACCCCGTCACCTGGGAGCCCACTGCCTATGCCCTGTGGGACCGCCATGAATGGCGGGCCCGTGGTGAGTGCTGGCTGTGGTGCGGCCGTGACGACATCGCGGTGACGTGGATCGGTCCCGTCCAGTCGAGCGGCATGCACGCGGCCCTCTACGCCTGCCGCGCGTGCCTGTACGCACTGGACCAACGCGTCCTGGAGGTCAACATGCGCCAGGACGCGGGCGTCCTGCCGATGAGCGGCCGGGCTGCCTGGCCATAGGCGCAGCGCTGCGGTTCGTCGGGCCGCCCAATGACCGCCGCCCCACGGATATCCATCTCTCCCACGGCCGTGGGGCGGCCAAGATCTCCCGTCGGAGCCCCGGCGGGAGAACCGAAGAGGAAGGAGTACGAGGTGGAGGAGCACACGACACCGCCTCCGGCCCGGAGCGGCCTCCTGGTGGCGGTGGAAGAGCTGACCGCCGTCCACGATCGGTACGACAGCCTTCGGTCCGACAACGCCGGTAGTTCCGGCGACGCGCCGTGGCCCGGTGGCGACGGCAACCTGCACGACAGCGAGTAGGCACCAAGCGGTCGGGGCCGGCATGCCTGGCTGTGTCGGCCCCGCCGTGTCCGCATCACGTGGTCGAACCCATGGAGGGCACAGCGATGGAACATCGGTTGATCAGCGCGATCGAGACAGCGCTCGGATGGAGCGGAGTGGAGGAGCTGGGCAAGGGCTTCGCGCGGGGAAGCACGGACGACCCCGCAGTCCTCTCCCGCCTCCTGAGCCCGAACCGCATGCTCGACATCGCGATGCGCAGGAGTCTCAACCGCCCGCAGTTCCGGTGCTTCCAGAAGGGCGAGGAGGTGCACCCGGCCGTCTACTACACCGACAGCGTCAGCCCTCGGGGCCAGAGCATCCCCATGGTCAACATGCGTAGCCTCGGGAGGCTTCTGCGGGAAGGCGCGACACTCATCCTCGACCAGGCCAACGTCTTCGATCCGACGATGGAGGTCGCGTGCCGGGCACTGCAGTGGTGGTCCCACGAGCGCGTGCAGGTCAACGCGTACCTGACGACGAACGACGCCGCCGGCTTCCCCTTGCACTGGGACGACCACGACGTCGTGATCGTGCAGCTCGCGGGAGAGAAGGAGTGGGAGGTACGCGCGACTTCCCGCGAGGTCCCCATGTATCGGGACTCCGACCCCAACAACACTCCGAGTGACGAGATCATCTGGTCCGGCCTTCTGAAGACCGGTGACGTCATGCACATCCCCCGAGGGCACTGGCACCAGGCGACCCGGACCGGCCGCGGCTCGGGAAAGAGCCTCCACGTCACGTTCGGCATCACCAAACGCACCGGAGCGAGCTGGCTCGCCTGGCTGGCCGACTGGTGCCGCGAACACGAGATCTTCCGGCACGATCTGGACCGCTGGCACGGCCCCGACAGCGAGGCCTTGGCCGAGGCCGCCACAACACTGGTCGGCGAACGCTCTCCGGCCGACTTCCTGGCCGCGTACGAGCAGGAGACGGCGCTGCCCCGCCACGTACCGTTCCTCGACATCCTCGGACCGCTCGACGCCGTCGTATGCACCACCCACTTCCCTCCCCGGGTTCTGGAGAACGGGGAGACCATCGACGTGGTGGCCTCGGGGAAGAAGCTGACCCTCACGGCCAAGGCCCTGCCGGCACTACGGATGCTGCTGAGCGGCAGGCCGGTGCCGCTGGAGCGAGCCGCGGCCGTCGTCGGGGCCGAGGTGATGGAGCTCGCCGAGATCCTGGTGAAGGAGGAGCTGTGCGCAGTGCTGACACCCGAGTTGTCCTCGGGCTACACCGGTCTCGTCACGAACGCCGTCTCCTGACCGGAGCGCTTGATCTCGGTGTCACCACGCTCGACACCAGCGCCAACTACCTCGGTTTCCGCTCGCATCAGGTTCTGGCGCGGACAGCCGCTGATCTACTGCCGAAGTTCACGGTCTCCACGAAGGTCGGATACTTCCCGGGGAGGAACGGCGGGGAGCACTCTCTGGACCCCGCACGGCTGCACGCGGCTTTGGAACAGGCGGCCGAGGATCTCGGACGGGAACCCGACCTGGTGTTCCTTCACAACCCTGAACACTCGCTCCGCGAGGCCACCGTTCGTGGCCGGGACATGCTGGCGCGGGCATGTGCCGCCCTCGACGACGCCAAGGCGAAGGGGCTGTGTGCCGCATGGGGCGTCGCTTCCTGGGATCCATCACCTCTGCCGAACCTGATCGAGCCGACCGCCCCGAGGCCATCGGTCCTCATGGTCCGCGCCGGCCTGCTGGTCGGAGTCAGAACGCTCGATGCCGCCGATGCCCTCATCGGTGCATGGGACATGGGCGGTGGTGCGGTGTGGGGGATGAGCCCCTTCGGAGGCAGCGCCCGCGCCACGGTGTGGGCCAGGATCGACCCGCGCGTCTTCCTGCGGGACGGCAGCCAACTCTCCCGCGTGCAGGCAGCCTTTCGGACCTCCTATCACCTTCCGCAGGTCGGCTCCGTTGCCGTGGGCACCGACGAACCCGCCCATCTGGGCGAGCTGGTCGGCGCCCTGGCCGACGAGGTCGACGAGCGGGCCATCCAGGAGTACCGAAGGCTCCTTCGTGACCGTGCGTGCGGTCAGCCCGCCTGAAGCTCCTCGATGACTTGCTCGGCCATGCGTCGCGCGGGTTCCAACCGAGGGTCCTCGGGGTGTGCGTACGGCCCGAGCATCTTCGAGCAGGCGAACAACGTCATCAGCTTGCCGTCCCGGCTCTCGAAGTCGCGCCGACGCTCTTGCCGTACGCGATCGGCCAGAGCGGGGACGGCAAGCGAACTCGCCCACAACGAGGCGGAGTCCAGCCCCTGCGGTGCGTTCCCCCAGTCTTCCCAGTCGAAGAGGCTGAACACCGGAGCGGTCATGTTGGCCCAGTTCACGTCCGCGTGGGCCGGCATCCACCGTCGGACGGTCGTATCGAAGTCGCCGGGGAAGACCTCTCGGATGGACTCGGTGACCAGCTTCTGGGTGATGGTGTCGGTGTCCGGCGTGGCGACCCGCCGCGTTTTATGAGTGGCCAGCGCGTCCAGAGAGGCGTTCAACGCCTCCCACCATTCGTTCGACAGCTCTGGGGCTTGACCCAAGATGGCGCTTCCGACGGGAGCGGCAGCCAGGAGGTCCGTCTCGTCGGCCCGCCACATCACCGGTCCCGCCTCGTCCCGCCAGACCACACATCCCTGCCATCTCGGCTGCGCGATGCCTTCCAAACGGGCGGCACACTCGGTGCCGTTCCATCCCTGGTCGGTGAGCTTGTCGAGCAAGCGCCGCTCAACCCGGACCCAGGTATCGCGGTCAGTTCGGGCTCCCACAGACCGGCGCTTGCGCACCACCGTGTCCGGGAGCAAGCGCACCTGAAGAGACCGCGCGACGCGATCAAGAACCTCGTCAACCGGCTGTACGCGGAGATCAACAGCCTGACTCATGGCGACCGAGAGCGTCATGCATGCGACCGTAGCAGCGGGGCGGCGGGTGGCCGTCCGACACGGGAAACCCACGCGTCAAAGCACCCTCGGAACACGCCAAGACGGGTGGCTGCTCTGTCGACTCGTCTCAAGCTCCGCCGGGTCGGGGTTGTCGGATGCCCAGGCGATGTATCCGTCGGGGCGTACCAGTACGGTCGTGTGGCGATCGCTTATCCAATGGGCCACCGTCAGGCAATCCTTGTGGAAGGCGGTGTCGTAGGTCCGGGGGTGATGAGGACGAACCGGCCGGCGCGCAGGGCCTCGTGGAGTCGAGTGTTGCCCGCGAGCGCCACGTCGGGGATGCGCTTGCCGGTGAGCGGGTGGGCGCCGCGCGGGGCGGCGTACACGTAGCCGATTCCGCTGGCCTGGGCCATGACGCGTCGGCGAATCGGGCCGACGTGGGTGAGGACCGTGATCAGCGCCGTGCGCAGCGCCAGGGCCGAGGGGCGACGGGCTATCGCAAGCCGGATGATCCCGCCGCTGCTGCACAGCACGGACCTGCCGACCGGATGGCGCTCGGACTGGTAGGTGTCGAGGAGCGCGGGGTCGACGTGGTCGCGGAGGACGGCGACAAACTTCCACTGTGCGCCCCTGGGCGGCGAAGGCCCGGTCCGGAGCGGTCCTGAGCCCACAACGGTCTCCCGCGGGTCGGCGGCAACGATCTTCGGGTTGCTCTAGAGTCGGGACGACCTTCCCGGTGGCGTCTCGCTGCCGGGATTTCGTGTTCTCCGGGCGGAGTTGGATCTTGCGTAAGGCGCGTCTGCACGACCGGAATTCCGCGGGACCCGCCCCACGCATCGGCTGGGCGGCCCGAGTCCGGGAGGCAGGCGCCCCACTGGCCATCAGGCCCTATCGGCTGCACTTCACCGCCCGCATGCTCTCCTGGACGGGCTCGGCCGTGGCGCCGATCGGCCTGGCCTTCGCGGTCCTCCACATCGGCGGCGGGCCAGGTGCGTTGGGTGCGGTCCTCGCGGCGAGTGTCGTACCGCAGATCCTGCTGCTGCTCGTCGGCGGGGTCGTCGCGGACCGGCTGCCCAGGGATCGGGTCATGGTCGCTGTGGTCGGCCCCGGCTGGGCCCTCGGATGGGACGCGCTGACGTTCGTCGCCTCGGCCCTCCTCTTCTCCCGGATCAGCCTCAAGTCCAAGACGGTGAAGGTCCGTACGGGGTTCACCGCCGATCTGCGCGAGGGGTGGGATGACTTCCGCTCCCGCCGCTGGCTGTGGGTGATGGTCTGCCAGGCCGCCGTGATCGTTCCCGCGTGGCTGGCCGGCTACCCGCTCCTGGGCCCGGTGTACGGACAGCGGGTGCTCGGCGGCGCCGCACCGTGGGGTGTCGTGGTGTCCGGCTTCACCGCCGGGCTGGTGGCCGGGGCGGCGCTCGCCCTGATGTGGAAGCCGCGCCAGGTCGGACTCGTCGTCTGTGCGGGCACTGGCTCGATGGCGGTGCCACTGGCGGCGATGGCGGCGTCCGTGCCGTTGCCCGTGCTCGTGGTCGCCACGGCGGTGGCGGGCACGGGGCTGGCGGTCAGCATGACCGTGTGGTCCTCGCTGGTGCAGGAGAGGATTCCAGCGGACCGGCTGGGCCGGACCCTGTCCTACTCGACGCTCGGGCAGATCCTGCCCGTGCCCTTCGGCTATCTTCTCGCCGGTCCCGCCTCCCACCTGTTCGGGCTCCGCACGACCCTGGCAGCGGGCGCCCAGATCATCACGACCGCCGCCGTCGTGCCGCTGGCCATTGCTCAGGTCCGGGGGCTTGGCCTCGCGCCGGAGACGGCCAAGGATGCCGACGGGGCCGTGTCCGTGGCGCGGGCGGAGAGGTAGAACGCTCGGGCCATCTCGACCGCGTCGGCGAACGCGGCGGCCTGCCGCAAGGTCGGCAGCGTCAGCTTGGGGATGGGGATGAGCGGCGCGTCTCTGTCCGTGTGAGCGGATCCGTGTCGCAGGGGGCGAGGGCCAGGTCCCACTGCGCCCAGACGGTCTTGCCCACCCCCGTCCGCGGCCCCGCGCCCCAGTCGTCCGACAGCGCCTCGACCAGCAACAGCCCGCGCCCGAACTGCTCTTCGTCAGTCGCCGTGCGGGGGCTCGGCCAGCGTTCGCCACGCGGGTCGCTGACCTCGACGCGGAGTGCGGCGGACGTGGTGATGACGCGCAGCCGGATGAGCCGGTCCCGCAGGCTGCCGTGCAGCAGGGCGTTGGTCATCAACTCGCTGACGACAAGGGCAACGTCCTCGGTGAGGTGCGGATACCCCCACTCGGTGACGAGGCGTGCGGCCCGGTGGTGGGCGAGGGGGATGCTGCGGAGGACGGGGACGTAGTCGAGTTGGTCTTCGTGGATGAGGGGGGCGAGGGCGGGGCTGACGTCGGGCATACGAGGACCTCCGGCGGATTCACTGAGTGGCCGATCGGAAGCCGAACGTAGCGACGTTCGATTCCTGGATGCAATCTCTTCGGCGACTATTGTCTCCATCGAGTGACGTACTGTCGGGTATGGGACAGACTTGGCCCGTGACTCGTACCTCGTATCTGGGTAACCGAACGTCAACTGTCCTGGCCCGCAGGCTCGGTAGCGAGCTGCTGCGCCTGCGTGACGCGGCGGGCAAGACCCAACGGCAGGCTGCCGATGTCATCAACGCGACGAACTCGAAGATCGTGAAGATGGAGCAGGGCTGGGTCCCGATGCGGGACCCGGACATCCGCGTGCTCTGCGAGTTCTACGGCCTGGACGATCGCGAAGCCGTGGGTCGGCTACTGGACTTGGCCCGTCTGGACCGCGAGCGCCGCAAGGCGAAGGGCTGGTGGCAGGACTCGCCGCACCCTGGCACGCTCACGGAGTACATCGCGCTGGAGGATGCCGCCAGCCGCCTGCGCACATGGCAAGTCTCCCTGGTTCCCGGCCTGTTCCAGACCGCGGAGTATGCCCGTTCACTCGCGGTCAGTGAGGGCGCTGGGGTCTGGGAGGACCCCGACGAGATCGAGCGCCTGGTGGAGATCCGCATGTGCCGCCAGCAACGCCTGTACGGGGAACGGCCCGTTGAGGTGTACGCAATCGTCTGGGAGGCGGCGCTCCGGCAGTTGATCGGCGGCGCTGGCGTTATGCGCGCGCAACTGGAGCATCTGCTGAAGGTGGCCGAACTACCGAACGTCCGCTTGCAAGTGCTGCCGTTCCGCGCAGGCGGACATCCGTGTCTCCCCACTTCGTTTAGCATCATCTCGTTCATTGAGAGTGAGGCGGTGGACGTCGTTCACGCGGACACCATCAAGTCCGCTGTGTGGTTGGAGAACGAGGCCGACAGTACGGCGTACGGCACCTTCTTCGAGCGCACGGCCCGACTCAGTCTCGCCCAGCGCGATTCGGCCCTGCTGATCGACACCATTCGCAAGGAGATCTGATCTCATGCACAAGTTCGACTTCGTGAAGTCCAGCTACAGCAGCACCGGAGGCGAGTGCGTCGAGGTCGCCCGCAACGTCCCCGACGTCGTAGCCATCCGCGACTCCAAGACCCCCGACGGCCCGCTGCTCCGCCTCACCCCCTGCGCCTGGGCGGAGTTCACCGCGTCACTCGACTGAGGCCGGCGGCAACGCCAAGGCTTCCCGGCCGGATGCCAGAGCAAGCTGTTGGCGTTGCCGTTCGGTCAACTCCGGCCCGTCCAGCGCCGTTCGCGTAGTGCGTGTGACGCCGGGGATCTGCACGTCGGTGAGATCGCCTGGCGTGGAGACACGGCCCGCTACTCGTCTTCCTTGAGCACCTCGATGAGGGCCGACTCTCCGACGTCCGCCGAGCCCAGACACTCTGCCAGATAGGTGGCGAGCCATGCGGCGGCTTCGAGCGACCACTCGGCCAGGCGCATGCGGCAGGTCAGGACGGGCGCGAGCGCGTAGGCGCGAGCACGTAGGCGGGCCCCCGGCGTGAGGCTCTTGCCTGCTGTGCAGGGCACCACGCCTAGCAGAGCTTGTGAGACGTCCGACGTCCATTCCCTGATGGCTCGCAGTGCCCTGGTGCCCGCGCCAGGGTCCGGAAGAGCAATGCCGACGGTGACGTCGGCCTCCGCGCCGGGGTCGGCGAGGGCCAGGACATCGGCGTGCAGAAGAGTGCCGTAGCAGGGGCCGATGGGCGCCGTCGCACCGTACGAAAGCGGGGCGAGGACGTGGAGTCCGATCGGTACGGTGGTGCCCAGCCTGTCGAGGGCGCGCAGCAGGACGGCCGCCATGGGCGCGATGGGCAGAGACTGGCCTGGCAAGGAGTGCGCTCCTGCCTGGATCCAGGCCAGTTCATCGGCCCGTGCCGAAGTGGTGAGGTCGGCGCCGCCGACCTCGTACTGCGCCCACCGCTGACCTTCGGGGGGCAGGTGGCCGGAGGCCAGGGGAAAGGACCAACCATAGGCCGCGGCTTGTTTGAACGCCAGCGAGTACAGGTCCTCGGTCGGCTCCGCCAGCCATGGGTGCGACACGTGCCGACCGTGCAGAGCTACGAGCAGTTCTTCGCTCATGGCGTCCACGGGATCATGGCCGGGGGCGCCCTGGCACTCAGATTCCAGCACCGCACCGAAGGTTCTGTGCCGCTGTGGTCAGCTTCCGTGGTGAATCGGCTCCTCCGAGCACATCGACATCGACCACGCTCCGCCATGCCGTGCGGGTAACTCCCCGGCAAGCCTTCCTGGCCGTCGCACGCTTGCCGCTCCCGCCACCCGACAACACGGTCTTGTTGCCCTTTGCTACCTGCTTCCACTGACCGTCAGCGCCTTTGGCCTGAAGCCAGACGGTCAAAGAAGCCCTTACGCCGGGTTTGGCGGCATACCCGGACCGCCCCATCCACCAGCCATGCGCAGCAGCTTCGGGCAGACCGGTCGAGCGCGACACATGGACATGGTCGGCCATGGTAGTGAAGATGCCGACGTCACTGACTCCAGACGGGACTTCGGGTGCCGGAGCTGCGGCAACGGTGACGACCATTGTCGCCAAGACCAGTGCTGCTCCTGCGGTGCGACAGGGCATGGACACTCCGAACTCGCTGTGGAACGACCACCGCATGGTGTCGGACTGCTCGGCTCAGCTCAAGACAAGCTGCTCGCTTCCCACTCAAAAGGCGGAACTGGTCGGCGATTCTAAGCCCCTGAAGGTTCCTCGTGTGCCCTTAGCGTGAAGGAGAGTTCGATACAGGAAGAGCGATCTGGAGCGGACGCCGCCAGCGGGCAGGCGTCCCCCGGCCAGGTCCCGTCAACTCCCGCCCGTCCAACGGTCCAACGCCGCTTCGAGCCCTGCCGGGGCGGGGGTGTTCGACGCCCAGGCGATGTATCCGTCGGGGCGGACCAGCACCGTGGTGCGGCGGTTGCTTGCCCAACGTTCCACCGACAGGCGGTCGTTGCGGGTGGCCGTGGTGTACGGCTGTGGGGTGATGAGGACGAACCGGCCCGCGCGCAGGGACTCGTAGAGTCGGCCGCCGTTCGCGAGCGCTACGTCGGGGGCGCGCCTGCCGGTCAGTGGGTGGGTGTCGCGTGGGGCGGCGTACGCGTAGCCGATTCCGCTGACCTGGGCCATGACGCGTCGGCGGATCGGGCCGACGTGGTTGAGGACGGCGGTCAGCGCGGTGCGCAGCGCCCTGGTCCAGGGGCGGCGGGCCATCGCGAGCCGGATGATCCCGCCGCTGCTGCGCAGCACGGACCTGCCGACCGGGTGACGCTCGGACTGGTAGGTGTCGAGGAGCGCGGGGTCGGCGTGGCCGCGCAGGACGGCGGCGAGCTTCCACGAGAGGTTCGCGGCGTCCTGGAGGCCGGTGTTCATGCCCTGCCCGCCCGCCGGGGTGTGCACATGCGCGGCGTCCCCGGCGAGGAAGACACGGCCGACGCGGTACGCGGGCGCCTGGCGCTCGTCGCTGTGGAAGCGGGACATCCAGCGCGCGTCCCGCATGCCGTAGTCATGGCCGAACGCGCGGCGGGCGATCTCGCGGACCTCCTCCAGGTCGAGCGGTGTGCTGTCGGGGACGTCGCGGTCACGGCGCCAGCCGATGAACCGGTAGTAGCCGTCGCCGAAGGGCGCGAAGAACGCGAAGGCGTCACCGACCGCGCGGGCGGTCAGCGTCTGCGCGGGCTCCTCGTCCAGCCGGACGTCGGCGAGGACGACGGAGCGGATGACGGACCTGCCCGGGAAAGGCTGGCCGATGGCCTGGCGCACGGCGCTGCGCATCCCGTCGGCACCGACGACGTACGCGGCGCGCAGCTCCGCGCGCTCCCCGTCCGGGCGTCGCACCCGGAGCGTCACGCCGTCGGTGTCCTGGCTCAGCCCGGTGACCTCGGTCTCGGGGACGAACCGCACTCCCGCCTCCCGCGCGCGGCGCTCCAGCGCGCGCTCCACCTCGTACTGCGGCAGGACGAGGAGGTGGTTGAAGCGTGAGGGGAGGGCGTCGAACCGCATATGGAGGGCGCCGAAGAGCCGGATGTCGCTGAGCGTCTCCCCCTTGGCCTCCAGTTCGTCGGCGAGGCCGCGGGCGTCGAGCTGCTCCAGCGTGCGGGCGTGCAGCGCGAAGGCGCGCGAGAGGTTGCTGATCTTGTGGGGGCGCTTGTCGACCAGGGCGACGGCGAGTCCGGCGGTCGCGAGGTCACCGGCGAGGAGGAGCCCGGTGGGGCCGGAGCCGACGACGATCACCTCGGGGGTGGGCGTGGACGTGGCGTCGGTGCTGGAAGCGGGGGTGCGGGGCGTGCCCTTCATGACGGCCTCCTGGGGTCCGCGGCCGTTGGCCAACATCCGTTGACCAACACCTGTTGTCAAGGTAGGACCGCCCCCATCGGCTGTCAACGCTTGTTGGCCTACGTATGTTGGCCTACGCTTGTTGACATGCCCGACAGACCACCGCGCCGCTCCGACGCCACCCGCACCGCGATCCTCGCCGCCGCCCGCGAGCGCTTCGCCTCCGACGGCTACGAGCGCGCCACGATCCGCGCGATCGCCAGGGACGCCCGGATCGATCCGTCCATGGTGATGCGCTACTACGGCTCGAAGGAGGGCCTCTTCGACGCGGTCCTCGACGTCGATCTACACATCCCGGACCCCCGGGAACTGCGCCAACACACCGTCGGCGAGACCCTGGTGGGCCACTTCCTCACCCTCTGGGAGGAGAACAACGACGCGCTCACGGCGATGCTGCGGGTCAGCGTCACCAACCCGGCGGGCGCCGAGCGCCTCCAGCGGATCTTCCGGGACCAGTTGCTGCCGGTCGCCCGGCACATCTGCCCGGACCCGGAGCAGGCGCCCGCCCGCGCCGGGCTCGTCGCGTCGCAGATCCTGGGGATGGCGCTCGCGCGGTACGTACTGAAGCTCCCGGCGGCCGTCGCCCTGGCCCGCGAGGAGGTCGTCGCCTGGCTGGCCCCGACGGTGCGGCGCTACCTCACGGCACCGCACCCGTGACACGCGCCGCTCCACATACACGCGCTCCACATCCACGTACGTATGCGGATGAATACACGCACGTATACGGATGATGTTCGTACGAGCGGGTGAATCAGGCCCGGCGACGAAACACATCGAGGGAGCCCGCGCACCGGACGGTGTGCGGACTCCCTCGACGGACGTGTGTGTCGGGTGTCAGCCCTGCTTGGGCTGCTTGCGCGACTTGTCCAGGAGCATCACGAGACCCGCGATGACCAGGAAGAGGACGATCGGGGCAGCCACGAAGTACCCCAGCGTCTCGGCCAGGCTCAGACCGGGGCCGGGGTCATCGCCGTCGTCGCGGGTCAGCGCGAGCGCGGGAGACGTCATGAGCAGCATCATCAGCGTCGTACCGGCGGCCAGGGCGCCGGCGCGCAGGGCGTTCTTCTTGTCCACGGTGCAAAAGTAGCGAACGCCCGAACGGGCCGCGCGCGCGGGGTACCGCTACGCGGCCTCCGCCTCGCGCGGCACCACGGTCATGGCGTCATCTCCAGTGCCCCAGGGAGCAGGCCTCGCTGGTCAGCGGCGTGAGATCGGCGAGCGGGGGTTCGCTGGTGAGGGGCCCGGCGTCCGGCAGGGGCGGCTCGCTGGTCAGCGGCGCCTCGGTCTGCGCGACCTCCGCGTGGAGATTCCGCGCGACCTCCGCGTGGAGATACGGAGCGATGGACGGTTCCGCTTCGGGTCGGGAGGGGGCCGGGATCGGGAGGGGTGCCGGTGCGGCCACGGGGGCCTCCTAGTCGTCGTACGACGGATGCGGTGCGGGTGCGGGTCCGGACAGGCGCCTACCCAGTGGGCGCGTTCACAGACGTACAGAACTCACAGACGTACAGGACTCACAGACGTACAGGAAGGAACGACGTACGTCTGCCCGCCGCGCGCTCCTTGCGACTTGGCCTCGGTCAACTCCACCGCACAGTGCAACCATTGCACCAGTCAGTGCACCCGTAAGCTGCGCACCGCAGCCGCAATGGAGGAACGGTCATGGGCATGGAGCCGGCGGCAGCGCGTGCGCGTCGCGGGATGCCGGAGAAGCGGCGGGCGATCGCCCAGGCGGCCCGTGCCGTGTTCGGCCGCGAGGGCTACTCGCGGGCCAGTGTGGACACGATCGCCGTCGAGGCCGGGGTCTCCAAGCGGACCGTCTACAACCACTTCACCGACAAGGAACAGCTCTTCCAGGCCGTCGCGTTGGAGGGCGCCGAGCAGGTCACCGAGGCCGTCGGGGAGATCCTCGAACGCCATCTGCGCAAGATCGTCGATGTGCGGGAGGACCTCATCGCCTTCGGCCTGGAACGGGTCGCGGCCGTCACGGCGTTCCCCGACCACTTCGCGCTGGTGCGCACCATCGAGGCGGAGGTCACGCGTATCCCGCCCGTCGTGCTGGAGGCGTGGAAGGAGGTCGGGCCGCTGTCCTCGCACAAGAAGCTCGCGCCGTATCTGCGCCGGATCGCCGACCGCGGTCTGCTCGTCCTCGACGACGCCGAGCGCGCCGCCAACCACTTCAACCTGCTGACCATCACGGACGTGAACCAGCGGACGTTCTACGGCGCCCTCCCGCTGCCGGAGTCCGAGACCGCCGACATCGTGATCGACGGAGTGGACACCTTCCTGCGCCTCTACGGCACCGGGGCGACCAAGGCCTGACGTACCCCGGCGGGTCGCGGTCCGCCGCCCGCGCGTGAACCGGCGGCTTCACCCGGGGCGATAGACGGGGTGTGAGACTGTTCCGCCCCATGGGGGGCCACCGGGAGAAGGACACGGACGCGGCCCTGTTGCGGGCCGTCGCGGACGGGGACGCGGCGGCCATGGCCACGTTGTACGACCGGCACGCGGGGTGGCTGCACGCGCGGCTCACCCGGCGCTGCGCCGATCCCGAGGTGGTACGGGACGTCCTCCAGGACACCTTCGTGACGGTGTGGCGCTCGGCGGCGGCGCATCGCGGCGCGGAGGCCGGGGGCTGGCTGTGGACCATCGCGGCGCGGCGCCTGATCGACGCGCGCCGCGCGCGGGAACGCGCCGCTCGGGTCGAGACGGCCTCGATGGACGCCACGCGGGTCGAGCACGACCCCGTGGTGGCCGCGCCGTCCGCGGAGGAACGGGTGCTCGCGGGGCTGGAGTTCGGCGACGTGGGCACCGCCCTCGACCGGATCTCCCCCGAACTGCGCGACGTACTGCGCGCGACCGTCGTCGACGGGCTGACCACCCGGGAGACCGCCCGGCTGCTCGGCATCCCCGAGGGCACGGTCAAGACCCGCGCCCGCCGCGCCCGCGCCGAACTGCGCGCCGCGCTCGCCCAGTTGAGCCCGACCCCGCTGGGAGGCCCGGCATGACCCGCTGGCACGCATCCGACGACCTGGTCACGCGCTACGCGGACGGCTCGCTGCCGGAGCCGGACGCGTGGTCGCTGGAGAAGCACCTGGAGAGCTGCGGCGGTTGCGCGGCACGCGTGTCGCGGGCGGTACGGGCGACGACGGCGAGCGCGGTCCTGGCGGACGTACGGACGGCGATCCTGGAGGCGGCCCCCACGGCCCCTGTAGCCCCCGCGGCCCCCGTAGCCCACGCGGCGCCCGCGACCCCCGCAGCACCCACCGCCTCCCCGACGCTCGCGTCCAAGGCGCGCCTCGCCCGCCTCCTCTGGGCCGCCGGGCCCGCCGTCCGCGGGGCCTGGCTGCCCGCCGTCCTGCTCGTGGCCGTCGGCGCGATCGCGCTCGCGTACGGGGGCGGATTCGCGGGGGCCCGGCCCCTGTTGCTGGCCGTCGCGCCCGTCGTACCCGTGGCCGGGGTCGCCCTCTCCTACGGCGCGCACGCCGACCCGCTGCACGAGATCGCCGCCGCCACCCCCTCCGGCGGGCTGCGGCTGGTCCTGACGCGCACGACCGCCGTACTGGCCGTGAGCCTCCCGCTGCTGACCCTCACCGGGCTGCTGCTGCCCGCCTCGGGCGCGCCGAGTGCCGCCGCCTGGCTGCTGCCGGGGCTCGCGCTGACGCTCGCCTCGCTGGCCCTGGCCTCGTACGTCGGCTGCCGTATCGCGACGGCCGTCATCGGGGGCGGCTGGCTGTGCGCCGTCCTGGCCCCGCCGCTCGCCGACCCCGGCGCGAACCTGACGGCCCGTCTCGCCGCGCAGGTCTCCCGCTGTCTCGACGGCGCCTCGGCCCAGGGCGGCTGGGCGCTCGCGGCCGGGCTCTGCGCCGCTCTGCTGGCCGCCCGCCGCCCCGCCTACGACCGCCTGGAGCAGCGGTGACCCCGATCGAGCACCACCCACGTACGGGAGAAGCAGTGAGCACGATACGAGTGACCGGTCTGCGGGTACGGCATCGCAGGACCCTCGCCCTGGACGGGGTCGACCTCGCCTTCGGTCCGGGTGTGCACGGCCTGCTCGGTCCCAACGGCGCGGGCAAGACCTCCCTGATCCGCGTCCTCGCCACGGTCGCCGAACCGGACGGCGGGCGCGTGGAGATCCTCGGCAAGGACATCGCCGACCGCGGGCGGCGCGGCAGGGTGCGCCGTCATCTGGGCTATCTGCCGCAGGAGTTCGGCTACTACCCCGGCTTCACGGTGCGCGAGTTCGTCGCCTATGTCGCCTGGCTGAAGGAGCTGCCCGCCGCCGGGACCGACGCCGCCGTCGAACGGGCCGTGGCCCGGGTGGGCCTCGCCGACCGCATCGACGCGAAGGTCAGGACGCTGTCCGGCGGCATGGTCCGGCGCGTCGGGATCGCCCAGGCCATCGTCAACGACCCGCGCGTGCTGCTGCTCGACGAGCCGACCGCCGGGCTCGACCCCGAACAGCGCGTGGAGTTCCGCGAGTTGCTGCGCGAGCTGGGCATGACCACCGCCGTGATCGTCTCCACCCATCTGGTGGAGGACGTGGCCTCCGCCTGTACGGAGGTCACCCTGCTCGAACGGGGCCGGGTCGCCTACCGGGGCACGCCCGCCGCGCTCGCCGCGCTCGGCGCGTCCACGGGCGCGCGCGGGGACAGCCCCCTGGAGCGCGGTTACACGGCGGCGCTGGGCGCCCATCGCGGCCCGGGAAGGTGACGCGATGACCCTCCTGACCAAGAAGCGAGCGCACCCCACCCGGCGGCGACAGCGCCCCACCGCCCCACGCACCCCGCGCCACCCCCTGCGGGCCGAGGCCCTCCACGGCTTCGGCCCGTGGGCCGGGGCCGCCCTCCTGCTCACCTGCTCCGTCCTGCTGGCGGGCGCGTCCGCGCGCTGGCAGGGCGGCTGGGCGGAGACCGGCGCGGAGCTGCACAACGTGCTGCTGATCGGCGTGCCCCTCGCGGCGGCCATCGGCTGTCTCCAGGGCGGGCGGGAGCACCGGCGCCGTACCGAGGAGCTGTGGCGGACGGCCGTACGCGGCCCGCTCGCGCGGTTCCTGGCCTCCGCCCTGCCCGTCGCGCTCTGGGTGGCCGCCGGGTACGTCCTCGCGGCGGCCGGGGCCCTGCTCGCCACCTGGCCGTACGCGCGCGGCGACCGGCCGCACCTCGCCCTGCTGCCCGCGGACACGGTGGTGCTCGCGGCGAGCGCGGTGGCCGGGCATGTGGTGGGGCGGCTGACGGCCTGGCGGCCGATGGCTCCCCTGCTGGCGATCGCCGGGTACGTCGCGCTGGGCATCCCTAGCGCGACGCCCGATCCGGGTGCCAAGGGCCAGCTCAACCCCGCCTTCCCGGTCCCGGACGCGGTGGACCCGGTCTGGTGGCAGCCGGTGGCGATGGCGGTCTGGGGGGCGGGGCTGGCCGGGACCGCGGTCCTGGCGTACGCCGCCCGGCGCCGGTCCACGGCCCTGCTGCCGCTGGCGGCGGCGACGGTCGCGGGCGCGCTGCTCGTGCACACCGGGGACGGCCTGTGGCACGAGAACCCGCTCGCCCGCCGCCAGGTCTGCGACACCTCCACCACGCCGCAGATCTGTGTGAACGCCCGCTACGGAGAGGTGTTGCCGCAGGTCACCGAGGCGCTCGCGGGTGTCACCGGCCGTCTGGAGGGCGTACGGAACCTGCCCGTGCGCTTCGAGGACCGCGCGGGGGCGCCGCACCACGACGAGGCGGAGCTGCCCATGCTCACACCGCTCGGCCGGCATCTCGTACGGGGTCGGCTCACCGATCCCGAGCGGTACGCGTGGGAGGCCGTGTCCGCGCTGACGAGGCGCGGCGACTGCACGCGGACGGACGCGCGCACGGAGCGGGCGGACGACGCCGTCCAGAACTACCTCGCGCCCTCGCCCTCGCAGAAGTACTTCGACGACCTGGCCGCCCAGGGCGACCGGGAGGCCCGCGCCGGTCTGAAGGCCCGACGCGCGGCCCGCGCCGAGCTGGCGTCGATGGGTGACAAGGAGCGCCGCGCCTGGCTGTCGGCGTACTTCGCGTCGACGGGCCGCTGCGACCCGAAGGGGGTGCCGTCCCTGTGACGACCACCGGACCCCTGCTGTACGCACGCTCGCGCGCGCTGCCGGTCACCCTCGCCGCGCTCGCCGGGACCACGGCCTTCGCCGTGTGGGCCGCGCGCCTGCTGGACGCCTATCTGGACCCGGACCGCCGGGTGCCGGTCGTGGCCCTGGCCCCGCTGCTGGCCGCCGCCGTGATCGGCGTGAGCCTGCACACGGACTCCGCCGAGCTGGACCGCACGGCCGTACGCCCCTGGTGGCCGCGGCGGCTGACCCATCTGCTGGCTCTCACCGCGCTCGCGTCGGCGCTGCTCCCGGTGGCCGTGCTGGGGGAGGCGCACACCTTCGGCCCTCCGGCGATGATCCGCAACACCCTGGGCTGCACGGGGCTCACGGCCGCCGCGGCCGTCCTGCTCGGCGCCCGGCTGAGCTGGCTGCCCGCGTTCGGCTATGTCAGCGCGGTGTATCTGGGCTCCGCCGGGGCGCGGGGCCGCGCGGTCACGGTGTGGGCGTGGCCGATGCAGCCGGGGGCGCAGTCGGGCGCCTGGGCGGCGGCCCTCGTCGCGTTCGCGGTGGGCGGCGCCCTGTACGTGGTGCGCGGGGCGCGCCCGGACGGGCCCCGCGCCTGAGACGCGGGGCCCGTCCGGAATACGCGAAAGCCCGGATCGTCAGGCGGAGATGCCGTCGATCCGGGCCAAGGCGTCGTCCGCGCCGTAGGGCCGCAAGTAGGGCAACCAGCGTGGGTCCCGATGCCCGGTGCCGATGATGCGCCAGGCCAGACCCGTGGGTGGGGCGGGGGTGTGACGGAGCCGCCAGCCGATCTCGAAGAGATGCCGGTCCGCCTTGACGTGATTGCAGCGGCGGCAGGACGCCACCACGTTGTCCCAGACGTGCTGACCACCGCGGCTGCGCGGGATGACGTGGTCGACGCTGGTTGCGACGCCACCGCAGTACATGCACCGGCCTCCGTCGCGGGCGAAGAGCGCGCGCCGGGTGAGAGGGACGGGGCCCCGGTAGGGAACCCGTACGAATCGCTTGAGCCGGACCACGCTGGGTGCGGGGACAGTGACGGTCGCGCTGTGCATATAGGCGCCGGACTCCTCGAGGCATACGGCCTTGTTCTCGAGGACGAGGACGAGCGCGCGGCGGAGCGGTACGACGCCGAGTGGCTCGTACGACGCGTTGAGGACCAGGACATGCGGCACGGATGCCTCCTTGTACGCCGGCGACGCGTGGCTCGCGCCGGGACGATCTGGAGTAAGTCTCCCCTCTTGCCTGGTGGTAGCGCCACCATGTCCCGGTAACGGCCTGGGAGTGTTGTGGAGCACACCAGACACATCCGCCGTCCCCGCGGCCTTGGCTCGGCGGGTGAGCATGGCCTCACCTTCGGGCATCACCCCCCGCTCCCCGGCGATGCACCGTTAGTGTGGTAGCCCTGCCCCGTCCGGTGACCTTTCCGTGACCCGCACCGCTCGCACCGGAGGCGCACTTGCACCAGGAGGTACCTTCCGTGTCCCTGCCCGCGCCCTTGGCCGCCGGCGTCGCACCGTCCCCGTCACCCTCAGAGTCGACCACTCCGGTGGTCCCCTCGCTCCAGGACGCGCAGGAGAGCGCGACGAACGCGGCAAGCTGGATCGAGGAGAACTGGTCGACCTGGCTGGCGATAGGCCTCCGGGTCGTCCTGATCCTGGTGATCGCGACGGTGCTCAGAGTGATCGTGCTGCGGGCGCTCACCAAGCTCGTCGACCGGATGAGCCGTACGGCCGAGGCGGTGGACGGCACGGCGCTCGGCGGTCTGCTGGTGAACGCGGAGCGCCGCCGCCAGCGCTCGCAGGCGATCGGCTCGGTGCTGCGCTCGGTGGCGTCGTTCATGATCCTCGGTACGGCGGCGCTGATGGTGCTGTCCGCGTTCCAGATCAATCTGGCGCCCCTGCTGGCGTCCGCCGGTGTGGCCGGTGTGGCGATCGGTTTCGGCGCGCGCAACCTCGTGACGGACTTCCTCTCCGGGGTGTTCATGATCCTGGAGGACCAGTACGGCGTCGGTGACACGATCGACGCGGGCGTGGCCTCCGGCGAGGTGATCGAGGTCGGCCTGCGCGTGACGAAGCTGCGCGGCGACCACGGCGAGATCTGGTACGTCCGCAACGGCGAGGTCAAGCGCATCGGCAACCTCTCGCAGGGCTGGGCGACGGCCGGGGTGGACGTGACCGTCCGCTCGTCCGAGAACCTGGACCGGGTGAAGGAGACCATCGAAGCGGTGGCCGAGCAGATGGCCAAGGACGAGCCGTGGAACGAGCGCCTGTGGGGCCCGATCGAGGTGCTCGGCCTGGACAGCGTGCTGCTGGACTCGATGGTGGTCCGCGTCTCCGCGAAGACGATGCCGGGCAAGGCGACGTCGGTGGAGCGCGAGCTGCGCTGGCGGATCAAGCGCGCCTTCGACGAGGCGGGCATCCGCATCATGGGCGGCCCCGAGCCCGCCCCGGAGGACGACCCCGCCCCGGACCCGACAGCCACGGTCGCGGCCCCGTCGGCCTTCGCGAACGCGGAATCCGCCCAGACGAAGGCGACGTCCCCGATACCCCCGTCCCGCCCGGCGAGGAAGTAGCGCCCCACTGACACAAGAGGCGGCATCCGGACACTCCGGGTGCCGCCTCTTCGTGTGTCCCCCACCCGTAACACGCGGTGTTGACGCCCTCTCCCCGCGCCCACTACCTTCCCCTCACCAACAGGAAACCTTCCTAACAGTGGGGGTGGGCTTCGTCCATGGGTGGTTCCGCTGGTGTGCCCGGTACCCCGCGTGTGTTGCGGGCCATGAATGATCGGGCCGCTCTTGAGCTGCTGCTGGAGCACGGGCCGCTCAGTCGTACCCGGATCGGCGCGTTGACCGGGCTGTCGAAGCCCACCGCGTCCCAGCTTCTCGTCCGGCTCGAAGCCGCGGGGCTCGTCGTGATGACGGGGACCAGTGAGGGGCGGCCGGGGCCCGGCGCACAGTTGTACGCGATCAACCCGGCTGCCGCGTATGTCGCCGGGCTCGATGTCACCCCCGAGCGCATCCTCGCCGCCGTCGCCGATCTCACCGGCGCGGTGGTCGGCGCGTACGAGCTGCCCACCTCCAAGCACCGCCCGGCGCGGTCCGTCGTCGAGCAGGTCACCGACGCGCTCGACGGGGCCGTGCGCGCCGCCCGGCTCGACCGCTCCGCCGTGCGCCGTGTCGTCATCGGCACCCCGGGCGCCTTCGACCCCCGTACCAGCCGACTGCGGTACGCCTCTCATCTGCGCGGCTGGCACTCCCCCGCTCTCCACGAGGACCTCGCCGCCGCGCTCGCGGCGCCCGTCGAGTACGACAACGACGTCAACCTCGTCGCCCTCGCCGAGCAGCGGCTCGGCGCGGCCCGGGGCCATGACGACTTCGTGCTGCTGTGGAACGAGGGCGGCCTCGGCGCCGCCCTCGTGCTCGGCGGCCGACTGCACCGCGGCTGGACCGGCGGCGCGGGCGAGGTCGGTTTCCTGCCCGTACCCGGCGCGCCCCTGGTCCGCCGGGTGAGCCGGACGGGCCGCGGCGGCTACCAGGAACTCGCGGGCTGCCACACCCTCCCCCGCCTGGCCCGCGACCTCGGCATCGAGGACCTGCCCCCCGGTTCCGACGCCGAGGTCACCGCCGCCCTCGTCGCCCGCGGCGCCGACAGCGCCACCGGCCCCCACCGCCGTCTCCTGGAGGCCTACGCGACCCGCCTCGCCACCGGTCTCGCCGCCCTCGCCTCCGTACTGGACCCCGAACTCGTCCTTCTCAGCGGCGCCTGCCTCACCGCCGGGGGCGAGCCGCTGCGCGCCCTGCTCCAGGCCGAACTCAAGGATCTGGCCGCCTGCCAGCCGCGCCTCGTCCTCGGCGGCGTCCGCGAACGCCCGGTGCTGCGCGGCGCGTTGGAGAGCGCGCTCGCCACCACCCGCGACGAGGTCTTCGACACCTCGCGCTGAACGGCCCGACCGCCTCGGCGCTCTGACCAGACGAACATCCGCCGGGCCCCGCCACAGGTCCGGCGTCCGCTCCGCTCGAACCCCCCACCCGCCCTTCAGAGGGAGTCCCCACTCATGCCCGAAGTGTTCCGGAAGACGGCCCGCGTCCTGACCGCCGCGGCCGTCGCCCTCCTCGCCACCGCGTGCACCGGCCAGCCCACCTCCGGCGCGCACGACGACCCGTCCGAGGAGACCACCCTCACCTTCTGGCACGCCTGGAGCGCGCCCTCCGAGACGAAGGCCGTGAACTCCCTGATCGCGGGGTTCGAGAAGGCGCACCCGAACATCCACGTCACCGTCGTCGGCGACATGACCGACGACAAGATGAACCAGGCCCTGCGCACGGGCGGCACCAACGCCCCCGACGTCATCTCCTCCTTCACCACCAACAGCGTCGGCCCCTTCTGCGCCTCGGGCGCGCTGATCGATCTCACCCCCTTCTTCAAGAAGTCCGGCATCGACCCGGCGACCACCTTCCCGAAGGCGATGAACGACTACACCCGGTTCGACGGACGCCGCTGCACGGCACCGCTGCTGGGCGACGCGTACGGGCTCTACTACAACAAGACGGCGTTCAAGAAGGCGGGCATCACCCACCCGCCCAGGACCTGGTCCGAGTTCGAGGCCGACGCGAAGACGCTCACCGTCCCGGACGGCGACGGCTACCGGCAGCTCGGCTTCATGCCGGACTACCACGGCTGGGAGACGACGGCCGAGCACTACCTCGGGCAGTTCTCACCGACGTACTTCGACAGCCGCGGAAGATCGACCGTCGCCAAGGACCCGGCCGTCGCCGCCGGACTCATCCTCCAGAAGCGGCTGGTGGACGAACTGGGCGGGTTCCGGAAGCTGGAGAAGTTCCGCGCCGGGCTGGGCGACGAGTGGGGCCCGCGGCACCCGTTCCACACCGGGCAGGTCGCCATGCAGCTCGACGGCGAGTGGCGCCTCGGCATGGCCCTCGCCGCCAAGCCGTCGTTCGATGTCGGAGTGGCCCCGCTGCCCGTGCCCGACGACCAGGCCGACCAGTACGGCAAGGGCTACATCACCGGCACCATCACGGGCATAGCCGCCACCAGCACCAAGCAGAACGCCGCCTGGGAGCTGGTGAAGTACATGACCACAAACACGGACGCGGTGGTCGGCTTCGCCAACGACATCCACAACGTGCCGTCCACGCTCGCCGCGCTCAAGTCCCCGAAGCTCGAGTACGACCGCCGCTTCAAGACGTTCCTCGACATCGCGGCCGACCCGCGCTCGACCACGTCCCCCGCCTCCGTCGACGGCGGTCAGTACCTCGTGACGCTCCAGCAGTTCGGCTACGACTACGAGAGCGGCCGGGCCAAGGACCTCAAGGCGGGCCTGGCGAGCACGGCCCGGCAGATCGACACGGACATCGCCCAGGCGAAGCAGCGATGACCACGCTCACCCTCGCCGCCAAACGCCGCCGGGCGGCCCTGCGCACCCTCGCCTTCCTGTCGCCCTGGCTGATCGGCTTCGCGGTCTTCTTCGCGTACCCGCTGATCTCGACGGTCTACTTCTCCTTCGTCCACTACGACGGCTTCCAACCGCCGGCCTGGAGCGGGACGAAGAACTGGACGTACGTGTTCGAGAACTACCCGTTGTTCTGGCCCGCGTTGCGCAACACCCTGTGGCTGGTCCTCGTGACGGTCAGTCTGCGGGTCGTCTTCGGGCTCGGCGTCGGACTGCTGATCACGAAGATCAAGACGGGTACGGGCGTCTTCCGCACCCTCTTCTACCTGCCCTACCTCGCCCCGCCCGTGGCCGCGACGATGGCCTTCGCCTTCCTCCTCAACCCCGGTACGGGACCGGTCGATTCACTCCTGGAGCGGGTCGGTCTCCCCGCGCCCGGATGGTTCAGCGACCCCGCCTGGTCCAAGCCCGCCCTCACCCTGCTCGCGCTGTGGGGCATCGGCGACCTGATGGTCCTCTTCATGGCCGCGCTGCTGGACGTACCGCACGAGCAGTACGAGGCCGCCGAGTTGGACGGCGCGTCGGCCTGGCAGCGCTTCCGGTACGTCACCCTGCCGAACATCGCGCCGATCGTGCTGTTCGCGGTGGTCACCGGGGTGATCCAGGCCATGCAGTACTACACCCAGCCGCTGATCGCGGGGAAGGTCGCCTCGGGCGTCATCCAGGGCGCGGGGACGCGGTTCGAGCCCGGCTACCCCGAGCAGTCCACGCTCACGCTGCCCCAACTCGTCTACAACCTGGGCTTCCAGCGCTTCGACTACGGCGCCGCCTGTGTGGTCGCCCTCGTGCTCTTCGCCCTGTCGATGCTGTTCACCGCGGTGTTGATGCGGCGCGGCGGCGGCCTCAACCTGGCAGGTGACCGGCCGTGACCGACGTACTCGACCGGCCGGTGACCCCGAGCACGCCCGTCGCGCCCGGTGAACGCACCGCCCGCCGCAGGGCTGTTCTGGAGTGGATCGCGGTCCACTCGCTCGGCGTGGCCGCCGCCCTCTTCTTCACACTGCCCTTCGTGTTCGTGTTCCTGACCTCGCTGATGAGCGACGCCCAGGCGCTCAGCCGCGATCTCGTCCCGCACACCTGGGAGTGGGGCAACTACCGCAAGGTGTTCGCCACTCCAGGCTTCCTCACCTGGTGGAGGAACACCCTGATCTACGCGGGCGCGGGCACCGCCCTGACCGTCGTCTCCTCGGTCCCGGTCGCCTACGCCCTCGCCAAGTTCCGCTTCCGGGGCCGCGATCTGTGCCTGATGCTGGTCATCTCGATGATGATGCTGCCCCCGCAGGTCGTCATCATCCCGATGTATCTGTTCTGGGCGAAGCAACTGGACCTGTCGGGCACGCTGTGGCCGCTGATCGTCCCGATGGCGTTCGGCGACGCGTTCTCCGTCTTCCTGCTGCGTCAGTTCCTGCTGACCATCCCCGACGAGTACCTGGACGCGGCGCGGGTCGACGGCTGCGGGGAGCTGCGGACGCTCCTCAGCGTCGTCCTGCCGATGGCCCGGCCGGGCATCGCGGCCGTCGCGCTCTTCCAGTTCTTCTCCGCCTGGAACGACTACTTCGGCCCGCAGATCTACGCCTCGGACAACCCGGGCGCCTGGACGCTCAGTTACGGCCTGGAATCGTTCAAGGGCGCGCACCACACCGACTGGAACCTCACCATGGCCGCGACCGTCCTGGTCATGGCCCCCGTGATCCTCGTGTTCTTCTTCGCCCAGAAGGCGTTCGTACGCGGGGTCACTCTCACCGGAGTAAAGGGGTAGCGACTGATGAAACTCACCGTGGTCGGCGGAGGGTCGACCTACACACCCGAACTCGTCGACGGATTCGCCCGGTTGAGGGACACCCTGCCCGTCGAGGAGCTGGTCCTCGTCGACCCGGCCGCCGAACGCCTGGAACTGGTGGGCGGGTTGGCGCGGCGCATCTTCGCCAAGCAGGGGCACGGCGGCCGGGTCGTCACCACCTCCGACCTGGACGCGGGCGTGGCAGGCGCGGACGCCGTCCTGCTCCAACTGCGCGTCGGCGGCCAGGCCGCGCGCGAGCAGGACGAGACCTGGCCGCTGGAGTGCGGCTGCGTCGGCCAGGAGACGACGGGCGCGGGCGGTCTGGCCAAGGCGCTGCGCACGGTGCCGGTGGTTCTCGACATCGCCGAGCGCGTCCGCCGGACCAACCCGCAGGCCTGGATCATCGACTTCACCAACCCGGTCGGCATCGTCACCCGCGCCCTGCTCCAGGAGGGCCACCGGGCCGTCGGCCTGTGCAACGTGGCCATCGGCCTCCAGCGGAAGTTCGCCGCCCGCCTCGGGGTCGCGCCCGCCGAGGTCCATCTCGACCATGTGGGCCTCAACCACCTCACCTGGGAGACAGGTGTGCGGCTGGGCGGCCCCGAGGGCGAGAACGTCCTGCCCGGACTGCTCGCGGAGCACGGCGCCGCGATAGCCGCCGACCTGCGCCTGCCGCCCGCCCTCCTGGACCGGCTGGGCGTGGTCCCCTCCTACTACCTGCGCTACTACTACACCCACGACGAGGTGGTGCGGGAGATGCGCACCAAGCCGTCCCGGGCGGCCGAAGTCGCCGCGATGGAACGGCAGTTGCTGGAGATGTACGGAGACCCGTCGCTGGACGAGAAGCCGGCGCTGCTCGCCAAGCGGGGCGGCGCCTTCTACTCGGAGGCGGCCGTCGACCTCGCCGCCGCGCTGCTGGGCGGCGGGGGCTCCCCGTACCAGGTGGTGAACGCGTACAACCGGGGCACGCTGCCCTTCCTGCCGGACGACGCGGTGATCGAGGTCCAGGCGGCCGTCGGCCCGCAGGGCGCCGCCCCCTTGGCCGTCGCCCCGGTGGACCCGCTGTACGCGGGGCTGATGGCGAGCGTGACCGCGTACGAGGACCTCGCCCTCGACGCCGCGCTGCGCGGGGGCCGCGACCGGGTGTTCCGGGCGCTGCTCGCCCACCCCCTCGTCGGGCAGTACGCGTCCGCCGACACCCTCACCGACCAGTTGATCGCGCACAACCGGGAGCATCTCGCGTGGACCTGAGCACGAGCGTCCTCGCCATCGACGCGGGCAACAGCAAGACCGACGTCGCCGTCGTGACCGCCGACGGCGACGTCCTCGGCACCGCACGGGGCAAGGGGTTCCGGCCGCCGGTCGTGGGCGTGCGGGAGGCCGTGGACGCCCTGGCCGAGGTGGTCGACGAGGCCTTCGCGAAGGCGTCGGTCACCTCGGTCGGCCATGTCTCGGCCTGTCTCGCCAACGCCGATCTCCCGGTGGAGGAGAAGGAGTTGGGCCAGGCGCTGCACGCGCGCGCGTGGGCCGAGACGGTGGAGGTGCGCAACGACACGTTCGCCGTCCTGCGCGCGGGCGTGGCCGAGCCGCGCGGGGTGGCGGTGGTGTGCGGCGCGGGCATCAACTGCGTCGGGATGCGTCCTGACGGGCGCACCGCCCGCTTCCCCGCGATCGGCAAGATCTCCGGTGACTGGGGCGGCGGTTGGGCGCTCGCGGAGGAGGCGCTGTGGTGGGCGGCGCGCGCGGAGGACGGCCGGGGCGGTCCCACGGCCCTGGCGCGCACCCTGCCCGCGCACTTCGGTCTCGACTCCATGTACGCGCTGATCGAGGCGCTCCATCTGGGGCACATCGCGTACGGGCGGCGCCATGAGCTGACCCCGGTGCTGTTCGCGACGGCCCAGGACGGAGACCCGGTCGCCCGCGCGATCGTCGACCGGCTCGCCGAGGAGGTCGTCGCCATGGCCACGGTCGCGCTGACCCGTCTCGACCTGGTCGCGGAGGAGACCCCCGTCCTGCTCGGCGGCAGCGTCCTGGCGGCCCGCCATCCCCGACTCGACGACCGGATACGGGAGTTGCTGGCGGACCGCGCGCCCAGGGCGCTGCCTCAGGTGGTGGCGGCCCGCCCGGTCCTCGGCGCGGCCCTGCTCGGCCTCGACCACCAGCGGGCACCGCGGGAAGCGCACACGCGCGTGCGGGCGTACTACGAACGCGCGTGACGTGTGCGTGGTGCGTGGGTGGTGCGTGCGCGCGTAACTCCTAGGAGGGAACCGGGGAACCGAACATGGAGTGCATGACGTATTCATAAGAGGGAAGGGTGCGACAGGGCGTGCGGAGGTCGGCATCCGTCGGCGCGCGGTGATCCGGTACAAGATCGTGTGAAGGCCGGTGCGGATACCGACGCGGAGGGGAATACTGGCCGCCGTGCACCCGCGCCCGCTCCCCGCACCGGGCGGAGACGACCGACGGATGACCACGGGGGAGGTCACGTGACTCACTGGCAGCAGGGCGGCGCGCCATCGGCGTCGGCGTCGCCCACGATGCCCGCGGTGCCGCCGCAGGCCAGGGGGCCCGTGACGCGGGCGGCCCCGGCGCCGCAGGCACCGCCGCCGCCCGCCGCGCCGCGTCGTACGGCCTTCGCGGAGGGCGTCGACCGGCTGCGGGCCGCCGCCGTCACCGAGCCCGGTCGGCTGCGCGCCATCGGTGCCGTACTCGCCCTGCTGGTCCTCGCGTTCGGGGCGGTCACCGCTTGGCAGATGTCCGACCGCGCCGGCGCCGCGGACGACGTACTGCACCGCAGCCAGCCGCTCAGCGCGGGCGCCGCCGACATCTACCGCTCGCTCGCCGACGCCAACACGGCCGCCGCGAGCGGCTTCCTGTCGGGCGGCCAGGAGCCGCCCACGACCACTCAGCGGTACGAGAAGGACATCAAGAACGCGGCGGCGGGCCTGGTCACGGCGGCGGCCAGCACCGAGCCCGGCTCCCCCTCCGCGAAGACCATCGCCCAGCTCAACAAGCTGCTGCCGGAGTACAAGGGCCTCATCGAGCGGGCGCGCGCCAACAACCGGCAGGGGTATCCGGTGGGCGGCGCGTATCTGCGGGCGGCGAACGAGAAGATGCAGCGGGAGATGCTCCCGGCCGCGCAGGACCTGTACACGAAGGAGAACCAGCGGCTGCGCGCCGACTACGGGGACGCGACGCCGTACCCCTGGTTCGCCCTCGCCCTCGGCGCGGTCGCGCTGGGCGCGCTGGGCTGGGCGCAGCGGCGGCACTACCGGCGCACGAACCGGCTGCTCAACCACGGTCTGGTCGCGGCCACCACCGCCTCGGCGATCGTCCTGCTGTGGCTGGTCGTGGGGCACAGCGTCGCCCGCGCGGGGCTCAACTCCTCCTACGACAACGCGGTCCGCTCGCTGAACGTGCTGCACGACGCGCGCATCGCGTCCCTGAACGCCCGCGGCAACGAGAACCTCACGCTGGTCAGCCGGGGCGCCGAGACCAAGAAGCTGCCCGACGGGACGACCGTCGACGCCTACGACTACGCGTTCAAGCAGGACATGAAGACGCTGTCCACGGGCCTGGCGGAGGCCGAGTCCCTCGCCGACGACCGGGCGGGCGAGCAGCCGGTGAAGGATGCCAAGACGGCCGTGAAGCTGTGGCAGCAGCGCCATCAGGAGGCGCGGACCGCCGACGACGAGGGCGACTACCAGGCGGCGCTGAAGAAGATCATCGGCTCCGAGGACGACCATCCGACGGGCGAGCGCTTCGACACCGTGGACGCGAATCTGGCGAAGGCGCTGGCCCACGAGGAGAGCCAGTTCCAGCAGTCGGCGGGCGACGGACGGGACGCGATGACCGGGCTCCCGGTCGGCGCGGCGGTCCTCGCGGTGCTGGGCGCGTCCGGCGCGGTGCTGGGCATCGGGCGCAGGCTGTCGGAGTACCGGTGAGAGGGGGAGCGGCGATGAACACACGGCGTCTGCGGGCGAGTCTGAGGGGCTGGGGCGGTGTCGGGACGATGCTGGTGGCGTGCGCCCTCGCCCTGGCCTTCGTCCTGCTGCTGCCGCCGCTCGGCACGCGCGGGGACGGTGCCCCGCAGACCGGCGGTCCGGGCATCGCCGACGCGACCCAGGCGACGGCCGACTCCTGCGGCGCCCACCCCGAGAAGCTGAGCCCCGCCCCGTCCGGGGACGAGAGCGGTCCCTCGGTCACGGCCATCAAGAAGCGCGGCTATCTCTCGGTGGGCGTCGACCAGAACAGCTACCGCTGGGGCTATCGCGACCCCAACGCCGAGGGCGGTGACCTGGAGGGCTTCGACATCGACCTGGCCCACGAGATCGCGCGGCGGATCCTCGGCGACCTGAAGGCGGTCCGCTTCCACGCCATCCCCACCAACCAGCGCATTCCGGCGATCCAGAGCGGCCAGGTGGACATGGTGGTGCGCACGATGACCATCAACTGCGACCGGCTGAAGGATGTCGCCTTCTCCGACCCGTACTTCACGACCGGCCAGCAGATCCTCGCCCCGAAGACGCCCGGCACGGCTGGTATCACGGGCTACAACCCGTCGCTCGCGGGCAAGAGGATCTGCTCGGCGGCGGGTTCGACGGCCGAGACCCTGCTGACCGAGGACAAGGCGAGCGGCAGTCGGCTGCCGTCCTCCGCCGACATCTCCACCACCGTCCCCAACCAACTCGACTGCCTGGTCAAGCTCCAGCTCGGTGAGGTGGACGCCATCGTCACCGACGGCGCGCTCGCCGCGAGCCAGGCGGCTCAGGACCCGACCGTCGAACTCAAGGGGAAGCCCTTCACGACCGAGTACTACGGCGTGGCGATGAACAAGCACGCGGAGGATCTGGTACGCCGGGTCAACCAGGTCCTCGTGGACTACCGCACGAGCAAGGGCAAGATCGGCTGGGAGGCCTCGTACCAGAAGTGGCTGTCCCAGACGCTGGGCGCCGACTCGGCGTCGTCCCGACCGCCGTCCTCCTGACGAGGCAACGGCCCGAAGCCACTGGAGAGTTACCCCGGCGCACCGGACACGCGCCCAGGGCACGACGAGAGCGAGAGGTGATCGATGGGCGTCACGGGACCCACCGGGCCGGTACTGGACCGGGACGAGGTGGACCGTGCGCTGGCGCGGCTCGGCGCGGAGCACGAGGCCATAGAGACCTCGCTCCTCGCCCTCCAGGACCACGCGGGCCGCAGACTCCTCGAAGGCGCCGAGCTGACCGGCCTCACCCGCGAGCGCTGGACATCGGCGGAAGCGTCGATCACCTTGCTGTGGACGTACTTCGACGCCTATACGGCCACACTGCGCACCGCGCGCGAGATCCGCTCCCGGCGGCGCTGGTCCAGCCGCGAGGACCTGGCCGAGCTGACCGAACTGCTGCGCGGCGCCTGCGTCACCGTGTCGGGCAGCGCCGTGGCGACGGCGAACGCGCCGACGCTCGCGAGCAACGCCAAGCTCAGCGAGCAGTTCACCCTGGCCGAACTCGTCGAGCGCATGAACGAGTTGTACGCGTCCTCGCTCGACATGGTCGTCGCCGCCGACGCCGTGTGGTCGGCGCTGCCCGCGCGCATCGACCTGCTGGCCGCCGAGTTGCAGCGCACCCGCGCCCTGGCGCACTCGGTGGGCGTACGCCCCGGCGAGCATCCGGCGGGCGACGACCTGGAGCGGATCACGCGCACGCTGACGCATCTGCGCGAGCAGGTGGTCAGCGATCCGCTGGCGTACTGGGCGCCCGCGCAAGGGAGTTCGGCGCCCGGCGGCGGCCGTCCCGACACGACGGTCTACGACCGCGAGGCACGCGCCCTGGAGGACGTACGCCGGGAGATCGAGGCTGTTCTGACGGTCCGTCAGGACGCGGAAGCGCGGCTGGTGCGCCTGCGTGACGTGCTCAGCCGCGCGGATCGCACGCTGGCGGAGGCGCGCAGCGCGCGGGGCGAGGTCCTCGCGAAGATCGCCGCCTCCGAGGTGCCCGCGGTCAGCGGCCCGCCGACCGTGCTCCAGGAGCAGTTGGCGACGGCCGCGGAGTACCGCAGACAGGCCCAGTGGCACCGCCTCTCGCCGCTGCTGGAGTCCCTGGAGCAGAAGGCGGAGGACGAACTGCTGCGCGCCCGCGAGTCGTTGACGGCGGTCACCGCGCCGCTCGCGGTCCGCGCCGAGCTGCGCGGCCGACTGGACGCGTACAAGGCGAAGATCGCCCGGCACGGACTTGCGGAGGACCCGCTGCTGGTCGAGCGGTACGACGCGGCGCGGCGGATGCTGTGGAGCGCGCCCTGCGACCTGAGGGTCGCCGAACAGGCGGTCCTGCGCTATCAGCAGGCGGCCGCCGAGCAGTTCGGGCCGCGCGTGCCCGAGCGGGGCGCACCGGCCGACCGGAGGGGGGAGCGATGAGCCAGGCGGGGAAGAACTGCCAGCGGCCGGGCTGCGAGGGCAGTTACGAGGACGTCGGCGGCGGCGAGCTGTACTGCGACACCTGCGGTCTGGCGCCGGTCGTCTCCGCGACCGGGATGGTGAGTTCGCCGCCCACGGGGATCACCGTGGACGGCAAGGGCTCGCGCGGCTCGGCGAGCGGCAGTTCGCGCTCCGGCTCCCGTGCGTCGGCGCGCTCGTCCCAGTCCCGGCGCTCGGTGTCGGGCCGGCTGACCGGCAGGACCACCGCCCGCTCGGTGTCGGTGCGCAGTTCCGGCACGTCGGCCACGGGCTCGGCGCGCAGTCGGCTGGGCCTCGGCCTGGTGCGCGTCCCGGACGTGCCCCGGCCCGACCCGCGCGCGATGGTGCTGGAGAACCCCGAGGTGCCCGAGCGCAAGCGGTTCTGCTCGCGCTCGGACTGCGGGGCCCCGGTGGGGCGTTCGCGCGGCGAGCGGGCGGGGCGCACGGAGGGGTTCTGCACGAAGTGCGGCCACCCCTACTCGTTCATGCCGAAGCTGAACCCCGGGAACGTCGTGCACGGCCAGTACGAGGTCGTGGGCTGCCTCGCGCACGGCGGGCTCGGCTGGATCTACCTGGCCGTGGACCGGGCGGTCGCCGACCGCTGGGTGGTCCTCAAGGGCCTGCTGGACACCGGCGACCAGGACGCGATGGAGGCGGCGATCTCCGAACGGCGGTTCCTCGCCGAGATCGAGCACTCCAACATCGTGCGCATCTACAACTTCGTGGAGCATCTCGACCAGAACACCGGCTCGCTCGACGGCTACATCGTCATGGAGTACATCGGCGGCAAGTCGCTCAAGGAGATCGCCAACTCCCGTCGTACGCCGGACGGGAGGCGCGATCCGCTGCCGGTCGAGCAGGCGTGCGCGTACGGCGTCGAGGCGCTGGAGGCCCTCGGTCATCTGCACAGCCGCAATCTCCTGTACTGCGACTTCAAGGTCGACAACGCGATCCAGACCGAGGACCAGCTCAAACTGATCGACATGGGCGCGGTGCGCAGGATGGACGACGACGAGTCGGCCATCTACGGCACGGTCGGCTACCAGGCGCCGGAGGTCGCGGAGGCCGGTCCGTCGGTGGCGAGCGACCTCTACACGGTCGCGCGCACCCTCGCCGTGCTCACGTTCGACTTCCAGGGCTATACGAACGTCTTCGCGGACTCCCTGCCCGACCCGGACACCATCGAGGTCTTCCGCCGCTACGAGTCCTACTACCGGCTGCTGGTGCGCGCCACCGACCCGGACGCGGCCCGCCGGTTCGCCTCCGCGCAGGAGATGGCGGAGCAGTTGACCGGGGTGCTGCGGGAGGTCGTCGCCCTCCAGTCGGGCCGCCCGCGCCCCGCGCTGTCGACGCTCTTCGGACCTGAACTCAAGGTCACGGACACGGAGTTGTTCGTCCCGCTGGAGGGGGACGTGTCGCGGATGGGGGCACGGGTGGTGCCGCAACGCCGCCGTGCCGCGCTTCCGGCGGCGCCCGGTGCGGGGGGCACGGCTGGTTCTCCCGCGCAGGGCCTGGTCAGGCCGCTGGACGCCGCTGCCGCCGCGCTCGCCCTGCCGGTCCCCCGGGTCGACCCCGGCGACCCCAACGCGGGCTTCCTCGCCGGTCTCATGGCCTCCGCGCCCGCAGAGTTGATCGCCGCGCTGGACGCCGCGCCCGCCCCCTCGCTGGAACTGCGGCTGCGCGAGCTGCGGGCCCGGCTGGACATGGGCGACGCGGCCGGGGCGGGCCGGACCCTCGCCGCCCTGGAGGCGGACCACACCGATGACTGGCGGGTGGTGTGGTACCGCGGCATCACCGCGCTCGTCACGGGCGACCACGCGTCGGCCGCGCTCTCCTTCGACGCGATCTACGACGCGTTCCCCGGAGAGCCCGCGCCCAAGCTGGCCCTCGGCCTGTGCGCGGAGGTCCTCGGCCAGCTCGACAACGCGGCCGAGTACTACCGCCTGGTCTGGACGACCGACCCCAGCTATGTCAGCGCGGCGTTCGGCCTGGCCCGGGTGCAACTCGCCGCCGGGGACCGGCAGAGCGCGGTCCGCACCCTGGAATCGGTGCCGGAGGCGTCCATCCACTACACCGCGGCGCGCGTCGCCGCCGTACGGGCACGCCTGCGCGACCGTACGGGCCAGGGGCAGGATCAGGGCCAGGGCCAGGGCCAGGACCCGGCCTTCCTGGACGACCTCGTGGCCGCCGCGGGACAGGTCCAGGCGCTGGAGGCGTACGGCCTGGACGCCGTGCGCCGCGAGCAGTTGTCCACAGAGGTCCTCGGCCGCGCGCTGGACTGGATACTCTCCGGAAGCCGGAGTGCCGCGCCGCCCACACCGGGCGGACCGGCGCTGCTCGGCAGCGAACTGGACGAACGCGGCCTTCGCTTCGGCCTGGAGCGCTCCTATCGGACGCTGGCCAGGCTCGCGCAGGGCGGCGAGGAGAGGATCGACCTGGTGGAACGTGCCAACCGTTACCGCCCCCGAACGTGGGTGTGATCGATGTCGCAGATGTCCCAGCAGACGGCCCTTTCGAGGTGCCCCAGTTGCGAGGAGCCCGTCGAGTCGGGTGACCGCTTCTGCGGCGCCTGCGGGTACGACCTGTCGGCGGTGCCCGCCCCGCCGCGATGCGCCCCGGCGTCGGCCGTGAACGGCGCCGCGGGGCACCTCCCCGAGCAGGCGGCCTCGGTGGACCGGCCCGCCGCCCCGCCGTCGAGCGGCCCGAAGGAGCCCGAGGACTACCACCTGGCCTCCCCCGAACCCCCGGCGCCCGCCGCCGCGGACCCGGGCACGGGCGCGGACACGGGCGCGCCCGTCGACCCGCGCACGCTCGTGCCGCCGACGCCCGCCGCCGGTTCGAAGACCTGCGTGGCCTGCCGCGCGGGCACGGTGGACGACGACGGCTACTGCGAGAACTGCGGCCACGCCCAGCCCCGCGAACGCGACCACATGGAAGAGGAGTTGACGGCGGTCGCCGCGGTCAGCGACCGAGGCCTGCGCCACCATCGCAACGAGGACGCGTTCACGGTCTCCGAGGCCCGGCTGCCCGACGGCTCGCCCGCCGTCGTCGCGATCGTCTGCGACGGCGTCTCCTCGGCGACGCGCCCCGACGACGCCTCCCTCGCCGCCTCTCGCGTGGCGGGCCGGACGCTGCGGGAGGCCCTGCCGACGGGCATCCACCCCCAGCAGGCCATGCACGAGGCGATCGTGGCCGCCGCGCAGGCCGTCAACGCGCTGGCCGCCGAGCCGGACACGGCCCAGGAGCACGCCCCGCATCAGAACTCGCCCGCCTGCACCCTCGTCGGCGCCGTCGTCACCGACCGGCTGCTGATCATCGGCTGGGTCGGCGACAGCCGCGCCTACTGGGTCCCGGTGGACCGCGCCGCGCCCCCGGCCCGGCTCACCGAGGACGACTCATGGGCCGCGCAGATGGTCGCCGCGGGCCTGATGACCGAGGCCGAGGCCTACGCCGACGAGCGCGCTCACGCGATCACGGGCTGGCTCGGCGCGGACGCCTACGAACTGGAGCCGCACACGGCCTCGTTCAAACCGGACGGCCCGGGTGTGGTGGTGGTGTGCACCGACGGGCTGTGGAACTACGCGGAAGCCGCCGAGGAGATGGCCGAGGTCCTGCCGCTCGACGCCGACCGGCGCCCCCTGCACAGCGCCCAGGTCCTGGTGGGCCACGCGCTGGACGGCGGGGGCCACGACAACGTAACAGTGGCGGTCGTTCCGTTCCCGGCGCCGCCGCCGGGGGCAGGATCCGCCTGAGGAGCGTCCCTGGACGGTCCGGCGGCCGACGGGGGTCGGGCCCCGGACCGCGGGGGGACCGGCCCGCAACCAGTCGTCACCCCCGCAGCGCCGGGGTCCGAGGGGGATCACAGAAGCCATGGCCAATTTCTCGAAGTCCAACGTGCCGCAGTTCTCGGTCGACGTCTACCAGAACGAGTACCTGCCGGAGAGCGGCAGCGAGGTCAACGCCATCGTGACAGTGACGGCGACCGGCGGCGGCACGATCGGCAGCGCGATCACGGCACCCCACCTCTACTCGCCGGGACAGGGCCCGGCCGCCGCCGTGGCGATCATGGTCGACTGCTCCGGGTCGATGGACTACCCGCCGATCAAGATGCGCAACGCGCGCGACGCGACGGCCGCCGCCATCGACACCCTGCGCGACGGTGTGCACTTCGCGGTGGTCGGCGGCACGCATGTGGCCACGGAGGTCTACCCGGGCAGCGGCCGGCTCGCCGTCGCCGACGCGACCACCCGCGGGCACGCCAAGACGGCGCTGCGCAAGCTCAGCGCGGGCGGTGGCACGGCGATCGGCACCTGGCTGCGGCTGGCCGACCGGCTGCTGTCCTCGGTGGACGTCCCCATCCGGCACGGCATCCTGCTCACCGACGGCCGCAACGAACACGAGTCGCCCACGGATCTGAAGGCCGCGCTGGACGCCTGCGTCGGCCGGTTCACCTGTGACGCGCGGGGCGTGGGCACCGACTGGGAGGTCAAGGAGGTCACGGCCATCGCCTCCGCGCTGCTCGGCACCGCCGACATCGTCGCCGACCCGGCCGCCCTGGCCGCCGACTTCACGCAGATGATGGAGACGGCCATGGGCAAGGAGGTCGCGGACGTCTCGCTGCGGCTGTGGACGCCCGTCGGGACGGAGATCAAGTTCGTCAAGCAAGTGGCGCCCACGGTCGAGGAGTTGACCGGCCGCCGGGTCGACGCGAGCCCGCGCGCCGGGGACTACCCGACCGGCTCCTGGGGTGATGAGTCCCGCGACTACCACGTGTGCGTCCAGGTCCCCCCTGCCGGCATAGGCCAGGAGATGCTCGCGGCCCGAATCTCGCTGGTGATCCCGCAGGGCGGGGACGGCGGCGCCCAGAGCCTCGGCGCCCCCGGACTCGTACGGGCGGTGTGGACCGACGACATGTCGGCGTCCACGTCGCTCAACCCCCAGGTCGCCCACTACACAGGCCAGGCCGAACTGGCACAAGTCATCCAACAGGGGCTGGATCTGCGCAAAGCGGGTGACTTCGACGGCGCAACGGCCAAGCTGGGACGGGCCGTTCAGCTCGCCGACGCTTCGGGGAACGCGGATACTGCGAAACTGCTTGCGAAGGTGGTGGACGTGGTCGACGTCGCGACCGGTACTGTGCGACTGAAAGCGAAGGTCGCGGAGGCCGACGAGATGACACTCGAGACCCGGTCCACCAAGACTGTTCGCGTGAAGAAGTGACGTAGCAAGACCCGAGAGCGACGAGCCCGGCCCTCAGGGGCCGGAGAACCACGCCGGTCCCGAGGACCGGACGAAGGAGAGGGGGAAGCGCCGACATGCCGACCTGCCCGAACGGACACCAGTCGGGTTCCGACGACTGGTGCGAGGTCTGTGGTCACCGTATGGCCGGTGCCGTGCCCCCACCCCCGCCACCGCCGCCGCCCGGCGCGGGTTACGGCTATCCGGCGCCGGGTTCGCCCCCGCCGGGTGTGCCGGGGCAGGGCGCGGGACGGCCGCCGATGCCCGGTGCGCCGGGCCGCGAGCCGGAGCTGTGCCCGCAGTGCCGCACGCCCCGCGAGGGCGGCGCCCCGTTCTGCGAGGAGTGCCGGTGGAACTTCCTGACCAACAAGGCGACCTCGTACACCCCGGCGGCACCGCGCCCGTCGGCCCCGAACCCGGCGGCGCAGTTCGCGCAGCCCGGCCATGAGGGGTACGACTACCAGGGCTCGCGGCCCTCGCAGGTGAACCGTCCCGCCGAACCGATCCCGCCCGGCCCGTCGTTCGGTGGCGAGCCGTCCGGTCCCGCGCCCTTCGGCGGGAACGCCTCGCGCCCGCCCGCGTTCGGCTCCGACCCTTCGCGACCGGTTCCGCCGCCGCCTGGGCCTACGCCGGGGGGTCCCGGTGGCCCTGGGGGTCCGGGCGGACCTGGTGGTCACGGCGGTCCCGGTGGTCCGGGCAACTTCGGTGGCCCTGGGGGTCCTGGTGGTCCGGGCAACTTCGGTGGCCCTGGCGGTCCCGGTGGTCCGGGCAATCCCGGTGGTCACGGCGGTCCCGGTGGTCCCGGTGGTCCGGGCAACTTCGGTGGCCCTGGCGGTCCCGGCAATCCCGGTAGTCACGGCAATCCCGGTGGTCCGGGTGGTTCCAGCGGCCCCGGCGGTCCGGGCGGCGGCCCCGGTGCTCCTCAGAACGGCGCACCCGCGGCTCCCCAGGCCTTCCAGCAGGGCGGCCCGCCGCCCGCTCCCTCGTTCCAGCGGCCCGGCCCGCCTCCCCCGCCGCCGGTCCAGGGCTTCCCGCCGCCCGCTCCGCAGCAGCCGGACGGGCCTGGGCCCGGCCCCGCCTTCGGCGGCGGTGACGACGACTGGGTGCTCTCCCCGCCCTCGTCCACGGCGACCGGGGCGCCCGGCGGCGGTTCCGGCGGCGGTCAGCACGGCGGCGGCTTCGGCGCCGCGCAGCCCGCCTCCGGCCACACCCCGCCCCGCCCCCACGAGGGACAGCCGGGGACGTGGACCGCGACCGTCGCTCCGGACCGCGAGTACTTCATGGCGATGATGCAGCGCTCCGGCCCCGAGGCCGCGGGCCTGAACCTGCCCGCGTACTCCCCGGAGCAGCAGCGCGCGCTCACCGGCCAGCAGATCACCATCGGCCGCCGCCGCCACTCCACCGGCGACACCCCCGACATCGATCTGTCGGTGCCGCCGGAGGACCCGGGCGTCTCGCACCAGCACGCGGTCCTGGTCCAGCAGCCGGACGGCACCTGGGCGGTCGTCGACCAGAACTCCACGAACGGGACGACGGTCAACGGCGGCGAGGAGCCCATCCAGCCCTTCGTGCCGGTGCCCCTCCACGACGGGGACCAGGTGCACGTGGGCGCGTGGACGACGATCACGATCCGCCGGAGCTGAGGCCGGGACGGGCGATCACGGCAGGGGACGGCGTCACGGCAGGGGCCAGGCGTACGGCCCCTGCGGGGTGTCCAGCCAGGCCCAGGACTCCTCGCCGCTGACCGTGATCCCGTACCGCTCACGCGCGGGCCGCCCCTCGCGTTCCCACAGCGTGTACGCGTCGTACGGGTCGAGGCCGCCCGCCGTCAGCTCCAGCAGGAACCGGAAGAGGTCGTTGTTCCGGGCCCGGCGCGGCAGCCCGCCGAGAGACGGCGGCTCGGGCCGGGCGGAGCCGCGCAGCGGGACGAAGTAGGCGGGCGTGGGCAGGAAGCGCCCCTCGGCCCGCCGCGCGTCCCGTACCCGCAGGGCGATGAGCCCGGTCGCGCAGGGCGCGAGGATGCGCGCACCCGGACGGCACTGGGCAGGCCACGCCCCGGGGATCGTCCGCAGCGCGCACGTCGCGATGATCCGGTCGTACGGCGCGCGGGCCGGTACCCCGCGCGCGCCGTCGCCCGTGACCACGACCGGGTGGTGGCCCGCGGCCCTCAGGTGCTGCCGGGCGGACTCGGTGATCTCCGGGTCGAGATCGACGGTGGTGACCAGGTCGTCGCCGAGGCGGTGGGCGAGCAGGGCCGCGTTGTACCCGGTACCCGCGCCGATCTCCAGCACGGCGTTCCCGTCCTCGACCCGCAGCTCGGTCAGCATCATGGCCATCAGGGAGGGCTGGCTGCTGGAGGAGAGCAGCTCGCCGTCGCGTACCCGGGTGGCGAGCGGGGTGTCGTCGTACGCGCCGCGCAGCCACTCCTCCCGGCGCCGCGGATCGGGGTCGCCGCCCCAGCGGCGCTCGTACCCGCCCGCGGGGTCGGGGAGGTAGTAGGAGGGTACGAAGAGATGGCGCGGCACCGCCGTGAACGCCTCCCGCCAGACGGGATCGGCGGCCCAGGCGCCGCTCGCGTCGATCTCCTGGACGAGGTGCGCCCGCGCGGATGTGGCGAGGGTCTCCAGATCGTGGTCGGGAGCGCGCGCGGTCATGTCTCCACTGTGCTGCGGACGAGGACCGCGAGCGACTCGCACCGGAAGTCCGCGGCGCGAGCCCCTCTCGACCCGAGCGGCCCGAGCGACCCGAGCGCCCGAGCCCCTCGGCCGAAAGTCCTCCGCCCGAAGTCCTCCGTCGGGGCGTCTGAGACCATGGATGACGTGACAGAGATTCGGCGCGGCACGCTTCAGGAGCAGACCTTCTACGAGCTTGTCGGCGGGGAGGAGACCTTCCGCCGACTCGTTCACCGTTTCTACGAGGGAGTCGCCGAGGACCCGGTCCTGCGGCCCATGTACCCGGAGGAGGACCTGGGTCCGGCCGAGGAGCGCCTCGTGCTGTTCCTGATCCAGTACTGGGGCGGCCCGACGACGTACGGCGAGAAGCGCGGCCATCCCCGACTGCGCATGCGCCATGTCCCGTTCACGGTGAACAAGGCCGCGCACGACGCCTGGCTGAAGCACATGCGGGACGCCATAGACGAACTCGGCCTCGCCGAGGAGCACGAGCAGACGCTGTGGAACTACCTGACGTACGCGGCCAAGGCGATGGTGAACGCGCCGGACTGAGCCGTGTCCGGGCCGACCGGGGGTCAGCGGACGCTGATGTCCAGGACGCCGAGTCCGCCGCCCCGTACGGCGATCGACCCGTACGGGGTGCGCAGCCGAAGCCACGCGTCCGAAGAGAACAGCGCCACGGACTCGTCGCCGGATGCCGGTGCGGCGGGGCGCAGGAAGCCCAGCGACTGCGCGGCGTGCAGGGCCCGCACCGGAAGCCCCGTGTCGGCCACCGTGCGGGACCAGATCTCCCGGCCGATCCGGTCGAGTGCGGCGCGCGTCCGCCGCTCGGGCGCCAACTCCCGTGCCCGCGCCCGGAATTCGGCCACCGCCGCGGCCACGGCCGCCCGCAGCGCGTCGGGCGACGGCAGATGCGGTACGGTCCGCCAGCCGCCGCGCGGGGGCAGGACCCCGGCCCACGGCGGCCCGGTGACGGCGGCCGGTACGACCGCCGTGGCCGCCGCCTCGTCCAGGGACTCCAGCAGCTCACCGGCCGACACGGTCACGTCGAGCCGGGTGTCGAGCCCGTCCTCGTACGGCTTGGCGAGCCGCACCGTACGGATGGCGAGCACCTCGAACGACGGCGGTCGCCCGAACACCGCGAGCGCCGTACCGGTCGCCTGGAGGCGTACGGCGGCGCCGCGGTCGTAGTGGATCAGCCGGGCCAGGAAGGCGGCCAGGTCCGCCGCCTCCCGGTCATCGGTGAGCTGGAGCACCGTCATGCGGCGACGGCCTCCTCCTTGTCGTCCGTGTACTCCCGGAGGAACTCGCGTTCCTCCGCGGTGATCCGGCGCGGTCGCTGCGCCGCGAAGTCGAACGGCACGATCACCGTCGAGGCCCGGACATAGACCTGGTCCGGGTCCTTGACCTCGTAGGCGAGCGTGAAGGACGCCGCCTTGATCTCCGTGACCCACAGCTCGATGTCCACCGGCCTGTGCCGGTGGACCAACTGCCGCTTGTAGTCGATCTCATGGCGCGCCACCACGGACCCCTGCTGGAAATCCTTGTCCGGGCGGAACAGGAAGTCGATACGGGCCTCCTCCAGGTAGCGGAGGAACACGACGTTGTTGACGTGCCCGTAGGCGTCCATGTCCGCCCAGCGCAGCGGGCAGCGGTAGATGTGCCGCAAGATCAGCCCCGGGTCAGCTTCTTGTAGGAGGCACGGTGCGGGCGGGCGGCGTCCGGGCCGAGCCGCTCGACCTTGTTCTTCTCGTACGACTCGAAGTTGCCCTCGAACCAGAACCACTTGGACTCGCCCTCGTAGGCGAGGATGTGCGTGGCCACGCGGTCCAGGAACCACCGGTCGTGGGAGACGACGACGGCACAGCCCGGGAACTCCAGAAGGGCGTTCTCGAGCGAGGACAGCGTCTCGACGTCCAGGTCGTTGGTCGGCTCGTCGAGCAGCAGCAGGTTGCCGCCCTGCTTCAGCGTGAGCGCGAGGTTGAGGCGGTTGCGCTCACCGCCGGACAGGACACCGGCCGGCTTCTGCTGGTCCGGGCCCTTGAAGCCGAACGCGGAGACGTACGCGCGCGAGGGCATCTCGACATGGCCGACGTTGATGTAGTCCAGGCCGTCGGAGACGACCTCCCACAGCGTCTTCTTCGGGTCGATGTTCTCGCGGCTCTGGTCGACGTACGAGATCTTGACGGTCTCGCCGACCTTGATCGAACCGGTGTCGGGCTGCTCCAGGCCCTGGATCATCTTGAACAGCGTGGTCTTGCCCGCGCCGTTCGGACCGATGACACCGACGATGCCGTTGCGCGGCAGCGTGAAGCTGAGGTTGTCCACGAGGACCTTCTCGCCGAAGGCCTTGTTGAGCTGGTCCACCTCGACCACGATGCTGCCCAGGCGCGGGCCCGGCGGGATCTGGATCTCCTCGAAGTCCAGCTTCCGCATCTTGTCGGCCTCGGCGGCCATCTCCTCGTAACGGGCCAGTCGCGCCTTGGACTTGGCCTGCCGCCCCTTGGCGTTGGAGCGGACCCACTCCAGCTCGTCCTTGAGGCGCTTCTGCCGCTTGGCGTCCTTCTGGCCCTCGACCTTGAGGCGGGCGGCCTTGGTCTCGAGGTACTTGGAGTAGTTGCCCTCGTAGCCGTGGAGGCGACCGCGGTCCACCTCGCAGATCCAGCCCGCGACGTTGTCCAGGAAGTACCGGTCGTGGGTGACCGCGACGACGGTGCCCGGGTACTTGGCCAGATGCTGCTCCAGCCAGTTCACGGACTCGGCGTCGAGGTGGTTGGTGGGCTCGTCGAGCAGCAGCAGGTCGGGCTGCTCCAGCAGGAGCTTGCACAGCGCGACGCGGCGCTTCTCGCCACCGGAGAGGGTGGTGACGGGCCAGTCGCCGGGCGGGCAGCCGAGGGCGTCCATGGCCTGCTCCAACTGGGAGTCCAGGTCCCACGCGTTGGCGTGGTCGAGGTCCTCCTGGAGCTTGCCCATCTCCTCCATCAGCTCGTCGGTGTACTCGACCGCCATCTGCTCGGCGATCTCGTTGAACCGGTCGAGCTTGCCCTTGATCTCGGCGACACCCTCCTGGACGTTCTCCAGAACGGTCTTCTCCTCGTTCAGCGGGGGCTCCTGGAGCAGGATGCCGACGCTGTAGCCGGGAGAGAGGAAGGCGTCACCGTTCGACGGCTGCTCGAGACCAGCCATGATCTTGAGGACGGTCGACTTACCGGCGCCGTTCGGGCCGACGACGCCGATCTTCGCACCCGGGTAGAAGCTCAGGGTGACGTCGTCGAGAATCACCTTGTCGCCGTGCGCCTTGCGCGCCTTGCGCATGGTGTAAATGAACTCAGCCAAGAGAAACCGTCCGGCAGCTTGAAATCTGGCAGTGGGCAGATACACCCCATCTTGCCTGACCGCCACCCTATGAAGGAAACTCGCTAGCTTGAGCGCCCCTGACCTGGGGTTTCTCGCCCGACACCTCCGCCGCACCTGTCGCCGTCGGTCATCAACGATCGACCTCGGGCACCCTCGCACGGCCCAGAGACGGCCCAGTGCGGGGCACCGATCGAGCGCCGGAGGCAATGCCCCGGACCAGACCCATCGAGCGTCCAGGGCGGGCTCGCCATCGACTGTCGGCTATCGGTTGATCGGGATCTCGTAGACGATCTCGCAGTGCGCGGCGGGCACCACGATGTCCGCCGTCTCCACGGGCCGTCCCTGGTCGCTGTAGTACGTCCGCCGGATGTGCGTGACAAGCGCGGCCTTCTGGATGCCGAGTATCGACGCCTCCTCCGCGGTCGCCTGCCTCGGCTCCGGCTGCTCCACGGCATGGCTGACGGTGACGCCGATCGCGGCCATGCGGTTCACGACACCCGCCCCCGCGTGGGGCCCTCCCTCGGGGAGGACGACGAGGGTGCCGGCGGTGAGGTCGTACGGTTCCCAACTCGTCGAGAGTTGCACCGGTCGGCTGTCGGCGAGGAACTCGTACGTCGTGCGGACGCACAGATCACCCTCGGCGATACCGAGACGGGCCGCGATCTCCGCTGGCGCCGGGATCTTGGCGTCGGTCCGGCTCTCCCAGTCCCCCTGCTTGCCCAAGGCCTTCATGTCGGCACGGAACGGAGATCCGTCGGGGTGCTCGCGCATCGCTGAACGAACGACCCGCACCTTCTGCCGGGGCTCGGCGACGTACGTCCCGGAACCGGCACGACCCTCCAACACGCCCTGGGAGATCAGCAGTTCCTGTGCCCGGCGCACCACGTTCTCACCCACGCCGCACTCCTGGCCGATCTGGGCACGGGAGGGCAGACGGTCCCCCGGCTCCCATACGTGTTCCGCGATCCGCCGCCGGAGTTCGTCAGCGATACGGAGATAGGGCGGCTGCTCAGGCATATGGAAAATCTAGTCCACTAGCCCTAGTCTAGTTAACTAGCTTCACTGAAAGTGATCGCTGGTGACGGAGGCTGCCCTGTGCCCCGCCCGGCTGTCCACCGTCGGGCTCCCCGCACGCGTGGAGGAGCACGCCCGATACACGTCGGTCGAAGCGGAGGTGCCGGAAGCGTTCTCCGCCGAGTCATGGCGGGAGGCCGATCGATTCGGGTTTCACGCCACCAGCCTGAATGACCGCACTCTCTTGGGCGGTCGTACGCAAAGCGGTCCCCGCGACGGGCGATGTCGGGGGACCGAGCCATCAGCGATAGGAGCTGATCAGCGTGTTCAACCGTATCCGCCGTGCCGTCACGCTCGCCAGAGAGAGGGACTTCCCCAAGGGCCGGCATCGCCGCCCCTTAACCCCCTCCCGGCCGATGGCCGCCTTCGCACCCCATGCGCTCGCTGACAGGTCGATGGTCGCCCGGGAACTGGACCGGACCGCGCGGACCACACGAACTCCCTCGCGGGCGAGGACATCGCACTCGTCCGCCCGTACGTGCTGGCCTGGGAGAAGCGCGTCCGGCGGCGCTCGATGGTCGTAGCTCACCGTCTACCCGCTGAAGCCTGGTCGGCCCTCGCGGGGGTCGCCTGATGCCTTCTCACCAACAGCCCCACATCACGGACGCGGAGGCCTCCTCCTACCGATCGATCTAATGCCGGATCGGTACGCACCACGCCTGCACGGAGGACTCCCCGGCTGTAGCACCAATCGATCTTCCGGTGGTCTACGAGGTATGTGACTGCTCCTGCCACTCAATGTTCAACCAGCCAGCGAGGGTGGAGCGGTGAGGGAATGGGCGCCCAGCGGCATGCTGGGATCCACCGTCGAGATCACCTCGACCACCGTCCAGCGCGGCGACGTCATCCAGGTCGGTGGCCGAGCGTGCCGGGTGAGCGACCTCTACCAATTGCCCCACGGCGCCGAGCGGCTCCTGTTCGAGTCGGGCGAGCTGCTGACCATGCACACACGGACCCGTCTCGTCGCCGTGCGAATGCTGCGAAGGGGTGACCGAGTCCGTGACTTCTCGCCATCACGACATCGCCGATGACCTCCGTCACCAGATTCGTACCGGTCGCATCAGGGTCGGCGAACGCCTTCTGTCTGAGAGCGAACTGGCCGGTTACAGGGTCAGTACATCGACGCTGCGGAGCGCTCTCGCAGTGCTTGAGCGGGAGGGTCTCGTCGAGAAGATCCACGGCAAAGGGAACTTCGTCCGGTGCCCTCTCCGCAAGATCACGTACGTCGGCGGCTGGGGCACGCTGGCCCCGTGGACCGCTGCTGAAGCGGCTCTGCACGTCATCGTCCGCACCACCGAGATCCGGGCGCACGGGCACCTGACAACCCTGTTGAGGGTGCGGGACGGCAGCCCGCTGACCGAGTTCCTCGGCATCAGCTACGACGGGGAGACACCGCACAGCCTCGCCCGCATCTACGTCCCGAGCGACTTGGCGCTGACCGTAGTGCCCGGCGACGGAGCCTCATGCGCGGGAGAGGCCGCGAGCTTTGTGGTGTTGAGCCCACGGCCGGCGGAGGTTCGGGAGACGGTGTGCGCCCGTCTCCCGACAGCGCTGGGCGCGTCGTTGAAGCCGCGCTCCTGGTGTTCCCGGGGGACCGCGTCGACGCGGTCTTCACCACCCACCATGTGATCGACGAGAGGCAGACGCAAGGATGACAGCCCGAAACGAGCTGCGGCTTCTCCCATGGTCGGGGCCGGAAGGCAAGCCCTGCTACCTCAGCACCGATGACAGAGACGGACACATGTCCCGCCTGGCGGACAACATCGAAGCGGTGCAACTCGGGATGGCGGCCGAACTACTGAAACAGGCCTCGGAAACTCTCGGCGACGAGGACGCGGACCTGGAGGAACTGCAACTTCTAGCAAAGGAGCTGACCGGGGCCTTGCGAGACGTGCTCCGTGTAGCTACCAGCCGCGGTCACCTCCTGGCGGTGAACGAACCTCACAGCTCCTGAAGAGACGATCGGGGAGTCGCGATTGTCGACGACGACCTACCGGTCAGCGCTCACGGGGAGAGAAGCACAGACAGGGCACTGGACTTCTCTCCCCGTCAATTGCCCGTTCCCGACGGTCCATGGGCTGTGTGCCCGCGCCCACTCTGTGCACGCACCAAGTGGACTACAGCGGATGGTCCAGAGCCTTCCGGGCACACGCTTCGAACTCTCGAATACGCACCCAGGCCACATCAGACAGGCCGTCGGGGTCAGTCGGACCGTCACGGAGCACGTTCTGCACCGAACGAGAGACTGCTAAAGGGTGCTCAGGGGGGTGCACGCCGGTCTTACATGCCCAGGCGGTCATGGTCCGCACCGCTTGGTGAGCCGCAAGGACCACATCCTCAGGTCCCTCGACCAACACCAGAGCCAGTGCCTTGCTCGTCGCTGGCCTCATCTCGACAACTCGCCTGCGCAGCTCTGCCGTTTCCACCCTGGGCTGATCACCGGCGGCGCCACGCACGCGTGAACGGCGCCGATGGCTTCACCGTAATCCACCGCCGCCTCCACGAAAGCTGCGTACGCTTGCCGCCGCCCGTCTCGCCGCCAGTGCTCGTGCTGCGAGCGGCGTTGCATAGTGCCGTTCAGTCGCGCGGCACCGAGAGCACCCACCATGCCCGTGCACGTTCCGACGATTGCCACGAGAGCAGTCATGATCCCTTGTTCCACAGTTCCGCCCCTGTGAGTGACACCCTCTGTCACACTTTTCGAGGCGCCTGCTCTTTCAGAGCACCGCTTTAGGAGTTCGATCCGGCCCCGCTTCGGCTGCGGTCGGCGACTGGTGGGACGGCCGGGCAGAGTCGCCGATGTACGCCCCCGTCCGGTGTCGTTGATGTCAGCCGTGGATGAGAACTCAGTTTGCTGGCGACTTCCTACGGTTCTGAAATTCCTCGTACTTAGCTGTGAATACGTAAATGTAGTTCAGTAGAGCCTCGGCAAGGGACAATGCATCCGCTGCGTCTTCCCGGTTCACCGATTCCTCGCTGAAGTGCGCGCCTTGGTTGCCTAGTACTCGCAGCGCCTGCGCCCAGTCGAAGAGGCGGCCCTCGATCTTTCCGTCATCGCGGAGTTCCTGGAGTGCCTGGAAGAGGGCTTTCTTCTGCGTACCCTGCTCGATGCACATGCCTTCCAGCGTACGGCGGACCATGACGGCAGCAGCCGTGTACAGCTTGGCATCGAAGCATGCACGCGCTTCCATCATCTCACGCGCTATCGACGCTGGGATGCCCTGAGCCAGTGTGGCGACCTGCGGCCACAATCGTTGAGATTCCTCCGAGTCGGACTCTTTCCAGAGCTGGGGTTGTTTGCATTTCAGGCAACCCCAGAGTTTGTAGTCATCTGGATGGACATCTTCGTCTGGCCTCACATCGCGATCTATGACCCACTCCTCAAAAAGGGACACTTCATCGCAGTGTGGGCACTCGAGTAACCGCATAACTTGGCTCATACCTGCCCCCGAATCCGGTGCGTCCGCCTGCTGAGCCTAGCGCGCACCAGGTCGGTGGAGCGGCTTTGGGCTGGAGCTGCTTTGGGGCGAGTGATCATGGCCCCGTAAGCTTCCGGCGCGTCGGGCGTGGAAGCCTGCGCTGGCATCCGCCAGCATCATCCCGACGCCCGACAAGGGTCAGCGCTACGCAGCGGCCCGCGAACACGGCATGCACGCCCTTCGCCACTTCTACGCCTCGGTCCTCCTGGACGCCGGGGAGAACATCAAGGCCCTGAGCCTCTACCTCGGCCACAGCGACCCGGGGTTCACCCTCCGCGTCTACACGCACCTCATGCCGTCCAGCGAGGCCCGGACCCGGAAGGCGGTTTCCGCGATGTACCGGGCCGCCGGTCACGCTCACGACAGCCCGAAGACGGCCAACGCTGCCTAAGACAGCCCCTCATCGGCAGGAAGCCTGCTGATGAGGGGCCTCTTTGCGCCCTCGCTCGGTGTACCCGCAAGCGGGGGACGACGATGAAGCAAGGGCACAAAAGGACATTCGCAGCCGCCGCACTGCGGGCAGGATGCCGCTGACGTAGTCCTGTCACCAGTCAGGGGGTTACATGGGAAGCGCGCTCATCGGATTGGCCGCCGCGGTAGTTGGTGTCACAGGCACACTTGTTGCCTCTGTCCTCTCGCAACGTCTCCTGGCTCGCGTTCAATCGGAACAGTTCGAGCGTCAGCAGCAGGCTGCTGACGCTCAGTGGCACCGCGAGCAGCAAGTAGCTGAACTGAACCGCCGACGCGAAGGCTACATGCAAGTCAACGCGTCCTTCCGGCGCTACCGAACCCACCTCATGAACTTCCTGTGGACTGTACACAAAGGGGCTGTCACACCGGATGCACGTGAGCTGGTCGAGGAGGCCCGACGCGACCACCACTCCGTTTTCGCCGAGGCTCAGTTGGTCGCTTCCGTAGCGGTTTTGGCCGAGCTAGATGGGATGACGAGCGCGCTGTCCAGGGTCTACCGACGGACCATGTGCCTGGAAGAAGGGAATCCGGAGCCGGATGGGTCATTCGACGAAATACGGACAGACTTCGTTCGGCTTTGGGAGCGATGGGACAAGGTACGCGCCGTGATGCGCGCCGACCTCGGCCTCGGAAGCATCGTGGGTGAGCCACCCGCAATCGGCCCCTGAAGCGCCGCTCCCCCACTCAACGGCCCAGAGGCGGCCCAAACCGCCTGGCACGGCCCCTCATTGGCGAAGAAACCGCTGGTAAGGGGCCTACTCATGCCCTCTCGTGGCAAGTAACACCCCATCTTGCCTGACCGCCACCCCAAGACGAAAACGAGTCCGGCCCACGGGGTGTGACCCGGCCCCCGGCCGTCACGAACCGCAGCGCGGTCGTCACGGTCGGTCGCCTTGTGGCCGAAGTCGTCCGCTCAGTCCCGCTTCGGTGTCTTCTTCGCGCGGACCAGGAGGAGGGCGGCGCCGCCGATCACCACCAGGCCGATGGCCGTGCCCGCGATGAGCGGGGTCGCGCTCGACGTGCCCGTCTCGGCGAGGTTGGTGTCCGTGTCCGTGGGCGCCGCGGCGCCCCCCGTGGCCGGGCTGGGCTCGCTGACCGTCTGCGTGGTCAGGTTGGCCGTACGTCCCTCGGTCTTGCAGTCGAGGACGCCCTTGAACCGCTTCTGGTAGCCGCCCGGCCCCTTGACCGTGAAGTCGTACGCCTGGTCCTCCTGCAACGGGATCGCCACCGTCTGCGACTTGCCCGCCGGGATGCTGTACTCGGTCCCCATCAGCGCGAACGTGAACGGCTCGTCGCCCTTGTTCACCGCGGTGATGTCCACCGCGCTCTTGGCGCAGTCCTGCACGGCCGACAGCGCGGGTATCGCGCCCGCCACGGCCCAGTTCGCCGTCGCCGTGGCCGAGACGGTCGATTCGCTGGAACCGGCGAGTATCTGCGTCTGGCTGCGGGTCTCCGAGACGAAGGCCCGCCCGACCGGCACAGTGGTCGACGCCTGCACGGACAGCTCGACCCAGCCGTCCTGCGCCTCCTTGGGCACCTCGACATAGATCCGGCTGCCGTCGGTCGCGGACGTGACCGCCTTGCCGCGCTTGTCGACGATCTTCACACCGCTCGCCATGGCATCGGCCGGCGGCCTCACCGTGGCACTGTCCGCGTTCGTGTGCACCGTGACCGGACCGAGCCGCTCACCGGGGTGACCCGAGACCGCGGGCGGGTCGAGGGTCAGGGAGGCGGCCGGCTCCGCGAGGGTGCGCGCGTTCTCCTCCAGGTAGTCCGCGAGCTTCTCCGCCCGCGGATCGACCGCGTCCACGTCCGCGCCGTCCGAGTACCGCCAGATCGCCACCTGGGTGCCGGCCGCCGCGTCCTGCTCGGTGAGCCCCTTGGCCCCGGCCTTGGCCGCCAGCTCCGCCAGATCGTTCACCTGCGGATAGGAGTTCTGCAGGATCCAACGGATCTTGCCCGCGTTCTTGTTGCCGCTCAGCGACGTACCGCTCCAGGGCGTCTCGTGGTACCGGGCGTCCTTCTGTGTCGGGGTGTGGAGGTCGATGCAGTAGGTCTGCAGGGTGCCGCCGTTGTCGACGGACATCTCGAACAGGCCTGCCGGTACTTGCTCGTTCGCGTCCCCGTCGTGGATGACCGCGGTGCCGTAGGTCTTGAGGCCGCCGATGGTCGCCGTCGCGCCGCCCCCGCTCTGCGGTGTCCCGTCGGCGACCGCCACGCCCGCGGTGGCCAGCAGGCCCGCCGCGAGGAGTCCGGACACCAGCGCCGCGTCGGCGAGGCGGACAGCCCCGCGCCTGCGCACGGACGGCGCGGAAAGCGAAGAAAGCACAGAATTCCCCTTCGAGCAGGACCCGTTGGCATGGGGGGCACGGTCCCGCCAGCAGAATCAGAAGCCCCGAGAGCTATGTCCGGCATCCTAAGGAGGCCCCACACCCCACCTCCCGATCACATAGTCGGATCGCCGATCCGACTCGGAATCGTTATCGCTCCCCCTGTTTGCGACCTGTGCTTATCGACAAATCCATAGGGATTCTTCGTACTTCGGCCTACACAACCCCTCATAGCCGACGGAGGGGGCAAGAAGGGCGAACGAGCCTTCGGACGTGGCTGACGTCACGTCACTTCGGCTGGTTCCAGGCCGGGTTGGGGTTCCGCCGATGTCCTCGGCTCGTCCCTCGTCTCCTGCCGACCTGCCGGTGCCGTCTCCCAGGTGGGCTCGGGCTGCGCCGACGTCCCGAGCTGCGGCCCGGGTCGCCCCTCGGGCCTGGCGGACCGGCGGAAGGCGGAGGTGCCGCGCGACAGATCATGGCCGATCGCCGCCGCGTCGAGGTCCGCCGACAACCAGCCCTGCCCCTCGCGCTGCTCGCTGCGTACCTTCAACCGCCCCTGCACGACGAGCGGATCACCCACGGACACGGATGCCGCGACGTTCGTGGCGAGGGAGCGCCGGGCCCACACCGTGAAGAAGTTCGTGTGCCCGTCGGTCCACACGTTCTTCCCTCGGTCCAGGTACCGCGCCGTCACCGCCAGCCGGAAGCGCGCCGTGGGCCCCGTCGCCGACTCCAGGTACACCGGTTGCGTGGCCACGTTGCCGACCACACACACCATCGTCTCGTTCACAGCCCCTCCCTCACCCCGGCTCCCGTGCCGGGTCAGAACGCGTACGGGCCCGTCCCGTACGGCTGCGTCTGCCGCGGCGGTCGCGCCCTGGCGCACACCGCCGCCGCTCCGACGACCGCGCTCGTCGCGATCGCCGTGAGATCAGACTGCCTCCGTCGGCCCGAGCCCGCTGAGCGCTGTGGGCTACCGCCCGGTTGTGGACAACTCCGCCACCCGAACGAGACTCTCCGCCGCTGCGCTGTCCAGCGGCAAAACAGCGCAGGACAGGCTCACCCCACCCGCGCCCCCACCCCCGTGACCTTCGCGTACTGCTCCCGGACCTCCCGGTACCGCAACAGCTCCGCCGCCACCGGATCCAGCACCCAGGCCCGCCCGCACCCGGCGGCCGCGTCCCGCAAGCGCCGTTCCGTCTCGAGCCCGTACCGCCGGGCCGGGGCGCGCGCGGCCATCCGGCAGCTCCACTCGATGGCCGGGCCGCCGACCACACCGAGCGCCATCAGCAGCACCGGCACCCCCAGGTTCGGCGACATGAGCCCCAAGGCCTGCCCCAACAACCACAGCGTGCCGACGACTTGGAAGAGCGTCATCGACGCCTGGGCGAGCACGGTGGCGGGCCACCAGCCGGGCCGGGGCGGGCGCTCCGGCGGCGTGGCGACCCGCGCCGCCAGTTCGTCCAGCGCCTCCGGCAGCTCCCGCGCGCCGCGCGCCGCGGCCTCGCGCACCGCCTGGGCCCAGGGCGCGGGCAGCCCGCTCGCGGCGTGGTCCGCCACCGTCCGTACGGCCTGCTCCACGCGCTGCCGGGCGGTCGCCTCCGCGTCCGCGGACGCGGGCACCGACAGCCGTCCCGTGGCGGGGTCGTTACGGTGCCTGCACCACCGCCAGAGCCGCAGCCAGGGCGTGCCGCACGCACGCCCGGCGTCGCGCAGCCAGGCACGCTCGGCGGCCTCGCCCGCGGCGGTCGCGCCCACCGCGTCCGCCAGCCGCTCGGCGAACTCCTCGCGCGCCTCCTCGGTCAGGCCCATGCGCTGACCTGCCGCGTAGACGGGCCGCAGCCGGGCGGCGGCCCCGTCCACATCGGCGGCGACGCGACGCGCGGCGGCCCCGCGCTCCGCCACGAACTGCCCGAGCACCTCGCGCAGTTCGCCCACGCCTTCCCCGGTGAGCGCGGACAGCGCGAGCACGGTCGCGCCCGGCTCTCCGTACTCCCCGAGGGCGATCCCGTCGCTGTCGAGCAGCCGGCGCAGATCGTCGAGCACATGGTCGGCGGCCTCCCCGGGCAGCCGGTCCACCTGGTTGAGGACGACGAACATGATCTCGGCATGCCTGGCGAGAGGCCGCAGATAGCGCTCGTGGAGGACGGCGTCGGCGTACTTCTCGGGGTCGACGACCCAGATGACCGCGTCGACGAGCGCGAGGACGCGGTCGACCTCCTCCCGGTGCCGTACGGCCGCGGAGTCGTGGTCGGGCAGGTCGATCAGGACGAGCCCGCCCAGCGGCGCCTCGCCGTCGGGGGTCGGTACGGGGCGACGGCGCAGCCTCCCCGGGATGCCGAGCCGGTCGATGAGGGGTCCGGCGCCGTCGCTCCAACTGCACGCGATGGGCGTGGCGGTGGTCGGCCTGCGGACGCCGGTCTCCGAAATGGCCACTCCGGCAAGTGCGTTGAAGAGCGTCGACTTGCCACTGCCGGTGGCGCCCGCGACGGCGACCACGGTGTGCTCCCCGGAGAGCCTGCGGCGCTCGGCCGCCGTGTCCAGGACCCGGCCCGCCTCGGCGAGCGTGTCACTGTCCAGCCGGGTCCGTGACAGGCCCACCAGTTCGTGCAACGCGTCCAGCCGCGATCGCAGGGGCGCTTCGTAGGCCAGGGGTTCGGGCTGGCGTACGGCCCTGCCGCGGGGTTCCACGATCGCGACCGCCTCGTGCTCGACGGCCGCCTCGGAGGCCGTCGCGGGCATGCGCCGGGCGATCAGCCCGTCGTCCCAGACGGTCCCGGCGGGGGCCACCGGATCGTCGCCCGCGCGTACGGGTACGGGTACGGACCCGGTCGCCGCACCGACGACCGCCTCCACACCCCCGTCATCCGAACCCGAATCCAAGTCGGGACCCGAATCCGAGACGCCGACGTGCCCTGCGGCACGCCCCACGCGCGCGCGTGCGTCGTCGTCTCCCCCGTCGGGGGCGGCGGCCTCGTCGAGGGAAGCGGGCTCGTCCGAGGGCTCCCCCTGAGGACGCTGGGGATGCTCGGAACGGTCGGTGTGGTCAGTGACGGCAGTCACCGGCTCACCTCTCCTTCTCCAGTACGGACAGCGCGGCGATGAGTTCGGCCTGGGGCTCGGCGCGGACGTCGAGGGCGTCGAGGGGGGCGAGGCGGCGCTCGCGCTCGGTGCGCAGCGCCCGTTCGAGGTACTCGGCGAGCAGGCGGGTGGCGCGGTCGCTCAGCCGCAGCGCCCCTTGCACGCCGATCCGCTCGGCGAGCCTCTCGCCCGCCTCGCGAGCCCGGTGTCCGCCCAGGAGAGCCGTGGCGACCAGGGCCGCGACCACCTCGGCGTCCGGGGCGTTGCCCTTGTCGAGATCGCGTACGGTGTCCTCCGCGTACTCCTCGAGGACGCGCCGCCAGCGTCGTACGGTCATCCCGATGCGGTGCTCGGCGCTGTCCAGGATCGGATCGTGGTTCATCAACGCGGGCGCGCCCGCGGCTGATTCGTCGCGCCAGGCCTCGTCGACGTGCTCGTCGGCGGCCGTGACCGCGCACAGCAGCAGGGTGCCGAGGCTCTCGACAAGGGCGTCCATCAGTTCACCGGCGGTGCAGTCGACCGGATAGCTGCGCCACCGCTTCAGCGCCTCACCGGCGAGGACGGCCCCGGCCCGCAGACGCTCCCGCACGCGCGCGTACTCGCTGTCGTACGCGGTGTCGACGGCGGCGGTGAGCCGCAGCGCGGCGGCGTACTGGGCGGCGGCGGCCCCGGCCAGTTCGGGCATGCGGGACTTGAGGGAGTCCAGGGCGCCGTGCGCGGTACGGGTCACGGCGACCTGTCGGGCGGCGGGGTCCTGCACCTGTGTCGTGAGCCAGGCGCGCAGGGGTGCGACGGCGGTGGCGGGCAGCAGCCCCCCGCCCCAGGCCGACTCGGGCAGCTCGGGCACGGTGAAGCGCGGCACATCGCCGAGCCCGGCCTTGTCGAGCAGGGCGCCGTACTGCTGGGAGACCTCGGAGACGACCTGGTGCGGGACCCGGTCGAGCACGGTGACGAAGGTCGCCTGATGTTCCTTGGCGGTCCGCAGCAGATGCCAGGGGACGGCGTCGGCGTACCGGGCGGCCGTCGTGACCAGGATCCAGATGTCGGCGGCGCAGATCAGCTCGGCGGCGAGGGTCCGGTTCCCGGCGACCAGGGAGTCGATGTCGGGGGCGTCCAGGAGGGCGAGCCCCTGCGGAACCGTGTCGGCGGTCTCGACGCGCAGGACACGGTCCTCGTGGTCGACGACTCCGTGCGGTTCGTCGCCGGTCTCCTGCCGGGGCACCCATACCCGGGAGAGGCCAGGCAGGACGCGCCGGTCGCCGAACCAGTGGTGGTCCTGGGGATGGCAGACGAGCACGGGCACGCGGGTGGTGGGCCGCAGCACACCGGCCTCGCTGACCTTGCGGCCCACAAGGGAGTTGACGAGAGTCGACTTGCCGGCCCCGGTGGATCCGCCGACGACGGCCAGCAAGGGCGCGTCGGGTTCTCTCAGCCGGGGCACCACATAGTCGTCGAGCTGCGCGAGAAGCTCGTCACGGTGGGCACGCGCGCCGGGCGCCCCGGCCAGGGGCAGCGGGAAGCGTGCCGCGGCGACGCGGTCGCGCAGGGCGGAGAGTGCGTTGAGAAGCTGAGGCCGTACATCCAAGGTCAGCACATGCGAAGAATGCCCAACTTTGGATGGTTTCTGAAGCATATGGAGCCGTCTGCGCGCCGACAGGACACAGCGGACGGAAGGGACGACTGGGACGCAGGCATAACGAGTACACAACACCCGGAGCGCGAGGCGTCAAAAGCGATGCGTGATTCGCACCTGCCTGCGATTATCGGGACCGCTTCACCGAACCTCCACATCGAGCCACGGAGGCGAAGCGCGCAGGACAAGGGCCAGGGACCTCTATCCTTGTCCCCGGCAAGGTCACGGATCGACCCACACCCGGTCACCACACAGACCAGCCACCACACCGGCCCCCGTAGCTCAGTGGATAGAGCAGGCGCCTTCTAAGCGCTTGGCCGCAGGTTCGAGTCCTGCCGGGGGCGCCACGCGACGCTCTCCCGACCGGGAGGGCTCTTTGCTGACCAGAGCGCGTTCCACCGGACACGGCGAAGCCCCGGGCACTCCCCCGACGATCAAGGGAAGGCTCCGGGGCTGTCCGGCGAGGCATCGCGGGGAGCGGCGGCGGCTCAGTTGCGAATGAGCAGGACGAGGCCGGCGAGCACGACGGCAAGTGCCACAGCGGCGGCTCCGTAGACCAGCCGGTGCGCGCGCAGTCCGGGCAGGAAGCGGTCGGCGGCGATCCTGCCGGGCCCGGTGAGGGCGAGTCCGGCCGCACCGGCGGCCAGCAGAACCTCGTACTCGACGCCCTGCGGAGCGAAGAAGCCGCCGCCCCACTTGACGGCCAGAGCGTTGATCATCGTGCCGAGGACAGCGGCGCCGGCAAGCGGCGTCAACAGGCCGAACACCAGGCCGAGCCCGCCGAGGGTCTCGCTCAGTCCGGCGATCGCGGCCATCGTCTCGCCCGAGGGGTAGCCGCTCATCGTGAAGAACTGGCCGGTGCCCTTGAGGCCGCCGCCGCCGAACCAGCCGAAGAGCTTCTGCGCACCGTGCGCTGCGACGGTCAGGCCGAGGACAATGCGGACAATCAGCAACCCGACGTCGTAGGCGTGCGGCGAGGTGCCCTCGGTTGCGACGGAGGGGGAGGCGGTGGAGCGGGCGAGCGTGGGAGCCATGGGGAGGCAGATCCTTCTGAGTGGGAGGAGACTAATCACTTGAACATTCAAGCTCCTGTCCCAGCATAGCCGATGCGTGAAACTTCAATGATTTCTCCACTCGCCCTGAGGGCGCCGCGTTCCACCAGACATGGCGAAGCCCCGGGCGCTCCCCGATGATCAAGGGGAGGCTCCAGGGCTGTCCGGCCGGCACCAGGCTTCCGTCATGCTCTGCGCACGACGACTTCGGCCTACACGTCGTTCAAGTCGAGGCACCGTGAACGCTGCGGGATCCAGTCGACCGAAGACGTCAACGACGTCAGGACGTCACCCGCGTTCTCGCGACGCCCCGAGTACGTCACTTCGATCGCGGGCGAGCGGCCGTAAGTGGTGAGCACGCTCTTGCCCGTCTCCTTCAGGGTCGCTTCGTCAAGAACCCAGTCGACGCCGTCGGCACTGACGCACAGGTCGGTGGTGGGATCGAGTTCGGGAACCCCGCATCGGAGGGTCAGCTTCCGTCCTCCCCAGGCCGCGGTTCCCTCGCCTATCACCCAGTCCCGGGAATTCGAGAGAACCTCTTCAGGCAGTCGGTCCAGGACCGTGTCGCACTTCGCGTCGCTCGCGAAGGGGGCGGAGTCGATTCTGTGGGCGTCGACGAAGACATATCCGGACACCGATATCAGTACTGTCGCGCCGAGGGCCGTCCAGCGTCGGCGCTTCGTGCCGAACCGACCTAACCACGCACCGGCAACTCGCATGATCGATCCATACCTGTCGGGGATGAACTAGGAGCGGCACTCCCGCGCCCGGCCCATCATCCCCTGCCCCCTCCACCCCCCTCCGCCCGGCCCGCACCCCGGGGCGGCATCGAGAGACCCCCAGGGTGAGCGGGACCACGGTCGAGCCGACGTCGGTTCATCAGCCCTGGAGAGGGAGACCGCCCAGCAGTCGGCCCGCACCCTGCTGGTTGAGGCGGGCCGTCGTCGTGTTCACGGTGTGGAGGACCGACTGCTTGTTCTCGGTGCTCAGGGCGTCGGACTGATGCTGGAAGTGACGTACGTCGAGGTTCCGCTGGGAGGTGAGGGTCTCCAGCGCGCCGCCCAGACCGGCGGGCACGGGGCTCGACGCGTCCGCGGCGAAGGCGGGGGCCGCGGCACCGGCGACGACCAGGGATCCGGCAAGGACAGCGGCGGCCTTGAGCGGCTTCGTCGACTTCATCGTGTTCCTTCTCTCTTCATCTCTGTGGCGACTCGCGTCGCCGAGGGGGTGGTGCTGCGCCCTGCTAACGAGCCCTCGGGGCTACGGAAACCCCATGCCCTGACACGCCGACCGGCCGCCTCCCCGGAGGGAGACGGCCGGCGGCAGGGTTCGCGCGAACGTCAGTGGTTGGCGCAGGTGTTGCCGAACGCGGGGTTCAGCACGCCGATGACGTCGATCGTGTTTCCGCACACGTTGACCGGGACGTGGATCGGGACCTCGACGACGTTGCCCGACAGGACGCCCGGGGAGTGGGCCGCAGCAGCCTCGGCGCCGCTGTCGGCGGCAGCGATGCCGGCGGTGCCCGCCACGGCCGCAGCGGCAACGGTGGTCAGGGCCAGGCCCTTGGCGATACGCAACATGGAGAGATGCTCCTTGGGGTTCGTCATAACGGCCGGGCGGGATGCCCGACGCCTGAGTCAACGCGTGGCTCGCGCCCGAGTTGCGCCCCCGAAGGGGTGATCCACTGAATTGCCGGGCTTGACCTCTACGACACATCCCGCCCCTCCTCGTCCCTCGACGGAGTGACATCGGCTCGGCGCAATGACCGATCCGAGGCCGATCCGAGGCCGATCCGGGACCGATTCAGGGTCGACGCGGGATCGGTTCAGGACTGGTCCGAATGTCCGGACAAAATATTGACAGGGTTCCCGGGGCGCGGCTAGACCTGGGGGCAGCCGATGTGAGGGGAACTCGAATGACGGAGTTCGAGGGGTTCGAGGGGCGCGAGCAGGTCGAAGGGACGGGGTCGCACGCTCCCCGCGAGACGCACGCTCCTCGCGAGGCGCCCTCGGAGAGGGCAGAGCTGTACCTCCCCCACGGCACCACCGCGACCCCCGACTACGTCCTCCACATCGACCCCGCGCGAGCGCACTGGCGCCACTCCGCCCTGCGGATCCTGCGTCTCCGTCCCGGTGGCACACACACCTTCGCGACCGGCGACAGCGAGTGGATCGTGCTCCCCCTCCAGGGCGGCTGTACGGTGCACACAGAGGATGTGAAGCTCCAACTCCTGGGCAGGGACAGCGTGTTCGCGGGGGCGTCCGACTTCGCGTACGTGCCCCGCGACGCCCGGGTCCAGATCGCCTCCGGCGTGGGAGGCCGCTTCGCCCTGGCAGGAGCGAAGTGCGAGCGACGACTCCCCGCCCGCTACGGCCCCGCGCCGGAGGTTCCCGTCGAAGACCGCGGCAGCGGCGACTGCGCCCGCCAGGTGCGCAACTTCGCCGCGGCCGACGCCTTCCCGTGCGACAAGCTCATCGCCGTCGAGGTCGTCACCCCCGGCGGCCACTGGTCCTCGTACCCGCCGCACAAGCACGACGAGACGCGGCCCGGCGAGGAGACGGAGCTGGAGGAGATCTACTACTTCGAGATCGAGGGCCCGAACGGCTTCGGGTACCAGCGCGTCTTCCCCTCGCGCGAGGGCGGATCCGACGTCCTCGCCGAGGTCCGTACCGGTGACGCCGTACTCGTCCCCGACGGCTGGCACGGCCCGTCCGTCGCGCAGCCCGGCCACACGATGTACTACTTGAACGTCATGGCCGGGCCGGGCGAGGAACGCCAGTGGCGGATCCGCTTCCACCCGGACCACCTGGACAGCACGGGGAGATACCGATGACCTCGACGACGAGGCTCACGGTCGCCCAGGCGCTCGTACGCTTCCTCGCCGCCCAGTACACCGAGCGGGACGGCGAGCGTCGGCGGCTGATCGCGGCGACCTGGGGCGTCTTCGGCCACGGCAACGTCGCGGGGGTCGGGCAGGCGCTGGTCGAGTACGGCGCGGTGATGCCCTATCACCAGGGCCGTAACGAACAGGCGATGGCGCACGCGGCGGTCGGGTACGCCCGGCAGTCGAACCGGCTGTCCGCCCACGCCGTGACGACCTCCATCGGACCCGGCGCGACCAACCTGGTCACGGGCGCCGCCCTGGCCACGGTCAACCACCTCCCGGTGCTGCTGCTGCCCGGCGACGTCTTCGCCACCCACCCCGCGGACCCGGTGCTCCAGCAGTTGGAGTTCCCGCGCGCCGGGGACGTGTCCGTCAATGACTGTCTGCGCCCGGTGTCGGCGTACTTCGACCGGATCACCCGCCCCGAGGCGCTGATCCCGGCCGCTCTCCAGGCCATGCGCGTCCTCACGGACCCGGTCGAGACGGGCGCGGTCACGCTCGCGCTGCCGCAGGACGTACAGGCCGAAGCCTTCGACTGGCCCGAGGAGTTGTTCGCCGAGCGGACCTGGACGGTACGTCGTCCGGGCGCCGACCCGGTGGAACTGGCCGCGGCGGTCCGGGCGATCCGCGCCGCCCGGCGCCCGCTCGTCGTGGCCGGGGGCGGCGTCCACCACAGCCGCGCCGAGGACGCCCTCGACCGCTTCGCCGAGGCCACCGGCATCCCGGTCGCCTCCACCCAGGCGGGGAAGGGCTCGCTGCGCTGGGACCACCCCCAGGACGTCGGCGGGATCGGCCACACCGGCACGGCGGTCGCCGACGAACTGGCCCGCGCCGCCGACCTGGTGATCGGCGTCGGCACCCGCTACACCGACTTCACCACCGCCTCCGGCACGCTCTTCACCGGCGACGGCGTCCGCTTCCTCAACCTCAACATCGCCCCGTACGACGGCCACAAGCTCGCCGGACTGCCACTGGTCGCCGACGCGCGCGGCGCTCTCGAAGCGCTCACCGAGGCGCTGGCGGCGCCCGGCCACCGCGTCGACCCCGCGTACGTCGCGCGGTACACGCGGGGCAAGCGGAACTGGGAGCGGCAGGTGGACGCCGGCCTCGCGGCCGGGCAGCCGGACACGCGGCCCACGCAGCGGCAGGTCATCGGGGCGCTGGACGCCGTGGTGGACGCCTCCGACATCGTCATCAACGCGGCCGGTTCCCTCCCCGGCGATCTGCACAAGCTGTGGCGGGCCCGCTCGCGCGACCAGTACCACCTCGAGTACGGCTACTCGTGCATGGGCTACGAGATCCCCGCCGCGATCGGGGTGTCGCTCGCCGCGCCCGGCCGTCCCGTGTGGGCGCTGGTCGGTGACGGCACGTATCTGATGATGCCGACGGAGATCGTCACCGCGGTGCAGGAGCGGATCCCGATCAAGGTCCTGCTGGTGCAGAACCACGGGTACGCGTCCATCGGCGGCCTGTCGGAGTCGGTGGGCGCCGAGCGGTTCGCCACCGACTACCGCTTCCGGGCGGCGGACGGTACGTACACGGGGGCGCCGCTGCCCGTGGACCTGGCCGCCAACGCGGCCAGTCTCGGCATGCGCGTCCTGCGCGCGACGACCGTAGGGGACCTGCGTGCCGCCCTCACCGAGGCCCGCGACGCCGACACTCCCACATGTGTCTACGTGGAGACCGAAACCGCAGACACAGTGTCGGGAGCGCCTTCGGGTGAGGCCTGGTGGGATGTTCCCGTGGCCGAGACCGCGACCCGTTCGTCGGCGGTCAAGGCGCGCGAGGAGTACGACCGGCACGTCTCGACCCGACGCCGCCATCTGTGAAGGAGTTCTTGGGCATGACGAAGATCGTCAACCATTGGATCGGCGGGAAGACCGTCGAAGGCGCGTCGGGTACGTACGGGCCGGTGACCGACCCGGCGACCGGCGCGGTCACCACGAAGGTCGCCTTCGCGACCGTCGACGAGGTGGACGCGGCCGTCGCGGCGGCCAAGGAGGCGTACGAGGCCTGGGGCCGGTCCTCGCTGGCGCAGCGCACCTCGATCCTCTTCAAGTTCCGCGCGCTGCTCGACGCGCACCGCGACGAGATCGCCGAGCTGATCACCGCCGAGCACGGCAAGGTGCACAGCGACGCGCTCGGTGAGGTGGCCCGCGGTCTGGAGATCGTGGACCTGGCCTGCGGTATCAACGTCCAGCTCAAGGGCGAGCTGTCCACGCAGGTGGCGAGCCGGGTGGACGTGGCCTCGATCCGGCAGCCGCTGGGTGTCGTCGCGGGCATCACGCCGTTCAACTTCCCGGCGATGGTCCCGCTGTGGATGTTCCCGATCGCCATCGCGTGCGGCAACACGTTCGTGCTGAAGCCGTCCGAGAAGGACCCCTCGGCCGCGATGCGCGTCGCCGAGCTGCTGGCCGAGGCGGGCCTGCCGGACGGCGTCTTCAACATCGTCCACGGCGACAAGGTGGCCGTCGACCGGCTCCTGGAGCACCCCGACGTCAAGGCGGTCTCCTTCGTCGGCTCGACGCCGATCGCCCGCTACATCCACACCACGGCCTCCGCGAACGGCAAGCGCGTCCAGGCCCTGGGCGGCGCGAAGAACCACATGCTGGTCCTCCCGGACGCCGACCTGGACGCGGCGGCGGACGCGGCGGTCTCGGCGGCGTACGGCTCCGCGGGCGAGCGCTGCATGGCCATCTCCGCGGTGGTGGCGGTCGGTTCGATCGGCGACGAGCTGGTGGAGAAGATCCGCGAGCGCGCCGAGAAGATCAAGATCGGTCCGGGCAACGACCCGGCCTCCGAGATGGGCCCGCTGATCACCAAGGTGCACCGGGACAAGGTGGCCTCCTATGTCGCGGGCGCCGCGGCGGAGGGCTCCGAGGTCGTCCTGGACGGCACCGGCTACACGGTCGACGGCTACGAGGACGGCCACTGGATCGGCATCTCGCTCCTCGACAAGGTGCCGACGACGGCGAAGGCGTACCAGGACGAGATCTTCGGCCCGGTGCTGTGCGTGCTGCGCGCCGAGACGTACGACGAGGGTGTCGCCCTCATCAACGCCTCGCCGTTCGGCAACGGCACCGCGATCTTCACCCGCGACGGCGGCGCCGCCCGCCGCTTCCAGTTGGAGATCGAGGCGGGCATGGTCGGCGTGAACGTCCCGATCCCGGTGCCGGTGGGCTACCACTCCTTCGGTGGCTGGAAGGACTCGCTCTTCGGCGACCACCACATCTACGGCAACGACGGCACGCACTTCTACACCCGCGGCAAGGTCGTCACCACCCGCTGGCCCGACCCGGCGGACGCCCCGGCGGGCGTCGACCTTGGGTTCCCGCGCAACCACTGAGCGTAACCCGAAACCCCCGTCAGGCCGTCCGAATATCGGACGGCCTGACATTTTTTTAACGCCCCACCTGCGATTCCCGCGTACGAGGCATGAAACGGGTACCCCAGGCAGGACACACCCTTGACCTTTGAAACCAAGGTCACACACCAACAGGGCTTGATGAATGAGCCATTGGGGCGCCGAACCCTGGGAAAGCGATGCCTCACAGGCCGCCCTCAGAGTGCGGATTCCGAAGGTAAACACCCATTGACGCAAGGGTTTTCGCAGGGTTGCATCTGCGCCGGGAGCGGACGAATGAAGTTCCACGCGAGCCGCCGGAGGCGATAGCGCTCCCGCCCGAACATCACCTGCACAAGTCGATCGGAACCACGTATGACCGACACGCTCCGCCCTGTCGAGGCCCCCACCCTCGAGGTGTCCGACAGCCCCCAGGGTCCTCAGAAGCTCAAGCGTTCCATCGGCGTCGTCGGGGGCACTCTGCTCACGCTGTCCTGCGTGACGCCCGCCTCCACGCTCTTCGTGGTCATCCCCGACTTGTTCGGCTCGCTCGGCACCGCCACCGCCCTCACCATCGCCATCGGCTCCGTCCTCTGTATCGCCGTGGCGTTCTGTTACTCGGAGCTGGGCACCCTCATCCCCAGCGCGGGCGGCGAGTACGCCATGGTCTCGACCCTGGCCGGACGCCTCGCCGGCTGGCTGGTCTTCGTGATGTCCCTGCTGGTCGTCATGGTCGTCCCGCCGGTGATCGCGATGGGCACGGCGGACTACCTCACCCCGATCGTGCACCTCGACCCGGCCATGACCGGCGCCGCCGTCATGCTGCTGGCCACCCTCGCCGGTCTGCTGGACCTGCGCGCCAACGCCTGGATCACCGGCATCTTCCTGGTCCTCGAGGTCGTGGCCGCGGGCGTCGTCGCCCTGCTGGGCTTCGCGCACAGCGAGCGCGGCGTCGACAGCCTCGTCTCGATGCAGGTCGCCGGTTCCGGCGGCCACACCGACACCGTGACCGCCATGCTGGTCATCTCCGGCCTGGCCATCGCCCTCTTCGCCACCCAGGGCTTCTCGACCGCCGTCTACCTCTCCGAGGAGCTGGAGAACCCGCGCCGCAACGTCGCCCGCACGGTCCTCGCCACCCTCGCCATCTCCGCGGTCATCATCCTGGTCCCGGTCGTCGCGATCACCATGGGCGCCTCCGACATCAAGGCCCTGACCGAGGGCGACCTCAGCGGCATGGTCACCGCCTGGTCCAACTCCGCCGTCGGCACCTTCGTGAGCCTGTGCGTCGCCCTCGCGATCATCAACGCGGGCATCGTCATGGTCATCCAGAACTCCCGGGTGCTGTTCGCCTCGGCCCGCGACAAGGCCTGGCCCGAGCCCGTCAACAACGCCCTGTCGCGGCTCGGCCGGTTCGGCTCCCCCTGGGTCGCCACCCTCCTGGTCGGCGTCCCCGGCGCGCTCCTGTGCTTCGTGAACCTGGACACCCTCTACGGCGTCACCGGCGTCTCGGTGACCGCGATGTACCTGCTCGTCGCGGTCGCCGCCCTGCTCGCCCGGCGCGGCGCGCACCGCCACCAGGCCGCCTGGCGGATGCCCCTGTGGCCCGCGGTGCCCCTCCTGCTGATCGTGGTCCTGGTGTACGTCCTCACGCTCCAGGACGTGAGCTACCTGCTGTGGACGGGCGGCATCACCGCGGTGGCCACCGTGTACTGGGCCCTGTACCTGCGTCCGCGCCGCGACACCCGCTGGCTGGTGTCGATCCCGGACGACGTCGAGGACTAGTCCCCGCTCCCGCTCCCCCTCGCCCTTGCCGCCTTCGCACTGCGAAAGGCGGCAAGGGCTCTGTCGTTCCCGCGTAATTCAGGCTGCAGCATTCGAGTGAATTGCGTGGCGCTTCGCATTCCCGAGTTGCTTCGGGCCCCATTTCCTCGTTTCACAGTCTGCACGTCGTGTTGCGAGCCGTTCAGGCTGCGCTCGCTCGGTTTCGGCCGTCAACAGGGGCACGACATGCAGAAGGGACAACTTCGTGAAGCACAAGAAGAGCGCTGCCGTTGTCGCCGGCGCGATCATGTCGCTCGGGCTGGCCGCCCCGGCCATGGCGGACTCGGGCGCCGAGGCCGCCGCCGCCCACTCCCCGGGCGTCCTGTCCGGCAACGTGATCCAGATCCCCGTGGACATCCCCATCAACCTGTGCGGGAACTCGATCGACGTGATCGGTCTGGTGAACCCGACCGCCGGCAACACCTGCCTGAACCACTGACGCCGTAGCCGGCAGCGGCTGACGCGTCTCACCAGTCGCCCGGCCGTGTCACGGCCGGCCTTGGAGTGCCCTCGTCGGATTCCAGGGCCGGCTTTCCTCCTTCTCCCACTACTACCAGCAGGAAGACAACGAGATTGCGACAGACCCTGAGCAGGGGAATGGTCGCGGCTGCCGCCGCGACAGGAATTCTGTCCCTGTGCGGCAACCCGGTGTACGCGGACTCGCTCGCCGAAGGCGCCACGAATGATTCACCCGGCGTCGCCTCCGGTAATACGATCCAGATTCCGGTGAACATCCCGATCAATGCCTGCGGCAATTCGGTGGACGTGATCGGCCTTCTGAACCCGACGTTCGGCAACTCCTGTGCGAACGATGCCGATACGCCCGAGGCCCCCGCCGTTCCGGTCGCCGCGGACGCACCCCCGGCCGCACCCGTGGAGCACCCTCACACGCCGAACGGCGGGCACTTCGTTCACCACCGGATCCCGCCGCAGCGGAGCGAACACCGGCCGCCGTCCACCCCCGCCACCCCGCACACCGACGTCATCCCCTCCACGTTCTCGCACCAGGCCCCCGCCCTGGCCGAGACCGGCAGCGAGGACATGATCGCCGCGTCCGCCGTCAGCGTCGCCCTGCTGGCCGGCGGGCTGATCCTGTACCGGCGGGCCCGAGTCTCCCGCTGGTAGCACCAGGGGTGCCAGGCACTTCGCGCCCGGCATCCACCGCCCTCACCCCCACCGGTGAGCCCTCAAGGCGCCGTCCGCCTCCCGTGCGGGCGGCGCCTTGTGCTGCGCGGGCACCGCTGAAACGGCGGCGCGCGCACCGGATTTCATCATCTGTGTCACAAAGAACTCGTTGCTGTCACAGATGTCCCGCCTCCGCAGGGCTTGTGTCACACCCGGTTCACAGCCCCTTCCGTCCGCGCCGCCCCGTCGTTGACCGAGCACAGGCTTCGTGATCGCCAGCGCAGCGCCCGGCTCCCCCGGACGACCTCCCCCGGTCGCCGCCGTGGCGCGCGCGGGGAGGTGCTTGATGATGACCGACCGTCGGCTCTGGTCCTACAAGGAGATCGCCGCACACATCCGGGTGCAGCCCGACACCGTGAGGTCGTACCGAAAACACGGGCTGCTGCCGCCGCCTGACCATGTGGAGGGCGGCAGACCGTACTGGTACGCGGACACCGTCCGCGCCTGGGTCGCCGCCCGCCCCGGCAACCGCAACCGCGGCGCGACCTGAGCCGCCCCGTGGCCCGTCCCGTCGGGGCGGGCCACCCCCGCGGCCCCGACCGGCCGAGCGCCCACCCGAAGAAACCATCCCAGACTGCAACACACTCGGCCCCACCCTAAAGTTCGGACAAAGAGGCCGAACCGAGGGAGCCGCAGTGACCCAGTCCCCGCCACCCGGCGCCCCGACCGCGCGCGTCCAAGTCCCTCGCCAGCCCCCTCCGCGCTACCCACGCATCCGTGCCGGCCTCTGGAAACGGTCGCTGTGGGGCGGCCTGCTCCTGTGGACACTGACCGCGATCGTCACGTACGCGACGAAGAACACCACCCTGCTGCCGACCGTGATCCTGCTCGGCAGCTTCCTGACGCCCGTCACCTTCGTGCTGTGGGCCTACGAGCAGCACGGCCGCGACCTCGGCGTGAACGTGATCCTCGGCTGCTTCCTGACCGGCGGGACGCTCGGTGTGCTGGGCGCGTCGATGATGGAGTACTACCTGCTGCACCCGTCCCTGTGGATGTTCGCGGGCGTCGGTCTGATCGAGGAGGCGGCCAAGCTCGCCGCCCTGATGTTCGTCCTGCGCCGGCACCCCCGGCTGCGCGGGCTGCGTACCGGCCTCGTCCTGGGCGCGACCGTCGGCTTCGGCTTCGCGGCCCTGGAGAGTTCCGGGTACGCGTTCAACGCGGCGGTCTCCATGGAGGGCATCGATCTGCACGCGCTGCTCGAGACCGAGATCCTGCGCGGCATCCTCGCCCCGTTCGGGCACGGCCTGTGGACGGCGATCGCGGGCGCCGCCCTGCTCTCCCTGCGGCGCCGCAACGGGCGCTTCCCCTGCACCGCCCCGGTGATCGCCACCTATCTCGGGGTCTCCCTGCTGCACGCGCTGTGGAACTCGGCCCACGGCATCGCGATCTGGGTGTCCGCCCTGATGACGGGCGCGCAGCTCGACCACTCGTTCTTCACGCAGGGGCAGATCCCCGCTCCCACGCCGGAGCAACGGCAGTTCTTCGTGTTCTTCTCCACGGGCGAGCTGATCGCCGTATGCCTGCTCGGTCTTCTCTGGGTGCGTTCCCTGACCCGCCGGGTGCCCTCGTGGACAGATACCCCCTAGGGGTATAGGGTTCGCATCGTAAGCCACACACCTCCCTGAGGAGCACGACATGAGCGCGCAGACCGAAACCCCGGGTTCCGTGACGACCGTCTACAAGGTGAGCGGCATGAGCTGCGGGCACTGCGAAGGCGCCATCTCCAACGAGGTCTCCGAGATCGCCGGTGTCACCTCGGTCACGGCCGTCGCCTCGACCGGCGAGGTCACGGTGGTCTCCGCCGCGCCCCTAAACGACGAGGCCGTGCGCGCCGCCGTCGACGAGGCGGGCTACGAACTCGTCGGCAAGGCCTGAGCCACCCGCAGCAGCCTCTGCGACAGGCCGTGTCGCGCCCGGCGCCGTCCCCCTGACGACGTCGGCGCGGCACGGCCTGTCGCGTTGTCCGGGGCCCGGCTCGACCGGCCCAACCACCGGCCTCCCGGCGGGAAGTGTTCGCTCAAGGAACGTTGGCTGCCGGGGCACTGGAGTCCCACGAGCGCCTCACATAAGCTCTTCACAAGGTTCGCGCATCATCCTTACGCTGGGCCCCTGTTCGCCAGACCGGGGCTTCGTTCACCTCACATGGTCGCGCCTTGCACAAGAGACGCAGATCACAGTGGCGTGGACGTAACCAACGGCAGGGTTCGTGAGTCTAAGTTGGCGATGTCAGTGGCGTCTTGGGGGGCGTTGCTGACATCTGGGGATGTCTTGGGGGACGTTCCCGGGAAACGGCGTTGCCGGGGCACGTACACCGGGGAGCTTTGAGCGGCCCTCCCGTTCCGTGCGCGTCCCGGCAGACCGCGCCGCGGAGGCATGTCGGGCACTGCCCGGTGTGCCGACAGCGATTCAGGCGCTGTCCCGTAACGCCCGGCCGGATCCCGTGGGGGGAATCCGCACCGGGACACGGGAAGGCGCCCTGAAGGTCGGCCCGTGGGGGGACCGGCATCAGGGCGCCTTCCGCTTCTTCTCACTCTTCGGTTGTCGCCGGGGGCGAACCCGGCATACGCCGCTGTGCGGTGACGGCGTACGCCTCAGGTGTCCGCGGAGTGGCTCAGCGCTCCTCGACGGGAACGAAGTCGCGCTCGACCACGCCGGTGTAGATCTGGCGCGGACGGCCGATGCGCGAACCCGGCTCCTTGATCATCTCGTGCCACTGGGCGATCCAGCCCGGCAGCCGGCCGAGGGCGAACAGGACCGTGAACATCTCGGTCGGGAAGCCCATCGCGCGGTAGATCAGGCCCGTGTAGAAGTCCACGTTCGGGTAGAGCTTGCGCTCGACGAAGTAGTCGTCGGACAGCGCGTGCTCCTCCAACTTGAGGGCGATGTCGAGGAGTTCGTCATCCTTGCCCAGCGCGGAGAGCACGTCGTGGGCGGCGGCCTTGATGATCCGGGCGCGCGGGTCGAAGTTCTTGTAGACCCGGTGGCCGAAGCCCATCAGGCGGACGCCGTCCTCCTTGTTCTTCACCTTGCGGATGAAGGTGTCGACGTCGTTGCCGGAGTCGCGGATGCCTTCCAGCATCTCCAGGACGGACTGGTTGGCGCCGCCGTGCAGCGGGCCCCACAGCGCGTTGATGCCGGCCGAGATCGAGGCGAACATGTTGGCCTGCGACGAGCCCACCAGGCGGACCGTGGAGGTCGAGCAGTTCTGCTCGTGGTCGGCGTGCAGGATCAGCAGCTTGTCCAGCGCGGAGACGACGACCGGGTCCAGGTCGAACTCCTGGGCGGGGACCGAGAAGGTCATCCGCAGGAAGTTCTCGACGTAGCCGAGGTCGTTGCGCGGGTAGACGAACGGGTGGCCGATCGACTTCTTGTAGGCGTACGCGGCGATCGTCGGCAGCTTGGCGAGCAGCCGGATCGTCGAGAGGTTGCGCTGCTTCTCGTCGAAGGGGTTGTGGCTGTCCTGGTAGAAGGTGGACAGCGCGGAGACCACCGACGACAGCATCGCCATCGGGTGCGCGTCGCGCGGGAAGCCCTTGTAGAAGTTCTTGACGTCCTCGTGCAGCAAGGTGTGCTGCGTGACTTCGTTCTTGAAGGTGGAGAGCTCGTCGACCGTCGGCAGCTCGCCGTTGATCAGCAGGTAGGCGACCTCCAGGAAGGTGGAGCGCTCTGCCAACTGCTCGATCGGGTAGCCGCGGTACCGAAGAATGCCCTGCTCACCGTCGAGATAGGTGATGGCGGACTTGTAGGCGGCCGTGTTGCCGTACCCACTGTCCAACGTCACCAGACCGGTATGGCCGCGCAGCTTCCCGATGTCGAAGCCCTTGTCGCCGACGGTACTGTCGACCACCGGGTAGGTGTACTCGCTGCCGTCGTACCGCAGTACTACAGAGTTGTCGCTCACGTCTTCCCTCACCGACATAGTGCCTCATCTTCGAGGTGCCCTGACTGTCTCTACCATCCCCCATTTGGCGCAGGAGAGTGCACTCGGGGTCGACCATTGGGCTCATTCGCGGCACTGAGTGCCGCCAACCTGCTCATCCTGCCCGCCGCTGAGCGGTTCCGGAAGAGCTGTGTGACCTTTCCGACTCATTTGATCGATCATTTTTCACGATGCCCCACCCAGACCCCCACCGGGACCCCGCCAAGGCCCGCGTCAGCCCGCCAACGGCCGGGGCGAGAGCCGGAAGTCCAGCGCCGTGCAGCGGCGTCCCGCCGACATCGTGCGCACCGCCTGGCCGATCGCCCTGCGTGAGCCGACGAGCACGACGAGCTTCTTGGCGCGGGTGACCGCCGTGTACAGCAGGTTGCGCTGGAGCATCATCCATGCACCCGTGGTGACCGGGATCACCACGGCCGGATACTCGCTGCCCTGCGAGCGGTGGATGGTCACCGCGTACGCGTGCGCCAACTCGTCCAGTTCGTCGAAGTCGTACGGGACCTCCTCGTCCTCGTCCGTCAGCACCGTCAGGCGCTGCTCGTCGGGGTTGAGTGAAGTGACCACGCCGACGGTGCCGTTGAAGACGCCGTTCTCGCCCTTGTCGTAGTTGTTGCGGATCTGCGTGACCTTGTCGCCGACGCGGAAGACCCGGCCGCCGAACCGCTTCTCGGGCACATCGGGGCGGGCGGGGGTGATCATCTGCTGGAGCAGGCCGTTGAGCGTGCCCGCGCCCGCGGGCCCCCGGTGCATGGGCGCGAGGACCTGGACGTCCCGGCGCGGGTCGAGGCCGAACCGGGCCGGGATCCGCCGCGCGGCCACGTCGACCGTGAGCCGGCCCGCCGCCTCGGTGTCGTCCTCGACGAAGAGGAAGAAGTCCTTCAGGCCGTCGGTCAGGGGATGGTGCCCGGCATTGATGCGGTGCGCGTTGGTGACCACGCCGGACTGCTGGGCCTGGCGGAAGACGCGCGTGAGACGGACGGCGGGGACCGGGCTGCCGTCGGCGAGGAGATCCCTGAGCACCTCGCCCGCGCCGACGCTCGGCAACTGGTCGACATCGCCGACGAAGAGGAGACGGGCGCCCGGCGGCACGGCCTTGACCAGCTTGTTGGCGAGCAGCAGATCGAGCATCGACGCCTCGTCGACCACGACCAGATCGGCGTCGAGCGGGCGGTCCCGGTCGTAGGCCGCGTCACCGCCCGGCTTCAGCTCCAGCAGCCGGTGCACCGTGGACGCCTCGGCGCCCGTCAGCTCCGAGAGCCGCTTGGCCGCCCGGCCGGTGGGCGCGGCGAGCACGACCTTGGCCCGCTTGGCGCGCGCCAGCTCGACCACGGACCGCACCGTGAAGGACTTGCCGCAGCCGGGCCCGCCCGTCAGCACGGCCACCTTCTCGGTCAGCGCCAGCCGGACGGCCTCCTCCTGCTCGGGCGCGAGGTCCGTGCCCGTACGCCCCTTGAGCCAGTCGAGCGCCTTGTCCCAGACCACGTCCCGGAAGGCGGGCATCCGGTCCTCGTCCGTGCGCAGCAGGCGCAACACCTGGGCGGAGAGGGAGAGTTCGGCGCGGTGGAAGGGGACGAGATAGACGGCCGTGACGGGATCGCCGCCGTCGGGGGCGGGCACCTTCTCCCGTACGACACCGGGGTCGGTGTCGCCCTCGGGCGGTGCGGCCAGTTCGGCCAGGCACTCGATGACCAGGCCCGTGTCCACCTGGAGGAGCTTGACCGCGTCCGCGATGAGCCGCTCCTCCGGGAGATAGCAGTGGCCCTGGTCCGCGGACTGCGACAGGGCGTACTGGAGGCCCGCCTTGACGCGCTCGGGACTGTCGTGCGGGATGCCTACGGACTGGGCGATCTTGTCGGCGGTGAGGAAGCCGATGCCCCAGACGTCGGCGGCCAGGCGGTAGGGCTGGTTCTTGACGACGGAGATGGAGGCGTCGCCGTACTTCTTGTAGATGCGCACCGCGATGGACGTGGAGACCTGGACGGTCTGGAGGAAGAGCATGACCTCCTTGATCGCCTTCTGCTCCTCCCAGGCCTCGGCGATCTTCTTGGTCCGCTTCGGGCCGAGCCCCGGCACCTCGATGAGCCGCTTCGGCGCCTCCTCGATGATCGTCAGGGTGTCGAGGCCGAAGTGCCGCGTGATGCGGTCGGCGAAGACGGGACCGATGCCCTTGACGAGGCCGGAGCCGAGATAGCGGCGGATGCCCTGGACCGTGGCCGGCAGGACCGTCGTGTAGTTCTCCACCGTGAACTGCTTGCCGTACTGGGGATGGGAGCCCCAACGCCCCTCCATCCGCAGCGACTCCCCGACCTGCGCGCCGAGCAGAGCGCCGACGACGGTGAGCAGATCGCCCGCGCCGCGGCCGGTGTCGACCCGGGCGACCGTGTAGCCGTTCTCCTCGTTGGCGTACGTGATCCGCTCCAGGACGCCCTCCAGCACGGACCACTGCCGCTCGCCGTTCGGCTTCCCCGCCCCGCTCGCCTCCTCGCGCATGATCCGACGCTACCGCCGCGGTCCGACAGCCGGGGACGGACGGGGGTGATACGCCCCGCGGAGCCGCCCGGTGACGGACCGCCACCCCTTCTCCGCTCATCTGAGCGCTCTTGTTCACATGAGGTCACAATCAGGTCTCGACCCGCCGTTCACCCTTGCTTCACCCTCATGTAATCGATTCCAATCCTTCGTATCGGCCGTGTAAACGATTCCACGGCCGGTCTGCGCGAACGGACTCACAAGGAGGTGTTTCCGGCGATGGCGAGCATCAAGGACGTTGCCGCCGTGGCGGGCGTATCCGTCGCCACGGTCTCGCGTGTCCTCAACGACCACCCGTCGGTGAGCAGCGACGCGCGTACCCGCGTCCGGGCCGCCGTCGAGGCGCTGGGCTACCGGCCGAACGCCGTCGCCCGCTCCCTGCGCACCCATGAGACCCGCACCCTCGGCCTGGTCATCAGCGACGTACTCAACCCGTACTTCGCGCACTTGGCCCGCTCGGTCGAGGAGGAGGCCCGCGCGCTCGGCTACAGCGTGATCATCGGCAACGCCGACGAACGGCCCGACCTCCAGGACCACCACGTACGCACGCTGCTGGACCGGCGGATCGACGGCCTGCTCGTCTCCCCCACCGACGGCGGCTCCCCGCTCATGCTGAACGCCGCGAAGACCGGCACCCCCATGGTGTTCGTCGACCGCTGGATCGCGGGCGTCGACGTCCCCGTCGTACGCGCCGACGGACGGGCCGCCGTCCACGACCTCGTCGCCCACCTCCACGCGCTCGGCCACCGGCGGCTCGCGATCATCGCGGGACCGGCGGCGACCACCACCGGCAGCGAACGCGTCCAGGCGTTCCGCGTGGCCATGGGCGAGTACGGACTCCCCCTCCCCGACGCCTACATAGGGCAGGGCGACTTCCAGGCGGAGAGCGGACGCCGGGCCACCGAGCGGTTCCTCGACCTGGCCGAGCCGCCCGAGGTGGTGTTCGCCGCCGACAACCTGATGGCGCTCGGCGCGCTCGACGCCATCCGCTCGCGCGGCCTCAGGATCCCGGACGACATCGCGCTCGCCGCCTTCGACGACATCCCCTGGTTCGTGCACACCGACCCGGCGATCACCGCGATCGCCCAGCCGACCGCCGAGTTGGGGCGGGCCGCCGTGCGCGCGCTCATCGACCGCGTCGAAGGACGGACCGCCCGGTCCGTCACCCTCCCCGCCCGTCTCGTCGTACGTCGCTCGTGCGGCGAGCCGTCCGCTGCGCAGACCCCCGCCGCGCAGCCCTCCCCCCTGCAAAGGAGCACGTCGTGAGCAACCCGGACGAGTTGCTACGCATCGAAGGCATACGCAAGACCTTTCCCGGCGTGGTGGCGCTCGACAGCGTCGACTTCGACCTGCGCCGGGGCGAGGTGCATGTACTGCTCGGTGAGAACGGCGCGGGCAAGAGCACGCTCATCAAGATGCTCTCCGGTGCCTACCGCCCCGACTCCGGGCGGATCACGGTCGGCGGCGAGGAGGTGCGCATCCACGGTGCGCAGGACTCCGAGCGTCTCGGCATCGCCACGATCTACCAGGAGTTCAACCTCGTTCCCGACCTGACCGTCGCCGAGAACATCTTCCTGGGCCGCCAGCCGCGCCGCTTCGGGTTCATCGACCGCAAGCGGATGAACGCCGGGGCCGCCGAACTCCTCGCCCGCGTCGGCGTGGACGTCGATCCCCGTACCAAGGTCCGTGAACTGGGCATCGCCCGGCTCCAGATGGTCGAGATCGCCAAGGCGCTGAGCCTCGACGCGCGCGTGCTGATCATGGACGAGCCCACCGCCGTCCTGACCACCGAAGAGGTCGACAAGCTCTTCCGGATCGTGCGCAAGCTGCGCGAGGACGGCGTCGGCATCGTCTTCATCACGCACCACCTGGAGGAGATCGCCGCCCTCGGCGACCGCGTCACCGTCCTGCGCGACGGCCGCAGCATCGACCAGGTCCCGGCGTCCACCCCCGAGGACGAACTGGTGCGGCTCATGGTCGGCCGGAGCATCGAGCAGCAGTACCCGCGCGAACGCGGGGACGCGGGGGCGCCGTTGCTGAAGGTCCGCGGGCTCACCCGGGCCGGCACCTTCCACGACGTCGACCTCGAGGTGCGGGCCGGTGAGGTCGTGGGCCTCGCGGGCCTCGTCGGCGCCGGCCGTACCGAGGTCGTGCGCGCCGTCTTCGGCGCCGACCCCTATGACTCCGGCTCCGTCGAGGTGCAGGGCAAGCCGCTGCGCCGGCACGACGTCAACGCGGCCATGGACGCCGGGATCGGCCTGGTCCCCGAGGACCGCAAGGGCCAGGGCCTGGTGCTCGACGCGACCGTGCAGGAGAACCTCGGTCTGGTGACGCTCGGCCGCGCGAGCCGCGCCGGGTTCGTCGACCGGGCCGGGCAGAAGCGGGCCGCCGCCACGATCTCCGAGCAGCTCAAGGTCCGGATGGCCGGGCTGCACCAGCGGGTGGGCACCCTGTCCGGCGGCAACCAGCAGAAGGTCGTCATCGGCAAGTGGCTGCTGGCCGACACCAAGGTGCTCATCCTCGACGAGCCGACCCGCGGTATCGACGTGGGCGCCAAGGTCGAGATCTACCAACTCATCAACGAACTGACCGCCTCCGGTCACGCCGTTCTGATGATCTCCAGTGACCTCCCCGAGGTCCTGGGGATGAGCGACCGCGTCCTGGTCATGTCCCAGGGCCGGATCGCGGGCGAACTCGCCGCGCGGGACGCGACGCAGGACGCCGTGATGGCGCTGGCCGTCAGCGCCGCAGCAACAACGAACACAGCAGTAAAGGATGTGGAGGTCTCCCGTGGCCACTGACACGCTCAAGAGCAGTACGGACACGGGCAGGGCCGCCGTGCTGCGCCGCGCACTCTCCGACAACGGCGCGCTCACCGCCCTGGTCGTCCTGGCCGTGGCGATGTCGTTGCTGTCCGGGGACTTCCTGGCCACCCAGAACCTTCTCAACGTCGGTGTCCAGGCGGCGGTCACCGCGATCCTCGCCTTCGGTGTCACCTTCGTGATCGTCTCGGCGGGCATCGACCTGTCGGTCGGCTCGGTCGCCGCGCTCTCGGCCACCGTCCTCGCGTACACCGCCACCAACCAGGGCCTGCCGGTCTGGATCTCGGTCCTGCTCGCCCTCGCCACCGGCGTCGCCTGCGGTCTGGTCAGCGGCGCGCTCATCTCCTTCGGCAAGCTGCCGCCCTTCATCGCGACCCTCGCCATGCTGTCGGTGGGCCGCGGCCTCTCCCTGGTGATCTCGCAGGGCAGCCCGATCGCGTTCCCCGACTCGGTGTCGAAGCTCGGCACCACCATCGGCGGCTGGCTGCCGGTGCCGGTCCTCGTGATGATCGCGATGGGTCTGATCACCGCCGTGGTGCTGAACCGTACGTACATCGGCCGCACCATGTACGCGATCGGCGGCAACGAGGAGGCCGCCCGGCTCTCCGGTATCCGCGTCAAGCGCCAGAAGCTCGTCATCTACGCGCTGGCCGGTGGCTTCGCGGCCGTCGCGGGCATCGTCCTCGCCTCCCGGCTGGCCTCGGCGCAGCCGCAGGCGGCCTCCGGCTACGAACTCGACGCCATCGCCGCGGTCGTGATCGGCGGCGCCAGCCTCTCCGGCGGTGTCGGCAAGGCGTCGGGCACGCTCATCGGCGCGCTGATCCTCGCGGTGCTCCGCAACGGCCTCAACCTGCTCTCGGTCTCGGCCTTCTGGCAGCAGGTCGTCATCGGTGTCGTCATCGCGCTCGCCGTCCTCGTGGACACGCTGCGCCGACGCGCGTAACCGGCCTCTCGCTTCCCCCTCCCCACGGAATCACCCCTCACCCGCAAGGAAGAGAACCATGCGCACCAAGCAGATCTCGGTCGCCGTGGCCGCCATCGCCACGCTCGCCCTCACCACCACGGCCTGCAACTCCGGCTCGTCGGACTCCTCCGACATGAAGGTGGGCCTGTCGGTCTCCACCCTCAACAACCCCTTCTTCGTGCAGCTCAAGGAGGGCGCCCAGGCCGAGGCCAAGAAGGAAGGCGTCTCCCTCACCGTCACCGACGCCCAGAACGACGCCTCGCAGCAGGGCAACCAGATACAGAACTTCACCAGCCAGAACGTGAAGTCGATCATCATCAACCCGGTGGACTCCGACGCCGCGGGCCCGTCCGTCAAGGCCGCGAACAACGCGAACATCCCGGTCGTCGCCGCCGACCGCACCGTCAACAAGGCCGACGTCGCCACCACCGTCGCCTCGGACAACGTCGAGGGCGGCAAGCTCGCCGCGAAGACCATCGCCGAGGCACTCGGCGGCAAGGGCAAGATCCTCGTCCTCCAGGGCACCTCCGGCACCTCCGCCGCCAACGAGCGCGGCAAGGGCTTCACCGAGGGCCTGAAGGCGTACCCGGGCATCAAGGTCGTCGCCTCGCAGCCGGCCGACTTCGACCGCACCAAGGGTCTGGACGTCACCACCAACATGCTCCAGGCCCACTCGGGCGTGGACGGCGTCTTCGCGCAGAACGACGAGATGGCGCTCGGCGCGATCAAGGCCCTGGGCAGCAAGGCCGGCAAGTCGGTCAAGGTCGTCGGCTTCGACGGCACGCCCGACGGTCTGACCGCGGTCAAGGACGGCACGCTGCTCGCCTCGGTGGCGCAGCAGCCGAAGCTGCTGGGCAAGCTCGCCGTGGAGAACGCGGTGAAGGCCGCCAAGGGCAAGAAGATCGACAGCACGGTGAAGGTGCCGGTCAAGGTCGTCACCAAGAGCAACGTGGCCGAGTTCACCGGCTGATCCGAGGCTCGTCCGTACGCCATGGCCGCGGGTCGCGCACGACGCGCCGCCCGCGGCCGTGGCACCGGTACCGCCCGCTGAAGGGATCCGCGGGGTCCGTTGGATCCGTTGGGATCCGTTGGGATTCGTTGGATCCGTCGGGATTCGTTGGGAGACAGTTCATGTACGACTACGACCTCCTGGTCGTGGGTTCGGCCAACGCCGACCTGGTGATCGGGGTGGAGCGACGGCCCGCGGCCGGGGAGACCGTGCTCGGCTCCGACCTGGTCGTCCACCCGGGCGGCAAGGGCGCGAACCAGGCGGTGGCCGCCGCGCGCCTCGGCGCCCGTACGGCGCTGCTGGCGCGGGTCGGCGACGACGCGCACGGCAAGCTGCTGCTGGACACGCAGCGCGCGGCCGGTGTCGACAGCGTGGGCGTCCTGGTCGGCGGTGCGCCCACCGGGGTCGCGCTGATCACGGTGGACCCCTCGGGGGACAACAGCATCGTGGTGTCGCCGGGCGCCAACGGGCGGCTCACCCCCGAGGACGTCCGGGCCGCGAGCGGCCTGCTGCGCGCCTCCCGGGTGGTCTCGGCGCAGTTGGAGATCCCGCTGGAGACGGTCGTGGAGGTCGTACGGAACCTGCCGTCCGACACCCGCTTCGTACTGAACCCCTCGCCGCCGCGGCCCCTGCCCGCCGAGGTGCTGGCCGCGTGCGACCCGCTGATCGTGAACGAGCACGAGGCGCGGGTCATCGCGGGCGGTGCGCTGGACGGCTCGCCCGAGGACTGGGCGAAGGCGCTGCTGGCCCTCGGTCCGCGCTCGGTCGTGGTGACCCTGGGCGCGGAGGGCGCGCTGGTGGCGACCGGCGCGACCATGACCCGGGTGCCGTCCGTGAAGGTCGACGCGGTCGACACGACCGGTGCGGGCGACGCGTTCACGGCGGCGTTGGCCTGGCAGTTGGGCACGGGCGCCGCACCGGACCAGGCGGCGGCGTACGCGGCCCGGGTGGGCGCGATCGCGGTCACGCGCCCCGGCGCCCAGGAGTCCTACCCGACCGCGGAGGAGGTCGCGGCGCTGTGAAGAAGGCCGGAATTCTGAACCGTCATCTCGCGGGCGCGCTCGCGGAGTTGGGGCACACGGACGGGGTGCTGGTGTGCGACGCCGGGATGCCGATCCCGGCGGGCCCGCGCGTGGTGGACCTGGCGTTCCGCGCCGGGGTGCCGTCGTTCGCGGAGGTCCTGGAGGGCCTGCTGGACGAACTCGTGGTGGAGGGCGCGACGGCGGCGCGCGAGATCCGCGACGCGAACCCGGAGGCGGCCGCGCTCCTCGACCACCACTTCCCGCACCTGGACCTGGTCCCGCACGAACGGTTGAAGCACCTGTCGGCGGGCGCCCACCTGATCGTCCGCACGGGCGAGGCGCGACCGTATGCGAATGTGCTGCTGCGGTGCGGGGTGTTCTTCTGACGGCCCGTCAGATACATGCGGAGGGGCTCGGTCCGGTGGACCGGGCCCCTTTGCGTGCGCAGGGCTTCCTGCGACAGTCACAGGTCGACGCGATCGATATCGATCAGGAAGGGACCGGCCCTGTGACGCGAACGGGTGCGGCGGAAGCGATGGTCCATCGGTTGACCGTCATCAACTGGGCCGACTACGCCACAGGAGACAGGAACGCCGCGTCTCGCGCCCTGCTGTTGCGTGAATTCCTTCGGCGGGCTGCCTTGTGGGTGGAGTGGCTGGGCGGCAGTGACCGCTGGCCCTTCTTCGACATCGCGGAACGCGTCGCCCCCTCGGTGCGCGCCGATCCCGGGTTGATCGAGCGGCTGGACGAGTTCACCGCCGGGAACGTGCCGGAGTTCATCGCCCGTCGCATGTGTCGCGCGGCCGTTCACTGGGCCGAACTCCGTGATTCCCCTGAGGTGAAGCTCCCCGACCTGCCGGACCCCTATGAACCGCTCGTGGTGCTGTACGAGCGCGGCGGTGTGTTCTTCGTCGAGAACGGCGTGGCCGACTTCGAGTTGTGGCGCGTGGCGCTGCGTACGTGGCAGGCCAGTCTCGCACCGGAGCCTGTTGTGGAGATCGACCCAGTGGTTGACCCTCACACCGTGTCAGGCGCTGAAGTCGGAGACATCATGTTCACCATCGGAGATTTCGCCCGGCACGGCCGCGTCTCGGTCCGGATGCTGCGTCACTACGACGCGATCGGACTGCTGCGCCCGGCCCATGTCGACCCCGCCACCGGCTACCGCTCCTACACGGCCGCCCAACTCGCCCGTCTCAACCGCGTGATCGCCCTGAAGGATCTCGGCTTCACCCTCCAACAGGTGCGGGACATCGTGGACGACAGGATCACTGCCGAGGAGCTGCGCGGCATGCTGCGCCTGCGGCGGGCGGAGTTGGAGACCGCGGTGGCCGCCGCGGCGGCACGGCTGACCCAGGTCGAGGCGAGGCTCCGGTCGATCGAGAGCGAGGGGCACATGCCCACGAACGACGTCGTCATCAAGAACGTCCCGGCGATCCGGGTCGCGGAACTGACCGCGAACGCCGCGAGCTTCGCGCCCGAGGACATCGGCCCGGTCATCGGACCGCTGTACGGGGAGCTGTTCCGGCTCCTGGACGCGGCGGGCTTCACCCCCGCCGGACCGGGCATCGCGTTCTACGAGGACGCCCCGGAGGGCGGCGGCAGGATCACCGTCCACGCCTCCGTCCAGGTCGCGGCCCCGCTTCAGGAGGGCGCCTTCCGGGTGTTCGACCTGCCGCCTGTCGACCGAGCGGCGACCATCGTGCACCGCGGCTCGATGGACACGGTCCTGCCCACGGCCCAGGCGCTGGCCCGCTGGATCGAAGGCAACGGCTACCGGTCGGCCGGATACCCGCGCGAGGTCAGCCTGGAGTGCCCGGAGAACGAGGACGACTGGGTGACCGAACTCCAGGCGCCGGTGGCCGCGTCCTGACGCTCGGCCCGTCGGGCGGATGAGCCGCGGGTGTGGCACATCTCCTGGATGCGCCACACCCGCACACCGCCGCTACGTCCGACCGAATCACGAGCGGCTAATGGATCTTGTACTTGCAGGGCTTGGCGGTGTTGCCGCCGTCGTTGTCGGCCACTTGCTTGCCGTCGACCTTGATCACGCAGCCGGCCATCTTCAGTGTCCCGTCCGCCGCCTGGACCGTGCCGGGCGTGACCAACACCAGATAGCCGACCTTCTGCTCGGCCTTGGTGAGTTCGACCGTCTCCGTCTTGGTCCACGGGAGCTTCTGCTGCTCCCCGTAGCTGCTGCTGTCCGCGTGATACATGACCTGCGTCGTGCCGCTACCGGTCACCTGGAGCGTCACCTCATGGGATGACCACGTCCCGAGATCCAATCACGTTCAGGCGGAGGGGGCTCACCGGATCCGGCGCATCGGCGGCTGAACCAACGCGGCGTGCCCGAGGAGCGGGAGGCGTGGGGGGCGCATAGGGTCCGTCGCATGAAGTTGGCGTTCTCCACCCTCGGTGTTCCTGGGCTGCCCGTGCGCGATGTCGTTCATCTCGCGGCCACGCACGGCTATCACGGTGTCGAGTTGCGCGCGCACCCGGAGGAGCCCGTGCATCCCGGCATCGGGTCGGGTGAACGGGCCGATGTCGTACGGGAGTTCGGGGGCGCCGGGGTCGAGATCCTGGCGGTGGCGGGGTACGCGCGGGTGGCCGCGCCCGGTGCGGACGAGCCCGTGCTCGACCAGGTGCGCGCGCTGCTCGACCTCGCCCGCGACCTGGGTGCCCCCTTCGTCCGCGTCTTCCCCGGCGGTGACGCCGCTCAAGACCCCGGGGAGGCCGACGCCACCGCCGCGCGGCGGCTCGGTGCCGCCGCCGAGTACGCCGCCGATCTCGGCGTACGGATCCTGCTGGAGACCCACGACTCGCACCGCACCGGAGCCGACGCGATCCGCGTCCTCGGGGCGGTCGGGCACCGGCAGGTGGGTGCGCTGTGGGATGTGATGCACACCTGGCTGGGCGGCGAGCAGCCGCAGGAGACGTACGCGGCACTGGCCCCGTACCTCGGCTATGTGCAGGTCAAGGACATCGCGTCCGCCGACGACACCACCCCGCTCCCGCTCGGCGCGGGCGTCCTGCCGCTGACCGAGTGCGTGGACGTCCTCTCCCGGCACGGCTGGGACGGCTGGCTGTGCTGGGAGTACGAGAAGCGGTGGTACGAGTCGGTGACACCTCTGCCCGAACTGCTCGCGCGCGGGCGGGAACATCTGGAGCGGCTGCTCAACGACTCGGCCTGACCGGGCAGTTCAGGCGGCGCGCGCGGCGAGCACCGCCTTCCGTACCCTGGCCTCCAACTCGGTGCGGCGCGCCGGCCATTCCTCCGCCGTGATCGCGTACATCGCGGTGTCCCGCAGGCGGTTCTCGTCACCCGGAGCCCAGGAGCGGGACCAGTTGCGCAGGATTCCCTCCAGGCGGGCTCCGACGCTCTCGATGGCCGCGCGGGAGCGGCTGTTGCGGGCGTCGGAGAGCAGGTCGACGCGTGAGACGCCCCACTCCTCGAACGCGTGCCGGAACAGCAGCAGTTTGGACTCCGCGTTGATGCCCGTGCCCTGGGCCGAGCGGGCGAGCCAGGTGAACCCCACCTCGATCGCGTCGAGCCGGTCCTCCGAGAGCCAGCAGCGCGGCTCCCAGTACGAGGTGGTGCCGACCACCCGCCCGGTGGCGACGGCGATCTGGGCGTACGGCGCGAGCCGTCCCGTGGCGGCGCGGGCCAGGTGCGCCTCGATGTAGTCGCCGACCTCATGGGACCGGGGCACGCTCGTGAACGCGTACGTGTCCCGTTCCTCCTCGGCCGCCAGCGCCAGCCCGGCCGCATGGCGGCGCTCCAGCGGCTCCAGGCGCACGAGCGCGCCCTCCAGCACCGGCCCTTCCAGCACGAACGTCATGGCGGGAGTGTGGCGGGTCCCGCCCGACGGCGTCGAGTGGATATCCCCCGCCCGTATCCCGGCCCGCTCGTCCCGGTCCCGGTCCGGGTTACGGCGCGACCTTCTCCCGGTGGTCGTCGTGTGGTGCGTCGTCGGGTTCGGCCGCGGTCACAGGGGCTTGGGCCTGGGTCTTCGCCGGGGCCAGCGACGTCAGCGCCACCCCGCCCACCAGCAGGGCCGCCGCGCCCCAGCGCAGGGGGCTCACCGATTCGCCCAGGAACAGGGTCGCGGCGGACATGCCGAAGACCGGGACCAGGAGGGAGAACGGGGCGACCGTGGACGCGGGGTGGCGGCGCAGGAGCCAGCCCCAGGCTCCGAAGCCGAAGACCGTGGTGATCCAGGCGACGTAGAGGATGATGCCCACGCCCTGCCAGTCGAGGCCGCACAGCGCGTCCAGGTCGCGGGAGGGGCCCTCGGTCAGCAGGGAGAGGGCGAGCAGGGGCAGGACGGGCACGGTGCTCACCCACACCATGAAGTTCAGCGAGTCCGGCGGGGACGCCTTGCGGGTGAGCACATTGGACACGCCCCAGCAGGCCGCCGCGCCGATGACCAGGGCGAACGCGCCGAGCGGGCCCGCCGTACCCTCGTCCACCGCCGCGAGCGCCACGCCGCCGAGGGCCACCGCCATGCCCAGCGCGCGCAGGCGGGTGGGCCGCTCGCCGAGGACCGCGAAGGCGATGAGGGCCGTGAAAACAGCCTGGATCTGTAGCACCAGGGAGGACAGTCCGGCGGGCATGCCCGCGTCCATGCCGATGAAGAGCATCCCGAACTTGGCGACGCCGAGCACGAGCCCCACGCCCAGGATCCACTTCCAGGCCACCTTGGGCCGCCCGACGAAGAACACGGCGGGCACGGCCGCGGCCAGGAAGCGCAGGGCCGAGAACAGCAGCGGCGGGAAGTGGCCGAGGCCGATCTCGATGACCGTGAAGTTCACGCCCCAGACGGCGGCGACGAGGACGGCGAGGGCAAGGTGTGCGGGTCGCATGCGTCGAGGATCACGCCTGACGACCATGAAGCACCAGCGAAGATTGCTGCATGGTTGGATGAAGCATCGCTAATCCGGGAGCACCGCCTTGCTCGATCTTCAGCGCCTGCGCGCCCTGCACGCCGTCTCCGTCCACGGCACGGTCGGCGCCGCCGCCGCCGCGCTCGGGTACACCCCGTCCGCCGTCTCGCAGCAGATCGCGAAGCTGGAGCGGGAGACCAGGACCGTCCTCCTCGAACGAGAGGGGCGCGGCGTGCGGCTCACCCCGGAGGCCCATCAACTGGCCTCCACCGCACAGGAGTTGCTGGCGATCGTGGAGCGTGCCGAGACCGAGCTGGAGGAGCGGCGCGGGCGGCCCGCCGGGCGGCTGGCCGTGGCCGCGTTCGCCTCGGCCGCGCGCGGGCTGCTGCCCTCCGTCCTCGCCGCCCTCGCCACCCGGCACCCCGCCCTGGACGCCCGGCTCACCGAGGTCGACCCGCATCTGTCCGTCGACCTCGTCGCCAAGGGCATGGTGGACCTCGCCGTGGTCCACGACTGGGACATCGTGCCGCTGCCCGCGCCGCCGGGGATCGAGCAGGCGGTCATCGGCGACGACCTGTGCGACCTGATCGTCCCCGAGGGGCATCCCTTCGCGGGCCGCTCCTCCGTGCGCCGCGAGGAGCTGAGCGGCGAGCGGTGGGTCTGCCAGCCGCCGGGCCGGGTCTGCCACGACTGGCTCGTACGGACCCTGCGCGCCGACGGCCACGAGCCGGACCTCGTCCACCAGGCCGAGGAGAACCCGACCCTGGTCGCGCTGGTCGCCGCCGGGCTCGGCGTCGCGCTCATCCCCCGCCTCGGCCGGGGTCCGCTGCCCGAGGGCGCCGTCGAGGTCCCGCTCGACCCAATGCCCGTACGACGGCTGTACGCGCTGTGGCGCACGGGCGCGGCCCGGCGTCCCGCGATCGCGGAGACCGTCCGCACACTCCAGGAGTTCTGGCCCAAGGCAGCGGCGCACGAGCCCCGTTGAACCGCGGCGCACGAGCCCCGTCGAACCGCGGCACACGAGCCCCGTCGAACCGCGGTAGACGAGCCCCGTCGAGCGGCGCGCAAGCCCGGCCCCGTCGCGCGGCACATGAGCCCCGCTGACCCGAGGCGTCCCGACTTCCGGCGGCGGGCCGGTTCCCGGGAACCCCGCCGGGTGCCTGTTCGTCCCACCGGCAAGCTGCCGGAGGAGTCTCCGCGCTGCGGTGTCGGCCTCGCCGCTGGCTGCGAACGCTGACCACCCTCTCCGCCGCACGCGGCCGGCAGCACACCGCCATCGGCGCGCCCCCTCCGACAGCGCCGATGGCGGTCCCTCGTCGGCGCTTCGATTGCCGCGCGATGCCTTGACTGGCAGAAACTTTCCGGATATTCGTGGCCCCTCGGAAGTTTCCTTCAGCGATCTCCTCCGGAAGGAGCGCATGTGCACGACTCCGGCACGGGAAGCACCAGACAGCCCAGACATCCCTCCAGACGCACCGTTCTCGCCGCCACCGCGGGCGTGACCGCGGCTCTCGCCCTCGCCCCGGACACCGCCCTGGCCGCCGGGAACGCCGCCGGGCACGACGACAAGCGGCTGACGGCCCTTCTCTCCCGTATGACGCTGGAGGAGAAGGTCGGCCAGCTCTTCGTCATGCGGGTCTACGGGCATTCGGCCACCGCCCCCGACCAGGCCGACATCGACGCCAACCTCCAGGAGATCGGCGTACGGACGGCCGCCGAACTCGTCGCCAAGTACCGCGTGGGCGGCATCATCTACTTCGCCTGGGCGCACAACACCCGTGATCCGCACCAGATCGCGGACCTGTCCAACGGCATCCAGCGCGCCTCCCTCGGCCTGCCCCGCGGCCTGCCCGTGCTCATCGCCACGGACCAGGAGCACGGGATAGTCGCGCGCGTGGGCAAGCCCGCCACCCTCTTCCCGGGCGCGATGGCCATCGGCGCCGCGGGCTCGCGCGCCCATGCCCGTACGGTCGGCCGGATCGCCGGGGCCGAGCTGCGCGCCCTCGGCATCCTCCAGGACTACGGCACGGACGCCGACGTGAACGTCAACCCGGCCAACCCGGTGATCGGCGTACGGTCCTTCGGTGCCGACCCGGACGCGGTGGCGGGCCTGGTCGCGGCGGAGGTCTCCGGGTACCAGAACTCGGGCGTCGCGGCGACCGCCAAGCACTTCCCGGGCCATGGCGACACGGCCGTCGACAGCCACTACGGCTTCCCGGTCATCACCCACAGCCGCGAGGTGTGGGACAAGCTCGACGCGGTGCCGTTCCGGGCGGCGATCCGCGCCGGGATCGACTCGATCATGACCGCGCACATCATGGTCCCCGCGCTGGACGACTCCGGCGACCCGGCGACGCTGTCGCACCCGATCCTCACCGGCATCCTGCGCGGGGAACTGGGCTACGACGGCGCCGTGGTGACGGACTCGCTGGGCATGCAGGGCGTCCGCGAGAAGTACGGCGACGACCGGGTGGCGGTGCTCGCGCTCAAGGCCGGTGTCGACCAACTGCTCAACCCACCGTCCCTGGACGTCGCGTGGAACGCCGTGCTGAACGCCGTGAAGAGCGGCGAGTTGACCGAGGCCCGCCTCGACGAGTCGGTACTGCGCGTCCTCCGGCTGAAGGCGAAGCGGGGGCTGCTCGACCAGCCCTACGTCAGCGCCAAGGGCGTCGACAAGACCGTCGGCATCCCCGCGCATCTGCGCGCCGCGGACCGGGTCGCGGACGACTCGACCACGCTGCTGGTCAACAAGCGGCACCTGCTGCCGCTCTCCCGCCGTACGCATCGCAGGCTGCTGATCCTCGGCGCGGACCCGGCTTCCCCTTCCGGCACCGACGGCCCGCCCACGACCGTACTGGCCAACTCCCTCACGGCACTGGGCTTCACGGCCACCGCGCTGTCCACGGGCACGGCCCCCTCGGCGGCGACGATCGCGAGCGCGGTCGCGGCGGCGAAGGACGCGGACGCGGTCGTCGTGGGCACGTACAACGTGAGCGCGGCCAACTCCCAGCGCACGCTGGTGGATCAACTGGTCGCCACCGGGAAGCCGGTGATCGCGGTCGCCGTCCGCAACCCGTACGACGTGGCCCAACTCCCGGACGTGGCCGCCTGCTTGGCCACGTACTCCTGGACGGACGTCGAACTGCGCGCGGCGGCACGGGTGATCGCGGGACAGGTGAAGCCGCAGGGACGGCTGCCGGTCCCGGTCCAGCGGGCGGACGACCCGGAGCAGGTGCTGTATCCCCTCGGGTACGGCCTGTCGTACTAGGCGTACGGCCGAAGCGGGACACCCCGCGCCCCCGGGCAACCGAACCACCCCGTACGTCTGGCGTGGACCGCCGCTCGCGGCCCACGCTGGACGGGGGTTTCACGGGGGCGGGGGGCTCGCGATGCGGGGAACACGTGCGCTGCCGGGTGCGCTGCTGACGGCCACGCTGGCGGTGGCGGGACTCACCGGATGCCAGGCGGCGTCCGGCGCGCCGAAGGCCCCGCCGCCGGGCGGGACGGCGACCTGGACGCGGCCCGACGGGGCGAGGTTCCTCGCGGTCGGCGCGTGCAGTTCCTTCGGGACCACGCACTTCGGCGAGGTGCCGTGCACGAGCGAGCGGGCGGCGGCGCGGGTCCTCGCGCGGCACGACGGGCGGCCCTCGGGCGGACCCGACTGCCCGGACACCACGGACTTCGTGCTCCACATCGGCAAGGACGGGCCGACGCCGCAGGGCTACGCCTGCATGCGCAACCTGGAGCGGCCCCACCCGGGCGACCCCGGAGGCGGCGGCGGACCGCGCACGATCGTCGGGGACTGCGTGTACGCGGCGGGGCAGGGGGAGGTCCGCGAGACGGCCTGCGACGGGACGGGCAAGCACGCCCCGGAGTACCAGGTCACCTCGGCGGTGACCCACCGCGCGCAGTGCCCGCCGTCGACGGAGCTGTACGTCCGGCTGGGCGGCGACAAGCCGGTGGGCTGTGCCCGGCCGAGACAAGCGGCGGCCGGGCACAGCCCATAGCTCAGCGGTGCGTCACGGACGCAGTGCGGGCTCGCGCGTCACGTCGCGGCGGTCCAGCTTCGCGTCGTAGGTCGCCAGCGGCTTCGCCACCGACGGGTTCGACGCGACCGCCGGGGACGCGACGCCCGCCCACTCCAGGATGCGGGCCGTGGCCAGGGACTTCTCGTCGGACACCAGACCCGCGACGTTCGCCCCGTGGTTCATCCCCGGCGCCGTGAAGACGTAGGAGTCATGGGCGCCCGCGCCGGGCCGGAAGCGCTCCGAGCCCCACGGGTCGTTCTGCCCGTACACGAACATCATCTGGTCCGCGTGCTTCCGGACCCAGGTGTCCACGTCCCGCATCACCGACGGCTGGAACTTCATCGGGATGGCGCGCGGCACGTAGTTCCGCGGCGGCTGGTAGCCGTAACGGATGTACTTCTTCTCGATGGTGGGGAAGTGGATCGTCGGCGCGCCCAACTGCGTACCCGCCTGGTAGTAGTACGGCGTGTACGGCTCCAGGCCCTGGTCGGTGTAGGCGGAGAAGCCGGAGATCGTGTCGATCGAGTCCCAGATCGCGTCGTCCGTGGCGTGCTTGGCGTCCGCGGGGATCGTGCCGCAGTCCGACAGCAGGCTGTACTGCCAGAAGCCCCACACGTAGTCCAGGACCACGGCCTCGTACGCGCGGTCGAGGCTGCCGACGGTGTCGAAGGTGTAGCCGTTGTCGGCCGCGTACGCCTGGTACTTCTTCTCCAACGGCTGGCGGCGCACCAGCGCTTCGCGCTGCACCGCGTTCAGCCGGTCGCGGCAGTCCTTGGTGCCGACCTGTGCGAAGAAGCGGTCGTAGGCGGAGTCCTCCTTGTCGACGACGTCGTTCGGGGCGACGTAGGCGACCACGCCGTCCATGTCCCGCGGGTAGAACCGCTTGTAGTACGTGGCCGTCATCCCGCCCTTCGAGCCGCCCGTCGCGAGCCAGTTGGCGCCGTAGATCGGCTTGAGGGCCTCGTAGATGCGGTGCTGGTCGCTCGCGGCCTGCCAGATGTCGAGCTTGGACCAGTCGGCCGGGGCGGGGCGGGAGGGCGTGAAGTAGCGGTACTCCATGGAGACTTGGTTGCCGTCCACGATCTGCGTCGGCTCGCGGCGGCTCGGGGTCGTGGAGACGCTGTAGCCGCCGGTGTAGAAGACCGTGGGGCGCGAGACGTCCTTGTGCAGCACGGTGATCCGCTGCTGGAACGTGCCCCGGTCCGGATGCCGGTGGTCCGTCGGCTGCGTGTAGTTGAGCACGAAGAAGCGATAGCCGGTGTAGGGCTTCTCCTCGATCAGGCTCATGCCCGGTATCGCGAGCAGCCGGTCCTTGATGTCGCTCGGCTCCTGCTGGACCGCGGTGGCCGTCCCGGCTGTGCCTACGGTGCCGATGAGCACCATGAGCGCGAGCAGCCATCTGAGCGCCTTGCGCATGCAACCTCCCCTTGAACACGGATGTCCGCCGGAACCTAGCGGAGCAAGTCCCGTCGCACCAGGGGAGATCGGTGATTCGCGGCGCGTCGGCCGGGGTTTCGTCCGCGCTTCGGCCGACGCCGCGTCAGCAGAGGATCCAGCCGGAGTCGGCCGACGCCTTCCCCACCGAGCCGCGTACCCGGACACAGCGGTGCCCGGCGTGGACGGTCACCGGTCCGGCGTGATGGCGGTAGCGCCCCTTGTCCACGCCGGGGCGGCTGCCGCGCGCCTGCACGCTGACCGCCATCGGCCGGGCGGCGCCCGCCTTCTTCGCGAACGTCACCGCGCAGACATAGCCGTTGCCCTTGAAGACCCACACGGAGCCGGCGGAGAACGGGAGCGTACGGACCTTCCGCCCGGCGCAGTAGCCGGCGCCGGTCGCCGCCTCGGCGCTCCGCGGGTTCACCGTCGCGAGGAGCCCGGCCACCGTGAGTACGACCAGGCCCACCAGCAGGCGCCGCCCCAACCCCAGATTGTCCACGGTTGTCCCTCCAGACCACAGGCGTACTGATGTACGACGCACGGGACGCGCCTGCGGTTGCGGCGTACGGCCGGATGAGTACGGCGTCACACCACGGAGCCGACGGGCTCCTCCGGCTCCGGTGCGCCCACGAAGGTGCGCCACAGGCGCGCGTACCGGCCGTTCCTGGCGAGCAGTTCCTCGTGGGTGCCGTCCTCGGCGACGCGGCCGTGGTCCATGACGACGACCCGGTCCGCGCGGGCGGCCGTCGTCAGGCGGTGGGCGACCACGAGTGTCGTACGGCGTCCGGCGAGGCGGTCCGTCGCCTGGTTGACCTGCGCCTCGGTGGCCAGATCGAGCGCGGCGGTCGCCTCGTCGAGCAGCAGGACGTCGGGGTCGACCAGTTCCGCGCGGGCCAGGGCGATCAACTGCCGCTGCCCGGCGGACAGATTGCGGCCGCGCTCGGCGACCTCGTGCAGATAGCCGCCCTCCAGACCGGCGATCATCTCGTGCGCGCCGACCGCCCGCGCGGCGGCCTCCACCTCGGCGTCGCTCGCGTCCGGGCGCCCGTAGGCGATGGCGTCCCGGACGGTGCCGGGGAAGAGGTACGCCTCCTGCGGGACGACACCGAGCCGGTGCCGGTACGAGGTCAGGTCGAGGGAGCGGATGTCGGCGCCGTCGACCAGCACCCGGCCGCGCGTCGGGTCGTAGAACCGGGCGACCAGCTTCACCAGGGTCGACTTGCCCGCGCCCGTCTCGCCGACGAAGGCGACGGTCTGCCCGGCGGGGATGCGCAGGTCGACCCCGGTGAGGGCCTCCTCGTCGTCGCCGTACGCGAAGCCGACGTCCTCGAAGTCGATCTCGCCGCGCACGGACGCCACCTTCACGGGCTCCTTCGCCGCCTTCGTGCCGGTCGGCTCCCTGAGCAGTTCCTGGATACGGCCCAGCGACACGGTGGCCTGCTGGTATCCGTCGAAGACCTGGGAGAGCTGCTGCACGGGCGCGAAGAACAGGTCGATGTAGAGCAGGTAGGCGACCAGCGCGCCCGCGGTCAGGGTCCCGGCCTCCACCCGGTGCGCGCCCACCATCAGCACGGCCGCCGCGGCCACCGAGGACAGGAGCTGCACGAAGGGGAAGTACACGGAGATCAGCCACTGGCCGCGGATCCGCGCCCGGCGGTAGCCGTCGCTGCCCTCCGCGAACCGGCGCGCGCCGTCCCGCTCGCGCCGGAAGGCCTGGAGGATACGCAGCCCGGACACCGACTCCTGGAGGTCCGCGTTGACGCCCGACACCCGCTCACGGGCGAGTTCGTACGCCTTCACGCTGGCCCGGCGGAAGAAGAAGGTCCCGATGACCAGCGGGGGCAGCGTGGCGAAGACGACGAGGGCAAGCTGGACGTCGAGGACCAGCAGCGCGGCCATGATGCCGAAGAACGTGACGACGGAGACGAAGGCGGTGACGAGGCCGGTCTGCAGGAACGTGGACAGCGCGTCGACGTCGGTCGTCATCCGCGTCATGATCTTGCCGGTCAACTCCCGCTCGTAGTAGTCGAGTCCGAGCCGCTGGAGCTGGGCGAAGATCTTCAACCGCAGGGAGTACAGGACGCGTTCACCGGTCCGTCCCGTCATCCGGGTCTCGCCGACCTGCGCCGCCCACTGGACGAGGACGGTGGCGAGGCCGAGCAGGGACGCGGCCCAGACCGCGCCGAGGGCCATCCGGGAGACGCCCTGGTCGATGCCGTGCCGGATCAGGATCGGCAGCAGCAGGCCCGCGCCCGCGTCGACGGTGACGAGGGCGAGGCTGGCCAGCAGGGGCGCGCCGAAGCCGCGCAGCAGCCGGGTGAGTCCGTACGACTCCTCGGGGCGGGCCGCGCGGGCCTCGTCTATGTCGGGGGTGTCGGTGGCAGGGGGCAACTGCTCGACCTGGGCGAGGAGTTCGGGGGTGGCCGGGGTGCCGGTCAGCGCGTGGTCGCGGGGCTCGCGGTCGCCGGTCCACAGATGCGGGGTGACGCCGCGCTCGGCGTCGAACTCGGCGTCCAGCTCCTCCCGGACGCTCGTGTCCTCCTGCTCCGCCGCGGGCAGGACGTGGCCCGGGGAGACGGCGCCCAGCTCGTCCGGGTCGGTGAGCAGCCGCCGGTAGAGGGCGGAGCGCTCCTGGAGTTCCTCGTGGGTGCCGATGTCGGCGAGGCGGCCCGCGTCGAGGACGGCGATGCGGTCGGCGAGGTTGAGCGTGGAGCGCCGGTGGGCGATCAGCAGGGTCGTACGGCCCTCCATGACCTGCTTCAGCGCCTCGTGGATCTCGTGCTCGACCTGGGCGTCCACCGCCGAGGTGGCGTCGTCGAGGACCAGCAGCCGGGGGTCGGTGAGGATCGCGCGGGCCAGGGCGATGCGCTGGCGCTGGCCGCCGGAGAGGGTGAGGCCGTGCTCGCCGACCTTGGTGGCGTAGCCGTCGGGCAGTTCCGCGATGAAGCGGTCGGCCTGGGCGGCGCGGGCGGCCCGTTCGATCTGCTCGTCGCTCGCGTCGGGGCGGCCGTAGGCGATGTTGGCGCGGACCGTGTCGGAGAAGAGGAAGGAGTCCTCGGGGACCAGGCCGATCGCGGCGCGCAGCGAGGAGAGGGTCAGCTCGCGCACATCGTGGCCACCGATGAGGACGGCGCCGTGCGTGACGTCGTAGAAGCGGGGCAGCAGCAGCGAGACCGTCGACTTGCCGGAGCCGGAGGAGCCGACGACGGCGAGGGTCTCGCCGGGGCGTATCTCGAAGGTGAGTCCGTCGAGGACCGGGGTGCTCTTCTTCGTCGCGCCGCTGCCTTGGTACGCGAAGGAGACGTCGTCGAACTCGACGGTCGCGGGGGCGTCGGCGGGCAGGTCGAGGGTGCCGTCCTGGAGCGAGGGCTCGGTGTCGATCAGCTCCAGGACGCGCTCGACGCCCGCGCGGGCCTGCTGGCCGACGGTGAGGACCACGGCGAGCATGCGGACCGGGCCGACGAGCTGGGCGAGGTAGGAGGAGAAGGCGACGAACGTACCGAGCGTGATGTGCCCGCGCACCGCGAGCCAGCCGCCGAGCGCGAGCATGGCGACCTGGCCGAGGGCCGGTACGGCCTGGAGGGCGGGGGTGAAGCGGGAGTTCATCCGTATGGTGCGCAGCCGCCCGGCGAAGAGCCGACGCCCGACCTCGCGGAGCTTGCCGGTCTCCTGCTCCTCCTGCCCGAAGCCCTTGACCACGCGGACGCCGCTGACGGCGCCATCGACCACGCCCGCCACGGCGGCGGCCTGGGCCTGGGCGTACCAGGTGGCCGGGTGCAGCTTGGAGCGGCTGCGTCGGGCGATGAGCCACAGCGCGGGCGCGACGGCCAGCGCGACCAGGGTCAGCGGGATCGACAGCCAGGCCATGACGACGAGGGAGACCAGGAACAGCAGGACGTTCCCGATGGTCATCGGGAGCATGAAGAGCAGGCCCTGGATGAGCTGGAGGTCACTGGTGGCCCGGCCGACGACCTGCCCGGTGGAGAGCTGGTCCTGACGCCGCCCGTCGAGCCGGGTGATCGTCTCGTACATCTCCGTACGCAGATCGTGCTGGACGTCGAGCGCGAGCCTGCCGCCGTAGTAGCGCCGGATGTAGGTGAGGACGTAGACGACGACGGCCGCGCCGATGAGCGCGGCGGCCCAGGGCGCCATGGACCGGCTGTGATCGCCGATGACGTCATCGATGATCACCTTGGTGATCAGCGGCACGAGCGCCATGACGGCCATACCGCCGAGCGAGGACCCGAGCGCGAGGACCACGTTCTTGGGATACCGCCAGGCATACCCCACGAGCCGATGCGCCCAGCCGCGCGTCTCCTCCTCGTTCGCCACCACACCGGTCCCTTCCACCACGCCGATCTTCCCGCCGTCTCTCCCCAACACGGGCGGGGGCGGAATTCATCCCTCGGTGGCGGAAGGTGAGGCGCTCAACCGTGCTCGGCGGCTCCGTCCGGCGATTCCGGCGGCCTGGCGTTGCGGCGTTCCTCGGGAACCAGCCGCTCGTACAGAGCGAGAATCGGCTCCTTCCCCTCCCGGAGTGCGAAGCGGGTACCACGGTCCCCGGGGTAGGGCATCCGGTGGTCCACACCGCCGAGGTAGATGTCGGGCGGAATACCGTCGGGGAAGGCCTCGCAGTAAGGGATCCACTGGTCGCGCGACGTCCTCCCCTCGGGGTTGTGGCGCGTCGCCTTCTCCCTGGCGCACGAGTCACAGATGTTGGCGATCCGGCGTCGCACGGCTCATCGCCTCCTGTCGGCTTGCCCCGTGTGGGCCTACTGGCCTGGCGGACCGCCGTGTGTCGGATCGTCTGTCAGACCGGCAGGTCCCAGCCGGGCCCGTCCTCGGTGCCGGACCATACCCGCTGACCGGCCGCCGAGACCGTGATGCCGAATGCCTCCTGGTGGGGCTCGCCCATGTCCTGCCAGCTCCGCACCGCCCGCTCGACCCGGTCCCACAGGCGGACGGGTCCCCGCTGTACTACGACCCACCCGCCGCCCGGGGCAGGGGCCGTCCGGGCCTGCGAACCGGTGGACACGTCCCAGAGGATCTGTTCCGCTCCCGTCCCCATGCGTTCGGCCGCGGGCACCGCGAGCTGCGCGACCCAGCCGCCGGTCCAGTCGTCGAGCTTCGCGGGGTCGATCAGGCTCGGGCGTTCGTCGCCGGGCAGCAGGGTCAACGTCGGGCGGGGCGGCCGGTCGTGCGGCCGGGCGATCATGAAGCTGGTGTACCCGGGCAGGAATCGGCCCGTGGCCTCCCCGGGGGCGGTCACGTCCAGCAGCGCAAGGGCGTTGGCGTAGCTCCAGCCGGACAGGGTGACCAGGATCTTGCCGCCCGGCCGCACCTGGTGCAGCCACGGCAGAGGGATGTACCGGACCGAGCACGTGGCGATCAGCCGGTCGTACCGGGCGCCCCCGTCCGGGTCGCCCCGCAGCCCGTCACCGATGATCAGCCGGGGCGCGAACCCGGCCGCTGCGAGCGCGGTGGCAGCGGCCCTGCCCACCACGGGGTCGTGCTCGATGCTGGTGACGTCGGCGTCCCCGAGACGGTGCGCGCCGAGCGCGGTCGAGTACCCGGTCCCGGTGCCGATCTCCAGCACCCGGTGCCCGGCCTCGGCGCCGAGCCGCTGCCACATGCGCAGCACCAGCGACGGCAGAGTGGACGATGACGACGGGGAACCGGTCACCGTCCCCTCGGTCACGTCGTCGGGCCTGATCCGGCCGTCCAGTTGGGTGATCAGCGTCTCGTCGGAGTAGACCCCCTCCAGCCATCCGGACTCGCCCTCGTGAACGGGCCGGTAGCGGGTCGGGGCGGTGCCCGCCACCGGTCTGAAGTAGGACCCTGTGAACAGCTCCCGGGGAACGGCCCTGGCGGCGCTGCGCCACTCGGCTTCCGTCAGGGTGCCGTCCTCGGTGAGACTGTCCGTCAAGGTGTCGCGGAGCCGAGCCGATGTACTCACGTGTCGGGGCCTCTCTCCAGCTCGTCGGCGATGGCGTGGGCGATCGCCATGGTGGTCTCCGTCGGCTGCCACGCCCATTGGCCGTTGGGGTTGCACTCGAGGAAGTGCCAGTCACCGGCGGTGGTCACGGCGAAGTCGAACGCGCCGAAGATCAGGCGGAGTTCGGCGAGGTAGGCGACGACCGCGTGCGCGATCGGCTCGGGCACCTCGACCGGTGCGCATGTCATCACGTCCTGACGGTGACGCCAGTCGAGATCGGGGCTGTCGATCCGGATTCCGTACGGCCGGTCACCCACGGCGGTCACTCGCGCGTCGAACGCCTTGTCCACCTTGGCTTGAAACATGTGCGGACAGACGGAGACGGCATCGGTGATCTCGTCCCCGCGCACCTCCCGGACCCACACGCTGTGCGGTCGGCCACCCACCTGGTAGGGCGTGTTCCACAGCGGCTTGTAGACCACTCCGCCAGGATGGCAGTCGGCGAACTCCCGTGCTGCGCCAGGGTCGTTGGTGATCACCGTGTCGGGCACCTGGAATCCGCAGCGTCGTGCGGTCGCGAGTTGCGCGGGCTTGAACTCGGCGGCCCGGTTGTTCCACGGATGATTGACGTAGTGCGTGCCCGGCAGAGACGCGAGGACACCGCCGACGCCCCACAGCGCTTGTTCTGCGGCGAACCGGCGGTCCTGGTCACTCAACCCCTGCGGTCCCTCGTAGGGCGTGGGCCTGCGCACCCAGACCGACCGGATCCGGGTGGTGTCGAGTTCTCGGCTTGCCGTGCGCAGGGTGCCCCGCTGGTCGCCCGTACGGTACGTGGCGGTCAGCGAGGCGACCGTGTGCAGGTCGGCGCCGGGGTCGACACGGGTCACGGGAACCCGGCGTTCCGCGAGAAGCCGCAACACCACGTCCGCCGTCACGTCGTACGGGTTGGTCAGCACCAGTACCGACCTGCCGTCATCCATCAGCCGGAACCCTGGTCCTGGTCGTACGACTCGGTGCTGTCCGCGTCGGTCGCGCCGCCCGGACCGGACCCGTCGCCGGGGGTGGTCGTGGTGGGCGTCAGACCGCTCGTGCTGGTGCCGTGGTTGCCCAACTCGACCGTTCGGCCATGCTCGTCCACGATGACCGCGATCTGCGTTTCGGGGTCGATCACGGGCGTGTGCTTCGGGACCGCGACGGTGGCCGCGTACGGCCCCATCCGTTGCGTGCCCCACGGTGCGGGCGTCTGCGTCATCTGTGCTGCGCCTCCGTTTCCCGGTGGTACCGACAGTTCGCTGCTTCGCCGGGGTTGTGCGGTACTCCCCTGACGCTAGGAAGCACAACGCTGCCGTGGCTACGAAGTTGCACCGAATTACAGGGCAGTTGCAGTAGCTGGTCATGGCCGGTATCCACCCTTGACCTCCATGATGTGCGGGCACGACGGTGATGCAAGTCGCTGCAACCGACTGGCGCGGGAGGCACACCACCATGAACATTCACTTCGTCGGGATCGACCCCGAGACGGACGAGGACGGATGCCCCACGGTCTGGGTGGACACGCACGCGAAAGACCTGCTGATCCAGAGCTATGTGGCCGACGACGAGACGACCGCGACATGCGATGCGCTGTCTCCGGCAAGGGCGCCGATCCCGCCCGGCGAGACAGTCATCAGGATCCCGGCCCGTATGGTCCCGACCATCAGGAAGGCATGCGATGAGCTCGATCCCGGAGTTCACTGAACTCCTCGCCGACGTACGGACGTCGGCCGTCCATCTGGAGATGCGGGACGCCTACTACAGCAACCCCCGCTTCGAGGCCTGGCAGGACGGTCACCGCGTCGACTGGGACGACCGCGACTCCTGGTGGCGACCCTTCCACCAGGACATCGCGGACGCCGTGGCCCGCGGCGTCACGGTGCGGCGAGCCCGGATCGTCTCCGAGCCGGTCACCGGCTACATCAAGTGGGAGCACTACCAGACCCGCGCCAACATGGAGGCCGGTGAGCAGGTGCGCTGGCTGCCCCGGCATCAGGCCTGGGATCTGCTGCTGCCGGGCAGCGACCTGTGGATCTTCGACGGGCGACTGATGCGCGTCCACCACTTCTCCGGTGACGGCGAGTGGATCAGCAAGGAGCTGTGCGACGATCCCGCCACCGTCGAAAGGCACGCAATGGCCTTCGAGCAGGTGTGGGAGCGGGCCGTCCCCCACGACGAATACGAGGTCAAGTAGCCAGAGTCATGTCCACCTTCCCCACGTCCGGCGTGCAGAACGCGCGCGCGGCTCTCGGGGCCCGGCTGCGGGAGCTGCGCCTGGACGCGGGCCTCACGGGCAAGGACGTCGCACGCCTGGCGGGCTGGTCGGTCGCCAAATCCTCGCGGATCGAGAACGCTGTCACCGCCCCGTCCGACGCGGATATCCGCGCCTGGTGCACGGCCTGCGGCGCCGACAGCCACGCGGACGACCTGATCGCGGCCAACCGCCAGGCCGACGCCATGTACCTGAACTGGAAGCGGCTCCAACGCACGGGCATGAAGCAACTCGCGGAGACGTCCGTCAAGTTGTACGAGCGCACCCGCCTGTTCCGCGTGTACGCCTCCCACGTCATACCCGGCTACCTTCAGACGCCTGGCTACGCCACCGCGCTCATGAGGACGATCGCCGGGTTCCGTGGCACCCCGGACGACACAGCCGAGGCAGTCAAGGTCCGTATGCGGCGCGGCCGGGTCATTCACGAGGGCGATCACCGGTTCGCAACGCTGATCGAGGAGAACGTCCTCACCCACAGAGTCGGCGACCAGGACGTGATGGCGGGCCAGTTGGGCAACCTCCTCGCCGCGATGACCCTGCCGTCCATGTCGATCGGCATCATCCCCGCCAGGGCCGCTCGTGAGGGCGTCATGTGGCCGCTTGAGCAATTCACGGTCTTCGATGACTCGCGCATCCACGTAGAACTGCTCGCGGCGAAGGTGACGATCACGGCACCGAGTGAACTCGACACCTACCTCCGCGCGTTCACCCGGCTTGCACAGCTCGCTGTGTACGGAGCCGACGCACGCGCGCTGGTCCTGCGGGCGATCGAGTCCGGGTGTGAGTAGTCGCGACACACCCCGCTACTCGGTGATACCGTGTAGCAGTACTTGGTATCACGCAGTAGCGCAGTTCTGCAGGAGGCCCCGGTGGACGACCTGACGGAGATGTTGAAGGGCACGCTCGAAGGGTGTGTGCTCGAGATCATCGGCAGCGAGGAGACCTATGGGTACGCCATCACCCGTCAGCTCAACGAGCTGGGCTTCACCGACGTCGTCGAGGGGACCGTGTACACCATCTTGCTGCGGCTGGAGAGGAACGGACTCGTCCAGGTGACGAAGCGTCCCTCCGGAGTCGGTCCGCCGCGCAAGTTCTACGCGCTCAACGACGCCGGACGCGAAGAGCTCGCGAAGTTCTGGGCGAAGTGGCAGTACGTCTCATCACGCATCGACAAGCTCAAGGGGGGCGGGAGATGAACTTCTGGGAGAAGGTCACAGGCAGCGATCTCACCAGGGACTGGAAGGCGTTCGAAACCCGGGCCGCGGCCCTGCCGGACGACCACCGGGTGGCGTGGCAGCAGATCCAGGGCCAGCTCTTCCCCTATGGGGACTTCACCGGCCGCAACCTCATGCCGATCCTCGACGCCGCCCTGGGGCTGCTCGAAGAGACCGCGGCGGACGGGCAGAGCGTCCACGAGGTGCTCGGCGACGACATCCCGGGCTTCTGCGCGGCGTTGGCCGGTGGCGAAGGGGCGCGGACCTATCGCGACCGGTGGCGCGAGCAGTTGAACCGGAACGTCGCACGGAAATTGAGCCGGTTGGGAGGCTGATGTGAGCATCCACGACATCATCGAGGGCAAGAAGCAGTGGCGGGCGCACATGGCTCGGGTCAAGGCGCTCCCGCCGGACTACCGGATCGTCTACAAGGAGTTGCAGAGGTACCTGTTCAAGGTCGGCCCGGTCGACCTGCCTGACCTGCTCCCCGGGATCGTCGACTTCTTCGAGCAGGGCGCCGCCGCGGGCAAGGGGGTGCTCGAACTCATCGGCGACGACGTCGCCGCGTTCTGCGACGGCCTCGTCAAGGACTCTCCCACCTACGCGGGCATCTACCAGGAGTCCGTCAGCGGACCGACAGGGGAAGGGTGAGGTCGCAGAGTTGCCAGCGTTCGTTGTGCAGGGCCTGTTGAACTGATCACTCAACGACAGGCCCTCCACAGGACGGAATCATGACCTCCACAGACACCGCCACCACCTACGACGGAGTCGGCTTACCGGCTCGATCCCCGCTGATCGGGTGGCTGGCCGTCGTTTCGGTCATGCTGGGGATCTTCTCGATCGTCACGACCGAGATCCTGCCGATCGGCCTGCTCACCGAGATCGGCTCCAGCTTCGCCATCTCCGACGGGGTGGCCGGGCTGATGATGACCTTGCCCGGAATCCTCGCGGCCGTCTCCGCACTCGTCATCACCGTGGCGACCGCACACATCGACCGCCGTCTGATGCTGTGCGTGTTCATGCTCATGCTGGCCGGGGCGAACTTCCTGGCCGCCGCGGCACCGGACTACTGGCTGGTCCTGGTCTCCCGTGTCATCGTCGGCATCGTCATCGGGGGCTTCTGGTCGATCGGCGCCGGACTGGCCCAGCGGCTGGTGCCCGCTGAGTCGGTCGGCCGTGCCACGTCGGTGATCTTCTCCGCGGTACCGCTGGGCTCCGTGCTCGGCGTACCGGCGGGCACGTTCATCGGGGACCTGGCGGGCTGGCGCACGACGTTCGTCGTCATGGGTGCCCTCACGGTCGGCGTCCTCGTCCTACTGCTGCTGGTCATGCCACCGCTGCCCCCCACCCAGCCGACTCGTCCGAGCGTGCTGCGCGGCATGTGCAAGAGCGTCAACACGCGTTTCGCGCTGCTGTTGACCTTCTTGATCGTGCTCGCGCACTTCGGGACCTACACCTACGTCACTCCGTTCCTGGAGCAGGTCACCGATGCCGGCCCACGACTGATCACCGTCTTCCTGTTGGCCTACGGTGTCGCGGGGATCGTCGGCAACTTCCTGGGCGGAGCGGCGGTCACCCGCTACCCCCGAGCCGTCTTCGGTCTCGCCGCCGGAATGATCGCGGCCGTCACCTTGCTGCTGCCCGTACTGGGGCGCTGGCAGATCGGCGCCGTCGCGTTGCTGATCGTCTGGGGCGTCGCCTACGGCGCCGTCCCCGTCTCCTCCCAGACGTGGTTCGCCAAGGCGACCCCCTACGCGCCCGAGGCCGCGGCGGTGCTGTTCACCGCCTCCTTCCAGGCCACGTTCTCACTCGGCGCGCTGACCGGCGGTGTCATCGTGGACCGCACATCCCCGTCAACGGTCATGATGCTCGGCGGCGTTGTCGCCGCGTTGATGGTCGTCGCCGCATGGGCGCACTTCGCCCGGCGTCTGAGCTGGCCGGACAACAGCTGAGAGCTCCCGACCAGCCCTTCGTACGACCGTGGTCACACCGAAGGGCTCAGCCGGGGAGTTCGCCCTTCTTGACGGCCGTGACGAAGGACGACCAGTCGGCCGCGGAGAAGACGACCGCCGGGCCGTGCGCGTTCTTGGAGTCCCGTACGGGGACACCGGCGGGGTGACCGTCGAGGACCTCGAGGCAGCTACCGGCCTCGCTCCCGCTGTAAGACGACTTTCGCCAGCCGCCGAGTGTGGCAGCGTTCCGGATGGTCCGGTCAGTCATAGTGTCCGTAGTCCTTCGCGGTTGCCTTCAACAGGGCCAGTGACTCTTGCAGCGAGAGCGCGTCACTCAGGGCGAGATCGTAGCGACTCTGCAACTGGTGGACCACGGAAGGGAATTCGTGCAGTTTGCCCATCTGCAAGCCCTCGCCGTACGCCAGGGGCGGTTGGTCCTCGAACCACATGAGCGTGAGCATGCTCTCCATCAGTGGATGGAAGCCCCTGTCGAACGGCATCACATGCACCCGGACACGTCCGGTCTCGACCAGGCGAACGATGTGCGTGATCTGCTCTGCCATGACGTCCTCGCTGTGCACAGGACGCCGCAACACCGCCTCGTCCAGGAGCGCCCACACCACAGGCGTGACCGGATCATCGAGGAGCTTGGCGCGTTCGAGGCGTGTGAAGAGGCGTTTGTCACGTACCTCTTCACTCACCGGAGGGAACGCCGCGCCGAGCACGGCATGCGCGTACCGCCTCGTCTGGAGGATGCCCGGCACGAACGAGAGGGCGAACTCCCTGATCATCACCGCTTGTTGTTCGAGCAGTCGAACTGCCTCGAAGTAGTCAGCCGCGGCCACATCGTTCTGCGGCAGGAAGCTGGTCAGCACATCCCCCGTGCCCAGCGCCTTGTCCAGCCGTCGTGCGTCCTCCCGTGACGGGATGCGTCTGCCCGCCTCGATGTGCGCGATGTGCGAGCGCGTCATGTACGCCATGTCCGCCAGTTCCTGCTGTGTCAGCCCCCTGGCCTCGCGCTGTGCCCTGAGCCAGTTGCCGTAGATGTTGGTGCCCAATGTGCCGACTCCTCGTGACATACGTGCCGTCACCAGCACTTCTCTGGCGAGCCTAGCCCGAGCCGTCTCACCCTGTGAGTGGATTGCTACCGATAGCAACCCCAGAGTGAATTCGAGGAGTTGACGACGTGAGCGGCATCGAGATTCCCCGGCTGTTGCCGTGGACCGGCCTGGAAGGCAAGGCCTGTTACCTCATCACCGACGGGTCCGGGCGGCTGTCCCGGATGGCCGATACCGCCGAGCGCGTGCAACTCGGGATGGCCGGTGATCTGCTCGGGCACGCCGTCGACATGCTCGCCGACGATCGCGCGACCTCGGTCCAACTCCGGTATCTCCTCGCGGGGATGCACCGGTCGCTGACCGACGTCCTTCGGATCGCCGAGAGCCGCGGGGCCCGACTGCTCGCGTTCGAGTACGACGACCTGGAAGAACAGGAAGACGAAGAGGGCGCGTGCAACTGTCCGTCCCCTAGGTGAGTCAGTAGAGGCGAGCGTGTGCGGAGCGCGCTTGCCGACGCTCGAGGGAACGGAGACCCTTCATGACTCACCACACGTCACGGCGCGCCCGTGTGCTCGCGGCCGGACTCGGGGCCGGGATGCTCATACCGCTCGGGGTCGCGGCCACGCCCGCCGCTGCCGCCACGCCCGCCGTGAGCTGCACCTCGGGCAAGGCGGGTCTGGCCGCCAAGTTGAAGAAGGACATCACCGCGGCGATCGGCAGCCGCAAGGGCACTGTCGCGGTCGGGCTCTACGACCGCAGCACCAACACCACCTGCACGCTGCGCGCCACCAGCGCCTACGACTCCGCCAGCGTCGTCAAGGTGACCGTGCTCGCCACCCTGCTGTGGGACGCCAAGAAGCACAACCGCTATCTGACGAGCCGCGAGAACACCCTCGCCACGGCGATGATCACCAAGTCGGACAACAACGCCACCAGCACGCTGTGGAAGCAGCTCGGCATGACGAAGATCAAGGGCTTCCTCTCGGCCGCGGGCATGACCAAGACCAAGCCGGGTGCCAACGGCTACTGGGGGCTGACCCAGATCACCGTGCAGGACGAGCAGAAGCTGCTGAAGCTCCTCACCGCCAAGAACTCCGTACTGAGCGACAACTCCCGTGACTACGCCCTGAAGTTGATGGGCAAGGTCATCTCCTCGCAGCGCTGGGGCACCCCCGCCGGAACGCCCTCCGGCGTCTCCGTGCACGTCAAGAACGGCTGGCTGTCGCGCTCGACGCACGGCTGGCGCGTGCACAGCGTCGGTACGTTCAAGGGCGCCGGGCACGACTACATGATCACCGTGCTCACCCATGGCAACAGCACCATGAACTACGGCGTCACCACGATCCAGAACGTGGCCAAGGCCATTCACAAGGATCTGGTGCCCAAGGCGTCCGTCGCGAGCGTGTACGTGCCCACGAGCAAGCCTCAGGAGGCGGTCCCGGCGGTCCCCAAGAACTGACAGGAACTGACCGGTCAGGCGCCCGCGTTCGCCCCGCGCGCCGCCGCGATCTGCCGGGACATGATCGTCGTCAGCTCGTACGCCGTGTGGGACGCGGCCACCGACGTGATCTCCGCGTGGTCGTACGCGGGCGCCACCTCCACGACGTCCGCCGAGACCAGGTTGCAGGACGCCAACCCCCGCAGGATCTCCAGGAGTTCGCGCGAGGTCATGCCACCGGCCTCGGGCGTGCCGGTGCCGGGCGCGTGGGCCGGGTCCAGGCAGTCGATGTCGATGGAGATGTACAGCGGGCGGTCGCCGATGCGCTGACGGAGCTGGTCGGCGACCTCGTCCGCGCCGCGCCGGTAGACGTCCGCCGACGTGACGATGCCGAAGCCCAGCTTCTCGTCGTCCGTGAGGTCCTGCTTGCCGTACAGCGGGCCGCGGGTGCCGACGTGGGAGAGCGCGGAGGTGTCGAGGATGCCCTCCTCGACGGCCCGGCGGAACGGCGTGCCATGGGTGTACTCGGCGCCGAAGTACGTGTCCCAGGTGTCGAGATGGGCGTCGAAGTGGAGCAGCGCGACCGGGCCGTGCTTCTTCGCCACCGAGCGCAGCAGCGGAAGCGCGATCGTGTGGTCACCGCCGAGCGTCATCAGACGGGCGCCCGTGCCGAGCAGATCGTCGGCGGCGGCCTCGATCGTCTCCACGGCCTCGTTGATGTGGAACGGGTTCACCGCGATGTCGCCCGCGTCCGCGACCTGCGCGAGCGCGAACGGGGAGGCGTCCTGGGCCGGGTTGTAGGGGCGCAGCAGCCGGGAGGCCTCACGGATCGCGTTGCCGCCGAAGCGGGCGCCGGGGCGGTAGGAGACGCCGGAGTCGAACGGCACACCGACCACCGCGACATCGGCGGCGCCGACCTCGTCCAGGCGGGGCAGCCGGGCGAAGGTCGCGGGGCCCGCGTAGCGCGGGACGCGGGACGAGTCGACGGGGCCGCGCGGCCGGTCGCCGCCCGCTGCCGGGTTCTCGGTGCTGCTCATCGTCGGGCTCCTCCACGTCGTCTGCCGTGCCTCGGCTGCCGGTCCCGACCGACCCTAGGTGGCCGTACGACGCGGCTGAAGTGTACGTTTCCTCCACTCAAGCCGATCGGTATGGAGGAATCGTCCATCATGCGGGACTCGCTCTCCCCGGCGGTACCTCCCACCCCGCCGGTACCGCTGTCCGCGCTGCTCTCGCGGGAGGACCTGGCCCTGCGGCAGATCGCCGGGCCGACCGACCCCGGCACGGTCGTCCACGGGGCGCACACCTCGGAGATGGCCGACCCGTATCCGTATCTGCTGGGCGGCGAGCTGCTGTTGACGGCCGGTGTGCAGATCTCCGGCGCCGCGGACTCCCCGGCCCGCTTCGACGCGTACGTCTCACGGATCGTGGATGCGGGCGGCGCGGCGCTCGGCTTCGGTCTGGCGCCCGTGCACGACGCGGTGCCGCCCGCGCTGGTGGCGGCCTGCGACCGGCAGGGGCTGCCGCTGCTCGAGGTCCCGCCGCGCACGACGTTCGCGGCCGTGGCCCGTGCCGTGTGGCAGCTCATGGCCCAGGCCCGGCTGGCCGAGCTGCGCCGGGTCACGGAGGCCCAGCAGAGCCTGGCCGCGGCGGCGGCGCGCCCGGCCCCGGTGCCCTCGGTGCTGCGCCGACTGGCCCAGCGGGTGGGCGGTCGTACGGTCCTGTACGGGCCGGACGGCGCGGAGTCGGCGGGCGCGGGCCGGGCCTCGGAGCAGGCGCTCCGGGCGCTCGGGGACCTGGCGGAGGTGGTACGGCCGCGGGGAGCCGGGTCCGCCCCGTCCTCCGCCACGGACACCGTCGCCGGTACCCATCTCGCCGCGTACGCCCTCGGCACCGGGCAGGGCTTCGTGCTCGGGGTCGCCTCCCCGCGCCGCGAGCCGGGCGACCACACGATCTCCTCGGTCGCCGCCGTGCTGCTGTCCCTGCTCACCGGCGAGCACCAGAGCGCCGACGGGGCGGCCCGCGCCTCGGCGCTCGTCCGGCTGCTGCTCGGGGCCCCGCCCGAGGAGGTCGCGCCGCTGCTCGGCGGGGACCGATGGCGCGTGGTGCACGCCCGGCCCACCGGGGACGAGCCCGCGCCGGACGCGGTGGCCGCCTCGGCGCTCGGCGCGGCGCTGGGCTCCACGCTCGTGGACGCGGCCGGGGAGGTCGTACGGGTCCTCGTCCCGGCCGAGCGGCTTCCGGCCGAGCGGCTCCCGGCTGAGCGAGTCCAGGCTGACCGCGTCCCGGCCGCCCAGCCCGGCTGGACACTCGGTGTCAGCGCGGCGGTGGAGCCCGGCGCGTGGGCCCGCGCCGACGCGCAGGCCGCCGGAGCGCTGGCCCGCGCCCGCGCGACCCGCGTGCCGCTGGTGCGCCACGGCGAACGCGCGGGGCTGGCCGCCCTGGTCCCGCCCGCGGAGGCCGCGCTGCACGCGAGGACGCTGCTCGCGCCGATCGACCGGCCGCCCGCGCTCGCGGAGACGTTGCGCACCTGGCTGTCCCTGCACGGCAGTTGGGACCGCACCGCGGTGGCGCTCTCCGTGCACCGCAACACGGTCCGCCAACGCATCGCCCGCTGTGCCGCGTTGCTGGAGGCGGACCTGGACGACCCGGACGTCCGCATGGAGCTGTGGTTCGCGCTGCGGCACGCGCGTCAGAGCTGACCGGCCGGGTCCGTCCCCTTGTGTCGGAAACGCGCCGGAAGCGCGAGGGACACGGGCGGCGGCGCACCGGCAGAATGGGTGCCATGCCGATACCCGGGATGCCCAGCCGCGCCGAGCTCGTCGACCACCTCGTACGGACCCGTATCGCGGGCCATGTCGCGACCCCCCGTGAGAACAACCTCTCCCACTACCGGGGCCTGGCCAACGGCGACCGCGCGTTCTGGTTCGGCCTGGAGTTCGGCGACCGCTGGAGCGACGAGCAGGACGTCCTCGCGGTCATGGCGGAGCGCTGCGGGGTCAGCGACGACCCCGAGCACCGCTACGGCCAGGACACCATCGACCCGGAGCTGACGGTCGACGCCGTGGAGCGCCTCGCGGCCCGGCTGCGCAAGGCCGCCGACGGCGAACAGCGGGTGCTGCTGGCCACCGGGCACCCCGGCGGGCTCCTCGACGTCCACCGGGCCACCGCCGCGGCGCTGCGCGCGGCCGGGTGCGAGATCGTCGTCATCCCGGACGGGCTGCGGACGGACGAGGGGTACGTGATGCAGTTCGCCGACGTGGCCGTCCTGGAGCACGGCGCCACGCTGTGGCACACCCACTCCCCCGAGCCGATGCGCGCGATCCTGAACGGGCTGCACGCCGAGGGCCGCCCGCTGCCGGACCTCGTCGTCGCGGACCACGGCTGGGCGGGCTGCGCGGGGCAACTCGGCATCGACTCCGTCGGGTACGCGGACTGCAACGACCCGGCGCTGTTCCTCGCGGAGGCGGAGGGCACCCTCCAGGCGACGGTCCCGCTGGACGACCATGTCGCCAGCCCCCGCTACTACGACCCGCTGACGGCCTACCTGCTGGGGCAGGCCGGTCTCACGGCCACCGGCTGAGACGCGGGCCCCGCGGGGACGCGGGGCCTCAGCGGGGAGTACGGATCTCAGCGGGGAGCGCGGGCCTCAGCGCGGGATGCGGACCACGCCCTCCTGGATCACCGAGATGGCGAGCCGTCCGTCGCGCGTGTAGATCCGCGCCTGGCCGAGCCCGCGCCCGCCGGACGCGGACGGCGACTCCTGGTCGTACAGCAGCCACTCGTCGGCCCGGAAGGGGCGGTGGAACCACATCGCGTGGTCCAGCGAGGCGCCGACCACGTCGCCGGTCGTCCAGCCGCCGCGCCCGTGCGCGAGCAGGATCGAGTCGAGCAGCGTCATGTCGGAGACGTACGTGGCGAGGACGACGTGCAGCAGCGGGTCGGCCGCGTACTCGTCCAGCTTGCCGTTGGTGCGGAACCACACCTGGGAGCGCGGCTCGCGGACCGTCCCGGCGGTGGCGAACGGCGGCTCGTCCACATAGCGCAGATCGACGGCCGCGCGGGCCTCCAGCAGCCGCTCCAGGACCTGGGGGTCGCGGAAGACGTCCGCGTAGCGCGGCAGCAGCTCCTCGCCCCTGGGCAGGGTCTCCGGGTCGGGCGCGGGCGGCATCGGGGCCTGGTGCTCCATGCCCTCCTCGTACGTCTGGAAGGACGCGGAGAGATGGAAGATCGGCTGGCCGTGCTGGATCGCGACCACCCGGCGGGTGGTGAAGGAGCGGCCGTCGCGGATGCGGTCGACGGTGTAGACGATGGGCGCGCCCGGGTCCCCGGCGACCAGGAAGTACGCGTGCAGCGAGTGCGCGAACCGGTCCGCGGGGACCGTCCGCCCGGCGGCGACCAGCGCCTGGGCCGCCACCTGCCCGCCGAAGACGCGCGGGACGACGGAGGCCTGGGACCGGCCGCGGAAGATGTCCTGCTCGATCCGCTCCAGGTCGAGCAGTTCGAGCAGGGACTGAAGTGCCTGAGTCATGGCGTCGGTTGACGGATCCCCTCGGCTGACGGCGGTCATCAGCCGCCGGCCGAGGGGTGATCCGGTCGCGGGCCTTACAGGCCCATGTCCTTGGCGATGATCGACTTCATGATCTCGCTGGTGCCGCCGTAGATGCGGTTGACGCGGTTGTCGGCGTACAGGCGGGCGATCGGGTACTCGTTCATGAAGCCGTAGCCGCCGTGGAGCTGGAGGCAGCGGTCGATCACGCGGTGCGCGACCTCGGTGCAGAACAGCTTGGCGGAGGCGGCCTCGGCGGCGGTCAGCTCACCGGCGTCGAGGGCCTCGGTGGCGCGGTCCACGACGGCCTCGGCGGCGTCCACCTCGGCCTGGCAGGCGGCCAGTTCGAACTTGGTGTTCTGGAAGGAGGCGACGGGCTTGCCGAAGACGGTGCGCTGCTGCACGTACTCCTTGGCGAACCGGATCGCGGCCTTGGCCTGCGCGTAGGCGCCGAAGGCGATGCCCCAGCGCTCGGAGGCGAGGTTGTGGCCGAGGTAGGAGAAGCCCTTGTTCTCCTCGCCGAGCAGGTCCTCGGCGGGCACCTTGACGTCCACGAAGGCCAGTTCGGCGGTGTCCGAGACGCGCAGGCCGAGCTTGTCGAGCTTGCGTCCGATGGAGTAGCCCTCGGCCTTGGTGTCCACGACGAAGAGGGAGATGCCGTGGCGGCGGTCCTCGGCGGTGGGCGCGTCGGTGCGGGCGCAGACGATCATGCGGTCGGCGTGGACGCCGCCGGTGATGAAGGTCTTGGCGCCGTTGAGGACGTAGTGCGTGCCGTCCTCGGAGAGCTTGGCGGTGGTCTTCATGCCCGCGAGGTCGGAGCCGGTGCCCGGCTCGGTCATCGCGATGCCCCACATCTCCTCACCGGAGACGAACTTCGGCAGGTACCGCTTCTTCTGCTCGTCGGTGGCGAGCAGCTTGATGTACGGCAGGCCGAGCAGCGTGTGCACGCCGGAGCCGCCGAAGGTGACACCCGCGCGGGCGGTCTCCTCGTAGAGGACGGCCTCGAACTTGTGGGTGTCCAGGCCCGCGCCGCCGAACTCCTCGGGGACGTTGATGCCGAAGATGCCCAGCTCGGCGAGCTGGTAGTAGAACTCGCGCGGCGCCTGGCCGGCGGCGAACCACTCGTCGTACACCGGCACGACCTCGGCCTCGATGAAGGCGCGCAGGGTCTCCCGGAACGCCTCGTGATCCTCGTTGAACACCGTACGGCGCACCGCCGCCACCTCCGTCGGGCTATGTCTAAGCGCTTGCTCAGACAGCACGGTACCGGCGAGTAAGGACGGGAGTCCAGAGCGCGGGACCGGTGGGACCCGTAACGCTCGTCACGCTGCCGGAGCAGCCCCGGCGCCCCGCCGAGGCCGCGCGCGCTCCGCCCGGCTCACGCCGTGCCGGCCGCGGCGAAGGCGCCTCTGGCCATGCGGTGCAGGAGCGTCGCCATCGCCTCGCGGCCCGGCAGGGGGGAACCCGGGCGGCCCAGATGCGGCGTGGAGTTGAGCAGGCCGAACACCGAGTGGACCGCCGAGCGCGCGCTCGGCTCGGCGAGCGCGGGGTACAGCTCGCGGACGATCTCCACCCACAGCTCGACGTACTGCCGCTGGAGCTGGCGCACCAGCTTGCGGTCGCTGTCGCGCAGGCGGTCCAGCTCGCGGTCGTGCAGGGTGATCAGGGGACGGTCGTCGAGCGCGAAGTCGATGTGCCCCTCGATCAGCGAGTCGAGGACCTCCTCGGGGTCGCGGCCCGAGCCGCCCCCGTCGGCCTCGGCGAGCCGCCGTCTGGCCCCCGTCAGCAACTGCCCGCTGATGCCCACGAGCAGCTCGGCGAGCATCGCGTCCTTGCCCGCGAAGTGGCGGTAGAGGCCGGGTCCGCTGATGCCGACGGCGGCACCTATCTCGTCGACCCCGACGCCGTGGAAGCCGCGCTCGGCGAACAGCCGCGCGGCCTCCTTGAGGATCTGCTCACGACGGGTGGGGCCGTCGATTCTGGTGGCCATGGAATCGATTCTAGACAGGGAGGTTAGCGGTCGTTAACCTGAAGGGTGTGCGTTAACGCTCATTAACACGGTGAGGGGATCGCAGGATGCAGGAGGCACCGGAGCTGACGAGCGCGGCCGAGCCCGCGTCGGAGGCCTGGCGGGCCAACGAGGAGGCGCATCGCGCGCTCGTCGAGGAGCTGCGCGGCAAGCTCGCCGCGGCCCGGCTGGGCGGCGGTGAGAGAGCCCGCGCGCGGCATACGGCGCGCGGCAAGCTGCTGCCGCGCGACCGCGTGGACACGCTGCTCGACCCGGGTTCGCCCTTCCTCGAGCTGGCGCCCCTCGCCGCCGACGGGATGTACGACGGGCAGGCGCCGGCCGCCGGAGTGATCGCCGGGATCGGGCGGGTCAGCGGCCGCGAGTGCGTGATCGTCGCCAACGACGCCACGGTCAAGGGCGGTACGTACTACCCGATGACGGTGAAGAAGCACCTGCGGGCGCAGGAGGTGGCGCTGGAGAACCGCCTGCCCTGTGTCTATCTGGTCGACTCCGGGGGCGCCTTCCTGCCCCTCCAGGACGAGGTCTTCCCCGACCGCGAGCACTTCGGGCGGATCTTCTACAACCAGGCGCGGATGTCCGGCGCCGGTATCCCGCAGATCGCGGCCGTCCTCGGCTCCTGCACGGCGGGCGGCGCGTATGTCCCGGCGATGAGCGACGAAGCGGTGATCGTGCGGAACCAGGGCACGATCTTCCTGGGCGGCCCGCCCCTGGTGAAGGCGGCCACGGGCGAGGTGGTCACGGCCGAGGAACTGGGCGGCGGCGAGGTCCACTCGCGCGTCTCGGGGGTGACGGACCATCTCGCGGAGGACGACGCGCACGCGCTGCGCATCGTGCGGACCATCGTCTCGACGCTCCCCGCGCGCGGGTCGCTGCCCTGGGAGGTCGTCCCGGCGGTGGAGCCGAAGGCCGACCCCGCGGGGCTGTACGGCGCGGTCCCGGCCGACTCCCGTACGCCCTACGACGTCCGCGAGGTCATCGCGCGCGTGGTGGACGGCTCGCGCTTCGCCGAGTTCAAGGCGGAGTTCGGGCAGACCCTCGTCACGGGCTTCGCCCGGATCCACGGCCATCCGGTCGGGATCGTCGCCAACAACGGCATCCTGTTCTCCGAATCGGCCCAGAAGGGCGCCCACTTCATCGAGCTGTGCGACCAGCGCGGCATCCCCCTGGTGTTCCTCCAGAACATCTCCGGCTTCATGGTGGGCCGCGACTACGAGGCGGGCGGCATCGCCAAGCACGGCGCCAAGATGGTGACCGCCGTGGCGTGCACGCGAGTACCGAAGCTCACGATGGTGATCGGCGGCTCCTTCGGCGCGGGCAACTACTCGATGTGCGGCCGGGCGTACTCCCCGCGCTTCCTGTGGATGTGGCCGAACGCCAAGATCTCCGTGATGGGCGGCGAGCAGGCCGCCTCGGTCCTCGCGACCGTCAAGCGCGACCAGTTGGAGGCGCGCGGCGAGTCCTGGCCCGTCGAGGACGAGGACGCCTTCAAGGCCCCGATCCGCGCGCAGTACGAGCGCCAGGGCAACGCCTACTACGCGACGGCCCGCCTGTGGGACGACGGTGTCATCGACCCGATGGACACCCGGCAGGTGCTGGGCCTGGCCCTGACCGCGTGCGCCAACGCGCCACTGGGCGAGCCCCAGTTCGGCGTCTTCCGGATGTAAGGGGGAGTCCATGTTCGACACGGTGCTTGTGGCCAACCGGGGCGAGATCGCCGTACGCGTCATCCGCACGCTGCGGTCGATGGGCGTGCGCTCGGTGGCCGTCTTCTCCGACGCCGACGCGGACGCCCGGCATGTACGGGAGGCCGACACGGCGGTCCGGATCGGTCCCGCTCCGGCGGCCGAGAGCTATCTGTCCATGGAGCGGCTGCTGGAGGCGGCGGCGCGGACCGGCGCCCAGGCGGTGCACCCGGGGTACGGCTTCCTCGCGGAGAACGCCGAGTTCGCGCGGGCGTGCCAGGAGGCCGGGCTGGTCTTCATCGGCCCGTCGGCGGACGCCATCGCGCTCATGGGCGACAAGATCCGCGCCAAGGAGACGGTGCGGGCGGCCGGGGTCCCGGTCGTCCCCGGCTCCAGCGGCAGCGGGCTCAGCGACGCCGAACTGGCCGATGCCGCCCGGGAGATCGGGATGCCGGTGCTGCTCAAGCCCAGCGCGGGCGGCGGCGGCAAGGGCATGCGGCTGGTGCGGGACGCCGCGCTCCTCGCGGACGAGATCGCGGCGGCCCGCCGCGAGGCCACGGCCTCCTTCGGCGACGGCACGCTGCTCGTGGAGCGCTGGGTCGACCGCCCCCGCCATATCGAGATCCAGGTCCTGGCCGACGGCCACGGCCATGTGGTGCATCTCGGCGAGCGCGAGTGCTCCCTCCAGCGCCGCCATCAGAAGCTCATCGAGGAAGCGCCGAGCGTGCTCCTCGACGACGACACGCGCGCGGCGATGGGCGAGGCGGCGGTCCAGGCGGCCCGCTCGTGCGGCTACCGCGGCGCGGGCACGGTGGAGTTCATCGTGCCCGGCGGCGACCCGTCGTCGTACTTCTTCATGGAGATGAACACCCGCCTCCAGGTGGAGCATCCGGTCACGGAGCTGATCACGGGCCTGGACCTGGTCGAGTGGCAGGTGCGGGTGGCGGCGGGCGAGCGACTGCCCTTCGCGCAGCAGGACATCACGCTCACGGGACACGCGGTCGAGGCCCGTGTCTGCGCCGAGACCGTGTCGGTCAAGGAGGGCGCCCGCGGCTTCCTGCCCAGCGGCGGCACGGTGCTCTCGCTGCACGAACCCCAGGGCGAGGGCGTGCGCACGGACTCGGGGCTCTCCGAGGGCACCGAGGTCGGCAGCCTCTACGACCCGATGCTGTCGAAGGTCATCGCCTACGGCCCCGACCGCGAGAGCGCGCTGCGCAAGCTGCGGGCGGCGCTGGCCCGGACCGTCACGCTGGGCGTGCCGACCAACGCGGGCTTCCTGCGCCGGCTGCTGGCCCATCCGGCGGTCGTGGCCGGTGAGTTGGACACAGGGCTGGTGGAGCGGGAGATGGACGGCCTCGTGCCGACCGAGGTGCCCGAGGAGGTCTACGCGGCGGCGGCGCTGCTGCGCCAGGCCGCCCTGGGCGCCGAGGTGCGCGGCTGGGTCGATCCGTTCTCCGTGCCCGACGGCTGGCGGCTGGGCGGCGAACGCGCCTGGACGGTCCACCCGCTGCGGGTGCCGGGCCAGGACCCGGTGACCGTGCGCGTGCGCGGCACGGCGGACGGCGCCGTCGAGGTGCTCCTCGACGGCAAGGAGCCGCTGCGCGGGTCCTCGGGTCTGCCGTCGGGCCGCGCCGGGGAGTCCCGGTTCACGTTCGCGCTCGACGGCGTCACGCACACGTTCGCCACCGCGGCGGACGGCGCCTGGCTGGGCCGGGACGGCGACGCCTGGCAGGTCCGCGACCACGACCCGGTCGCCGCCTCGCTGGCCGGTGCCGCCCGCGCAGGCACGGACTCGCTGACCGCGCCCATGCCCGGCACGGTGACGGTCGTCAAGGTGGCCGTGGGCGACGAGGTGACCGCGGGGCAGAGCCTGCTGGTGGTCGAGGCGATGAAGATGGAGCACGTCATCTCCGCCCCGCACGCGGGCACCGTCGCCGAACTCGACGTCACCCCCGGCACCACGGTCGCCATGGACCAGGTGCTGGCCGTGATCGCACCCCACGAGGACGAGACCGACCCCGGGACCACGGAGGCACAGCGATGACCGACCGGCATCTGCCCATGGTCGTACCGGCCCAGGACCTGCCCGCGCGGGTCAGGATCCATGAGGTCGGCCCGCGCGACGGATTGCAGAACGAGAAGCGCGTGGTACCGATCGAGGTGAAGGCGGACTTCATCCGCCGGCTCGCCGAGGCGGGTCTGACCACCGTGGAGGCCACGAGCTTCGTGCACCCCAAGTGGGTGCCCCAACTCGCCGACGCCGAGGAGCTGTTCCCGCTCGTCGCGGATCTGCCGGTGCAGCTTCCGGTGCTCGTCCCGAACGAGCGCGGCCTGGACCGGGCCCTCGCGCTGGGCGCCCGCCGGATCGCCGTCTTCGCCAGCGCGACCGAGTCCTTCGCCAAGGCCAACCTCAACCGCACGGTGGACGAGGCCCTCGGGATGTTCGACCCGGTGGTCCGGCGCGCGAAGGACCACCGGGCGCATGTGCGCGGCTATGTCTCCATGTGCTTCGGCGACCCCTGGGAGGGCGCCGTCCCGATCCACCAGGTCGTCCGCGTCTGCAAGGCCCTCATGGACATGGGCTGCGACGAGCTGAGCCTCGGCGACACGATCGGCGTGGCGACCCCGGGCCATGTCCTGGAGCTGCTGTCCGAGCTGAACGAGGAGGGCGTGCCGACCAGCGCGCTCGGTGTGCACTTCCACGACACCTACGGCCAGGCCCTCGCCAACACCCTGGCCGCGCTCCAGCACGGCGTGACGACCGTCGACGCCTCCGCGGGCGGGCTCGGCGGCTGCCCGTACGCCAAGTCCGCCACGGGCAACCTCGCCACCGAGGACCTGGTGTGGATGCTCCACGGCCTCGGTATCGACACCGGGGTCGACCTCGACCGCCTGGTCGCCACCAGCGTGTGGATGGCGGCGCACCTCGACCGCCCCAGCCCGTCCCGTACCGTCCGAGCCCTCTCCCACAAGGAGTGATCCCCATGGACCACCGCCTCTCCCCCGAGCTGGAGGAACTCCGGCGCACGGTCGAGGAGTTCGCCCACGACGTCGTCGCCCCCAAGATCGGCGACTTCTACGAGCGCCATGAGTTCCCGTACGAGATCGTCCGCGAGATGGGCCGCATGGGCCTGTTCGGGCTGCCGTTCCCGGAGGAGTACGGCGGCATGGGCGGCGACTATCTGGCGCTGGGCCTCGCGCTGGAGGAGCTGGCCCGCGTCGACTCGTCCGTGGCCATCACCCTCGAAGCGGGTGTCTCGCTCGGCGCGATGCCGATCCACCTCTTCGGGACGGAGGAGCAGAAGCGGGAATGGCTGCCGCGCCTGTGCTCCGGCGAGATACTGGGCGCCTTCGGTCTGACGGAGCCGGAAGCGGGCTCGGACGCGGGCGGGACCCGTACGACGGCCCGGCTGGACCCGGAGACCGATGAATGGGTCATCAACGGCACCAAGTGCTTCATCACCAACTCGGGCACGGACATCACGGGCCTGGTGACGGTCACCGCGGTGACGGGCCACAAGCCGGACGGCCGGCCGCTGATCTCCTCGATCATCGTCCCGTCGGGCACCCCGGGCTTCACGGTGGCGGCCCCGTACTCGAAGGTCGGCTGGAACGCGTCGGACACCCGTGAACTGTCGTTCGTGGACGTCCGCGTGCCCGCGGCGAACCTCGTGGGCGAGGAGGGCCGCGGCTTCGCCCAGTTCCTGCGCATCCTGGACGAGGGCCGGATCGCCATCGCCGCGCTGGCGACGGGTCTGGCGCAGGGCTGTGTGGACGAGTCGGTGAAGTACGCGAAGGAGCGCCGGACCTTCGGGCGGCCCATCGGTTCGTACCAGGCCGTGCAGTTCAAGATCGCGGACATGGAGATGAAGGCGTACACGGCCCGGCTGGCCTGGCGGGACGCCGCGTCCCGGATGGTCGCGGGCGAGCCCTTCAAGAAGGAGGCGGCGCTGGCCAAGCTCCACTCCTCCACGATCGCGGTCGACAACGCCCGCGAGGCCACGCAGATCCACGGCGGCTACGGCTTCATGAACGAGTATCCGGTGGCCCGGATGTGGCGCGACTCCAAGATCCTGGAGATCGGCGAGGGCACGAGCGAGGTGCAGCGGATGCTGATCGCCCGGGAGTTGGGACTCACGGACTGAGTTCCCGCGCACCGCACGCTGTGAGGGCCCGCGCCTGGCGCGGGCCCTCAGGCATGAGGCGCCCCGTCCGTGCACGAGGGGTGCCCCACCCCTGGGACTATAACTAAGGTTAGGCTAACCTTCCTTCGGATTCATCCGGCGGACGCTCCGCCCTGTTCGAAGGCAGGCCACACCCATGTCCCACACCCGTGCCCTCCGCCCCACCCGCCGCGCGCTGCTCGCCGCCGGTGGCGCCCTCGGCCTCGGTGCCGCGCTCGCGGCCTGCGGGGACGGCAAGTCGTCCGGCGGTGGCGGCGGCTCGGCGACCGCCGCGAAGTCCGGGCCCTGGTCCTTCAAGGACGACCGGGGGCAGACCTCGAAGGCGGACCGGACCCCGTCGAGCATCGTCGCGTTCGTGGGTGCCGCCGCCGCGCTCCATGACTACGGGGTCGAGGTGAAGGGCGTCTTCGGGCCGACGAAGACGAAGTCCGGCAAGGCCGACGTGCAGGCCGGTGACCTCGACATCGACAAGCTCACGCTGCTCGGCAACGAGTGGGGCCAGTTCGACATCGAGAAGTACGCGTCCCTCGCCCCCGATCTGCTCGTCACCACGATGTTCGACGACGCGGGCACCCTCTGGTACGTGCCCGACGAGTCGAAGAAGAAGATCCTCGCCGTCGGCGCGCCGAGCGTCGGGATCTCCGTCTACGACCGCCAGTTGACCGAGCCGCTGCAGCGCATGCTCGAGCTGGCGAAGGGGCTCGGCGCGGACCCCGCGTCCGCGAAGATCACCCAGGCGAAGAAGCGGTTCGAGGACGCGGCGGCCCGGCTGCGCGCCGCCGTGAAGGCCAACCCCGGCATCAGGGTGCTGGTCGGCTCCGCGAGCCAGGAGGTGTTCTACGTCTCCGGCTCCAACCTCTCGATCGACCTGGAGTACTTCAAGGCGCTCGGCGTGCACATCGTCGAGCCCTCCGCCTCCGCGCTCAAGGCGAGTGGCGGCTGGTACGAGAGCCTGAGCTGGGAGAACGTCGACAAGTACCCGGCCGACGTCATCATGATGGACAACCGCACCTCGGCCGTCCAGCCCGCCGACATCACCGAGGCGACCTGGAAGAAGCTCCCCGCGGTCAAGGCGGGCCAGGTCGTCTCCCGTACCACCGAGCCCATCCTCTCGTACGACAAGTGCGCGCCGCTGCTCGAGGACCTGGCCAAGGCGATCGAGAACGCCAAGAAGGTCGGCTGACGCCTCCCTCTGTCGACACCTGACAACCCCCGCTGCCGCCCAGCGCCGACCCCCTGACGTCACCTCAGGAGTACTTCCATGACGACGGCCACAGCCGCCCCGTTCCGCTTCTTCTCCCTCCAGGTCGCACGGACGAGGCGGCTCGGGCCGTCCCTGGTCCGGATCACCTTCGCGGGCGACGACCTCAGGACGTTCCACTCCGAGGGGCGCGACCAGAGCCTGTCCCTCTTCCTTCCGCACCCCGGCCAGCCCGAGCCCGTCATCCCGATCGACCGCGGCGACCAGTGGTGGCAGGAATGGCGCGAACTGCCCGACGACGTACGGGCGGTGATGCGCTCGTACACGCTCCGCGCCCTCAGGCGCGACCCCGACGAGATCGACATCGACTTCGTGCTGCACGGTGTGGCACCGGACTCGAAGGCCCCCGCCGGGCCCGCCTCCCGCTGGGCCTCCCGCGCCACGGCGGGCGACCGCGTCGTCCTGCTCGGACCGGCGGTCGAGGACAACCGCGCGATCCGCTTCCGCCCGCCCGAGGACACCGACCTCGTGGTGCTGTGGGCCGACGAGACCGCCGTGCCCGCCGCCTCGGCGATCCTCACCTCGCTGCCCCCGCGCACACGTGTCCGCGCCTGGCTCGAAGCCGGTCGCCCCGGTGACATCCAGGACCTCGCGACGGGCTCCGCCACCGAGATCACCTGGCTGGTCCGCGCCACCGGCTCCCCCACGGCCCTCACCGCGCTGCGCGACGCCGTACTCCCCGAGGCGCGGGCCCCGTACGTATGGATCGCGGGCGAGTCCGGCCGCGTCAAGGAGCTGCGCCGGCACTTCGTCGGTGAGCGCGGGATCGACCGCCGTCGCGTCACCTTCGTCGGCTACTGGCGCCAGGGCCTGAGCGAGGAAGAGCTGCGCACCCGCGAGTGACGACGGCCACGGCCCGGCGCGCCTCGCAGAGATCATAGTTAGGTTAGGCTTACCTAAGTTGAACTCTCCGATGCTTCCCCGTCCCGCACGGACCCGTCCCCACCGGGAGGACCCCCCTATGCGCTCGCACCTGCTCAATGACCTGACCACGGAGGGCTACCGCCGCTCCGTGACCGAAGGGGTAGAGCGGGTGGCCACCCAACTCGCCGCCACCGAACGCCCGTTCACCGGCACCACGGTCGAGGCCCTCGCCACTCGCCTGGACCGGGTCGACCTGGACCGCCCGCTGGGCGAGATCACCGCGGCGCTGGACGAGTTGGAGGAGGTCTACCTCCGTGACGCCGTCTACTTCCACCACCCGCGCTACCTCGCCCACCTCAACTGCCCCGTGGTGATCCCGGCGTTGGTGGGCGAGGCGGTCCTGACCGCCGTCAACTCCTCACTCGACACCTGGGACCAGTCGGCGGGCGGCACGCTCATCGAACGCCGGATCGTCGACTGGACCACCGAGCGCATCGGCTTCGGGCCCGGCGCCGACGGCGTGTTCACCAGCGGCGGCAGCCAGTCCAACCTCCAGGCGCTGCTGCTGGCCCGCGAGGAGGCGCTCCCCGACGGGGCGGACCCGGCGAGCCTCGCCCGGCTGCGGATCTTCGCCTCCGAGGCGAGCCACTTCAGCGTCCGCAAGTCGGCGAAGCTGCTGGGGCTGAGCCCGGACGCGGTGGTCACGATCCCCGTCGACAGCGACCACCGCCTCCAAACCGTCGCCCTGGCCCACGAGTTGGAGCGCTGCACCCGGGACGGGCTGGTGCCGATGGCCGTCGTGGCCACCGCCGGTACCACCGACTTCGGATCGATCGACCCGCTGCCGGAGATCGCCGAACTGTGCGCCCGCCACGGCACCTGGCTGCACGTGGACGCGGCGTACGGCTGCGGGCTGCTCGTCTCCACCCGCCGCCGCGACCTCCTCGCCGGTATCGAACGCGCCGACTCGGTCACCGTCGACTTCCACAAGTCCTTCTTCCAGCCGGTGAGTTCCTCCGCCGTGCTGGTCCGGGACGGCGCCACCCTGCGCCATGCGACCTACCACGCGGACTACCTCAACCCGCGCCGCGCGCACCGCGAGGGCATCCCCAACCAGGTCGACAAGTCCCTCCAGACCACCCGGCGGTTCGACGCCCTCAAGCTGTGGCTGACCTTGCGCACGATGGGCGCCGACGGCATCGGGGCGCTCTTCGACGAGGTCTGCGACCTGGCGGAGCAGGGCTGGCGGCTGCTGGCCGACGACCCGCGCTTCGAGGTGGTCGTGGAGCCGCGGCTGTCCACGCTGGTCTTCCGTTACCTCCCGCCGGTCGTCACCGACCCGGCGGAGATCGACCGCGCCAACCTGGCCGCCCGCAGTGCCCTGTTCGCCTCCGGTGACGCCGTGGTCGCGGGCACCAAGGTCCTCGGCCGCCACTACCTGAAGTTCACCCTGCTCAACCCCGAGACGACGGTGGACGACATCGCCGCCGTGCTCGATCTGATCGCCGCTCACGCCGAGCAGTACCTGGGAGAGTCTCTTGACCGCGCTTCCTGACACCCCTGGCAAGATCTACGACTTCGTGGGGATCGGGCTCGGCCCGTTCAACCTCGGACTCGCCTGTCTCACCGAGCCGATCGCCGAACTCGACGGTGTCTTCCTGGAGTCGAAGCCGTCCTTCTCCTGGCATGCCGGGATGTTCCTGGACGGCGCCCACCTCCAGACCCCGTTCCTGTCGGACCTGGTCACGCTGGCGGACCCGACGTCGCCGTACTCCTTCCTCGCCTATCTCAAGGAGCGGGGCCGGCTGTACTCGTTCTACATCCGGGAGAACTTCTACCCGCTGCGCGTCGAGTACGACGACTACTGCCGCTGGGCGGCCTCGAAGCTGAGCAACGTCCGCTTCGGCACGACGGTCACCGAGGTGACGTACGAGGACGAGCTGTACGTCGTACGGACTGCGGCAGGGGACGTCCACCGGGCCCGCCATCTGGTCCTCGGCACCGGCACCACACCCCATCTCCCGGAGGCCTGCCGTGAGTTGGACGGCGACGTCATCCACACCTCCCGCTATCTGGACCACAAGCACGCGCTCCAGGCCAAGGAGTCGATCACGCTGGTCGGCAGCGGCCAGTCCGCCGCCGAGATCTACCGCGATCTGCTCGGCGAGATCGACCTCCACGGCTACCGGTTGAACTGGGTGACCCGCTCCCCGCGCTTCTTCCCGCTGGAGTACACCAAGCTCACGCTGGAGATGACCTCTCCGGAGTACATCGACTACTTCCACGCGCTGCCCGAGCAGACCCGCTATCGCCTCACCGAGGAGCAGAAGGGCCTGTTCAAGGGCATCGACAGCGCCCTGATCGACGAGATCTTCGACCTGCTCTACCAGAAGAACCTCGACGGCCCCGTCCCCACCCGGCTGCTCACCAACTCGGCGCTCACCAGCGCCCGTCACGAGGACGGCGCCTTCACCCTCGGCTTCCACCAGGAGGAGCAGGGCAAGGACTTCGAGCTGCGCTCCCAGGCCCTCGTCCTCGCCACCGGCTACACCTTCGTCGAGCCGGAGTTCCTGAAGCCCGTCCGGGACCGGCTGCGCTACGACACCCACGGCAACTTCGACGTGGCCCGCAACTACGCCATCGATGTGACGGGCCGGGGCGTCTTCCTCCAGAACGGCGGCGTGCACACGCACAGCGTCACCAGCCCCGACCTGGGCATGGGCCCCTACCGCAACGCGTCCATCATCCGGGACCTGCTCGGCAGCGAGTACTACCCCGTCGAGAAGACCATCGCCTTCCAGGAGTTCGCCGTATGAGCACCGGAACCGCCGCCCTCGGCACCTTCACCTTCCGCCCGGTCGACCCCGTACGGGACGCCGCGCTGCTGCACCGCTGGGTCACCCACCCCAAGGCCGCGTTCTGGATGATGCAGGACGCCCGGCCGGAACACGTCGAGCGGGCCTACGGGGCGATAGCCGCCGACGAGCACCACCACGCGTTCCTCGGGCTGTGCGACGGCGTCCCCGCCTTCCTGATGGAGACGTACGACCCGGCGCACCGCGAACTGGTCGGCCTGTACGAGCCGGAGCCGGGCGACGTCGGGATGCACTTCCTCGTCGCACCGACCGACACACCCGTGCACGGCTTCACCCGGGCCGTGATCACCGCCGTGATGCGGCGTCTGTTCGCCGACCCGACGACCGCGCGGGTCGTCGTGGAGCCCGATGTGCGCAACACGGCCGTGCACGCGCTGAACGCGGCGGTCGGGTTCGTGCCCGAACGCGAGATCCAGAAGCCGGAGAAGACGGCGCTGCTCAGCTTCTGCACCCGCGAGCGGTTCGCGAAGGCGGTCGCCGCATGAGCCTCACCGACGCCGTCGCCCATCTGTCCCCCGAGCACTGGGAGCACGCGGACCGCCTCCTCGTCCGCAAGGCGCTCGCCGAGTTCGCCCACGAGCGGCTGATCACACCGCAGGCCGAGAACGCGGGTACGGATACGGGCACGGGCGCGTACGTCGTCCGCGGCGACGACGGGCTCACCCACTACCGGTTCACCGCCACCGTCCGCGCCCTCGACCACTGGGAGATCGACCTCGGCTCGATCACTCGCCACCGCGAGGACACTCAACTCCCCTTGTCCGCCCTGGACTTCTTCCTCGAGTTCCGGACGCAGCTCGGGCTGAGCGACGAGGTGCTCCCGGTGTATCTGGAGGAGATCTCCTCCACCCTCTCCAGCACCTGCTACAAGCTCACCAAGCCACCGGTCACCTCCGCCGAGCTGGCCCGGCGCGGGTTCCAGGACGTCGAGACCGGGATGACCGAGGGGCACCCGTGCTTCGTCGCCAACAACGGGCGCCTCGGCTTCGGCGTTCACGAGTACCTGTCGTACGCCCCGGAGACGGCGAGCCCGGTCCGGCTGGTGTGGCTGGCCGCGCACCGCTCACGGGCGGCGTTCACGGCGGGCACGGGGATCGCATACGAGTCGTTCATGCGCGCGGAGTTGGGGGCCGCCACCGTCGAGCGCTTCCACCGCCTGCTCACCGACCAGGGCCTGGACCCGGCCGACTACCTCCTCGTCCCGGTCCACCCCTGGCAGTGGTGGAACAAGCTCACGGTCACCTTCGCCGCCGAGGTCGCCCGCCGCCACCTCGTCTGCCTGGGCGAGAGCGACGACACGTATCTGGCGCAGCAGTCCATACGGACGTTCTTCAACTCCTCGCACCCCGAGCGGCATTACGTGAAGACGGCCCTCTCGGTCCTCAACATGGGGTTCATGCGCGGGCTCTCGGCCGCGTACATGGAGGCCACCCCGGCGATCAACGACTGGCTGGCCCAACTCATCGAGAACGACCCGGCGTTGAAGGCGACGGGCCTCACGATCCTCCGGGAGCAGGCCGCCGTGGGCTATCGCCATCTGGAGTACGAGGCCGCCACCGACCGCTCCTCCCCGTACCGCAAGATGCTCGCCGCGCTGTGGCGGGAGAGCCCGGTGGCCCGCCTCCAGGAGGGCGAGACGCTGGCGACGATGGCGTCCCTCGCCCATGTGGACCACGAGGGCGCGTCGTTCGCGGGCGCGCTGATCGCGCGGTCGGGTCTCGCGCCGGCCGAGTGGCTGCGCGGCTATCTGCGGGCCTATCTCACCCCGCTGCTGCACAGCTTCTACGCCTACGGCCTGGCCTTCATGCCGCACGGCGAGAACGTGATCCTCGTCCTGAAGGACGGGGTGGTGCGGCGCGCGATCTTCAAGGACATCGCCGAGGAGATCGCGGTCATGGAAGCGGACACGGCGCTGCCGCCCGAGGTCGAGCGGATCCGGGTGGAGGTCCCGGAAGAACAGAAGCTGCTGTCCCTGTTCACAGACGTCTTCGACTGCTTCTTCCGCTTCGTCGCCGCGCATCTCGCCGCCGAAGGCACCCTGGCGGAAGAGGACTTCTGGCGCACGGTCGCCGAGGTCGCCCATGAGTACCAGGACGCGCACCCCCACCTGGCCGACCGGTTCCGGACGTACGACCTGTTCGCGCCCGAGTTCGCCCTGTCCTGCCTCAACCGGCTCCAACTGCGCGACAACCGGCAGATGGTGGACCTGGCCGACCCGTCCGGTGCGCTGCAACTCGTGGGGACGCTGCGCAACCCGATCGCGGGACGGTAGCCGCCCCAGCCGCCACAAGAACGGGCGGGCGCCCCGGTGTACGGTCCACCGGGGCGCCCGCCGCGCGGATGGAACAATCACTCCCATGGCGGAAATCATCCAGAAGGACGGCACATGGACCTTCGACGGAGAGTCACTGCGGCTGACTCCCGGACGGGACAAGAGCGTTGGACTGCTACGGGCCACGCTGGGTGAACTCACCGTCCCGCTCGCCGCGTTGGCGGGTATATCGCTCGAACAGGGCAGGAAGAACGGGCGGCTCAGGCTGCGGCTGCGCGACGGCGCCGACCCGCTGATCCAGGTGACTCACGGCGGGCTCTCCGACAGCGACGACCCGTACCGGCTGACGGTCGAGTCCGACCGCTTCGGCGTCGCCGAGTACCTGGTGGAGGAGGTCCGTACCGCGCTCCTGCTGAACCAGGTGCCCTCCGACCCGGTCGACGCCTATCTGCTGCCCGGTCCCGCGGTGCCGCTCTCGGTGTCCGCCGGGGACGGCACGGTGAGCTTCGACGGCGAGAACGTACGCCTGACCTGGGGCTGGAAGACGGACGACGCGAAGGCGGCGTCGGGCGCCCGCACGCTGCCCGTGGCCGACATCACCGCCGTCCGGTGGCAGCCGTCGGTGGGTCTGGAGCACGGCTTCCTGCGCTTCACCGTGCGTGGCATGGAGACCGAGGCACCGGCCAAGTACGACCCGCACGCGGTGGAGTTGTGGGGCTTCAAGAAGGACCCGCTGATGGCGCTCGTCGCGGCGGCCGTGCAGGCCCGGCTGCCGCACCCGTCGGCGCCCGCGGCCCCCGCGCCGCCGCCGGTCCTGGAGCCCGCGGCGCCGACGCCGGAGCGCGGGGCCGCGGAGAGCGATCACGACGCCCTGCTGCGTCGGCTGCGCGAACTGGGCGAGCTGCACCAGGCGGGCGTGCTGACGGAGGAGGAGTTCACGGTGGCCAAGCAGGCGGTCCTCAAGCGCATGTGAGGAAGCGCAGGTGAGAACCGCCCGCCGCCGCGCCCCGTACCGGGCGCGGCGGTCATGGCCCGACTCGGCCCCGCCCGGCCCTACTTCGCGCGGCGCGCGATCGTGAAGTGGTCGACCTGCTCACCGGTCTCGGCGATCCCGCGGACGTTCAGCGTGGCGTGCCGCCCCTTGGCTGCGGGCGCGACGTCGACGCGCAGGAACGAGTAGTCGAGGTAGCGCACCCGCGACCAGGTGACGGCCTCGTTCTGCCGCTCGCCGTCCTTCAGGCAGACGAAGGAGTCCACGGACTCCAGGTCCTTCTCGTGGCCCTCGTAGGACTGGTCGGCGCTGAAGGTGTAGAGGCTCTTGCCGGCCGCGCCCGCCGTGACGTAGACGATGCCGTCGGTCTCGGAGTAGGCGGTGCCGCCGATCGGCAGCTTCTTGGTGACCTTGTCGCCCTTGATGACGTCGGTGCGCTCGTAGACGTGGTTGTGGCCGTTGATCACCAGGTCCACGGTGTACTTCTCGAACAGCGGCACCCACTCCTTGCGGACCCCGCCTTCCGAGGCGTGCGCGGTGGAGGTGCAGTAGGCGCAGTGGTGGAAGAACACGACGACGAAGTCGATCTTCCGGTCGGCCCGGAACTTCTTGAGCTGCGCCTCCAGCCACCTGGTCTGGGTGCCGCCGGACAGGCCGAGGTTGGCCGGGATCTCGAAGGAGACGTCGTTGGCGTCGAGCGAGATGAACGCCGCGTTGCCGTGCACGAAGGAGTAGACGCCCGGCAGGTTCGTCCGGTCGGGGCCGTTCTCCGGGAGCTGCCAGCGGGCCTGCTCGCCGCCGTAGCCGTGGGGCGCGTACCAGGCCTCCATGTCGTGGTTGCCGTACGACACCATCCACGGCACCTGCTTGGCGACCGACTCGGTCTGGTGCAGGAACTGGTCCCAGACACGCGAGTCGAAGCCGGTGTCGGAGGTCTTGCCCTGGCCCGCCGGGTCGCCGTAGGCGATGTCTCCGGCGTGCAGATGGAAGGCCGGGTTCTGGGCGAGGATCAGGCTGTCGTTGGCGAGGCCGTGGTAGCTGACGCCCTGGTCGCCGAAGGCCGTGAAGGTGAACGGCTCGGCGCGGTCGGGGGCGGTGGTGAACGTGCCGAGGGTGCCGAGCAGATGCGGGGCGGCCGGGTCGAAGCCCTCGTGGCCGACGCCGTAGTAGTAGGTGCGGCCGGGGCGCAGGTGGGTGAGGCGGGCGTGCAGGTAGTACTGCGTGTGGTCGCCGCTCGCGCCGACACCGGCCGGGGTGTGCAGGGTGCGGACCTCGGCCTCGATCTTGCGTGAGAGGTCCCAGGGGTGGGCGCCGATCCGGATGAAGGGCTTCCGGACCGCGACGGGGACCTGCCAGGAGATCGTCATCTGGGTGCGCGGGTCGTCGCCGTACGCGAGGTGGCGGCCGAAGGGGGCGACGAGGGCGCCGTCGACCTTGGGCGCCGAAGGGGCCGCGCCGCGGGCCGGGGTCGCGGCCTGAGCGGTGGCACCGGGGACGAACGCGCCGCCCACGACGGCGCCGAGCGAGACGGCCCCGCCTCTGATCATCGTGCGTCGCGAGAACTTCGAGCGCAGGTATTCGTGCTGCTCCGCCATGCTCATCCGGGCGGCGAGCTGCTGCGGTACTCCCATGCGAGGTGTGTCCATGGCGCCCGAAGTTCTCCCACCCGGGCGACGTGGCGCAAGACACAGCATGGACGGCCGGCGAACAAGAACCCATAAGAGTTACAACGGCGATCTGCCCGAAATCGGGCAGGCTCCTTGCGTTACCGTCGCCGGTCCCCGAGGATCTACCGCGTGCACGACGAACTTGTTGATCATTTGACGCGGTCCACGACCCTCAGCCGGGGCGAGGCGCTGCGGGTGGTCCAGGACGTGCTCGCCTTCTTTGACGAGACGACCGAGGAGTTCGTCCGCCGACGCCATCGCGAACTCCAGGCCCGGGGCCTGGTGAACGCGACGATCTTCGAGCGGATCGAGGCGGACCTGAAGTACCGCGCGGTCGCACCGCCCGAGCTCACGCTCCGGCAACTGCGGCGCATCGTCTACGGCTGAGACGCGCAGCGGACACCTCACGCTCATGAGTACACAAGGGATATAGGGAAACATATGTGCGGAATCGTCGGATACATCGGTAAGCGCGATGTGGCACCGCTGCTGCTCGAGGGCCTGCAGCGGCTGGAGTACCGCGGCTACGACTCCGCGGGCATCGTGGTGACCTCCCCGAAGACGGCCGGTCTGAAGATGGTCAAGGCCAAGGGCCGGGTCCGCGACCTGGAGGCCAAGGTCCCGGCGCGCTTCAAGGGCACCACCGGTATCGCGCACACCCGTTGGGCCACCCACGGCGCCCCGTCCGACGTGAACGCCCACCCGCACATGTCGGCCGACCAGAAGGTCGCCGTGGTGCACAACGGCATCATCGACAACGCCGCCGACCTCCGTAAGAAGCTGGAGGCGGACGGCGTCGAGTTCCTCTCCGAGACCGACACCGAGGTCCTCACCCACCTGATCGCCCGCTCCGAGGCGGAGACGCTGGAGGAGAAGGTCCGCCAGGCGCTGCGGGTCATCGAGGGCACGTACGGCATCGCCGTGATGCACGCCGACTTCGCGGACCGGATCGTGGTGGCCCGCAACGGCTCCCCGGTCGTCCTCGGCATCGGCGAGAAGGAGATGTTCGTCGCCTCCGACGTCGCCGCGCTGGTCACCCACACCCGTCAGATAGTCACCCTGGACGACGGCGAGATGGCCACACTCAAGGCCGACGACTTCCGCACCTACACCACCGAGGGCACCCGGACGACGGCCGAGCCGACCACCGTGGAGTGGGAGGCCGAGTCGTACGACATGGGCGGCCACGACACGTACATGCACAAGGAGATCCACGAGCAGGCCGACGCCGTGGACCGCGTGCTGCGCGGCCGGATCGACGACCGGTTCTCCACCGTGCACCTCGGCGGCCTGAACCTCGACGCCCGTGAGGCGCGCGCGGTGCGCCGGGTGAAGATCCTCGGCTGCGGCACCTCGTACCACGCGGGCATGATCGGCGCCCAGATGATCGAGGAGCTGGCCCGCATCCCCGCCGACGCCGAACCGGCCTCGGAGTTCCGCTACCGCAACGCGGTGGTCGACCCGGACACGCTGTACGTCGCGGTCTCGCAGTCCGGTGAGACGTACGACGTGCTGGCCGCCGTCCAGGAGCTGAAGCGCAAGGGCGCGCGGGTGCTGGGCATCGTCAACGTCGTCGGCTCGGCAATCGCGCGTGAGGCGGACGGCGGGATGTACGTCCACGCCGGTCCCGAGGTGTGCGTGGTCTCCACGAAGTGCTTCACCAACACGACGGTCGCCTTCGCGCTGCTGGCCCTGCACCTGGGCCGCACCCGTGACCTGTCGGTGCGCGACGGCAAGCGGATCATCGAGGGCCTGCGGAAGCTGCCCGCGCAGATCTCCGAGGTCCTCAAGCAGGAGGAGGAGATCAAGGAGCTGGCGCAGCAGTTCGCGGACGCCCGCTCGATGCTCTTCATCGGACGCGTGCGCGGCTACCCGGTGGCCCGTGAGGCCTCCCTCAAGCTCAAGGAGGTCTCGTACATCCACGCCGAGGCCTACCCGGCGTCCGAGCTGAAGCACGGCCCGCTGGCCCTGATCGAGCCCGCCCTGCCGACGGTCGCGATCGTCCCGGACGACGACCTGCTGGAGAAGAACCGCGCGGCCCTGGAGGAGATCAAGGCCCGCAGCGGCAGGATCCTCGCGGTCGCCCACCAGGAGCAGGAGAAGGCCGACCACACGGTCCTCGTCCCGAAGAACGAGGACGAGCTGGACCCGATCCTGATGGGCATCCCGCTCCAACTCCTCGCCTACCACACGGCATTGGCCCTGGGCCGCGACATCGACAAGCCGCGCAACCTGGCTAAGTCGGTGACGGTGGAGTAGTCACTCCCCCGCCAATGCCTCCCGCAGGGTGTCCAGTTCGCCTGTCACAGAGCGTTCTTGGACACCCTGTTCTGGTTCGGGGCGGTGCTCTGCCAAGAGGAGGGCCAACGGCCCGGCGGGCAGAAGGAATCGCCCGCCATGAGCGGCCTCCAGGGCATCACCCATGGACCACCACATGAGCTCGAAGTCCGCTTCGGTCTCGGTGAGTTGCTGCGGACCGCAGGTCAACTCACGGGCCTCGAACAGATGGACGCGCGCCTGCGAGCCGAGGGTGATCGCGTACGACCCGAGAGACCGCCAGCGCTCGGCCGTGACCCCGGCCTCCTCACGAAGTTCGCGGCGGGCACAGTCAATCGGGGATTCCCCCGCCTCGAAGCGACCGCCGGGGAGGAAGAGGTACTCGCCCCCGTGATCGACGAAGTCGGCGCTCAGCAGGGCCACCAGGCCCTTCGCGTCGCGGGCGACGACCACGGAGGCGTCACGCACGGTCAGGGGATCACGATCACCGGGCGCTTCGCGCGCTTGGCCAGGCGGCCTGCTACCGAGCCGAAGATTCGGCCCACGACTCCGTGGGTGGAGCCGACGACGATCGCGTCCGCCTCGTACTCCCGGCCCACCTCCTCGAGTTCGTGGCAGATGTCGCCGCCGCGCTCGACGAGGATCCACGGGACTTCGGACAGATGGTCCGCGCAGGCCAGTTCGAGGCCGAGGACCTCCGTGCGGTGGTCGGGGACGTCGACGAAGACGGGGGGCTCGCAGCCCGCCCAGACCGTGGTGGGCAGTCGGTTGGCGACATGGACGATGATCAGGCCCGTACGCGAGCGACAGGCCATGCCGATCGCATACGCGAGGGCGCGTTCGCTCGAAGTGGAGCCGTCGAAGCCGACGACCACGCCGTGTTTGAAGGCGGGGTCGCAGGACGGGCGTGACTCTTCCGCCGCCAAGGGCTCGGCCGCCGTGGGATCGGCGACGGGGCGCTTGCGGTCCGCGGGATCGGAGAATTCGTGACCGGCCATGGGTGTCTCGGCGTTGTGATCCTCATGGGTGGGGGCAACGGTGTGCGGCGGAGCTGTGTCCGGGAATCATCTTCCCAACCCCATACCCCCAAGGGTACGGCGGCACGCATCCCCAGCCCAGATCCCGCGCACACCGCACAGGGGTTCCAGGGAGCATGCCCGAGGGTGACCCGTAACGCAATGCTCGTCCCCTCGTAGTGGTGGATTACGTCGTGTTCACCCTGGAATAGGACGAAACTTCGGGTATGGCCGCGACCGGGGAGGCAGGGAGTGACCGGCCCGCCAGAGGGCCCGTTGGATCCAGTGAACCGACGCCCCAGGGAGCACCCCGTGCCCGTATCCCGCACCGCATCCCGGCAACACCCCGTGCCGAACGCCACGGACGCCGTGGTTCGCTGGGCCGCCTTCAGTTGCGGCCTGGTCCCGGTGATCCTCGTCTGCTGCGGCATCTCGTTGCCCGCCGCGATCAGCGCCACGCTGGGGCTCGCGGCCGTCACCGGGACGTGCCGTCTGCTGCTGCTCCAGTCCGAACGGGGCGCGGCCCGGCTGAGAGCCGCGGAGCGCGCGGCGCGGTACCGCGGACGGCAGGGCGGCGCGGCGGCAAGAGCGCACGGGAGCGAAGGGTGTAACGAGAGAAGCACCCCGCGTACCTGACCGGTTTCCGCGCACGCCCCCGCCTCTTTTCAGCCAAGTTCTCACCCCCCTCCCTCCTTGGGTCGAACGGCCCCCCACCCCCCGTTCGACCTGCACTGAAAGGGTCCCGAAGGGCTCGCGCACCCTACGGGGATTGGCCACGGGGACGAGGCGCACTTCCCTGCGCGGCGCGCGAGTGCAACGCTTCGTGATCGAATGCTTCACGCCAAGTTGCCATGTCGACAATGTGCCGGATCGTGAACTGGCCACGCCGGCGCCACGGGACACAGTAGATTCGATCATGACTGTCTTACGGCGGGGAACTCGTGCAGGACCGAGGGGAAACGTGCAGGAGCGACACAACCGAGGAGCCGCGACCACCGAGGGGGGCTTAGCAGGATGAGCCACGACTCCACTGCCGCATCGGATGCCGCGGCCCGGAAGCTATCCGGGCGACGCCGCAAGGAGATCGTCGCGGTGCTGCTGTTCAGCGGCGGCCCCATCTTCGAGAGTTCCATACCGCTTTCGGTGTTCGGAATCGACCGCCAGGACGCGGGAGTTCCCCGCTACCGGCTGTTGGTCGCCGCAGGCGAGGAAGGCCCACTGCGGACCACAGGGGGCCTGGAACTGACCGCGCCGCACGGCCTGGAGGCGATCTCGCGGGCGGGCACGGTCGTCGTGCCGGCCTGGCGATCCATCACCTCGCCGCCGCCGGAGGAGGCGCTCGACGCCCTGCGCCGCGCGCACGACGAGGGGGCCCGCATAGTCGGGCTGTGCACGGGCGCCTTCGTCCTGGCCGCCGCCGGGCTGCTGGACGGACGCCCGGCCACCACGCACTGGATGTACGCGCCGACGCTGGCCAAGCGCTATCCGTCGGTACATGTCGATCCGCGCGAACTGTTCGTGGACGACGGCGATGTGCTCACCTCCGCGGGCACGGCGGCCGGAATCGACCTCTGCCTCCACATCGTGCGCACGGACCACGGCAACGAGGCGGCCGGTGCGCTCGCCCGCCGTCTGGTGGTCCCGCCGCGCCGCACCGGCGGCCAGGAGCGCTACCTCGACAGGTCTTTACCCGAGGAGATCGGCGCCGACCCGCTGGCCGAGGTCGTCGCCTGGGCCCTCGAGCATCTCCACGAGCAGTTCGACGTGGAGACGCTCGCCGCACGCGCGTACATGAGCCGGCGGACCTTCGACCGCCGCTTCCGCTCCCTCACCGGGAGCGCGCCGTTGCAGTGGCTGATCACCCAGCGGGTGCTCCAGGCGCAGCGGCTGCTCGAGACCTCCGAGTACTCGGTCGACGAGGTGGCCGGGCGCTGCGGCTTCCGCTCCCCGGTGGCGCTGCGCGGGCACTTCCGGCGCCAGCTCGGCTCGTCGCCCGCGGCCTACCGCGCCGCCTACCGGGCGCGCCGCCCGCAGGGGGAACGGCCGGTCGAGGCGGACGGCCCGGCCGGACCCGCGGCACCGCAGGTCGTACCGGAGGCCGCCCCGGTCCCCGCGCAGTCCCGCCGCACGGCGGCGGCGAGCGCGCTCGGCCCGACGGCGTCCATGTCCACGGAACACCCGGGCAAGGGTGTGCCGGAGCTGTACTCGACGGGCCGCCCGAGCCTGCCCGGCCAGCGCAGCGCGCCGTAGCCGCGGGCGTCAGGCGTAGGCGTCAGGCGAGCGAGAACGCGAGCGCGGGCGGGATCCACGATGTGGTGCGGACCACGGATCCCGCCCTTTCGGCATGCCGTCCGCGATGTTCCCCACATGCAGGGCAGGTCCGCCCGGACCCCTTGGGCCATAAGGTGGGACACATGAACGATCGCATGGTGTGGATCGACTGCGAGATGACCGGACTCTCGCTGTCCGACGACGCGCTCATCGAGGTGGCCGCGCTGGTCACCGACTCCGAGCTGAACGTACTCGGCGAGGGGGTGGACATCGTGATCCGCCCGCCGGACGCCGCGCTGGAGACGATGCCGGAGGTGGTGCGCCAGATGCACACCGCCTCGGGGCTGCTCGAGGAGCTGGCGACGGGCACGACGCTCGCCGACGCCGAGGAGCAGGTCCTCTCCTACGTACGGGAGCACGTCAAGGAGCCGGGCAAGGCCCCGCTGTGCGGCAACTCCGTCGGTACGGACCGCGGCTTCCTGAGCCGCGACATGCCGACGCTGGAGGACTACCTCCACTACCGGATCGTGGACGTCAGCTCCATCAAGGAGCTGGCCCGCCGCTGGTATCCGCGGGCGTACTTCAACAGCCCCGAGAAGAACGGCAACCACCGGGCGCTGGCCGACATCCGCGAGTCGATCGCGGAGTTGCGCTACTACCGGGAGGCGATCTTCGTACCCCAGCCGGGCCCCGACTCGGAGACGGCCCGCGCGATCGCGGCCAAGCACGTCCTGCCCGCGCACTGACGTCCCGCACAGGGTCCGGACCGGCCGCGGAGAAACGCGTGCGCGAGCACCCCTTCGGACCCTGTACACTTTTTCTCGGCCGGTACGGGAAACCGAAGAACGCCGGTCATGGTGGGTGTAGCTCAGATGGTAGAGCACCTGGTTGTGGTCCAGGATGTCGCGGGTTCGAGTCCCGTCACTCACCCTGAGTAGTCAGCCGGTGACCCGAGCAGTACGGGTCACCGGCTGACTGCGTTTCGGGGACGTCAGGGCTTGCGGCCGAGTCCGCCGTGCTCGCCGAGCAGCGCCGGTTCCCCGGCACCGTCCTCCGGCCGCCATAGCGGCAGGGTCACGACGCCCGGCTCCACCAGTTCCAGGCCGTCGAAGAAGCCCGTGATCTGCTCGACCGTACGCAGGATGTACGGGATCGCGCCGCTCTTGTTGTACGCCTCCTGGGCCCGCTCGTACTCCGGGTCGATGCCGAGGGAGCCGTCGTTCACGGACAGATAGCTGCCGGAGGGCAGGCCTTCCATCAGCCGACGGACGATGGAGCACGCCTCGTCGTAGTCGCCGACATGGCCGAGGATGCCACTGAAGATCAGCGCCGTGGGCCGGGTCAGGTCGAGCGTCTCGGCGGCACGCGCGAGGATGCGCTCCGGGTCGTACAGATCGGCGTCCACGTACGCGGTCGCACCCTCGGGGGTGGAGGTGAGCAGGGCGCGCGCGTGGGCGAGGACCAGCGGGTCGTTGTCGACGTAGACGATCCGGGAGTCCGGGGCGACGCTCTGGGCGACCTCATGGGTGTTGTCCACCGTCGGCAGACCCGTCCCCACGTCCAGGAACTGCCGGATGCCCGCCTCCCCGGCCAGATAGCGGATGCTGCGCCCGAGGAAGGCACGGCTGCCGCGCGCGACGTCGACGATGCCGGGGAAGACGGCGGCGTAGGCGTCACCGGCCTCTTCGTCGACCGGGTAGTTGTCCTTGCCGCCCAGCCAGTAGTTCCAGACCCGCGCCGAATGCGGCATCGACGTGTCGATCGTGCGGCTCACCACCGGTCCGGACATGGGCGTGTGGTCGGTCATGGGCGAACTCTCCTCAGCCGAGCGAATAGATCTCGGAGTCAACCTAGATCCAACTCGCCCTGTTCGCACGGCAGTTCGCACATCCGTCCCGCGTGTCCTCGGCCCGTACGACCCGCGTGGTTCAGGACGACGCCCGCACCATCAGCTCCGTGCGCAGCACCACCTGGCGGCGGTCCAGGCCCCGCGAGGCCGCCGGGCGGTGGTCCGCTATCTCCTCGAGCAGCAGGTCGATCATCGCCCGGCCCATCTCCTCGATGGGCTGGCGCACGCTCGTCAGGGGCGGGTCCATGTGCCGGGCGATCACCGAGTCGTCGTACCCGACCAGCGCCACGTCGTCGGGTATCCGACGGCCCGCCGCGCGCAGCGCCTGGCGCGCGCCCGCCGCCATCACGTCCGACTCGGCGAACACCGCGTCCACCTCCGGACGGAGGTCCAGCAGACGGTCCATCGCCCGGCGACCGCCCTCCTCCGTGAAGTCACCGGGGACGATCAGGGCATCGTCCACCTCGCGGCCCGCGTCGCGCAGGGCGGCCCGGTAGCCGTCGATGCGCCGCTGGGCGCCATAGACGTCGAAGGGGCCCGTGATCGTGGCGATACAGCGGCGGCCCCGGGCGATCAGATGCTCGACCGCCGAGCGTCCGCCGCCGTGGTTGTCCGAGTCCACCGACGGCAGCGTCTCCCGCTCCGAGCGGGGGCCGCTGATCACGGTGGGGATGTCCAGTTGGGCCAGGAGGTCCGGCAGCGGGTCAGCCGCGTGGACCGAGACCAGCAGGACGCCGTCCACCCGATGCGCCGCCAGATACTGCGCCAGCCTGCGCCGTTCACGGTCGCCGCCCGCGAAGATCAGCAGGAGCTGCATCTCCGTCTCGGCCAGCTCCGCGCCCACGCCGCGCAGCATCTCCGAGAAGTACGGCTCGGCGAAGAAGCGGGTCTCGGGCTCGGGGACGACGAGGGCGATCGCGTCCGTACGGTTGGCGGCCAGCGCCCGCGCCGCCGTGTTCGGGACGTACCCCAGCTCCGCGACCGCCGCCTCGACGGCCGCGCGGGTCGCGTCGCTGACCCGGGGCGAACCGTTGATCACCCGGGAGACCGTGCCACGGCCCACACCCGCCAGCACGGCGACCTCTTCCAGGGTCGGCCGCCGGCCACTCCGGCCCCGCGTTCCGTGGCCTGCCATGGCCGCCTCCTGTCACCCCACACGCTCCGCCTGGCCTGGAATGTAACAGCAGCGTCGGGGCCGCCGCCCGGCCGGATCCGCGGGCGGGCCCGGACGACTTCCCGGCGTCGACGTCAACTCATGGGCGGCGAACGGCACTCGAGAGTTGGCTTTGCCAACGTTCCGGTAACTGAAGACAGTTCGCTTCGCTCGGTCCCTTGACACCCCCGCTCGGACCAACGACCCTTCAACACATCACTTATGGGAGCGCTCCCACAGCATCTGACACATACACATCCCGCACGTTCCCCGCCCGAGCCGCAGCGACAACTCACGGGCGCAGCACAGTAGTTGGCCGGGGGGTCGGTACGTCAGGGCAACAGGAGGACGACATGCGAGGTACTCGCTCGGCCCACAGAGCGTTGGCCTTCGCGGCGATCGCCGCACTGGGCGCCGGTCTGCTGACCGGCTGTGCCGACGACGGCGGCGGCAGCAGCGACGGCGACTCCGGCGGCGGCAAGGGGAAGACCACGATCAGCCTCGGCCTCTTCGGCACCTTCGGCTTCAAGGAGGCCGGACTCTACGCGGAGTACGAGAAGGCGCACCCCGACATCAAGATCACCCAGAACGTCACCGAGCGGAACGAGAACTACTACCCGGCGCTCGTCAACCACCTCACCACCGGCAGCGGCCTCCAGGACATCCAGGGTGTCGAGGTCGGCAACATCGCCGAGGTGGTCGACACCCAGGCGGCCAAGTTCGAGGACCTCTCCAAGGTCTCGGGCGTCAACAAGGGCGACTTCCTGGACTGGAAGTGGAAGCAGGCCACCACCAAGGACGGGCAGACGATCGGTCTCGGCACCGACGTGGGCCCGATGGCCATCTGCTACCGCAAGGACCTCTTCGAGAAGGCCGGTCTGCCCACCGACCGCGAGCAGCTCGGCAAGATGTGGGCCGGTGACTGGAGCAAGCTCGTCGACGTCGGTGAGACGTACCAGAAGAAGGCGCCGAAGGGCACCACCTTCATGGACTCCCCCGGCGGCATGCTGAACGCGATCCTCAGCAGCGAGAAGGAGAAGTTCTACGACGCCTCCGGTGAGGTCGTCTACAAGACGAACCCCGCGGTCAAGGCCGCGTTCGATCTGACCGCGAAGGCGGCCAAGGAGGGACTGGTCGCCTCCCAGACCCAGTTCCAGCCGACCTGGAACCAGACCATCGCCAACTCGAAGTTCGCCGCGGTGGCCTGCCCGCCGTGGATGCTCGGCACCATCAAGGGCAATTCGAGCGCGGACGCCAAGGGCAAGTGGGACGTGGCCCCCGCGCCCAAGTCCGGTAACTGGGGCGGCTCCTTCCTGGCCGTGCCGAAGGCCGGCAAGCATGTGAAGGAAGCCCAGGAGCTGGCCGCCTGGCTGACCGCGCCCGCGCAGCAGGCGAAGCTGTTCAGCGTCCAGGGCAGCTTCCCGAGCGCGCAGGCCTCGTACAACCTCCCCGAAGTCACCGGCGCGAAGAACGAGATGACCGGTGACGCCCCGATCGGCACGATCTTCGCCGAGGCCGCCAAGTCGAGCCCGGTCCAGTACAACGGCCCGAAGGACCAGATCATCCAGCAGGGCCTGACCGACAACGGCGTCTTCCTCGTGACCAAGGGCAAGTCGGCCGAGGACGCCTGGAAGACGGCCCTCAAGACCATCGACAACAACCTGGACAAGTGACCGGTATGTCCACCCGGCACGAGTCCGCCGCGCCCCCCGCGAAGGGGGGCGCGGCCCCGGGCCGCTCGCCCGGGACACCGACCGAGGCGGAGCTGCGGCGCCGCGCACGGCTCTCCCGCCGCTGGCGCCGGGACATGCGCTTCAGCCCGTACGCGTTCGTCTCGCCGTTCTTCCTGCTCTTCCTCGCCTTCGGGCTGTTCCCGTTGCTCTACACCGCGTGGGCCTCGCTGCACACGGTGGAGCTGACGGCGCCGACCGACATGGAGTGGGCGGGGCTGCGCAACTACACCCGGATCTTCGACGACGACTTCTTCTGGAACGCGGCGAAGAACACCCTGACCATCGGGATCATCTCGACCGTCCCGCAGTTGCTGATGGCGATGGGACTCGCCCATATCCTCAACTACAAGCTGCGCGGCTCGACCTTCTACCGCGTCGTGCTGCTCGCCCCGTACGCGACGTCGATCGCCGCGGCCTCGCTGGTGTTCGCCCTGCTCTTCGGGCGCGACTACGGGATGATCAACTGGGTGCTGCACTTCGTCGGGATCGACGCCGTCGACTGGCAGAACGACAAGTGGCCCTCCCAGCTCGCCGTCTCCTCGATCGTCATCTGGCGCTGGACGGGCTACAACGCGCTGATCTACCTGGCGGCGATGCAGGCCATCCCGCAGGATCTGTACGAGTCGGCGGCCCTGGACGGGGCCGGCCGCTGGCAGCAGTTCTTCCATGTCACGCTGCCGTCGCTGCGGCCGACGATCCTGTTCACCTGTGTCGTGTCGACCATCGGCGCGAGCCAACTCTTCGGCGAGCCACTGCTGTTCGACGCCAACAAGGGTGCGTCGGGTGGCGGCGAGCACCAGTTCCAGACGCTGGGGCTGTATCTGTACGAGCAGGGCTGGGTGAACCAGCACCTGGGCCGGGCCTCCGCGATCGCCTGGACGATGTTCCTGATCCTCATCGTGATCGGGATCGTCAACTACGTCATCTCGCGCCGGCTGCGCGCCAGTAGTGGGGAGAACCGGTCGTGACGAGGACCCTGACGAAGCCCGAGGACGCCCGGTCGCAGGGCGCGGCGCCACGGCCCAGGCGCATCGGCCGGTCCAAGGCGTCGCGGGCCGGTGGGCAGTTCCACGCCGGTCCGCTCGCGTACGTCGCGTTGGTGCTGTTCGCCTTCGGTTCGCTGTTCCCGCTGGTGTGGTCGGCGATCGCGGCCTCGCGCGACAACAACCGGCTGGCGCAGACGCCACCGCCCTTCTGGTTCGGCGCGAACCTGTTCCACAACATCAAGGTCGCCTGGTCGGACGCCAATCTGGGCGAGGCGTTCTTCAACACCACGGTGGTGGCGGGCATTTCGGCCGTGACCATCGTGTTCCTGTCGACGATCGCCGGGTTCGCCTTCGCCAAGCTGCGCTTCAGAGGCCGGGGCGCGCTGATGCTGATCGTCATCGGCACGATGATGGTGCCGCCCCAACTCAGCGTGATCCCGCTGTACATGATGGTCGCCAAGCTCGACTGGAGCGATCAGTTGCAGGCGGTGATCCTGCCCTCGCTGGTCAGCGCGTTCGGCGTGTTCTTCATACGGCAGTATCTGATCCAGGCGCTGCCGGACGAGATCATCGAGGCCGCCCGGGTGGACGGGGCGAGCAGTTGGCGCGTGGTGTGGCACGTGGTGTTCCCGGCGGCGCGGCCCGCGATGGCGGTCCTCGGCATGCTGATGTTCGTCCAGACCTGGAACGACTTCCTGTGGCCGTTCCTGGTGCTGACCCAGAACGGCAATCCGACCGTGCAGGTGGCGGTCGCGGGCCTGGGCCGCGGCTACACCCCCGACCAGTCCCTGATCATGGCGGGCGCGCTGCTCGGCACGCTGCCGCTGCTGCTGGTCTTCGCGATCTTCGGCAAGCAGATCGTGGGCGGCATCATGCAGGGCGCCGTCAAGGGCTGACGCCTTGACCCGATCCACGGGGCCTGGCGCCCTGACCCGATCCACGGGGCCTGGTGCCCGCCGGGGCGCTGGGTCCCGGCGCCCCGGCCCCGCCCCTCCCCTGTCCGGCCATCCGTCGGCTATCCACGACCACCCATGGGAGCGCTTCCATGTCTGACAACGTTACCCCGGTGACCTTTCCCCCCTCCTTCCTCTGGGGCACGGCGACCTCCGCGTACCAGATCGAGGGGGCGGTGCGGGAGGACGGCCGCACCCCGTCCATCTGGGACACCTTCAGCCATACGCCGGGCAAGACGGCGGACGGCGACACCGGTGACACCGCCGTCGACCACTACCACCGCTACCGCGAAGACGTCGCGCTGATGGCCGAGTTGGGCCTCACCGCGTACCGTCTTTCGGTCTCCTGGCCGCGGGTGCAGCCGATGGGCCGGGGCCCTGCGGTGCAGCGGGGCCTGGACTTCTACCGCCGCCTCGTGGACGAGCTGCTCGCGCACGGCATCAAGCCCGCGGTCACCCTCTACCACTGGGACCTGCCACAGGAGCTGGAGGACGCGGGCGGCTGGCCGCAGCGGGACACGGCGTACCGGTTCGCCGAGTACGCGCAGATGGTCGGCGAGGCGCTCGGCGACCGCGTGGAGCAGTGGATCACGCTGAACGAGCCGTGGTGCAGCGCGTTCCTCGGCTACGGCTCCGGGGTGCACGCGCCGGGCCGTACGGACGCGGTGTCCGCGCTGAGGGCGGCGCACCATCTGAACCTGGCCCATGGGCTCGGCACCACCGCGCTCAGGTCGGTGATGCCGGCCCGCAACACGGTCGCCGTGAGCCTCAACTCCTCGGTGGTACGCACCGTTTCGCAGGATCCCGCGGATCTCGCGGCGGCCCGGAAGATCGACGACCTCGCCAACGGCGTCTTCCACGGCCCGATCCTGCACGGCGCCTATCCGAAGACCCTGCTGGACGCGACGGCGCAGCTCACCGACTGGTCCTACGTCCAGTCCGGGGACCTGGAGGCGATCCATCAGCCGCTGGACGCGCTGGGCCTCAACTACTACCGCCCGGAACTGGTGTCGGCGGCCTCGGCGGCGGACAAGGACCGGCCGCGGGCGGACGGGCACGGGGCGAGCGTGTACTCGCCGTGGCCGGGGGCGGACGACGTGGCGTTCCACCAGACCCCGGGCGAGCAGACGGAGATGGGCTGGACCGTCGACCCGACCGGGCTGCACGAACTGCTCATGCGCTACAGCCAGGAGGCGCCGGGCCTGCCGCTGTACGTGACGGAGAACGGCGCGGCGTACGAGGACGTGCCGGGCCCGGACGGACAGGTGGACGACCCGGAGCGGATCGCGTATCTGCACGGCCATCTCGCCGCGATCCGGCGGGCGATCACGGACGGCGCGGATGTGCGCGGCTACTACCTCTGGTCCCTGATGGACAACTTCGAGTGGGCGTTCGGCTACGCGAAGCGGTTCGGCATCGTGCACGTGGACTACGCGACGCTGAAGCGGACCCCGAAGGCGAGCGCGCGGTGGTACGGGCGGGCGGCGCGGACGGGGGAGCTGCCGCCGCTGGAGGGCTAGGGTCTTTCGTTTGGATCAGGCCGGATCAGGGAGCGGGGTCTGGTGCCGTGCTTCGCAAGGCGGAGGAGGGCGGCAGGGCGGAGTCCTGCCAACCGACGACAACGCGGCGAGGTGCGGTGCCAGACCCCGCGAGCCCGGCATGATCCAAACGAGAGGCCCTAGCAGTCGGGGGCGCGGCGCGGGAGGGGGGTGCCGCGCCCCCGGCGCCGGCCTCAGTGGAAGACCGAGGGCGGGGGTGCCGGGGAGGCCACCGCCGCGGCGTCCGTGACCGCCGGGGCGCCGCCGGTGAAGTCGAGCAGCGCCCTGCCGTGCTCCACGCGCGCGGAGTGCGGGTCCGAGGCGGCGCGGCGGGTCAGTTCGGCGACCGGGATCGGGTGGCCGGAGCCGACGAGCACCGCGTTGCCGAAGCGCCGCCCGCGCAGCACGGCCGGGTCGGCGACGAGCGCGAGTTCGGGGAAGACGGCCGCCGCGGTCGAGATCTGGCTCCGCAGATGGGCGAGCGGCGGGCCGTCGGCGAGGTTGGCCGCGTACAGACCGCCGTCCTTCAGCGCCCTGCGGACGTCCGTGAGGAACTCGACCGAGGTCAGATGCGCCGGGGTGCGCGCGCCGCTGAACACATCGGTGATGACCAGGTCCGCCCAGCCGTCCGGCACCTTGGCGAGCCCCGCACGGGCGTCCATGGAGCGCACCCTGATCCGGGCGCCCGGGTCCAACGGCAGGGCGCGGCGCACCAGTTGGACGAGCGCGGCGTCCCGTTCGACGATCTGCTGGGTGGAGCGGGGGCGGGTGGCGGCGGTGTAGCGGGCGAGGGTGAACGCGCCGCCGCCGAGATGCACGACGTGCAGGGGACGGCCGGGCGGGGCGGCCAGGTCGATGACATGGCCGAGGCGGCGCTGGTACTCGAAGCTCAGATACGCGGGGTCGTCGAGGTCGACGTGCGACTGCGGGGCCCCGTCGATGAGGAGCGTCCAGGCACGCGCACGGTCGCGGTCGGGTACCAGCTCCGCGAGCCCGCCGTCCACCGCTTCGACGACGACCTCGACGGCTTCCTTGCGCCGTGTGTTCCGTGACCTGCCCATCTCCCTATTATCGGGGCGCGTCGGCGGTCACGGCACATCCGGTCAGTAGCCCCGCAGCACGACTCCGTGGCGGGTGCGCAGACGGCGGATCTCCCACCAGGCGATGGCCGTCACCGACGCGGGACCGCCGATCACCGTCGCGATCTGGATCAGCGGCGGACCGGGCGGCAGACCGCCCGCGAACAGACTGATGATCATGAACTCCCACACCAGGACCCCGGTGAGCAGCGCGGGCAGCGCGGCATGCACCTCGGAGGTGTTGAAGGCGCTGCGGACCGCGGGCCGGGAGGCGAACACCACGAACAGCACGGCCCAGATCATGGGGATGAACATGACGGCCACGGCGGGCACCTGGAGGGCCGGAGAGCGGACGTGCGCCGTCGTCCACGGCATGGCCTGGATCGTCGCCCATCCGAGCAGGGGAATCAGGAAGAGGGCGCCGAAGTAGCAGAGCGCCGACCGCCCCGCTCTGCGCACCTGCGGTCGCATGGTGTGCCGCACATGCGGCGGGGCCCAGCGGAAGAGCAGCGCGACCACGACGGGGGCCGTGAGCAGGAGCAGCCACGGGGTCACCGTCAGCCGCATGAAGAACTGCTCCTGGGCCTCGCTCACGTCTCCCGGCTTGCCGTACGCGGCGAGGATGAGGAGCGACATGACACCGGCGCTCCAGGCGCGCGCCTTCTGGACGCGCATCACCTCGGGGTCCTCGATACGACGGTGCGCCCGCGCCGGGAAGATCCGCCGGGCCCTGTTGCGGGCCGACCGGGCCAACGGGTAGGCGACCAGCAACGGCATGAACAGCCCCCAGGTGCACGGCAACAGCAGCGCCGCCCACACACAACCGTGGATCCGCTGCCGCCCGCCCCTGAGCAACCCGGCGAGCGTCGGCCATTCGTCGTCACGCAGCCGCTGCCGGAGCGGAACGTGCGGCGGCTGCGGACCGTACGGGGGCAGGCCCGGCGCCGGCGGATACGTGTACGGGCCCGGCTGCGGCGGACCGTACGGGTACGGAGGCACGGTGGGTCCCGGTCCCGCCGGTGGCGGTGCGTACGGACCGTACGGACCGCCGTTCGGCGGCCAAGGCTGCTGATACGGGTTGTGCCCCCCGAAACTCACGCTGCTGTCCTTCCCGGTGTCGAACGGTGGTGACCGATTGCTCAGTCCCAGTCAACGGGGCGTAAGACGAACGGGACATGGGGTCGCGCGAAGTCGCCCGGTATACGCCCCGTATTCGCCCTGCCCGCACCCCACTTGCCCTGACAGGATCACCTCATGCGCACGGTATACGCCCTGTTCGTCGGCATCGACGAATACCCGGACAGACCGCTGAGCGGTTGCCTCAACGACGTACGCGAGGCGGAGGAGTGGCGGCGGCGGCAGCGCCATGTCGCGGCCGACATCCGGCGGTTGGCCGACGGCCAGGCCACCCGGGCGGCCGTGGTGGCCGGCATCGAGCGGCATCTCGCGAAGAGCGGCCGCCTGCCGTCCGCGGGAACGCGCCCACGAGGGCGCGCTCGGCGGGGTACGGCGCCGTGCACGCGCTCGTCGAGGACCGTGTGCGCGGCCTGAGTTCGGTGCAGCACCCCGAGTTGCTCGGCCGGAAGAACGTGTCCTTCCTGTCCGGGAACGCGGTGACCGCCTCGCCCTTCCTGCTGCGGTTCACCGCGAGAGGCTGGGAGGAGGGCCGGACCGCCGAGGGCCTACCAGCAGTCGTCCGCCGCCTGGATCAGCCGGGCCGCCTCGCCGAGGGCCTCGCGCAGGACCGTCGGGTCCGTGGCCGTGTCCGCGTCGCCGGGCGGGAGGAGCCAGCCCGTGCCCTTGAGCGGGGGTTCCGGGGCGACGAGGCTCATGCCGCGGCCCTGGGTCTGGGTGCAGGTGCTGCCCGGGACGTCCCACGCGTCCGCCGTGCCGGGCGGGACCAGGAAGCCGAGGGTGTCGCAGTCGTCGTCGTGGAGGACGGGCCCGACACGGTCGGCCGCCCCGCGGCGCAGGATGTCGACGGCTTCGAGGCCCTGCCGGGCCGGTACGGTCACCAGGTCGGGGCCCTGCTGCGGCGGTGCGCCGCGCTGCGGCACCTGCCGCGCGCTCGACGGCCGGCCACGGAACTGCGCGCTCTGCCTGGTCTGCATCCCGGCGTCCGACACTGAACCCCTCCTCGGCAGGTGAGCTGGGTCGGGAGTTCGGGCGGCTCCCGGTCCATGGAGTCCAACGCCCGGGGACGTCAAGGGCTACGGCACAACACTGCCGCAAAGGATGGCAGTTCATGGCAGATCACGCGTGAGATATCCGGTTTGTAGCTAAACCTCGCATGATGACACCCGCGAGGCAGGTACGTTCTTGCACCGCCGGACGCAGGGAACCCACCGGTGGCCCTCCAGCCACCGGCACCACGCACCTCGCGGACGACTCATCCCGAATCCGGCGTGGTTCGACGGTTCGCACGAGAGGGCCCGGCCATGACCTCGTCCCCTTCACCCCGGCCACCACGGCCGAATCCCGCCTTCCGGCGGCTGCGCGGACAGCGCTCCCCGAGCGAGTTCGCCGCGGCCGTACGACGTGCCGCGCGCGAGATCGGCGAGCGGGTCAGTTGTGACGCGCGGTACATCGGACGCGTCGAGGCAGGAGAGATCCGTTGCCCCAACTACGCCTACGAACGGGTGTTCCTGCATATGTTCCCCGACCACACGCTCGCGGACCTGGGCTTCGCCCCCCGCTCCGCGGTCCGCGGCCGAGGGGCACGCACCACCGCCCCGGCACCCCCCACGTATGACACACAAGACACCTACGAGACGCACGCGTCGTACGACGAGCACGCGTACGACGACCAGAACCACGAGGAGAGCGACGTGCGGCGTCGCGCATTCATGACCGGCGGCACCGCCACCGCGGCGGCCGTCTCCCTGGGCCCGCTCGGGCTCCTGTCCGACGACCCGGCGATGGCCGCCGACCGTCCCGTCCACCGCGCGGGCTCGTCCGAGGCGAGCGCGCTGGAGGACGCCGTCCGCAACATCCGCGTCCTCGACGACCGGCACGGCGCGGACGGCCTCTACCGGCGGGCCGCGGCCCCGCTGCGTACCGCGTACTCCCTGCTCGACGCGGGGACGACCCGGCAGACGGTCACCGACCGGCTGTACGCGGGAGCGGGCGAACTGGCCATCTCGGTCGGGTGGTTGGCGCACGACTCGGGGCGCTTCGACGACGCCCGCTCGCACTACGCGGAGGCGCTCGCGACCTCCCGGATGTGCGGGGACGCCGCCCTGGAGGCGCACGCGTTCTGCAACACGGCGTTCCTCGCGCGCGACGCGGGCCGGCCGCGGGAGGCCGTACGCGCGGCGCAGGCGGCCCAGCGCGCGGCCCGCCCGCTCGGCTCGCACCGTCTGCTGTCGCTGCTGGCGCTGCGCGAGGCGGGCGGCTGGGCGGGGCTCGCGGACCGCGCGGGCTGCGAGCAGGCCCTGGTCCGGGCGCAGGCCTACTTCGGGCGGGGCTCCGTGGACGCGGACCCCGAGTGGATGACCTTCTTCGGGGAGGCCGAGCTGGAAGGGCTGGAGGCCCAGTGCTGGTCGACGCTCGGCGACTGGACGCGCGCGGCCCGGCACGCCCTGCGCGCCACCCAGCTCCTGGACCCGCACTTCACCCGGAACACCGCCCTGTTCACGGCGGAGCTGGCCGACGACCTGGCCCGCGGCGGCCACCCCGACGAGGCGGCGGCGGCCGGACTGCGCGTCCTGGCGCTGCTGGAGGAGGTCCAGTCGTCCAGGATCCGGACGATGCTCGCGGGCACGGCCCGGGTACTGCTGCCGCACCGCCGCGCGACGGGGGTGTCGGCGTTCCTGGACCGCCACGCCTCGCTGCCGCGCACCCGGGTGCGGACCGCCTCCGCGACCGTCCCGGCACCGGCGAAGGCGTCGGGTCGTTCCGATGCGCAACCCGGGGTGCCGATGTGGCGTCTATGAGGTCCGGGGGCGCCCCACGGGGGTGGGCGCGCAGACCGTAAGGTGGCACGACCGGACCACCGGGTCACACACAGCAGCGAGGGGGAGGGCGGAATCGGATGCCGCAGGCCGAGACACCGGGCACCGGGGCGAGCCCACCCCTCCTGCTGCGCTGGTGGACCGAGCTGCCGTTGATCCTCGTGGTGTACGCCTCGTACTCCGCGGGCCGGCTCCTCGCGCGGGGTGATGTCTCCACCGCCGTCGACCACGGCCTGGCGATCCTGCGCATAGAGCAGGCGCTCCGCCTCAACGCGGAGCATCCGCTGAACCGTCTCTTCACCCGCGAGGCCTGGCTCGGCATACCCGCCGACTTCTGGTACGCGTCCCTGCACTACCTGGTCACCCCCGTGGTGCTCATATGGCTCTACCGACGCCGGGCGGCCGTCTACCGCGCGGCCCGCACCTGGCTGATGACGTCCACGCTCATCGGCCTGATCGGCTTCACCCTGCTGCCGACCTGCCCGCCCCGCCTGCTCGACGCCGGCCACGGGTTCGTCGACACCATGGCCCAGTACAGCTCGTACGGCTGGTGGGGCGGCGAGGCGAGCGCGCCACGTGGCCTCGGCGGCATGACGAACCAGTACGCGGCGATGCCGAGCCTGCACGTCGGCTGGGCGCTGTGGTGCGGAGTGATGCTGTGGCGCCACGGCGGCACGCGCACGGCCAGGACCATCGGCGTCCTGTATCCGCTGCTGACCGCCGTCATCGTGATGGGCACCGCCAACCACTACTTCCTCGACGCGGTCGCGGGCTGTGCCGTGATGGGCGTCGGCTATCTGCTGACCCGCCCGGTGACGCGGGCGCAGGCCCTGCTCAGGGCCCGGCTGCGGACGCGGTCCACCCCCGTCACGGTCCCCGCACCGGCCTCCGGTTCCCCCGTTGTCAGTGGTGGATGCCAGACTTCGACGGGTGAGCGAATTCCCCGACAGCGCGTCGCCGACCACGAGCAGGGAGCCGAACCGGGTGCCTCCCCCGCGGACGCGGGCGACGCTGCGGCACCGACTCGCTGAGCTGCGCGGCCCGTCCGTCCCCCTGAAGGCGCTCGACGCGCGCGCCCTCGCCGCGCTCGCCGCGAACCCCGGGTGCAGACGGCGCGCGCTCCTGGACGGCGCGGGGGTGAACAAGGCGGCGCTGGCGAACGCGCTGGGCGCGCCCTCGTCGTTCGGGCAGTCGCAGTTCGCCTTCATGCGGGGCAACGCGTTCGAGGCCCGGGTCAAGGCGGACGGCGGCGCCGAACTGCTGCGCCTGGTGCACGAGAAGCTGGACCCGACCGCCGAGCCCCCCACCGGCGCCCTCGTCCCCGACCTCACGGCCGTCGGCCCGGAAGGCCGCGCGGGCCGTACGGAACTGGCGCTGCGCGAGGCCACGGAGGCGCGCCGCTGGGCGCTGCTCGACCACCCCATGCTCGCCCTCGACGTGGCGGGCTCCCCCGCGTTCCTGGAGCCGGACGCGGTGGTCGTCCACCCGGACGGCAGGTGGAGCGTGGTGGAGATCAAGTCCTTCCCGCTGCTGGACGGTTCGGCGGACCCGGCGAAGGTGGGCGCCGCCGCCCGCCAGTCCGCGGTGTACGTCCTGGCGCTGGAGGAGGTAGCCGCCCGCCTGGGCGCGCACGGTCACGCCGAAGAGCCCGAGGTCCGCCACCGCGTCCTGCTCGTCTGTCCCAAGGACTTCTCCAACCTGCCCACGGCCTCCCCCGTCGACATCCGCAAGCAGCGCGCGGTCACGCGGCGCCAACTGGCCCGCCTCACGCGCATCGAGGAGATCACCGACACCCTCCCCGAGGGCATGTGCTTCGCGCCCGACCTCCCCCAGGAGGCGCTGGAGGCCGCCGTCGAGACGGTCCCGGCGGCGTACGCCCCCGAGTGCCTCTCCGCCTGCGAACTGGCCTTCCACTGCCGCGCCCGCTCCCGCGCCCAGGGAGCGGTGACGGCCGTGGGGCGGTCGCTGCGCGCCGAGTTGGGCGGTCTGACGACGGTGGACGAGGTGCTGGCCGCCGCCCACGGCGAGGCCGGTGACCCGGCCGACCCGGCGGTGGCGGCGCTGCGCCGGGCAGCCGAACTGCGCGCGGAGGCCCTCGCGAGCAGCGCGGCGGCACACCCGGGCAGCGCGGAAGCCCGCGCGGGCCGGGAGGTCGCCGTATGTCACTGATCACCGCGCTCGCCCGGCTGGAGGCCGTCCGCTCGGGCCGCGCCCAGCCCGCCGCCACCGTCCGGCACCGGCATCTGTCCGAGCGGCCCCTCGTCCTCGTACCGCTCACCACCGCGGGCGAGGCCGGGGCCCCGCTCGGAGCGCTCGTCGGCACGGAACGGGACGCGCCCCGGCTGCTCGTGGTGCCCCAACCGCGCGACCGCGACCTGCGGTTCGCGTTCCTCGCCGACCTCGCGGACATCGTCCTGCCCTGTGTCGACGCGTACGCCGACGCGGTCGAGACCGCCGAGCGCAGCGAGACCGACCCGACCACCGGCAAGCGGGTCAAGGTCGAGGTCGACCTGTGCGCGGACGCCCCGCAGATCGTCGTGCCGAGCCGGGCGGGCATCGAGTTCGTACGGCTCCTCGGCCGCTCCATGCGCTTTCGCCGCACCGCCGAGCAGGACCCCGAGACCTCGCATCCGGCGCCGCCGCGCGTCCCGCTGCTGGGCCGCTGGCTCACGCACTACGGCGAGCGCGCCCGGGTCCCCGGCTCGTCGCTGCTGCTCGCGCTCACCGAGGTGCTGACGCGGCACTGGGCGACGGGCCAGTCCAGCCTGGAGGACCAGCATCTGGGCGCCCTGCTCGCCTGGATCGACCCGCCGGACGGCGACTCGGGCGCGGACGCGGCGGTGCGCGCCGAACTGGCGCGGGACACGGACGGCCAGTTGCTGTGCCCACCGGCCGGGCCCGCCACCGACCCGGCCTTCGACAACAAGCTGCTCGCCCCGTCCATCGAGCGCTACGACCGGGCGCGCACCCGGTTCGCCGCCGCCGAGGACGGGGTCGAGGCGGACGACCGCTTCGGTGAACTGACCGCCGCCGAGCGGGAGATCCGCGACCTCGTCGCCAGTCGTACGCGCCCCACGTGGGACGCGGTGTGGCACGGGCTCGATCTGCTGCGGGCGCTGCCCGAGGGGGGCCATGTCACGGACCGGTGGACGCGCGACCGCTGGTCGTTCACCGCGCATCGCGACCGCGTCGCCGCAGGGGAACCGCCGCAGCCGCGCCGCGACGACGCGGTCACCGCGGCGAACAAGCTCGCCACGCGCGAGCGTGAACAGGCCCGGCTGGAAGCCCAGGAGGCGCTCGACGACCCGCTGGTCATGGCCGGGCGGCGGCTCGCCGGGGAGGCGTTCGCGGGCGAGGTGCTGGACGTGGTGATGACCTACAGCGAGGGGAAGCGACCGAGCCCGCGCCCCCTGGTGACCCTGCGGACCGACGACCGGCCGCATCTCGGGGAGCGCACGAAGGTGTACCGGTCGCTGAACGGCAAGCCGCAGGCGGCCGAGTTCGTCGGATACGAGGGCGCGGAAGGATCGGCGGGATCGGAGGGACCGGGCGACGACGGGGCGGACGCTCTCGTGGTCCTGCGCGTCCTCGACAAGATGGGCCGCGGCAAGGAACCGGAGGCCGGGTCCGTCCCCGAGAAGGGCGACCGCCTCTGCTTCACGCTCTTCGAGCACGAGCAGCGCGGCGGGGCGAAGCTGCCCGAGCCGGAGGAGACGCCGTGGACGCACGGCGGGCCGCCGGGCGACGCCGACGCGACGACGTATCCGGACGCGGTGACCGAGGAGGACGTCCTGTGACCACGCTGTACGCGGCGGACGGCGACCGCGGCCCTGCCTTCGACCCGGGAGCCGAGGCCACCCGCGCCACCGAGGCGATCCTGCGCGACACGCTGCACGGCACGCACCGCGGGGTCGTCGTGGACTCCCCGCCCGGCGCCGGGAAGTCGACGCTCGTCGTCCGCGCCGCGCTCGAACTCGCGACTGCCGGGCGCCCGTTGATGGTGATCGCGCAGACCAACGCGCAGGTCGACGATCTGGTGCTGCGGCTGGCGGAGAAGAACCCCGACCTGCCGGTCGGCCGACTGCACAGCAGCGACCCCGACCCGTACGACAAGGCGCTCGACGCGCTGCCGAACGTCCGCAAGTCCGCGAAGGCGGGCGATCTGGCGGGCCTGGACGTCGTCATCTCGACGGCGGCCAAGTGGGCGCACGTCAAGGGCGTCGAGCCGTGGCGGCACGCGATCGTGGACGAGGCGTACCAGATGCGCTCGGACGCGCTGCTGGCGGTGGCCGGTCTGTTCGAACGGGCGCTGTTCGTCGGCGACCCCGGCCAGTTGGACCCGTTCGCGATCGTGGGCGCGGAGCAGTGGGCCGGGCTGTCGTACGACCCGTCGGCGTCCGCGGTCTCGACGCTCCTGGCCCACAACCCCGAGCTGCCCCAGCACCGGCTGCCGGTGTCCTGGCGGCTGCCGGCGTCGGCCGCGCCACTGGTGTCGGACGCGTTCTACCCGTACACGCGCTTCCGCAGCGGTACGGACCACGGGGACCGGCGGCTCGCGTTCGCGGTGGCCTCGGACGGCTCGGGCCCCGACCGGGTGATCGACGAGGCGGCCGAGACGGGCTGGGGGCTGCTGGAGCTGCCCGCCCGGCACACCCCGCGGACGGACCCCGAGGCGGTGCGGGCGGTGGCCCAGGTCGTACGGCGGCTGCTCGACCGGGGCGGCGCGGCGACCTCGGAGCGGTCCGCGGAACCGGTGGCGCTGACCGCGGACCGTATCGCCGTCGGGACGGCCCACCGGGACCAGGCGGCGGCGGTGCGCGCCGCGCTGGCGGACCTCGGGGTGCCGGAGGTGACGGTGGACACGGCGAACCGGCTCCAGGGCCGGGAGTTCGATGTGACCGTGGTGCTGCATCCGCTGTCGGGCCGCCCGGACGCGACCGCGTTCCATCTGGAGACGGGCCGCCTGTGCGTCCTCGCCTCCCGGCACCGGCACGCGTGCATCGTGGTCTGCCGGGCGGGGGTGACCCGGCTCCTGGACGACCACCCCTCGACGGAGCCGGTGCAACTGGGCGTGACGGTGAAGTTCCCGGACGGCTGGGAGGCCATGATGTCCACCTGGGACCAGTGGTCGGAGCACAGGGTGCCCTGGCGCCCCTGACCGGCGCGCCCGCTCGACAGTGCCCCCTTGTGCGGTCGCGCGACAATGGACGGTGGCCCCCCGAGGGTGCCACCGAAACCGTACGAGGAGGAGAAGACATGGCGGAGCCCACGCCGCGTCGGAACGAGCCGCGGCTACGCCCCGCGCCCCTGCTCTTCGAGCCCGCGGAAGCGGCCTCCGATCCGGAGCACTTCTTCGACCTGGAGTCGATCGAGGACCCGCGGACCCTGCTGGCGCGCGCTACGGAGCTGGCGCAGGCGTTCCGCGCCGCCGCCGACCGCGCGGTGGAGTTCCAGGCGATCGCCGCGGCCCAGCTCGCGGACCCGCGCCGCCTGGACCGGCTGAGCCCGGCGGCCATCGGCGATCACGCCGAGTGGACCGAGGACTACGCGCTGAAGATGGTGGAGTTCGGCCGCGATCTGCTGCGCGGCGGCGACGCGAGCGGCCCGGAGAACCTGGGCTGAGCACGGCCGGACCCGGCATATACACGGACCGGACCGGCAGGCACACGGACCGAACCCGGCATATACCGCGCGGCAAGGTACCCGGCCCCGCCCCCTCCTGTCCCGGATTTCCGCGACTTTCGCGAGCCCGCCGCACCCCGCCGGTAGATCTGACCGCATGAGCAGCCGAACGCCGTCCCCCGCCACCGCCCGTACGCCCCTGCCCGAGGGGTACGACCGCACGGGCGTCACTCCGGACGGCGCCGCGTGGCTGGCCTCGGCACTGGCGCGTCCCGGTGCGGCGCCGCACTCGTGGGCCGAGCGCCCCGGCGCCCCGGTGGTGCTGCCCTGCGGCACCGCGTTCGACATCGTCAACGCGCCCGCGATCTTCGGGCGCCGCATGCTGGACCGGCTCTGGGACGAGGGTCCCGGCTCCGGGCCCGTCGCCGTCCACCGGGGCCGCATGCTGCTGTTCGCGGCGCCCGGCACCGCCCGACGGCTGCCCACCCTGCTCGGCTGGGAGGAGTGGAACGACCACCGCAGCCCCACCGGGACCACCCGCGCCCACGCGCTGCCGCCGCTCCTGTGCCACGGCACCGGCGACGCCGTGACCCTCCCCGCGGTCCACTCCACGGCCGACCGGCCCCCGCTCGCCTCCCGCTGGCTCGTCGCCCCCGACACCCGCCGCCCCTGGCTCCCGGGCCCGGAAGTCCTCCTGTGGGCGGCCGTCCGAGCGGCCCGCGCGGCCCAGATTTCGATTTCACCTCCCCCCAATCAGGGTGCTAAGGTCTACGACGTCAGCAAGCGCCGCTAGCTCAGTTGGTTAGAGCAGCTGACTCTTAATCAGCGGGTCCGGGGTTCGAGTCCCTGGCGGCGCACGATGACGATGGCGATCCATGTTCGCGGACTACGCGAACCTGGGTCGCCATCTTCGTGTTCTGCGCGGCTGCGCCGCGCGTGGTGGGGGCTTCGCCACCCACACCCCCTTCAGGCCTGGCGCGGTGAGCGTCTGGTGTCTCCGGGCCCGGAGCGGGGTCATCCTCGCGTTCCGCACAGCACCGCCGCGCACCGTCAAGACTTCGCCACTCACACCTCTTCAGGCGTGGAGCGGTGGACGTCTCTGTGACCGCGAGGCGCACGGCTCACCGCCTGGTGATCTTCACCGTCCACGCCCCCGTCGCCGTGCGGTCCTCCACCGTCACGCGGACTCCGTCCCCCGGCACCGTGAACGTCTCCCCCACTCCCACCGGGGCATCCCCGAGCTGTGGGTAGACCGAGGTGGTGCGGCAGGCCTCGGAGTGCGGGTGGGCGTCCAGGACCTCGATCGGGCCGCCGCCGGACTCGGTCTCACCGTGGACGCGGTAGACGAGGATCCCCTGTCGGCAGACCGACACGTCGTTGCCCAGCGCGGCGCGCCCCTCCAGGGCGATCACGGTGTCGGGCCCCGTCCGTACGACCGCCAGCTTGGTGCCGCGCCCCGAGCCGAACGTCTGCACCCCGCGGGCCGGCGGCGGCGCGCCCGCGGCCACCGGTACCTGGCCCGCCCCGGTCGGCGCCGCCTCCAACGGCTCCAGCGTCAGCCGGGCGCCCGCCGCACCCCGTACACACGCCACCTGACGGTCGTCCAGCCACCCCAGCTTCCACTTGTGCCAGGCGAACAGGTCGGGTGCCAGGCCGAACTGGCTGCCCATGAGGTCCCAGTCGCCGACGTAGGTGTCCCAGTCGCCCTTGCCGTCCATGGGGCGGTGATAGAGATCGGGCAGATCGAGGACATGGCCCGTCTCGTGCGCGAGGACCAGCCGGTCCGGCGGATGCTTCTCGAAGACCGTGACCACCCGGTGCACGTCCTTGCCGCTCACCCGCCGCGGCGTCTCGAAGTTGACCACCTTCGTGGCGTCCGAGTCGACGCCGGGCGCGTCCGGGTCCGCCACGAAGTACACGATGTCGTACCGCGAGAAGTCGACCTTCTTCTGCGCGACGGCGAACGCGTCGCGCAGATACGCGTCCCGGTGCTCCGGGTCCCAGTCGCGCTGTATGGCGTAGGAGGTGGCGGAGTGCGGCATCCGCGTCCAGTGGCTCACCGGGTGCGGGCGCAGCGCGAACCGGCCATAGGAGGCGCGTGCGTAGAACCGGCTGGTGGCCGGGAAGTAGTCCGCGGTGAGCTGGGCCGGAGTGGTCGTCGGCGCCGAGCCCGGGAACGACAGGAACACCAGGACCGCGTCGAGCGGGCGGGTGGGGCGCGTGTATGTGCCGTTCCAGGTGTCGAGGCCCTCCGAGTGGTGAGCCTGACTGCGCGTGAGTTCACAGGGCGCGGCCGGGGAGTCGGCGAGTGCGGGGCCCGTGACGAGCGAGGTCGCCACCAGCGCGGCCATCGCGGCGCACACGGCCGCGGCGGTGCGCAGCAAGGGCAGCACGGCGACCTCCGGGTGCGGTTCAGGGAACTCCCCACCCAGCCTTGTCGTACTTGTACTACGATGCCCTGTTTGCCTGCCCCAGAAGGGTGAGATGGCCTCACTCGGGGGAAAGGGCAGAGGGAGCCGCGACGACCGCCGAGGGGGCGGTACGGGGCGGAAGCGAAGGATGACGCTGGAGCATCGAGAGGGGCGGCCGACATGGGCCGATGCCCGGAACGCTCACGGAACGTCACAGTCAATCGTGGCCGGAAGGAACCTGGCCAGGTCCGGGCAGAAACGATCTGCCAGAACCTGTGCCTGTTCGGGGAGACTGGACGGTGGCTGGAAGGCCTCCGGGTCAGCCTCTATGATCGGCACACTTTCCTGCACGGACACGGCTTGTACGGCCACTCACCACGCGGCCGTCGGCCCCGGCGAGACCCACGAGAACCGTACGAAGAACGAGTGCACTCCGGGAGCGAGCGGTGAGCGGAACGTCCGAAGGGCAGGCGCCCGCGGCAGACCCCGTCAGCCCGGCCGTCACAGAGAGTCATACACATCCCCCGACCGGCAGGTCCGCGCCGGTGGCCCCCGTCGGGGTGCACCAGCTCTCGCTCGCCCCTGCCCCCGGTCCTCAACCCGTCGCGTACGGCGCCGCGTTCGGGGTCGCGCCGCTCGCCATGGCCGTGGTCAGCAGGGAGGGCCTGATCGCCACCGCCAACGAGGCGATGGGCGCACTGCTCGGCACCGGCGCGGACGGGCTGGTCGGCAAGGTCGCCGCCGATCTGCTGGACCTGTCCTCCGACGCCCGCACCGTGCACGCGTACCACGAGATGCTGCGCGGCCGTCAGGCTCGGCTGCGCAGTACGCGCCGTCTCAAACACCCCGACGGGCACTCCCTGTGGGTCCGGGTGACGGTCACACCGCTGCCCGCGGCCGACCAGCCGATCCTGCTCTCGGTCGCCGACATCAGCGCGCACCGCGAACTCCAGGCCCGGCTCCGGCATGTGCAGATGCATGACCCGATGACCCGGCTGCCCAACCGCACCCTGTTCTTCGAGCGTCTGTCGGCCGCGCTGGAGGCGGAGGCGTACGAGGAGAGCGGCACCGGCCGGATCGGGCTGTGCTATCTGGACCTGGACGGCTTCAAGGCGGTCAACGACACGCTCGGGCATCGTGTCGGCGACCGGCTGCTCACGGCCGTCGCGGAGCGTCTGACGCACTGCGCGGAGGAGGTCGGGCGCACCCGGCCCACCACACCGTTGGTGGCCCGGCTGGGCGGCGACGAGTTCGCGCTGCTGGTCGAGGCCTCGACCGGGACCGACCAACTCGCCGAACTGGCCGAGTCGGTACTGGCGGCGCTCCAGGCGCCGTTCGACCTGTCCGGACAGCGGCTGTCCGTCTCCGCGTCCATCGGTGTCGTCGAGCGGCATGCCGCCGGGACCACGGCGACCGGTCTGATGCAGGCGGCCGATACGACGCTGTACTGGGCCAAGGCCGACGGCAAGGCCCGCTGGACCCTCTTCGACCCCGAGCGCAATGCCCACCGCATGACCCGCCAGGCCCTGTCCTCCGGTCTGCGGCCTGCCATCGAGCGGGGTGAATTCGCCCTGGAGTACCAGCCGTTGGTGGGTCTGGAGGACGGCCGGGTGCGCGGGGTCGAGGCGCTGGTGCGCTGGCATCACCCCCAGTTCGGCACGCTGACGCCGAATCGGTTCATCGGTCTGGCGGAGGAGGACGGCTCGATCGTGCAGCTCGGGCGCTGGGTGCTGACGACCGCCTGCCGACAGGCGCGCCGCTGGCAGTTGGAGCGCCCGGACGAACCGCCGATCTTCGTGAGCGTGAACGTGGCGGTGCGCCAGGTCTGGGACTCCGACCTGGTGGCGGATGTGGCGCGGACCCTCGCCGAGACCGAACTCGCCCCGCATCTGCTCCAGTTGGAGCTGACGGAGTCGGCGGTGATGGGCTCGGCGGGCCGTCCGCTCCAAGTGCTCCAGGCGCTCAGCGACATGGGGGTGCATATCGCGATCGACGACTTCGGTACGGGCTACTCCAACCTCGCCTATCTCAGCCGACTGCCGGTGTCGGTACTGAAGTTGGACGGCTCGTTCGTCCGCGGCTTCCAGTACGAGGGCACGAACGCGCATCCCAACCCCGCGGACGAGGTCGTCGTGGAGGCGATGATCCAGTTGGCCCACCGGCTGGGGCTGACGGTCACCGCCGAGTGCGTGGAGACCTCAGCGCAGGCCAGCCGGTTGCGCCGGATCGGCTGCGACACCGGGCAGGGGTGGCTGTACTCACGCCCGGTGCCGCCGGATCGTATCTCCGCGCTGGTGGACGCGGAGGCGTGCCGCAGGAACTGACCTCGCGAGGGTGCCGCCCCCGACGGCACCCTCACCTCCTCACGCGGTCGGCAACTCGTAGGCGTCCGCGATCAGTTCGTAGGAGCGCAGGCGCGCGGCCCCGCCGTGGGCGTTGGCCGTGAGCATCAACTCGTCGGCGCCCGTGCGCTTCTGGAGGTCGTCCAGGCCGGAGCGGACCTCGTCCGCCGTGCCGTGCACGACGTTGGCGGTCCAACTGCTCAGGAACTCCTCCTCCAGCGGGTCGAACGCGTACGCCTCGGCCTCCTCGGGGGTGGGGACGAGTCCGGGCCGCCCCTTGCGCAGCCGGATCATGTTCAGGGCGGCGGCCCGCACCTGCCGCCGGGCCTCCTTCTCGTCGTCGGCCGCGAGCGCGGCGACGCCGATGAGGGCGTAGGGGGCGTCGAGGACCGGCGAGGGGCGGAAGGACGCGCGGTACAGGTCGAGCGCCGGGACGGTGTTCTGCGCCGAGAAGTGGTGGGCGAAGGCGAAGGGCAGGCCGAGCGTGCCGGCCAGTCGGGCGCTGAACCCGGAGGAGCCGAGCAGCCAGATCGGCGGGCGGTGCGGGGACTGCACACCACCGGGCGAGCCGGCCTGGACCGGGCCCGGCACCGCGTGGATCCGGGCGTAGGGGTGGCCGTCGGGGAAGTCGTCGTCGAGGAAGCGCGTCAGCTCGGCGAGCTGCTGGGGGAAGTCCTCGGCGCCCTCGTGGAGTTGATCAGCGCGGCGCAGGGCGGCGGCCGTAGCGCCGTCCGTCCCCGGGGCACGCCCGAGGCCCAGGTCGATCCGGCCGGGGGCCATGGCCTCCAGCGTGCCGAACTGCTCGGCGATGACCAGCGGCGCGTGGTTCGGGAGCATCACGCCGCCCGAGCCGAGCCGGATGCGCTCGGTGTGGGCGGCGAGGTGCGCGAGGATCACCGCGGGCGAGGAGGAGGCCACGCCCGGCATGGAGTGGTGCTCGGCGACCCAGTAGCGGTGGAAGCCCCGGGACTCCGCGAGCCGGGACAGGGCCACGCTCGTGCGCAGCGCGTCGGAGGCGGTACTGCCCGCCCCCACGGTGACCAGGTCCAGTACCGAGAGCGGAACGGGAGCGGCGCCCCGTACCGTGCCACGGATCTCGTCCACCTCGGCTGTCTCGTCCACCGCCATGCCTCCTGCTCTGTCGTGACTCCCGCCGGGCAACCGAAGGAATCGTGCGGATATTCCCGGCCGGTGCGGTCCAGAAGCGCCCCATGGGGACGGTCCATGGGGACACCGCGCCGAAACCAGGCCGAACCCGGCGGCCTGGAAGTCGGTCCGCATACATCGCATGGTCTCGGGTAGCCGCGCGCCCATGGCTCCACCACGGACGAATGACGTAGGGAATCCCGGCGCCACACGCCGGTCGCTGCTCGCCGGTGTCACGGCGTTCGGTGCGCTGGGGGCCGCCGGTTGCAGCCGCGTGGCCACCGCGTCGAGCGCGCACGGCGGCGATCTGCTGAACCGGCTCAAGGCCCAGGGGGTGGTCCGCCTCGGCATCGCGGGAGAGATCCCGTTCGGCTACATCGACAAGAACGGCGAACTCACCGGCGAGGCACCGGAGTTGGCCAAGGTCGTCTTCAAGCGTCTCGGGGTCGACCGCGTCCAGCCCGTGCCGACCGAGTTCGGCTCGCTCATCCCGGGGCTGAACTCCCAGCAGTTCGACGTCGTCTCCGCCGGGATGTACATCAACCAGGAGCGCTGCGAGCAGGTCATCTTCTCCGACCCGGACTACCAGATGCTCGACTCCTTCATCGTGCGCGCGGGCAACCCGAAGGACCTGCACGACTACCGGGACATCGTCGCGAAGAAGGCCAGGTTCGCCACCGGGACCGGGTACGCCGAGATCCAGTACGCCGTCGAGGCCGGCTACCGGCAGAGCGACATCCTGATCGTCCCCGACCAGGTCGCCGGGATGAACGCCGTCGAAGCCGGGCGCGTCGACGCGTTCGCCGGGACCGCGCTCACCACCCGCGAGGTCGTCCGCAGCTCCCGTAAGACGGAGGCGACGAAGCCGTTCGCGCCGCTGGTGAAGGGCCGGCCCCACGTGGACGGCGGCGGGTTCGCGTTCCGCTCCGCGGAGACCGCGCTGCGGGACGCCTTCAACGCCGAGCTGAAACGGATGAAGGAGAGCGGCGAACTCCTGCGCATTCTGCGGCCGTTCGGCTTCACCCCGGCCGAGATGACCGACAAGACCGCGAAGGAGCTGTGCGCCGGATGACCTCGGGACTGTGGCACCTCGTACTCTCGGGGGTCTGGACCACCCTCCAGCTCCTCGTGCTCGGCGCGCTGCTCGCCACGACGGTCTCCTTCGCCGTCGGCATGGCGCGCACCCACCGGCTGTGGATCGTCCGCTTCGTCGCCGGTGTCTACACCGAGGTGTTCCGCGGCACCTCCACCCTGATCATGATCTTCTGGGTGTTCTTCGTGCTGCCGCTCGCCTTCGGCTGGCAGTTGGTGCCGATGTGGGCGGGCACGCTCGCGCTGGGGCTGACCTACGGGGCGTACGGCGCGGAGATCGTGCGCGGCGCCCTCAACTCCGTCGACCCGGCGCAGCGTGAGGGCGGGATCGCGCTGGGCTTCACGCCCTGGCAGCGGATGCGCAAGATCCTGCTGCCGCAGGCGGTGCCCGAGATGATCCCGTCGTTCAGCAACCTGCTGGTGGAGCTGCTCAAGGGCACCGCGCTGGTCTCCGTCATGGGCATGGGCGACCTGGCCTTCAGCGGCAACCTCGTCCGGCTCGCGCTCCAGCAGAGCGCGGAGATCTACGCGTACGTCCTGCTCATCTACTTCGTGATCGCCTTCACGCTCACCCGGCTGATGCGGCTGCTCGAACACCGGCTCAAGGTGCGGGCCGGGAAGGCGCCGCAGGCCCGTGTCTTCGTTCCGCAGCCCGTCGGAGGTGGGGTCTCGTGACCTGGGACTGGAATGCCGTACGCGACTTCATGCCGCACTTCTGGGACGGTCTGCTCGTCACCCTTCAGGCGCTGGCGCTCGGCTCGCTGATCTCGTTCGCGCTCGGGCTGGTCTGGGCGGTGCTGATGCGCACGCCCACCCGATGGGTGCGCTGGCCGGTGGGGATCGTGACGGAGTTCGTCCGGGACACCCCGCTGCTGGTGCAGCTCTTCTTCCTCTTCTACGTGCTGCCCGAGTGGGGGCTCACCTTCTCCGCGCTGACCACCGGTGTCGTCGCGATCGGTCTGCACTACTCGACGTACACGATGCAGGTCTACCGCGCCGGTATCGACGCCGTGCCCGCCGGGCAGTGGGAGGCGGCCACCGCGCTGAGCCTGTCGCCGTGGCGCACCTGGAGCGCGGTGATCCTGCCGCAGGCGATCCGCCGGGTCGTCCCGGCGCTCGGCAACTACGTGATCGCGATGCTCAAGGACACGCCGCTGCTGATGGCGATCACCGTCCTCGACATGCTCGGCGAGGCGCGGCTCTTCTCGCAGCAGCACTTCCAGTTCACCGAGCCGCTCACCGTCATCGGCGTGGCCTTCGTCCTGATCGCCTACCCCGCCTCCCTCCTCCTGCGAGCCCTGGAGCGACGTCTTGTCCGCTGATACTCCCCTCATGAAGCAACCCGACGCCCCGGCCGGTCCCGCCGCGGCCACCCGTGAGCTGATCCGCTTCGAGAAGGTCACCAAGCGCTTCGGCGACCACACGGTCCTCGACCGGCTCGGCTTCTCGGTCGACGCGGGCAAGCACGTCACACTGATCGGCCCCTCGGGCTCCGGGAAGACGACGATCCTGCGGCTGCTGATGACCCTGGCCAAGCCCGACGAGGGCACGATCACGGTCGCCGGGCGGCAGCTCTTCCCGGCCGGGGAGAAGCAGATCCGGGAGATCCGCAAGGACATCGGGATGGTCTTCCAGCAGTTCAACCTGTTCCCGAACATGAAGGTGCTGCGGAACATCACCGAGGCGCCGGTCACCGTGCTCGGTCTGTCGAAGGACGAGGCCGAGGAGCGGGCGCGCGAGCTGCTCGACCTGGTCGGGCTCGGTGAGCACGTGGACAAGTACCCCGGCCAGCTCTCGGGCGGCCAGCAGCAGCGCGTCGCGATCGCCCGCGCCCTGGCCATGCGTCCGCAGGTGCTGCTGCTGGACGAGGTGACCTCCGCGCTCGACCCGGAGCTGGTCGCCGGGGTCCTCGACGTCCTCCGGGACATCGCCCGCAGCACGGACATCACGATGCTCTGCGTCACCCACGAGATGAACTTCGCCCGGGACATCTCGGACGAGGTCCTGATGTTCGACTCCGGCCGGGTCATCGAGTCGGGCTCCCCGGACAAGATCTTCAGCGACCCCGAGCACGACCGCACCCGGGAGTTCCTCAGCGCGGTGCTCTGACCGCGGACGGTGAAGCCGGCACTTGTCACAAGCACCCCCACGGACCAGGTAGTATTTCTTTTGTCGCCGAATGCGAGAGCCGACAGCGACAGAGTCTGCGCCGCTAGCTCAGTTGGTTAGAGCAGCTGACTCTTAATCAGCGGGTCCGGGGTTCGAGTCCCTGGCGGCGCACGATGACGATGGCGATCCATGTTCGCGGACTGCGCGAACCGGGTCGCCATCTTCGTTCTCTGCGCGGCTGCGCCGCGCGTTGTGGGGGCTTCGCCACCCACACCCCCCTTCAGGCAAGGCGCGGTGAGCGCCAGGTGTCGCAGGTACCGGTTGGACGTGGCGCGGTGAGCGTCGGGTGTCGCGGAACCGGCATCGGGCCGCGCCCGCTCTACAGCATCCCCTCGAAGAGGCTGTCCCCCGCGAAGACCTCCGTGTATGAGGCCATGAACGCGACGCAGAACGCGATCAGTATCGCCACGAGCATCACCATGCCCACGATCCCCACGAGGGCCTTCCCGGGGGCGGGGGCGTAGGCGGTGGCGCGGTCGGGGCGGGTCGCCGTGTAGTGGACGGTGACGCTGTCGCCCACCTCCGCCTCCGGCCCGTTCGCCTCCTCGAAGCTGATCTCGCGGCCGTCGCGCGTGGTGAACCCGTAGACGTAGTGCCGCGTCGTCCGCGCCATGCGGGTGCTCGGGTCGCTGTGGGACGTCGTCGTGTACGTCCGCAGACAGCGGGCCTCGGCGGTCAGGCCGCTGGTCCAGTTGTTCCTGAGCTGGAGCGAGCGGGCGACCACCCGGGCCGCCACGACCAGCGCTCCCACGACGATCAGGTTCGGTATCACGTAGAAGACGGTGTCCATGGTTCCCCCGGTCGGCATGACGCCACGCATGCCGTCATGACCATGACGGCATGCGTGAACGTACCCCGCGGCGCGGAGACCACTCAAGAACCACTCAGAACGTGACGTCCGCGCACGAGTAGAAGGCGTTGGCGGTGTCCGCGATCGTCCACACCCCGAGGATGAGGTGGTGGCCGCTCAGCCCGGTCGGCAGGGTGCCGGTGTGGCTGAACGTGTACGGCGGCTGCTTGCCGTTGTACGGGACCGTGAGGAACGGCGTGGTGTCGAGGTCCGAGCGGGTCAGGGGGTGGTTCTGGTTCCAGCCCGGCTTGGTGACGTAGTACCGGAAGTCGGTCGTGGCGTGCGCGGCGGTGAACTGCCAGCGGAAGGTGTAGCTCTGCCCGCCGGTCACCTTGGTCGTGGGCCAGTCCGCGCCCGAGGGGGTCTTCGGCTGGTCGAGGACGCCGAACTCGGTGTGTCCGGCCGAACAGATCTGACCGTCGCTCGGGCCCAGCGCCGGGAAGCCCTTGGGGCCCTCGACGCTCTGCGGCTCCCACTGGATGGCGCCGCAGCCGCTGACGATGCCGCCGTCCGCGGCGCACATCTTCTGCCGGCTCAGGGGTTGGTCGGTGTAGCCATGGGCACTGGCGGTGCCGCCGGAGAGCGCGAACGTAGCCGCGGTGGCGAGGCCCACCATGGCCGCGTACCACTTGGTCCTTGTGCGCATACTGCCGCTCCTGGAGAACGTGGGGGAGGTTCATCGAGCCGTGCAGGTCTAGACCAAGGCCCAGAGTAGGGCCGCCGGTTGACCATGTCCATACCAATGACGGTCGACGGTGAACCGCTCATTCCCCGCCGTTCTCGGCGCTCTTGCTCGCGACGACGTACCTGTAGCGGTAGGGCACATAGCGGGCGGAGTTGTTCCAGTAGCGATAGGGGGTGGAGCGCCGCCGGGTGGCCGGTGGGGTCTGCTCGTAGGCGGTGTACGAAGTGTGCGCGCGGTTCGTCCAGCCGCCGAAGACGACGGCGTGCGACCCCTTCCGGGGGTTGGCGCGGTTGTGGAAGAGCAGGATGTCGCCGGGCTGGAGCTTCGCCTTGGAGACGCGCACGCCGAGCGCGGCCAGGCTGCCCGTCCATTCGTTGGCGCCGAGCTTCCAGGCCATCGAGACGAAGCCGGAGCAGTCCTGCCGGTACCCGTCCGACCAGTACGCGTTCACGCGGTACGGGACCTTGGCGGTGACCCATCTCTTGGCCCGCTTGATGATCTCCGCGCGGGTCGTCCTGGGTGAGCGCGGCGGGCCCGGCGCCCCGCCCGGCCCCCCGAACAGCGCCCCCGGAAGCCCCTGCGGCGTCTCGGCGGGCTCCCCGCCCGCGGGGGCGCCCGGCAGCGGCGGCCCGTGCACCGTCGCGACGGCGGGCGCCGCCTGGCCCGCGCCGAGGACCGCGACGACGACGAGCGCCGAGGCGGCGCGACACCGCCCGCGAACGCGCCCCGGACGACCACACCCTCTCGCGCGACGGACCCCCTCGAACACCGGCACTCCCATATGACGCCCCTCACGTCCACAAGCCCACGAGTCCATGACTGACTGAATGCACCGCTTGAATTTGTCCTACTTTCTACGTATCCGCCGCCTCCCCTCCCGGCCACCGCAACCGCCCGCCGACGGCACGAACGACGGACAGGCTCCGTCCGCCCGGAGCAGTCCCCCCACTGGTTCGGAGCACCCCTCGGCGTCGGGTAGAGTTACGCAGGTCAGCAGGCGCCGCTAGCTCAGTTGGTTAGAGCAGCTGACTCTTAATCAGCGGGTCCGGGGTTCGAGTCCCTGGCGGCGCACGACCGAGAAGGCCCTTCGCATACGCGAGGGGCCTTCTCGCATGCCGTCGTACAGACCGAGGGCCCGCGTCTACGTGCGAGGACGCACACGTCCCCCAGGCGCCCATAGGGGAACACACCCCCCTCAACCGCACACACGGGCGACCCCAACCGCACCAAATGACGCCAACAACCACCCCAATGAACCGGTATGACCGGTAAACACCGTGTTTCGCGTCTTGCGATCATGCCGGACCCCGTAGAACCCTGGGCTGCAAGCGGCCACCGCTGCACGGCAGTTGGGGCCGGACCGGTTGCGCAGCGTGGGGATGGGGGCCCCGCCTGACGGATGCCGAGGGGGGCACCGCTGCAACCGGCGGGTGGGGTTTCTGTGTCGGTATGGGGGAAAGGGACACCGTGACGCCGACCCACCACTGACCCGTCTGCTCTGGTCGACGCAGGACCACTGCGGACGAACGACCGACGAACACGCGCCGCTGTGCGCGCGGGGGGACAGCTCATGACGCCGACGGGCGCCCGGCCGAACTCAGACCCGTCAGAGACGACCCAGCTCAGGAGGCCATCGCACCGCACCGGCCACACCGGCGCCTTCCGCCGGATACGTACGACCCTGCCGAGATACGACTACGAGCACTACAGCCGCCTGGCCGGACCGCTCACCCAGCCGGACCCGACCAAGCCGTACCGGGTGCGCTACCGCTCCCTGCTCTCCCAGGAACCGCACCGCATCCGCGCCGCTCTCATGCTCGGCGCGGCGCCGCTCCTTTCGCTGGTGCTGTTCGCCTGGCTGCTCCAGCCCGAGCACTGGACCGAACGCGACCACCCCACCTACAGCTTCCTGCCGGCCCTCGACATCGTGATGCTCGTCTCGATCGGCCTGATCGAGTTCTTCCGCTGCATGAACGTCCTGTCGAACGCGCACGCGACGCTGGTCGCCCGCGACCCGATCCCGGTGGTGCCCGAGAGCGGCACGAGAGTCGCCTTCATCACCACCTATGTCCCGGGCAAGGAACCGCTGTCGATGGTGACGAAGACCCTGGAGGCCGCCGTCCGGCTGCGGCACCGGGGGCTGCTGCATGTCTGGCTCCTCGACGAGGGCGACGACCCCGAGGTCAAGACGGTCTGCGCGCGCCTCGGCGTCCACCACTTCTCCCGCAAGGGCGTCGCGCGGTGGAACCAGCCGAAGGGCCCGCACCGCGCCCGGACGAAGCACGGCAACTACAACGCCTGGCTCCAGGCGCACGGCGACGCGTACGACTACTTCGCCTCCGTCGACACCGACCATGTGCCGCTGCCCAACTACCTGGAGCGGATGCTCGGCTTCTTCCGCGACCCGGACGTCGGCTTCGTCATCGGCCCGCAGGTCTACGGCAATTACGACACCTTCGTCACCAAGGCCGCCGAGTCACAGCAGTTCCTCTTCCACGCGCTGATCCAGCGGGCGGGCAACCGCTACGGCGCCCCGATGTTCGTCGGCACCTCCAACGCCGTACGGATCAAGGCGCTTCAGCAGATCGGCGGTCTGTACGACTCGATCACCGAGGACATGGCGACCGGCTTCGAGATGCACCGCCACAAGAACCCGCTCACCGGGCGGAAGTGGAAGTCGGTCTACACCCCGGACGTACTCGCGGTCGGCGAGGGCCCCGGCGCCTGGACGGACTTCTTCACCCAGCAACTGCGCTGGTCACGGGGGACCTACGAGACGATCCTCAAGCAGTACTGGAAGGGCTTCTTCTCGCTGCCGCCGGGCAAGCTCTTCAACTACACCATGATGATCATCTTCTACCCGATGTCGGCCCTCAACTGGATCCTGGCCGCGCTGAGTTGCGCGCTCTTCCTGGGGCTCGGCGCCTCGGGTGTCAACATCGACCCGACCGTCTGGCTGATGCTCTACGGCAACGCCTCGGCGCTCCAGATCGGCCTGTACATCTGGAACCGGCGGCACAACGTCTCCCCGCACGAGCCGGAGGGGTCCGGCGGGGTGGCGGGCATGGTGATGTCGGCGCTGTCCGCGCCGGTCTACGCCCGCTCGCTCATGGACGCCGTGCTGCGCCGCAAGAGCGGGTTCGTGGTGACACCCAAGGGTGATTCGACGAGCCCCGACACCCTGTTCGGGACCTTCCGGATCCATCTGTTCTTCATCCTGGTCTTCGGCGGCTCGATCGTCGTGGGCTTCCTGCTCGGCCACTCCCACCCCGCGATGCTCACCTGGGCCTCGTTCGCCCTGCTGATCACGGCCTCACCCGTCTTCGTATGGCGCTGGACGCTGCGGCAGGAGAAGAAGCGCCCGGTCCCGGCCACCGCGGACGAACCGCGGGACACGGCGGTGCCGCCGCCGCAGGCCGCCGCGCACGCCCCGGTCAGGCGGCCCAGTTGGGCCGCGCACGGCACCGAGCAGACCATGCAGATCGTCGCGGGAGGACAGAAGAAGTGAAAGACCAGGCCGGCCTTCGCCGTGCTCGCCGTCTCGCGATCGGCACGGTGGTGGTCCTCGCACTGGCCGGGATGAACGGGCCGTGGCTGTACCGGTTCGGGAGCGAGCGGTATCACCAGTACACGATCAACAAGCCCGAGTACAAGGCGGACAACGGGCATTGGGAGATCCTGGAGTTCCCCAAGGAGTACCGGCAGGACACGATCCACGCCGCGCTGCTGCACACCGGCAAGGTGCTGCTGGTGGCGGGGTCGGGCAACAACCAGGAGAACTTCGACAAGAAGCAGTTCGACACCCGGATCTGGGACCCGGACAAGGGCACGATCAAGAAGATCCCCACGCCCAGTGACCTGTTCTGCACCGGCCACACCCAACTCGCCAACGGCAACCTGCTGATCGCGGGCGGCACCAAGCGGTACGAGAAGCTGAAGGGTGACGTCACCAAGGCCGGCGGCCTGATGATCGTCCACAACGAGAACCCGGACAAGCCGATCACGCTGCCCGCGGGCACGAGATTCACCGGCAAGGTGAACGGCAAGACGTTCGTCTCCAAGGACCCCGTCCTCGTGCCCCGTGCGAAGAAGGTCTTCGCGGCGACCGGCAAGTGGCTGCGCAACGACCCCGGCGTGGGCCGTATCTACGTCGAGGCGCAGCGCAGCGGCCGGAAGTACGAGACCGGCACCGAGGACAACTACGGCGTGCGGGGCCTCACGGGAGCCGACGCACGCAACACCTACGGCATCGCCAACAAGCTCGGCCTCGACAAGAAGGACTTCCAAGGCATCCGGGACTCCTTCGAGTTCGACCCGGTCGCCGAGAAGTACATCAAGGTCGACCCGATGCACGAGGCCCGCTGGTATCCGACGCTCACCACCCTGAGCGACGGCAAGGTCCTCAGCGTCTCCGGGCTCGACGACATCGGGCAGTTGGTCCCGGGCAAGAACGAGATCTTCGACCCGAAGACCAGGAAGTGGACGTACACCCCGAAGATCCGGCAGTTCCCGACCTACCCGGCGCTGTTCCTGATGCAGAACGGCAAGATCTTCTACTCGGGGTCCAACGCGGGCTACGGCCCGGACAACGTGGGCCGTGACCCCGGCGTCTGGGACCTCGACACCAACAAGTTCACCGAGCTGCCCGGACTCAGCGACCCCGACCGGCTGGAGACCTCCGCCACCGTGCTGCTGCCGCCCGCGCAGGACGAGAAGTACCTGGTGATCGGCGGGGGCGGGGTCGGCGAGTCCGAGCTGTCCAGCAAGAAGACGCGGCTGATCGATCTCCAGTCGCCGAACCCGCGCTTCGTGGACGGCCCGACCCTGGAGAAGGGCACCCGCTACCCGCAGGCCTCGGTCCTCCCCGACGACACGGTGCTGGTCTCCGGCGGCTCGGAGGACTACCGGGGCCGCAGCGACTCCAACATCCGCCAGGCGCGGCTCTACCACCCGGACAGCAAGTCGTTCCAGCGGGTCGCCGATCCGCTGGTGGGCCGCAACTACCACTCAGGATCGATCCTGCTGCCCGACGGGCGCGTGCTGTTCTTCGGCTCGGACTCGCTGTACGGCGACAAGGCCAACACCAAGGCCGGTACGTTCGAGCAGCGCCTGGAGATCTACAAGCCGCCGTATCTGTACCGGGACGCGCGGCCCTCCCTGTCGGGCGGCCCGCAGACCATCGCGCGCGGCGCGTCGGGCACGTTCACCTCGCGGCACGCGTCGGCGATCAGGAAGGTCCGGCTGATCCGCCCGAGCGCGTCCACGCACGTCACGGACGTCGACCAGCGCTCGATCGCCCTGGACTTCGCCACGAAGGGGGACAAGCTCACGGTGACCGTGCCGAAGAACCGCAACCTCGTCCAGTCGGGCTGGTACATGCTGTTCGCGGACGACGACGAGGGCACACCGAGCAAGGCACAGTGGGTCAAGGTGCCGTAGTCTCAGCCGACCTGGGGCGCCCTCCATTCCGGAGGGCGCCCCCTGCGTGCGTACGAAGGGCTACGCGCCGTCCGCCTTCGCGAGCGCCAGCGCGTACGACGCCCACCAGTCGCCCGCCTTCGGGCCGCCCTTGCAGGTGCCGTCCGACTCGCCGGGGCGCTTGATCCACAGGTAGGCGTCCACGAGGGGATCCGCCGTCTTCGTCGTCGGGGGCTCGCCCAGGGCCCGGCCCGGCGGGTTGCACCAGCGCCGGCTCGGATCCCCCGCCGTGTAGGGGCCGTTGCCGTTGCGGCTGGTGTCGATCACGAAGTGCTTGCCGCCGATCTTCGCCGACAACTGCTTGCCGTACGCGAGCGAGTCGCGTGTCGAGTAGAAGTTGGAGACGTTCACCGCGAAGCCGTCCGCCCGCTCGACACCCGCCCATCGCAGCGGCTCGAAGATCTGGTCGGGGTGCTGCCAGCCCGCGTTGCCCGCGTCCAGGTACACCTTGGTGTGCGGAAGCTCCTTCAGCTTGGTGATCGCGCCCTTGAGCAGGTCGTACCGCTCCTCGTGGAACTCCTCCGGGGTGCAGCCGTCCACCATGTGCAGCACTCCGTCCGGCTCCAGGATCACCGTCGCGTGGCGGTCCCCGATGCCCCGGGCCACGCCGTCGATCCACGCCCGGTAGGCGTTGCCGTCCGCCGCGCCGCCCTGCGAGAACTGGCCGCAGTCGCGGTGCGGGATGTCGTAGAGGACGAGGATCGCGGTGCGGTGCGCCTTCTCGGCGGCCTCGGTGAAGCCCCGCGCCTCCGCCTCGGGGTTCTCCGGGCCGATCCACTCCCCTGTCGGCTGCCGGGCGATCTTCCTGATCTGGTCCGCCTCGCTCTTCTTCCCGGCCTTCTCCAAGGCGGCGACCTGCCGGGCCGCGTTCCCGTCCGGGTTGACCCAGAACGGGGTGGAGTCCTTCGGCCGTTGGGTGATCGCGGTGTCCTTGCCGTCGTCCTTGCCGTCCCCGCCCTTGGAAGAGGAACAACCGGCCAGCACCAGCGCGGCCCCCACCGCGGCCCAGGCGGCCCGTGTCCCCGCGCCCCTCGTTCCGTACATCCAACTCCCCTTTGGGTGTACCGCGTTATGGTCCAAGCCTGACATACCAGGCCCGTCGCCACGAGTGATCCGGCCGTTGTGGAAGAGCTGTTACAGCGCGAGCCCGCGCGCGCCGGTCCGTCGCGCTCCCCCGCGCCCCGCGTGAGCGGTCACGCTCCCCTGCCCGTCAGATACGCCGAGACGACCACGTTCGCCGAGTAGGCGTGGCTCGTCCGGTCGTACGTGCCGCCGCAGGTGATCAACCGCAGTTCGGCGCGGCCCGGTTGGCGCGGCCCGTAAGCCCGGCGGGCGTCGAAGCCTTCGCGGGGCAGGACTTGGACGTCCTCGACGGTGAACTCGGCGACCCGGCCGTCCTGTCGGACCACCCGTACCGTGGCGCCCTGCCGCAGACCGCTGAGCCGGTAGAAGACCCCGGGCCCGGTCCGGGTGTCGACGTGCCCGACGAACAGCGCGGTTCCGGCCGAGCCGGGCTTCACCCCGGCCGCGTACCAGCCGACCGTGCCCGGCTGTTCGAAGGGCGGCGGCTCGATCGCGCCCTGCGCGTCCAGGCCACGCGCGACGACCGGTGCGTGCACCCCGATCACGGGGATGTCGACGCGCTGTGGTGCCGCCTGCCCCAACGGCTGGGCGGTGGACGGCAGTTCGACGTCGGCGGGTCGGCCGGCGGCGGCCATGTCCCCGGTGGCCGGACCGGAGACGCCCTCGCGCACACCGGTCATCTCGCGGCCCCACAGCCACAGCCCGAGCAGCAGAACCACCCAGGTGACGCCCATCACCAGACGTCCGGTGCCACAGGAATGTTCACGCTCGGACACGGCTCACTCCTTGCCCCGGTGTCGGCGGACACCTCGGACGACGACCACACCGGCGGCGACACTCGCGAGGACGAGGCCGATGACCGTCTCCCGGATGCCGGGTCCGCTGCCGTCGCGGGCCTCCTCGGCCTCGGAGAGCACCGTCTGGCGCGCACCGCCACCGCCCGCGTGGACCGGCGCCACGGGCGAGGCCGGGGCGATCGGTGAGGAGGGGCGGAGCCGGGAGGCCGGGTCGCCGGGCGGCGCCGCCGGGCGGAGCAGATCGGTCAGCGCGTGCGGCAGGGACGGGACCCTCGGACGGTCGGGGCCGGTCGAGGCGGATCCCGCGGGGCTGTCCGCGTCCCTCGGGGCGGATCCCGCCGGGCTGTCCGGGCCCGTCGGGGCGAAGGGGCCGGACGCCGTCGCCCCGTCGACGGTGAGGGTGCCGTCGGCCTTGTGCCCGCCGCAGTCGGCCTTGATGGCGTAGCTGCCCGGCGTCAACAGGGCACGCACCACCGTGTCACCGGTCAGCGTGCCGTCCTTGCCGACGAGCCGCGCGTCCGTGACGAAGGCGTCCGAGGTCGCCGTACCCGTCGTGGCCGTACCGGGGCATCCCCGCACGGTCAGCCGCACCTCGCCGCCGGGCGCTGGGGACGCGGGGGTCAGGGAGACGTCCTGTCCGTCCGACTTGAGCGCCGAGCGTCCGAGCACGGACGCGATGATGGCTATCACACAGAGCGTGAGCCGTAGTGAACCCATGGTGAACCTCCCGATACCAGGAGACTCTCTCGGCGGACACTCCGGCGCATCCGGACGGGACGTCGGCTACTCCGTCCGGGGGGCGACCCCTGCGCCGTACGGGCACCGCCGTACGGAGCGCGCCGTACGGACTGCGGGGCGCGGCCCGGTCTCAGACTCAGACGAGGTCGACGATGTCCGCGATCGAGTCCACGACGTGGGAGGGGCGGAACGGGAAGCGGTCGACCTCGTCCCGCGAGGTCAGCCCGGTGAGGACCAGATACGTCTGCATCCCCGCCTCCATCCCGGCGAGGATGTCGGTGTCCATCCGGTCGCCGATCATCGCGCTGGTCTCGGAGTGCGCCTGGAGCGTGTTCAGTCCGGTGCGCATCATCAGCGGGTTCGGCTTGCCCGCGAAGTACGGCTGCTTGCCGGACGCCTTGGTGATCAGCGCCGCGACGGAACCGGTGGCGGGCAGCGGGCCCTCGACGGACGGGCCGGTCTCGTCGGGGTTGGTGCAGATGAACCGGGCCCCGTTCTTGATCAGCCGGACGGCCTTGGTCATGGCCTCGAAGGAATAGGTGCGGGTCTCGCCGAGGACGACGTAGTCGGGCTCGTGGTCGGTCAGGATGTAGCCGATGTCGTGCAGGGCCGTGGTCAGACCGGCCTCGCCGATGACGTACGCGGTGCCGCCGGGCCGCTGGTCGTCCAGGAACTGGGCGGTGGACAGCGCCGAGGTCCAGATGTTCTCCACCGGCACGTCCAGCCCCATCCGGGTCAGCCGGGCATGCAGGTCGCGCGGGGTGTAGATGGAGTTGTTGGTGAGCACCAGGAAGGGCTTGCCGGACTCGCGCAGCTTCTTGAGGAAGGCGTCGGCACCGGGGATCGGCACGCCCTCGTGGATCAGCACACCGTCCATGTCGGTGAGCCAGGACTCGATGGGCTTGCGCTCTGCCATCTGTGAATCTCCTGCCGTGCGCATGGGAACCGGGAACGCCGGAACGACCGGGGCCGCCGCGTCCGCGGCGTGCACCCGGCCCCCAGCGTAATCAGCACGGGTCGGCCCTGATCCGGGTGGGCGGGAACTCAGCTACGCGCGCGGTGGAGCAGGAAGGGGGAGCCCGCCACGAGGACGCCGCCCGCCACCATGAGGAGCCCCCCGATCAACGGGTCGAGGCGGTGTGCGGCGCGCTGTCCCGCGTGGGCCAGTGCGCTGGCGGAGGCGCTCGGCCGCGGGCTGGGCGAGGCCGTGCCCGGTTGCTTGTGCTGCGGTCCGGCCTCCTTCTTGCCCTCGCCGCCCTTCCCGGGGCTCGCCGTCGCCGGGCTCGGCTTGCCCGACGGGCTCTCCTTCCCGGCGCCGCTCTTGTGCGGGGTCGGGGACGCCTTGTGCGCGTCGTGTCCGTCGGTCTCGTCGCCCTTGGGCTCGATCCGGAAGCGGTACTCGTTCGACTCGCCGACCCAACTGCCGTCGTCCCCGCGCCGCTGCACGATCGCGGCGTTCGCCACGACGTCGTTCTGCCGGGCGTCGGGGCCGAGCGCGAGCCGTACCTTCACCGAGACGGTCTTGCCCGGAGCCACGGTGAACCCGGCGAAGCCGTCGTCGAAGGCGCCGACCAGCTCGCTGCGGTCGGTGCGGCGCAGGGCCACCGGATGCGCGCGGTCGCCCTCGAAGAACTCCAGCTTGGGCTGCTCGGCCGTCAGCGCGTGGTGGGTGTCGACCAGGACGACCACCGGGTGGATGCGGGAGCAGGAGTGGGTGGTCGTGTTCTTGAGATCGATGAACCAGGTGTGGTCGTCGCCTCCGGCGCGGTAGCTGTCCGGGCCGCCGCGGATGTGGGTGGTGAGCGGGAAGGCGTTGCCGGTGGGCGCGGCGCAGGTGGGCTGCGAGTCGGCCGGGAGCGCTGCGACGGATGCCTGGAGGAAGAAGACGACGGCGGCCAGGGCGCAGGCCAGGAACAGGGGCAGCCGGGGCAGCAGAAGGGTGCGGGGCAGATGGGAGAGCTGGGACGGGCGAAGGGTTCGAGGCAGTCGCATGAAAATATGACCGACCATGGGCGGCGGAGCCTTGGGCACGCCACGCCCTGAGGGCCGGAGTCGGCGGCCCAAGTCCCCTCGATCAGCGCAATTCCTCTTGCGCTCGCAAGAGGAATGGTCGAGAGGGGGCGCGTCCTCTCCCGCGCCCGGGGAACACCCGGTGGCACACGCGCGCGCCGCGGTTGCGACAGTAGAGCCATGACTGGCACAACCCCCGCTCCGGGCACCGGCACCCCCCTCCGCGTGGCCCTCGTCGGCTACGGTCTCGCGGGCTCCGTCTTCCATGCCCCGCTGATCGCCGCCACCGAGGGCCTCGTCCTGGACACGGTGGTCACCTCGCACCCCGAGCGGCAGGAGCAGGCCCGTACCGAGTTCCCGGACGTGCGTCTCGCCGCCACGGCCGACGAGCTGTGGTCCCGCGCGGGCGAGCTGGACCTGGTCGTCATCGCCTCCCCGAACAAGACCCACGTCCCCCTCGCGACCACCGCCCTCGAAGCGGGCCTGCCGGTCGTGGTCGACAAGCCGGTCGCGGGCACGGCGGCCGAGGCGCGCGGCCTCGCGGCGCTGGCCGAGCGGCGCGGCCTGCTGCTGTCCGTCTTCCAGAACCGCCGCTGGGACAACGACTTCCTGACCCTGCGGGGGCTGCTGGCCGAGGGCGAACTCGGCGAGGTCTGGCGCTTCGAGTCCCGCTTCGAGCGCTGGCGCCCCCGGCCCAAGGGCGGCTGGCGCGAGTCCGGCGACCCGGCGGAGATCGGGGGCCTGCTGTACGACCTCGGCAGCCATGTCGTCGACCAGGCGCTCGTGCTCTTCGGCCCCGTGACCGGCGTGTACGCCGAGACGGTCGTCCGCCGTCCGGGCGCGGAGACGGACGACGACACCTTCCTCGCACTCACCCACGCGAGCGGTGTCCGCTCCCATCTGTACGTCTCCGCGACGGCCGCCCAACTCGGGCCGCGCTTCCGGGTGTTGGGCTCGGAGGCGGGCTATGTGAAGTACGGCCTCGATCCGCAGGAGGCGGCGCTGCGCGCGGGCGGGCGCCCCGGCCCCGGCTGGGGCGAGGAGCCCGAGCCGCTGTGGGGCCGCGTGGGCGCCGGGGAGTCCCCGCTGACCGGCGGCGGCACCCCCGTACCGACCCTGCCCGGCGACTACCCGGCGTACTACGCGGCGATCGCGCGGGCCCTGCGTGAGGGCGGCCCGAACCCGGTCACCGCGCACGAGGCCGCCGCGGCCCTGGACGTCCTCGAAGCGGCCCGGCGCTCGGCGCGCGAGGGTGTGGCGGTGACGCTGTAGCCGCGGCTCAACAGCCGTGCCGGGCGGTCGGGTTCAGCGGTACAGCACCGCCCGCTCGACCGCGCTCCACGTCGCGCTGGTCACCACGTACAGCGCGGCGGCCAGCGGCACCACCGCCACGGTGACGAGGGTGAAGTACGAGAAGAACGGCATGACCTTGGTGACCGCGCCGAGGCCGGGCACCTGCGTGCCGTCACCGGCCGGGACCGGGTTCGCGGCCGACATCCGCTTCGTACGCCGGTAGGTGAAGGTGGCGACGACCGCGACGAGCGCGAACAGTCCGAGGTAGACGAGCCCCGCCGCGCCGAACGGGCCGCCGTCACCGAGGGCGCCGGTCCATCGGCCGCCGAGCGGCGCGGCCAACAGGGTGTGCGCGAGCAGGCCGTTGCTCTCACCACCGATCGTCGTGCTGGAGAACAGGTGGTAGAGGAGGAAGAACGCGGGCATCTGGAGCAGGGAGGGCAGGCAGCCGGACAGCGGCGACACCCGTTCCTCCGCGTGCAGTTCGAGAACGGCCTGGTTCAGCTTCTCCGGGTTCTTGCCGTGCTTCTTCCGCAACTCCGCGATCTTCGGCTGGAGTTGCGCACGCGCCTGCTGGCCGCGCGCCGCGGCCCGGGACAGCGGGTGGACGAGGAGGCGTACGAGCGCGGTGAACAGGACGATCGCGGCGGCGGCCGAGGAGGCGTGGAAGAGCGGCTGAAGCAGGTCGGCCAGCCGCTCGACCAGGCCTGCGAACGCGGACAGGAACGTGGACATGGGGAGCCCTTCGGGGTCTCGTCGTGCCGGGGTGGTGAGCTGAGATGTCGGCATGACGACCCGCGCGGGCCACACGTACTTGGCGTACTTGGCTGTGGACGTACGGCGATACGTACGTACGGGAACGGACCGGTGTGTGGCCTACGCGGCGGTCGCCTGAAGGGCGTGTCCGGGTGCCCGCGGTCGCCTGCGGCCCGGCGCGTCGGGGTCCTGTTGCGGCAGGAACGCGGTGCGATGCGCACGGTCGCGAAGGGCGGTCCGTACGCGGGTCGGGGCCACGGCGGGCACACTGCGCGCGGCGATCAGCGCACAGACGGCGAGGGCGGAACCGACCGCGGCGGTCGCGGCGAAGGCGACGGCGGCGGTGAGGCTGCCGGTGTCGAGGACGACGGCTTGGAGGAGCAGGAGCAGCAGCACCGCGGTGGGCCGCAGTCTCGTCCAGGACTGGATCATCGGCCTCTCCTCCCCGAGTGGTAACTCCCTTGCCGCTCCTTGCCGTTATACACGATCGACCGGTGCCCCACGTTCCTTCGCGCCGCACGGGCGATCGGGCCGTGGGGCCCGATCGCCGTTCACCGGCCCGGAGGACGGGTCACTGGGTGCGGTAGGCGTCGTCGATGGTCTGGGTGAGGGTGTTCCCGGCGGTGTCGGTCAGCTTCGCGCGCAGGGAGACACCGGTGCCCGCCTGCGGGTTGCGGATCGTGACGGCGCCGTTCTCGACCGGGACCTCGGTCCACGAGGCGCCGCCGTTCACGGACACCGAGACCGCCAGCGAGCGCACCCGTCCGTGCGCGGCGGCGCCGAGCACGGTGACGGGGACACGGAGCGTCGAGCCGGCCGCCGCCGTGCCGATCGGGCTGAGCGCGGGCGAGAACCGCACGACGCTGACCGGCACCGAGGCCGGACCGGTCGCCGTGGCCGAGGTGAAGGTCCAGGCCGCGGTCACGCGGGTGGCGGTGCCGGGGGCGCCCGCGCGGTTCACGGTGCTGGTGAGCCGGTACGCCGCGCGCCCCGGCGCCACGGTGAACCGGGCGCTTCCGGGGGTGCCGGTCTTCTTCCCGACGAGCACGCCGTCACGGTGCAGGGTGGTCGAGGCCGAGGAGAACGCCGGTGCCGACGGCACATGACCGTCGCCGTCGGCGAGCAGCGGGACATCGACATCGAGGCGGTCGCCGTCCCGTACGACGCCGGTGCGGTCGGTGAGGGTCGGGCCGAAGACGGCGTTGTCGAAGGTGTGCGTGGTCGTGGCCCCGGCGCGCACGGCGATGCCGTCGGCGGAGTAGCGGTTGGACGCCGCGCCGGGCTTGCCGGGGGCCGTGTAGGTGACGTCCCAGGTGCCGCGTTCGGGCGTCACGAGGTAGGTGGCCGTGCCGGGGGACGGGAGGGTCCGCGCGGTTCCGACGGTCGGTCCGGCCGTCGGCTGGAGGTCGAAGGACGCGTTCTCCGTGGCGCCCGGCCGGGCCGCGCCGCGGATCTGCAAGGTGGCCAGGTCCTTCGCGGCGGGGTGACGGGTGAGCCCCGTCAGGGCGCGGGTGCCGTCGAAGGTGTAGCCGAGCGCGTAACCGCCCTTGTCGGTCGTCCAGTACGAGTCGAACCACTGCTTCACCGAACCGGGCTCGGCGTCGGGGCCCAGGTGGGCCACGCGCAGCTTCGACGAGGAGGTGACCAGGTTGGTCTCGCGGACCGCGTCGCCCTGGGTGACCCGGACGAACATCGCGCCGTGCTGGAACCCCGCGGAGTCGTCGGGCGGCAGTACGTCGACGGGGGCGGTGGTCCGCGCGTCGACGGTGATGGTGGTGTCGTGGTCGAGGTCGAGGCGCGGCTGGACGACCCAGTCCGCGCCGTCACCGCCGCTCAGCGAGCTGTCCAGCAGGTACCGGCCCTGAGGCAGCCGCACGGTGGTCGTGCCCGAGGCGTCGTAGGGGTGGGCGACCTCGTCGGCGCCCGCGCCGGAGATTCCGGTGACGTTGGTGGAGTAGGACCCGGTCAAGTGGCCCGCGCGGTCGAGGTGCTTGATCGTGAGGGCGTACGTCCTGGGTTCCGCGGCGAAGGCGGTCGCGTCCCCCAGGGCCGTCGTGCAGCCGACCAGGGCGACGGCGAGAGTCAGGTTCCGCAGGACGCTCCGGCGAGACAGGGAAGAAGTGTTCATGATCCGCACTGTGCCGCCGGGCGCCGGGGTTCCCGTGTTCCGCGTCACATCGCGGGCGGAGTCCGCTCGCGCTCGCGTCGTGTGGTGCACGTCACCGGAACTGATGTGCCGGACGAGGCAGAGCAGAGTGTGGAAACACTGATGAGGAATCGCTTCCGTCGCGGCGACCGCGACGCCTTGGGAGAGCTGTACGACGAGCACGCTCAAGTGCTGTACCGCTATGCCCTGCGCGTGACGGGCGACTGGGCGGAGGCCGAGGACGTCGTCTCGGCGACCTTCCTGGAGGCGTGGCGCAGCCGGGAGAGGCTGCGCCCCGAAGGGGACAGTCTGCGCCCGTGGTTGCTGGGGATCGCCACGAACGTCATGCGCGGCAACGCGCGCGCCCGCCGACGCCGCGAGATCGCGCTCGCCCGCGTCCCGGAACGCGGCTCGATCCCGGACTTCGCCGACGACCTCGTCACGCACCTCGCGGATACCGAGAAGCTGCGCGCCGCGCACAGCGCGCTCGCCCGGCTGCGCCGCCGTGACCGGGAGGTCTTCACCCTCGTGGTGTGGGCGGGACTGGACTACGCGGCCGCGGCCGAGGCGCTCGGCGTGCCGGTCGGCACCGTCCGGTCACGTCTGTCCCGCGCGCGTACCCGGCTGCGCGAGCTGGCCGACGCCCAGGCCACGCGGGCCACACCGGCTGTACGAGCCACACGTGCGCAGGCCACGCGGGCCACACCGGCGATACGAGCCACACGTGCGCAGGCCACGCGGGCCCGAGCCGGACGGACGCCCACGACGCCCAGCGGGGAACCCTCCGCCGCCCCCGACAAGCCAGTACCGGACCGCGTCCTCGCGGCCCGTTGGTCGACCCAGGAGAACAACGGATGAACATCACCCCGCGGCGCCGTACGCAGGAGCGTGCGCACCACCGGTCGGAGGAGACCGAGCGCTTCGACCTCGCGGACCTGCTGCCTCCGCCGCCGGTCCCGGACCTGGGTCCCGACCGTGAACCGCTGCTGAAGGAAGCGCTGTTGCGCGAAGCCGCCCTCGCCGCCCCGGACAGCGGCGTCAGCGCCCGCGCCTCGCGCCCGCGACGGGTCCGGGTCCTGGTACCGGCCCTCGCCTGCGCCATGGCGGTCTGCGGCATCGTGGCGGTGAACCTCACCGACGCCCCCGGTAGCCGCACCACCGCGGTCACGGCGGACGGCACCCCCCGCGCACCCGAAGCGCAGCGACTCCTCGACCGCGTCGCACTCGCCGCCGCCGAGGAGAAGCAACCGGCCGTCCGTGCCGACCAGTTCGTGTACGTCGAGAGCAAGGTCGCCTATGCGGGGCAGAGCGCCGCGGGAGGCCCCGTGACGATGGCTCCCGCGCACACGCGGCAGGTGTGGCTGTCCGCCGACGGCAGTCGTACGGGCCTGCTGCGCGAGGAAGGCGGTCCCGACTCCCCGCTCGGCGCGGACGCGCCGACCTACACCGTCGACGGCCCGGGAGCGACGCCCCGACCGAGCCATCCGAACGAGACGGGCCCGTCGATCGACAACCCGACCTACACCTACGTCGCGTCGTTGCCGACCGACCCGGACGCCCTGCTGAAGCTGATCCGGGACGAGACGCGTGGCCAGGGCCAGGACCCGGACCAGCGGGCGTTCACCGCGATCGGCGACCTGTTGGCAGAGACCTGGGCACCACCGCGGGTCAGCGCCGCGCTGTACAAGGCCGCCGCGAAGATCCCCGGGGTCACGGTGATCCACGCCGCGACCGACGCCGCGGGGCGCGAAGGCGTCGCCGTCGCCCGTACGGCACATGGGCAGCAGACACAGTGGATCTTCGACCGGACCACGTACGCGTTCCTCGGTGAACGATCGGTGCTCACGGAAGCCGGTGACGCGGGCCCGGCCGGGACGGTTGTCGGCACGTCGGCGGTCCTCACCAAGGCCGCGGTGGACCGCGCGGGCGCGACCCCCGCGCGGGCGACGGCGTAGCGCGGGGCCTCACCGGGTCGGACGGCCCTGACCTGCGAATCTCTCTCCCCTGTCGGTCGGCGGCAGTACGGTGTCTGCCATGCGCCCCGACACGCCTGCCGAGAACGTCGACCACCACGCCGAAGCGGCACGCCTGGAGCGGACCGCCGGCCTGTACCCCGAGGACGCGGAACACCTGCTGCTCCAGGCCGCGGCCCACCGGGAACTGGCCGGTGACCGCCCCGGCGCGACCGCGCTGTACGACCGCCTGCTGTCGTCCGCCGAGCCGCTGGACAACCCCCACCTCGTCCGCGCCCTGAAGGCGTCCAACCTGTGGGAGTACGGCCACGAGGCGGAGGCACGGGCGATCATCGACGGCATCCGCGCGGCCTCCCCGCGCCACCCGGCGCCCTGGGTGATCGTGGCGGAGTCCCTGGAGTCGCACGACGAGCTGGAGGCGGCGGAGGCGACCTTCACGCAGGGCCTGAGCCTCCTGCTCGGCGACACCGAGACGGCGCCCCCGCACTCCACACACCCGCTCCTCTTCGGCCGCCACCGCGTCCGCCGCATGCTGGCCGCCGCCCACGACGACTGGGACATGCTGGCCGACACCCTCCACTCCGCCCCGGTCACCCTGGACGAGCTCCACGACCCGAAGCGCGTCTGGTCCCTGGGCTCGAACAACCCGGCGGAGCTGGCGGCGGAGATCAGCCGCCTGCGCGCGGAACTGGGCACCTATCGGGAGGCCCTGTCCCGCCCGTTCCCGGTCGCGGTCCTGCACTGGCCGGCCCGCGAACTGACCGAACTGGTGACGGCGTACCCGTCCCTGACCACGGAGTACCCCTCCCACGAGGCCCACCTGGCGACGATAGAGGCCTCACTCCGGGAACTGGTCGCCTCCGGCACCCCCAACCTCGGCATCGTCACGGGCACGGTCCCGTCCTACGAGGCCTTCGCAGCCTCAGAGGGATCCCGCCCGACAGACCCGACCCTGCTCCCCCAGTACGCGACGACACTGGCGGCACGGGGGCGAGCGGTTGCTTGGCCGCCGGAGCGTGGGACCGGGTGTTGGTGCGATTCGGGGAAGGCGTACGAGGAGTGCCACGGGGTGGTGTAGCGCGCAGCCGTTTCACCGTGATCTCCTGACTACTATCCCTGCCAGGGGCCAGTGGATTTCTCCCAGAGTTCACGTTGATAACGGACGTAGTCCGGATGTACTTGGTGCCACCCTTTCGTCGTGAGCTTCGGCAAGACACCCGTACCGAAGATCCCCGCACGCTCGACGATCGACCAGTCGTCTGCTATGGCGATGGCTCCAATATCAAGTCGAACATGGCAATTTGGGCAGAGGCAGAGAATGTTTGGTTCCACATCAGGTCCGTTGTGAGGCTTACCCAACGGCTTGATGTGGGCGCCCTCGCTGTAGGGCCTGCCATCGGGCCCAACTAGTCGCAGACCACAGACCTGACACTCGTCCTCGTAGAGCTCCTTGATTCGCCTGACTGCTGCCGCGTCTCGTACGAAACGCTGCACCTCCACCGTGCGTACCTCGGGGAACTTCTCATCCTTCTCTTGCTTCCCCAACTCTTCGAGTACGTCTACGATCTTCCTCTCTAGACGCGTCTGCGCCTGGACCTGATCGGGAAGGCGCTCGAGGTCGAACTGACAGATCTTGATCTCAGAGCCATCTGACGCAGGCGACTTGGAGACGGCAGTGCGAATTGCCTTGATCTCGTATAGTCCGTCATATCTATAGTCATCGGGCAACGAGTACCGAGGATCTCCCTTATAGCCACGGATGACGCGAATGGGATGCTTTCGCTCATAACTCAGCTTCAGGGCAGCATTATCACGATATGTCCACGACTGACTGCGCAGCAGCCTCCCCGTTCCGTCTTCCTTGTCATCGTCCGGAGAAGCTCCGGTGTACCGCACCCAGGTCCAGTGATCCTCGTCATCCTCGTACCCCCCATGCAGCACGATGGCGTCACCAACGTCGCTGCCATCAGCATCTGCGAGCCACGAGATGCCCTTCTGATTGGCGCGATGCAGCTTGGCCCGCATCACGTCCAACCGCCTATGGAAGACCGACCCCACAGGAACACCTTCGATGTGGCCGATAACTCGCTCGATTCCCATGAGTCCATACTGGACAGAATTCGATCATCCCTGTCAACTAACTAACCAACTTGCATCAGTTGTGACATGGGGGGCGAACGCGAGGTGGTGCCACCCACCCGGCCACCAGCGACCTCTGTTAGACATATGCACCGCGCCTGAAGCGTTAAGGGAGCCAATATGACTGAGTTGGGCGATATGCCACACCCCGTCGCCGGCGTCTATGAGCAGCTCGTCACTGAGGACCTGCGCGATCGGATAGGGGGGCTTGAAACCGCAGGCTGGAAGGCCGTCGACGCAGAGGTCAGCGCGGAGTCCGCGCCGCATGTGCTGGCCCGGTATATCGGTGAGGCCGCGGGGCGTCGACTCAGTCAACTGCCGCCGCAGAAACGGGTGTCCGCTGCTAACCAGATCATGCAGGCCCTGGCTGACAGCGCCCCCGACTCGTCAGCGGACGACACCCCCGACACCATCGTCGACGGCCCGCGGCAACTGCTCGCTCTCGCGGAGCAAGAAGCGCCCGGCGTCTATGCGATGCGCCCCCTGACGCCTCTCTCGGAAACGGCGTTGATCACCAACGCGCCGGATGATCCCAATCTGGGCGCCGAGTTGCGTGCCGAACTCGCCACGGCCGACAGAGTCGACCTGCTGTGCGCGTTCGTGAAGTGGCACGGCATACGCGTGTTGGAGGACGCGCTGCGCGCTGCGAAGGAGCGCGAGGTCCCAATCCGGGTCATCACGACCACGTACATCGGCGCCACGGAACGGCACGCGTTGGACCGCTTGGTCCGGGAGTTCGGCGCCGAAGTGAAGGTCAACTACGAGATTCGCTCGACGCGTCTGCACGCGAAGGCTTGGCTGTTCCGTCGCAACACCCGCTTCGACACGGCCTATGTGGGCAGTTCCAACCTGTCGAAGGCCGCGCTGCTCGATGGTCTGGAGTGGAACGTACGGCTGTCGTCTGTCGCGACACCGCGAGTGATCGACAAGTTCGAGGCGACGTTCGACGCGTACTGGGACGACGTCGCTTTCGAGGCGTACGACCCCGACAAGGACGGCGACCGGCTCGCCGAGGCGTTGGCCCAGGCTGGCGGCAAGGGGCCAAGCGGCGAACTCAAGATCAATCTGTCGGGACTCGAAGTCCAGCCGTACCCGCATCAGCGAGACATGCTGGAGCGGCTACGCGTCGAGCGCGAGATCCGTAACCATCACAAGAACCTCTTGGTCGCAGCGACCGGTACGGGTAAGACCGTCATGGCGGCCCTGGACTATCGCAACCTACGCGACCAACGCCACGGTGAACTCCCCCGGCTGCTCTTCGTCGCCCACCGCAAGGAGATCCTGAAGCAGTCGCTGCGCACCTATCAGGAGGTGCTCGGCAACGCCTCCTTCGGTGAACTGCTTCACAACGGGACGGAGCCGCGCGAGTGGACGCATGTCTTCGCCAGCGTCCAATCCCTCAACCTCCAGCGGCTGGAGCAGCTCGACCCGGGCCATTTCGACGTCATCGTCATCGATGAGTTCCACCACGCCACTGCGAACACCTACCGTCGCGTCCTTGAGCACTTCGCACCAACCGAGTTGCTCGGCCTCACCGCCACACCGGAGAGGATGGACGGGCTCAATGTGCAAGACGAGTTCTTCAAGGGCCGGATCGCCGCCGAGATGCGGCTGTGGGAAGCGCTGGAGAACGATCTCCTGTGCCCCTTCCACTACTTCGGAATCCCAGACGGCACCGATCTCTCCCAGCTCAACTGGCGTGCGGGTTCCTACGATCGAGATGAGCTCGGCAACCTCTACTCGGCCGACCACCTACGCGCCCGGATCGTCGTCAAGCAGGTCCAGGACAAGATCGCCAACCCCGCCGCCATGCGCGCCTTGGGCTTCTGTGTGTCCAAGAAGCACGCACGCTTCATGGCTGACCAGTTCCGCGAGGCGGGGTTTCAGGCCGCCTCGCTCGACAGCGAATCAAGCCCCGCCGAGCGCGAGCGCACATTGAACGACCTCAAGGCCGGTCGTATCCAGGTGGTCTTCTCGGTAGACCTGTTCAACGAAGGCCTGGACATCCCGGACGTCGACACGCTGCTGCTCTTGCGCCCTACGAACAGTGCGACCGTCTTCCTCCAGCAGTTGGGCCGCGGGCTGCGCCGTACACCAAACAAGCCGGTACTGACGGTGCTGGACTTCATCGGCCAGCACCGGGCGGAGTTCCGCTTCGAGGAACAGTTCCGCGCCCTGACCAACCTCTCCCGCAACCGTCTGGTCGACAGCATCGAGCGTGGCTTCCCCCAGTTGCCCTCCGGCTGCCAGATCATCCTGGAGGGCAAGTCCAAGGACCTCGTCCTCGACAACATCCGTACGCAACTCAACGCCACGATCAACACGTTGGCGAAGGAGGTCAGGGACTACAGCACGCCCAAGCTGGCCGATTACCTGCGCGAGAGCCGTCGTGAGATCAAGGAGCTCTACAAGAGCAAGAACTCTTGGACGACGGTCCTACGCAAAGCCAAGCTCCTCGAAGAGTCCGGTGTGCCGGGAGAGGAAGAGCTCCTCAAGCGGGTCCATGCCTTCCTGCACGTGGACGACCTTGAGCGGGCTCAGGCCTATCTGCGCCTCCTCACAGACGACGCCCCCGACTACGACGCGCTCTCCTCCACTGACCAGGTGTACGCCCGCATGTTGTTCTTCAACCTGTGGGACAAGGCGGGTGGCTTCTCCAGCTATCGCGAAGGCCTTGAGTCGCTGCGCGCACAGCGCGTGTTCCGCGACGAACTGCGGCAGGTCCTGCTGTACGTCCTCGACCGAACCGACCACTTCCCCATCCCACTGGACGGTCCGCTCAGCCATGTTCCGTTGAGGATCCACAGCTCCTACAACCGCTCTGAACTCCTCGCGGCCCTCGGAGTGGCCCGACTGGGCGGACAGATGCCTGGAGTCTTCGCCCAAGGAGTGGCCTGGGTCGAAGAGCTCAAGACCGACGCCCTTCTCATCACCCAGGAGAAGAACGAGCGGGACTTCTCGCCTAGCGTCCGCTACAAGGACTACGCGATCAGCCCCACCCAGTTCCACTGGGAATCGCAGGGCAATACTCCCGAGAACTCCCCGACGGGGTTGCGCTACCAGCGGCATGACAAGGAGGGCAGCCACGTCCTGCTGTTCCTGCGCCGCTACAAGAACAACAGCATCGGCAAGTCCGAACCCTGGATGCTCCTGGGCCCGGCGACCTATGTGAAGCACACCGGCAGCAAGCCGATGGCGATCACCTGGGAGCTCCAGCACGAGCTTCCGGCCGATGTGTGGGCGTACTCGGCTATCGCCACGGGGTAAGGGAAACGTCCGGGCCTGCCTTCTCACCCCGCGGTGCGGCACGGCAGGCCCTCGCACCCCTCGGTCTGCGCGTCGAAACGGGTTTGGGCGCGGTCGACCACCTCGTCCGCGTCCCAACCATGAGCGCGCAACCAGTGGAGAACATCCGTCAAGACGTCGATGACCGTCTCTTGAGCGATCAACGTGCTCAGCTTGCCGGGACTCGGCTGACTCGGCCGACGGACCTCCTCATAGAGGCCGAGCAAGGTCTCAGCACGAGTGACGCCTGCGCCTCCTACATGCCCGTACGGCGAGGTTAGCGATGTGGCCAACTCACACCACGTGACCTTCCGATCGGGGTGTAGCTCGACGCCCCACCCATCGGCGATGGCGTCGAGAAGGGCCATACCGCGTCCCGTCTCGGCGTCAGGGTCCGTGTCGAGGAGAGTGGGAAGAGCGCGCGTGTCGGGGTCGGAGACCTCGATGCGCAGGTGAGTGCCGTTCATGGAGACGGCCAGGGTGGCGGGGGTGCCCTGGCCGACATGCGTAATGACGTTGGATACGAGCTCACTTACGCAGAGTTGAGCGTCGTCGGCGAGATCGTGCAAACCCCAGATCCCAAGATGCAGCCGCATGATGCGGCGCAGGGCGGACACCTCCGTGGGTTCAGCCGTGAAGGCCAAGTCCCACGGCTTGCGTGACATACAGGCTTCTTGGAACACGAGAACCCCTCTCGTCGTACACCAACACGCACCCACCCAGCGGAGCGTGATGGCCGCTCACGGTGAGTGTCCCTGGCCGTCAGAATGACGGTCGCGTATCCCTTCGTGCAATGTGCACGGCGAGATTCCCACTTCTGAGTGATTGGCAAGCGCACGCCTTGGCGCAAGACTGAACGCCGGCTATCCGATGGACCGTTGAAGGGGATGAAATGGCCGGTTCGCCGACCGCACGCCGTCGCCGACTCTCGATTGAGCTCAAGAGGCTCCGCGAGAAGAACGCGCTCACTTGTGCCCAGGTCGGCGATGCCCTGGACTGGAGTGGTTCCAAGGTCAACCGAATGGAGACGGGAAACGGCAAGGTCCAGCCGACGGACGTCGACGCCCTCTGCCGGTTCTACGGCACCGGCGATGAGTTGCGCGAGTTCCTGAAGTCGCTGGCACGGCAGGCCAAGATGCGCGGGTGGTGGCAGGTGCACGGCGCCGGGGTTCCCGAGTGGTTCAACATCTACATCGGCTTGGAAGAGGACGCCTCAACGCTGCGCCAGTACCAGTGCGAGTTGCTACCCGGCCTTCTACAGACGGCTGCGTACGCCTCTGAGCTACACAGGACCGGCTCACACATGTCTCCGCAGGACATCGACCGAGCGGTTCGTGTGCGCATGGAACGCCAGGCCATGCTGACCAAGTCCTCAGCGCCCGAAGCCTGGTTCATCGTGAGCGAGGCGGCTGTGCGAAACGTCATAGGAGATCGGGCGCTCATGCGAGACCAACTCGAACACCTCCTGGAATCGAGCGAACTGCCGAGTGTGACCTTGCAGGTACTGCCCCTCGACTCCGGAACCCGACCAGTCGTGGGTCCTTTCACCATGCTCGGCTTCCCTGATCCGGAAGACCCCGACCTCGTCTACCGGGATGGCATCACCGATGCCACGTATCTCGAGGGCGAGCACCACGTTCGTGAATACACGCGGGCGTTCGACGGGCTTCGGGCCGCGGCCCTGAGCCCTCAGCGTTCCGGTCAGTTGATCAAATCCGTTGTGAAGGAGTACGCAAATTGAACACGGCAGAGCCTTCGAACTACGACCGCCTGAACTGGTTCACGTCGTCGTACAGCAACGGCGCCGGGGGCGAATGTGTCGAGTGCGCAGTGGTAACCCAAGGCACCCTCGTACGTGACTCCAAGCGCACAGACAGCCCCACCATCGCCGTACCGGCCCAGGCCTGGAACAGCTTCGTGGGTGCGTTGAGTCGGGGTGAAGTCGGGGGCCGCCGGTAGCGGTCGTGTTCTCCGGCCCGGATGCACGGCGCCTGCTCATCAACGGGGAGTCCGTGGGTGTGGCCATCTGAGCATCCAGTGCCACACCCACGCTCTTGGGGCCAACTGCCGTAACAGCACCCACTCGATGGCTCATCCGAACCCGAAGAAGAGGAACATGAAGCACGAGTACGAGGCCAAGTTCCTGTCGGTGGACGTTGCCGACCTTCAGGCGAAGCTGACCGCACTGGGCGCCACGCAGGAGTTTCCGCCGACTCTCTTCACCCGCAAGATCTTTGAGAGTGACGGCCTTGACGGGAATCAGTGGGTCCGGCTCCGGGATGAGGGAACCCGGTCCACGCTGACGCTCAAGCAGGTCAAGGACGCCACCAGGATCGACGGCATCACTGAGATCGAGACCGAGGTCACCAACCTACAGGCCATGGCGGAGATCCTGCTGGAGCTCGGTCTGCGCGAGGTCCGCTACCAGGAGAACTACCGTGAGGAGTGGCGCCTCGGCGAGGTCGTCTTCGACTTCGACACCTGGCCTGACCTTGACACCTTCGTCGAAATCGAAGGACCTGATGAGGCATCGGTTCGTCAGGCCGCGGCCTCACTGGGTCTCGACTACTCGCTGGCTCGGTTCGGGAGCGTTGACGAGATCTACAAGAGCGAAGTCGGGCGCGACATCCTCGCCGAGCCCACGCTCCTGTTCTCGGAATGAGCCAAGGCTTGGGGCGCCCCTGCGATCAGTCCCGCGCCCGCTCCCCCGCGCTCCGTTCCACGCACAGTTCGTTGCCCTCCGGGTCGTGCAGTGTGACCCAGCCTGTGCCGTCCGGTCTGCGGTGGTCGGAGTGGAGAGTGGCGCCCAGGGTGAGCAGGTGGGCGACCTCTTCGTCGCGGGTGCGGTCCTGGGGCTGGAGGTCCAGGTGGACTCGGTTCTTCGTCGTCTTGGTGTCGTTCACCCTGATGAAGAGCAGCGTGGCAGTCGGGGTCCGGACCAGCGCTTCCGGGTCTCCCGGGTTGTCGTCGTCGGCCAGCGAACCGTTCAGGGCCTTGGCCCAGAAGGTCGCCAGTGTGTAGGGGTCTGCGCAGTCGATGGTGACGTGACGGATTACGGAAGCCATGCCGTAAGCCCATCACGGATCTCCTTCGGGGGCCAGGGAGTTGAGGGCCCGCAGGGGTGGTGGTCCTGCGGGCCCTCTGCCGTCCGGTCCCTGGTCAGTCGAACTGGCCCGGCTGGTAGTCGCCCGCCGGTTGGCGGACCATCACGTTCAGGCGGTTGTACGCGTTGATGACGGCGATCGCCGCTACCAGGACGGCCAGTTGCTCCTCGTCGAAGTGCTTGGCGGCGTTCGCCCAGGCCTCGTCCGTCACGGCACCCGGGGTATCCGCGAGGCGGGTGCCCTGCTCCGCAAGTTCCAGGGCGGCCCGCTCGGCTTCGGTGAAGACCGTGGCCTCACGCCAGGCCGCGACGAGATTGAGGCGTACCGAGGTCTCCCCGGCGCGGGCGGCCTCCTTGGTGTGCATGTCCACGCAGAAGCCGCAGCCGTTGATCTGGCTGGCGCGGATCTCCACCAGGTGCTGGACGGTGACGGGCAGCGTCGAGTCCATGACGACCCTGCCCGCCGCGTTGAGGTGCTTCCCGAACTGCGGCCCGAGCGAGCTGCGGTAGAGGTTGAGCCGGGCTTCCATGACGATCTCCTTGCTGTGTCCCGCTGTTACACCTCACTGACGGTTCGGGGGCGTTCGGTTGTGACAGGTCTGCGCGATCGTCGGGTGTGGTGTGTGTCACGGTTCGCCGTCACGTGTCCCTCACCCCGACCGCACGGCGCCTCCGTACGCGGAGTTAGCCTCGTTGCGCCGGACGGCCATCGGGGCAGCCGGGCGACGTACCGAGGAGGCAGGCAGCGATGGCGAAGGTTCCTACGGCAGTGGTGGCCGCGAGTGGGCTTGTCGGCGGGTACGGGGTCGCCCGCTGGACCAAGAAGCGACAGCTCGGCGGGGTCGTACTGGCCGTCGCGGGCGCCGCTGCCGCGCAGCAGTGGCGCAAGCAGGCGGGCGGACCGGCGGCCGGGGCGCTGACCGCCGCGTACATCGCCGCGTTCGCCGGGTCGCACCCGCTGGCCAAGAAGGTGGGCGCCTGGCCCTCCGTGTTCGGGGTCGCCGGGGCCGTCGCCCTCGCCTCCTGGGCGGTGGCCGACCGGCACGCGTGACGCCTCACAGCCACACCCGACGCCCCGCCCCGCAGACCATGGGCGACCGGCATGCGTGACACCTCACAGCCACACCCGTCGCCACCGCCTCGCGGACCGTGGCCGACCGGCACGCCTGACACCTCACGGCCGCTTCGGCTGCTCCGTCGGTGCCGCCGTCAGGGGGCGGGCGATGTCCTCCAGGGAGCGTCTCTCCGCCGGTACCGCGAGCAGCGCCGCGACCAGGCCCGCCGCGCACATCAGCGCCGCGCCGATCCGGAAGGCGAGGACCGTGTCGCCGACCCGGCCGGTGTTCGTGAGGTCCGCGAAGAGCAGCGGGCCGCTGATACCGCCGGCCGCGGTGCCGAGCGCGTAGAAGAAGGCGATGGACATCGCGCGCGTCTCCATCGGGAACACCTCGGAGACCGTCAGATACGCGCTGGACGCGCCCGCCGACGCGAAGAACAGGACCACGGACCAGCACGCCGTCAGCGTGACCGCGTCCAGCGCGCCCCGGTCGAACAGCCAGGCCGTGGCGAACAGCAGCAGGCCCGAGAGCAGATAGGTCGAGGAGATCATCACCTTGCGGCCCAGCGAGTCGAAGAGCTTGCCGAGCAGCAGCGGGCCGAAGAAGTTGCCGAAGGCGATGACGGCGAAGTAGTAGCCCGTGTTCCCGGTGGGGACGTCGAAGAACGTCGTCAGGATCGCGCCGAAGCCGAAGGTGATCGCGTTGTAGAGGAAGGCCTGGCCGATGAAGAGGGAGAAGCCGAGCACCGCGCGGCGGCGGTAGTCACGGAAGACCGTACGGGCGATGGTGCCGAAGCCGACGCTGGTGCGCTGGTGGACGGTGATCTCGCCGTGGGGGCGCGGGAGCGGCCCCTTCTCCGCGCTCACCCGCCGTTCGATCGCGGACACCACCCGTTCGGCCTCCCGGTGCCTGCCGTGGATCAGCAGCCAGCGCGGGCTCTCGGGGACATGGCGCCGCACCACGAGGATCACCAGGCCGAGGACGACGCCGAGGGCGAACGTCAGCCGCCAGCCCACGTCCTTGGGCAGCAGGCGCGTGTTCAGCGCGACGATCGACAGCAGCGAACCGCCCACCGCGCCCAGCCAGAAGCTGCCGTTGATGACCAGGTCCACACGGCCGCGGTAGTACGCCGGGATCAGCTCGTCGATCGCGGAGTTGATGGCCGCGTACTCACCGCCGATCCCGAAGCCGGTCAGGAAGCGGAAGAGGAAGAACCACCAGGTCTGGAAGGAGGCCGCGGTCAACGCGGTGGCGCTCAGATAGACCACGAGGGTGATCATGAAGAGCTTCTTGCGGCCGTAGTGGTCGGTCAGCCGCCCCCAGAAGAGGGCACCGGAACACGCGCCCGCCACATACAGCGCCGCCGCGACGCCGGTGACCTCGCCGGACGTGATCGGCAGGCCGCTGCCGGGCTCCGAGAGCCGGCTCGCGATATTGCCGACGACCGTGACCTCCAGGCCGTCCAGGATCCAGACCGTGCCGAGTCCGACGACGACCGACCAGTGCCAGCGCGCCCATGGCAGCCGGTCGAGCCGGGCCGGGATCGCGCTGGTGACCGTACCGGTCCGGGTCGCGCCGACCGACATGGCTGCCTCCTGGGGCCTGCCTGTATGGAGTTGCCCGTCGCGTCAGAGCCATGGACCGGGGCCCGCGTGGCGGCGCCGACCGCCTCCGAGCCCGGAGTGCTCCCTGTGCCATCCGCGAGCGCCGCCCTCACCCCGTGTCCGCGCGACCGCGGGTCACGCCCCCAGCGTCCGCGACACCGTGTAGATCAGCAACCCCGCCAGTGAGCCGACCACCGTGCCGTTGATCCGGATGAACTGCAGATCACGGCCGATGTGCGCCTCGATCTTGCGCGTGGTGTGCTCGGCGTCCCAGCTCGCGACCGTCTCCGTGATCAGGGACGTGATCTCCTTGCGGTACGTCGTCACGACATGCACCGCCACGCCCTCGACCCAGTGGTCCATCTTGGCCTGTGTCTTCGGGTCCGTGGCCATGCGCCGCCCCAGCGACAGCAGCGACGCCCGCGCCCGCAGCCGGAGCTGGCTGCGCTCGTCCTCGGCGGCCGACATGATCATGGATCGTACGGCCGTCCAGGCGGACGCGATCAGGTCCTGGACCTCCGCACGGTCGAGCACCTCGCCCTTGAGGCGCTCCACGCGCGCCCGCGTGTCCGTGTCGGACTGGAGGTCGGAGGCGAAGTCGGCCAGGAAGCGGTCGAGGGCGCCGCGCGCCGGGTGCGAGGGCTCGTCGCGCATCTCGGTGACGAAGCGGAGCAACTCCTTGTAGACGCGCTCGCCGATCCGCTTGTCCACGAAGCGGGGCGTCCAGCCGGGGGCGCCGCCCTCGACGGCCGTCATGACCTGCTCGTCATGCAGCACGAGCCAGTCGTGGGCGCGGACGCAGACCAGGTCCACGAACCGGGCGTGACCGCCGTCGGAGACGACCTTCTCCAGCATCTTGCCGAGGCCGGGCGCGATCTCCTGGGCGCTCGCGCGCCGGGTGATGGCCTCGCTGACCACCGCCTGGATGTCCGAGTCGCGCAGCACGGTCAGGGCCCCCCGCAGGGCCGTGGCCAGCTCCGCCGTCACCCGGTCGGCGTGCTCCGGCTCGGCGAGCCAGGCGCCCAGCCGCTTGGCTATGCCCACCGAGCGCAGGCGCTGTCGTACGACCTCCTCGGACAGGAAGTTCTCCCCCACGAACTCGCCCAGCGAGACACCTAGCTGGTCCTTCTTCGTCGGGATGATCGCGGTGTGCGGGATGGGCAGGCCGAGGGGATGGCGGAAGAGCGCGGTGACCGCGAACCAGTCGGCGAGCGCGCCGACCATGCCGGCCTCGGCCGCCGCCGCCACATAGCCCGCCCAGGCGCCCGCGCCCGCGCTCTCGGCCCACCTGGCGAGGGTGTACACGATCGCCACGAGCAGCAGCAGCCCCGTGGCCGTGCTCTTCATCCGGCGCACGCCCCGGCGCTTCTCCTCGTCGGCGGGGGTGAAGGTGGTCATGGCACGGCCGGGTCCGCCCACCGGTCCGGTGGGCGGATGCGCGGGGGTGCCGGAGCGCCTGAGCCGCTCCGTGCCACCCGTCTCTTCCGGTTTCGTACGGTCCATCCACTCCACCCGATCGCGTTCCCCCGTACTCATTGTCTCTTCCTCACGACTCCTGGAACGGAACAGGAGTTCCCGGCGTCTGTCCGAGAGGGAGAAGGTCAGGGGATCATCAGGGTTCCCTCGGGGTCCGCTCAGGGCACCCCCGGTCGCCGTCCTCCCCCGCATCACCCATCATGGTGATGATCAACGCCGGAGCCTCGGGCTCCCGTCGCCCGAGGAGACACGCACCGCATGACCAGGCGCCACGGGTGCGCCCTGCTGTCCGCGATCATCGCCGTGGTCGTGGCCGTGTCCGCCGCCATATACGCCGGCGTCTCGGCCGACGGCGGCGGCACCCGCGGCGGCTTCGTCGCAGGCCACCCCACCACCCCGCACAACACCGCCGCCCCCGCCTCCACCGGCACCTGGGCCGGGTCCTGGTCGGCCTCCCCGTCGGGGGCCGAGCCCGGCACCGCGACGGTGGGCATGGCCGGGCGGTCCGTACGCAACGTCGTCCACGCGGGCATCGGTGGTACGGGTGCCCGCGTCACGCTCTCCAACCTCTTCGGCGCGCAGCCGCTGACCCTCACCCACGCCTCGATCGCGGTCGCCGCCTCCCAGGGCCCGGACGCGCTCGCCGACACCATGCGCCGGCTCACCTTCGGCGGCGCCACGACGGTCGTCATACCCCCGGGCGAGCAGGTGGTCAGCGACGCCGTACGCATCGCGCTCCCGCAGGGCTCCGACGTCCTCGTGACCACGTACTCGCCCACCCCCTCGGGCCCGGTGACCTACCACCGGCACGCGCGCCAGATCTCCTACGCCGCCGAGGGCGACCGTACGGAGGACGTGACCGGTGTCGACTTCACCGAGCCGACCCGCTTCTGGCGCTATCTGACCGCGCTCGACGTCCTGAGCGACGAGGCGAGCGGCACCGTCGTCGTCCTCGGCGACTCGATCACCGACGGCATCTCCTCCACCGTGGGCGCCAACCACCGCTGGACGGACCGCCTCGCGGCCCGGCTGCGCGCGGCGGGCGGATCCTCGGCCGTGCCCCGCTACAGCGTGGTCAACCAGGGCATCAGCGGCAACCGCGTCCTGAGGGACAGCAGCCCGGCCGACAACCCGAGCGCGCTGTCCCGCTTCGACCGCGACGTCCTCGGCCGCACCAACGTCAAGGCCGTCGTCATAGACCTCGGCATCAACGACATACTCCGCACCCCCGGCCGGGCCGACCCGAACAAGATCACGGCGGGGCTGCGCACCCTGGTGGACGACGCGCACGCGCGTGGCCTCAAGGTCATCGGCACGACGCTGACGCCCTTCAAGGACCACCACGGCTACCGGGCCGACCGCGAGCAGGTACGGCAGGCCGTCAACGCGCGGATCCGCGCGGGCACGGTCTACGACGCGGTCGTGGACTTCGACAAGGCGCTGCGCGACCCCTACGACCCGCGCCGACTGCGCCCCGGCTACGACTCCGGGGACCATCTGCACCCCAGCGACCGGGGCTTCCAGCGGATGGCCGAGGTCTTCGACCTGACCTCGCTGAAGGGGGCGGCTCCGGCGCAGTTGTGAGCGGCCCCGACGCCGTACGCGCGGGACTCACGCCATGCACGAGACGTCCGCCCCCGGCCACGCGCCGAGACGTACCGCCCTCGTTCAGTACCCCCGCGCCACAGGTCCCCGGCTCAGTACCCCCCGCGCCGCCGGTCCCGCTCCTCCCGGCGGGTCTCGCGTCGCTCCCGCTGGAGTTCGCGCTGCTCCTTCTGCCGCTCACGCAGCAGGTCCCGGTGGCCCTCCAGCATCGAGCGGTGGGCCTCCTCCACCTCCTCACGGAACGACGCGTGCAGCTCCCGGCGGGCGGCCTTGCGGTCCATCTTCTCCTGACGGCGCAGCTCCTTCAGCCGCAGCCGGTCGGCGCGGGTCAGCTTGCGCTCGACGCCGACACCGCCCCAGAACGCGAACCCGGTGATGACCACACGCGGCGCGCCCGGCTCCCGCGGCACGCCCTCCTCGGTGTGGTCGAAGCCGCCCATGATCCCGATGCCGCGGACCACGACCTCGACGCCGGGCGGCACGATGACGTTCATCCCGCCCATGATCGCGATGCAGTTGATCTCGATCTCGCGGTCCGCGAAGTTCGCCTCCCGCAGGTCGATCTCACCGCCGCCCCAGAACGCGAAGCAGTTGAACCGCTTCGGCGCCGTCCAGCGCCCCTTGCGCTGGAAGCCGGACATCACGGCGACCGCCCACGAGGACGAACCGTCGCCGCCGACGATCCGCTGCCCCCATTCCCCGCTCTCCTCCGGCTCCTTGGCCAGCGACACGACAGGCGGAGGCACCGCGCCCGCGGCAGGCAGGTCCTGGGTGATCGGCGCGAGTTGGCCGTACGTCCGCGCCCGGTACGTGGCGTCCAGCCGCTCCTCGAACTCCTCCATGTCGAGTCGGCCCTCCGCGAGGGCGTCGCGCAGGACCTCGGCGACCCGTTCGCGATCGGCGTCGGAAGCCCTCAGTTCCTGGGCGGAGTTGGCGGGGGACGACGACATCGAGCGCGGGTCGTCGGTCCCTCCGGGAGGCACGGCGTCGGTCATGCCGCAAGCCTACGAGGTCCCCGCGTGGGCGGCTACGACACGGCCCGCCCCGAGGGGACCTGAGACGCCGACTCCCCCGTCGAGTGCAGCATCTTCGCGATCACGGCCTCGATGTCCGGCTCCCGTACCGACAGGTCCACCAAGGGGTACTCCGCCGCGATCCGCGCCACCAGCGGAGCCGCCGACCCGGACGCCGGGAAGGCCAGCCACTGCCGCGGCCCCTCCACCCGCACCACCCGCGCGGGCGGCGCCTCGATCGGCGGCAACTCCCGTTCCAGGTCGACGACGAGGGTGCGCTCGGAGTCGCCCACCTCGTGCAGCCCGGCGAGCGGACCGTCGTACATCAGCCGCCCGTGGTCGATGACCATCACCCGCGAGCACAACTGCTCGATGTCCTGGAGGTCGTGCGTGGTCAGCAGGACCGTCGTGCCGCGCTCGGCGTTCAAGTCCCGCAGGAACTCACGGACCTTGGCCTTGGAGACGACATCGAGGCCGATGGTCGGCTCGTCGAGGTAGAGCACCTCGGGGTCGTGCAGCAGCGCCGCCGCGATGTCGCCGCGCATCCGCTGCCCCAGCGACAGTTGCCGCACCGGCACGTCCAACAGGGCACCCAGTTGGAGGAGTTCGACACAGCGGTCGAGGTTCTCGCGGTACCGCGCGTCGGGGATGCGGTACATGCGGTGCATCAGCCGGTACGAGTCGATCAGCGGCAGGTCCCACCACAGCGTCGTGCGCTGCCCGAACACCACCCCGATGCGCTGCGCGAGCCGCGTCCGCTCGCGCGAGGGATCGATCCCGGCGACCCGCAGCCGACCGCCGCTCGGCGTCAGGATGCCGGTCAGCATCTTGATGGTGGTGGACTTCCCGGCGCCGTTCGGCCCGATGTAGCCGACCATCTCACCGCGTGCCACGGTGAAGGAGAGCGAGTCGACCGCCCGCACCTGCCGCCGCTCGCGGCGCAGGAACCCGGTCCGTCGCAGCACGTCGAAGACCTTCTCGACCCCGTCGAGTTCGATGAACGCACCCTCCGCGGCGGCACCTTCCCCGGCGCCCTTGACTCCTCTGTCCATCGGTCCCCTCAACTCCCCGTGCTCCGGTACGAACGCAGTCCCACCCGCCAGGCCAGCCCCGACAGGGCGCAGCAGCCCACCGCCACCAGCGGCGGGGCGAAGGCGACCCACACCGGCAGGTCCAGCGGATACGGCCGCCCCAGCACATACAGCGCGGGCAGCCAGTTGACGAAGGCGAGCGGCAGCACGAACGTCACCCCGCGCACCAGCTCCTTCGCGAAGATGCTCGGCGGGTACTGCAACAGCGTCTGACCGCCGAAGGTGAAGGAGTTCTGCACCTCGGAGGCGTCCTGCGCGGCGAACTGGAACGCCGCGCCCGCCACGAACACCGAGCCGAAGATCGCCCCTCCGCTGAGCAGCATCAGCGGGATCATCGCCACCTTCAGCGGGGTCCAGTCGATGTCGAGCGCGACGATCGCGTACCCGAGGACGGCAAGACCCTGGCTGATCCGGCCGAGCCGGCGCAGCGCGAAGCGGTCGGCCGCCACCTGCGCGAGGACGGGCGCGGGGCGCACCAGCAGCGTGTCCAGCGTGCCGTCGCGCACCCGTCGGCCCAGGCGCTGCATGGAGCCGAGCGCGAGATCCGCGAGGCCGAAGGCGCTCGCCGAGAGCCCGTACAGGAAGGCGACCTCGGGCAGCCGGTACCCGCCGAGCGTGTCGACCTGCGAGAACATCAGCAGGATCGCGACGAAGTCCAGCGCGGTCGCCGTGAAGTTGCCGAGGGTGGTCAGCACGAAGGATGTGCGGTAGGCCACCGCGGAGCGGATCCACATCGCGGTGATCAGCCGGTAGGCGCGCAGCCCCTCACGCATCCGGCCGTACGTCCGCGCGCCGCCGTACGCCGGGTCAGCCACCCCAGCCACCCCAGCCGCCCCAGCCGCCCCAGCCACCTCGGTCGTCTCGGTCGTCTCGGTCGCCTCAGCCACCCTGGACCACCACCCGTCGTGTCGCCACCGACTGGAGCATCCGCCCGGCCGCCAGCAGCGCCACGGCCCACGCGAGCTGACGGGCGAACACCGGCAGCGGGTCCGCCGTGCCCAGCAGGACGTCCGCGGGCGCCTGGAGGAACGACGCCCAGGGCAGCGCGCGGACGACCTCGCCGAGCGTGCCGGGGAAGACGTTGAGCGGCAGCAGCATCCCCGAGCAGAACATCCCCGTGACCCACGCGATCTGGGCGACGCCCGCCCCGTCGAGCAGCCAGAACGCGCTGAGCCCGACCAGGAAGCGGATCGCGAAGCTCACCACCGCGCCGAGCAGCACGGCGATCAGGAAGGCCAGCCAGGTCAGCGGGCTGGTGGGCAGGGCGAGCGGGAAGAGGAGCGCGCCGGCCGTCAGCGGGGCCGCGCCCCGGGCGAGCAACTGGAACACGGCCCGGCCCAGGTCCTGCGCCAGCCACCAGAACTGGAGATCGACGGGCCGGTACAGGTCGATCGCGATGTCGCCGCTGCGGATGCGCTCCATCAGCTCGTCCTCGAAGCCGCCGCCCATCACCGAGACGGCCGAGAGCAGCGCCTGCCCGACCCATACGTAGGTCAACGCCTGCGCCTGGTCGTAACCCCCCAGATGGGGCCGTTCATGCCACAGGGCGAGGTAGGTGTAGGCGAGGATGATCCCGAACACGGTGTTGGTGAACACGCCCGCGAGGGTCGCGGTCCGATAGGTCGCGTACCGCCGGAATCCACCGGCGGCGACGGCGATGTACAGCCGCCCTGTCCTCACGGGATGAACCTCCTTCGACGCGTACCAGGCGAAGCGAACGACCCTAGCGCGCGACCGAAGTGGCGTGCACACGATTTTTCCCGCGCGATCATGTCCCTCGCGCCGGGAACGGACCACTTGATGGGACAGTCTTCAGCAAGGGACGCAGAAGCGTACGAGGGCGTACGGAACGTACGACGCGACACGGGAGTCCGGCACCACGATGAGCGACGAGCCGCAGCGAAGCAGCCGGGGCGAGGGCCCCAGAGAGCCGCACTCCGCGGCGTCCGAAGCCTCGTCGGAGACCTCCCCCGAGACCTCGGACCAGGTCTCGCCCGAGGCGTCCCCCGGCGCGAAGCCGAAGCGGCCCCGGCGCACCGGATGGCGCAGGCTGATCCCCACCTGGCGGATGGTGCTCGGCTCCTTCGTGATCGGGGTCCTGCTGCTGGTCGGCCTGTTCGTCCTCGGCTACTACCTGGTCCGGATCCCGGCCGCGAACGCGACGGCCATCAAGGAGAGCAACGTCTACCTGTACGCGGACGGCAGCGAGCTGGCCCGCGACGGCTCGGTCAACCGCGAGATCGTGCCGCTGTCCCGGATCGCCAAGGACGCCCAGCACGCGGCGCTCGCCGCCGAGGACCGCGACTTCTACACCGAGTCCGCCATCGACCCGAAGGCGATGGTGCGCGGCGCCTGGCGGACGGCCACCGGCAAGGGCAAGCAGTCCGGCTCGACCATCACCCAGCAGTACGTGAAGAACTACTACCTGGGCCAGGAGCAGACCCTGACCCGCAAGGCCAAGGAGTTCATCATCGCGGTCAAGCTGGACCGCGAGAAGAACAAGGACGAGATCCTCGAGGGCTACCTCAACACCAGCTACTTCGGCCGCAACGCGTACGGCATCCAGGCCGCTGCCCAGGCCTACTACGGCGTCGAGGCGAAGGACCTGACGGTCGGCCAGAGCGCGTACCTCGCCTCCCTGCTGAACGCGCCGAGCGAGTACGACGTGGTCGCCCACCCCGAGAACAAGCCGGCCGCCCTGTCCCGCTGGAGGTACGTGCTCGACGGCATGGTCAAGATGCACTGGCTCAGCCGGGCCGAGCGGGCGAAGGCGACGTTCCCCGAGCCGCGCCGGGAGATGTACGCCTCCAGCATGTCCGGCCAGCGCGGCTATCTGGTCGCGGCGATCAAGGACTACCTCGCGGCGCACGACATCCTCGACGAGGACAGCCTGGCCGGGGGCGGCTACCGCATCACCACCACGCTCAAGAAGCCCGCGCAGGACGCCCTCGTCAAGGCCGTGGACGACCAGGTGACGAGCAAGCTCGACAAGAAGAACCGCAAGGCCGACCGCTATGTCCGCGCGGGCGGGGTCGCCATCGACCCGGCCACCGGCAAGGTCGTCGCCATGTACGGCGGCATCGACTACACCAAGCAGTACGTCAACAACGCGACCCGCCGCGACTACCAGGTCGGCTCGACCTTCAAGCCGTTCGTGTTCGCCGCGGCCGTGGAGAGCTTCGCGCGCACGCAGGACGGCGATGTGATCACCCCGAACACGGTGTACGACGGCACGAACAAGCGGCCCGTGGAGGGCTGGAGCGGCGGACCGTACGCGCCGGAGAACGAGGACGGGCGCGACTACGGCCCGATCCCCGTCCGCGAGGCCACGGACAAGTCGGTGAACGCCGTCTACGCGCAGATGGCGGTGGACGTCGGCCCGGCCAAGGTCAAGCAGACCGCCATCGAACTCGGCCTGCCGCAGGGCACCCCCGAGCTGAACCCGTACCCCTCGATCGCGCTCGGCACAGCCAACGCGAGCGTGCTGGACATGGCGGAGGCCTACGCGACCCTCGCCAACCACGGCAAGCGCACCCCGTACACCCTGGTCGAGAAGGTCACCAAGGGCGGCACGGACGACGTCGACCTGCCCCGGCAGCAGACCCAGCAGGCGGTGAGCCGCACGGCGGCGGACACGACCACGGCGATGCTCCAGAGCGTGGTGGACAACGGCACCGCGACCGCCGCGCAGGCCGCCGGGCGCCCCGTCGCGGGCAAGACGGGCACGGCCGAGGAGGACCAGGCGGCCTGGTTCGCGGGCTACACCCCCGACCTCGCGACGGTGATCGCGGTGATGGGCCAGAACCCCGACACGAACACCCATGAGTCGCTGTACTACGCGCTCGGCCTGCCCCGGATGAACGGCGGTGGCGCGCCCGCGCAGATCTGGGCGCAGTTCATGGAACAGGCGCTGCGGGGCAAGCAGGCGCACAGCTTCGATCTGCGCCTTCAGCCCGGCGCGGAGGAGACCGAGGAACCCGACCTCGACTCCGACGACGACTGGGGCGACGAGAACGAGGAGTACCGGCAGGACGGCCCGACGGACGGCGGGAGCAGTCAGGGCGGGACGGACGGCGGGACGACCGACACCGGCGGCACGGCGAACACGGGCGGCGCCGCCGACGGCGGTGACACGACCGTCGGGGGCCTCGTGGCCGGTGACACGCGGGGCATCGGAGGCCTCACGGGCATCGGCGGCGCCACGGGAACGGGCGGCCCCGAGGGCACCCCGGACCCGGGCGGTACGACCGACTCGGGCGGCACCACCGACGGCGGGGCCGGGGGCGCCACGGGAACGGGTGGTACGACGGACGGTGGCGCGACGGGCGGCGGTGCCGGGGACCTGGGCGTGCTGGGCACACGGCGGAACTAGACACGCGTGCGGAACCAGACACACGGGACGGCCCGCACCGGAGCGAACCGATGCGGGCCGTTCACCTGACAGGTGGTTCACACGCCAGACGGCGCCTCAGATACCCAGATCCTTGATGACCTTCGCCACATGGCCGGTCGCCTTCACGTTGTACAGGGCGCGCTCGACCCGGCCCTCCTCGTCCACGATCACCGTGGAGCGGATGACACCGACGACCGTCTTGCCGTACAGCTTCTTCTCGCCGAAGGCGCCGTACGCCTCCAGGACCTTCTTGTCGGGGTCCGCGAGCAGGGTCACCTTCAGGGACTCCTTCTCGCGGAACTTCGCGAGCTTCTCCGGCTTGTCGGGGGAGATACCGATCACGTCGTAACCGGCCCCCGCCAGCAGCTCCAGGTTGTCCGTGAAGTCGCACGCCTGCTTGGTGCAGCCGGGGGTCAGCGCCGCGGGGTAGAAGTAGACGATGGTCTTACGGCCCCGGCGGTCGGCCAGGGAGACCTCGTTGCCGTCGGCGTCCGGCAGGGTGAAGGCGGGGGCGGTGTCGCCGGGCTGAAGTCGCTCGCTCATCGGTACCTCACATAGCAGGGGCGGGTCACCGACGAGCCTAGTAGGCGCCCCGACTGTGGGGGCGCCGAGGAGTACGGTCGGTACGAAGCTGACAGACTGTGGTTCACAGCTGCACGAACTGCGCGGAGCACCGCGCACACGAACACGGAGGAAGCGCGGTGGCGGACACGTCGAGCACCCCGGACACCAGGACTCCGGCGCAGATCGAGGCGGACATCAAGCGCCGCCGCGAGACTCTCGCCGCGACGCTCGACGAGATCGGCGTCCGGGTGCACCCGAAGACGATCGTCGGGGATGCCAAGGCCAAGGTCGTCTCCCGCGTCGACCACACGCTCGGGCGGGCGTACGTCAGCGCCAACCGGCTTGTCGGCCGCGCGAAGCGGCAGCTCGTCTCGGCGGACGGCAGGCCGCGGCTCGAGCGCGTCGTGCCCGTGGCACTGGTCGTGATCGGGATCGGCGGACTGCTCGCCCTGGGGTCCAAGGACGCCGAGGGTTCCGGGCACCGCGAGCGCTGACCCGGACGCGCGCGAGACCGCTGAGGACAGGTAAGTTCGGGGCGTGAGCGAGAAGACCCACCACGACAAGCTGCCCATCCGGATGCTGCACGACCGCGTCCTCGTACGGCAGGACACCGCCGAGGGTGAGCGCCGTTCCGGCGGCGGCATCCTGATCCCCGCGACCGCGGCCGTCGGCCGGCGCCTCGCCTGGGCCGAGGTCGTCGCGGTCGGGCAGAACGTACGCACGGTGGAGGTGGGCGACCGCGTGCTGTACGACCCGGAGGACCGCGCCGAGGTCGAGGTGCGCGGGACGGCGTACGTCCTGATGCGCGAACGCGATCTGCACGCGGTGGCGGCGGACCGCTTCGAAGGCACGGAAGACTCCACGGGGCTCTACCTGTAATCCCTCGTCAGAAGGGGCTGGTGACCGAGGTCACCGGCCCCTTCTCGCTGTGGCACCGCACGTCCTTGCTACGTTGGACGAGCCCGCGAGGGTCCCGACGAGACGCGCCGTACCGGGTCCGCAAAGACGACGCACCCCCTGTTGCCCCGTGGAACAAGGAGTGCCGTCATGGCCTGGATCCTGCTTGTCGTCGCCGGTGTACTCGAGGTCGCCTGGTCGATCGGTCTGAAGTACACCGACGGTTTCACCCGCCCCTGGCCGAGCCTGTTCACCGGCGCGAGCATCGTGGCGAGCATGCTCCTGCTGTCCTACGCCGCGAAGTCCCTGCCCATCGGCACGGCCTACGGAGTCTGGGTAGGCATCGGCGCGGCAGGCGCGGCGGTCCTGGGCATGGTCATACTCGGCGAACCAGCAACAGCAGCACGCATCTTCTTCGTGGCCCTGCTCCTGGTGGCGGTGGTGGGCCTGAAGATGACGTCGGGCCACTGAACGCACCACCGGTCCACCACACAGGTCCTTCGTGACCGTCCGATGATCGCTTCGTTACTCCGTACGAGGCTGCGAACAGGCGGCCGAGACGAAGGGGTACCGACGGTGGCGAGCCGATACACACGCGAGGTGCTGGCCACAGCGGCCAAGTCGTCCCGCACGCTCTCCGAGGCGCTGGAGAGGCTGGGAGTGGATCCCAAGGGCCCGTCACGACGCTATCTCCACGACCGCATGCGGACGCTCGGCGTGGACACCTCTCACTTCGAACGCGAGACGGGGGCACGATGGACGAAAGAGGTCCTCGAGCCCGCGGTGGCCGCATCCACCAGCGTGAATGGCGTGCTGCGGTACCTGGGAATCGAGGTGGTGGGTGGTCACCACACCAACATCAGCCGCCGGATCAAGGCGTACGGCATCGACACCTCGCATTTCCGGAGAGATTCCCGACCTCGGGTTCCGGCCCAACGCCGTTCCCCGGAGCAGTTGTTGGTCGAACAAGATCCCTCACATGCTCGGCGACTCCCCGGCGAACGGCTCAAGCGGGCCATGATCGCTCTGGGGGTTGCCGAGCGATGTGCCCTGTGCGGGACGGAGCCTGTGTGGCGGGGCCGCCCCCTGCCTCTGGAGGTCGACCATCTGGACGGTGACTGGCGCAACAACCGACCGGAGAATCTGCGCCTGCTGTGCCCCAACTGCCATTCGGCCACGGACACTTACCGGGGAAGGAAGAAGAGGCGGCGAGCATGAGCAAGCCGGTTCGCTATACGAGAGAGGCGCTCGCGCAAGCGGCGGAGCGTTGTTCCGACATCGACGAAGTCATCGCCTACCTGGGCGTTCGCCCCTACTACCAGCTACGTCGGCACTTGCTCCAACGGTTCGAACACTTCGGCATCGACATCACTCATTTCCGGCGGTTCAAGCGAGGCCCCCGCCCGTCCCCTCGACCGTCCCGGGCCGAACTCGCCGCGGCCGTCGCGGAATCGTCCTCGGTGGCGGAGACACTTCGTCGGCTCGGTCTTCCGAGCGGCTCCCGCCCGCGAGTCCGCGAGTGGATCACCGCGTACGACATCGACACATCACACTTCGCGGGACAGACGCATCTGGGCGGCACAGCCGGGACCACTCCTCGGAAGCCGGCTGCCGAGGTACTGGTGCGGCACGACGGCCGCCGACGCACCAAGACCGTCCTGCTGCGCCGCGCCCTGCTGGAGGTGGGGGTTCCCGAGGAATGCGACGAGTGCGGGACTCCGCCCCGGTGGCACGGCCGCCCCATGACGTTGGAGATCGACCACATCAACGGTGACTGGAGCGACGACCGGCGCGAGAACTTACGGCTCCTGTGCCCCAACTGCCATGCGGTCACCAGCACCTGGTGCCGAGGTGGCCGACGCCGGAGTTCCTAGTACCTCTGCCCTCCGCCGGTCCTCCAACCCCAGTAGAGTGGAGCGCGGTACAGGCGCTCGTACTCCAATTGGCAGAGAGACTGGCCTTAGAAGCCAGGTGTTGTCGGTTCAAGTCCGACCGAGCGCACGCGAAGAGAGGCCGGGCGCCGTATGTCACGGACGCCCGGCTCCGTCGTCGGGCCGCCTCAGCTCAGCAGTTCCCGTATCACCGGGACCAGGGCGCGGAATGCCTTGCCTCGGTGGCTGATCGCGTTCTTCTCGTTCGGGGTCAGTTCCGCGCAGGTGCGGTGGTCGTTCTCGGGCTGGAGGATCGGGTCGTAGCCGAAGCCGTTCGTGCCGGAGGGGGTGTGGCGGAGGGTGCCCCTCAGTTGGCCCTCGACCACGCGTTCCGTGCCGTCCGGCAGGGCCAGGGCCGCCGCGCAGGCGAAGTGGGCACCGCGGTGGGCGTCGTCGATGTCGCCGAGCTGGGCCAGGAGCAGCTCGAGGTTGGCCCGGTCGTCGCCGTGGCGGCCCGCCCAGCGGGCCGAGAAGATGCCCGGTGCGCCGTTCAGGACGTCGACGCACAGGCCCGAGTCGTCGGCCACCGCAGGCAGGCCCGTCGCCTGAGCCAGCGCGTGGGCCTTCAGGAGAGCGTTCTCGGCGAAGGTGACGCCGGTCTCCTTGACGTCGGGGATGTCGGGGTAGGCGTCCGCGCCGACCAGGTCGTGCGGAAGCCCCGCGTCGGCGAGGATCGCCCTCAGTTCGGTGATCTTTCCGGCGTTGCGTGTGGCGAGGATCAGGCGGGTCATGCCCCCCAGTATCCGCTGGCCCGCGACGCCGGTTCCGCCCCACCCCCGGCCGTCACCCCCTACGGCGTGCACACCTTCGTCAGCTCCCCCGCCGCGTCCGTCACGGGCCGTACGTCGGGGGTCTTGTCGCCCTCCCGGACGGCGGTACGGACGTTGCCGACCGCCTCGCGGAGGTGGTCGACCGCCTTGCCGACGTCCACGTTGTCCGCGCTGTCGCCGATCTTGTCGAGGTTCCGCTCGATGGCGTCGAGGGACTCGTCGGTCCGCGTCGGGTCCTGCGCCGCGTTCTCGACGGCCTGTTGAAGATCGGTGACGCTGTCGGCTATCGCGTCGGCGGTCTGGACGCAGTCGATCGCCTTGTCGACGGCGTCGCAGCCCGCGCTCGCGCCCATGGCGGCGAGGACGGCGACGGCGGTGAGTGCGGTGGCGGCGATGCGTCGGCGGTGGCGCGCGGCCATGGAACGGTTCCCCTCCCGTAACGGTGCTGCACTGTCCCCGGGCGCGTCGGCCGGTTCGGTCCGGCTCGCCCGACGCGCCATGGTCGTACGGAACCACGGGCGGGCGCACGGGGATTTCCCTGCGCCCTACCCGGGGTCGTGCGGCTCTACCTCCGTTAACGCCGATATGGCCTTATCGGGTTGCTTCCAGGGTCGCTTCGAGCGCCGTGCGCTGGATCTCGGCGAGCTGGTCGCAGCCCGCCACCGCGAGGTCGAGGAGGGCGTTCAGCTCCTTGCGGTCGAAGGGGGTGGCCTCCGCCGTGCCCTGGACCTCCACGAAGCGGCCGTCGCCGGTGCAGACCACGTTCATGTCGGTCTCGGCCCGTACGTCCTCCGCGTAGCAGAGGTCGAGAAGGGGGACGCCGTCGACGATGCCCACGGAGACGGCGGAGACCGTGCCGATCAGGGGCTTGCGGCCCGCCTTCACCAGCTTCTTGCCCTGGGCCCAGGCGATCGCGTCGGCCAGTGCCACATAGGCGCCGGTGATCGCCGCGGTGCGGGTGCCGCCGTCCGCCTGGAGCACGTCGCAGTCGAGGACGATGGTGTTCTCGCCGAGCGCCTTGCAGTCCACGACGGCGCGCAGGGAGCGGCCGATGAGGCGGCTGATCTCGTGCGTACGGCCGCCGATCTTGCCCCGGACCGACTCGCGGTCGCCGCGGGTGTTGGTGGCGCGGGGCAGCATGGAGTACTCGGCGGTGACCCAGCCCTCTCCGCTGCCCTTGCGCCAGCGCGGCACGCCTTCCGTGACGGAGGCGGTGCAGAAGACCTTCGTGTCACCGAAGGAGACGAGGACGGAGCCCTCGGCGTGCTTGCTCCAGTTGCGCTCGATGGTGATGGGGCGGAGCTGGTCGGGGGTACGGCCGTCGATTCGAGACATGGCCCGAGCCTAGCCGTACCCGCCGAAGGGGCCTGGGGACGGTCCGGGAAGGGGCGTGCGGGCAGCCCCTCACATCATGTCCTCGATCTCCGCGGCGATCGGGTCCGCGTCGGTGCCGATGACGACCTGGACGGCGTTGCCCATCTTGACGACGCCATGGGCGCCCGCGGCCTTCAGGGCGGCCTCGTTCACCAGGGAGGCGTCGTGGACCTCGGTACGGAGGCGGGTGATGCAGCCCTCGATCTCGTCGATGTTCTCGATGCCGCCGAGCCCGGCGACGATCTTCTCAGCCTTGCTCGCCATGTCTGCCTCCCTGAGCCGCACAGGACACTGCCAGGTCGATGCCAGGACAGTGCCAGGACACCACTGGTCCACTTTGACCGGCGACGTTGATTATGTCCGAAACCACATGAATCGCGGGTTCCGCCCCGTACATCCCCCGTGTTAGAACGGGTGCACACGCCCCTTGAGTGGTGTAGACCACGCGGGCTCCGCCGCCGCGTCCCCCCTCGTTCACCCCCGGCGGCACCCCGCACTGGAGGAAGCATGAGCACCACCACCGCTGCCCCGGCGGCCCCCGCGAAGAAGCGGGGATCCGGTCTGTTCCAGGGCCTGCAGAAGGTCGGCCGCAGTCTTCAGCTCCCCATCGCGGTGCTGCCGGCCGCCGGCATCATGGTCCGGCTCGGCCAGGACGACCTCTTCGGCAAGGACGGGCTCGGCTGGGACAAGGTCGCCGCCGTGTTCAACGCCGCGGGCGGTGCCATCACCGGCAACCTGCCCCTGCTCTTCTGCATCGGTGTCGCCATCGGCTTCGCCAAGAAGTCGGACGGCTCCACCGCGCTGGCCGCCCTGGTCGGCTTCCTCGTCTACAGCAAGGTGCTCCAGGCGTTCCCGCTGACCGAGGAGCACATCGAGCAGGGCAAGATCGTCGCGGCGACGTACAACGACCCCGGTGTCCTCGGCGGCATCGTCATGGGTCTGCTGTCCGCCGTGATGTGGCAGCGCTTCCACCGCACCAAGCTGGTCGACTGGCTCGGCTTCTTCAACGGCCGCCGCCTCGTGCCCATCCTGATGGCGTTCGTCGGCACGGTCGTCGGCGTCCTCTTCACCCTGACCTGGAAGCCGATCGGCAACGGCATCACGGGCTTCGGCGAGTGGATGAGCGGTCTCGGCGCCGCGGGCTCGGCGGTCTTCGGCCTCGTCAACCGCGGCCTCATCCCGATCGGCATGCACCAGTTCGTGAACACCGTGGCCTGGTACCAGCTCGGCGACTTCACGAACGCCGCGGGCCAGGTCTTCCACGGCGACTACAGCCGCTTCCTGCACGGCGACCCGAGCGCCGGGCAGTTCATGACCGGGTTCTTCCCGATCATGATGTTCGGCCTTCCGGCCGCGGCCCTCGCCATCGCGCACTGCGCCCGCCCCGAGCGCCGCAAGGCCGTCACCGGCATGATGATCTCGCTGGCGCTGACCTCGTTCGTCACCGGTGTCACCGAGCCGATCGAGTTCTCGTTCATGTTCATCGCCCCGGTCCTGTACGTGATCCACGCCGCGCTGACCGCCGTGTCCATGGCCCTGACCTGGGCGCTGGGCGTCCACGCGGGCTTCAACTTCTCCGCGGGCGCGATCGACTACGTACTGAACTGGAACCTGGCCACCAAGCCCTGGCTGATCCTCCCCCTCGGCCTGGCGTTCGCGGCGGTCTACTACCTGCTCTTCCGGTTCGCGATCACCAGGTTCGACCTCGCCACCCCGGGCCGCGAGCCCGAGGAGGAGGTCGAGGACCTCACCAAGGCCTGAGCGCGCGAAGGCCCCGGAACCATGATCGGCTTCCGGGGCCCCGACGCGGGACCGGGTCAGATCTCGTACGTCGTTCCCGGCGCGGTCAGTTCCACCGGCCCGTCGTACACCGCTCGGGCGTCCCGCAGGTTGACCTGGGGGTCCGTCCACGGCGGGATGTGCGTGAGGATCAGCTTGCGCGCCCTCGCGCGGGCCGCGGTCTCGCCCGCCTCGCGGCCGTTGAGATGGAGGTCGGCGATGTCCTCCTTGCCGTACGTGAACGCGGCCTCGCACAGGAACAGGTCCGTCTCGCGGGCGAGTTCGTCCAGGGCCGCGGTCACTCCGGTGTCGCCGGAGTACGTGAGCGACCGGCCACCGTGCTCGATACGGATGCCGTACGACTCCACGGGGTGGCGGAGCAGTTCCGTGTGGACGGTGAAGGGGCCGATCTCGAACGTGCCCGGCTTCACGGTGTGGAAGTCGAAGACCTCGCTCATCGAGGAGGCGGACGGGGTGTCGGCGTAGGCCGTGGTCAGGCGCTGCTCGGTGCCTTCGGGGCCGTAGACCGGGATCGGGGCGCAGCGACCGCCGTCGTAGCGGTAGTAGCGCGCGACGAAGTAGGCGAGCATGTCGATGCAGTGGTCGGCATGGAGATGGCTGAGGAAGATCGCGTCGAGGTCGTAGAGACCGCAGTGGCGCTGCAGCTCGCCGAGGGCGCCGTTGCCCATGTCGAGAAGCAGCCGGAAGCCGTCGGCCTCGATGAGGTAGCTCGAGCAGGCCGATTCCGCGGACGGGAACGACCCCGAGCAGCCGACGACGGTGAGCTTCATAGAGCTGGAACCTCCGCGTGGCAGGGGCGTGCAGAAGGCATGGCCGGGGACGGTGACGGGGGTCGTGCGGTGCGTCGAGCGTAAGGCGCGAAGGGGTGGGTCGCTCCCTCGGCAGGGGTCGTTGTGGGGGAACTCACCTGTGGCATCACCGGTTCGGCTGGAGCGGCGGGGCACGGCGTGACGCGTGGGGTCGCGACAACGCGGGCGACCGGGCGAACGCGCCGGTACCGTCAACCATATGGACACGTCCTGGTGGCCGGCGCTGGCGGCGGTGGTGCTGCTCGCGCTGGTCGCGACGCTGGTGGACGGCTGGGGGCGCGGGCAGCGTCGCCGTCGCACGGCTGCCCGGGGGCGGGGGCTGCCCCGGGCGCATCCCCGGCCCGCCGAGATCTGGTGGACGAGCGTGCCGCACGAGAACCGGGAGGGCGGCGGCGAGCGGCCGTGTCTGGTGCTGGCGGTGCGCGGGGACACGGCGACGGTCGCGCGGATCACCAGCAGGTACCACGACGAGCGGGCCGGGGTGATCCCGCTGCCGCCGGGGACGGTGGCCGACGCCCACGGGCGGCCCAGCTATCTGGAGACGGACGAGCTGCGGGACGTGCCGTTGTGGGACTTCCGGCGGCGGGTGGGGGTGGTGGATCCCCTGCTCTGGGACCAGGTGCGGTATCTGGCGGGGTGAGCGGGGCGAGCGGCCTCAGGACTTCCGCACGGTCACTGTGACCGTCCACGTCTGGATGCCCAGACAGGAGTTCTGGCCCGGTCGCCGGGCGCACAGGGGGCGGGTCGAGGTGAGCCGTGCCGTACCGGGCGCGACCGCCTCGAAGGCGGCGTCGGCGTCGCCCTTCCGTACGGCGACACCGGCGTTGACGGGCCGCAGCGCGCCGCCCATGGCGGTGACGGGGGTCCAGGGCCGGTCCTCGCTGCCGCGCAGGGTCAGCCGGAGCCGCCCGCCGGTCGCCAGGCAGACGGTACGGCCGTCGTCGGCGGCGGTGAGCCGGACCTCGGCGGGGCATCCCGTCGGGGGCGGCGGGGGCGCGGGCGATGCCGTGTCCTCGTGCTGGGTGCCGCATCCGGCGAGGAGGAGCGCCGCCGCGGCGACGGCGGCCAGGTGGAGGGTCCTACGGCGCATGGGCGGGCCGCCTTCCTGCGGGGCTTCGGCTCGGTACGGGTCTGACGTGTCTCCTCCGTATCAGGATCCCGTTCCGGGTACGGGATCCGGCCCGCGCGCGGCGAAGGGCCCCGGCCGCGTGGCTGCGGCCGGGGCCCCGGTCGGGATGGTGCCGGTGCGTCAGCTCGTCGTCACGGCGGTGTCGTCGATGACGAAGCTGGTCTGGAGGATGGAGTCCTCGGCGCCGCTGAACTTGAGGGTGACCGTGGACCCGGCGAAGGACGACAGGTCGAGTGTCTTCTGGCTGTAGCCGGAGGCGGCGTTGAGGTTCGAGTACGTCGCCAGCGTGGTCGATCCGGCGGTCACCGTCAGCTTGTCGTACGCGGAGCCGGTGGTGGACTCGGCGGTGTCGATGTGCAGATAGAAGCTGAGCGTCGCCTTGCAGCCGGACGGGATCGTCACCGACTGGGACAGCGTGTCGGTGTGGGTGGTGCCGTAGCCGTCGAGCCAGGCGAAGTACGAGCCGCCGTGCGCCGACTGCCCGCTCTCGTTGGTGATGACGCCGCTCGTCGTGGTCCAGCCGGTGTTGCCGGACTCGAAGCCCGGGTTGCCGAGCAACTGCGTCGAGGTGCAGGTGCCCCCGCCGCCGGACGAGCCGACGGTCCAGGTGAAGGAGGCCGAGCCGGAGGCGCCCGTGCTGTCGGTCGCGATGACCGTGGTGTTGTAGGTGCCCGCGGTGGACGCGGTGCCGGTGATCAGGCCGGTGGAGCTGTTGATCGACAGACCGGTGGGCAGGCCGACGGCGCTGTAGGTGAGGGTCGCGCCCGCGCTGTCGGTGGCCGAGATCTTGAGGCTGACCGAACTGCCGGTGGTGGTCGACTGGTTGCCCGGGTTGGTGACGCTCACCGTGGTGCCGGAGCCGCTGCCCGAGGTGAAGGCGGCGGTGCCGTTGGGGGTGCCCCAGCCGGTCGGGCCGTCGTAACCCGCGCCCGCGGTGCAGTAGTACGAGGTCGAGCAGCTTCCGTTGTTGCCGCTGGTGACGTCGTTGAGGTTCGCGGTGTGGGCGTAGGGGTACTGCGCCGGGTAGTCGGCGGAGCCCGGGGTGCCCGCGAGGGCGTAGACACCGGCGACGATCGGGGCGGAGGCGCTGGTGCCGCCGTAGACCGCCCAGCCGGAGCCGCCGTAGGTGTCGTAGACGGCGACGCCGGTGGCCGGGTCGGCGACCGCGGAGACATCGGCCTCCATGCGCTTGGCGCAGCCGGTGTCGGTCTGCCAACTGGGCTTCGCGTCATAGGCCGAGCAGCCGGAGCCGGTGCCCTCGGTGCTGTTCGTCTTCCACACGGTCTCGTTCCAGCCGCGGGAGTTGGAGGACGTGGTGAGGGCGGTGCCGCCGACGGCGGTCACGTACTGGGAGGTCGCCGGCCACTCGGCGCCGTAACCGGAGTCGCCCGAGGAGACGGTGACGGCGACGCCCGGGTGCTTGAAGTACTGGGTGTCGGAGCTGGTCTGTGAGGACGACTCGGAGCCGCCCCAACTGTTGGAGACGAACTTGGCGCCGAGGGCGACCGCCTCGTTCTCCGCGGCGCCGAGGTTGGCGTCGGTGGGCGAATTGGCCTCTACGAGGATGATGTTGCAGTTGGGGCAGACGGCGCTGACCATGTCGATGTCGAGCGCTTCCTCACCGGCCCAGCCGCTGTCGTTGGCGGGCAGCGAGGTGGTGGAGCCCGTCTGACTGACCTGCTTGAAGCAGCCGTTGGCCTTGGTGCACGCGGACAGTCCGTACGTCGAGCGGTAAGTGGCCAGGTCCGACTCGGCGTTGGGGTCGTTGTAGGCGTCGACCACCGCGACGGTCAGACCGGAGCCGCCGGTCGCGGGCAGGTTGTAGGCGCTGTGCAGGTTGGCCGGGCTCAGGCCAGAGGGCGTGGCGGCGGCCAGTTCGGAGGCGAGCCGCTGGCGGATGTCGGTGCGCCGCTGGGCGAAGCAGGACGCGTGCCCGGCGGACGGGGTGCCGCACAGGCGCTCGGTCGGCACCTGCTGCCCGGCCTTGCCGGTCGCGTGGACGGTCTGCGCCTTGGCGTCCGTCAGGGCCTTGACGTTCTGGGTGATGCGGGAGGAGTGCGAGGACGGCGCGGGGTCGTGAACGGTCTGGGCGCCTGCGGCCGGGGCCATGAAGAGACCGGCGACGGTCAGGGCGAGGGCGGGCACGGCGGCGGTCAGAAGTCTTCGCAGACGTCGGGGGCGCCTGCTCGCGCGTGACTCACGCATGGGGGTGCTGCCTCCATCGGTTCGAGGCGGGCGCCGCGCGGACCCGGGTCGGGTCGTCTGCGAACGCCACAGCCGGATGTGGGGGTTCTCGAACGAGGTGGAACGGGGTGGCACGCCCATGACCTGCACGGATGTAGCCATGTAGTCATGGGCATGACAGATCACAGCCTGCGCTGCCGATGAGCGTGGCATGACAGGACGGGGCGAACATAGCCGGGCGCGACAGGGCCGAGCGCCCACCCGGCGAAGATCTTTGCCGCTCCATAGGCGGCGATTGGCAGGCCCTTAGGCGGAGGTTGCCCTGCCGATGGAAGGACGAAGTCCGGGGGTGCACCCCCGGACTTCGGGACTTCTTCCGAACTTCTGGGCGGCTAGGCCCAGAGCTGGCCGTGCAGGGTCTCGACGGCCTCTTCCGTCGTGGCCGCCGTGTAGACGCCCGTCGAGAGGTACTTCCAGCCGCCGTCGGCGACGATGAACGCGATGTCCGCGCTCTCGCCCGCCTTGACGGCCTTGCGGCCGACGCCGATCGCCGCGTGCAGGGCGGCGCCGGTGGAGACACCCGCGAAGATGCCCTCCTGCTGGAGGAGTTCACGGGTACGGGTCACCGCGTCCGCCGAGCCGACCGAGAAGCGGGTGGTGAGGACCGAGGCGTCGTACAGCTCCGGTACGAAGCCCTCGTCGAGGTTCCGGAGGCCGTACACCAGGTCGTCATAGCGCGGCTCGGCCGCCACGATCTTGACGTCCGGCTTGTGCTCGCGCAGATAGCGGCCCACGCCCATGAGCGTGCCCGTGGTGCCGAGGCCCGCCACGAAGTGCGTGATCGAGGGCAGGTCGGCGAGGATCTCGGGCCCGGTCGTCGCGTAGTGCGCGCCCGCGTTGTCCGGGTTGCCGTACTGGTAGAGCATCACCCAGTCGGGGTGCTCGGCGGCCAGCTCCTTGGCGACGCGCACGGCGGTGTTGGAGCCGCCCGCGGCCGGGCTGGAGATGATCTCGGCGCCCCACATGGCCAGCAGGTCCCGGCGCTCCTGCGAGGTGTTCTCCGGCATCACGCACACCATGCGGTAGCCCTTGAGCTTCGCCGCCATGGCCAGGGAGATGCCGGTGTTGCCCGAGGTGGGCTCCAGGATGGTGCAGCCGGGGGTGAGCCGGCCGTCCTTCTCGGCGTGCTCGATCATGTGCAGCGCCGGGCGGTCCTTGACCGAGCCGGTCGGGTTGCGGTCCTCCAGCTTGGCCCAGATCCGGACGTCGGGGGACGGCGAGAGCCGGGGCAGGCGCACCAGGGGCGTGTTGCCGACGGCGGCCAGCGGGGAGTCGTAACGCATCAGCGATCAGGGCCCTCAGGCCATGCCGCCGGCGACCGCCGGCAGGATCGTCACGTTGTCGCCGTCGGCCAGCTTGGTGTCGATGCCGTCCAGGAAGCGGACGTCCTCGTCGTTCAGGTAGACGTTGACGAACCGGCGCAGCTCGCCGCCGTCCACGATCCGGGCCTGGATGCCCGGGTGGCGGGCCTCGAGGTCGGTGAACAGCGCGGCGAGGGTGTCCCCGCTGCCCTCGACGGCCTTCTGGCCGTCGGTGTACTGGCGGAGGATGGTCGGGATGCGGACCTCGATGGCCATGGTTGTGGACTCCTGTCGGAGAGTGTCGGGTCGGAGCGCACGGCAGCGCGGGAGCGTGGTGGTACGCGAGGGGCGCCGCGGCTCATGGCCGTACGAAGCGTACGAGGGCGGGCACGCGGCAGGGACGCGTCAACAGATGGCGCTGGCGAGCCTGCACAGGTCGACGTGCAGCCGCGCCACGAGCAGGGCGCCCGGGGTCTTCTCGCTCACGTCGTCGATAACCATGCGCTCATCGTAACGATTCCCGGTCCGGGTTCTGGAAGGCCATCTCGCATGCCGGATGGACGCTGCCCGAAGTGTGGTCAGGGCCCGGTGCGGCCCGCCCGGCGGGCGTCGCCCGGCGTCTGTCCGTACGCGTGGCTCAGTAGGCGTCCACGACCTTGACCTCCTCCTCGGTGACCTCGCCCTCGAGGATCCGGAAGGAGCGGAACTGGAACTCGCCGAGGCCGTCGGCGTCGGCCGTGGAGACGAGCACGTAGTGGGCGCCGGGCTCGTTGGCGTAGCCGATGTCGGTGCGGGAGGGGTAGGCCTCGGTCGCGGTGTGGGAGTGGTAGATGATCACCGGCTCCTCGTCGCGGTCGTCCATCTCCCGGTACAGCTTCAGCAGATCCTGCGAGTCGAACTCGTAGAACGTGGGCGAGCGGGCCGCGTTGAGCATCGGGATGAAGCGCTCGGGGCGGCCGGCGCCCACGGGTCCGGCGACCACGCCGCACGCCTCGTCGGGGTGGTCCTCGCGCGCGTGGGCGACGATCTGGTCGTAGAGGGCCTGGGTGAGGGTCAGCATGGGGGTCAGGATAAGCAGAGGGGCTGTCTCGTACCGAGAGTCGGTACAAGACAGCCCACATGCTGGACGTCCGGAGCCTGCCCGCCGTCCGCCGGGCCGCCCGAGCCGCGTGTCAGCGCTTGCGGAAGGCCGCGGCCTGCGGGTTGCGGCTCCTGAGCACGACGTAGGAGACGGCGAGGATCAGACCCCACAGCGGGGCGCAGTACAGCGAGACCCGGGCGTCCTTGTCGATGCCCATGAGCACGATCACCATGAAGATGAACAGCAGCGCGAAGTAGCTGGTGAACGGCGCTCCCGGGGCACGGAACTCGCTCTTCGGCAGCACCCCGCGGTCCGACTTGGCCCGGTAGCGGATCTGGCAGATCAGGATGACGATCCAGGCCCACATGCCGGAGATGGTCGCGAAGGACACCACGTAGTCGAACGCCTTGCCCGGCCACTGGTAGTTGATCCAGACGCCGACCATCATCAGCGCGGCGGAGAACGTCGTCCCCACCAGCGGGGTGCCGCTGGGCGTCAGCTTGGTGAAGGCCTTCGGACCCTGGCTGTTGAGCGCCAGGTCGCGCAGCATGCGGCCGGTGGAGTACATGCCGGAGTTGCAGGAGGACAGCGCGGCCGTGAGGACGACGAAGTTGACGATGCCCGCGCCCGCGGCCAGGCCCATCTTGTCGAACGCGGCCACGAAGGGGCTCTCGCCCGGCGAGAAGTTCGTCCACGGCACGACCGAGAGGATCATGATCAGCGCGCCGATGTAGAAGACGGCGATCCGCCAGGGCACGGTGTTGATCGCCCTCGGCAGCACCTTCTTGGGGTCCTTGGACTCGCCCGCGGTGACACCGACCAGCTCGACGGCGAGGAAGGCGAACATGACCATCTGGAGGGTCATCAGCGTGCTGCCGACGCCGTTCGGGAAGAAGCCGTGGTCCTTCCACAGGTGGGTCATGGAGGCGGTGTCGGCGGCGTCGGAGAAGCCGATCGTCAGGACGCCGACGCAGATCAGGATCATGCCGACGATCGCGGTGACCTTGACCATGGAGAACCAGAACTCCAGCTCTCCGAAGAGCTTCACGGAGATCAGGTTGGCGCCGTAGAGCACGACCGTGAAGATCAGGGCCGAGAGCCACTGCGGCATGTCGAACCAGTACGTCATGTAGGCCGCCGCGGCCGTCACCTCGGTGATGCCGGTGACCACCCAGAACAGCCAGTACGTCCACCCGGTCACGAAGCCCGCGAACGGGCCGATGAACTCGCGCGCGTACTCCGAGAACGAGCCGGAGACCGGGCGGTACATCAGCAGTTCGCCGAGCGCGCGCATGATCATGAAGATGACGACGCCCGCGACGGCGTACGCCAGGATCAGGCTGGGGCCTGCCTTCGCGATGCCCTTGCCCGCGCCCAGGAAGAGGCCGGTGCCGATGGCGCCGCCGATGGCGATCATCTGGATCTGCCGGGTACCGAGCCCTCGCTGGTAGCCCTCGCCGCCCTCGGCCGCGCCGTCGGCGGCCTCGCCGCCGTCGTGCTGCTGGTCGACCTGCGCTGAGGTCATGGTGGTGCGCCTTTCTCCATCCCGATCCAGGCCGAGCGGGGCCTTCGGACCGGGTCTCGAATCCCCCCGGACTGATGGAGTTGTTGCCTGGCCGACGATCGTCGGCTCGGTGGCGCACCCGACCGGACATGGGTGGCGTCCGACGGGCGGTGAGAAGGTTTACCACGGCAGCGGTGATGATCGGGCGTCAGAGATATGACGCACATCACCGTAAGAAGCGGACAAAACATCACTGAAGCGGGCGTACGGGATCACCGTTGTGATGCGATCGTTATCCGGATGATCAAGTTCGCTCAGCGGACACCGGGGTGCGGAACGGAAGATTCCGCACCCCGCGTATCAGTGGTATCGGCCCGCATCCGGGAATCGGAGCCGATCAGGACATAAGGGTCGCGATGAGGGTCTCCTGAAGGCCGCCCAACCAGAGGTACGCCATCACCATCGGCTTGCGCGGGTCCTCGTCGGGCAGCCGGTACAGCTCGTCGGTCTCCTCCTCGTCGGAGACCTCCAGCCGGGAGCCGATCGCGAGACGCAGATCGTTCAGGGCGCCGAGCCACTGCCGCGACGCCTCGGGCGACAGCTTCAGGACGGCCGCCTCCTCGCCCACCGGGGCCAGCGCGTCCAGCGAGCGGATCACCGCGAGGGCGCTCTCCCGCTTGCCCGCGCGCAGATCGTTCTCGGTGAAGCGGCGGAACTCCGAGGAGTGGGTGCGCCGCTCCTCCGCCTCCTCGGGCGTGGCGGGGTCGGCGTCGGGGCCGCCATAGGCGTCCGGGAACAGACGGCGCAGGACCGGGTCGTCCGGCGGCTCGCTCGGGCCCTCCGTGAACAGCTCGGCGAGCGGGTCCTCCGGGGCGTCCGCCGGCCCGGGGCCCGGCCCGATGAGTTCCAGCAACTGGAGGGCCAGCGACCGGATGATGGAGATCTCGACCTCGTCGAGTGCGACGGCCGCGCCGCCGCCGGGGAGCGGTTCGAAGTGTCCTGGCATGGGGTCTTTTCAGTGCTCGACGGGCCTGCTGACTACTTGCGGTCCTGCTGAAGTGTGGCCCACAGACCGTAACCGTGCATGGCCTGCACGTCGCGCTCCATCTCTTCGCGCGTACCACTGGACACCACCGCCCGGCCCTTGTGGTGGACGTCGAGCATGAGCTTGGTGGCCTTGTCCTTCGGGTAGCCGAAGTACGTCTGGAACACATACGTCACATAGCTCATGAGGTTGACCGGATCGTTGTGCACGATCGTCAACCAGGGGACGTCCGGCTCGGGGACGGCGAACGCTTCCTCCGCCGACTCGGTCTTCTCGATCTCAAGGGGTGCGGGAGCCGTCACAGGCCCCATGCTGCCACCACTGGGGGGTGCTCGCACAAACCGAGGCCACAAATCGTCAGACTGACGAGATGAAGGTACGATCGTCCACCATGGAGACAGCGGACCTTGGGCTGCCGGTGGACGTTCCCTCGACGGCGCTCTTCACCGACCACTATGAGCTGACGATGCTGCAAGCCGCCCTGGAGGGCGGCACCGCCGAGCGGCGGTCCGTGTTCGAGGTCTTCACGCGACGGCTGCCCGAAGGCCGTCGCTACGGCGTCGTGGCTGGCATCGGGCGGGTCCTGGACGCGGTGGAGAACTTCCGCTTCGACGCGGGCCTCCTCGGCTTCCTGCGGGAGCGCCGGGTCGTCGACGACGCGACCCTCCAGTGGCTTGCCTCGTACCGCTTCAGCGGCGACATCTGGGGCTACCCCGAGGGCGAGGTGTACTTCCCGGGCTCGCCGATCCTGCGGGTCGAGGGCAGCTTCGCGGAGTGCGTGCTCCTGGAGACCGTGATCCTGTCGATCCTCAACCACGACTCCGCGGTCGCCGCCGCCGCCTCCCGGATGTCCTCGGCCGCCGGGGACCGGCCGCTGATCGAGATGGGCGCCCGGCGCACCCATGAGCTGGCCGCCGTGGCCGCCGCGCGCTCCGCCTACGTCGGCGGCTTCGCGACCACCTCCGACCTGGCCGCCGGTTTCCGCTACGGCATCCCGACGGTCGGGACGTCCGCCCACGCCTTCACGCTGCTGCACGACACCGAGCGGGACGCCTTCCGCGCCCAGGTCGACTCGCTGGGCCGGGACACCACGCTGCTCGTGGACACCTACGACGTCGCCGAGGCCGTCCGGGTGGCCGTCGAGACCGCCGGGCCCGAGCTGGGTGCCGTCCGTATCGACTCCGGCGATCTGCTGCTGGTCGCGCACCGGGTGCGGCAGCAGCTCGACCGGCTGGGCGCGACCGAGACGAAGATCGTCGTGACCTCGGACCTGGACGAGTACGCGATCGCCTCGCTGGCGGCGGCGCCCGTGGACGCGTACGGCGTCGGGACGCAACTGGTGACGGGGTCGGGCCATCCGACCTGCTCGATGGTCTACAAGCTGGTCGCCCGCGCCGAGTCGGCCGACCCGAAGGCCCCGCTGCTGCCGGTGGCGAAGAAGACGACCGGCGGCAAGACGTCCGTCGGCGGGCGCAAGTGGGCGGCGCGGCGCGTGGACGAGCACGGGGTGGCCGAGGCCGAGGTGGTCGGCACCGGTCCGGTGCCGCCCGAGCTGGCGGACCACCAGTTGCTGGTCCAGTTGGTCAAGGGCGGCCAGGTCGTGGCCCGCGAGCCGCTGGACGTGGCCCGCGACCGCCACGCCGCCGTACGCGACCGCCTGCCGCTGTCGGCGACCCAGCTCTCCCGCGGTGAGCCGGTGCTGGCGACCGAGTACCTCTGACGCGTACGCCCGACCGCCCCGCCCGACGCGCACTCTGGAGGTGAGTAAGGGCGGGGTGTGGGCACGGGCCCGCGGGTCCCACGGGGCATGAACCGGCCACCCGCGGGAATGCAACGGCAGCGCGCCCGCGCACCCGACCCGACCCGCCCGCCGCACCCGCGAAGCCCCCACCCGAGCACCGCCGAGCCGAAGGACACCGACCATGCGCCGCGCCCTGATCGTCGTAGATGTGCAGAACGACTTCTGCGAAGGCGGCAGCCTCGCGGTGTCCGGCGGCGCGGACGTGGCCGCCGCGATCACCGAGCTGATCGGGCAGGCTCCCGCCGGGTACCGCCATGTCGTCGCCACCCGTGACCATCACATCGCCCCCGGTGGCCACTTCGCCGACGACCCGGACTACGTCCGCTCCTGGCCCGCGCACTGTGTGGCGGGGACCGAGGGCGTGGGCTTCCATCCGAACTTCGCCCCGGCCGTCACCTCCGGCGGTGTCGACGCCGTGTTCGACAAGGGGGCGTACTCGGCCGCGTACAGCGGGTTCGAAGGCGTCGACGAGAACGGGGTGGCGCTGGGCGACTGGCTGCGGGAGCGGGAGATCGACGAGGTGGACGTGGTCGGGATCGCCACCGACCACTGTGTGCGCGCCACCGCTCTGGACGCGGTGCGGCAGGGCTTTCGCACGCAGGTCCTGCTGGACCTGACCGCCGGGGTGGCGGAGGAGACCACCGAGCGGGCGCTTCAGGAGCTGCGCTCGGCGGGCGTGGAGCTGTCCGGCAAGCCGGTCGTCTGACCGCTCACGCGGTCATGTCCGGGGCGTGGGCTTGCGCAGCAGGGCCCTGATCGGATGCCACAGCTCCTCGGACAGCTCCGGGGACGCGGCGGCGGGGGCCGTGCGCCAGACCAGGCCGTCGGGGTGGTGGAGGACCGCCGTGATCTCGTCCGGGGTCGGCGGTGCCGCGTTGCCGCGCAGATAGACCGCGCGCAGCCCGAGGTTGCGCAGCCGGGTCAGGGCGCGGGCCCGGTTGCGGGCCAGCACGAGGAACCGCACGGCGCCGCCGCCCGCTCCGGGGCTGGGCAGGTTCAGCGCCACCACCACGTTGCCGCTCGGCAGCTTGCAGAAGCCTCCTACTGCCATGCGCGTCACCCTCCTGTGAGACCCGGTGGTGCCTCTGAGAGAGCCACAGCGGCATCTGAACACGATCGGCGGCGACCCGCCAGGGGGTCACCGCCGATACGCTTCTGACCTGCGACGATGCGGATTACTTCACCGCGGGGCCCACCTTGAGGTTGACCGTGGAGCCGTCCTTGGCCATGTTCTTGATCTCGATCTTGGTGTTGGTGTCACCGAGCTTGACACCACCGGTCGGGTTCGACGGGTCGTAGTAGGTGTTGGTGTGGTCGTTGAAGACCGACACGCCCTTCTGCGACTTGATCTTCACCGGCACGTCCGCCTTGTGCATGGTGATCGCGTCGGTGGACTCCAGGGAGAACGGCGAGTCGTACGCCTGGAACCGGTTGCGCAGCAGCGTGCCGTCGGTCCACTTCAGCGCGCCCGGGTGCGAGTCGACCGGGAGGATCAGACCGGCGCCCGGGTGGTCACCGGTGTTGTTGTCCGGCTGCGAGGTGTCCCACTTCCAGATCAGCAGACCGTTCTGGTACGGGATGTGCTCGACCCAGTCGGGACGGGTCGTCGAGAAGCCGAAGTTGTACGGACCGGTCTTCAGGGTCTGGTCGTACGACACGTACTGACGGTTCTCGGCGATGTAGTACTGCTCGTAGTCCTTGGTGAAGGACGCGCCGATACGGGAGAAGCCGTCGGCCTTCCACGCCGGGTCGGCGGTCTCCGCGTCGTCGGAGAAGAGCGTCGCGCCGTCCGCGGTCACCGCGATCTGGTCGGCCGCGAAGCCCTTGAGCGCCAGGCCGCCGTCCGTCTGGTAGCGGAAGCGGATGTCGACCTTCTTGCCCGCGTAGGCGTCCAGCGGGTACGACAGCTTCGCGTACGCGTCGATCGAACCGGTCAGGCCCGGCTTGTCGCTGGCGTCGCGCGGGATCGGCTGGCCGTCGACGGTGCCGTCGAGCGCGGTCCAGTTGGCGCCGCCGTCGGTCGAGACCTCGGCGTAGAGGAAGTCGTACTCGGCCTCGATGTCGTACCAGCCGTCCAGGGACAGCGTGGCCGAGGACTTGCCGGTGAGGTCGACCGAGCGGGTCAGGGTGTTGCGCAGGTCGTTGCCGCTGCCGCTCCACCACTGGGTCGCGCCCTGGGCCGGGGTGACCACCGTGGTGGTCACCTCCTTGTCGGGCAGCGAGACGAGCAGCGCCTGCTTGTCCTTGGTGTTGTACTCGGCGAGGCCCAGCTTGTGGCTGGACTTCTGACCGGCCTTGGCCGTGTCGTAGTCGAGCCAGCCCAGCTTGAGCTTGTCCCAGGCGTTGAGGTCGCCGGGCAGGTCGCCGATGGACTCCTTGCCGGTGCCCAGCCAGGAACCGGACGACATCAGCGTCCAGAACCCGGTGGAGTTCTCGCCGCCGTTGGTGTCGTACTCGTCCGGCAGACCGAGGTCGTGACCGTACTCGTGGGCGAAGACGCCGAGTCCGCCGTTCTCCGGCTGGATGGTGTAGTCGCCGACCCAGATGCCGGTGTCGCCGATCTGGGTGCCGCCGAGCTTGTTGTCGCCCGGACCGGTCGCGCCCGCGTCGGTGCCGAAGGCGTACCAGCGGTGGGCCCAGATCGCGTCGTCGCCCTGGGCGCCGCCGCCCGCGGACTCGTCCTCGCCCGCGTGCACGATCTGGAAGTGGTCGATGTAGCCGTCGGGCTCGTTGAAGTTGCCGTCGCCGTCGTAGTCGTAACGGTCCCACTGGTCGAACTGGGCGAGTTCGTCGCGGATCTCGGCGGTGCTCTTGCCCTCGGCCTTGCGGTCGGCGACCCAGGCGTTGACGCCGTCCTGGACCGCGTACCAGGCGGCGGAGTCGCCGGCCTGGTTGGAGCCGTAACGGGCCTCGTTGTAGGGGACCTTGACCCAGTCGGTCACTTCACCGTCGACCGAGTAGCGGCCCGAGGACTGCTTCTCGTAGTACTTCTTCAGCGACTCGGTGTTCTTGCCGGTGCCGAAGTACAGGTCCTGGAAGTGCTTCTGGTCGTAGTCCGCCTGCCAGGCCGTGCTGTTGTCCTTCGCACGGTCGGGCGCGGCGATCTGGTTGTGCAGCGGGCCGGGCGTGCCGCCGTAGGGGCCGATCTTGTCGCCGAACTCGACCAGGATCGTGAAGATCTTGTCGGTCTTCTCGCGGCCCAGCTCGACGTACTTGCCGTGGCCCTTGCCCTTGTTGCCCTTGAGCTTGACGACGTTCGAGCCGTCCTTGTCCTCGACCTTCGCCTTGCCCGCGATGACCTGCTTGAGGGCCTCTTCGCGCTGCGCGTCCTGGGTCTTGCTGAGCGGACCGTCGAAGTCGTGCGCCCGCTGCTGCTCCGGCTGCGGGTCGTGCCGGTTCACGGCGGCGGGCTTCGCAGAGGCGTTCGCCGCCGCCACCGCGAAGGTGGTGAACGTGGCCGAGGCGGCCGCAAGGGTCACACCTATCGCAGCCGCTCTGAACGTCCAGGTTCTACTGTTCACTTGATGAATTCCTCCCCGGCGCGACCGATCGCGCGGAAGAGGAGGTCCCGGACAGGGAACGGTCCGCGCGTGGGGCACGCGTGTGCCAAGTGACGACATTTGACCGGAGGTTTAGAAGAAAAGACAGATCTTGACTTGGACTGGTCAAGTGCACTAAGGGGTCGGGGTGTTGTCGCGCGGGCGGCATAGTCCCCTGTCAACCGGCGCGCGCATACGTCCGGTTGGCGGATTGCATGACTCCGTGCGCCCCCTGTGCACCGGCACCGTGGGTTAGGTCACGCTTACCAGCCGTTCCGTTCGGGCATGCAGGCGAATAGAGTTGACGGGTGAACCGTTGGAATGGCGATGGATTGCGTTGTCGACACCGTTGTCACCCCACGATTCACAGCCAGGCCGCTTGCGCACCACTTGCCTCATCAGTGTCCGCTTCCTCCCCCACAGCGTGAGGCACGGGGGGAGGCCACCCCACCCCGAGGAATGGCCATGCCTCGTCCGACCTCCGCACAGCTCGCCTACGGCTCCTCCACCGTGATCTTCTCCACCCTCGCCATGTTGCTGCTGTCGCAGACGAGTTCGGGCCTGGGCATCGCCGTGATCGCCCTCGCCGCGCTCGCGCTCGGGCTGCTCGTCGCCATGACGGTCCCCCTGCCGAAGTCCGCGTCGGCCGCGGCGGGACGGCCCGCCGAGGCCGTCCGTCCGGGCGCGGCCGTCGGCTCCGGCTCGCACGCCGAGTCCGTACGCGAACCGGCGGGTCCATGACCTGCGAACCCGCCGGCTGACGCGGCACCACCGCCCGTGCGTTCAGCGCCCGTTCACGCCGTGCTGACCACCACGGTCCTGGCCGCCTTGTCGTGCAGACCCTGCTTGAAGGGCCGGTCGAAGAAGCTCCAGCCACCGCAGATGATGGTCCAGACGATGGCGCAGCAGAACGCGAACGGAAGCCACAGCACCGCCGCGCGGATCAGCGAGGTCTGCAGGGTCGGGGTGGCGCCGTCGGCGAGATTGGCGACCCGCAGGTTCATCAGCTTCTTGCCGACCGTCTGCCCGTCCTTGCTGGTCATGTAGGTGTCGTAGGCGATGTAGAGGATGGCCGCGATCACCGACTGCCCGATGGATCTGCCGGACTGGACCTGGTCGTAGTTGATGTTGTAGTTGGTCTGGTGGAACGCCAGGGACAGCAGCCAGACGACGATCCCGACGAGGATCATGTCGATGACCCGCGCGATCACCCGCTTGAGGCTGTCGGCGAGCGGGGGCATTCCGGCGAGGGGGTTCCTGTCGCCGTAGGGACCGCCTGAGTACGGGCCGCCTCCGTATGGTCCGCCGCCGTACGGGCCGCCTCCGTAGCCGCCGCCTGAGTACGGGCCGCCGGAACCGGGGGGTGGTGCGCCGTACGGAGGTTGACCGCCGGGGGGTCGCTCGCCGTACGGGGGTTCACGGCCGGGTGGGGGCTCGCCGTACGGAGGTTCGCGGCCGGGTGGGGGCTCGCCGTACGGGGGTTCGCCGCCGGGGGGAGGAGCGCCTCCGTGGGGCGGCCAGCCGCCGGGCGGGGGCTGCTGTCGTCTGGACGGGTCGGGGTCCGGGTAGCCCTCGGGGCCGGGGGGCGGCGGTTCGGTGCTCATGGCCCGAGTCGACCGCGAACCCCCCGACTCCGCATCCGTACAGGTCCGTCCGGGTCAGCCCGCTACGAACGTGTGTGCGGCCTTGTCGTGCCAGCACTGGCGCCAGGGGCGGTCGAACACGCACCACAGCACGCCGACGACCCCGACGAGCAGCAGACCGGGCACCCCGTAGACGAGCCAGCGGACCAGCGCCTTGCCGAAGCTCGGCGGCTCATGGCCCTCGATGTCCCGCACCTGGAGGCCGCACAGCTTCTTGCCGAGCGTACGGCCCCAACGCGCCGTGGGCAGCGCCTCGTAGAGGACGCCGAAGCCGAGGAACACGGCGAGCACGACGGCGAGATACACCGAGGTCGTGCCGTCGAGCAGCCACACCGTGACCGTCTCCCCGGACAGCCTGGCCGCGTCGAGCTTGGCGTCGACATGGTCGATCGCCTTGGTGCCGAGCGGCACCGCGACCGCGCCCGTGGCCAGCGCCAGGACCAGGGTGTCGAGCAGCCGGGCGGCCAGCCGTCTGCCGAGGCCCGCGGGCCGGGCCGAGGCCTGGGCGCGGGCGGCGGCCTGGAACGGGTCCTCCACCGGGGGCTTCCACGGGGCGACGGGCTGCTCGTCGGCGGCCGGACTCGCGAGGTGCTGCACCTGCTGCGCCCAGGAGGCCGGCCGCTGCTCGCCGGGGTCGGGAGCGGCGGACGGGGCGGCGGCCTGCCGGGGGAAGCCGGGGACGGCCGGCGGCGGGAGCGAGCCGACGGACTGCTGCGCCGGCAGGTCCACCGAGGGCCGCGCGGGCGGGGAGGCGGTCCGCCGCGGGGCGGGCTCCGGTGTCTCGGGGGCCGCGCCCGCCGCGCGCGGGTCGGCGGGCTGTCCCGTACCGGAACCGGCCGCCCGCGTGCTTCCGCCCCGCTCCCCCGTGCGCGGGGAGAGCGCACGGAACTTCATGGTGCCGTCGGAGGGGGCGGGGTCGTCGGTACCGGCGGGACCCTCGGCGCGCGACGGCCTGCGGAAGACGACGGTGCCGTCCGGGGCCGGGGAGTCGGCGGGCGGGATCGTCGCCGTGCCGTCCGTCCGGGGCGCCGCGTCCTCGGGGGCGCTCACGAGCGGGAGGCGCGGGTCGGCGCCCTGGGGCGCGCCCCAGGCCACCCGGTGGTCCTGGGCGCCGCCGAAGCCGGACTGCCGGGCGGGCTCGGCGCCCCAGGCGGAAGCCGGTTCCAGGCCGCCTCCGGGCTCGTCCGCGGCGGTCACCTGGGCGGGCTCGTCCTCGTCGAAGAAGTGCGGCCCGGTCTCCTCCACCGAGGGCTGCGCGGGCTGCACGCCGGGCGGCGGGGGCAGCGGGCGGCCGTCGGTGGGCGCCGGCCTGCTGGTGCCCGGCACCCAGGAGGCGCCGTTCCAGTACCGGACATATCCAGGGATGGATGGATCCGGGTAGTACCCCTCGCGGGGCCTGTCGTCACCGGGTGCCGGGGTTGGGGCGCTCATGTCCGTCGTCCCGTATCTGCTCGGGGGGTTGGGTCGGCCTCCACATCTATCAGACCCGCGCACCTGTCAGGGGCGGACCGCCCGTACCCGCCCCTGTCCGGGCGACCCCCGGGGGTCAGAAGAGCTTGCCCGGGTTGAGGATGCCCAGCGGGTCGAAGACCTGCTTGACGCCGCGCTGCATCTCCACGCCCACCGGCCCGAGTTCGCGGGCCAGCCACTCCTTCTTCAGGATGCCCACGCCGTGTTCGCCGGTGATCGTGCCGCCGAGTTCCAGGCCGAGCGCCATGATCTCGTCGAACGACTCGCGGGCGCGCCGGGTTTCGTCCGGGTCCTGTGCGTCGAAGCAGACGACCGGGTGGGTGTTGCCGTCGCCCGCGTGGGCGCAGACGCCGATGGTGAGCCGGTACTTCTCCGCGATGCGTTCGACGCCCTCGATCATCTCGCCGAGCCGGGAGCGCGGTACGCACACGTCGTCGATCATTGTCGTGCCCGCGGTCGCCTCCAGCGCGGGCAGCGACAACCGCCGTGCCTGGAGCAGGAGTTCGGACTCGGCCGCGTCGTCGGCCGGGACCACCTGGGTGGCGCCCGCGGCCTCGCACAGCGCGCCGACCGCGGCGAGGTCCGCCGCCGGGTCCGCGGTGTCGAAGGCGGCGAGCAGCAGCGCCTCGGTGGTCTCGGGCAGGCCCATGCGCGTCAGTTCGTTGACGGCCTTGACGGTGGTGCGGTCCATGAGTTCGAGCAGGGAGGGCACATGCCCTCCGTCCATGATCCGGCACACGGCCTCGCAGGCGGCGGCAGCGGAGGCGAACTCGGCTGCCAGGACGAGCTGTCGAGGCGGTTGCGGCTTCAGCGCGAGCGTCGCGCGTACGACGATGCCGAGCGAGCCCTCGGCGCCGACGAAGAGCCGGGTGAGGTCGTATCCGGCGACGCCCTTGGCCGTACGGCGGCCGGTGGACAGCAGGCGGCCGTCGGCCAGGACGACGTCGAGCCCGAGGACGTACTCGGCCGTCACCCCGTACTTGACGCAGCACAGTCCGCCGGACGCGGTGCTGATGTTGCCGCCGATGGTGCACGTCTCCCAACTGGAGGGATCCGGCGGGTAGAAGAGGCCGTGTTCGTTCACCGCGCGGGAGAGCGTGGCGTTGACGACGCCGGGTTCGACGACGGCGATTCGGTCGACCGGGTTGATCTCCAGGATGCGGTCCATCCTGGTCAGCGAGAGCACGACGCAGCCGTCGGAGGCGTTGGCCGCGCCCGACAGGCCGGTGCGGGCACCCTGCGGGACGACCGGCACGCGCAGGGCCGTGGCGGTCCGCATGACGTGCTGGACCTCTTCGACCGTGCGCGGCAGCACGACCACGGCCGGGGCACCGGCCGCGCAGAAGCTCGCCATGTCGTTCGCGTACGAGGCCGTGATGTCGGGGTCGGTGAGGACGGCATCGGCGGGCAGACCGTCGCACAGGCGGCTGACGAGATCGCCCGTGACGTGGTCGCGCGGGGCTTCGATACGGCTCATGATCTCAAGCGTCGCACCCGGGGACGGCGCTGTGAAGCCCGTCGCCGCCGGGCGATGCGGCGAAGGCATCGCCCGGCGGGCGGCGTACGGCGCGGGTTACAGGTTGCCGCGCCTTTCCTGCTCGCGCTCGATGGCCTCGAAGAGGGCCTTGAAGTTGCCCTTGCCGAAGCCCATGGAGCCATGGCGCTCGATGATCTCGAAGAAGACCGTCGGGCGGTCCTGGACCGGCTTGGTGAAGATCTGGAGCAGATAGCCGTCCTCGTCGCGGTCGGCGAGGATCTTCAGCTCGCGCAGGGTGTCGATCGGGACGCGGGTGTCGCCGACCCACTCGCCGAGGGTGTCGTAGTACGAGTCCGGGGTGTCGAGGAACTGGACCCCGGCCGCCTTCATCGTCCGTACCGTCTCGACGATGTCGTTCGTGTTGAGCGCGATGTGCTGGACGCCCGCGCCGCCGTAGAACTCCAGGTACTCGTCGATCTGGGACTTCTTCTTGGCGATGGCGGGCTCGTTGATCGGGAACTTGACCTTGAGCGTGCCGTCCGCGACGACCTTGGACATCAGCGCGCTGTACTCGGTCGCGATGTCGTCGCCCACGAACTCCTTCATGTTCGTGAAGCCCATGACCTTGTTGTAGAAGCCGACCCACTCGTTCATGCGGCCCAGCTCGACGTTGCCGACGCAGTGGTCGACCGCCTGGAAGGTGCGGCGGGCGGGGGGCTCCACGATCGGGTCGGCGTCGATGTAGCCCGGCAGGTACGGGCCGTCGTAGCCGGAGCGCTCGACCAGCGTGTGGCGGGTCTTGCCGTAGGTGGCGATCGCGGCCAGGACGACGACGCCGTGCTCGTCCTTCACCTCGTGCGGCTCCTCGATCGAGCGGGCGCCGTGCTCGATGGCGTAGGCGTACGCGGCACGCGCGTCCGGGACCTCGATGGCGAGGTCGATCACGCCGTCGCCGTGCTCGGCCACATGCTCGGACAGGAAGGTGCCCCACTCGGTCGAGGGCTTGACGACCGAGGTGAAGACGAACCGGGCGGAGCCGTTCTCCAGCACGTAACTCGCGGTCTCGCGGCTGCCGTTCTCGGGCCCGGAGTAGGCGACCAACGTCATGCCGAAGGCGGTGGAGTAGTAGTGAGCCGCCTGCTTGGCGTTGCCCACGGCGAAGACGACCGCGTCCATTCCCTTGACCGGGAACGGGTCTGCCTCGCGCGCGGTGCCGGGGGTGTGCTGTGTGGTCTGCGTCATAGCGGCAGCCTCGCCCGCGTCCGCAAGGTGCGCAATAGTTTGCGCATCCACTGGGCACTCTGTTCAGCACTACGCCCGCATCGGCGGGCGATCTGTACAGGATGACCATGGCGGGAGCGGTATGGCGATCGATCATCTGGATGCCCGGCTCATCGTGCTGCTGGCGCGGGAGCCGCGGATCGGCGTGCTGGAGATGTCCCGGCGGCTCGGGGTCGCGCGCGGCACCGCGCAGGCGCGGCTGGACCGGCTCCAGTCGAAGGGGGTGATCCGCGGCTTCGGGCCGCAGGTGGACCCGGCGGCGCTCGGCTATCCGGTCACGGCGTTCGCGACGCTGGAGATCCGGCAGGGGCAGGGCACGGAGGTACGGGCCCATCTGGCGACCGTCCCCGAAGTGCTCGAACTGCACACCACCACGGGCACCGGGGACATGCTCTGCCGGCTGGTGGCGCGGTCGAACGCGGATCTTCAGCGGGTGATCGACCGGGTCGTCGGGTTCGAGGGCATCGTCCGGGCCTCCACGGCGATCGTCATGGAGAACGCCGTGCCGCTGCGGATCATCCCGCTGGTGCAGCAGGCGGCGGAGGACCAGGGTCGGCCGTAGGTCCAATGGGGCGCTGGCGTCGCTGAGTTGGGGCCGCGCAAGTTCCAAAGAACTCGTTGCAAAGAACCCGTTGCAACGAGTTCTTTGCAACGCTATCTTTGGACCCATGAACGAGCCCCAGCAGCCCCAGAAACCGCAGGTCCGTGATCTCGACGCCCGCTCGCTGCGTGGACTCGCGCATCCGCTGCGGATGCGGCTGCTCGACTCCCTGCGCTTCGACGGACCGGCCACCGCGTCCCAACTGGCGCAGAAGCTGGGCGAGTCGAGCGGTTCGACCAGCTACCACCTGCGCCAGCTCGCCGCGCACGGCTTCGTGGAGGACGCGCCGGAGCGGTGCAAGGGCCGGGAGCGGTGGTGGAAGGCGGTGTACACGGGGATACGGCTCAACGACTCCCTCCTCCAGGACGAGAACCCGGAGGTGCGCGGCGCCGCCGAGCTCTACCTCCACGAGGCCGCGACCAAGCAGATGCGCGATCTGTCGACCTGGCTGGGCAACCGCCACACCCTGCCGGAGGAGTGGAACCACGCCGGGGACATGAGCAGCGCGACGCTACGGCTGACGCCGGAACTGGCCCGCGAACTCGTCCTGAAGATGCACGCGCTCATCGACGAGTACCGCGATCTGCCCGCCACCGAGGACGACCCGCAGGCCGCGCGCGTACGCATCCACACGCACGCCTTCCCCATCGCCACGGACTGACGCGACTGCACGGATCGCGACCGCACGGATCGCACGGACCGGACCGCACGAACCGACCACGGACTGACACGGACCGAAAGGCAACGACGATGAACACCGACAACCGCCTCGCCCTGCACCACGCCCGCGCCGCCGACCTCCGCGCCCAGGCCGACGCCGATCACCTCGCCGAGCTGGCCAGGCAACCGCGCGACCTGCGCGTACGCCTCGGCTGGACGCTGGTGGAGGTCGGCCTGCGGATGGCCTCGACGCCTCGGCCCGCCGCCGCCGTCGCCTGCTAGCGCGTCAGCAGCTCGGTACGCCCTTCCCCTTCTCCAGGGACACCAGCGCGTCGACCGCGCTCTTGAGCGTCGTCACCGGGACCAGGCGCAGGCCCTTCGGCAGTTCCGCCTTCGCGTCGGTGCACTCCGCCCTCGGGACCAGGAAGACGCTCGCGCCGTCGCGGTAGGCGGCCTGGGTCTTCAGGGCCACCCCGCCGACCGCGCCCACCCGGCCGGACGCGTCGATGGTGCCCGTACCGGCGACGGTGCGACCGCCCGTGAGGTCACCGCCGTGGCCGTCGCCCCGCAGCTTGTCGATGATGCCGAGCGTGAACAGCAGGCCCGCGCTGGGACCGCCGACGTCCGCGAGCTTCAGAGTGACCTTGACGTCCTTGTCGCTGAGCTTCAGGTACGTCAGCGCCGCCCGGGTCGCCGCGTCCTGGGACTGCTTCATCTGCTCGGTGTTGTGCCGCTCGATCTCCTCGAGGTTGTTGCCGCTCGGGTAGACCGCGTCGCGCGGCATCACCGCGCGGTCCGTACGGTTCCAGCCGTCGATCACGTCACCGAGGTGGACGCGCACGTCGGGGCCCGTGGCCACGATGGTCGTCATCCGCAACTGGCCCTTGGTCGTACGGGTGGGCGCCCCGCTGATCGTGATCACGGGGGCGCCCTTGTTCTCGCCGAGGACGTTCGCCGTCATACCGGGCTGCGCCACGGCGAACGGCAGTGGCGCGAACGCCGCCGTGGCGAGCAGGGCCACGACGGGCAGGGCGCAGAGGGCGACGGCCTTGGGGCGTGAGAGGCGAGAGAGCACGGAGTCAATCTAACGTGAGCGTGCGCCGCGGCCGGGCGCCGGTCAGGCCGCGGGGCCAGGGCGCGTGAGCGTGTACCAGCCGTCCCGGGACATGGCCGTCGCGCGGAACCCCTCGGCGAAGGCCTCGGTGAGCACCTCGCGGAGGGCGTGGCGCCAGCGCCGGGCGAGGGCCGCGTCGGCGGCGCGCAGGGTGACGATGTCGTCGGGGACGCGGCACCACAGCCGCCGCCCGTCACGGGCACGCCGTACGAGCGGGGCGCCGTCCGGAGCCGTGCGGGTCTCCCCCGCTCCGGCGAAGCCGGTGGTGGTGGGGTCACCGTGCGCGGACGGGCTCCGGGGTGCCGTCAGGTCCCAGGTCACGGTCAGCCGGTCGCTCTCGTCGCCGTCGTTCACCCCGTCGGCCATCGGACCGTAGAAGTCGACCAGGTACTCCGTGCCGGTCGCGCCCAGCTTGACCAGGTTGAAGCGGGCGTTGCGGCCCACCAGCGGGTCGAAGGTCCAGCGCAGCGTGCGGACGCCGTGCCCCAGGGCCCAGCCGCGCTGCGTCTGCTTGACGGCGTACCCGACGCCGCGGTCGGCCGCCGCCACCAGGGAGTACGCGTCCGCGGCGGCGGGCGGACCGAAGACGGCGACGCAGGCCCCGGCGAGCCGGTCCCCGTCGGCGGTGTACGCGGCGTGCACGGCCCCGCCCGCGTGCACCAGGCTGTGCAGCTCCTCCGCGGGCAGCGGCGGGGCATGCCGCGGGGTCCGCCAGACGTCGCTGAAGTAGTCGGCCACAGCGGCGAGGCCGGTGACGTCGTGCACGGTGCGCAGGTGGACGCCCGCGGCGCGGGCGGCCTCGTCCGCGAGCCGAGCCGCCCGTTCCCGAAGGTCCGTCTCTGCTGTCATGGGTCGAGTCTGCCCGTTTCGGACCGGCTGAAGTACCGCTCGGACGACCGGAGTTGCGGGCGATGACGGGGTGAGACGGGGACATCGGCGGGAGTTGAGGAGGACGGCGGGGCGCTCAGCGCAGCGCCTCGGCCACCTCCCGTGCCGCCTCCCGCACCCGCGGCCCCACCGTGTCCGGCACCGCGTCCGAGAGCATCACGACACCGACGCTGCCCTCGACCCCGGTCACCCCGAGCAGCGGTGCCGCCGCGCCGCTCGCGCCCGTCTCCAACTCCCCGTGCGTGAGCGTGTATCCGGGCTCGCTCACCGGCTGCCGACGCGCCTCGAGGATCGCGCGGCCGGCCGCACCCCGGTCGAGCGGATGCCGGAACCCCGGGCGGTAGGCCACGTGGTAGTCGGTCCAGGTCGGCTCGACCACGGCGACGGCTAAAGCGTCCGCACCGTCGACCAGGGTGAGATGCGCGGTCGCGCCGACGTCCTCCGCGAGCGCCCGCAGCGCGGGCAGGGCCGCCTCCCGTATCAGCGGGTGCATCTGGCGGCCCAGGCGCAGCACGCCGAGTCCGACCCGGGCGCGGCCCCCCAGGTCGCGGCGGACGAGAGAGTGCTGCTCCAGGGTGGCGAGCAACCGGTAGACCACGGTCCGGTTCACGCCCAGCCTGGTGGACAACTCGGTGACGGTCAGGCCGTGGTCGGTGTCGGCGAGCAGCTTGAGAACCCTGAGGCCCCGGTCGAGCGTCTGGGAGGTCTCCGCGGTCACGACGCCCACTCCTTCGGTGGTGAGTCGGCGGTCTCTTTCGCGGCGGATGCGCCGCCGAGTCCCGTCGGCGACGCGCCAGAAGGCCACCGGTTGGCTGGCGGCCCGGGAGAGATCCCGAGCTCAGTCGCTGTTCGGCTGCGCTCCGCGGCGACGCTGCCACGGGGCGTGCGCAGCGTGACAGTACGCGAGCCGGTTCGCTCAGCGGAAGGCTCAGTCCAGAATCCGGTCAGTGGCTGGTACGTACTGCTTCGATTTGCTCGGGTATGGAAGCGGCGCGCGCCCCTGCGCGGGGCGCGCGCCGACATCGCCTGCGCATGTCACCGCATACGGGTGGCCCACTCCTGGACCTTGGCGATCCGCTGGCGCAACTGGCCCGCGGTGCACTCGGCGCTCGGCGGGCCGCCGCACACCCGGCGCAGCTCGGTGTGGATCGCGCCGTGCGGCTTGCCGCTCTGGTGGACGTACGCGCCGACCATGGTGTTGAGCTGCTTGCGCAGTTCGAGGAGTTCCTTGTGGGTGACCACCGGGCGCCGCTCGGCGGGCAGTTCGAGCAGATCGGCGTCCGTGTCCGGCTTCTTGCGGCTGTGCGCGATCTGCCGGGCCTGCCGCTTCTGGAGCAGCAACTGCACCTGCTCGGGCTCCAGCAGGCCCGGGATGCCGAGGTAGTCCCGCTCCTCCTCGCTGCCCGGGTGGGCCTGCATGCCGAACTCGGCGCCGTTGTACATGACCCGGTCGAAGACGGCGTCGGACTCCAGCGCCTCGAAGGGCAGCATGTCCTGTTCGCCGGTGTCCTCGTCCTGCTGCTTCTCGGCCTCCTGGAGGAGCTTGTCCTCCTCCGCGTACGGGTCCTCCTCGCCCTCCTTCTTCGGCTTGTCGAGGACGTGGTCGCGCTCGACCTCCATCTCGTTGGCGAAGGTCAGCAGGTCGGGGACGGTGGGCAGGAAGACGGAGGCGGTCTCACCGCGCCGCCGCGACCGTACGAAGCGGCCGACGGCCTGGGCGAAGAAGAGCGGGGTGGAGATGGTCGTCGCGTACACCCCGACGGCGAGCCGGGGCACGTCGACGCCCTCGGACACCATGCGCACCGCGACCATCCAGCGGTCGGTGCCGTGGCTGAACTCGTCGATGCGGTCGGAGGCGCCCGTGTCGTCGGACAGGACGAGGGTCGCCTTGTCGCCGGTGATCTCGCGGATGAGCTTGGCGTAGGCGCGGGCCGAGTCCTGGTCGCTGGCGATGACGAGGGCGCCCGCGTCCGGTATGGCTCGGCGGACCTCGGTCAGCCGCTCGTCGGCGGCGCGCAGCACGCTGGACATCCAGTCGCCGCGCGGGTCGAGGGCGGTGCGCCAGGCCTGGCTGACGGCGTCCTTGGTCATGGGTTCGCCGAGCCGGGCGGCGATCTCGTCGCCCGCCTTGGTGCGCCAGCGCATGTTGCCGCTGTAGGAGAGGAAGATGACGGGCCGCACGACGTTGTCGGCGAGCGCGGAGCCGTAGCCGTAGGTGTAGTCGGCGGCGGAGCGCCGGATCCCGTCGTTGCCCTCCTCGTACGCGACGAAGGGGATGGGGTTGGTGTCGGAGCGGAACGGCGTACCGGTGAGGGCGAGCCTGCGGGTCGCGGGTTCGAACGCCTCCAGACAGGCCTCGCCCCAGGACTTGGAGTCACCGGCGTGGTGGATCTCGTCGAGGATGACGAGGGTCTTGCGCTGCTCGACGCGGTTGCGGTGCAGCATGGGCCGGACGCCGACGCCCGCGTAGGTGACGGCGACGCCGTGGTACTCCCGGCCGAGCGGTCCGGCGCTGTACTCGGGGTCGAGCTTGATCCCGACCCGGGCCGCCGCCTCCGCCCACTGCTTCTTCAGATGCTCGGTGGGCGCGACCACGGTGACCTGCTGCACCACATGGTGGTGGAGCAGCCAGGAGGCGAGCGTCAGCGCGAAGGTCGTCTTACCGGCGCCGGGGGTGGCGACCGCCAGGAAGTCCCGGGGCTGTTCCTGGAGGTACTTCTCCATCGCGCCCTGCTGCCAGGCACGCAGCTTGCTCGCGGTGCCCCAGGGGGCGCGGCCGGGGAAGGCGGGAGAGAGGTGATGGGAGGTGGAGGCGGTAGTAGTCACGGTCTCCGGGTTCGTTGTGCTGGGCTACGTAGGACAACCGGGCCACCCTACCGGCGGCCCGGCGCCGCGTTCGCCCGAACGGCACGGGCTGACTTGGGGATGGGACTCAGCTCACACCGGCGCGTGCAGCACCCTCAGCCGCTGGGCGATCAACCCCGCATCCTCCAGACTCCCGGCCGCCACCTCCTGATGGGGCCAAAGTGGTACCGCTCAGGAGTGAACCCGCACCCGTCGTGTCACCCACGCCCCCACCAGGGCCACCACCGCCATCGTCAGGAACACCACCGCGAACGCGGTCGGGTGGGACGTGGTGTCGGTGGTGGTCGACGTGGTGTGGCCTACCGTGCCGCCGCCGAGGGCGGCGAAGGCGGCGCCGCCCGCTGCCAGGAGGAGGACGTTGGAGAGGGCGTCGGAGATCTGGAGGGCCGCGGAGTTGGTGCCGGCCTCCTCGGGGGCCGAGAGCTGGAGCAGCAGCACACTCGTCGCGGCGATGACCAGGCCCATGCCGAAGCAGCCGAACGCCCAGGCCACGGCGAGGGTCCAGACCGGGACGGCGGGGATGAGCACGCTGGGCGCCGTGACGATCGCGGCGGCCACGAACACCATGCCGACCGTCATCAGCCGCTCGCGGTAGGGCGCGAGGCGCGGCCGGGACTGCACCCAGGAGCCCAGCGCCCAGGTCAGCCCGCCCGCCGCGAGCGAGAACCCGGCCAGCGTCGGGGAGAGCCCGCGCTGGGTGACGAGCATCAGCGGCACGAAGGACTCCGCGGCGATGAACGAGCCCGCCGCGACCCCGCGCAGCAGCACCACGGACGGCAGCCCGCGCGCCGCCCGGTAGGTGCCGTGCGGCAGCAGCCCCCGTACGGCGGGCACCAGCAGCGCGACGCCCGCGGCGGCGGGCAGCAGGGACAGCCAGCGCAGGTCCTGCGCCGCGTACTCGAGGAGCCCGGCGCCGAGCGATATGGCGAAGGCGAGCTGGATGCGCCGCCGGTCGAAGGAGGCCGGGGCGGCGCCCTCCCGCACCGGTCCCGCCGCCCGCCGTCGTATCTGGGGCAGGGCGATCGCCAGCGGGAACACCACGAGCACCGGGATGCTGAGGAAGACCCAGCGCCAGCCGAAGTGCTCGGTGACCGCGCCCGAGGCGAGCGGTCCGACGATCGAGGGCACGACCCAGGCCGCCGCGAACGCGGCCATGATCGCCGGACGCAGCCGCTCGGGATAGGCCCGCCCGACGACGACGTACAGCGCGACGATCACCAGCCCGCCGCCCAGCCCCTGGACGGCCCGGCCCGCGATGAACACCCACATCGAGCCCGCGGTCCCGGCCAGTACAAGGCCCACCGCGAACGAGCCGATGCCCGTGGTCAGCGCGCCCAGCGGCCCCCGCTGGTCCGACCACTGCCCGGACAGGACCATGCCGAACAGGCTCGTGGTGAAGAACCCGGAGAACGCGAACGCGTACAGCGACACCCCGTCCAGTTCCCGCGCGGCCACCGGCATCGCCGTGCCGACCGCCGTCGCCTCGAAGGCGATCAGCAGGATCACCGAGACGATGCCGATGCTCAGGGCCCGGTGGGGACTGCTCAGGATGCCGGTGCGGTCGTCCACGTCATCAGCGTCTTGGGAGTCGGTACGGGTCTCGACGGAGACGACGGGAGCGTCGGCGACATCGCTGTCGCTGTCGCGGGGTTCGAGGGCAGCCATGCTGTTCAGCGTAAGGGGCTCGGCGCGGTCAGGCTCCTGTCGGAAGACGGTGATCCGGCTGCGACCTTGGTCCTAGACTGTCCTGGACCGCCGCACGGCGCGGCACGGCCCGAAGGCTCGCCGCCGCACCGCTCACTGCGTCGTCACCACCGCCGCCTGCGGGCGGATCGGCAGGCGGTTGACCGGGCGGCCCGTCGCCGCGCGGACCGCTGAGGCGATCGCCGCCGGAGACGTCACCACGGGCACCGCGCTGACCGACTTCGCGCCGAAGGGCGCGACCACGTCCCGCTCCTCGATCAGCTTCACGATCCGGATGTCGGGCGCGTCCAGGGCCGTCGGCAGGGAGTAGCCCGTCAGATCGGGATGGCGGACCAGACCGCGCGCCGTACGGAGGTTCTCCGTGAGCGCGATGCCCACGCCCTGGGTGACCCCGGCCTCCACGCGCGCGGCGAGCTGCGCGGGATTCAGCACCCGGCCCACGTCCTGCGCGAGCGCCACTTCCACGACCCGGACCGAGCCGAGTTCGACGTCCACGTCCACCACCGCGCGGATCGCGCAGAACGCGAGCCCCACGAAGGCGTCGCCCTGGCCCGTCTCGTCCAGCGGTTCCGTCGGGTGCGGGCGGCACTGCGCCGTGGCCCACAGCTCCTTGCCGTCCAGCGCCTCGGTGACCGTGGTCGACAGCACGCCGTCGTACGAGGTGATCTTGCCGTCGGTGATCTGGAGCAGCTCGGTCGACATGCCGAACTTGTGTGCGAGCGGTTGCAGCAGTTGGGTGCGGACCATCTTCGCCGCGCGTTCCACGGCCCCGCCCGACACCCAGGTATGACGGCTGCGGCAGCCCGCGCCCGCCGGCGGCTGGTCCGTGTCGGCCGGCGCCACGTACACCTCGTCGATGCCGAGCGTCTCCTGGACGATCTGCCGGGCCAGCGTGGTGAAGCCCTGTCCCGTCTCGACCGCCGCGCACAGGACCGTGGCCACCCCGTCCTGGACCTTCACCGTCGCGGTGGAGACCTCGTCGGTGCCCTCCGCGCCGAGCATGTGGACCATGCCGAGGCCGTAGCCGACACCGCGGCGCACGGCACCCGGCTCGCCCGCGCCCTCGAGACCGCCGGGCAGCAGCCACTCGTCCGCGGGGGTGTCCTTGGGCAGCGGGGGCAGCGGGTGTTCCCGTACGGCCTCCAGCAGTTCGGCCACCGGCGCCGGACAGGTCACCGTCTGGCCCGTCGGCAGGACGTCGCCCGTCGCCATGACGTTGCGCAGCCGCAACTCCGCCGGGTCCAGGCCCAGCTTCTTGGCGAGCTTGTCCATCTGGGCCTCGTACGCCGCGCACACCTGCATCGCGCCCTCGCCCCGGACATGGCCGGAAGGCGGGTTGTTGGTGCGCACGGCCCAGCCCTCGATGAAGGCGTTCGGCACCGCGTACGGGCCGCAGGCGAAGGACACCGCGGCGGCGAGCGCCTCCGCGGAGGTGTCCGCGTACGCGCCCGCGTCCAGCAGGATCTGCGCCTCGACCTTCACCAGCTTGCCCTCGGCGTCCGCGTGATGGCGGTAGCGCAGCAGGGTGGGGTGGCGGTGCACGTGCCCGAGGAAGGACTCCTCGCGCGTCACGGTCAGCTTGACCGGGCAGCCGGTGCGCAGCGCGAGCAGGCCGAGCGGGACCTGGAAGCCCTGGTCCTCCCGGTCGGCGGTGGCGCCGGGCACCCCGGTCACGACGATCTTCACCCGTTCGGGTGGCAGACCGTAGACCGCGGCGGCCCGGTCGCGGTCGGTGTGCGGGTCGGTGGAGGCGAGATACAGCTCGACCCCGCCGTCCGGCCGGGGCACGGCGAGACCGGCCTCCGCGCCGATGGGGGCCGGGTCCTGACGGCCGATGCGGTACAGGCCCTCGACGACGGTCTCGCCGACCGCGTCCGGGTCACCGTGGCGCAGCGGGATATGGCGGATCAGATTGCCGTCGGGATGCAGCGGTTCGGCCTCGAAGGCCTGCTCCGGGTCGGTCACCGGGTCGAGCACCTCGTACTCGACGATGACGGCGGCGGCGGCCATGCGCGCGGTGTCGGGGTGGTCGGCGGCGACGGCCGCGATCGGCTCCCCGTGGTGGCGCACGACCTCGGAGGCGAACACCGGGCGGTCGACGGTGCCCCGGCCGAGGAGCGGGCTGCCGGGCACGTCCTCGTGCGTGATGACGGCCCGGACGCCGGGCATCTCGCGCGCGTGCCGCGTGTCGATGGACACGATGCGCGCGTGCGGATGCGGTGAGCGCAGCACGGCGGCCCACAGCAGGCCCTCGGCCCACAGGTCGGCCGTGTACGGGAACGTGCCCTCGGTCTTGGCGCGGATGTCGGTGGACGGCAGGCTGGCGCCGAGGCCGTGCGGCAGCGGCTCGGCGGCGGGCAGGGCCGTCTCGGTGGTCGTGGTGGCTTCGCTGCTCACGCCTGGCCTCCGTCCTGGCCGTACGGGTGCTCGTTCAGGGCCGCGTCGTCGAAGACGGAGGGCGCCGCCTCGGCGTGCTGCCCCGGTTCGGTCTCGGTGTGCTCGGTGTGCGCCCGGCGTCCGGCGGCGACCTGGGCCACCGCATCGAGGACCCCGCGATAGCCCGAGCAGCGGCAGAGGTTGCCGCACAGGGCCTGGCGGGTCTCGCGTTCGGTGGGCGCGGGGTTGCCCTCCAGCAGGTCGTGCACGGTCATCGCCATCCCGGGGATGCAGAACCCGCACTGCACGGCGCCGCACTCGGCGAGCGCCCGCTGTACGTCCGAGGGGTGGCCGTCGACGGCGAGCCCCTCGACGGTCCGCACCTCGCTGCTCGCGGCGGTCACGGCGGGCACCAGGCAGGAGGCGACGAGGCGGCCGTCGACCTGGACGTTGCAGGCACCGCACTCGCCTTGCGAACAGCCGTCCTTGGCCCCGGCGAGCCCGAGCCGCTCGCGCAGCACGTACAGCAGCGACTCGCCGATCCAGGCGTCGCTGACCGGGCGGTCGGCGCCGTTGACCCGCAGGACGTAGGAGGCCAACGGGTGGTCGTCGAGGGCGAGTTCGAGCGTCGGTTCGGGGGCGGGCTCGGGAGTGGGTTCGGCGGCGGGCTGCTCGGGCGCGGCCTCGGGAGCGGGGGCCGCAGCCTGCTCGGGCGTCGGCTCGCTCGCGTCCGCCTCCGCGTCCGCATCCGCTTCCGGTGCCGGGTCCGCGGCCGGTACGGGTACGGGTACGGGGTCCGGAGCGGCGGGTACGGGATCGGCGACCGGAACGGCGTCCGGCGCCGGGTCGGGCGTCTCCTCGGCGGCCACCGGGGCGGCGGGCTCGGGCAGTTGCCCGGCGGTGACCGGCGCGGCGGGCTCGGACTGCTGCGGGACCGCCGCGGGCTCCTGCGGGGCCCCACCGGCGAGCGCGTCCTCGTACGACGGCTCTTCCGGCAGCTCGACGGGCGCCTGCGCGGCGCTCTCCCCCGCGGGGTCCGTCCACGGCTGTCCCGGCTGTCCGGCCGGTTCCGCCGGTTCCGTCACCCAGGGTGCCGCCGCGCCGCCCGGCAGGGTCGCGGGCGGGGTGTGGCCCCACTGCTCGACCAGCGACGACGTGTTGAACTCGCCCGAGTCGTCGGAGAGTTCACCGTCCGCCACGGGGATCGACCACTGCCCGGTGACGTCATGCCCGGCGACGGGCTGCTCCGGCTGTGCGGGCGCGGCGTCCGCCATCGTCCACTGCGCGGTCGCGGCGGGGTCGTAGGTGAACCGGTCGTCCCCGCCCTGACCGGTGGCGGCGTTCGCGTCGGGCCAGTGCACATTCCCGGCGGCCTGATCCCAGGCGCCCGCGGTGTCGGTGGCCGGTGGGAACGCCGGGGGCACGAAGCCGTGGCCCGGCGCGGCCAGGGGGCTGTAGGAGGCGAGAAGGGCGTCGACGCCGCCCTCGGGAAGCTGGACGAAGGCCGTGGCCCCGTCGTCGTACTCCCCCTGGGGCAGCCGTTCCCAGGACCCGCGGGCGCTCTCGTGGGCGGCGTCCTCACGGTGCTGGTCGTCGGTCACGACAGCGCCCTCCCCAGTGCTCGACGGGCCAGCGCGGCGACGGTGCGCCGCAGATGCAGTACGGCGGGCGGAAGCGGTGGCACGGTGCCGTCCTGCGCCGGTTCCGCGTCGGGGACGCACGCCGTGGCGACGTACTCCCCGAAGGCGGTGAGCACTTCGGGGGCGATCGCGCGGTCGTTGTCCCAGTCGATGAACTGGGCGACCCACCGCTCGGCCTCCAGCGGGCGCAGCGGCATCGGCGCTATGGCACCGACCGCGCACCGCACCCCGCGCCGCGCCGGGTCGAGGACGAGCGCCACGGACGCCGTCGCCCGGCCGGGGCCCGTGCGTCCGGTCGCCTTCAGGAAGACCTGGGGCGCGTGCAGCAGCGGAACCCGTACGTAGCCGACGAGTTCACCGCCGCGCAGCATCTCCACGCCCGCGAGCAGATGCGAGACCGGGATCTCGCGGCGGGCGCCGCCGGGGCCCGCGACGACCAGCGTGGCCTCCAGGGCGGCGAGCACCGGAAGCGCGTCGCCGGTGGGCGCGGCCGAGACGATGTTGCCGCCGAGCGTGCCCGCGTTGCGGATGTGCGGTGGTCCGGCCGCGCGGGCCGCCGCCGCGAGGGCGGGGATGAGCGCGGCGAAGTCGGGGCGTCCCATCCGGGCATGGGTGAGGCCCGCGCCGAGCAGCGCATGGCCGTCCTGGTACTGCCAGCCACGGATCTCACTGATGCGGCCGAGTCCGACCAGCGCGGCGGGCCGCAACTGCCCGGAGTTGACCGCGACCATGAGGTCGGTGCCGCCCGCCACGGGGACGGCCGCCGGCATGGCGGCGAGCGCCGCCACGGCCTCGTCCAGCGAGGCGGGCAGGGTCACGGCCTGCGCCGCCCGCGGTGCCTGCGTGGTCAATCCGGCTGCCCCTTCCCACTGCCCCACCTGGTCCCCACCTGTGCTGCCGTACGGTACGTGCTGACAGGAGGGACGTGGCAACTCTGGCACATCTTCCCCCACCCGCGACGCGGGGGTCCGCCAGGAGAGACTCACCCCCCACCCCGGGACTTGGCCCGCTTTGCCATGACATCGACACCGACGGCGAGTTTCCACCGATCAGTGCTTCTTGCACGGGTTTTGCCCATGTGGGGCCACGTTTCCAGGGAGTCGGGCCGTCGGCGGGCACCTCGGCCGCGCCTCACACGTTCGGGGGCGCGCCCTCGATCGGGCGTCCGAGCACGCCGGGTCGCCGCTGCCAGGGGCGCGGTCCGGTGGGCGGCCGGTAGGCGACGCCCAGGGCGTCAAGTCGGCGGTAGTGGGCCGCCATCCGCCGCTCGAAGCCCGCGACGTCGCGGTCCGCGGGGGCGGGCAGCGCGCTCCAGGCGACCTCGGCGAACGCCGCGAGCCGGGGGAACATCTGGTAGTCGATCCGGTCCTGATCCTCGGTCACCTCGGTCCACATGTTGGCCTGCGTACCGAGCACATGCCGCGCGAGGTCGCCGGTGAGCTGCGGGGGAACCGGCTCGAAGCGGTAGACGTCCGCCAGCGTGCGGACGTATCCGATGGGCACCGGCTCGTCCTCGCCGCCGTCCTCACGGAAGTTCAGGTACACCTGCTGCTCCGGGCACATGACGACGTCGTGTCCCGCCCGCGCGGCCGTGACGCCGCCCGCGTATCCGCGCCAGGAGGACACCGCGGCCCCTTGTGCCAGGCCGCCTTCCAGGATCTCGTCCCAGCCGATGAGCCGACGGCCGCGGGCGGTGAGCCAGGTGTCGAAGTGGCGGATGAACCAGGACTGGAGTTCGTCCTCGTCGGCGAGGCCCAACTCCCTGATGCGTGCCTGCGCGGCCGGGGACCGCCGCCACTGGTCCTTGGGGCATTCGTCGCCGCCGACATGGACGAAGCGCGAGGGGAACAGCTCCAGAACCTCCTCGAACACCCCTTCGTAGAACCGCAGGGTGGTGTCGGTGGGGGCGAGGACGTTCGGGTTGACGCCCCAGTCGTCCCAGACCGTGAGGGAGGCCGTGTCGACGACGTCGCGGTTGCCGAGTTCCGGATACGCGGCGATGGCCGCCTGACTGTGTCCCGGCAGATCGATCTCGGGGACGACGGTGATGTGCCGCTCGGCCGCGTAGGCGACGATCTCGCGGATGTCGTCCTGCGTGTAGTAACCCCCGTGCGGCTTCCGCTCCCACAGCGGCGAGGCCCGGTGGCCGTAGCGCGTGCGCGCCCGCCAGGAGCCGGTCTCGGTGAGCTTCGGGTACCGCTTGATCTCCAGGCGCCAGCCCTGGTCGTCGGTGAGGTGGAGGTGCAGGACGTTGAGCTTGTGCGCGGCCATCAGGTCCAGTTGGCGCAGGACCCCGTCCTTGGGCAGGAAGTGCCGGGCGACGTCGAGCAGGAGGCCGCGCCAGCGGAAGCGGGGCGCGTCCTGGATCCGCAGCAGCGGCAGCCGCCACCGCCGGTCCGGCAGGGGCGCGCGCCGGAAGGCGTCGGGGCCGAGCAGTTGCCGTAGCGTCTGCGCACCCCAGAAGAGGCCGGCCGCGCCGCCGCCCACCAGGTGCGCACCGGTCGCCTCGATCGTGAGGTCGTAGCCCTCCTCGCCCAGGTCACCGGTGGCGCTCGGGTCGACGGTGAGGCGGAGGACGCCGCCGTCCGCGGCGCGCGCCGGAAGGGGCAGCCCGGTGGCCGCGCCGAGCGTGGCGCGCAGCCAGCGCTCGGTCCGTTCGGCGCCGTCGCCCGCGATCAGCCCGGTGGCGGAGATCAGGTCGAAGAAGCCGGCCTCGGGGGCGGTCACCCGGCCGGGCTCGGGAATCAGGTCCGTCATAGCAGTGCTCTACCGCCCCACCGGGCCCCGGGACCAGCCCTCGTACGCGGATACCTCTCGTACGCGGATACGCAGTAGTGAACGCGAAGGCCCCCGGGACGCGTGGAGACGCTTCCCGGGGGCCCGCGGTCGTCGCGCGGCGGACCGGCTACTTCTTGTCGCCGCCCTTGCCCTCGTCGCCGCCGCTGCCCATGGATTCGTAGATCTCCTTGCACATGGGGCAGACGGGGTACTTCTTCGGGTCGCGGCCAGGGACCCACACCTTGCCGCACAGCGCCACGACGGGCGTGCCGTCGAGGGCGCTCGCCATGATCTTGTCCTTCTGGACGTAGTGGGCGAAGCGCTCGTGGTCGCCGTCGCCGTGCGACACCTGCGGCGTCGGCTCTACGAGGGTCCCCGTACCAGTACCGCGCTCGGGCTCAAGAGTGCTCATAGCACCAAGAGTACTGAAAGGTCCCGGGCGTCAATTGAGCGAAGGGTCATCGGGATACGTGGCCACCATCGCCAGCTCGCTGCGCTGCCGGCGCAGTACCTCCCGCCACAGCCGCTCCGGCTCCGGGGACGACACGTCGCCGGGCTCGGACTCGACGACGTACCAGGCGCCCTCCACCAGTTCGTTCTCGAGCTGGCCGGGGCCCCAGCCCGCGTACCCGGCGAAGATGCGCAGGGAGCCCAGGGCCCGCGCGAGCAGTTCGGGCGGGGCCTCCAGGTCGACCAGGCCGATCGCTCCGTGCACCCGCCGCCAGCCGAGCGGGGCACGCTCCGCGGAGCCGCCGGGGATCACCGCGACGCCGAGCGCGGAGTCCAGCGACACCGGTCCGCCCTGGAAGACGACGCCGGGCTCGCCCGCGAGGTCCCCCCACCCCTCCAGGACATCGCCCACGTCCACGGGGGTGGGGCGATTGAGGACCACACCGAGCGAGCCCTCCTCGTCGTGGTCGAGAAGGAGCACCACAGCGCGGTCGAAGTTCGGGTCCGCCAGGGCGGGAGTGGCCACGAGCAGCCGCCCTGTGAGCGAGGACACCTCGGTCATGGCAGACATGATCCCGCATCCTGCCCCGGTATGGGGAGGCGATCGGGGTTACGCGGGTGAATACGGCCATGATCGACGAGGGGCGCGCACGCCGTCGCACGGTCACCCCATGTGTCCGGTTGCGGACGGTTCGTGTTGTGGCAAACCCATGACGTTGCTGGGCCCACCGGGGCTTACTGAAGGGGGGGCGACGGCTATTACGCTTACGTCTTCGGCCCCCTGCCCCACTCCACGGAACGCGAGATTCATGACCGTCAACGACGATGTCCTGTTGGTCCACGGCGGAACGCCGCTGGAGGGCGAGATCCGTGTCCGAGGTGCGAAGAACCTCGTACCGAAGGCCATGGTCGCCGCGCTGCTGGGCAGCGCGCCGAGCAGACTGCGCAACGTCCCCGACATCCGCGACGTACGGGTCGTCCGCGGGCTGCTGCAACTGCACGGTGTGACGGTCCGTCCGGGCGAGGAGCCGGGTGAACTGATCCTCGACCCGACGCATGTCGAGAGCGCCAATGTCGCCGACATCGACGCCCACGCCGGTTCCTCGCGGATCCCGATCCTGTTCTGCGGCCCGCTGCTGCACCGGCTCGGCCACGCGTTCATCCCCGGCCTCGGTGGCTGCGACATCGGCGGCCGGCCGATCGACTTCCACTTCGACGTGCTGCGGCAGTTCGGCGCGACCATCGAGAAGCGCGCGGACGGCCAGTACCTGGAGGCCCCCAAGGGGCTGCGCGGCACGAAGATACGGCTGCCGTACCCGTCCGTCGGCGCGACGGAGCAGGTGCTGCTGACGGCGGTGCTGGCGGAGGGCGTCACCGAGCTGTCGAACGCGGCCGTGGAGCCCGAGATCGAGGACCTCATCTGCGTGCTGCAGAAGATGGGCGCGATCATCGCGATGGACACCGACCGCACGATCCGCATCACCGGTGTGGACACGCTGGGCGGCTACAACCATCACGCGCTCGCCGACCGTCTGGAGGCCGCGTCCTGGGCGTCGGCCGCGCTCGCGACCGAGGGCAACATCTACGTCCGCGGCGCCCAGCAGCGCTCGATGATGACGTTCCTGAACACCTACCGCAAGGTGGGCGGCGCCTTCGAGATCGACGACGAGGGCATCCGGTTCTGGCACCCCGGTGGCGAGTTGAAGTCCATCGCGCTGGAGACGGACGTGCACCCCGGCTTCCAGACGGACTGGCAGCAGCCGCTGGTGGTCGCGCTGACGCAGGCCACGGGCCTGTCGATCATCCACGAGACGGTCTACGAGTCCCGCCTCGGCTTCACCTCCGCGCTCAACCAGATGGGCGCGCACATCCAGCTCTACCGCGAGTGCCTCGGCGGCTCGGACTGCCGCTTCGGCCAGCGCAACTTCCTGCACTCCGCGGTCGTTTCGGGCCCGACCCGGCTCCAGGGCGCGGACCTGGTCATCCCCGACCTGCGCGGCGGCTTCTCGTACCTGATCGCGGCGCTGGCGGCGCAGGGCACGTCCCGCGTCCACGGCATCGACCTGATCAACCGCGGCTACGAGAACTTCATGGACAAGCTCGTGGAGCTGGGGGCGAAGGTCGAACTGCCCAGCAAGGTGCTCGGCTGACGACGGCGCCCTGAACCGCGCGAGGGGCGGTCACCCGGTTCGGGTGACCGCCCCTTGGCCTTACGCCGGTCGCGTGGCGTACGACGGCAAGGTCACTTGCCCTTCGCGGCTTCCTTGAGCTTGGAGCCCGCGGAGACCTTCACGCTGTAGCCGGCCGGGATCTGGATGGGGTCGCCGGTCTGCGGGTTACGCGCGGTGCGAGCGGCACGGTGGGTGCGCTCGAAGGTGAGGAAGCCAGGGATGGTGACCTTCTCGTCGCCCTTGGCGACGATCTCGCCGACGGTCTCGGCGAACGCGGCCAGCACGGCGTCGGCGTCCTTGCGGGTCACCTCGGCACGGTCGGCCAGCGCGGCCACCAGCTCACTGCGGTTCATGTTGTTACTCCCGTGTTCTTCTTGCCGTTGAGGCGTGCCACGCGGCGGAGCCGCATGATGGGCACGGCGAAGCCGATGCTGCCAGGGTCCTCGGTGAGGTCCCGGACCCGGGTCCGTCGTCAGACCCTCGCGCCCGAAGACGCATCCTGCCCCCACCTGCGGCGGGAAAGCCAATCCGGCACCCGCGGGGGCCGTGAGAACACCCGTGGGAGTCATGAGAACAACCCGTGGGAGTCACCCGAAGAGCGCCACTTTCCTGTGGTGTGGTGACGCTCCGTCCGCCCGCGACAACGGACCGCAGAGCCTGAGTCCGGCCGCCACCCTAGGGGGCGGCCCGGCGTCCCGCGCGCCGCGACGCGCCGGGCCGGGCCACCGTGGCAATGGTCACAGGCAGCGACCACCGGCCAGGAGCCGCCGCCGAGGTGTGCCTACTCGGCCGTGAGCGGCTCCGCCGCCGCCTTCGCCGCGGCGCGCACCGCTCCGGCGACCGCGCCCGCGACCTTGTCGTTGAAGACGCTCGGGATGATGTAGTTCGGGTTCAGCTCGTCCTCGGTCACCACGTCCGCGAGGGCGCTCGCGGCGGCCAGCATCATGTCCGTGTTGACCGTGCGGGACTGGGCGTCCAGCAGACCGCGGAAGACACCCGGGAAGACCAGCACGTTGTTGATCTGGTTCGGGAAGTCGGAGCGGCCGGTGGCCACGACCGCCGCCGTCCGGCGGGCCACCGCGGGGTCGACCTCGGGGTCCGGGTTCGCGAGCGCGAACACGATCGCTCCCTCAGCCATGGCGGCGACGTCGGCGCCGTCGAGGACGTTCGGGGCGGAGACGCCGATGAAGACGTCCGCGCCGCGCGTGGCCTCCTTCAGCGTGCCGGTCAGGCCCTCGGGGTTGGTGTTGTCGGCGATCCAGCGCAGCGGCGAGTCCGCGGCGGCGTTCACCAGGTCCGCGCGCTCGGCGTGCACGACGCCGTGGATGTCGGCGACGACGGCCTTCTTCACGCCCGCCGCGAGCAGCAGCTTGAGGATGGCCGTACCGGCGGCGCCGGCGCCCGACATGACGACGCGGACGTCGTCGATCTGCTTGCCCACCACGCGCAGGGCGTTGGTGAGGGAGGCGAGGACCACGATCGCGGTGCCGTGCTGGTCGTCGTGGAAGACGGGGATGTCGAGGGCCTCCCGCAGCCGCGCCTCGATCTCGAAGCAGCGGGGCGCGGAGATGTCCTCGAGGTTGATGCCCGCGAACCCGGGGGCGATGGCCTTGACGATCTCGACGATGGCGTCGCTGTCCTGGGTGTCGAGGCAGATCGGCCAGGCGTCGATACCGGCGAAGCGCTTGAAGAGGGCCGCCTTGCCCTCCATGACGGGCAGCGCGGCCTTCGGGCCGATGTTGCCGAGGCCGAGCACCGCGGAACCGTCGGTCACGACGGCGACGGAGTTGCGCTTGATCGTCAGACGGCGGGCGTCCTCGGGGTTCTCCGCGATCGCCATGCACACGCGCGCCACACCCGGCGTGTAGACCATGGAGAGGTCGTCACGGTTGCGGATGGGGTGCTTGGCCTGCATCTCGATCTTGCCGCCGAGGTGCATGAGGAACGTACGGTCCGAGACCTTGCCGAGCGTGACGCCCTCGATGGCGCGCAGCTTCTCGACGATCTCCTGCGCGTGGTCCGTCGAGGTGGCGGCGATGGTGACGTCGATACGGAGCTTCTCGTGGCCGGAAGCCGTGACGTCGAGACCGGTCACCGAGCCTCCGGAGGACTCCACGGCCGTGGTGAGCTGGGAGACCGCGGTGCCACCCGCGGGCACCTCCAGCCGGACCGTCATCGAGTAGGAGACGCTGGGCGCCGTTGCCATGGCCGACTTCCTCTGCTTTCACCGTGTGTCGCCGATTGCCGTCCGAATCGTCGCACCTACCGGCGAGTACGCGGTAACCGCACCGGATTGCGAACGTTGTGTTCGCTGCTCGTCGGAACGTTCGGAAAGGTGCTTCCACCATACGAGAAGTACCTGTGCGTGAAGCAGGGGCCGGGGTGGGCAACGCAAGAGGTCCGCGTCACAGGGGACGCGGACCTCTTCGACGTTCGAAGTCGGGCTTTCAGTGACACCGACCCGCCATGCTCGCCTCGCGGCAAGTGGTCGCTCGTAGCGACAAAGGTTGGGCCCGGGGGCTTGGATCGGGCCGGTGTCACCTCCAGGCTAACAAACAGATGGCGCAAGGCCATTCCCGTGCCGGGAGTTCATCCTCCTGGCACGGGAACACGGCTCTCCCGGCACGGGAACACGGCTCTCCGCGGCGCCGACGCGGGCTCAGTCGCGCAGCAGATCCGGTACCCCGGCCGCGTCCGGCTCGTCCCGTTCGCCCGAGACGACCGTCAACTGCTGCGTCGCCCGGGTCAGCGCCACGTACAGCACCCGCAGGCCCGCGGGGCTCTCGTCGGCGATCTCCGCGGGCGAGACGACGACCGTCGCGTCGTACTCCAGGCCCTTGGCCTCCAGGCTGCCGAGCGCCACGACGCGGTCGCCGAGGCCGTCCAGCCAGCGGGCCGCCTCCTGGCGCCGGTTCATCGCGACGACCACGCCGACCGTGCCGTCCACCACGTCGAGCAGCCGGGCGGCCTCCGCGCGGACGGTCTCGCCGAGCGCGTCCCGCGCGACCGCGAAGCGGGGCTCGACGCCCGTGGAGCGGACGGCGGAGGGGGACTCGGAGCCGGGCATGGCGAGCGCCAGCACCTTGGCCGCCAGGTCGGCGATCTCGGCGGGGTTGCGGTAGTTGACCGTGAGCGTGAAGCGGCGGCGCGGGCGCGTGCCCAGGGCCTCGTCGCGGGCCTCGGCCGCCTCGTCCGGGTCGGACCAGGACGACTGGGCCGGGTCGCCGACCACCGTCCAGGTGGCGTGCCGCCCGCGCCGCCCGATCATCCGCCACTGCATCGGCGTGAGGTCCTGCGCCTCGTCGACGATCACATGCGCGTACTCGGTGCGCTCCTGGGCGAGGCGCTCGGCGCGCTCGCGCTGGGACTCCTCGCGTACGGGCATCAGCTCCTCCAGCCCGGTGAGCTGGTCGAGCGGGTCCAACTCACGCTTCTTGCGCGGGCGGGCCGGTACGCCGAGGACGGCCTGGAGTTCGTCCAGGACGGCCACGTCGTGCACGGACAGCCCGTCCCGCCGCAGGGACCGCGCGACCTTGCGGACCTCGCCGGGGGTGAGGATCCGCCGCGCCCAGCGGCCGAGCCGCCTGTCGTCGGCCATGGCCTCCAGGACGGCGCGCGGGGTCAGCTCGGGCCACCAGGCGTCCAGGAACTCGGTGAAGGAGTCCTCGCAGAGGATGTCCTCGTCGAAGGAGGAGCGCAGCTCGGCGGCCAGTTCGGGGTCGGTGTGGCGGCCGGCCGCGCCGGAGTGGGCCCACAGGGCGTCCAGGAGCAGCCTGCGGGCACGCGGGCGCAGGAGGTTCACCGGGGCGGTGCCGCTCAGGGCGGTGCGCCGGATGCGCTCCAGCTCCTCGGCCTCCAGTTCGAGGCGGCGGCCGAAGGCGACGACCCTGAGCCGAGTGGGCGCGTCCCCGCGCTCCAGGGCGCCGCGCGCGGCCTTCCGCACCACCTTGAGCATGCGGTACGAGCCCTTGGCGCGGGCCACCGACGGGGAGTCGTACACCGTGGCCTGCACGCCGTCGACGAGCGAGCCGACCGCGCGGATGGCGACCTGGCCCTCCTCGCCGAGGGAGGGCAGCACGCCCTCGGTGTAGGCGACGAGCAACGGGGTGGGCGAGACGATCAGGATGCCGCCCGCGTACCGGCGCCGGTCCTGATAGAGGAGGTAGGCGGCCCGGTGCAGGGCCACGGCCGTCTTGCCGGTGCCGGGGCCGCCCTCGACGTAGGTCACGGAGGCGGCGGGGGCGCGGATCACGAGGTCCTGTTCGGCCTGGATCGAGGCCACGATGTCGCGCATGGAGTGGGTACGCGCCTGGCCGAGGGCGGCCATCAGGGCGCCGTCGCCGATCACCGGCAGCTCGTGGCCGTCGAGGCTCGCCGTCAGCTCGGGGCGCATCAGGTCGTCCTCGACGCCGAGCACCTTGCGGCCCTTGGAGCGGATGACGCGGCGGCGTACGACCCGGCCGGGGTCGACCGGGGTCGAGCGGTAGAAGGGGGCCGCGGCGGGCGCGCGCCAGTCGATGACCAGGGGCGCGTACTCCTCGTCGAGGACGCCGATGCGGCCGATGTGCAGGGTCTCGGCGATATCGGCGGTGTTGTCGGGCCGGACCGCTCCCTCGGCGGGCTCGACGGCCGTGTACGCGCCGTCCGGTCCCTTCTTGCCGTCCTTGCCGAGCAGCAGGTCGATCCGGCCGAAGAGGAAGTCCTCGAACTCGTTGTTGAGCCGGTTGAGGTGGATGCCCGCCCGGAAGACCTGCGCGTCGCGTTCGGCGAGCGCGCCGGGCGTGCCGACATGGCCGCGCTGGGCGGCGTCGTTCATCAGGAACTCCGCCTCGTGGATCTTCTCCTCGAGACGCCGGTACACCCGGTCAAGGTGTTTCTGTTCGACGCTGATCTCCCGGTCGCGGCGCGAGTCGTGCGCGGACTCGCCGACCGGGTCGAGCGCGGTTTCCTGTTGAGCCTGAGCGGCCACCGGGCCCCCTTCTGACGTGCTGGGCAGCCGTCTACCGTACGCGAAGGGGGCCGCGGGAGGCTACGGAAGGTACCCCTGAGCCGCGCGAACGCCTCCGCGCGGCTCCGGCCGGACCGCCCTCAGGCGCGGGTCAGTGCCGTCCGGCGGCGGTGGCGGGCGACGCGTTCGCGGTTGCCGCACACCTCGCTGGAGCACCAGCGGCGGCGTCTGCCGCGGGACATGTCGAGATAGACGAGGGGGCAGTTGTCGCCCTCGCACTGCCGCAGGCCCGCCCGGGTCCCGGGGTCCGTCAGCAGCTCGATCGCCTCGCGGGCCACCACGGCCAGCAGTTCCCCGCAGCCCGGCAGCGGGCGCAGGCGCCGGATCAGGCCGCCGTCCGCGCCACGGACCGCGCAGAGCGCGGGCGGCGCCCCTCGCGCGACCTCGTTGACGCGGGCCAGCGCCGCGTCGGAGGGCCGTCCCTTCAGTTCTCCGTACACCAACTGACCTATATGGACGCGTAGTTCATGGAAGGCCGGCAGCCATTCCGGACCGGCTCCGGCCAGTGGTGTGCCCGCCGGGACCAGCCCGGCGCCGATGATCCAGGCCCGGAGCCGGTCCAATGAGCCGAGCCGTTCACCGGGATGGGTCGTCGCCAGCAAGTCCAGGCAGATCCGCCCGGAGTCGAAGCGCAGATCGTACGGGGCTGTGGGGGAGCCCGATGCCATGTTCCTGTCACCGCCTTGAAGTCGCCGCCGCGGGCGCGACGGCCGGTGAGTCCACGCGAGGGTGGCGTCTGTGGGGGTTGTCAGGGCCTGTCGGGTTGCCCGCCATGGACGGGCGACCCGACAGGCCCTGCCCCCTACAGTGCCCGGCCCCGCACGCCGACGGAAGGGCCCGTACCTCCCGAACTCCCCGGTCGGAGCCGGGAACCACACCCCCGGACCCGGAACCGGCCTTGCCGGATCGGGACCCGCGCCGCCGGAATCCGGGCCCGCGCCGAACGGAACCGGGGGCCCCGGCTGTCACCCCCGGGGTGCGTGTGCCCCGCTCCGGTTGTCGGGCCGGTCGCGCTTCGTGCCGTTCGGCCACAGGCGCGGGGGGCGTTTGGCCGCGAGGTCCTCTATCCAGCCGAAGGCGGCGATCGCCAGTGCGATCAGTGGCCAGACGAGGAAGAACATCCACATCGTGTACGTCGAGTCGAGCGCGGACGACGCTCTCTCGCTCTGCATGAACGGCAGCCGGTAGCCCAGGTCGATGAGCGGGACCGTGGCCATGATCAGCAGGTTGTGCCACAGATAGATGGTGACCGCGCGGTTGTTGGACAGCGTGATCACCTTGTCCCATCCGCGCAGCGGGCCCGGCAGTTCGCGCCACGACGGGGAGTACTGGAGCAGGATCACCACGAACCCGAGGGACCAGGTCGCCTGCGCCAGCGGGATGTCGTTGAGGTCCCAGCCGTCCTCGCCCAGATGACCCGAGGCCCACCACAGGCCGAACGCCATCACCAGGGTCGCGCAGGAGACGGCGGCATAGCGCGGGACCTTCGCCAGCATGCCCTCCTGGTGGGCGAAGCCCAGCACCCAGCAGCTTCCGTAGACCCCGAAGTCCGTGACCGCGTTGCCCGTCTCACCGGGGATGGTCACCAGGCCGGTGCCGACGATCGCGGTCAGCCCCAGCGGGGCCAGCAGCGTCGCCCACGGGACCCGGCGGAACGCCCACAGCAGCAAGGGGGAGGCCACCACGAACCAGAGGTAGGCGCGCAGGTACCACAGAGGGCCCGCCGCCTGGTCCGCCCAACTGTCGTCCACGAGGCCGGACAAGGTGCCCGCGTGCCAGGGGTAGGGCGGGGCGCCGATCGGGACGACGTAGTCGATCAGCTCGACCACGCCCCAGGTGCCGCCGTTGTCCGGGTCCTTCACCGGGTTCCAGCCGCCCACGAACAGCAGGGGCAGCACCACCGCGCTGAACATCCAGAGCGGCGGCAGCAGCCTGCGCACCCGGCTCCTGATCACGCTCAGCGCCGGGCGGCTGAGGGAGCGCGCCATCAGCGACCCGGCGAGCGCGAACATCACGCCCATCGAGGGGAACAGCACCGACAGCCATGCCCAGCCGAACAGGTGGTAGATCACCACGCGGACCAGGGCGATGGAGCGCAGCAGGTCCAGATAGCGGTCCCGGCCCGGCTTCGGCGTGGTGGGCGCGGGCTGTGCCGTGTGCTGCCGCGGGATGTCCACCGGGGGTGTCGGCTCCGGGTGCGCGCCCGTGCCGGTCGGGTATCCGTGGGTCATGCCACCGGCCTCCGATCTCCGGCGTGGTGGGTCCGCCGCCGCTGCCCCGGGCCGCCGGGTGCCCCGACGGCACCCGTGCGCCGCAGCTTCTGCCAGCGCAGCCGGCCGCCGGTGACCGCCGTGATCCAGGACTGGAGCAGCACCACGTACATGAGCTGGCGGTAGAGGAGCTGCTGAAGGGGCAGCGAGATGAGGTGGGACATGCGCTCGCGGTCGAGCCGGAAGGCGTAGGCCGCGCAGAACGCCTGGATCCCGAGAACGCCGAGCCAGGCCACGACCGTCTTCTGGGTCGGGCCGAAGACCACGCCGTACAGCAGGAAGACGTCGATGAGGGGCGCCAGCAGCGGGGCCACCACCATGAACAGCGACACCAGCGGCAGTCCGACGCGGCCGAAGCGGCCCGAGGGACCGCGTTCCACGAGGGCGCGGCGGTGCTTCCAGATCGCCTGCATCGTGCCGTACGACCAGCGGTAGCGCTGGGACCAGAGCTGCTGGACCGACTCGGGCGCCTCCGTCCAGGCGCGCGCGTTCTCCGCGTACACCACCCGCCAGCCGTCGCGGTGCATCGCCATGGTGATGTCGGTGTCCTCGGCGAGCGTGTCGTCGCTCATGCCGCCGACCCGCTCCAGCGCCGAGCGCCGGAAGGCGCCGACCGCGCCGGGGATCGTCGGCATGCAGCGCAGGATGTCGTACATCCGGCGGTCGAGGTTGAAGCCCATCACGTACTCGATGTGCTGCCAGGCGCCGATCAGGGAGTCCCGGTTGCCGACCTTGGCGTTGCCCGCGACCGCGCCGACCCGCGGGTCGCCGAAGGGCTGGACGAGTTCGCGGACGGTCGCCGGTTCGAAGACCGTGTCGCCGTCCATCATCACGATCAGGTCGTGACGCGCGTTCGCCAGGCCTCTGTTGAGCGCGGCGGGCTTGCCCGCGTTGTGCTGGCGGATCACCCGCACACCCGGCAGACCGAGGCTCTCCACGATGCGGGCCGTGCCGTCCGTCGAGCCGTCGTCGATGACGATCACTTCTACGGGGTGCTCGCTCGCCGTCAACGAACGCACCGTGTTCTCGATGCACTTGGCCTCGTTGTACGCCGGGACCAGCACCGAGACCGGTTCGGTGACCGCCGGTCCCCAGCGGAAGCCGCGGCGCCGCACCCGGCGGGCGTGGATGCCGGACAGCAGCAGCATCAGGACGAAGCGGCCGATGACGAGGGCGCCGATCACGGCGAGGCCGACGACCAGGACGCCGGTGATGTCGTCCGAGGCCCGGACCAGGAAGATCCAGGCCTTGCCCTGCCACAGCTCGGGGCCGGTGACCGGGGTGAGCGCGCTGGGCGCGCCGAGCGCCTCCGTGAGGTTCTCGAACCTGTAGCCCTCGGACTGGAGTCCGGGCAGGAAGCGGTCCAGCGCCCGCACGGTCTGGTGGCGGTCGCCACCGGAGTCGTGCATGAGGACGATCGCGCCCTTGCCGTCGTGCGGCGTGGCCCGGCGGATGATCTCGTCGACGCCGGGCTTCTTCCAGTCCTCGCTGTCGGTGTCGTTGACGACGGTGATGTAGCCGCGGCTACCGATGTACTCGGTCACCGGCCAGGACTTGTCGTCCATGGCGTCGGCGAAGGAGGAGTACGGCGGGCGGAAGAGGGAGGTACGGATCCCGGCGGCGCCGGTGATCGCGAGCTGGTTGGTGGACAGCTCCCAGTCGATGCGCTTGTCGGACTGGTAGGAGAGGTCGGGGTGGTTGAACGTGTGCAGGCCGACCTCGTGTCCTTCCCGCACCATCCGGTCGACCAGCTCCGGGTAGCGGGAGGCCATGGTGCCGGTGACGAAGAAGACCGCGTGCGCGTGGTGCTTCGCGAGCACGTCCAGGACCTTGGGGGTCCAGGTCGGGTCGGGGCCGTCGTCGAAGGTGAGGACCAGGCGGTGGTCGGGCACGCGCAGACTCGTGGCGCGTCCGCTGCGGGTGTCGATGACCGGGCCGCCCTCCAGGATCTTCTCCGGCACCTTGTCGGTCGCGGCCTCGGGCTGGACGCGGTGGTCGGCGAGGATCTCGCTGTGCACATAGCCGCGCAGCATCAGCATCGCGACGAGGGCGACCAGGACGAGCATGGGCAGCAGCAGGCGCATGGGCAGACGGCGGCGCGCGAGGCCGTCTCGGGGTGGGGCCGCGGCCCGGGGACGGCGGGGGCGGGATGCCATCAGAGGACGTTCTCCGGGAGCGAGGAAGACGGGGACGGTTCCCCGGTGACGGGTACCTGACTGCTGGGACCGCTGGCCGTGGTGCCGTCGGTCGGGTCCGTGCCGCCGTCGTCCGGGGGCGAGGGGTCACTCGTCGGCTCGCCGCCGCTCGTCGGGCTGTCGTCCGGGGTGGGCGAGGCGGGGGTGGACGGCGGCGGGGAGTTCGGCGCGGTCCCGCCGGATCCCGGCTTCTTGGTGGTGTGGGTCGCGGTCGGCTCGGGGTCGGCCGAGGTGCCCGGCTGGTCCGGGCTCGGGGAGGCTCCCGGGACCTGGGCGCTGGTGCCGGGCGAGGGCGTCGGGTCCTCGGTCGTCGGCGCGCTCGTCCCGGGGGAGGCGTCGGCCGGTACGGAGGGCTGCGCCGGGTCCGCCGGGAGGGGCGAGGTGTCGACCTTGCTGGCCGGGGCGTCGTCCTGCGGGCCGGGGACCGGCAGCCAGGGGGCGTTGGAGTTGCCCGATATCAGCGTGGCCACGATGACGATGGCGTAGACCGCGCAGGCGAGGGCGATGGCCATACCGATCCGCCGGAACCGGCGGCTGCGACGGCCCGACGCGTCGACGAAGACCGGCCCGTCGGCCCCGTCCCGCGGCCCACCCCCCTGAACCCGCCCGATCCCGTCCCCCGGCCGCACCACGACGGCATCGAGCTGAACGGTCACCTCCTGCGGATCATGCCCACCCCAGGGATCCCGAGGACCGCCCACACCACCGACCCTCACCGCCCCACCCGAGCCCACACGCGGGTTGACGGCCCCCGCCGAGCCGGGCAAGCCAGCACCCGTACGCGGATGCACGGCTCCCGCCCTGCCGGTCAAGTCCGCACCGGCACCCAAGACTTCGGGCTCCGCCAAGCCGGGTAGATCGGCACCGGTACGCAGGACTTCCGACTCCGCCAAGCCGGGTGCATCCGCACCCGCACGCCAGTCCGCACTCCCCGCCAAGCCAGGCCAGCCAGCGCTCACACGCCGGTTCGCGGCCTCGGCCCCACCAGGCAAGTCCGCACCGGTACGCAAGACTTCAGGCGACGCCAAGCCGGGCGCGCCCGCGCTCGTACGTCGATTCGGGCTCTTTGCGCTGCCGGGCAGGTCCGTGCCAGCACGCGGGTTCACAACCCCCGCCCCACCGGGCAAGTCAGCACCTGTACCCGAGACTTCAGTCTTCGCCAAGCCGGATGAATCCACACCCGCACGCCGGTCCGCACCCCCCGCCAAGCCAGGCCAGCCAGCGCTCGCGCGCCGGTTCGCAGCCTCGGCCCCACCAGGCAAGTCCGCACCGGTACGCAGGACTTCGGGCGACGCCAAGCCGGGCGCGCCCGCGCTCGTACGTCGATTCGGGCTCTCCGCGCTGCCGGGCAAGTCCGCATCGGCGCGCAAGGCTTCGGTCTCCGACAAGCCGGATGGATTCGTATCCGTACGTTCGTTCGCACTCCCCGCCAAGTCAGGCGAGCCCGCGTCCGTACGTCGGTTCGTGTTCTCCTCCCGGGCCCGTATGTCCGAGTCCGAGTGGAGGACCGTCGTCTCCGTCGCGTCCGCGGTGTCCGCGGTCGTGCGTGGGATTTCCGTTCTCCCGACCTCCGCGAAGACCTGGGTGTTCACCGCGACTTCGCAGGTCGCGGATGCGGTTGAAGGCCACTTAGGTTGAGCGTCTTCACGCCGAATTTTCACGTGCGCACATCCCCCCACGGGACAGTACTGGGTGCGCTGACGACCCCGAGCACCTCGTCGCCGGACCAGGCCCCCACCCGGTCCGAGCGCCCCTTACCACCGTGCTCGGGCCACGAATGTAGCGCATCCGGGTGACCCGTGACCCCGTGTCCCAGATGACGGTCTCCTCACGAAGTCCGCGTCCCGGCCGCCATGACGTCCGCGTCGCTGGCCGGAATCCATCCCCCCTCGGGCCGCCGCAACCAGCCGTTCGCGGAGGCGACTTCGGCCGCCGCCCGGCGAAGGGCCTCGATGGCGGGGTGCGTCAGCCCCTTCCGCCACACCAGGGACACGGGAGACAGCGGAATGGGATCGACCAGCGGACGCACCACCATCCCGGGCAGGGCGGGGAAGTCCACCACCGCGAGGATCGGGTTGCGTGTCCTGGCCATGATTCGCTGGAACTCCTCCTCCCCGACGGCGAGCGGCGCGGGCGGCGCCACCTGGATGCCGCGGCCCTCGAAGAGGCGACGGGCAAGGTCAGTCCACTCCGGGGTCCGCGGATTCCCGGCGCCGGCGTACACGGTCTCCCCCGTGAGCGCGGCCAGCGGTATCGCCGCGAGCGACGCCAGCCCGTGCCCCTCGGGCAGGACGACCGCCATCGGCTCGTAGCGCACGGGCTGGTGGTCGAGGCCCGCCCGCAGCGCCGGGGCGAGGCCCGCGAACCGTCCGAACGACGCGTCGAGGCGGCCCGCGAGCAACTCCCCCGCGGCGCCGGTCAGTCCGCTCTCGTAGCGGGCCATCAGCTCCTGCTCCGGGGCCAGTTCACGGGCCCGCAGCAGGACTCGGCGTCCGGTCGCCAGCCCCGGGGAGTTCAGATCCACCAGCAGCGGACGCCCCTGTCCGAACGCGGCGAGCAGCTCGTCCTGCGCGTCAAGGACCCGGCGCGCGTACGGCAGCAGCCGCTCGCCGTCCGGCGCCAACGTCACCTGCCGGGTGGTGCGTACGAACAGTTCGGCGCCCAACTCCCGCTCCAGCCTGCGGATATCACGACTGAGCGCCTGCTGGGCCACGTAGAGGCGGGCGGCGGCGCGCGTGAAGTGCAGCTCCTCGGCGACGGCGAGGAAGGCGCGCAGCAGACGCGGGTCTACGGTACGGGGCTGGGTGGACATCCGCCCGAACTTACAACCCGGGCGCGTGAATCGCCACGGATCAGGTGTTGGACCGCGGCTCGGCGTGCGGGCGACGGTGGACGCATGCCACAGCCGTCCCCCGACAGGGCCCCCGCGCCCCTGCCCGCGGTCACTCAGGACACCCTGGTCGTCGCCGACCTCGCCCCGCGCCGCCCGCCCGTCGCCAAGTCCCCGAGCCCGTACCGCCGCCTGTTCGCCCTCCCCGGCACGCGCGCCTTCACCATCGGCAACCTCATCGCCCGGCTGCCCATCGGCATGTTCGGCGTGAGCACGATCATCATGATCGCCGCGTCCCGGGGCTCGTACGCGCTCGCCGGTTCCGTCACCGGCACCGGCCTCGTGGCGACGGCCGTGGTCGCCCCCTGGATCGCACGGCTCGTCGACCGCCACGGGCAGGCCAGGATCGCCGTCCCCGCGACGGCGTTCGCGGTGCTCGGCCAGGTGACCCTGCTGCTGTGCCTGCACTACGACGCCCCGGACTGGACCCTGTTCGCCGCCTACGCCGCCACCGCCACGACCCCCAACATCGGCGGTATGTCCCGCGCCCGCTGGGCCCATCTGCTCAAGAAGGACGCGGACGCCCTGCACACCGCCAACGCCTTCGAGCAGGCCGCGGACGAGCTGTGCTACATGGTGGGCCCGGTGCTCGCGGCCTTCCTGTGCGGCTCGCTGTTCCCCGAGGCGGGCATGCTGACCGCCGGGATCCTGCTGATGACGGGCATGCTCGTGTTCACCGCCCAGCGCGCGACGGAGCCGCCGCCGAGCCGGGACACGCGAAGCGCGCCCCCGCTGCGCGCCCGCGGTATGCCTCCGCTGCTGCTCGGCCTCATGGCCACGGGCGCGATCTTCGGCGCGATGGAGGTCATCACCGTGGCGTTCGCGGACGCCCAGGGGAGCCGGTCGGCGGCGGGCCCCGTGCTCGCGCTCCAGGCGGCCGGGTCGTGCGCCGCCGGTCTGGCGTTCGGCGCGCTGAAGCCGTCCGGCCCCGCGGAACGCCGCTATCTGTGGTGCCTCGCGGCCATGGCGGCCCTGATGACCCTGCCCCTGCTCGCGGCCCGGACCACCGGCTCCCTCCTCGCCCTGGCCCCGGCCCTGCTCCTCGCGGGCATGGCCACCGCCCCCACGATGGTCACCGCCATGACCCTGGTCCAGCGCCGCACCCCCGAGGGCCGCCTCAACGAGGGCATGACCCTCGCCGTCACCGCCCTGCTGGGCGGCATCGCCTGCGGCAGCGCCACGGGCGGCTGGACAGCGGAACACCTCTCCCCCACCACCGGCTTCCTCCTCCCCCCGACCGCGGCGACCCTCGCCCTCCTGATCGCCCTGACCCACAGCTTCACCACGCGCCGCGCGCTCCGCCGAGCGTCGGACGGCTGACGCCCTTGCCTCAAGAAGGGCAACGAGAACAGCAACGGCCCCGCTGCTCGAAAGCAGCGGGGCCGTTGCCCACATGGGTTGGGAGGCTCGGGAGCCTCCTGATCGTGGAGATGGCGGGAATCGAACCCGCGTCCAACGGTGCGGAACCAGGGCTTCTCCGTGTGCAGTCCGCTTCGATTTTCTCAGCCCCGGAGATCACGCGGACAAGTCTCCGACGGGCTCAGTCACTGTTAGATGTCCCTCTTCACCCCGTGACCGGGATCAAGGTTTAGTCCCCTAGCTGATGCCAGGATCCGGGTCGGGAACACCCCCGGGCTGACACTCCCTTTAGTAGGAGGCTCGCTCGCGCTGCCTATCAGGCAGCGAGGGCGAAGGCCTGCTGGGAGGAATCGCGCTTGGTGTTGGCGATTATTGGTTTCGGCCTGTGGTTTACGAGATCATGGCCGCTTCCTCGACACGCTTCCCCTGCTTCGACAGCCGCTGTCGAAACCGATCATCCCCATGTTGTGTTGTCAAACAGCCCCTCCGAGGAGGGACCCGCACCCTCACCGAGGTGCGAGGCCATCGTACGTGACCAACGCACGCGGGTGCCAGCGCATTCCCTCCGGTCAGGCGCGCTGCTTGCGGCGGGCCGCCGAGATCGCCCGGTCCGCCTCGCGACGGTCCTGCTTCTCGCGGAGCGTCTGCCGCTTGTCGAACTCCTTCTTGCCCTTCGCCAGCGCGATCTCGACCTTGGCCCGGCCGTCCTTGAAGTACAGGGCGAGGGGCACGATCGTGTGACCCGTCTCCTGCGACTTGGCCTCCAGCTTGTCGATCTCCTCGCGGTGCATCAGCAGCTTCCGCTTGCGGCGGGCGCTGTGGTTGGTCCAGGTGCCCTGGCTGTACTCGGGCACGTGCACGTTGTGCAGCCACGCTTCGTGACCGTCCAGTTGCACGAACCCGTCGACCAGCGAGGCCCGCCCCTGACGCAGCGACTTCACCTCGGTCCCCATGAGGACCAGACCGGCCTCGTAGGTGTCGAGGATGTGGTAGTCGTGCCGCGCCTTCTTGTTCTGCGCGATCAGCTTGCGCCCTTTTTCCTTAGCCATAGTGCCGCCCATTTTCGCACCAGGGAGGGGGTGTGCGGGAAGTCGATTATCGCGCGTCACCCAGGCCGCTGAGCACGGTCCCGGCCCGCCCGAGGACGTCGTGGTCGACCTGGAGGTCCGGGGTGATGCCATGGCCGTCGACGCCGCGGCCGGAGGGGGTGCGGTAGTGCCCGACGGTCAGCTCGGCGACGGAGCCGTCGGGCAGCCGGCTCGGCATCTGGACCGAGCCCTTGCCGAAGGTGCGGGTGCCGAGGACGACGGCCCGGCCCCGGTCCTGGAGGGCGCCGGTGAGCAGCTCGGCCGCGCTCATCGTGCCGCCGTCGACGAGTACGACCAGGGGTCTGCCGGTGTCCCCGCCGGGCGCGGCGTGCAGCGCGCGCTGTCTGCCGTCCACGTCGTACGTCGCCACCAGCCCCCCGTCGAGGAAGGCGGACGCCGCGGTGACTGCTTCGGTGACCAGGCCGCCGGAGTTGCCGCGCAGATCCAGCACGACCCCGGCGCGCCTCGGCACGGTGGCGACCGCCGCGCGCACCCGGTCGCCGGAGCCCTTGGTGAAGGCGGCGACCCTGATCACGGTGACGTCGTCGGTGCGGCGGTGCGCGGTGACCGGGTCGGTGGACAGCCGGGCCCGGCGCAGTACCTCGCTCCAGAGACGGGGGCCGCGTTGCAGCCCGACGCGGACCGGGGTACCGGCGGTGGCGTCCGCGGCGTCGCCGCGCAGCAGGGAGACGACCTCGGGGACGGGTCTGCCGTCCACACTCTCGCCGTCGACACTGCGCAGTCGGTCGCCCTTGCGGATACCGGCGGCGGACGCGGGCGAGCCGGACTGCACCTCGGTCACCTCGATCCGGCCGTCCCGCTCACGCCGGGCCGACAGCCCCACCCCGGTGTACTCGCCGTCGAGGGCCTCCTCGAACTCCCGGTACTCGCCTTGGGAGTAGACCGCTCCCCACCGGTCGCCGCTGCGGCTGACCGCGCGCTCCGCGGCCTCCATGGGGGACATGCCGTCGTCCATCGCCCGCGTCGCCGCGTCGATGACGTCGTGGTCGGCGGGCGCGGCCGACTTGGCGGACGGGTTCTTCCGGCCGGGCGCGTCGAACGAGCCGGTCGCGGCGCCGGTGACGAGAACGCTCGCGAGGACCAGCGTCAGCGCCGCTCCATGACGGGTACGGCGGGGCTGACAGAACAGGTCTTGGCCGGACATGGCGGTGAGTCTAGGACAACGGCAAGGGCGGGACGGGCTGTTGCCCGTCCCGCCCTGTTGGCGTGCGTCACACCATCGGTGTGAGTGCTTCAGACCTTCGATGCCCGCGCGTCAGACCTTCAGGTACTTGCGCAGCGCGAAGAACGCGGCCAGCGCCGGCATCAACAGGCTTGTCGCGAGGATCAGCGGCAGCTTGGTCAGAACGGCGTCCCAGCCAATGAAGTTGATCAAGTTCAGCTTCTGGGACAGGGCCAGGCCGTGGTCGATGATGAAGTACCGCGTGAGCAGCAGGAATCCACAGGCGACGGTGCCGCCGATGAGTCCGGCGACCGCGGCCTCCATGATGAACGGCGCCTGGATGTAGAAGCCGGACGCGCCGACGAGGCGCATGATGCCGGTCTCACGACGACGGCTGAACGCCGAGACACGCACCGTGTTGACGATCAGCATCAGTGCCACGACGAGCATCATCGCCATGACCGCGCGGGCAGCCCAGTTCATGCCGTTGAGGAGCCCGAAGAGGTTGTCGAGGATGCCCTTCTGGTCCTGCACGGACTGCACACCGCCACGGCCGTTGAAGGCGGTCGCGATCACCTGGTACTTCTGCGGGTCCTTCAGCTTGATGCGGTACGACTCCTGCATCTGGTCCGGAGTGAGCGAACTGGCCAGCGGGGAGTCGCCGAACTGCTCCTTGTAGTGCTTGTAGGCCTGGTCCTGGGACTCGTAACTGACCTTCTGGACGACGGACGTCATCTTGTTCAGATCGCCGAGGATCTGCTTCTTCTGCTCCTCGGTGACCGCGCCCTTGGAGCAGTTGGGGTCGGACTCCGCGTCGCTCTTGTTGCAGAGGAAGACCGAGACGTTGACCTTGTCGTACCAGTAGCCCTTCATCTGGTTCACCTGGTCGCTCATGAGAAGCGAACCACCGAACAGGGCCAAGGAGAGGGCCACCGAGACGACGACCGCGAAGGTCATCGTCAGATTGCGGCGGAGACCGACACCGATCTCCGACAGAACGAACTGCGCGCGCATGGCGTCTGTTCAAGCCTTTCCGTGGAATTCAGTGCTGGTAGCCGTAGACGCCGCGCGCCTGGTCGCGGACGAGGCGGCCCTTCTCCAGCTCGATGACGCGCTTGCGCATCTGGTCCACGATGTTCTGGTCGTGGGTCGCCATCACCACAGTCGTACCCGTCCGGTTGATCCGGTCGAGCAACTTCATGATGCCGACCGAGGTCTGCGGGTCGAGGTTGCCGGTGGGCTCGTCGGCGATCAGCAGCTTGGGCCGGTTGACGAAGGCCCGCGCGATGGCGACGCGCTGCTGTTCACCACCGGACAGTTCGCCGGGTCTGCGGTCCTCCTTGCCGCCGAGGCCGACGAGTTCGAGCACCTGGGGCACGGACTTGCGGATCTCTCCGCGTGACTTGCCGATGACCTCCTGAGCGAAGGCCACGTTCTCGGCGACCGTCTTGTTCGGCAGCAGCCGGAAGTCCTGGAACACCGTCCCCAACTGGCGGCGCATGTGCGGCACCTTCCAGTTGGAGATACGGGCGAGGTCCTTGCCCAAGACGTGCACCTGACCGTGGCTGGCGCGCTCTTCGCGAAGGATCAGCCGCAGGAAGGTGGACTTTCCGGAGCCGGAGGACCCCACGAGGAAGACGAACTCGCCCTTCTCCACTTCGAGGGAGACGTCCCTGAGAGCAGGGCGGCTCTGCTTGGGGTAGACCTTGGAGACATTGTCGAATCGGATCACGGATGCACCACGGGCCGTTGGGGGTAGGTGTGCGTGACCATACGCGAAGCGGGCATGCGAGCGCAGTCGACGGTCGGGGTTGCGCATCAGTTGTGGGTTTTTGTACCCGCGAGGGTCGTCCCCCCGACGCGGGTACGCGGCGGTGACGTCACCGCGCCCGCGCAGTGGCTCGCGGAACCTGGCACAGTGGAGGGGGAACGGTGGCGTTCCCGGAAGCGTTCTGTGGATGGAAGCCGCACGAGGAGGGCGAGGCGCATGACGTACGACCGATTGGTGTGCGCGAACTGCGCGGCGCCCGTCAGCGAGGGCCGCTGCCCCGTCTGCCGCGCCAGCCGGGAGCGGCTTCAGCAGGAAAGCCCCTGGTCAGGGCTGAATCCGATGACGTTGATCGTGCTGCTGGCGGTGCTGATCGCGGCGGTGGCGCTGCTGGCGCACCAGACCGCGTAGGAGACAGCGGGAGACATACGGGAAGGGCCCGGGGCTGATGCCCCGGGCCCTTCTCATGCGCTACGGGTCTGTGACCCTGGCCACGCGCCGTGGATCAGGCAGCGGCCCCGCCGCGGCCGTTCACCAGGCGCGGCAGCATCCGGAAGCCGATACCACCGGCGATCATCGTGGCGGCGCCGACCAGCAGGAACGTGGTCTCCGCGGCACCCGTCTCGGCCAGCTCCTTGCCACCGCCCTGGGCGGAGGTGTCGGAGTTGCCCTTGCCCGCGCCGGTGTCGGTCAGGCCGGAGGAACCCTTGCCCTGCTGGACCGGGTTGTTGCCACCGTCCGGGTTGGTGTTGTCGCCGCCACCGTTCCCGTGACCGTTGCCGTTGCCGTTCCCATTGCCGTTGCCGTTGCCGTTGCCGCCACCGTGGGTCGGGTTCTCGGACGGCTGCTCGGTGGCCGGGGGCTCCGTGGTCGGCGGCTGCTCGGTGGTCGGAGGCTGCTCCGTGACCGGGGGCTCCGTGGTCGGAGGCTCCTCCGTGGCCGGGGGCTCCGTGGTCGGAGGCTCCTCCGTCGCGGGAGGCGTGGTCTCCGGGATACCGGTCTCACCGGGGTCGGGGTCCTCGCCCTGACCGTTCTCGTTCTCGTTCACCTGCGCGCCGATACCCGCGTCGTTCCCGTCGGCGGACGTCATACCGAGCGCCGAAGCGGCGCCCGCGGCGGTCAGCGACGCACCGGCGGCGATCACCGCACCGGCAGCGATCCGCGCCACACGGATCCGCATCTTCTTGGTCATCTGCCTGCTACCCCCAGTAGCTGATCGTCAATGGAGCAGCGCCCGGGGCCACGGCGTCGGGGGCGGCTGTGCTCGGACCCCCCGGTTCACATGCACCCCAGAGATACGCATGCCACGCTTCACCCTTCCGAGTTTTGACAGCAACGTCAAGGGCGTTGCGGGCGCGATGTCCCGTACGTGATCATTTACGGCAGAAGCGGTGACACAAGTGTGATGTACACCCCAGACGTTCGCCAACGAGCAAGGCAACTACCCTCGTACGAGAGGCAGTTGCCTTGTCGACAAAGCGCCCGCGGGGTGGCGGTGGTGTCGTCGTCCGCGGTCGGTGTTACTTCTCCTGCTGCTTGCGCCAGCGAATGCCGGCCTCGACGAAGCCGTCGATCTCGCCGTTGAACACGGCCTCGGGGTTGCCGACTTCGTACTCGGTCCGCAGGTCCTTGACCAACTGGTAGGGGTGCAGGACGTACGAACGCATCTGGTTGCCCCAGGAGTTGCCGCCGTCGCCCTTGAGGGCGTTCATCTTGGCCTGCTCCTCCTGGCGGCGCCGCTCCAGGAGCTTGGCCTGGAGGACGTTCATCGCGGAGGCCCGGTTCTGGATCTGGGACCGCTCGTTCTGGCAGGTGACGACGATGCCCGTGGGGAAGTGGGTGATCCGCACCGCGGAGTCGGTCGTGTTGACGCCCTGGCCGCCGGGGCCGGAGGAGCGGAACACGTCGACCCGGATGTCGGACTCGTCGATGTCGACGTGGTCGGACTGCTCGACGACGGGCAGGACCTCGACACCGGCGAAGGACGTCTGGCGGCGCCCCTGGTTGTCGTAGGGGGAGATACGGACCAGTCGGTGCGTCCCCTGCTCGACGGAGAGGGTGCCGTAGGCGTAGGGCGCCTGGACCGCGAAGGTGGTGGACTTGATGCCCGCCTCTTCCGCGTACGACGTCTCGTAGACCTCGGTCTTGTAGCCGTGCTGCTCGGCCCAGCGCAGATACATGCGCTGGAGCTTCTCGGCGAAGTCGGCGGCGTCGACGCCACCGGCCTCGGCACGGATGTTGACGAGCGCCTCACGGGCGTCGTACTCGCCGGACAGGAGCGTGCGGACCTCCATCTCGTCCAGCATCTTGCGCACCTCGACCAGCTCGGCCTCGGCCTCGGCGCGGGTGTCCGGGTCGTCCTCGGCCTCGGCGAGCTCGAAGAGCACCCCGAGGTCGTCGATCCGGCCGCGCAGGGCCTCGGCCTTGCGCACCTCGGCCTGGAGGTGGGAGAGCTTGCTGGTGATCTTCTGCGCCTCGTCCGGGTTATCCCAGAGGGACGGCGCGGCCGCCTGCTCCTCGAGCACGGCGATGTCTGCCCTCATCTTGTCGAGGTCCAGAACGGCCTCGATCGACTCCATGGTCGAGGAGAGGGACTTGAGCTCTTCGGATACATCGACGACTGCCACGCATCCAGCGTAACGGCTCCATCGGGGAGCCCATGCCCGGTCACCGCCGGTTACGGAGCGTGCTCCCGGCGGAGCGCGGCCTCGGTGCGGGCGGGCTCAGGGCGCGGCGGGGGCAGAGTTCCGGGTGGCGGGGGGCTGCGCGTCGTCGTCGCCCGACGCCACCAGCCAGGCGCCGAGGCCGAGCGCCGCCAGCAGCGTCGCCGCCGCGCCGAGCGCGATCCTGCGGCGGCGGGTCTGCATCCGGTGGCGGGCCGAGCCGGGGCGCGGGGCGCCCGCGGCGCGGGGCGCGCGGGCCGTGCCGCGGGCGCCGCCGGCCAGCTCGTCGGGTGCGGGCACCCGCATCGAGGTGTGCGTGTCCCGGCTGGAGTCCGTCTTCGCGCCGGGCACCAGGGGCACCGCGCCCCGGCGCTCCCGCGCCGCCTCCGGCTCGCCCGGCGCGGACGCCTCGTACGGCTCCTCCTCCGGCGCCGTGTCCGGCTCGTCGACCTCCAGCGGCGGCATGCCCGCCAGCAGCGGGAGCTGCTCCCGCAGCCGCGCCGCCAGCTCCGAGGCGCGCAGCCGGGACGCGGGCGCCTTCGCCAGGCACTGCACGAGCAACTGCCACAGCTCGTCCGGGATGCCGGGCAGCGGCACCACGGTCTCGGTGACATGGCGGCGCAGCACCGCGCCCGGATGCCCGCCGCCGAACGGGGTGAAGCCCGCCAGCAGTTCGTACAGGACCGTCGCCAGCGCGTAGATGTCCACCGAGGCTCTCGGCGGCAGGCCCTCCACGATCTCCGGGGCCAGATAGTCCGGGGTGCCGATGATCTTCGTCGCCGTGGTCCGGCGCGGCGAGTCGATCAGCTTCGCCACCCCGAAGTCCGTCAGCAGCGCCGGGTGCGCGCCGCCGGGGCCGAGGGGCCCCTGCATGTCCAGCAGCACGTTCTCCGGCTTCACGTCGCGGTGCACGACCCCGGCCGCGTGCGCCGCGGCCAGTGCGTCGGCGATGTCCGCGACGATCGCCACCGCGGCCTCGGGCGCGAGCCGCCGCTCCCGCTCCAGGCGCGTACGCAGATCCGTGCCCCGGACCAGGTCCATGACCAGGGCCAGATCGTTCCCGTCGACCACGAGGTCCCGGACCGACACCACGTTCGGGTGGTCGAGCCCCAGCAGGGCCGTGCGCTCCTGGACGAAGCGGGCCACCAGCTCCTGGTCGGAGGCGAGGTCCTCGCGCAGCAGCTTGATGGCGACGGGCCCGTCCGGACCCTCGCCCAGCCACACCGTTCCGGCGCTTCCCCGGCCCAGGATCTGGTTCGCTGTGTACCGGCTGCCGATCTTCCGTGCCAAGACTGCTCCTACTGAGGACGCGTGGTGCCGACGCTGCGCCGTGCGGGGCCGTTCGCGGGGCCGTGCCAGGGGCCATGGCAGTGGCGGCCGACGCCGCGGGCCTTGGCCCCCGGTCGACAAAACTACGCGGCCGGAGGGCCAACCTTCACCGCCGAGGCGGAAATCACCCGTCGGATGTCGACAAATCCCCAAGCTCAGCGGGGTCTTGGGGCACGTGCGGGGTACGGCTCAGCCGCCGATCGCGTCGCCGATCTCGCCGAACCAGCCACTGACGGCGGAGAACCAGTCGGAGAGCTGGTCCCAGTACGACTTCGTCGTGCCGATCCAGTCCTGCAGCGGGCTGAACTCCCAGACCAGCCAGCCGGCGACGAACAGGATGACGATCGTGAACAGGCAGCCCTTCAGACAGCCGAGTCCCGGGATCCTCATCGGGTTGGCGCTGCGCTGCCGCGGCGGGCGGGGCTCACGTGGCGGACGGGGCTCACGTGGCGGACGCGGCGCCGGCTGCTGGGGCTGGGGCCGCTGCTGCGGGGCAGGGGCGTACTGCTGCCGCTGGGGCGCGTACTGCTGCTGCCCGTAGCCGGGGGGCGGCTGCTGGCCGTAGCCCTGCGGGGGCTGCTGGCCGTAGCCGGGGGCGGGCTGCTGCCGGGGCTGCGGCCGCTGCTGCGGGTGCTGGGGGCGGGCGACCTGGCGCTGCGGGCGGCGGCGCAGCGGGTCCTCGCCGGGGTCGAGGTACTGGACCTGGGTCTGGTCGTTGCGGTCGCGGGCCGCGCGCAGTTGGTTCTGCCAGGGGTGCGGGTCCTCCGGCCGGGGCTGCCCGTCGGGCTGCTGCGGCGGCACCGGCGGCAGGACGGCCGTGGGGTCGGCCGCGCCGGTGCTGGGCAGGACCGCCGTGGGGTCGGCCGCGCCCGTGCTCGGCAGGACGGCGGTGGGGTCCGCGGCGCCCGCGGGGCCCCCCGAGGTGTGCGGCAGGACGCTGGTCGCGCCGTTCGGGTCGTACGAGGCCGCGCCCTGCGGCAGGACCTGCGTGGGCTCGGCGTCGGCGGAGCCGGGGACGGTGGCCGGGGCGAGGTCCGGCCCGAGCAGCGCGGCCACGTTCTCGGCGGCGGTGATCTGCGCCGGGGTCGCGTGCACGCCGACGCCCTCGGCAACCACCCGCAGCCCGCGCGCGAGGTTCTCGGCGCTGGGCCGTTCGTCGGGGCTCTTGCGCAGACAGCGCTCTATGACCGTCCACAGCGGTTCGGGGACCGTCGACGGGCGGTGCGGCTCGGCGCTCAGATGCTGGTGGAGCACTTCGAGGGCGGACTCGCCGGAGAACGGCGGACGCCCGGTGACCAGCTCGTACAGCAGGATGCCCGCGCCGTAGACGTCGACGGCGGAGGTCTGCGGACGGCCCTCGGCGGACTCCGGGGCGACATACGCGGGCGTGCCCACGAACTCGTGGGTGCGCGTGAGGCCCGGCGAGTCGGCCAGTCGGGCGATGCCGAAGTCGGTCAGCATCGGGTGCATCTCGCCGTCGTTCTGCTTGAGCAGGACGTTGGCGGGCTTCAGGTCGCGGTGGACGACGCCGTCGCTGTGGCTCGCCTGCAGCGCGTCGGCGATCTGCGCGGTGAGCAGGGCCGCCGCGACGGGTGTGAAGGGGCCGTTCTCGCGGAGGTAGCGGTGCAGGTCGGGGCCGTCGACGAGGTCCATGACCAGGGCCAGCAGATCGCCCTCGACCACCAGGTCCCGGACCCGCACGATGTTGGGATGGGTCAGGCGGAGCAGCACGGACCGCTCCCGCAGGAACCGCATCACGACATCGGCGTCGTTGGCCAGCTCCTCCTTGAGGACCTTGATCGCCACGGTCTCGCCGGGCTCACCGGCGACCGCCGCCTCGGCCCCCGCGGTCTCCCGCTGGCGGGCTCGCCAGACGGTGCCCGTGGCGCCGCGTCCGAGCGGCTCCTCGAGCAGGTACTTGCTGCCTACCGGCCGCACGTCATGCGCTCCCTGCTGCTTGCCCGACTGATCCGTCCACCCGGCGTCGGGTGTTCCGGCCCAACTGTAGTGCCGGAGAACCCGGCGCACCGCCTGCGGTTCACGCGTGCATGTTCGAGGGGAAGACGTTCAGGTCCGGGCACTTGGTTGCCCTGGTTCGGGGCGTGAGTGATCTCAAGGAGCCGCCCGCCGGGTATCGGTCACGCACTTTTGCGGGCAGAGCCGACCAATCAAGATCATTTGACGTCGGGCGGCGGGCGCGTTGTCGGCGGCAGGTGCAAGGATGCATCCCGTACTGGCCTATGTGCTCGTGTGCGGTGGGGGGAAGCCCGCGGTGGGGGACCGTGGGCGCGGCCCCGGATTCCCCGCGCGCAGGCGCCCGCGCAGAAGGGACCGCTGACGGCGATGCAGATCCGGCTGACCGTCGTAGACCCGCAGGGCTCGTCCCCGGAGTCTCGAGCGCGCGCCGCAAGCTGCGACGTGCTGGTCACCGCGCCCGCCGGGACCGCGCTGGCCGCGGTGGCCTCGGGCCTGGCCTCGGCGGTCGGCGGGAGCGCGGGTGCCCCGCCCGAGCGCGGCCGGGAGCCGGGCGCGGGCCCGGTGGTGCTGTTCGCGGGCGCGGAGCGGCTGGACACGCAGCGCTGCACGCTGGGCGAGCCGCCGCTGCTGGACGGCGCGGTGCTGACCCTGGGCGCCCCCGCCGAGCCGGGCCCCGAGCCGGACGAGGACACGGCCCAGCTCCATGTGGTCGCGGGCCCGGACGCGGGCGGCGTCCATCTGCTGCACGGCGGCGTGATCCGGATAGGCCGCTCCGCCGACGCGGAGGTCCCGCTCGACGACCCGGACGTCTCCCGGTTGCACTGCGCGGTCACGGTCGGGGGCGACGGCCGCGTCTCCGTCGCCGACCTGGGCTCCACGAACGGTACGGAGCTGGACGGCGTACGGGTGACCGACCGCCCGGTGCGCTTCTCCCCCGGGACGCTGCTGCGCCTCGGCGAGTCCGCCCTGCGACTGGCCCCGCCGGGCGCCGCGCGGGCGGTACGGACGACGCCGGACGGCGAGGGGCATGTACGGGTGCTCGGGGAGGAGACCCCGGCGGCCTCCGGCATGACCGCACCGCCGACGACGGCCCCGGCCGCCCTCCGGACGCGACGGGACGACGCCGCGGACGCCCGGACACGGCGGGACGGCATCCCGGACGCCCGCATGCGGCAGGACGACGCCCCGCACAGTCCCGCGACGGCCGACAGGCCCTCCGGGGACACCCAGCACGGCTTCGGCGTCAGCGCCTGGGGCGCCGGTGACTCCGAGGCGCGGGAGCACGCGTCCGTGGACCTCGGCGAGGGCGCCCGCAAGGGCACCCCGCCGCGCGGGACGGACGTGCCGCCGGGGCTGCGCAGGCGCGGCGGCCTCGCCGCCTGGGCCCGGCGGCTGACCGGGGGCCGCGGCGACCAGGGCCGTCCGGGGCTCGACGGGTACGGCGAGGACGGGGGCGTGTCGCAGCCCGCGTCCGCCGCCGCGCGGACGCCCGAGAAGTGGCCGGATCCCGCCGCGCTGCTGCTGACCGTGCTCGGTCCGGGGCCCCGGCTGTGGGAGCGCGGCCCCGGGCACCCGGAGGCGCTCACGCTGCGGCTGGGCACGGCCGACCGGACGGCGCCGGACGGCGCGGGGCTGCTGCATGCCGTCCCGGTGACCGCCGGGCTGCGCGAGGTGGGCGCGCTCGGCCTGGCCGGGCCCCGCGCGCGGCTGACGGGGCTGGCCCGCGCGGTGGTCGCCCAGCTCGCCGCGCTGCACTCCCCCGACCTGCTGGAACTGGTCCTGATCAGCGCCGATCGCGCGCGCCCGCGCGAGGAGCGCACCGCCGACTGGTCCTGGCTCGGCTGGCTGCCGCATCTGCGCCCGGCCCACGGTCAGGACTGCCGCCTCCTGCTGGCGTACGACCGCGACCAGGCGGCGGCCCGCGCGGACGAGCTGCTGCGCCGCCTGGCGGACTCCCACCCGGAACCGTCCGGCCCGGCCGGGCCGGGTGACGATCCGAAGGCCGCCGCCTTCCCGGGCCCGTACACCGTCGTCGTCGTGGACGGGGACCCCGGCGGGGCCGAGGTGCGCGAGGCCGTGGTGCGGCTGGCCCGCGAGGGCGCGCGGGCCGGGATCCATGTCGTCTGCCTGGCCGAGACGCCGTCCGCCTCGCCCGCGTCCCCGGTGACGGAGACCTACGAGGCGGCGTGCGCGGCCTCGCCCGCGTTCCGCGAGTGCGGCGCCGTCGCGCTGCTGAGCGGTGACGTGGCGACGGCCCTGCGGCTGCTGCGGGTCGCGACCGCGTCCGGCGCGGACGCCGCGCACGGACGGCGCCCCGGTCCCGTGGGGCACGGGGTGCTCGCCGCCGTGGACGCGGTGTCCCCGGCGTGGGCGCAGCGGTTCGCGCGGGCGCTCGCCCCGCTGCGGACCGACGGCAGCGGGGACCGGCAGGCGCGCGTGTCGGCACCGCTGCCGCAAGCGGCCCGGCTGCTGGACGAGTTGGGTCTGGCACGGGCCACCCCGGCGTCCCTGATGGCGCGTTGGGCGGACGCGGCGGACGACACCGAGGCGCTCGGCGGGCGGGCGGTGGCGGTGCTCGGCGCCGGGCCGCGCGGCCCGGTGGGGGTCGATCTGGCCGCCGAGGGACCGCATCTGCTGATACAGGGCCCGCCCGGCAGCGGGCGTACGGAGTTGCTGCGTTCGATCGCCGCGTCCCTCGCGGCGGCCGAGCGCCCGGACCGGCTGGCGCTCGTGCTGGTCGACGGCCTCGACCGCGGGGCGCACGGCAACAGCGGCGGCGACGGGCTGCACGTCGGCACGGACCTGCCGCATGTCACCACGCATCTCGCGGCCAACGACCCGGTCCGCATGCGGGAGTTCGCGCAGTCACTCAGCGCCGAGCTGAAGCGGCGGGCCGAACTGCTGGGACGGGTCGGGTTCGCCGAGTGGCACGCCCAGCGGAAGACGCCGGGCCGGATCGCGCTCCAGCGCCCGGGGAGCGCGGCCTCGGGCGACCTCGACACCCCGCCGAGCACGACCCTGCGGCTGCGCCCCCTGGCGACACGGCGGCCGACCGAGGAGGCGCCGCCGCCGCTGCCCCGACTGATCGTCGTGGTCGACGACCTGGACGCGCTGCTGTCCCCGGCGCTCGGGTCGCCGGGCCGTCCGGCGGCCGGTTCGGTGGTCCGAGCGCTGGAGGCGGTGGCCCGCGACGGGGACCGGCTCGGTGTGCATCTGATCGCCGCCACGGGCCTCGGCGGGCGGTCGGCGGAGTGGGAGCCGGTCCGTGCGACCTCGCTGCGGATCACGCTGGAGGAGGTGTCCTCCGGGGCGGAGGAACCGGCGCCCGGACGCGGGCGGTTGAGGCGTCCGGACGGCCGGACGACGCCGTTCCAGGGTGGCCGGATCACGGGGCGCATCCCCCGTACGGCGACGCTGCGCCCGACGGTCGTCCCGCTGGAGTGGCACCGCATGGGCGACCCCCCGGACCGGCGTCCGGTACGCGAGCTGGGCAACGGGCCGACGGACCTCGCCCTGTTGGCGAGCGCGCTGGAGCGGGCGGCCCGGTCGGTGTCGGCGGCCGAGGTGCCGTCGCTGCTGTAGCGCCCCGCACCCAGCACCTCGGGGCCATATGTGGGGGCCGTATGTCCGGCCTGCGCCGAGCGTCCCTGACAGCACGTCACGACGTGGTCACGATCGGCCGGTTGATGCCGCAGGCGCTCTTGCCGCCCCGTACGGCCACGCGTAGACCAGTGCGCACGGAACAGGGCTCGACGTTCGCCGAGGAACGAAGAACGGGGCAGTCATGCGCAGCACTCTTCGTACACGCAGGTCGCCGAAGCACCCCACGCACCGCCCGCGCCGCACCCGCAGGGCCGCTCAGGCCGCGGCGGCGGCCGTGATCGTCGGCGCGCTCGCGCTCACCGGCTGCGGCGGCGGCAACGACAAGAACGACAGCGACAAGGCAAGCGGCGGTGGCGGCAAGGAGAGCGCCGGCGCGGTCGCGCTGCCGAAGCTGGACGGCCAGAGCCTGGAGATCGCCGCCGTGTGGACCGGCGGCGAGCAGGCCAACTTCAAGAAGGTGCTCGCCGAGTTCGAGAAGCGTACGGGCGCCAAGGTCACGTACGTACCCGCCCAGGACCCGATCATCAACTTCCTCGGTTCGAAGATCGCCGGTGGGCAGCCGCCGGACATCGCGATGCTCCCGCAGCCCGGCGCCATCAAGCAGGCCGTCGAGCGCGGGTGGGCCAAGCCCCTCGGCGCCGAGGCGAAGGCCGAGTTGGCCAAGAACTACTCCCAGGGCTGGCAGGACATCGGCTCGGTCGACGGCAAGCCGTACGGCGTCTACTACAAGGCCGCGAACAAGTCCCTCATCTGGTACAACGCGAAGGTCTTCGAGAACGCGGGCGCCAAGGAGGCCAAGACCTGGCCGGAGTTGATGACGAGCGCCCAGGCCGTCTACGACTCCGGGGTCACCCCGTTCTCGGTCGGCGGCGCCGACGGCTGGACCCTCACCGACTGGTTCGAGAACGTCTATCTCTCCCAGGCGGGCCCGGAGAAGTACGACCAGCTCGCCCAGCACAAGATCAAGTGGACGGACCCCTCGGTGAAGGCGGCGCTCACCACGCTCGCCCAGCTCTGGGGCAAGCAGGACTATCTCGCGGGCGGCGCCAGGGGCGCCCTCCAGACCGAGTTCCCGGTCTCGGTCACCCAGACCTTCACCGGGGGCGAGCAGCCGAAGGCCGGCATGGTCTACGAGGGCGACTTCGCCCAGGTGAACATCGGTGAGACCAAGGCGAAGGTCGGCACGGACGCGAAGGTGTTCCCCTTCCCGGCCGTGGGCGACCGGGCCCCGGTCGTCACCGGCGGCGACGCGGCCGTCGTCCTCAAGGACTCCAAGGCGGCCCAGGCACTGGCCACCTTCCTCGCCTCGCCGGACGCGGCGGCCGTCCAGGCGAAGCTCGGCGGCTATCTCTCGCCCAACAAGTCGGTCCCGCTGTCGGCGTACCCGAACGAGGTCCAGCGGACCATGGCCCAGGCGCTGATCGCGGCCGGTGACGGCTTCCGCTTCGACATGTCCGACCAGGCCCCGCAGGCATTCGGCGGCACCCCCGGCAAGGGCGAGTGGAAGGACCTCCAGGACTTCCTGCGCGACCCGAAGGACGTCGCGGGCACCCAGGCGAAACTGGAGGCCGACGCGGCGAAGGCGTACGGGAACTGAGCGGGGCATGACCGTACGAGAGGTGAGCCGACGATGACGTCGGTCACGGCCTCGGGCTCCGCTTCCGCGCCCGAGGCCCGTACGCGCAAGAGCGTGACCGGCACCCGTAAGGCCGTGGCAGCCCTCTTCCTGCTGCCCGCCCTGGTGCTGCTCGGCGCGCTCGTGGTCTACCCGATCGGGTACTCGCTGGTCCGCAGCTTCCTCGACCGCAGCGGCGACGCCTTCGCCGGATTCGACAACTACCGGGCCCTGTTCACGGACGACAGCGTCCGTACCGCCCTGAAGAACACCGTCATCTGGGTCGTGCTCGCGCCGACCGTCTCGACGGCGCTCGGCCTGATCTTCGCGGTGCTCACCGAACGCGTGCGCTGGGGAACGGCGTTCAAGCTGGTCGTCTTCATGCCGATGGCGATCTCGATGCTCGCCGCGGGGATCATCTTCCGGCTGGTGTACGACGCCGACCCGGACAAGGGGGCCCTCAACGCGGTGTGGGTGGGCGTCCACGACACGTTCGCCGAGTCGTCGGCGTTCCCGAACGCGCACCCCGGCCGCCGCTCTCCCCTCACACCCGAGCAGGGCGGCTTCGTCACCACCTCGCCCGTGCACACCGGCCAGTCGGTCGCGCTGCCGCTCGTGGGGGTCGCGCCCGACACCATGCCCAAGAGCAGCGAGCGGGCCGTGCGGGCGAAGCCCGAGCCCGGGAAGATCACCGGCACGGCCTGGCAGGACTTCACGCGCGGCAAGGGTGTCGGGACGCTGGGCGCGGTGGACGCCTCCGAGCAGGGCTACGCGGGCATGCGGATCGAGGCGGTGAAGGGCGGCGAGGTGGTCGCCTCCACCACGGCCGCGGCCGACGGCACGTTCACGCTCCCGGCCGCCGCGGACGGGGCCCGACTGCGGCTTCCGGCAAGCAACTTCAAGGAGCCGTACAACGGCGTCGAGTGGCTCGGCCCGAGCCTTGTGACCCCGGCCGTCATCGGCGCGTACGTCTGGATGTGGGCCGGGTTCGCGATGGTGCTGATCGGGGCCGGACTCGCCGCCGTGCCACGGGAGTTGCTGGAGGCCGCGCGGGTGGACGGCGCGAACGAGTGGCAGGTGTTCCGCCGGGTCACCGTGCCCCTGCTGGCCCCCGTGCTCGCGGTCGTCACCGTCACGCTGATGATCAACGTGCTCAAGATCTTCGACCTGGTCTTCATCATCCCGCCGGGCTCCTCCGAACACGACGCGAACGTGCTGGCCCTGGAGCTGTACCGCAAGGGCTTCTCGGAGGACCAGCCGGGCGTCGCGAGCGCGATCGCGGTGTTCCTGCTGCTGCTCGTCATCCCCGTGATGCTCTTCAACATGCGCCGGTTGCGGCGGGAGGTGCGGCGATGAGGTCGCGTCCGGGTCTCGGCCGGGGGTCCGGGGGTTGTCCCCCGGGACAATGCAGCAACGTGCGCCGGTTGCGGCGGGAGGTGCGGCGATGACCACGGACACACGCGTTCCTGCGCCCGTCACCGCCGTCAAGGCACGGCGGTCCTACGGCGCGCGGCTCGCGCAAGGTGTCAGCGGCGGGCTGCTGCGCGTCGTCCTCGTCCTGGTCGGTCTGTTCTGGCTGGTGCCGACGATCGGTCTGCTGCTGGGCTCGCTGCGCAAGCCGTCCGACATGAGCGCGTCCGGCTGGTGGACGGTCTTCAGCAAGCCCTCCCAACTCACCTTCCAGAGCTACGAGAAGCTGCTGGAGAACAGCGACATCACCCACTCCCTGGTGAACACGCTCCTGATCACCGTGCCCGCGACCCTCCTGGTGGTGGTCGTCGGCGCGCTCGCGGGCTACGCCTTCGCCTGGATGGAGTTCCCGGGCCGCGACTGGTGGTTCCTCGCGGTGGTCGGCCTGCTGGTCGTCCCCGTCCAGGTCGCGCTCATCCCGATCGCCGAACTGTTCGGCAAGATCGGGCTGTTCGGCTCGGTCTTCGGGGTGATCCTCTTCCACACGGGCTTCGGCCTGCCCTTCGCGGTGTTCCTGCTGCGGAACTTCTTCGCGGAGATCCCCCGGGAGCTGCTGGAGGCGGCCCGGCTCGACGGCGCGGGCGAACTGCGGCTGTTCACCCGGGTCGTGCTGCCGCTCGGCGGTCCCGCGATCGCGAGCCTCGGCATCTTCCAGTTCCTGTGGGTGTGGAACGACATGCTGGTCGCCCTGGTGTTCACCAAGTCCGACAGCCAGCCGATCACGGTGGCGTTGCAGACCCAGGTACGGCAGTTCGGCAACAACATCGACGTCCTGGCGCCGGGCGCGTTCCTGTCGATGGTCATCCCGCTGGCCGTGTTCTTCGCCTTCCAGCGCCAGTTCGTCTCGGGCGTCATGGCGGGTGCCGTCAAGTAGCGGTTCTCGCACGGCAGTTCTGGGGTGGGTCGCGGCGCGGCCCACCCCTCGTCATCCACCTGGGGGTTTGCGGCGGGGTTCCCCCACATGCCGCGTCCGGCGTAACCAAACCACTCCATCGGCCGTTTCCGGGGCAGTATGCCCCGTGCCGATCCCATGGATGCCCCTTGCCCAGGTTCAGTGTCATCGTTCCCGCGTACAAGGTCCAGGCGTACCTCGGGGAATGCCTCACATCCGTGCTGGAGCAGTCGTACGCGGACCTCGAGGTGATCGCGGTCGACGACCACTCCCCCGACGCCTGCGGCGCGATCATCGACGAGCTGGCCGCCCGCGACCCCCGCGTCCGCCCGCTGCATCTGCCGGAGAACGTGGGGCTCGGCCGCGCCCGCAACGCGGGCCTCGAACTGGCGAGCGGGGAGTATCTCCTCTTCCTGGACGGCGACGACACCCTGACGCCGGGCGCGCTCCAGGGCATCGCCGACCGTCTCGCGGCCACCGCCGACCCCGATGTCCTGGTCTTCGACTACGCCCGCACCTACTGGACGGGCCGGACGGCCCGCAATCAACTCGCGGGCCTGCTCACCGAGGACGGCCCCGCGCCCTTCCGCCTGGACGACCGCCCCGCGCTCCTGTCGCTGCTGATGGTGGTCTGGAACAAGGCCTACCGCCGTGACTTCGTCGAGCGCCGGGGCTTCACCTTCCCGCCGGGCTACTACGAGGACACGCCCTGGACGTTCCCGGCGCTGCTGAGCGCCGACACCGTCGCCACCCTGGACCGGGTCTGCGTCCACTACCGCCAGCGCCGCCAGGGCAGCATCCTCGGCTCGACCAGCGTCAAGCACTTCGACGTCTTCGACCAGTACGACCGGGTCTTCGCGTATCTCGACGCGCACCCCGAACTCGCCCACTGGCGACGGGTGTTGTTCGAGCGCATGGTCGACCATCTGGCCACGGTCTTCGTCCGGCGCGGCCGGCTTCCCCGCGGCAGCCACGCCGCGTTCCTGCGCCGGGCCCGCGCGCACTACCGCCGCCACCGGGTGCCGGGCGCCCGTACGCGACCGCGCCATCTGCTGGTCCGTCTCGGCGCCCACCGCGCCTACCGCCTGCTGTCCCTGGCGTCCCGCTGCGCGCGGGGGGCGGTCCGCCGGGGCAGGGCGGCGCGGCGCGCGCTGGCCGCCGCGGCGCTGCGCCTGCACTACCGCGTCCAGCTCCGTCTGCCCCTGCGCGCGGACCGGGCCGTGTTCACGCGGGACGCGGGGGGCGCGTACGGCTGCAACCCGGCCGCTCTGGAGGCCGCGTTCCGCGCCCTGGCCCCGCAGATCCGCACCGTGTGGATCGCGCGCCCCGAGCACCGCGCCACGCTCCCGGCCGCCACCCGCGCTCTGCGGCCCGGTTCGGCGGCGTACTGGACGGCGCTCGCCCGTTCCACGTACCTCGTCCACAACGCCGACCTCGACGAGCGCATGGTCAAGCGCCCCGGCCAGACCGTGATCCAGACCGGGCAGGGCACCCCGCTCAAGCGCATGGGCCTGGACCTCAGGGACCGCCCGGCCGTCTCGCGCGGCACGGACTTCGAGCGGATGCTGCGCGCGGCCGACACCTGGGACTACGTCGTGTCCGCGAACCGCCACTCCACCCTCGTCTGGGAGCGCGCCTTCCCCGCCGGGTACACGACGCTGGAGTACGGGCTCCCCCGCGACGACATCCTGCTCACGGCGACCTCGGCGGACGTGGCCGGGCTGCGCCGGTCGCTCGGCGTCCCGGACGGTGCCGTCGCGATCCTGTACGCGCCGACGTACCGCGACTACTGCCACGGCCAGCGCCGCGCCCTCGACCTGGAGCGGTTCCTCGACCGGCTCGGCCCGCGCTTCGTCCTGCTGACCCGCGCCCACCCCTCGTACGGCGAGCCGCTGATCCGGGCGGCCGGGGAGCGGCTGACGGACGGGGAGCGGCTGATCGACGTCAGCGACCACCCGAGCGCCGAGGAACTCTGCTTGGCCGCGGACGTCCTGATCACCGACTACTCCGCTCTGATGTTCGACTACGCCCACCTCGACCGCCCGATCGTGGTGTACGCCGACGACCAGGATGTGTACGAGGCGACCCGCGGCACCTGCCTCGATCTGCGGGAGACCCCGCCGGGCGCGATCGCGCGGGACGAGGACGAGCTGATCGACATCTTCGAGACGGGGCACTGGTGCGGCTCGCGGTCGGCGCATCTGCGGTCCCGGTTCCGCGAGCGCTTCTGTCCGCATGACGACGGGCGCGCCGCCGAGCGGATCGTGCGCCGGGTCCTGCACGGGCCGAACGCCTGGCAGCCCGCGCTCGTGCCCCTGGCCGACCGCCGCCCGGCCCCCTCCGACCTGGCGGGCCGAACGGACGCCCCGTTCCCGGCCGTTCCGCGGGCGGGCGGCCCCGTACCGCTCGTCGAACGCCTCTGACCCCGCCCGCCTGCCCTGCCCGCCTCTCCTTCCCGAAAGACCAGCATGCCGCGCTTCAGCATCATCGTCCCCGCCTTCGGTGTCGCCGGCCGTCTGTCCCAGGCGCTGGACTCGGTTCTCGCCCAGTCCTGCGGCGACTTCGAGCTGATCCTGGTCTGTGACGCGCTCGACTCCCCGGCGGGCACGGTCGCCGCCGCGTACGCCGAGCGGCACAGCCGGGTCGTCCCGCTCACCTCGCCGCCCTCCGGCGGCACGGGTGTGGCCCGCACCACCGGGACGGGGGCGGCGCGGGGCTCGTATCTGCTGTTCCTCGACGGCGACGACACCCTCGCGCCGGGCGCCCTGGCCGCGATCGACGCGCGCCTGGCGGCGATCGGCGAGGTGGACGTCCTCTACGTCGACCATGAGCGGGTCCACTGGTGGGACGCCGAGACGACCACGCCCCCGCTGGGCAGAGCGCCCGACGGGGCCTTCGCGCCGGGTCTCGCCCCGGACGTGACCGGTGTGTCGGTCCCGGTGTGGAGCGCCGTGTACCGGCGGACGTTCATCGCCGAGCATCAACTGGCCTTCTCCTCGGGCCACTTCACCGACGTCGGCTGGGGCGGTCTGGTCACCCTCGCCGCGGAGAGCGTGGCGCTGCTGCGCTCGGTCTGCGTGCGGCATCTGCTGCGTCGGCAGGGCAGCGAGCTGCACAGCCCCGGTGAGCATCAGCTCGATCTCCTCGACCAGGTGGAGCTGGTCCTCACGCGAGCCGCCGAACTCGCGCTGCCCGCCCACCGGTCGGGCCCGCTCTTCGAGCAGCTCTTCTCCGTCGTCCTGCGCACCGCGACCCGTCCCGAGCGGCTGCCGGTGCGGCTGCGCCGGGCCTTCTTCCGCCGGGCGGGCCTCCTCTACCGCCGCCACCGCCCGGCCGGATACCGGCCGCCCGCGGGCAGCATCGGCGTACAGCACCGGCTGCTCGCGTCCGGCGCCTACACCGCGTTCCACGCGCTGCGCTCCCTCAACCAGGGCGCGGCGAAGGCCGCGAAGCGCGCCCCGGTGCCGCGCATGGTGCGCACCCGCGCCCGGTACGCGGTCCAACTGCGCCGCCCGCTGGACGAGAACCTCGCCGTGTACTGCGCGTACTGGGGCCGCGGCTACACCTGCAACCCCGCCGCGATCCACGCCAAGGCGCGTGAACTGGCCCCGCACATCCGCTCGGTGTTCCTGGTCGAGCGGGACGCGGTGGACAGCGTGCCGAAGGACGTCGAGTACGCGGTGCTCGGCAGCCATGCCGCCTGGGACCTGCTCGCCCGCGCCAAGTACCTGGTCAACAACGCCAACTTCGCGGACACCGTGGTCAAACGGCCCGGCAGCGTCCATCTGCAGACCCAGCACGGCACACCGCTGAAGAAGATGGGCGTCGACCAGTCGACGTATCCGGTGGTCGCGTCCGTGTCCGGCAGCTTCACCAAGTTGCTGGCCCGCGTGGACCGTTGGGACTTCAACCTCTCCTCCAACCGGCACTCCACCCATATGTGGGAGCGGGCCTTCCCGGGCACCTACGAGACCCTCGAGTACGGGTATCCGCGCAACGACGTCCTCTACACGGCGACCGCGGAGGACGTCACCCGGATCCGCCACGACCTGGGCATCCCCGACGACAAGAAGGCGCTCCTGTTCGCGCCCACGCACCGCGACTACAGCACCGGCTTCGACGCGCGCCTGGATCTGGCGGCGTTCTGCGAGGCGATCGGCGACGACTACGTCGTCCTGCTGCGCGCCCACTACTTCTACGACCAGGGCACCGCGCGCGGCAGCGGCCGGATCATCGACGTCACCGGGCATCGCAGCGCCGAGGAGATCTGCCTGGCCGCCGACGCGCTGATCACGGACTACTCGTCGATCATGTTCGACTACGCCAACCTGGACCGGCCGATCGTCGTGTACGCCGACGACTGGGAGGTCTACCGGGAGACCCGGGGCGTCTACTTCGATCTGCCGGCGTCCCCTCCCGGTCATGTCGCCCGCACCTTCGAGGAGTTGGCGTCCGTGTTCCGCGACGGCGGCTGGGCGGACGACTCCGCCGCCGCGCTGCGCGCCGCCTTCCGGGAGCGCTTCTGCTCCTTCGACGACGGCCGCGCCGCCGAACGCGTCGTACGCCGGGTGCTGCTCGGTGAGCCGCCCGAGTCGATCCCGCCCGTGATCCCGCTCGCCGAGCGCATCCCGGCCCCGGCCCACGCCTTCGTGAGGAGCTGACCGCAGTGCCCCGCTTCAGCATCATCGTCCCCGTCTTCAAGGTGCAGGGCTTCCTGGCCGAGTGCCTCGACTCGGTGCTCGGGCAGTCGTACGCCGACTTCGAGGTGATCGCGGTCGACGACTGCTCGCCCGACGGCTGTGGCGCGATCCTCGACGCGTACGCGGAGCGCGACGAGCGGGTGCGGGTGCTGCACCTGCCGGAGAACGTCGGCCTCGGCCGGGCCCGCAACGCCGGAATGCCGTACGCCACCGGGGACTTCCTGTTCTTCCTCGACAGCGACGACACGCTCACCCCGGGCGCGCTCCGCGCGGTCGCGGACCGGCTGGACGAGGCCGGTGACCCCGAGGTGCTCGTCTTCGACTACGCCCGCACCTACTGGTGGGGCGGCACCCGGCGCAATGTCCTGGCCGAGGTGCTCGCCAAGGCGGGCGCGGGGACCTTCACCGCGGACGGGTACCCGGAGATCCTCGAACTGCTGATGGTGGTGTGGAACAAGGTCTACCGCCGCGACTACGTCACCGCGCACGGCTTCCGCTTCCCGCCCGGCTACTACGAGGACACGCCCTGGACGTTCCCCACCCTGCTGAGCGCCCGGCGGATCGCGACGCTCGACCGGATCTGTGTGAACTACCGGCAGCGCCGCCAGGGCAACATCCTGTCCACCACCAGCCGTAAGCACTTCGACGTCCACGACCAGTACGAGCGGGTCTTCGCGTATGTCGACGCGCATCCCGAACTGGCCGACTGGCGCCCGTACTTGCACCGCAAGATGGGCGAGCACTGTCTGGACATCCTGGCCAAGCCGGACCGGCTGCCCGCCCGCGACAAGGAGGAGTTCTTCCGGCGCACGGCCGACCTGTTCCGCAAGCACCGCACCCGGGAGCCGGTGCCCGCCGAACTGCGGGTCCTGGAAGGGAGTTACGTCCGTTACCGGACCCGGCAGCGGGCCGCCGACGTCGGCGGCGCGCTCGGCAAGCGCGCCCGGCAGGCCCGCACGGCGGCGGGCGGGCGGCTCAAGCGGGGCTGGTCCTGGGCGCACGAACACCGGTCCCTGGACCCGAACCTGGCGGTCTACTCGGCGTTCTCGCACCGGGGCGTGCTCGGCGATCCGGCCGCCGTCCACCGCGCGGCACGCGATCTCGCCCCGCACATCCGAGGCGTCTGGGTGGTCCGCGAGGACCACGTGGCCGATCTGCCCTCGGACATCGAGTACGTCACCCCCGACTCCCTGGCCTTCCGCGAGATCACGGCACGGGCCACCTACTTCGTGAACAACGTCAACTGGCCCTGGCACGTGGCCAAACGGCCGGGCAGCGTCCATGTCCACACCCATCAGGGCACCCCGCTGAAGTACATGGGCGCCGACCTGCTGGGCAAGCCGGGCGCCCGGCAGGGGTTCGACGTGCCGCAGATGCTGCGCCGCGCCGACCGCTGGGACCACAGCCTGGTCGCCAACCGCCACTCCGAGCTGGTCTGGAACCGCGCCTACCCCTGCCATTTCGCCTCGGCCCGCACGGGCAGCCCCCGCAACGACGTCCTGGTGAACGCGAAGCCGGGCGACGGGGCGGCCTTCCGGGCGCGGCACGGCATCCCCGAGGACCACACGGTCGTGCTGTACGCGCCGACCCGCCGCGACTACGTCCGGGGCGGCCATGTGGACCGCTTCGACCCGGCCCGGTTCGCCGCGGACCTCGGCGAGGGCCACACCCTCGTCGTACGGCTGCATCCCTCGCTCGCGGACGGCCCGGCCCGCGGGATGGGCCTGGCGGAGCTGCACCGGCGGGGCATCGTGGTCGACGCCACCGACGAGCCGCGGGTGGAGGAGGTGATGCTCGCCTCGGACGCCCTGGTCACGGACTACTCGGCCCTCATGTTCGACTACGCCAACCTGGACCGGCCGATCGTCGTGCACGCGGACGACTGGGGCGCGTTCGCGGCGAGCCGGGGCGCCTACCTCGACATCACCGCGTCGGCGCCGGGCCATGTCTCGCGCTCGTACCGGGAACTGGCGTGGCTGTTCACGTCCGGGAGCTGGCGGGATGAGGAGGCGGCGCGGCTGCGGGCCGGATTCCGGGCGGTGTTCTGCGAGTTCGACGACGGGCGGGCGGCTCAGCGGGTGGTGCGCACGTTGATGCTCGGCGAGCCGGACACCCCGGAAGCGGTCTCGGTACCGGCGCCGGGTGGCCGCGATGTGCTGACCGGCACACGCTGAGCGCGGCGTACATAGAGTCGAAGGGTGACACCGCGGCTCACGTACTCCTCACGGAGGACGAACTCCTCGTTCAGCACCGCGAGTTTGGCACCCTCGGTGCGGCTCCACGGGGTCCAGGAGGGCTGGAGCGCGGACGGTTCGCAGACCACCCACACCGACGCCAACCGGCCGAGCCGCCGCCGCAGTTCACCGGCTCGGACCTCCCGGCCGTACAGGCTTCCGTCGGCGGCGGCCGGTGTCCGGAGCGCCACGTCCCGGGTGCCCCGGAAGTCCGCCGGATAGGCAAGCGCCGCCCGCCGTTCCAGGGAGGGCAGGAAGAGCACGGGGTCCCCGGACCGCACCCTGCGCGCCACGACGGCGGCGTCGGCGGCGAGGTCGTCGGGCCGGTTGGCGGCGCTGCGGTCGGCCTGGAGCAGGGGCAACTGCACGGCGAGGACACCCCCGACGGCGAGCACCCCGAGCAGGACACCCGCGCGACGGGGGACGGCGCGCGGGGCTCGCGCGACGGGTGCCCGCAGACGGCCGAGGGCACCGGAAGCCCGCAGGCCACCGAGCGCTTCAGGCGTCCGCAGGCGACCGAAGGCCCCGTCGTCCCGCAGGCGGCCGAGGGCGCGGGCCAGCCGCTCGGCCCCCGCCGCGGCCAGCAGCGGCGCCCCCGCCAGCGCGTACAGCACATACCGGTCGTCGTAGAGCGGCTGGAGCTGCGATACCCCCATCAGCAGCGCGGGCGGAACCACCAGCAGCGGCAGCGCCACCGCCGCCAGGGACACCTCGCTCTGTGGCCCCGGTGCGCGCAGCCCCAGCACCATCAGCGCCACATACGGGCCCACCACCAGCCGGTCGGGCCCGGTGAACTGCCGCAGCAGGTCTTCCACGCTCCGGCCGTCCGGTGTCGTCAGCCACGCCACCTGGGCCGACTGTCCCCGCGAGACCAGCACCAGCGGCAGCAGTACCACCACCGCGCCGACGGCGGCGCACAGCCATCCCCGCCGCACGCGGCCGGGCACCCGCGCGAGCACCAGCGTGCAGGCGTGGGCCGGCAGGACCAGCACCGCGAACTCGTGCAGCACGCAGGTGAGGGCGAGGACCATGCCGTAGGGCCACCAACTCCCGCCCCGGATCGCCCGTACGAGCAGCAGCGTCGCCCCGGCGACCCCGGCCGCGACCAGCGCGTAGGAGCGGCCCTCCTGCGCGTAGTGCCCGACCATCGGCGTGATCGCGTACAGCAGCCCCGCCCACAGGCCCACGCGCGGGCGGGCGAGCCGGGTGCCCAGCGCGGCGACCAGGCCCGCCGCCACCGCCGCGCCGCAGACCGACGGCAGGCGCAGCACCACCTCGTCGGCGTGGACCGCCAGGACCAGATGCATCAGCAGGTAGTACAGACCGTGCACCGCGTCCACGCTGCCCAGCAGATGCCAGATCTGAGTCATCGAACGGCGCGCGACCTGGAACGTGACCGCCTCGTCGCGCCACATGCCGCCGCGGTCCAGCCCCCACAGCCCGAGCGTGAACATGAGGACCGCGGGCACGAGGACGGCGATGCGCTCGGCGCGCTTCTCCGAATCCCGATTCATACCCTCATTCAACATGCAAAGCTGCATTGCCCGACTCGAACTGGTATTTGACGAGATATCACCAGACATCGGCCGTCCGTCCGGCCTACGATCCGGGGTTGATGAGTGCCTCGAAGACTGCCACGCCACTCCCATCGCTTTCGCCGGTTTCGCTGCTTTCGCCGCTTTCGAAGAGGCTTCGCACGCCTCCTCGGTTGCCTCTCCTCGCCATCGGCTGGCTCGCCACCCGCGCGCTGATGCTGTGGCTGCTCACCCACGACACGTACGCGCTGCTGGGCCGGGGCCGGGTCACCCACGAGGTGTCGTCGCTCTACGCCCACTGGTACGGCGCTCTCGCGCACGGCGCGTTCCCGGCGGACGACCACCTGTGGCAGTACCCGCCGGGCGCGGGCGCGGTGCTGCTCGCGCCGGGGCTGCTGCCGTCGCTGACGTATCTCCAGGCCTTCGTGGTCCTCACGCTGCTCACGGACGCCGTGATCACGCTCGCTCTCGCCCGCGCGGGCACCCGACCGGGCCGTTCGCTGCGCGGGGCCGCGCTGTGGACGGCGGGCCTGCCGCTGCTGCTGCACCTCCCGCTCGCGCGCTACGACGTCGAGGTCACCGCCTTCGCCGTGCTCGCCCTGCTGGTGTGGCCGCGCTCGCCGCGCGCGTACGGCGTGTTCGCGGCGCTGGGCGCCCTGGTGAAGGTCTGGCCCGCGCTGACCCTCATCGGCGCCCCGCGCGGGCGCACCACCCGCGAGGCATGGGCAGCGGCCGTACTCGCCGCCGCCGCGCTCCTGGCCCTGTTCGCCGCCCTGTTCCGTGACCCGTTCGACTTCCTGCGCCAACAGGGCGGCCGGGGCGTGCAGATCGAGTCACTGGGCGGCACGGTGCTGATGTTCGCGCACCGCGCGGGCTGGCCGGGCCGGGCGCGCTACCGGTACGGGGCCGAGGAGTTCGTCGGCCCACACGTACAGACCGTCGCCACCTGCTCGCTGGCGCTGACCGGGGCGGCCTTCGGACTCCTGCTGCTCTGGCGCCTGCGGGCCCGGCGCTGGACCCCGGCGACCTCGTACGACGCGGCGCTCGCGGCCGTCCTGCTGTTCACGGTGACGAGCCGGGTGATCAGCCCCCAGTACATGGTGTGGCTGATCGGCCTGACCGCCGTATGCCTGACCTCCCGCCACACCACACAGCGCCCGGTCGCCCCCCTCGTCCTGACGGCGAGCGCGGTGAGCGCGGTGGTGTACCCCGCGTTCTACGGCCAGGTCGTCCACAGCACGTGGGCGGGGTGCCTGCTCATGCTCGTCCGCAATGGGCTGCTGGCGTCCGCGGCGGTGCTGTCCTTCGTCCGCCTGTGGCGTTCGGGACGGATTCCGGAGCGCGCTGTCACAGCGCCCTGAGCGCCCCCGCCGTGGACCGCGCCAGCCCCTCCAGATAGCCCTTCGGGAGCTTCGGGCCGCGGACCACGACCGCGCGCCAGTACAGCGGGCCCGAGATCAGGTCCAGGGCCAGGTCCTTGTCGATGTCCTCGCGGATCTCGCCGCGCGCGACCGCCGACGCCACGATGCCGTTCGCCACGCTCTGCTGGCCCTCGCGCAGCGCCTTCTGCATGGCCTCGGCGATATCGGGGTTGCGGGCCGCCTCCGCCTGGAGGTCCGGGATGATCTGGCCCGCCACCGGATGGCGCAGTGCGCGGGACGTCACCTCGTACAGCAGGCGCAGGTCGCCCTCCAGCGAGCCGGTGTCGGGGGCCGGCAGGCCCTGTACCGCGACCGCCGAGACCAGGTCGAGGACCAGGTGCAGCTTGGACCGCCACCGGCGGTACACCGCTGTCTTGCCGACGCCCGCCCGGCGCGCGATGCCCTCGATGGACATACGGGCGTAGCCGACGGCCGCCAGTTCCTCGAAGACGGCCGCGCGGATGGCCTCCGTCACTTCCTCGCGGAGCACGGCCGCGCCCGCGGGTGTGCGGCGCCGTCGCACCTGGGGGGTGTCCGCGTTCGTCGTCATGCGGACCAGCATAGGGCGTCACGACGAGACGGTTGCGTTGCGACGTCGGATCGGCTTACGCTCCCGTTGCGACGATACGGTCCCGTCCCGACGTAAGAGCAGGGCAAGACCTTGGCAAGAGATCCGGACCGAGGCCGCCGCGTACCCGACCCCGAGCGAAAGCAGCGGATGTGAGCCAGGTACTCGACACACCGCCCCCCACGGCCAGCGCGGCAACCGAGACCCCGGCGCAGCTCGCCGCCCGGTACGGTCTCTCGGTCAGCGGCGCACGCCCCTCCCTGCCCGCGTACGTCCGCCAGTTGTGGGCCCGCCGCCACTTCATCACGGCCTTCGCCACCGCCAAGCTGACCGCCCAGTACAGCCAGGCGAAGCTCGGCCAGCTCTGGCAGGTCATGACGCCGCTGCTGAACGCGGCGGTCTACTACTTCATCTTCGGCGTGCTGATCGGCACCAAGCACGGCGTGCCCGACTTCGTACCGTTCCTGGTCACGGGCGTGTTCATCTGGACGTTCACGCAGAGCTCGGTCATGGCGGGCACCCGCGCGATCTCCGGCAACCTGGGGCTGGTGCGCGCCCTGCACTTCCCGCGCGCCGCGCTGCCCGTCTCCTTCGCGATCCAGCAGCTCCAGCAGTTGCTGTTCTCGATGGCCGCCCTGTTCGTGATCCTGCTCGGCTTCGGGGTGCCGATCCGCCTCTCCTGGCTGCTCGCGATCCCGGTGCTGGTCCTCCAGTTCACCTTCAACGCGGGCGTCTCGATGATCGTGGCCCGGATGGGCGCGAAGACCCCGGACATCGCGCAGTTGATGCCCTTCATCCTGCGCACCTGGATGTATGTCTCGGGTGTCATGTGGAGCCTCGACAAGACGCTCTCCGGCCGCGATCTGCCGCGCGTCGTCACGGTGTTGCTGGAGTCCAACCCGGCCGCCGTCTACATCGACCTGATGCGCTTCGCGCTGATCGACAGCTTCCACGCCCATCAACTCCCGCACCACGTCTGGGCGTTCGCGGTGGGCTGGGCCCTGCTCGCCGGCGTCGGCGGCTTCATCTACTTCTGGAAGGCTGAGGAGACGTACGGCCGTGGCTGATCTCATGAGCGACCACCCGACCACCGGCGCGCCGGACGAGCGCGTCCCCACCGTCGTCTGCGACAGCGTCGACATCGTCTACCGCGTCAACGGCACGGGCGCGGGCCGCGGTTCGGCCACCGCCGCGCTCAACCGCATCCTGCGCCGCAAGCAGTCGGAGAAGGCCGCGGGCGTACGCCGGGTGCACGCGGTCAAGAGCGTCTCGTTCACCGCGTACAAGGGCGAGGCCATCGGCCTGATCGGGACGAACGGATCGGGCAAGTCGACGCTGCTCAAGGCGGTCGCCGGGCTGCTGCCCGTCGAGCGCGGCAGGATCTACACGAACGGCCAGCCCTCGCTGCTCGGGGTGAACGCGGCGATGATGAACGACCTGACGGGCGAACGCAACGTCCATCTCGGCGGCCTCGCCATGGGGATGTCCCGGGAACAGGTCAAGGAGCGCTACCAGGAGATCGTCGACTTCTCCGGCATCAACGAGAAGGGCGACTTCATCACGCTCCCCATGCGGACGTACTCCTCGGGCATGGCCGCCCGGCTGCGCTTCTCCATCGCCGCCGCCAAGGACCACGACGTCCTGCTCATCGACGAGGCCCTCGCCACCGGCGACCGCTCCTTCCAGCGGCGCTCCGAGGCCCGTATCCGCGAACTGCGCCGCCACGCGGGCACGGTGTTCCTCGTCAGCCACAACAACAAGTCCATCCGCGACACGTGTGACCGCGTGCTGTGGCTGGAGCGCGGCGAGCTGCGCATGGACGGTCCGACCGATGAAGTCCTCGCGGAGTACGAGGCGTTCACCGGCGGGAACGACAAGCCGAAGGCCGCGAAGGCCGCCAAGCCGTCGAAGCCCGCCCCTGCCGGTGCCGCCGTGAGCGCCTGACGCCGACGGCCGGGCGAGCGGACGACACCCGGATACGACGACGGCGGGGCGCCCCAGAAGCTCTGGGGCGCCCCGCCGTCGTATCCGCTCCTAGCCGTGCGACCGCAGCAGCGTCCGCATCGTGCGCATCGCGACCGACAGGTTCGCGAGGTCGAAGGAGTCCGAGCCGGAGATCTCGTCCAGGGTGGCACGCGCCCGGGTCAGGATCGCCGCGTTCTTCTCCTCCCAGCCGTCGAAGCGCTGCTCGGGGCTGGAGGCGCCGTTGCCCACGGACAGGATCTCGGCCGTCAGGCCCGCGTGCGCCGCGTACAGGTCCTCGCGGATGGCCGCGCGGGCCATCGACTGCCAGCGGTCGTTACGCGGCAGCTCGATGATGCGGTCCATGAGCTGGGTGATCCGCAGCCGGTCGCCGAGGTCGTAGTACAGCTCGGCGACGGCCATCGGGTCCTTGCCCATGCGGTCGGCCACCGACACGATGTCGAGCGCGGGGAAGGCGGAGGAGAACCCGGCCACGCGCGTGGCCAGCTCGTCCGGCACACCGGCGCCCGTCATCTCGTCGTAGACCTGCTGCCACCACTCCAGGTCCACACCGCGCACCAGCTTGGGCAGCTCGCTCCAGACCTGCTCGACGCGCTCCTTGAAGAACTCGATCGTCGAGGACAGCTCCAGCGGCTGCGGCCGGTTGTTGAGCAGCCAGCGCGTGCCGCGCTCCACCAGACGGCGGGAGTGCAGCCGGATCCGGGTCTGGACGGCGGCGTCGACCTCGTTGTCGAGGGCCTCGACCGCGTCCCACACCTCGCCCGCGTGGAAGATCGCGCGGGACGCCGTCTGCGCCCTCACGATCTCCTCCAGCGACGCGCCCGTCTCCTCGCGCATCCGGTGCAGGAAGCTCGTACCGCCCGTGTTGACCGTGTCGTTGACCAGGAGGGTCGTCACGATCTCCCGGCGCAGCGCGTGGTGGTCGATCTGCTCGGGGAACCGCTTGCGCAGCGCCGTCGGGAAGTACTCGTGCAGCAGCGTGCGCAGATACGGGTCGTCGGGCAGCCCGGTCTCCAGCAGCTCCCGGGACACCGTGATCTTGGTGTACGCCAGCAGGACGGCCGTCTCCGGGCCGGTCAGGCCCTGCCCGGTGTTCAGCCGCTCACGGATCTGCCGGTCGGTGGGCATGAACTCCAGCGCCCGGTCGAGGTGGCCCTGGCGCACCAGGTGGCGCAGGAAGCGCTGCTGCGCGTGCAGCATGTCCTTGGACTGGGCCAGGGCGTTGGCGATCGCCGTGTTCTGCGCGTAGTTGTTGCGCAGCACCAGCGAGCCGACCTCGTCGGTCATCTCGGCGAGCAGCTTGTTGCGCTGCTTGACGGTGAGATCACCGTTGGCCACGACCGAGTTGAGCAGGATCTTGATGTTCACCTCGTGGTCGGAGGTGTCCACACCGGCGCTGTTGTCGATCGCGTCGGTGTTGATCTTGCCGCCGTGCTGGGCGCACTCGATCCGGCCGAGCTGGGTCAGGCCGAGGTTGCCGCCCTCGCCGACGACCTTGACCCGCAGGTCCTTGCCGTCCACGCGGATGGCGTCGTTGGCCTTGTCGCCGACGTCCGCGTTCGACTCCGCCGAGGACTTGACGTAGGTGCCGATACCGCCGTTCCACAGCAGGTCGACCGGCGCCTTGAGGATCGCCTTCATCAGGTCGGCCGGGGTCATCTTGGTGACGCCCTGGTCGAGGCCGAGGGCGTCCCGGATGTGCGCGTTGACCTGGATCGACTTGGCGCTGCGCGGGAAGACGCCGCCGCCCGCGGAGAGCAGCTCGGCGTTGTAGTCGGCCCACGAGGAGCGCGGCAGTTCGAACAGGCGCCGCCGCTCGGCGTACGCGGTCGCCGCGTCCGGGGTCGGGTCGATGAAGATGTGCCGGTGGTCGAAGGCCGCGACCAGGCGGATGTGCTCGGACAGCAGCATGCCGTTGCCGAACACGTCACCGGACATGTCACCGATGCCGACCACGGTGAAGTCCTCGGTCTGGGTGTCCACGCCCAGCTCCCGGAAGTGCCGCTTGACGGACTCCCAGGCACCGCGGGCGGTGATGCCCATGCCCTTGTGGTCGTAGCCCGCCGAGCCGCCGGAGGCGAACGCGTCGCCCAGCCAGAAGCCGTAGTCCCCGGCGACCTCGTTGGCGATGTCCGAGAACCGCGCGGTGCCCTTGTCGGCCGCGACCACGAGGTAGGTGTCGTCCGAGTCGTGGCGGACCACGTCCGCGGGCGGCACGACCTCGCCGGCCACCAGGTTGTCGGTGATGTCGAGCAGCGCCGAGATGAACGTCCGGTAGCTGCGCACGCCCTCCGCGAGCCAGGCGTCGCGGTCGACGGACGGGTCCGGGAGCTGCTTGGCGACGAAGCCGCCCTTGGCGCCGACCGGCACGATGACGGTGTTCTTCACCATCTGCGCCTTGACCAGGCCGAGGATCTCCGTACGGAAGTCCTCACGCCGGTCGGACCAGCGCAGACCACCGCGCGCGACCTTGCCGAAGCGCAGGTGCACGCCCTCGACGCGCGGCGAGTACACCCAGATCTCGTACGCCGGGCGCGGCGCCGGGAGATCCGGGATGGCCTGCGGGTCGAACTTCATCGACACGTAGTCGTGCGGCTTGCCCTGCTTCTCCTGGAAGAAGTTGGTGCGCAGGGTCGCCTTGATGACGGTGAGGAAGGAGCGCAGGATGCGGTCCTCGTCGAGCGAGGCGACCTGGTCGAGCGCGGCGTCCAGCTCCTCCAGCAGGGCGTCGGTCAGCTCCACCCCGGCCCGCTGCCGCTCCGGCGCCATCCGCGCCTCGAAGAGCGAGACCAGCAGCCGCGTGGTGTGGACGTTCGTACGGAGGGTGGCCTCCATGTAGTCCTGGCTGAACGTCGAACCGGCCTGACGCAGGTACTTGGCGTACGCGCGCAGCACCATCGCCTGCCGCCAGGTGAGCCCGGCGCCCAGCACGAGGGCGTTGAAGCCGTCGTTCTCGGCCTGGCCGGTCCAGGTGGCGGCGAAGGCGTCCTGGAACCGCTCGCGGGCGTCGTCCCCGAGGTCGCCGTTGCCGCTCAGCGACTTGGGCAGGCGCAGACCGAAGTCGTAGATCCACGCGCTCGTCCGGTCCGCGCGGCGCAGCTCGTACGGGCGCTCGTCGACGACCTCGACACCGAGCCGGTTGAGCACGGGCAGGACGGCGGAGAGCGAGACGGCCTCGCCCTTGCGGTAGATCTTGAAGCGGCGCTCGCCGGGGCCCGCGCCCACGGGCTCGTACAGGCTGAGGGCGAAGTCCTTGCCCTCCTCCGCGCCGGTGAGCTGCTCCAGGTGGACGAGGTCGGCGACCGCGGCGCGCGGGCTGTGGTCGGCCTTGTAGCCCTCGGTGAAGGCACCGGCGTAGCGGCGCAGCAGCTCGGCGGCGCGCTCCTCGCCCAGTTCGGCGTTCAGCGCCTCGGAGAAGGAGTCGGCCCAGGAGCGGGCGGCCTCCACGAGACGCGCCTCGATGCGCTCCCGGTCGCCGTCGGAGAGCTGCGGCAGCTCGGTGCCCTGCGGGACACGGACGACGAAGTGCAGCCTGGAGAGGATCGACTCGGTGTTCCAGGCCGTGAAGTCGACGCTGGTGCCGCCGAGCTCCTCCTTGAGGATGTCGATGATCCGCAGCCGGACGCCGGTGGTGTAGCGGTCGCGCGGCAGGTAGACGAGCGCCGAGTAGTAGCGCCCGTACTCGTCCTGGCGCAGGTAGAGCCGCAGGCGGCGGCGCTCCTGGAGGTAGAGCACGGAGGTGGCGATGGTGCGCAGCTCGTCGGCCGGCGTCTGGAACAGCTCGTCGCGCGGGTAGGTCTCCAGGATCTGGAGCAGGTCGCGGCCGTCGTGGCTGTTGGGCGAGAACCCGGCGCCCTTGAGGACCTCGGCGACCTTGCGCCGCACGACCGGCACGCGGCGCACGGACTCGGTGTAGGCCGCGGACGAGAACAGGCCGAGGAAGCGGCGCTCGCCGACGACGTTGCCGTCCTTGTCGAACTTCTTCACGCCGACGTAGTCAAGGTACGACGGACGGTGCACGGTCGCGCGGCTGTTGGCCTTGGTGAGGATCAGCAGCTTGTGCTCGCGCGCCTTGGCGCGGGCGTCGGCCGGCAGCCGCTCGAAGGAGGGGCTCACCGGGTGGTTGTCCTCACCGGCGTGCTGCGGGTCCGCACGCAGTATCCCCAGCCCGGTGCCGGGCACGGCGGCCAGCGAGTCGTCGTCGCGCAGCTCGTACTCGCGGTAGCCGAGGAAGGTGAAGTGGTCGGCGGCCAGCCAGCGCAGCAGCTCGCGGGCCTCCTCGACCTCCGGCCGGGGCAGGTCGCCGGCCACGGGCTCCTCGCGGAGACCCTCGGCCAGGCGCAGCGACGCGTCGCGCATCTTCTCCCAGTCCTCGACGGCCTCACGGACGTCGGACAGGATGCGCAGCAGGTCGGCGGTGATCTGCTTGAGGTCGGCGCGGTCGGTCTCGCGGTCGATCTCGACGTGGATCCACGACTCGATGTGCGCGTCGTGCGGCAGGTCGCCGCCGGGCACGGCGGGCAGCACCTCGAGGAGCTTGCCGGTCAGATCGCGGCGGACCACGAACTGCGGGTGGACGACGACGTGGATGCCGCGGCCCTGCCGGGACAGCTCGTTGGTCACGGAGTCGACCAGGAACGGCATGTCGTCGGTGACGACCTCGACGACGGAGTGGCTGCACGTCCAGCCGTTCTCCTCGACCGTCGGGGTGTGCACCCGCACGTTGGCCGTGCCCTGCGGGCGGGTCTCGGCCAGCCGGTAGTGCGACAGCGCGGCGCCGAGCACGTCCACGGGGTCGCGGTCGGCGAGGTCTTCGGGGGCGGTGTGCAGGTAGTAGCGCTGGAGGAACGCGAGCACAGCGTCCCGGTCCGAGGCGCCCTCGCTCATCGTCCCGGTCGGTAGGTGCCCCCCGACCGGGCTGTTCTCAGCTACCCGGGCAGCCCTTTCGAGCAGCTCGGCCTTGGCTTCGTCCAGCTTGGTCTGCATTGTCCTCTGGCTCCTGTCGCGCGCCGTTGCGTGACGTAGAACGAAATACGGGTTCTTCTCCGACGTGACGCCGCGACGCGAGGTGTCCGGTGTGTCCGGTCTGATGCGACGCTATGCCGCGCGGAGAGGTGGATGAGGGGTTATCGGCCATCTGCGGCGTCCTCGGCGACTGTGACGCTGTCCACGGCGCGTGCTGCGCCTCTCGCGTCCTCGGCGCCCCGGCTGCCGCACAGGGCGCTTGCGGCGCCCTTCCCGACCGGCCCCGTCTGCGAAGACCAGCGACCGCCGCCCGGTCACGGTTGTCATCCGTGCTCGCCGGGCGCAGGGCAGGGACGGCAGCGTCCCTGCGACGTATCGCGCTGATCACGCCACAAGGCTATCGCTCTCCACGGGGTGAACGTCATGAGCCGTATGTGTACAAAACAGGGGGTCGAAATTTGACGTTCTGCACAGGGGTGCGGGAGGCGAAGCCGTGCAGTGCCGTGTGTACGCGTCCGCGGGGCGGCAGGATGGCCATCGGAAGGTGTCCGCACGACCGAGGGAGCCCAGGCGCATGACGCAGAAGATCCTGATCGTCACCGGCGACGCGGCGGAGTCACTGGAGGTGCTCTACCCCTACCAGCGCCTGCGCGAGGAGGGCTACGAGGTCCATATCGCGGCCCCCACGCGCAAGACGCTCCGCTTCGTCGTCCACGACTTCGAACCCGGCTTCGACACCTACACCGAGAAGCCCGGCTACACCTGGCCCGCCGACCTCGCCTTCTCGGAGGTCGACCCCGGCGACTACGTGGCCCTCGTGATCCCGGGCGGGCGCGCCCCGGAGTATCTGCGCAACGATCCCGAGCTGCGCAAGATCCTCAAGTCGTTCTTCGACACGGACAAGCCCGTCGCCCAGATCTGCCACGGCCCCCTGCTCACCGCCGCGGTCGACGCCCTGCGCGGGCGCCATGTGACCGCCTATCCGGCCCTGGAGCTGGACATGCAGGCGGCCGGGGCCACCTTCCAGGACGCCGAGGCCGTGGTCGACGGCACGCTCGTCTCGTCCCGCGCCTGGCCGGACCACTCCCGCTGGATGCGGGAGTTCCTGACGGTCCTGCGGACGAAGGCGCCCGTGACCTGAGCCACGCGTCCGCGCGGTGCCGCGCCGTGCACGCCAGCGGTGCCGCGCCGTGCGCGCCAGCAGTGTGGCGCTTCGCACAGCGACGGTGTTGCGCCGTGCGCGGTCAGCCCGCCGCCAGTCGCTCGGCTTCCTCGACCGCTTCCTCCAGCGAGTCGACCACCGGGACGCCGACCTCCTCGAGGCTGGCGCGGCTGTGGGAGCCGCCGGTGTAAAGAACGGCGCGCGCTCCGACATGCCGGGCGGCGACCGCGTCGTCGGCGGCGTCCCCGATCACCACCGTGCGCGTCGGGTCGACGCCGCCCAGCTCCCGTATGTGCCGGACCATGTGCTCGGCCTTGCTGCCGCCGGAGGGGCCCATCCGGCCCTCCACCCGCAGGAAGTGCGCCTCGATCCCGAAGCCCCGCACCAGCGGGACGAGTTCGTCGTGCCCGTACATGCTCAGCAGGGACTGGCTGCGGCCCGCCGACCGCCACCCCGCGAGCAGCTCGGCCGCGCCCTGGGTGAGCCCGCAGCCGAGCCGGTGCTGGTCGTAGTACCGGTGGAAGGTCTCGTCCATGACCAGCCACTCGGCGTTCGTGGGCATCCGCCCCAGCAGCCGCTCGTAGAACTTCGGCACCGGGACGCAGTACAGCGCCCGATAACGCTCCAGCGTGATCGGTTCCATGCCCAGCTCGGCGAACGCCGCGTTCGTCGCCCCGATGATCGCGTCGACGTCGTGGAACAGGGTGCCGTTCCAGTCCCAGACGATGTGCGCGCTTCCGTACGTCCCCATGCGCACAACGTACCCGGCCCCACTGACACCGCGGAATGCCAGGTCAGCCGCCGAGGCCGAGCAGGTTCGGGATCTCCTGCGTGGCGAACCACAGCAACTCGTGGTCCTCGGCACCGTCCACGACGAACTGCGCGTCGTCGTCCCCGCCGTCCGCGGCCGCAAGCGCCTGGACCGCCGCGGCCACATCGGCCTCCGCGTCATCAGCGTCGACATGCACCGCCGCCGCCTTGGCCAAGGACACCACCCCGGCGACGCGCACCTCGCCGAGGGCCGCCGGGTCGAGGCCCCGGTCGGGATCGAAGGCCGCCGCTCCGTCCGGTACGTCGACCGCGACGACGACCCGGCGTCGCGGCGCGCCCTCGTCCTCCGCCAGCAGCCGCAGGGAGGCCTGCGCGGCCCGGCTCAGCGCCGCGTACTCCAACTCCTCGATGTCGTCGGAGAGGTACCACTCGCGCAGTGCGGGGGTGACGGCGTACGCGGTGAACGGGCCCGCCCCCAGCTCTCCCGTCTTGTGCGCCTCGGCGAGACCGGAGAGGGTCAGAGGGACGTAGACGCGCATCACGAGCCGCTTTCGTTGTGGATGAGGGCGGCCGGACCGCCCGTGACAGACCCCGCGGAGATCGTTCTCGCGCCTCCGGCGAGTCACCCCAGGATACGTGGGGGTGTCCCCTTTCGAGTCCCGATGACCCCCGCCTCCGGCGTCAACCGGGGCGCTCCCGAATCACCCGGCCCAGCCCGGCTCGCCCTGCCGCCGCAGGGGTCCCCGGCGGGCCCATCACCCTGACAGGTGAAATCTCGCGCCCCTCCGCCACGCACCAGGGTTGCTTGCGAGCCGGGTCCCCGCCCCGTACAAGGTCCCCAGCAGAAGTTACCGACCGGTATCACCCGGAATCAGCCGGTGGAGCCCGGTATCGCGAACGGGGATTCCCATGCACAAGGTGATGACGAGGAACGAGGCCACGGCGAGGAGCGCGGCCCTGCCGAGGAGCACACGTCCGGCCGGGCGCCCTCCGGTCCGCCAGGACACCCGCCGCCCCGGCGGCGGCACCCCCCGCCGGACGGCACCGGGCCAGGGCGCCTCGCGGGCTACGGCGGGCCCTCGGAGCGCGCCCCGGGTGCCGCCCGGCCGGCATCCCTCCGCGACGGCGGTGGTGGCCGTCAGCGCGCCGCTCAGGCCCGCTCCGCCCGTCCGCCCCACCGATCTCTTCGCCGACCGTCTGCTGTCCGTCCTGAGCGGGCAGCGGCCGGTGCACAGCATGCTCCGCCACACGGTCGGCCGGGCCTACGACGAACTGGCCTGGCTCGCGCGGCGCGGCGCGCTGCGCACCCGCGGCACCCGTCCGGTCGTCCGCGACATCGGCTACTACGTCCCGCGCCCCGGCGCCATCGAGGCCTTCGCCCGCATCGGCGCGGGCGACCAGGTACGCGCGATGGCGTTCCGCCTGGAGTGCGGTCCGGATCACCGCTGGCGCTGCGCGGCGGTGGAACTCGGCGGCCCCCGCATGCCCCACACGGACGACGACTGACCGGCACAACTACCGCGCAGACAACGACACTCGCGCAGGCCACAAGCCGCGAACACACGAGGGGCCGGGCACCCTGGGGATGCCCGGCTCCCATAGCTGACAGGCCGTCACCCTCGCGTCAACGGCTGCCCTCCGCCCGCTTGCGACGCCAAGGCGCGAGGCGCGAGGCGCGAACACGCGAGGGGCCGGGCACCCTGGGATGCCCAGCCCCTCAGACCTGTCGCGTCGTCACTTCTTGCGGCGACGGCCGCCCTTCGCCTGCTTGCGGCGCTCCGCGCGCGTGAGGCCGTCCGCCTCCGAGCGCACCGGCTCGTCGCCGGGGAGGTCGCCCTCGACGACGCCGCCCTCGCCGTCCACCGTCGGCGCGGAGAAGTGCAGCCGCTCGCGCCGCTGCGGGGCGTCGAGCCCCTTGGCACGGATCTCCGGGCGGGCCGCCTGCGCGGCCACCGCCTCCTCCTTCTCCAGGCTCGGCGTCGCGTCCTCGACGGGGACCTCCTCGACCTGCTGCTCGACCTGGACCTCCAGGTTGAACAGGTAGCCGACGGACTCCTCCTTGATGCCCTCCATCATGGCGGTGAACATGTCGAAGCCCTCGCGCTGGTACTCGACCAGCGGGTCCTTCTGCGCCATCGCGCGCAGGCCGATGCCCTCCTGGAGGTAGTCCATCTCGTAGAGGTGCTCACGCCACTTGCGGTCCAGGACCGACAGCACGACCCGGCGCTCCAGCTCGCGCATGATCTCGGAGCCGAGCTGCGTCTCACGCTGCTCGTACTGCTCGCGGATGTCGTCCTTGATGGACTCGGCGATGAACTCGGCCGTCAGCCCGGCCCGGTCGCCCGCGGCCTCCTCCAGCTCCTCGATGGTGACCTTCACCGGGTAGAGCTGCTTGAAGGCGCCCCACAGCCGGTCCAGGTCCCACTCCTCGGCGAAGCCCTCGGCGGTCTCGGCGGCGACGTACGCGTCGATCGTGTCGTCCATGAAGTGCTGGATCTGCTCCTGCAGATCCTCGCCCTCCAGGACGCGGCGCCGCTCGCCGTAGATGACCTCGCGCTGCCGGTTGAGGACCTCGTCGTACTTGAGGACGTTCTTACGGGTCTCGAAGTTCTGCGTCTCGACCTGGGACTGTGCGGAGGCGATCGCGCGCGTGACCATCTTGTTCTCGATCGGCACGTCGTCGGGGACGTTGGCCATCGACATCACGCGCTCGACCATCTGCGCCTTGAACAGACGCATCAGGTCGTCGCCCAGCGACAGGTAGAAGCGGGACTCACCGGGGTCGCCCTGACGGCCGGAACGACCGCGGAGCTGGTTGTCGATACGGCGCGACTCGTGCCGCTCGGTGCCGAGGACGTAGAGGCCGCCCAGCTCCTCGACCTCCTCCTTCTCGGCCTTCACCGCGTGCTCGGCCTTCTCCAGAGCGGCGGGCAGGGCCGCGGCCCACTCCTCGATGTGCTCCTCGGGGTCGAGCCCGTGCTGGCGCAGCTCGGCCTCGGCGAGGTCCTCGGGGTTGCCGCCGAGCTTGATGTCCGTACCACGGCCGGCCATGTTCGTGGCCACCGTCACGGCGCCCTTGCGGCCGGCCTGGGCGACGATCACGGCCTCGCGGTCGTGCTGCTTCGCGTTCAGCACCTCGTGCTGGATGCCACGCTTGCTGAGCTGCTGGGAGAGGTACTCGGACTTCTCGACCGAGGTGGTGCCGACGAGGATCGGCTGGCCCTTCTCGTGCTTCTCGGCGATGTCGTCGACGACCGCCTCGAACTTCGCGACCTCGGTGCGGTAGATCAGGTCCGACTGGTCCTTGCGGACCATCGGCTTGTTCGTCGGGATCGGGACCACGCCGAGCTTGTAGATCTGGTGGAACTCGGCGGCCTCGGTCATCGCCGTACCGGTCATGCCGGAGAGCTTGTTGTAGAGGCGGAAGAAGTTCTGCAGGGTGATCGTCGCGAGCGTCTGGTTCTCGTCCTTGATGTCCACCCCTTCCTTCGCCTCGATCGCCTGGTGCATGCCCTCGTTGTAGCGGCGGCCCGCGAGGATACGGCCGGTGTGCTCGTCGACGATCATGACCTCGCCGTCGATGACGACGTAGTCCTTGTCCTTCTTGAAGAGTTCCTTGGCCTTGATGGCGTTGTTCAGGTAGCCGACCAGCGGGGTGTTCACCGACTCGTAGAGGTTGTCGATGCCCAGCCAGTCCTCGACCTTGGAGACGCCGGACTCGTGGATCGCGACCGTGCGCTTCTTCTCGTCGACCTCGTAGTCGCCGGTCTCCTCGATGCCCTTGAGGGGGTTGCCCGCCTCGCCCTTCTTCAGCCGCGTGACCAGCTTGGAGAAGTCGCCGTACCACTTCGTGGCCTGGTCGGCCGGGCCGGAGATGATCAGCGGCGTACGGGCCTCGTCCACGAGGATGGAGTCGACCTCGTCGACGATCGCGAAGTTGTGGCCACGCTGGACCAGTTCGTCCTGCGACCAGGCCATGTTGTCGCGGAGGTAGTCGAACCCGAACTCGTTGTTCGTGCCGTACGTGATGTCGCAGCCGTACTGCTCACGGCGCTGGGCCGGGGTCATGTTGGCGAGGATGCAGCCGACGGACAGGCCCAGGAACTTGTGGACGCGGCCCATCATCTCGGAGTCGCGCTCGGCCAGGTAGTCGTTGACCGTGACGATATGGACGCCGTCGCCGGACAGGGCGTTGAGATACGCGGGCAGGGTGCCGACGAGCGTCTTGCCCTCACCGGTCTTCATCTCGGCGACATAGCCGAGATGCAGCGCGGCCCCGCCCATCATCTGCACGTCGTAGTGCCGCTGGCCGAGGACACGCTTCGCGGCCTCGCGCACGGTGGCGAAGGCCTCGGGCAGCAGGTCGTCGAGGCTCTCGCCGTCGGCGTACCGCTGCTTGTACTCGTCGGTGAGGGCCCGCAGCTCGGCGTCGGAGAGGCCGATGAAGTCCTCTTCGATGGAGTTGACCTGGTCCGCGATGCGGTGCAGCTTGCGCAGGATCTTGCCTTCGCCTGCACGCATGATCTTCGAGAGGACGGACACGGGGGTTTGTCTCCTTGCCGGTCGGGCCTGGGACGGTCGGTTGCATATGAGAGATCGAGCAACGGCCATCGTAAGCGAGGACCCCGCCACGTCGGGAGGTCTGCCGAGGGACAGCCACTAGGACAACGGACGGGGACGGCGGAAGGTGCCGCGTTCGCGCCACCAAAAGTGACGGCGCGCTCACGCAGAGGTGTGTGATGCCGTCGTCGGCGTGGCGGGCACGGGCTCGGGACGGCGGGGATGTGCTCGATGTGCATCGGTGAAGGCGGGGCCGCACGTCGGCGAGAAGCACGGGTAAAGACATGGCGGCGGGGTGCGGCCCGGAGCAGAATCGGGCGATGGAACCCGTGACCCTGAGCACCACGCGCCTGCTCCTCCGCACCCCGGTCCCCCAGGACATCGACGCGGTGTACGAGGCCGCCCAGGACCCCGACATCCAGCGCTGGACCACGCTCCCGTCGCCGTATCTGCGTGAGCACGCGGCGGATTTCGTCGGGCGGATGGTGCCGGACGGCTGGGCGGACGCCTCGATGTTCACCTTCGGTGCCTTCCTCCCGGCCGGGGACCTCGTGGGCATGCTCGGCCTGACGATGCGCTCACCCGGCGTCGCCGAGGTGGGCTTCTGGACGGCGAAGGAGCACCGCGGCTGCGGCTACATCACGGAGGCGACACTGGCCGCGGCGCGCTGGGCCTTCACCGAGCGGTCGATCGACCGGGTGGAGTGGCGCGCGGAAGTGGGCAACGAGGGCTCCCGCGCGGTCGCGCGACGCGCGGGCTTCGCCCTGGAGGGCACCCTGCGCGCGGCGTGCAACAACAAGGGCGTGCTGCGGGACTGCTGGGTGGGCTCGCTCCTTCCGTCGGACCTGGGCCTGCCGTCGTCGGTGCCGTATACGGCGTGCCCGTAGCGCGGGCCCGCACCGGGCGCGGAGGCGGCCCCACTGTCAGTGCCGCCCTCTACGGTGTGCCCATGCCGAGTCTTCCGCGCCCCGTCATCGATCTGACCGCCGACGAAGCCCGCCGCATCGCCCTGCGCGCCCAGGGCTTCCTCGGCGCCCCCGACCGCAAGGCCGGTGTCCGCGGGGTCCTCCGTCATCTGGGAGCGGTCCAGCTCGACACCATCTCGGTCCTCGCCCGCTCCCATGAACTCATCCCGTACGCCCGCCTCGGCGCCATAGGGCGCAAGGCGGTCGACACGGCGTACTGGACCCCGCCGACGGACGGTACGAGCGCGGCCCGGCCCCACGCGTTCGAGTACTGGTCGCATGCCGCGTGCATCCTCCCCCTCGAGGAATGGCCCCACTTCGCGTTCCGCCGCCGGGCCTACCGCGCGCGCCCGCACTGGAACCACACGCTGCCGGACGGGGCGTACGACCAGGTCGTCAAGCAGTTGCGCGCGGAAGGCCCCCTCACGGCCACGGACCTCGGCGGCGCGAAGAAGACCAGCGAGTGGTGGGACTGGTCCGGCACCAAGGTCGCGGTGGAGCGTGCGCTGATGTACGGCGAGGTGGTGTGCGTCGAGCGCCGCGGCTGGAAGCGCGTGTACGACCTCGCCGAGCGCGCCGTTCCCGAGCATCTCCTCCATGACCGGCTGGACGACGCCGAGTGCCTGCGCCGTCTCGTACACCTCGCCGGCCAGTCCCTCGGGGTCGGCACGCGCGCGGACCTCGCGGACTACCACCGCCTCAAGGGCGATCAGGTCGACGCGGTGATCGCGGACTCGGGTCTGGTCCCGGTGACGGTCCAGGGCTGGTCCAAGCCCGCCTGGGCGGACCCGGAGGCCCTGCGCACCCCGCCGCGCGGCCGTCACCGTACGACGCTGCTGTCCCCGTTCGACTCACTGATCTGGGAACGCGCGCGCACGGAGCGGATCTTCGGCTTCACCCACCGTCTGGAGGCGTACGTCCCCAAGCCGAAGCGGGTGTACGGCTACTTCGCGATGCCGGTCCTCGCCGGTGGACGGCTGGTGGGCCGGGTGGACCCCGCGCGCGAGGGCCGCACGCTGGTCGCCAAGCAGGTCACGCTGGACGGCCCCCGGGCCGTCCCGGCGGTGGCGCAGGCCCTGTCGGAGGCGGCGAGTTGGGTGGACTGCTCCGACGTCCGCGTGGAACGCGTGGACGACGCGGCCCTGCGCGAGCCCCTCGTACGGGAGTTGACCCGGGCGCTGGGCTGACGCCGACCCCGGTCACCTGCCACCGACGGGCCCCACTGGCGAATCCCGCTAGCGGATCTCGAGGATCTTCTCCCGCATCGCGTAGACCACGGCCTCCATCCTGGAGTGCAGTTGGAGCTTCTCCAGGATGTTGCGCACATGGTTCTTCACGGTGTTCTCGGAGATGAACAACTCCTTGGCGATGTCCCGGTTGTTCATTCCCGTGGCGACGAGCTTGAGGACCTCCAGCTCCCGGTCCGTGAGCCGGGGCGCCGGGACCAGCCGGCGCTCGTCGGTGCGCTGGATCATCGACTTGAACTCGGTGAGGAGTTTCGACGCCATGGACGGGCTGATCTGTGACTGCCCGTCGGCGACCGCGCGAATGGCCGTGGACACCTCGTCCGTGGAGATCTCCTTGAGGAGGTAGCCCGTCGCACCCGCCTTGATCGCGTCGTAGAGATCGGCCTCTTCGTCACTGATCGTCAGCATGATGATCTTCGCGCTGGGCGCCACCTCCTTGATGGAGGTACATGCCTCGATCCCGCCCCGCCGGGGCATCCGCACATCCATCAGCACGATGTCGGGCAGCAGATCGGCCGCCTTGTCGACCGCCTCCGCGCCGTCCCCGGCCTCGCCGACGACCTGGATGTCCTCCTCGGCCTCGAGCACGATCTCCAGACCGCGACGGAAGAGGGCGTGGTCGTCCACGACGAGAACCCTGATGGGTTCCTTGGGTTCCTTGCCCGGAGAGTCCGCGTCCGGGCCCCTGCCGACGCCGTCGTGGGCATCCCCGCCCCGCATCGGTCCGAAGCTGTCCGCCATCGTTCCTCCCCCTGAAGGCTGTGGCCTGTGGTCCTGTGCCATCGCCAACCCACGGCAACGGGCCACCGGTTGGGCCATTGCGGCCATGATTCCATGCCTGGGCGACCGTCATGTGACGGAGCACGGCGCAAGCGGTCGCACGCCGGTGCCCCTGGGGGCGCACAGGGCTCACCAGGGGCACCGGTTCAGTCATCGCGCGACGGGGTCAGCCGCCGAGCGTCCCGCCTACCTCGGCCGACTGCGTCTGGGTCACCATCTGATCCGTACTCAGATGGATGACGCCGTAGTCGTACGCGCGCCGCCGGTAGACGACGCTGGGTTGCTTGGTCTCGGAGTCGACGAACAGATAGAAGTCGTGCCCGACCAGCTCCATTTCGTAGAGCGCCTGGTCGAGCGACATCGGGGAAGCGACGTGGGTCTTCTCGCGGACGACGAGGGGGCCTTCGCCCTGCACCTCGAGCGATCCGATCTTCCTGGTGGGCACGCCCTCCGGCTCCTCCGCCGAGACGACGCTGCCGTTGACGTCGAGCGTCGCGGCGCCCGGGACGTGGTCGGGCACCTCGGCTGCCGTGAGCCTGCGAACCCCCCGGCGGGTGTGGCGCTTGTCGTGCTGCTTGCGCAGCCGGGCCTCTAGCTTCTCCGCCGCCAGGTCGAGTGCCGCGTACGGATCGTTGGCGGCTGCCTCCGCCCTGATCACCGGCCCGCGGGTGCGGAGCGTGATCTCCACACGGTCGGAACGGTCGGCTTGTCGGGGGTTGGGCTCCTTGGACACCTCGACGTCGAGGCTGATCACCTTGCCATCGAGCTTCTGGATCTTGTCCAGCTTCAGCTTGTCGGCCACGTGCTTCCGGAACCGCTCGGGCACCTCGGTCTTGCGGCCCTTGACGACGATGTCCACGCAGAACTCCGTTCCCGGATCGCTCCGCACCCCTGGCGGAGCATCTCCCTTGTGCACCAGGTTCCGGCGATCTCCGGAACCTCGGACTCGGTGACGTCCACCTCCTGCCCCCATAGGCGAGATCTCTCGACCCCATTGCCGCGGGTTATGAAAAACGCGCAGCACGGCATTCGTATGCGAGGGGGCGGCTTCTGCGTTTCCCTCACAACCGAACATATCTCGCCCGGACGGATGTCGTCACCCTCTACTGCCGCGTACCTCCGTTCAGGCGAAATGACCTGCTCACTACCTGCAACGATGCAAGTTCGCCGTCAGTTCCGGATGATTTCGAAAGAATCCCGCGACGCGGCGATCACGGCCGCGCGGATACCGTCTCCGACACTGTGTCCAGCGGTCATTCCGTACGGCGCCCGGAACCCACGATCCAGTTCCGTCGACCGCGTCGCGTTCCATGGCCCCTTTGCTTCCCCGGCGCCGCGCGAATACACCTGCGCGCGCTGTCTCTCCGGCGCCTCCGTCACGTCGAGCGCCTCCCGCACGGCACGCGCCGCCTCCGCCAGCGAGGCGCCCGTCGTCATCAGGTCGTCGACGAGGACGACCCGGCCACCCGCCAGCAGCCCGGCGCCCCCTCGGGCCACCTCCAGGGCGCCCGCGAGATTGGCCAGCCGCTCCCGGGAGCCGAGGCCCGACTGGTCGGCCACGGCCCGCCGTTGCCGCAGCACGGCCGCCACCCGCGCCGCCGTACCGGCCCGGCGCAGCTCGCCCGCCGCCGCGAGCGCGATCCGCCGCGCGGGATCGTGCCCTCGCGCCCGCACGGACCGACGCGCCGACGGCACGGGGACGAGCAGTACGGGCACCCGAGCGCTGTCCAGACCGGCCCGGCCGCCGTCAAGACCTGCCCGATCACCGTCAAGACCAGCGCGTACCGCCCCGGCCAGAGCCGTCCCCAGCGGCCGGGCGAGGGCGAGGACGCCCCGTTCCTTGTGCGCGAGGATCAGGGCACGCACGGCACCCCCGTACGGCGCCGCCGCGTGCACCACCGGCAGCCCGGCCGGTGCCGGCACCGGCCGCACCCGGCGCGGCGCCCTTCCGTGGAGCGCCGCACGGCACTCCGGGCAGAGCACCGCGCGTGGCCTCCCGCAGCCTTCGCACTCGGCCGGCAGCACCAGGTCGGTGAGGTCGCCGGTGAGCCGCTGCCACCACCCCCGCATGCCCACCACTGTGCCCGCGCCCGCGGCGGCCCGCCAGCCCTGTGGACAACGGCCTGTGGACAACCGGGACCTTCAACGGTGACTTCGGCGGCGGCCGAGGCCGCGGAGACACAGGACGAGAGGCGCACCACCGCGGACGCGACGGGCCTCGTGGTGCTCGGTGCCTCCCGCGTCGACTCAGCCCGGGTAGACGGGAGCCGTCCCCTCCTTGACTACCTTCTGCCACTGCGCCCCGGCGGACAGCCGTACGATCCCGTCCTCCGAGTAGGCCACCAGCGGCAGCCGCTCGTCCTCGGACGCCGCGATCTGCTTCACCCCCGTGAGTGAAGCCGGTGAATTGCCCGTCGGGGTGGAGCCGTCGACCTGCACGTAGCGCATCTGCAGCACTCCGCCGGACTCCTGCCCGACCACCACGAGCCGGCTGGTCCCGGCCCATGACATGGCCGTGACCTTCTCCCACTGCGGCGTCACCGAGCGCAGCCCGAGGACCGACACGTCGGACTCGCCGCCGTTGCCGCTCTCCCGTTGCACCCGCCCGATCTGCAGGGACGTCTTGCCCTTCTTCTCCACGATCAGCGCGATCCGCACGCCGTCGGCGGCCACCCGCACCGCGTCGATGCGCCCGTCGAGACCCGGCGTACGCACCTCCACCGGCTTGCCCGCCCCGTTGCGCAGCATCAGCAGCCTCGGCTGCTTCTGATCGCGGTCGGCCACCCACAGATTGCCGCCGCCGTCCCAGCTCGGCGTCGTCAGCCGGTCGTCCGGCGAGGCGCCCTGGCTGACCACCGCGGCCCCGAGCGAGGCGCCCGAGGCCATCGACGCCACGTACAGGTTCTGCCCGTCGGCCGAGACCCCGGCCGCCGTGTCCTCGTTGCGCGAGACGGCCGCCGCGCGCAGGTTCGCCTCCGTCTCACCCAGCGCGCCCAGCACCGGCTCGGGGTCCCTCGAACCGGAGGCGGACAGCCGCACCAGCCGGTGCTTGCCGTCGATGAAGTACTCGTACTCGGGCTGCTTGGCCATGCTGTGCGCGGCGATGATCTCGGCCCGTTCCTCGTTCAGCTCGCACAGCTTCCTGCCGCCGGAGCCCTGCAGCTCGACGCGGTTCACGCCGGTCGGCGTCAGGTCCTGGAGCGTGAACAGCAACTGCGCGGCCATCTTGGTGCACTGCGACCGCCCGACCCGGTCGGCCCTCTGGTCGAGCGGCACCGTCAGCTTGTTCTGGTCGTCGGGCGACAGCGTGGTGACGTCCTTGCGCAGCGCGGTCCCCCGCGGGAACCCGGACGTCGCCACGGGGGCGAGCCAGCGCGTGGGCCCCTTCAGCAGCGTGCGGACCATCGACGTCACGGGGTCCACCTTGCTGCGTACGTACACCGGGTCGGCGACAGTGCTCAGCCGCCCGCCTGTCGCGGTGGGCACGTTCGAGGCGTAGTAGTACTTGTTGACCGACATGTAGTTGCGCTGGAAGTCGGACTTGCCCATGACCACACCCTGCGGCAGCGCGTCGATCCGCCACTGGTGGGTCTTCTTCACCATCGTGAGGTGCACCGTCCCGCTGTAGTCCCCCAGCGCCGGTGTGTACGCGTGCTGCGCGTCCACGACAGCGACCTTGCTGCCGGTCAGCGTGAACGCGTACTCGTCGCCCGCCTCCCGGCTGCCGGTGGGCTCGGGGACGGCGTTCGGCCCGTCGGTGAGCACGGTGGTGGACCCGTCCGGGTCCCAGCGGCGCGAGGCGCTCTCCGTCAGGTACTTGCGCGCCGTCTCGTACTGCGGATCGTCCCCGGTCAGCGCCTCCAGGAAGCCCTGCACGATCTCCGCGGGCCGCGCGTTCTCGTGCGGCGGCATCGCGAAGACACGGACCTGCGCGTTCTGCCGCGGCGTGGACTCCACGCCGCGCACATCCCCGCTGTCCGGCATCGAGGCACACCCCGCCAGCAGCAGGACGCCGCACCCGGCGTACGCGGCCGTGCGCAGCGCACGCCGTCGGCCGCCCCCCTCAGCGCCCACGAAATGCCTCCCCTTGATCGCGTTCGCCGGGCCGGTCGCCGCTCTCCGCCGGGCCCTGTGTGCCGTCGTCCCGGCGCTGTTCGCCCCCGCCGGGCCGCGACACCACCCGCGCGCCGTTGCCCGGCAGCGCGGTCGGGTCGGCCGTGGGCGTCACCGTGACCGTCCTCGGCCCTATCGGGTCGCGCGGCGCCGGCACCTTGTCGTACGAAGGCGCTACGGGCACCGTGGCGGCCTTCTCGGCGCCGCCCCGCGACCCACCGGCGTCGTTGAGCCCGCGGTTGCGCCGCGAGTCCTTGGGCTCCAGGGGTATCGGCGACCCCCGCAGCGGCTCGTCCGCGGTCCGGGGCAGCGTCAACCGGAACTGCGAACCCCCGCCGGGCTCACCCCACGCCTGCAGCCAGCCGCCGTGCAGCCGCGCGTCCTCCAGGGCGATGGACAGACCCAGTCCCGTACCGCCGGTGGTCCGCGCGCGTGCCGGGTCCGCCCGCCAGAAGCGGCTGAACACCCGGGTCGCCTCGCCGGGCTTGAGCCCCACCCCGTAGTCGCGCACCGCCACCGCGACCGCACCGCCCGCCGCGGCGAGCTTGACGACGACGTCCTCGCCCTCACCGTGCTCGACCGCGTTGACGACGAGATTGCGCAGCACCCGCTCGACCCGCCGGGCGTCGGCCTCGGCCACGACCGGCTGCTGGTCACCGACCACGCGTATCCGCGTGCCCTTGCGCTCGGCGAGCGGCTCGGCCCCGCTGACGACCCGCCGCACCACGTCGCGCAGATCGATCGGCTCGGCCTCCAGCGCCGCCGCGCCCGCGTCGAAGCGGCTGATCTCCAGCAGATCCGCGAGCAGCGACTCGAACCGGTCCAGTTGGTCGGCGAGCAGCTCGGCGGACCGCGCGGTCACCGGATCGAAGTCCACCCGCGCCTCATGGATGACATCGGCCGCCATCCGCACGGTCGTCAGCGGAGTACGCAGTTCGTGCGACACGTCCGACACGAAGCGCCGCTGCATCCGCGACAGCTCCTCCAACTGCTGGATCTTCAGTTGAAGGTTCTGCGCCATCTTGTTGAAGGCCTCGCCCAGCCGCGCGATGTCGTCCTCGCCGGTGACCTTCATCCGTTCCTGAAGCCGCCCGGCGGACAGCCGTTCGGCGATGCCCGCCGCCATCCGTACGGGGGCGACGACCTGACGCACCACGAGCCAGGCGATGGCCCCGAGAAGCACCACGACGAAGAGCCCGGCGGTCGCCAGCGTCGTCTTGACCAGGCTGAGCGACTTCTCCTCCTGGGTCAGCGGGAAGAGGTAGTAGAGCTGGTACGGGTCCCCGTTCGGATCGTTGACCTGCTTGCCGATGATGAGCGCGGGCTGCGGGCCACGACCGTCGGTGTAGACGATGCGGGTGTAGCTCTGGGCCACGCCCGTGCCGGACTCGACGCGCTTGCGCAGAGCCGCCGGCACGCTCTGACTCGGATCCACCCCGCCCGAGGCACGCGGCCCCAGGCCGCGGTTGTCGTTGTCCACGGCCGTGGTGCCGAGCGTGACCACGTCGAAGGCACCCTGCCCACCGCTGGACAGCGACTCGACGAGGTCGCTCATCCATCCGCTGACGTTCTGCACAGGACTGTTGCCCGTACCGGAGTTGTCGTCCCCGCCACCGGCGCTCGCCGCGCTGTCGGCCCGCTGCCCGGCGACCGTGAAGCCGCCGACGGCCTGACTCTGCGAGGCCCTCACCTTGGCGTCCAGCAGGCCGTTGCGCACCTGCCCGATGACGACGAAACCGAGCAGCAGCACCACACCGAGCGACATCAGCAGGGTCGTGACCACGATCCTGAGCTGGATGTTGCGCCGCCACAGCCGTATCACCGGCAGCAGCGGACGACGCACCCAGCGCAGGAGAAGCCTGAGGACCGGGCTGCCCTGCACTCCACCGTGCAGCAGCCCGCCCTCGACGAACCGCCTCCACCCCGAACCCGTCCGCCGTCCGACAGGCCGCCCCGGACGGGCCCCCGGCCGACCGGACTGCGAAGCGGCACTGTCCTGGGACATCTCAGCTCGGTCCGGCCTTGTAACCGACGCCGCGCACGGTCACCACGATCTCCGGCCGCTCCGGGTCCTTCTCGACCTTGGAGCGCAGCCGCTGCACATGCACATTGACCAGGCGGGTGTCCGCCGCGTGCCGATAGCCCCAGACCTGCTCCAGCAGCACCTCGCGCGTGAACACCTGCCACGGCTTGCGGGCCAGCGCCACCAGCAGGTCGAACTCCAGCGGCGTCAGCGCGATCGACTGCCCGTCCCGCTTCACGGAGTGACCGGCCACATCGATCACGAGGTCACCGATGGCGAGCTGCTCCGGCGCCGGCTCCTCCGACCTGCGCAGCCGCGCCCGGATACGGGCGACCAACTCCTTCGGCTTGAACGGCTTGACGATGTAGTCATCCGCCCCCGACTCAAGGCCGACCACGACATCCACGGTGTCGCTCTTGGCCGTGAGCATCACGATGGGCACGCCCGACTCCGCCCTGATCAGGCGGCACACCTCGATGCCGTCCCGTCCGGGCAGCATCAGGTCGAGCAGCACCAGGTCGGGTTTGGCCTCGCGAAAGGCGGCCAGCGCCTTGTCGCCGTCGGCTACGAAAGACGGCTCAAAACCTTCACCACGCAGCACGATGCCGAGCATCTCGGCAAGTGCGGTGTCGTCGTCGACGACAAGGACTCGTCCCTTCATAAACGACATCATCCCATTAACTAAATCGTTACCTGGCGTGACCTGTCACACAGCACGGCGAGAGCCCCCGTGGTCACGGGCGACACGACACCCTCCTCGGTGACGATCGCCGTCACCAGTTCCGGCGGCGTCACATCGAACGCCGGGTTGTACGCCCGGGTCCCGAGGGGTGTCACCGGTATCCCGCCTCCCCCTTCCGCTCCCGCCGTCCACGGCACGGCGACCTCGGTCACCTCGTGTCCGGCCCGCTGCTCGACCTCGATCGACGCTCCGTCCGGCGTCGTCGCGTCCACCGTCGTCACCGGCGCCACGACGATGAACGGCACCCGGTGGTACCTGGCCAGCACAGCGAGGGGATAGCTCCCCACCTTGTTCGCCACCGAACCGTCGGCCGCGATCCGGTCCGCCCCGATCAGCACCGCGTCCACCTCCCCGGCCGCGAACAGCGAACCCGCCGCGTTGTCCGTGAGCACCGTGTACGGCATCCCGTTGCGGGCCGCCTCGTACGCCGTCAGACGCGCGCCCTGGAGCAACGGACGCGTCTCGTCCACCCACAGCCTGCTCAACCGCCCCGCCCGGTGCGCCTCCAGAGCCACCGCGAACGCCGTGCCCTCCCCACCGGACACCAGCGCCCCGGTGTTGCAGTGCGTCAGCACCCGGTGAACACCGCCGGGCAGCAGGTCGTCCAGCAGGGCGAGACCGTGCCGTGCCATCCGCGCGCTGGCCTCCGCGTCCTCCCGGTGCAACGCCCGAGCGGCACCGAGCGCCGCCTCGGCGGCCTGCCGCTGGTCACCACCACCGGCGAGCGCGGCCCGGTACGGAGCCAGAGCCCTGCGCACGCCTACCGCGAGGTTCACCGCGGTGGGCCGGGCACCCGCCAACTCGGCGGCGGCAGCGTCCACATCGACGCCCCGCGCGGCGGCCAGCGCGACCCCGTACGCCCCGGCGATCCCGAGCAACGGCGCCCCCCGCACGGCGAGCGTCCGGATCGCGTCCACCAGCGCGGACACGTCCCCACACACCAGCTCGGCCTCCTCGGCCGGCAGCCTCCGCTGGTCCAGAAGAACCAGTACGGGTCCTTCGGGCGGCTCCTCCCAGCGGATGACGGGAATCGGCGACCGGTTGTCCTTGCCGGATTGCGCGCACTGATCAGCCATGCCGTCAGTCTGCCCCCTACCCGGCGGACCATGGCAGGCCCTGCGGGCCGCACCACCCCCAGTCCCCCTGCGGGCCCCGCGTGGCACGATGGCTGCCAACTCGCCGCCGCACCCGCGGACGGGCACCGTGAAGGAGCGACAATGAACGACACTCCGGGCTGGGCCTCGCCCGGATCTGCCCCCTCGGACGGCCCGCAGCCGGACAACTCCGGCACGCAGCCTCCGGAGCAGCCCTCGGACCGAAGCGGTGCGGATCAGCCGCAGCAGCCTTCGACCTGGTCCCAGGAGCAGCCGCCGCCAGGGCAGTGGAGCGCTCCCCGTCCTCAGGGTCCCGGCCAGGTCCCGCCACCGCCCGGCTCCAACTGGGGCCGTCCTCCCGGTGGCCCCGGCGGCTGGGGTGGCCCGCCTCCCGGTCCCCGCGGCTACGGCGGCTGGGGCTGGGGACCGCCGCCCGCGGCCAAGCCCGGCGTGATCCCGCTGCGCCCGCTCGGCGTCGGCGAGATACTCGACGGCGCCGTCTCCACCATGCGTACCTACTGGCGCACGGTCCTCGGCATCTCGCTGGCCGTCGCGGTCGTCACGGAACTCTTCGTCATCCTGCTGCAGCGGTTCGTCCTCGACGACAGCTCCGCCACCGACACCCTCCGCGACCCCCATGCCTCCCCGTCCGAGCTGAGCCACGCCATGGGCGTCAGTCTGCTCAGCTCCGGCGCCCTCCTCCTGGTCACGCTGCTCGGCACCATCATCGCGACGGCCCTGCTCACGACCGTCACCAGCCGGGCCGTACTCGGCAAGCCCGCGACCATCGCGGATGCCTGGCGCGATGCCCGCCCACAGCTCGCACGGCTGCTCGGGCTGACGCTTCTGCTGCCGCTCATAGCCTTCGCGATCGTCTTCGCGGGAGCCGTCCCCGGCATCGTCATCAGCCTCACGGGCGCGAGCGCCGCAGGGGACGCACTGAGGAGCCTCGGCATCCTTGCCGGTGCGATCGTCTCCCTCTGGATCACGATCCGCTTCTCGCTCGCCTCGTCCGCGCTGATGCTGGAGAAGCAGAGCATCCGCAAGTCGCTGGGCCGCTCCGTGAAGCTGGTGCACGGTTCGTGGTGGCGGATCTTCGGCATCCAACTGCTGACTCAGTTGATCGCGTTCATCCTCGTGATGATCATCATGATCCCCTTCACCCTTCTCGCCGGATCGCTCAGCCAGCACGGCATGAGCGGCCTCCTCACGGGCGACACCAGCCGCCTCGGCTGGACGTTCCTCCTCGTCACCGGGGTCGGCTCGGTGATCAGCCGCATGCTCACCTTCCCGATCACCGCGGGAGTGATCGTGCTGCTCTACATCGACCAGCGCATCCGACGAGAGGGCCTCGACCTCGACCTGGCCCGCGCCGCCGGGGTCGAAAGCCACGGCTCGCAGGCCCCCACCCCGGGGAGCTGATGCGGTGAGCCCGGCGGGGGGAGCGCTGAGCGTCGCACTGGTGCTGTCGCACTCGGGGGACACACCACCGGTGACCGTCCCGCGCGACCCGGCGCGGGAGGCGGCCCGGGACGAACTGTCCAAGGGGATGTACCACGAGCACGACCCCAGCCTGCTGGAACGTGCCCTGGACGCCCTCTGGGACCGGGTCGCCCGGCTCTTCGGCTCGGCTTCGACCGTGACACCCGGCGGCTCGGTCGGCCTCCTGGTCATCGCGCTGGTGATCCTGGCGATCGCCGCGGCCCTGTGGTGGCGGCTGGGCACCCCGCGTCGCGCGCCCGCCTCGTCCACGTCCGTGCCGCTCTTCGGCAATCGCCCCCGCAGCGCGGCCGAACACCGGGCCGCCGCCGAGGCGCACGCCGCCCAGGGCCACTGGAACCAGGCCGTCCAGGAACGCATGCGCGCCGTCGTCCGCTCCCTGGAGGAACGCGCCCTCCTCGACCTGCGCCCCGGCCGCACCGCCGACGAGGCGGCGGCCGAGGCGGGCCGCTCCCTCCCGGCCCACACGGACCGGCTGCGCGCCGCCGCCCGCGACTTCGACGCCGTCGCATACGGCGGCCGATCCGCCGACGAAGAGACGTACCGCCGGCTCGCCGCCCTCGACGACGACCTGGAACACACCAAACCCCTCCACACCGACAGCACCCACAGCACGGCCCGCACCGCCCGCCAGGGAGCCGCCGGATGACCGCAGAGGCCACGCTTCCGCCCACCTCGGCCCCGCCCACCGCCCGCCAGACATGGACCCGGACGCGCGGTGTGCTGGTCGCCGTCGCACTCCTGCTGACCGGCGCCCTCGCGATCGCCCTGCTCCAGTCCGGCACCCGGCACGGCAGGCTCGACCCTCGCTCCGCCGACCCCTACGGCAGCCGCGCCGTCGCCGCCCTCCTCGCCGACCGGGGCGTGTCCACACGCGTGGTCACCACCGTCGACCAGGCCCGCACCGCCATCGGCCCCGACACCACGCTCCTGATCGCCGTACCCGATCTGCTGACACCGCACCAGCAGACGCTGCTGCGCGAGGCGACGCAGGACTCCGGCGGCCGGACGATCCTGATCGCCCCCAAGACCTCCGTCAGCGCCCTGGCCCCCGGGGTCTCGGCAGACCCCGTCACCAGCTTCGACCCGCTGCTCACCCCCGGCTGCGAGCTGCCCGCCGCCCGGCGAGCGGGCGCCGCCGACACCGGAGGCGTCCGCTACCACGCCGAGATTCCCGGGGCCGACACGTGCTACCCAAGCGAGGGCCGCCCCACCCTGGTACGCCTCCCGAACGGGGGCGGTGACACCGTCCTGCTCGGCGCCCCCGACATCCTGTACAACGACCGTCTCGACGAGCAGGGCAACGCTTCGCTCGCCCTCCAACTGCTCGGTTCCCGCACCCACTTGGTCTGGTACCTCCCCTCACTCTCCGACGCCCCGGCCGCTGACCAGGACCAGCGGAACTTCCTCGACCTGCTCCCCTCGGGCTGGCTCTGGGGCACGCTGCAACTCTTCATCGCGGCGGCCCTGGCCGCCCTGTGGCGGGGGCGCCGACTCGGCCCCCTGGTACCCGAAAGACTCCCCGTGGCGATCCGCGCCTCCGAAACCGTCGAAGGCCGCGCCCGCCTCTATCGCAAGGCCGACGCCCGCGACCGCGCGGCCGACGCCCTGCGCTCCTCCACCCGTACTCGCCTCGCACCCCTCGTCGGCATCCCGGTCGCCCAGGCGCACGCCTCCGAGGCCCTGCTCCCCGCGCTGTCCGCCCGCCTCCACGGCGACGGCCAGTCCCTGCACTCGCTCCTCTTCGGCCCGCCGCCCCGCGACGACGCGGCCCTCATCGCCCTCGCCGACCAACTTGACGCCCTCGAAGGAGAGGTACGCCGTCCATGATGGACCCGACCACTGACAACGCCGGGTACACCGGAGATCCGGACGCCGCCCGCGCCTCACTCGAGGCTCTGCGCGCCGAGATCGCCAAAGCCGTGGTCGGCCAGGACCCCGCCGTGACCGGACTCGTCGTCGCTCTCCTGTGCCGCGGACACGTTCTCCTTGAAGGAGTCCCTGGGGTCGCCAAAACGTTGCTCGTCCGCGCACTCGCGTCGGCGCTCGATCTCGACACGAAGCGCGTCCAGTTCACACCGGACCTGATGCCCAGCGACGTCACGGGCTCCCTCGTCTACGACGCCCGAACCGCCGCGTTCTCCTTCCAGCCCGGACCGGTCTTCACCAACCTCCTCCTCGCGGACGAAATCAACCGCACCCCGCCCAAGACCCAGTCGTCCCTCCTGGAGGCCATGGAGGAACGCCAGGTCACGGTCGACGGCACCCCGCACCCGCTCCCCGAGCCGTTCCTCGTGGCCGCGACGCAGAACCCGGTCGAGTACGAGGGCACCTATCCCCTCCCCGAAGCCCAACTCGACCGCTTCCTTCTCAAGCTGACGATCCCTCTCCCCTCCCGCCAGGACGAGATCGACGTTCTTACTCGCCACGCCGAGGGCTTCGACCCGCGCGACCTGCGTGCCGCCGGCGTACGCCCCGTCGCGAACGCGGCCGACCTGGAGAACGCCCGCACCGCCGTCGCGAAGACGACCGTCTCCCCCGACATCACCGCCTACGTCGTGGACATCTGCCGCGCGACCCGCGAATCCCCGTCCCTGGCCCTCGGCGTCTCACCTCGCGGCGCGACGGCCCTCCTCGCCACCGCCCGTGCCTGGGCCTGGCTGACGGGCCGGGGCTACGTCATCCCCGACGACGTGAAGGCGCTGGCCCTCCCGACCCTCCGCCACCGCGTGCAGCTCCGACCGGAAGCGGAGATGGAGGGCGTGACCGCCGACTCGGTCATCACCGCGATCCTCGCCCACGTCCCGGTCCCCCGCTGATGGCACTCACCGGACGCGCCACCCTGCTGGCGGCACTCGGCGCCCTCCCGGTCGGCATCTGGGAACCCGGCTGGACGGGCATCCTCGCCGTCAACGGCCCGCTCGCCCTCGCCTGCGCCTGCGACTTCGCGCTGGCCGCCCCCGTACGCCGCCTGGGCCTGACCCGATCCGGCGACACATCGGTACGCCTGGGCGAATCGGCCGAGGTGACGCTCACCGTCACCAACCCTTCCGGCCGCCCCCTGCGTGCCCGTCTCCGGGACGCCTGGCCGCCCAGCAGTTGGCAGCCCGGCACCGAAGTGGCCGCGTCACGTCACACGTTGACGGTCCCTCCGGGCGAACGCCGCCGCGTCACCACACGATTGCGTCCCACCCGCCGAGGCGATCGTCGCGCGGACCGCGTCACGATCCGCTCGTACGGACCCCTCGGCCTCTTCTCCCGCCAGGGCACCCACACCGTCCCCTGGACGGTGCGCGTCCTCCCCCCTTTCACCAGCCGCAAGCACCTCCCCTCCAAACTGGCTCGCCTACGCGAACTGGACGGCCGCACCAGTGTGTTGACCCGCGGTGAGGGAACGGAGTTCGACAGCCTGCGCGAGTACGTCCCGGGGGACGACGCCCGCTCCATCGACTGGCGGGCGACGGCACGCCAGTCCGCGGTCGCGGTACGCACATGGCGTCCCGAACGCGATCGCCACATCCTCCTGGTCCTGGACACAGGCCGAACCTCCGCAGGACGAGTGGGCGATGCCCCACGCCTGGACGCCGCCATGGACGCGGCGCTCCTGCTGGCAGCTCTGGCCTCCCGTGCCGGCGACCGCGTGGACCTGCTCGCCTACGATCGCCGGGTCCGCGCCCTGGTCCAGAACCGCGCCGCCCGCGAAGTGCTTCCCTCCCTGGTCGACGCGATGGCGACCCTGGAACCAGAACTCGTCGAATCGGACGCACGAGGCCTCACGGCCGCAGCACTCCGCACGGCCCCACGCCGCTCCTTGATCGTCCTGCTCACCACCCTGGACGCGGCCCCGCTCGAAGAGGGACTTCTCCCGGTACTGCCCCGCCTGACCCAGCGCCATACGGTGCTGCTGGCGTCGGTGGCGGACCCGCACATCGCTCGCATGGCCACTGCACGTGGCAGTACAGACGCGGTGTACGAGGCAGCAGCGGCGGCCACAGCCCAGACGGAACGCGCACGCATGGCCGAGCAACTACGTCGTCGTGGCGTGACGGTCGTGGACGCGACACCGGAAAATCTGCCGTCGGCGCTGGCAGACGCATATCTGGCGCTGAAGGCGGCAGGTCGTCTCTGAGGGAGACCGGCGGAATCGGGAGGTGGGGGATTTCCTCCCGAGAAATACCCCGTAAACGCAGGAAACCCCGCACCAAAAGGTGCGGGGTTTCCTCAATATTAGTTCGGCGGCGTCCTACTCTCCCACAGGGTCCCCCCTGCAGTACCATCGGCGCTGTAAGGCTTAGCTTCCGGGTTCGGAATGTAACCGGGCGTTTCCCTTACGCTATAACCACCGAAACACTATGAAACAGACAACCAGCAAGGGTTGTTCGTGGTTTCAGAACCAACACAGTGGACGCGAGCAACTGAGGACAAGCCCTCGGCCTATTAGTACCGGTCACCTCCACACGTTACCG
>NZ_JBVJNF010000008.1:0-333283 GCF_055583785.1 Streptomyces sp. NPDC104371
ATGACCTGGACATTACGCATCAACGATGTCCACCAGAAGAGCCCACCCAGTTATCCGTCAACTCCCCGCCGACCCACACTGTCCTGGCTGTTCAGGACCGCTTTCAGCTCGGCTTCCAGGTGGTTGAGATCGCCCTCGTGACCGTGCGCGGCGACATGCCCGTCCGGCCGGACCAGCCAGAACCCACCACGCCCGCAACCCGCCGCAACAGCGGCTTCACGCCGCCGCAGCACGACCGTGCGCAACTGCCGTCCATAGCGGGCCGCGACATGACCGGCCTCCGCCCGCCAGGCCTGCGACGACGACGCCAACACCAGCGTCCACGCACCCGGATCCACACCGGGGCCACTGACGCCGTGCGCGAGCGCATACCGGCGTGGGAAGACCGCACCGTCCTTCAACCCACCCGGAACCCGGCCCCGTATCCGGCACAGGGCTGTCCCGGAGGGCCGCTGGGTGTCACGCACGGGCGGATAGGCGAGGCGGCGCCCCGCCATGACGGGAGTGTAGAAGCGGGAGACGATGCCGGTGCGGTCGAGGAGTTTGAAGGTCATGTCGCGGGCACGGACCTTGGCCGGACTGTCGGCCACCCAGGCACGGGTCTGCAGATCGGTGTCCCGCAGGATCTGCCGGGTCGCTTCCGAACGCTCCACCCCGTAACTCTCCAACAGCGAGGCAGGGGAGGTGCCTTGGATGACGGCGGCGAGTTTCCAGCCCAGGTTCTGGGCGTCCTGCAGACCGTTGTTCATCCCCTGACCACCCGCCGGACTGTGCACATGCGCGGCATCCCCGGCAAGGAACACCCGCCCCACCCGGAAATCAGTAGCACGACGCGCATGGACACGGAACACGGCCTGCCACACCGCCTCCGTCAACCGCACCCCACGCGGACCGCGGTCCTCCAGGATCTCCCGCATCATCTCCAGCGACACCTCATGCCGGCCCTGAGGCATCACCGACAAGAACCGGTACACACCCCCAGGCATCGGCACCACCACCAACGCCCCACTCGGCGCCTGATAGAACAAACACTCATCCCCAGGCAGTTCACCCTCGATCCGCGCATCGACGAGTGCGAACGCCATCTCGTAGGTGCTGCCCTGGAAACCGATACCGAGCTGCCCGCGCACCGCACTGCCCGCACCATCAGCACCCACCACAAACGGCGCCCGCACACGTTCGATACGGCCGTCACCATGCTCAACGACAGCCGTGACACCATCACTGGCCTCGAGATTCCCGGAGAAGTCCACGTCTTCCAGAGCCAGGAGGCGCACTTCACGCTCCACCTTGCCACCCAGCTCAGCAAGACGCTCGGCCAGCAGCCGCTCGGTCACATGCTGCGGCAACACCCGGCACGCAGTGTCCTCGTCCAACGCGAACGAAGCCAGCGCCTTACGCTCCGAGAAGTAACTCAGCCGACTGATGTGGACGGACTCACGCCGGATGCCTTCAGCGAGCCCCGCATCCTCCAGGATGTCCAGAGCCCGAGGCCACACCGACAGTGCTTTAGGCGTGGTCGACGGCTGTTCGGCCCGGTCGATGACACGCACCCGTATACCGCGGCGCAGCAGTTCGACAGCGGTCAGCAGCCCGGTCGGTCCCGCACCGACCACCAGAACATCGAAATCAGCCACCGTGGCTGTGGTGTTCTCGCTCATCGTGGTCATTCCGTCCGCACACCCGCAGTGACGCCCCCCGCAGGCTCCCGGGGCAACCGCTCCAGACTGATACCGAAATACTCCTTGTACGCCGCGAACGCCTCCGCCTCACTCTCCAGCACCCGCCGCGAACGCTCCTCACCCGCGACCATGCTCACCTGCCTGTTGCCCTTCAACGTGACCAGCCCGTCCACCGTGCGCACCGAGCAGAACAGGCCCTGCAGGAACGAGGAGTCAGGCGAAGTGCGGTACCACCACAGCGTCGGAGCGAAATCCTCGACCCGCACCGGACGGTCCGCCACCCGATACAACGGCTTACCACCCAGATACACATCCACCACCCCCTCACCCACATCACGCAACTGATACTCACCATGCGGATCCACCTGCACCTCACGCGACGCCAGACGCAACGGGAAACGACTGTTACGCCCGAAACCCACATCCACCAGCCAGTCCTCACCCCCCGCCCTCACCCGCAACGCCAGATGCCCCTGGAACGGACCCAACAACCCACCAGGACGATGCACCCACCCCGGCAGAATCTCCACCTCATACCCCAACGACACCAGCAAGAACGACAACGCCGGATTCACCTCAAAACAACCACCACCCCGATTCCCATACACGATCTTCTCCAGGACACGCTCATCCATGAAGATCTCCTCATCCAGGTGATAGCCCAGATTCTCGAACGGCACCGACAACAGATGACGCTCCATCACATGCCGCAACCCCGCCACATCCGCACACCCCGGCCGCACCGCACCGATCCGCGCCAGATAGTCCTCCACCAACCCATCCGCCAGAACCTTCACCACAACCAACACCCCTCTCCGGACAACACCACGAACGAACACAGAACGAACACCCACACAGGAACACTCACAGACACTGCCAACGCAACAGCGACAGACCCATCGCCATGCCACCACCGAAACCAGCCAGCAGAACAAGATCCCCATCCGCCAACCGCCCCGAACGGGCGGCATGATCGAGCGTCACAGGAATCGAAGCGGCCCCCGTATTACCGAAGTCCTCATACGTCACACACATACGTTCAGCCGGAACACCCAGCCGAGCCGACAGATCCTCCAGCATCCGACCGTTCGCCTGATGCGGCACGAAGTGATCCACGTCTCCCATGCCGAAACCGGCATCACCGACGAACGCATCAATCGCCGGTGTCACCGTGGTATCCACGAACTCACGCACCCCGCGACCGTTCATCGCGAAGAAGTGCAGACCCTCCGCGAGTGTGCGCTCGCTCGCCGGCAGACGACTCCCACCGGCAGGAACCTCGATCAGATCCCGCTCAGCGCCAAATCCCGCCAGCCGCCCGGCCAGCAACCCGCGCCCGGAACGGCTCGGACCCAAGACCACCGCACCCGCACCGTCCCCGAACAGAATCGCCGTCCGACGGTCGGCAGGGTCCAGAATCCGCGAATACACATCCGCACCGATGACCAGCGCATAGGAACCATCCGAGCCGGCAAGCACACGCTCGGCAGCGATCAACGCGAACACGAAACCACTGCACACCGCATTCACATCAAAGGCCGCAACACCGTGACCCGCACCCAGCAAGTCAGCGACCACACACGCCGTCGGCGGCTGCGGCTGGTCCGGCGTCGACGTCGCCACCACAATCAACGACAACTGAGCCGGGGCGATTCCCGCAGCCTCCAACGCCGCACGCCCCGCGGCCACCGCCAGATCCGACGTCGCCTCGTCCGCCTTCGCCCGACGTCGCGCGCCGATCCCCGTCTTCCGGTGAATCCACTCAGCCGACACACCCGCAGCCGCACCCACCTCCTCGTTCCCTACCACATGAGACGGAAGACACGACCCCGTGCCCAACACCGCGACCCCACCGACACCAGGGCCACGACCAGGAACACGACCAGACCCCACCACACCCGTGCTGATCACCGAGTCACCCTCCCTCATCAGAACCGACCTATACGCGCAAACAGATAGTCCCCACCCCGTCCAACCCGGGGCAAAGGCCGACCGTCGAACCCGTCAGGTCGCCCGGGAGTACGTCACATGGCGGTCGGCCGTCGCCGTAACAGATCAGGCGGCCCGGGTCAGGGGGACCGCGGTCAGTAGGTCGCGTACCAGGTTGCCGGTGATGCCCACCCCGTTCTGCGTGAGCACGGACTCGGGGTGGAACTGCATCGACGCGAAGTGGGTTCCGCGCAGGGCGTGCACCTCGTCGTCGTCGGGGTCGCGGGCGACCTCGATGACGCCGATGCCCGCCGCCTCCGTCTTGTCCTCGGCGCACGAGGCCGCGAACGTGTTGTAGAAGCCAACGCGTTCGCGTCGGCCGAAGAGGTCGATGTCCCGTTGGACGCCCTGGTTGGGTACGGTCCTGCGGACCAGGTCGAGGCCGAGTCGGCGGCTGAGTACCTGATGGCTGAGGCAGATCGCCAGGAACGGTCGGCGTGTTGAGAGGAGACTGTCGATGGCTCCGTCCAGGTGGGCGATCTTGGGGTGACTCAGGTCGCGTGGGTCACCGGGGCCGGGGCCCATCACCACCAGGTCGTGGCCGTCGAGGTCGTACGGTTCATCGAAGCGTCGTACCGTCACCTCCAGGCCCAGAGACCGGAGTTGGTGTCCGATCATCGACGTGAAGGTGTCCTCGGCGTCCACCACGAGCACGCGGCGGTCGGACAGGAGGGAGGATCGTTCGGTGTGCGGCATGTGTGGTGGGCTGTCGGCCAGCCAGAACCCGGCGATGGTGTCGTTGCGTCGCTCCAGCGCCTGCCGTACCTCAGGGTGGGCGGCGAACCGGATCGGCCCCTCGCCCTCCAGCGCGGCCAGCAACCCGGCGGCCTTGGCGCGTGTCTCGGCCACCTCCGACAGCGGGTCGGAGTGACGCACCAAGGTGGCTCCGACCCCGATGCGCACCCGCCCGCCGGCGTCGATGTCCGCGGTGCGGATGCAGATCGCCGAGTCCAGGAACGCCCCGCCCGCTGCGTCACGGCCCATCAGGGCGAGGACTCCGCTGTAGTAGCCGCGGCCCTGCTCCTCGTACCGTTCGATGACCCGGCAGGCGCTCTCCAGCGGAGATCCGGTGACGGTCGGTGCGAAGAGTGTCTCGTGCAGGATGCGGCGCGGATCGCTGGTGGTGTGACCCTCGATGAAGTACTCGGTGTGGGCCAGGCGCGCCATCTCCTTGAGGAAGGGGCCCCGTACCCGGCCGCCGCCGGGGCAGATCCGGGCCATCATCTTCAGCTCCTCGTCCACCACCATGTACAGCTCGTCGGCCTCCTTGCGGTCGGCGAGGAAGTCCATCACCTCCGGCAGGGTGGGACCGGAGGCCGGGTAGCGGTAGGTGCCGCTGATCGGGTTCATCACGGCGGTGCCGCCGTGCACACTGATGTGCCGCTCGGGGGTGGCGCCGACCAGGGTGCGCTCGCCGGTGTGCACCAGGAACGTCCAGTACGCGCCCTTCTCGCGTTCCAGGAGCCGTTTGAAGAAGGTCAGCGCGGTGCGCGGGGTGTAGTCGGTGATGTCGATGGTGAAGGTCCGCTTGATGACGAAGTTCGCGCCCTCACCGGTACCGATCTCGTCGGTGATGATGCGTCGTACGGTCTCGGCGTAGGCGTCGTCGTCCACGTCGAACCGGGCGCCCGAGGTGCGGAGGGGCTCGTCGGGCAGCCGCTGGAGCACCATGGCCACATCGGCGGTCTCCTGGCCGGTCACGCTCATCGCCACCAGGGGAGTGCCGTCGTCGTGGCCGTGGAAGCCGCGCTCGGCGATCTGCCGGTACGGCACCAGGGCGAGCACTTCGTGCCGTGGCGCCCCGGTGGCTTCGGACGGTTCCGGTAGCGCGATGGCCTCCAACGTGTCGGGGTACGACACCTCGCCCACCAAGATGTCGAGCACACCGGTGCCCGCCGCCTCGGGGCGGTGCAGCAGGGCGAACGGGGGAGGGGTGGGGCCGAGGATCTCGTCGAGCAGACTGCCCGTGTGCGGCGGCCGGGTACCGGTCATGCGAAGACCTCCTTGGCGGTGGTGACGACCGCGCAGCGCGCGGCGGCGTACTCGAGAGCCATGCGGTGATGGTCCGGGGTGAAGTCGGCGACGGCGTCGGCGATCATGAACGTCTCGATGTCGTGGCTGAACGCCTCCACGGCCGTGATCATCACGCCGACGTGGGCGTAGATCCCGCACACGATCAACTGGTCACGCTGGTGGAATCGCATCCGGGTGAGCAGGTCGGTGTGATGGAACGCGCTGTAGCGCCACTTGGTCACCAGCCAGTCCCCGTCACGCGGGGCGAGGGCGTCGACCACGGCTCGGTCGGCGGGGGCCGGCCGCATGCCGGGACCCCAGAAGTCCTTCAACAGGCCCCGCTGGTGGGCACTCATGCCGCCGGGCTGGGCGGTATAGGCGACGGGAACGCCGAGTTCGGCACAGCGCTCGCGCAACACGACCGCGTTCTGCACGAGTTGGCTGCGCAGCGGCTCGGGGAACGGCTTGAGGAAGTAGCGCTGCATGTCATGGATCAGCAGTACCGCGCGCGCGGGGTCGGGGATCCACGGTGCGGTGTTCGCCGGGAGCTCCGGCGACGTGGGCAAGGGGTACGACTCGATGGGCGGCAGACCGGGACCAGCCATGGTGGTGGGATGTCCTTTCACATCGATACATACGGAGGGCAGTGCTCCGCGTGCGGAAGGGCAGCGCCCCTTGAGGGCGCAGTGCTCAACGGGTGCTCACGCGCCGAGTGCGGCGCCGCCGTCGACGGTCAGGGTGTGGAGGGTGATGTGTGAGGCCTGGTCGGAGAGGAGGAAGGCGACCGCGTTGGCCACGTCGGCCGGCTGGGCGAGTTTGCCCAAGGGGATACCGACACGGAACGCGTCGAGGTTGCCGGTGAGAGTGGCACGCGGGCCGGACTCGTCGTGCCACATCGAGCTGAGCATCGGCGTGTCCGTGGAACCAGGGGCGACAATGTTGCAGCGGATCCCATGCCGGGCCACCTCAAGACCCAGACTCTTGGTGAACATCTCCGCCGCCGCCTTCGACGCCGCGTACGCCGCCATCCCCGAACGCGGCGTCGCAGCAGCATTGGACGCCACCGTCACCACCGCACCACACCGCCGCGGCACCATACGCCCCACCACAGCACGCGACAGATGGAACACACCCGTGGTGTTCACCGCGAACGTACTGTTCCAGTCGTCATCACTGAAACTGCTCACCTCCCCCAACCGCAGCACACCAGCCGCATTGACCAGATAGTCGATCGGACCCAGACACCGCTCCACCTCACCGACCAGCGCCTCCACCGCCGCACTGTCCGACACATCCGCCGCGAACCCCACCACCGGCAGTGTGTCCGCCTCGAGTTTCGCGGTCGTCTCGCCGAGCCGGTCGGGGTCGCGGTCGACAGCGGCCACCGTGATGCCCTGTTCGCACAGGACGCGGGCCACGGCGGCGCCGATGCCACCGGCCGCGCCCGTCACCAGGGCCAACCTCTTCTCCAGCCGGTTCTCCAGTCTGTTCTCCATGTCGTGCGTCTCCTTCACATGTCGTGCAGGCAGGGAGTCATACGCATCCCGGCTCACGCTTGCCAGGCCGACACCACGGAGATGGCCTGGCCGACGTTGAGCCGGGGGTCGCAGAAGGTCTCGTAGGAGTCACCGACCAGGTGGGCCATGCGCGCGTCGGAGACGCACTCCATGACCGAGTCCGGCGTGGTCTCCAGATGCAGGCCGCCGGCGACGCCGCCATGGCGGACGACCGCGTGGTAGAACGCGGCGACCTCCCGCTCGGCGGCCTCCACATAGCGGGTCTTGAAGCCACCAGGGGTGGTGACCGTGTTGGCGTGCAGCGGGTCGGTGAGCCAGATGGCCGGGTGCCCGGCCGCGCGGACGGCCTCGACCAGCGGCGGCAGGGCCTCGGCCACCACGTCGGCGCCCATGCGCGCGATGAGAGTGAGCCGTCCCGGCTCGCGTCGCGGGTCCAGTCGGCGGCACAGCTCCAGCAGATCGTTGCGCGTGGTGCCGGGACCGACCTTGCAGGACACCGGGTTGACCACACCGGCCAGCAGGCCGACGTGCGCGCCGTCAGCCTGCCGGGTGCGCTCCCCGACCCACGGCCAGTGGGTGGAGGACAGCAGCATTCCGTCGGCCTCGTGCCGCAGCAGCGGCATCTCGTAGTCGAGCAGCAGCGCCTCGTGGCTGGTCCACACCACCGGGTCGATGCGCTGGGGGTGCGCGGGCCGATGCCAGCCGAGGTGACGCATGACCTCGTCGGCCGCCATGTACCCGATGAGCAGACGCAGCGGGTCGGCGCGGCGGCCCTCGGGGGTGGGATCGGGTTCGTTGACCATGTGGCCGCGGTAGACGGGCAGTTCGGCGCCGCCGATGTCCTCGGTGGGACGGGAGCGGGGCTTGCTGAACTGTCCGGCGATACGGCCTACGCGCAGCACGGGCTTGCCGGTGATCAGCCGCAACGCCCCGGCGAGCAGGTCGAGTACGGCCGCCTTGCGCGCGACATGCCCGGCGGTGCACTCGTCGGGGTTCTCCGCGCAGTCCCCGGCCTGCACCACCAGCGCCTCCCCGGCCGCCACCCGCGCCAGGTGGCGGCGCAGGGTGCGTACGTCGTCGGTGCGCACCAGCGAGGGCCGGGCGGCCAGGTCCGAACGGACGCGGCGCAACTGGTCCGGATCGGCCCACTCGGGCTGCTGGGCGGCGGGCTTCAGTTCGATGTCGACCAGGGAGTTGAGCAGGGATTCGTCCACGGGGGTGTCTCCAGACACAGACGGTGGCTGCGCGGCGCACGGGCGGTACGGCCGGGCGGCAGGGGAGCAAGTGGGCAGGGGCAAGGGGGGCAAGGCGGCAAGTGGGCTCTGAGCCAAGGGATTTGGCCGGGGAGAGACGGCGCGGAGGACGGCGGACAGGTTGTGGTCCTACACCTGCGGCGTCCAGCCCACCGAGTCCCAGAACCCCAACTGCGCCGCTTTCGGAGTCCGTTCGACCTGGGCGATACCGGGACCGCCCAGCACGAGCGTGCTCGGCGCGTCGGGTGTGAACGGGGGCCAGCCCACCGTGTCGGCGGTCTGCGGCACGGACGTACGGGCGAAGGCGGCCACCGTGTCGATGAAGAGGTCGGACAGCCGCCGCTCCACGGGCCCGTCGCCGAACACGGCGGCGAACTGCGGCAGCCGGTGGGTGCCGAACAGGAACGGTGACGTCGCCTCGTGCGGGGTGCCGAAGTGGGGCGGCCGGGCCGGGTGGGCGAACTCCATCGCGTACAACGGGGTGTTGCCCGACCGGACATGGCGTTCGGCGAACCGTACGATCTGGTGCCGGAAGTACGCGTCGCCCCAGATCTCGGTCCACAGCGCGAACGGGTCGCCGGGCAGACCGGCTTCTTGGGCCGCGGCGCGGTAGGCGGTGACACAGGCAGCGGCGAGAGCGTCGTCGGCGGCCGGGCGGCCCAGGTCCAGTACGTCGCGTACGGCCTGCCTCAACTCGCCGTCGTCACGGGGCGCGGGCTGCGGCTGTGGGGAGCTGGGACCGGTGTAGAAGGAGCCCTCGGTGCGGGTGTTCACCGACAGCACCGGCACCTCGGGGGTCGGCAGCAGATGGTCGAGGTCGGGCATGGTGCGCCCGTCCGGGACCGGGCCGCGGTACCAACGGCCGCTGGGCACAAGCCGCTTGCCGGGCTCCGGCGCGAACACCTCTTCCCACGCCTCGGTGAACGCGCCCGCCGGTACCTCGCGCAGCCCGGCGACACTGGTGCCCAGGCGGCGCGCGACCGCCTCGTAGACCGTCCGGGAGTCCTCCGGTGTCAACGCGGTCGCGGGCGGGGCGACATGGCTGGGGCTGATGCAGACGATACGGCGGATCAGCCCGCGCAGGCCGGGCAGCAGGGCCAGTTGCCAGGCGGTGGCACCGCCCGCGGACGTACCGCACACGGTGATGTTCCCGGGATCCCCGCCGAACGCCGCTGCGTTGGCATGCACCCAGCGCAGCAGCGCCTCCTGGTCCTGGAGGCCCCAGTTGGCGAAGTGCCCGGTCTCCGGGTCGGCGAGGTCCTCGTGCAGACCGAAACCGAGGCCGCCGAGGCGGTAGTTGAAGGTGACGACGACCAAGTCGCCCCGCTCGGCCGGGCGCGCCCCGTCGTAGGTGGGCATGCTGCCCGCGCCGGCCTGCCAGCCGCCGCCGTGGATGTACACCAGCACGGGCCTGCCGCCCCCGGTACCGGGCGTCCAGACATTGGCGTACAGCGAGTCCTCACTGCTGGGCGGCACCGGCCTGTTGGGGATCACGGCCTGGAAGGAGACCGGGGTGAAGCGCCGTGCCTCGCGTATCCCGCGCCAGGGCACCGGCGGCCTGGGGGACGCGAAGCGCAGCGCGCCCACCGGCGGCCGGGCGTAGGGCACACCGCGGAAGACGGTGACACGGCCCGCGCGTTCGCCCGCCACCAGCCCGCCCGACGTACGTACCACGACCCGGGAACCGGACCTACGGGGGCGAGGCGGGCTGGTGGCGACGGCGGACAGGCCCGGCCGCCCGTCGGCGGCCTGCGGCTGGCTGGTCATGGTGAACTCCTCGGCACGATGACGGGCTGGTCAGCCGATCGTGTGCCGAGGGTTCACGGGTCGCCAAAGACTGCCCCGGCAATCCGTCAGCTACCGGGGCGGTTCTGTCAGCTCGTGGGCCGGGCGGCCCACGAAGCTGACGGAGCAGAGGGGAAGCGGGCTGACAGGTCTCCTTTCCGCCCGTACACTGCGCCCGCGCTACGTCGGGCCTCGGAAGGGCCGCGCCTCGGACGAGTGCTGAGGTCCTGGCCCTGGTCGTGCTCCTGGTCCTGCTGTTGTCCGGCGTCCGCCTGCGTCACCCCCGCACACGCAGACCCTCATCACCTGCCCCGCTCATACGGAGGAGTGGGTCACCGGCACCGGCACCGGAACGTGCGCCGGCTCCGCGACCGGCACCTGCTCGGGACCCGGCACCTGCTCGGTCGTCCCGGACAGCACCGCGACCGCGTGGGCCGCCGAGGCGAGAGTGGTGTGCCGGTGCCAGCCGTTGAAGGAACGACCGGAGAAGTCCCGTATGCCCACGCGCTCGGCGATCTCCGTGAAGGCCCGCTCCACCTGCTGGGTCATCCGGCTCAGCCGCAGCACCTGGGCGGGTTGCAGATCGGTGATGTCGGTGAGCCACAGCTCGGCGGGCCAGCGGCCACCGCTGTGCCCGACACCGAGCAGCACCAGATCACGGCAGGCGCCGGGCCGGGACGACGAGCGCTTGGCCAGCCGCACCCGGACAGCCGCGGTCAGGCCCGAGTGCACCGCGCCGCCGCCGGGGCCGGGCCGCCGCTGGATGACGGGCTGGCGCAGCGGACGGGCCATCAGCATCAACTGGTGCGCCGTCATCTCCGTGTCGGCGACACTGCGGGGCAGCCCCGGATCGATGGCCAGCAGCCGCAGGTTGGCACTGACCCGTAACAGCATCGGCGCGCCCGCGGTCCGCAACCGGCGCACGGTGCCCGGCACATCCAGCTCACGGGCGTCCATCACGGCCGGTCGCACCGGCAGTCCCCAGCCCCGCGTGATGCCGAGGAAGGCCGCCACGGCGCACTCGTCGAGGGACTCGGGCAGCGCGCTCTTCGGGATGGCCGCCTGCCGACGCCTGCTCTCGTCGTCCAGCCAGGTCTCGGACAGATGCAGACGCCAGTTGATGGGCGTGCTGTGCTCCTCCGACACCGCCCACACACCCACGGCCTGCTGAGCGTTCATCACCTGGCCGTGGGTGGGGGAGAAGCGGCGGTCGACACCCACCGAGCTGGCACCGGCCTTGGGAATCACCATCGGCCGCAGCACATACGCACGGGCGGGGAAGATCTCCTCAAGATGGCGGGCCAACGCGCGCCGCACCGGGCCCCAGTCCCAGGTGGAGCCGCTGATGAAGTGGTGCAGGCTCTGCTCGGCCGCCTCCCCGCCGAACAGGGAGGAGATGTTCCGTATCGACTTGCGCCCTTCGACGCCGAGCAGGCCTTGCACGTACTCCACACCCCTGCGCCGCTGGTCGCTGCGCGGCAGGGACTCGAAGAGCACCGGGCTCAGTTCCTCCAGCACGCTCTGCCGCGACGCCTTGGGCGCCAGGTAGGGCGGCTCACGGTCAGTGGTGCGTATGTGCAGTCTGGTCTGCATCCCATCCCACCTCGCTCGATTGCCTCGCAAGCAGGCTCGGATCGGGCGTCCAAGGCGGGACCAAGGCCCGTGAAACACGCAGGCCACACAGGGTGTGTGCGCAGGGAGCGGAAGGTGGGGCGTACGGGGGTACGGGCGCGTGGGTCACGGGTGTACGGGCACGCGGGTGCCCGGAGCGTGCCCGAGCGCCGCTAAGGGGCGGGCGCCACCGCGTCCGGCGCTCGGCCCGTCCCGGCGGCACACCGGCCGACGCACTCGGGGGAGCGCTGAAGCGGCGCGGCGGCCGGCCATGGCGCACCGCAGTGGCGGCATACGCCCGCGCGCGCCGCAGCGCGCTCCTCACCCGCGTACCAGAGCCCGTGCCCCGGTTCTTCGTCGCCGCGCTCGGCGGTCGCGCACGTGCCGGACCCGCACGACGGGGCCAGGTCTATCTCCAGTCCGGTCGGCACCATCAGCCAGCGCGCCGCCAACTCCTCGTACTCCTGCCGCATGCCGCCTCCTCGTCCGGGGCCGCACCGCGTCGGCGCGGCCGTCTGCCGCCGCCAGAGTCGTGCCGTACGGTCCAGGCGAGGCGAAGCCCGCTCCAAGCCGCAGCCCGCACCACCCGCCGCTGCCGCGAGCCCCGGAGTCAGTGGGCGGCGAGACCGTAGGGCAGCGGCCGGGGCGAGGTGTCGGTGATGTCGAGCAACCGGTTGTACTTGGCGACCCTCTCGCCGCGCGCGGGCGCCCCGGACTTGAGCTGTCCGCAGCCGGTGCCGACGGCGAGGTCGGCGATGAAGGCGTCGTCGGTCTCCCCGGAGCGGTGCGAGACCATCTGGGTGTACCCGACCTCCCGGCAGATCCGCATCGCCTCCAGGGTCTCGGTGACCGTGCCGATCTGATTGACCTTGATCAGCGAGGAGTTGCCGACGTTCTTGCCGATCGCCTCCGTGATGATCGCCGGGTCGGTGACGAAGATGTCGTCGCCCATCAACTGGACGCGGTCGCCGAGCCGCCTGGTGAGGCGTACCCAGCCGTCCCAGTCGTCCTCGGCCAGCCCGTCCTCGATGCTCCAGACCGGGAACCGCTCGATGATCTCCTCGTAGAAGTCGATGAGTTGATCGCTCGTCAACTCCTTCCCGGCGACGGCGTAGTGACCGTCGGACTTGCGGAACTCACTGGCGGCCGGGTCCAGGGCGATCGCGATGCCGTCCGGCCCCGGCGTGTACCCGGCGTCTTCGATCGCGTCGACCAACAGCCGTAGTACGTCGGCCGGTTGATCGAGGGCGGGGGCGAAGCCGCCCTCGTCGCCGAGCCCTGTCGCGTAACCGGCGGCGGCGAGGCGGCCTTTGAGCCGGGTGTAGACCTCGGCTCCCGCGCGGACGGCCTCCGGCAGGCTCGGGGCGCCGAGCGGGGCGAGCATGAACTCCTGGAAGTCAAGGGAGTTGGGGGCGTGGACGCCGCCGTTGACGACGTTGAAGTGGGGCACCGGAAGACGGGCCGGGGTCCCGGCGAGGTCGGCGAGGTAGCGCCACAGGTCGCTGCCTCGGGCGGCGGCCTCGGCGCGGGCGGCGGCCAGCGAGACGCCGACGACGGCATTGGCGCCGAGGCGGGACTTGGTGGGGGTGCCGTCCACGGCGATCAGTTCGCGGTCGATGTCGGCGGCCGTGTCGAAGGGACGGCCCACCACCGCTTGGGCGATCTCGCCGTTGACATGGGCGACGGCCTGCCGCACACCCTGCCCGGCGAACCGCCGCGCGTCGCCGTCGCGTACCTCGACCGCTTCCTGGGTCCCGGTGGACGCCCCGGCCGGAACACCGGCACGGAACGTGGCGCCTTCGGGCGTGGTCAAGGTGACCGCGAGGGTGGGGCGGGCGCGGGAGTCGAGGATCTCGGTGGCATGCAGACGGGTGATGCGCAGCGTCATGGCTGAGCCCCTCTCTGTGCTGGTGCGAGAGAGGAACCATCGGCCAGGTCGGCGGATCGACCACCCGTGGCGGGCGGTCGCGGCGGGATCCAGCGCCGCTGCGGCCCATGGGCCCTGCTTTCAGCGTAGCGCCACATCGCCGCGGCGGCGGGCCGGGCGGATGACGGCCGACGACGGTGGCAGCTCAGGGTGGTGGGGGCGGATACTCGTACGTGTACGTGGGTGATGAGGCTCGCCCTTGCCCGCACCACCATCGGTGCTGATGGCCTCTGTGCGCAGCACGAAGGACCGCGGGGGTACGTGTGTACGCGCCGGGCCCGGTTCCGGATCCGGCGTCCGCCCCGTGGCCGAGGCGACGGCCGAGCGGAGGCGAGCCATGTACGCGTACACGATGCGCGAGGCGCGGATGGCGCACGGCGACAAGGTCGTCCTCGAGGACGTCACCTTGGGGTTCCGGTCCGGCGCGAAGATCGGTGTGGTCGGCCCGAACGGCATGGGCAAGTCCACCCTGCTACGGATCATGGCGGGTCGGGAGCGACCCATCAGCGGCGATGCCTTCCCCGCGCCGGGGCTCGGCATCGGCTTCTTCGAACAGGAACCGTCCCTCGACGAGTCCACCACGGTGCGCGGCACCGTCGAGCACGGTGTGTCCGGCGTGCGCTCGACACAGCGCCGCTACGAGAAGGTCACCGCCGACCTCGCCCGCGCGGACGAGGAGGCGATGCCGCGCCTGCTGGAGGAACTGGGCGCCCTTCAGGAGACCCTCGACCGCGCCGACGCCTGGGAACTGGACCCCCGGCTGGAGCAGGCCATGGACGCCCTGCGCTGCCCACCCCCCGACACCCCGGTACGTGAACTGTCCGGCGGAGAGCGGCGCCGGGTCGCGCTGTGCACCGTCCTGCTCGCCCAGCCGGACCTGCTGCTCCTGGACGAGCCCACCAACCATCTCGACGCCGAATCGGTGGCATGGCTGGAGCGGCATCTGGCCGCCTACCCGGGCACCGTCGTGGCCGTCACCCACGACCGGTACTTCCTCGAAGGCGTCGCCCAGTGGATCCTGGAGATCGACCGCGGCCATGCCTACCCCTACCAGGGCAACTACGCCACCTACCTGGAGACCAAGGCCGCCCGGCTGACGGTCGAGGGGCACAAGGACGCCAAGCGGCAGCAGCGGCTGGCCGAGGAGTTGGCCTGGGTCCGGTCGGGCGCGAAAGGGCGACGGGCGAAGTCCAGGGCGCGTCTTCAGCGTTACGAGGAACTGGCCGCCGACGCCGATCGGCGGCGCACGGTGGACTTCGAGGAGATCCAGATCCCGCCCGGCCCCCGCCTGGGTGCCCTCGTCCTGGAAGCCGAGCATCTCACCAAGGGCTACGGTGGACGGCTGCTGATCGAGGACCTGTCGTTCTCGCTGCCGCGCGGCGGCATCGTCGGCATCCTCGGGCCCAACGGAGTGGGCAAGACGACGCTCATGCGCATGATCGTCGGCGAGGAGCGGCCGGACTCCGGGACCCTGCGTCTCGGGGAGAGCGTGAAGATCTCGTACGCCGACCAGAACCGCGCCGGTCTCGCCGCGGACAAGAGTGTGTGGGAGGTCGTCGCCGGAGGCCAGGAGCACATCCGGGTCGGCGCGGTGGAGATGCCCTCGCGCGCCTACGTCGCCGCGTTCGGCTTCAAGGGGCCCGACCAGCAGAAGCCTGTAGGTGTGATGTCAGGTGGGGAACACAACCGGCTCAACCTCGCCCTCACCCTCAAGCAGGGCGGCAACCTGCTGTTGCTGGACGAGCCCACCAACGACCTGGACGTGGAGACCTTGGCGTCGCTGGAATCCGCGCTGCTGGACTTCTCCGGCTGCGCGGTGATCAGTGCCCATGACCGGTGGTTCCTGGACCGGGTGGCCACCCACATCCTCGCCTGGGAGGGCGGCGCCGACTGGTTCTGGTTCGAGGGGAATCACGCGGACTACGAGGCCAACAAGCCCACCCGACTCGGCGAGAACGCCACCCGTCCCCACCGAGTCACCCACCGCCGTCTCACCCGCTCCTGAGCGGTCCAGGGCACACGGATGGCGATGGCCGTCAACTCACCTGCGGCGGCTGATGCTTGGCCCAGTACTCGGGAGCGGTGATGCCGAGCAGGACGAGATCGTGGTGGGTACCGGCGAAGAACTCATGCTCCCGGAGCCGTCCCTCCTCGACGAAGCCCAGCTTGCGGAAGAGCGCGAGGGAGCCGTCGTTGAACGCGTGGATCTCCACTTCGCACTTGTGGTAGCGCTGTTCGGCGAACATGTAGGTGAGGAGCAACTCGACGGCCTCGGCCGCGTATCCCTTGCGACGCTGATCGCGGCTGATCTCGATGCCCACCTTGAACCGCCCGGCACGCATGTCGGTCTCGCCGACGGTCACCGACCCCGCGAACGCGCCGTCGGCCAACACCTCGATCACCAGCCGGAACACCTCACCTCCCGGCTCACGCCCAGCACGCTCGGCGGTCCAGGCCCGAAAGCCCTCGTCCGAGCGCGGCGGCTCGACCAGGTCGGCGTTGCGGACATCGACGGTGTTCTGAGCCAGGTCCCGGAAGTCCTCCCAGTCCTCCGGCTCGACACCCCGCAGCCGTATCTTCTCCCCGCTCCACATGTCACTCATCGCGCCCACCACTTCAGTCGGTTGCAGAGGTACTGTCGGCCCCGCATGGTAAGCACGGCACGCCTGCGGCGGAGACGGAATTTCATCAAGCCACCGGTCGTCAGCCGAGCGGGTTGCCGGGGTCGCGCAGGGTGGCCAGCGTCGGGGCGTACATACGGGCCTTGATGGTGCCGAGCGTGTCACCGGCCTTGCCCACCCGCGCCTGTGCGAACTCGATGGCGGTGGAGCGCACCGCGTCCTCGGTGACCGCCCGGTCGACGATGCGGGCAGCCGCGGCGTCGACTCCGCCGTAGCGGCGGGCGGTGAGCATGGCCTCGTGCGCCGTCTGCGGTGCCAGACGGGCCTGGACGAGGGCGGACATGCCGGGGGTGAAGGGGATGTTGATGTCCGCTTCGGGCAGGCACCAGTAGCCCCGGTCGGCGCGCATGACACGGAAGTCATGGGCGAGGGAGAGCATCGCTCCGGCGGCGAAGGTGTGCCCCTGGAGCGCGGCCACGGTGATGACCGGCAGCGACAGCATCCGCGCGAACAGCTCGTGCACGGAGGTGACATAGTCCAGGTGCTGGTCGACATGGGCCAACAGCCAGTCCAGATCGAGCCCGTTGGAGTAGAACTTGCCGGTGGCGGCGGTGACCAGGGCGCGAGGCCCGTCCGCCTTCTCCACCTCGTCCAACGCGGCGCCGACAGCGGTGATCCAGTCGGGGTGGAAGCGGTTCTCTCCGTCTCCCAGGTCCAGGACGAAGACGTTGTCCTGACGGTCGAGCGAGGGCATGGCGACTCCTTCGGGCTGCGCCGATCTCGGCGCTGAAAGCGGTTGAGAACTCTGGGAGTTGGAGGTGCGGGAGAGGGGTGGGTCAGGGCTGCGGCCCGGCCTCCGGGTGCTCGCGCAGCACGTGCGTGAGCAGGCCGTGGATCTCGGTCGCGGCCGCCTCCAGCGGTGCGGTGCTCTGCTCGGCCCGGCACATGATCACCGCGCCTTCGACCGCCGCGATGATGAACACGCCCAGTCTGCGGCCGCGTTGCTCGGTCACGCCGTGCCGGACGAACAGGTCCGCGAGAGCCTCCTGCCGGCGGGCGAAGACGGCGGCGGCGGAACGGGCGAGTTGGGGTGCGTCGTCGTTGGTCTCCGCGGCCACGGCCGCGATCGGGCAGCCCGCCCTGAAGCCGCTCTCCGTGAGCTGGTCGCGCCACAGCGCGAAGAACGCGTCGACGGCCGCGACGGGATCCTCCACCCGCAAGGCCGCGTCGATCAGCCCCGCGATGAAGTCCCCTGCCAGCGCCACCGCTTCGTCGATGAGTTACTCCTGCGCGGGCTCACCCGCCCACCCCCTCCCCGCCTCAACTCGGGCTACCTGTCGGTAACTTATGGGGTATGGCATAGAACACGCAAGGGTTCGCGCAAGGTTCATGCCGCATACGAGTACTGCCGCCTCCGAGTGCGAAACCGCAGGTCAACGCGTCGGTGTTGTCCAGACCATTGACATGCAAGCGCCAGGATGTTGAATTCAGGTTGTTGTTGCGCGACTCCGATGACTTAAGTGATCAATGGAGGACCAGTGACACCTCGCTCACCCCGTCCCACCGCGCTCGGCGCCGCGGCCGTGCTGCTGGCCGGTGGTCTGCTGACCGCCGCGCCGCCCGCCCAGGCAGTCGGCAACACCCCCGCCGCCCCGGCGAAGACCGCGAAGACGCAGCGGACCATCTCGCCCACCCCGCGGTCCGTGACGAACCGATCCGACCACGTCACCATCACCCCCACCGTGACCCTGGTGACGGGCGCGACCTCCGACGGGCCCTCCCTCGACGTCGTGGAGAGCGCCCTGCGCAAAGCCGGTGCGCAGCATGTCGTACACGGTGACAGACCCGGCAGAAGCGGGCTGACCGTCTACGTCGGCGACTCCGCCGCGCTCGCCGCGCAGCACCTCGACGGCCCCGACGAACTGCCCGCCGACGGCTACGTCCTCGGCATCGGCGCCGACCGGATCGTCCTCGCGGGCAAGGACACGACCGGCACGTACTACGCCGCGCAGACCCTGCGGCAAGTGCTGCCGCAGCAGAGTCGTCCGGGCGCCCAGGTCGCCGGAACCGCCGTACGCGACTGGCCCGGCACCGCCCTGCGCGGCGTCATCGAGGGCTTCTACGGCACCCCTTGGTCGCACAAGGCCCGGCTCGACCAACTCGACTACTACGGCGAGCACAAGATGAACATCTACGTCTACTCGCCGAAGGACGACGCCTACCTCCGGGCGAAGTGGCGCGACGCCTACCCCGCCGAACAGCTCGCCCAGATCAAGGAGTTGGCCGACCGGGCCACCCAGCGGCACGTGGACTTCACCTACGCGCTCTCACCCGGCCTGTCCGTCTGCTACAGCTCGGACGCCGACATCAAGGCGCTGGTCGACAAGTTCCAGACCATCTGGGACATCGGGGTACGGACCTTCGCCGTGCCGCTCGACGACATCAGCTACACCGACTGGAACTGCGCCGAGGACAAGGAGAAGTGGGGGACCGGTGGCGCCGCGGCGGGCGCGGCCCAGGCGTATCTGCTCAACCGGGTCAACAAGGAGTTCATCGCCACCCACCCGGGCGCTCAGCCCCTCCAGATGGTGCCCACCGAGTACTACAACGTCTCCGCGTCGCCGTACAAGCAGGCGCTGTCCGAGCAGCTCGACCCCGACGTCCTCGTGGAGTGGACCGGTGTCGGCGTCGTCGCCCCGACGATGACCGTCGCCCAGGCCGAGGAAGCCCGCGCGGTCTTCGGCCACCCGATCCTGACGTGGGACAACTACCCCGTGAACGACTACACGACGGACCGGCTGCTGCTCGGCCCGTTCAACGGCCGGGAGAAGGGGCTCCCCGGCAAGCTGGCCGGGATCACCGCCAACCCGATGATCCAGCCGTACGCCTCCAAGATCGCGCTCCACACCGTCGCCGACTACGCGTGGAACGACACCGCGTACGACCCCCGGACCTCGTGGCTCCAGGGCATCAAGGAGTACGCGGGTGGCAACGCCCGCACCGAGAAGGCGCTGCGGGCCTTCGCCGACATCAACTACAGCTCGTCCCTGAACAGCGAGCAGGCACCCGACCTGGCCGCGGCGTTCGACGCCTACTGGACGTCCGGCGACGCCGCCCGGCTCACCTCGACGCTCACCACGCTCGGCACCGCCCCCGACCGACTGCGCGACAGCCTCCCGGACCGCGGCTTCGTCGCCGACGCCGGACCCTGGCTGGACGCGACCAAGTCCTGGGCGACCGCCGCCCGTACCGGGCTGCGCATGGTCGAGGCGGCCCGCGCCGGAAAGGGCGCGCAGGCATGGGAGTTGCGTCAGCAGTTGCCCGCACAGGTCACCGCGGCGAAGTCCTTCACCTACACCGGCCTCGACGGCCGCGCGGTACCGGTCGCCGTCGGCGACGGGGTGCTGGACCGGTTCATCGACGCGGCGAACGCGGAGTACGACCGGATCCTCGGGATCAGCGGACGGCCCACGGCGTCGGCCACCCTCGGCACCTGGCAGAGCAACGCCCCGGCGCGGATGCTGGACGGCGACGACTCCACCTACTTCTGGAGCGACAGGTCGCCCGCCGCCGGTGACGGGGTCACCGTGGACCTCGGCCGGACACGGGACCTCGGCGACATCACCCTGGCCATGGCCAAGCCCACGAGCCCCGACGACTACCTGCACGAGGGCGTCCTCGAGTACTCGGTGGACGGGCAGAACTGGCAACGGCTCACCACCTTCGCCGGACAGCCCGACGTCACCGCGACAGTGCCCGCCGGAACCAGCGCGCGCTACGTACGGGCGCGCGCGACCGCGGACCAGGAGAACTGGCTTGTCGTGCGCGAGTTCGACGTCACGACCAAGGACGGAGCGGTGACCGGAGGGCCGCCCGCCGCCACCGGCTCCTCGCTGCGCGCGGCAGCCGACGCGGACCCGAACACCGTCTACCGGGCGGCGCGGGCCCCGGAGGCCTCAGACGCGCTCCAGATGGGGATCGAGCACACGGGCCCCGTCCGCTCCGTCACCGTCCTGCGCCCGACCGGAACCACCGGCCGCGGCGACATCCAGCTCCACGGCACCGACGGGACATGGCGCACCATCGGCACGCTCGACGGCGCCTACACCAAGGTCTCCGCGGGAGGCAGGTCGGCCGACGCGGTACGCCTCCTCTGGGGTACGGGAACGGCTGCGCCGCAGGTCGCGGAGGTGGTCGTGACCGGCCAGGACTGAGCCCGCCCGGCCCACTCGGCGTCGTCGAGGAACCAGGGCGCTGACCGAAGGCCGGGACCGGCGTCATGGTCCCGGCCTTCGGCCTGTGGTGAGGCTGCTCGCGGGTGAGCCGCCGGACACGCGATAGCGTTGGGGTGGCTTGATGGGTCCGGGAGGGTGAGTGAGCAGGTCGGAACACGGCGAGGCCGCGATGAACGTGACCGTGGCGCGGAACGACCTCTACGCCCTGGTCAAGCGCGCCGAGGAGGACGGGCACCCGACCCTGATCCACAAGCGGCGGGAGCGCGCCCTCCTGGCCCCCCTCGATCGGCTTCCGGTAGCCCGGACGACCGAGACCCTGCCGTCCCACACCCTGAGCGCGGCCCAGGGCAAGTTCGGCGAACTCGTCACCGAGGCGGCCGAAGGGCGGCCCCAGGTGCTGCGGCGCGGCACCACGCCGGTCGCGGTCCTGCTACCGGCGGACATCTCCGTCGATGTCACCTCCGACGTCGATCTCACTTCTGATTCCGACGCCGATGTCACATCGGACACGGGTACGGACACGGGTACGGACACGGACACCCCGACAGCAGCGGTGTCCGCGGGAGGCGCGGTGCACAACCCACATCATGCGGATCGCGACAGCCCGCGGCCACGCAGACTCGCCACCCTGGGCGACGCGATCGGCGCGGTCCTCGCCTCCGGTCCGGCCGCCGGGCCCTCGTTCGGGCTGCCCGGACTGGACGCGGTGACAGGGGGGTTGCAGGCGGGCCGGCTGACGCTGGTGGCCGCTGCCCCGAACGTGGGCGGCAGCCTGCTGGGGCTGGCCGCCGCCCGGCAGACCGCACTCGTCGACGGCCGCAGGGTGCTGTACGCGGCGTCGGGTCCGAACCGGGCCGACATCACCCGCCGGATCATCTCCGCACAGACCGGCGGTGACTACCCGCGTCTGAAGCAGGGCCGTCTGACCGCCCATGAGCAGCAGGTCGCCCAGCAGTTGGTGCAGGCGCCGCTGCTCATCGACGACGGCAGTGATCTGACGGCCGAGGCGATCGCGGAGACCGCCCCGCACGTCCAGGACCTGGCCCTGGTGGTCGTGGACCGGCTCCAGGCCGCCCCCCATGCCCGCCTTCCGCTGTCCGGCGACCGCCTCCCAGGTGCCTCCCAGGCTCTGGCCACGCTCGCCCGTACGCTCCATGTCCCGGTACTGGCCGTCGTGGACAGTGACGATCCCGCGCTCCTGGCGCGCCTGGACGCCGACGTCCTGCTGACCCTCACCCCGGCCACGGACGCCTCCAGGGTCCAAGTGGCCGTCGCGGAGCGGGACTTCGGCACCCTCGGCGAGGCCTGGCTCCGACCCGACCTGCTCCACGCCCGCTTCGTCGACGCCACGCCCGCGCTTGCGCCCCCTGCGGTGGCACTGGCCGAGGCGGCGCTCGCCTACACGTCCGGCGCCCGGCAGGGGCTCCCCGCCGCGGCCACCCATGTCCTGGCCGCACTGCGCACCGCGGTCGGCGACGGCGACGCCGCGGAGGCGGAGAACCTCAAGCCCGCGCTGGTCTCCGCGTTCGCGTCGCTGCGGCACCTGCCGGACACCGCCGAGGGCCGCCGCCTGGCAGACGCGCTCGGCGCGTACGACCCCGCGCTGCGCTTCTCCACGGATGCCACGGGTACGAGTGCGGATGCGGGTACCGCAGGTACGAGTACGCGTACGGACACTACCGAGACCACCGAGCCCCCCACCGCCCCGCGGCCACCCGTGGAAGAGGAGGGCGCCTGGGTGCAGCCGGGTGAGGAAGCCGAACCCGCCGGTACGGTCTTCCCCGCGCTCGGCATCCTCAAGGACTGCATGGAACGCTCGACGTACCACCCGATCCCCGTGATCAGGAAGCAGGAGCGGGACGACGAACCCTGGACGCTCTTCCGGGAGGTCATGGACGGCGAGCCCCGCTGGGTGCACCCCGGCATCACGACCGAGAAGACCAGAGCGGGCAAGCGCGACCGGCTCGTCGTACCCGAGAAGTTCGGTCCGGGAAGCCTCTGCGTCATCGACCGCAACGGCTCCTACCCCTCCGCCTGCTCCGCGGTCCCGCTCGCCCCGAACAAGCTTCTGCACACCGGCCCGTTGGACGAGGTCGGCAAGGACCGCGCCGGAGCGTTCCTCATCACCGTGCCCGCCTGGGACCACCCGGACATGCCCCACCCGCTGGGCCGCCTCGCCGAGCGGACCGACGACCAGGGGCGCGCCTGGGTGACCACGCCCCATGTGCGCCAGCTCTCCAAGCTCATCAAGGACGGGCACATCAGCGAACCCCTCACCGTCCACGACTCGTTCACCGGCAAGGCCAACGAGAGCCTCCTCAAGCCCTTCTACGCCAAGGCCCGCGAGGCCCGCGCCCAACTCGTCGAAGCGGGCGGCGAGCCCTACACCGAGTACAAGCGCCGGCTGTCCATCGCGCTGCGTCTGCTGTGGCCCAAGGGCGAGAAGGTCAACTCGCCGTTCTGGCGCCCGGATTGGCGTATGGCCCTCGTGGCCGAAGCCTCCGTACGGCATTGGAGCGTCGCCTGGCGCGCCGTCCAGGCCGGGCACACCCTCGTCGCCCTGCGCAACGTCGACGAAGCCGTCTTCTGGACCCCCGACGGCCAGGCCCCCGCCACCTACCGGGTGGGCACCGGATTCGGCGAGGTCAAGGTCAAGTCCGAGGCCCCGGAAGGTGAGCGCTGATGGCCACGGGAACAGGACCTTCCCTCGGCGCCGCACTCCACCGACTGCTCGGCGAGCTGGGAACCCGGCCCGTCCGGCGCCTGTCCACCTACCACGCCAAGCACTGGCACGCCCAGCTCTCCCAACTCACCCACACCCAGCGCGGTTACGAGGCGCTCGAACGCGCCGGTCTGAGCGTGCGGCCCACAACTCTCCTCAAGTGGCTGGCAGATCCCGAGTACACGGTCCGCCGCAGCTACCGCGACATCATCCACACCGCCTACGAGAGCGTCGCCACCGTCCCGGCCGATCCCGTACCCCAGGCCTTCAAGGACGGCCAGTTCGAGATCAGCGGCCTGGTCAAGACCGGCAACGACGAGCGGTTCCGGGGCTCTCTCAGTGGCAGCGGAAGGATCACCGCGCCCCTGCGGATCGACGGCCGCAGCGGCATCTGGACCGCGATCGAAGACAAGTGGGCGGCGGGTCAACTCACCGACGAGGCCTTCGAGGACGACTTCATCGAGTACGTCGTCATCGAGGACATCGGTGAGGGAACGGACGGTTGGGAGTTCCCCGGAACGTCTTACACGGTCACCATCTGACGAACCCGCGCGAACCACCTTGGTGAGGCAGGCCGATAGGGTGATACGCCCCTGTTCGCATGAACACCATGAACATCAAGGAGACGACGTGCGCAAGGCTGCACGGGCCGCGGTCGCGACGGTCATAGCCGGAGTCCTGCTGAGCGGCTGTGGTGACAGCGACGGTGACCAGCCGGAGTCGAGGGCGAAGGCCAGTGCCCGTACCGACGCCGGTGCCGGAACGCCCGAACAGAAGCAGTCCGCGTCCCCGGCCGGGGACGGCATCATCGAGCGTGCGACAGGATCCTGGAAGTCCATCGTCGCGTCGGACTCCGCCACCGGCCTGAGCACCCTCACCATCGAGGCCGGTGGGAAGGTGACCGCCAAGGGCGGCAAGCTGGACTGCACCGGCACGATGAAGCCGGGCGAGAAGGACGGCAAGGACGCACCGACGCTCACCCTGTCCTGCGCAGGCGGCGACGACGGCGGACGAGGCGTCGGTACGGTCGGGATGAAGGGCGACGAAGCCCTCGCCATCGACTGGGCCGGGCCCGAGGGCGGCTGGGGCGGCCCGGTCGACAGCTTCCGCCGCACCGCGGGCTGAGCCCCGCACCGAGATGTGAGCAAGCCGCAGTGGTGCCCCGGTGCCCTGGTGTATGACCCCGGGGCACTACCCGCGTATGTGCTCACATCGACCAGGAATATCGACCAGGAATGTCGATCAGGAATCGAGAAGCGCGGCTCACGAAGCCGCCTCTAACCTGCTCGTATGGACATCACCATTCACACGAGTGTTCTCCCGCACGTCGACCCGGACGCATCGCTCGCCTTCTACCGCGACGTCCTCGGCTTCGAGGTCCGCAGCGATGTCGGGCAGGGAAAGATGCGCTGGATCACGGTCGGCCCGACCGGTCAGCCCGACACGTCGATCCTGCTGGCACCGCCCGCCGCCGATCCTGGAGTCACCGAGGGCGAGCGCCGCACCATCGCCGAGATGATGGCCAAGGGCACCTATGGCTGGATCCTGCTGGCCACCCGAGACCTCGACGGCACGTTCGAGAGGGTGCAGGCCGGTGACACCGAGGTCGTGCAGGAGCCGACCGAGCAGCCGTACGGCATCCGCGACTGCGCCTTCCGCGACCCCGCGGGCAACCTCGTCCGCATCCAGGAACTTCGCTGAGGACGAGGGGCGCACTCATGTGTCAGGCCGAGTGGCGGCGTGCGCGTGTCGAGGCGCAGCGCCTGACGGATCTCGCTCGGCTGCGCCGCGTCCGTGACCGGATGGACCGAGAGTACGCGCAGCCACTGAACGTCGAGGCGCTCGCCGGTGAGGTGAACATGTCCGCCGGGCACCTCAGCCGCCAGTTCCGGGCCGCGTACGGTGAGTCACCGTACGCGTACCTGATGACGCGGCGCATCGAGCGTGCGACGGCGCTGCTGCGGCGGGGCGACCTCAGTGTCACGGAGGTCTGCTTCGCGGTCGGCTGCGCGTCGCTGGGCACGTTCACCACGCGCTTCACCGAACTGGTCGGTATGCCACCCGGGGCCTTCCGGCGCCAGGCGGCGGAGCCGGTCGACCCCGCCGACCCCGCCGCTGCCGTGATCACGGTGGAGGGGATGCCCGCGTGTGTGGCGAAGCAGGTGACACGACCGGTCCGGAATCAAGACCGGTCAGGAATCGAGAAGCCCCGGCCGGCGGGCACCCCCTAGCGTGAAGGCATGACCACCACCACTTCCTGACCGACGCACGTACCGATCCACCGCATCACCGTACGAGAGGAACCCCGCCATGCAGTCCACACAGCCGTCCGACCACAACTCCGGCACGGACGCCGAGCAGCACAACGGATTCACCGCCGAGGAGCGGGCCGCGATGAAGGAGCACGCGCGGGAGCAGAAGAAGGCGGCGGCGCGGCGCGGTTCGCGAGCGGAGAAGGAAGCGGCGGCGGAGGAGGACGTACTCGCGAAGATCGCCGAGATGCCGGACGCGGACCGGGTCCTCGCCGAGCGGGTCCACGCCCTCGTCAAGGCAGCGGCTCCGGACCTCAAGCCCAAGCTGTGGTACGGGATGCCCGCGTACGCCCGGAACGGCAAGGTCCTCTGCCACTTCCAGAGCGCGCAGAAGTTCAACTCGAGGTATGCCACGCTCGGCTTCAGCGACCAGGCCACGCTCGACGACGGCGCGATGTGGCCGACGGCCTACGCCCTGACGGAGCTGACCGCGGCCGACGAGGAACGCATCAGCGCGCTCGTCAAGAAGGCGACGAGCTGAGGCGGAGCGGCAGGCCGGGACCTACCGCCCCCCGTCCGCGCCGACACGGGCCAGCACCAGATCGGCCAACCGGGTAGATGGCAACTCGCCGTCCAGGAACACCGTTTCGCTGGGCAGGCGGTCGGCCGCGGCCAGGCATGGTTCGATCCTGTCCTTGCACCAGCGCCGTACTCGCGCGTCCTGCTCGGGATCATCCGGCGTGAAGCTACGGCCGTCGATCCGCGCCTCCAAGGTCTCCCGGGAGACCTTGAGGAAGAAGTGCTGAACCTCGATACCCGCGTCCTTCAACCGGCCGAAGATCTCGCCGACATATCCAGGGTCGATCAGGGTCATGGGCACCAGAAGGGGACGGCCGTACTCCTCGACCAGCCCTGCCGCGAGGTCAGCGACCTGCCGCCGCCACAGCCGAAGATCCTGGAAGTCACCGGTGGGGACCTCCACGATCTCCCGCAGCACATAGCCGACCAACTCCGGGTCGTAGACCAGCGCTTCGGGCCATCGGGAACGCAACTCCTCCACCAGAGTGGTCTTTCCGCTGCCGAACGCACCGTTCACCCAGACGATCATCAGACGTCCGCCTCTTCCTTCTGTCGCCACTTCCACCGCCAGAGCGCGTCGGCCCGATGGTCGTGCTCGAAGTCTTCACCGAGTGGCCCCACCCGCTCGATCGCCTCGGCGGTGCGCGGGTCGTCGCGCACGGCGAGACCGTACGCGGCTTCCAGCCGTACGAGTCGGTCGTCCTCGTCGAGCAACGCCGCCAGGGCGTCGGCGATGGCGGGCGTACGGTCCCGGGAGCCGGCCAACGCCGCCGCTGCCGGACCCCGTACATCGGCGTCCGGTGCCTCGGTCAGCAACAGCAGCGCCCGGATGGCTTCCGGGCGGAGATCGTCGTCCCCCAGGCTCATGGTGCACGCCCTGAGTCGCACCTCGGCGTCCGGGTCGACCATGAGGCCGCGGAGGGCGGTTCTGGCCTCGGGCGTGTGGGGAGCGCACTCCCCGCAGAGGGCGTAGGGCACTTCGCGGCGTACGCGCGGGTCGGGATGGTCGGCGTAGCGAAGGCCGATGGCCTCCTGGTCCGGATGGTCGTGTTCGGTGAAGACCTCGAGCACCTTCGCGAGTATCTCGCCGTCCGTCTCCTCGGCTGCCCAGGCGGCCAGGAGTTCGCTCTCCTTCTTCTCGTAGTAGGGGCTGGTACCGATCACCCCCCGCGTGTGGAGGTACCCCAGCACGAACCGGCGTCGCGCCCGGTCCGGGTCGTGACGCAGGGCCACCACTTCGGACCAGGTCTCGAAGCTCCGCCGATCGACGAGGATCCAGCGGACCGTGGACCAGTCCACATGCTCCTCGTCCGGCTGCTTCATAGCGCGGGCGATCAGTTCGTCGACGGGGGTCAGGATGCGGAAGGCCCACTCCAGCGAAGTCAGGATGGCGCCGTGCCCGGCCCGCACGACGAGGCCGCCGACCGAGACCTGATCGACCCAGTCGTACCCGTCGTCCTGAACCCGGACCGTCACGACCGGACCCGAAACACCCGTCCTGCGCCGCAACTCCTCGGCCGCGCCGGTCTCGTACCAGTTCCGGGCCGACGCGAGCAGCCGTTCACGGGCGGCCTGGTCAAGCCGGACCCCGGGGTCCTTGCCCAGCACAGCCGAGAAGACCGCGGGGGATCCCCCGTCAACGGCGCGCGACAGCGGCGTGGTTCCGTCCGGCAACACCCGGTCGGGGTCCGCGCCGCCCTCCACCAGAGCCTCGGCCACCGACTCGTCGTACGCGGCGACGGCGACACACAACATGGACAGCCCGTCCGACCCCACGCCGTCGGGATCCGCGCCGTTGCTCACCAACTCCCGTACGGCGTCGGCATCCCCATCCCGAACCGCCCCCCAGAGCCGCCCCTCAAGCCCAGCCTCACCCACGTTCCCGCCCCCGTTCCGAACGACATCGCCAGCCTGTCGAGCAGAGTATGCGCGTAGTTGATCGCGGGTCGAGGGACATTGCTCTCGGACCGCTGATGTGCGCGCTCTCTTCTGAGTACGCGAACTCATGTACGTCAGGCTGTCGGCTGGCAAGATCCGCGGCATGACGAGTGACAGACAGACGTCCACGGCCCTGCATCTCCTCCTGGTCTGGGCGATGATGACGGCCGCGGTGCCGATGCTCGGCTTCGGGATGCTGGTGGCGGGCTGGACCAACGGAGTCGGCGCGGCGGTGCCGGTGTTCCTGTTCGGCGCGCTGCTGGCCGTGTGTCTGTTGTCCCTGGCGGGCCTACCGGTGCACACCGTGGTCCCGCTGTGTGGCACCCAGCCCAAGCGGCTCGGCTGGGCGGTGTTGGTCTTCGTCCTCGGTACGCTCGGCGTGCTGGCGGGTCTGGCGGCCTACGGCAAGGGCGTCGACCTGGGGAGCGCCGGTATGCGATACGCGCTGACCGGGGTGCCGTACGTCGTGGTCGCCGCGTTCTTCGTGCCGAGCCGGTGGGTGCGCTGGGGTGCGGTCGCCGCGCTGGCGGCCGGAGTTGCCTACGGAGGCTTCGTCGGCCCGGCGCTGTCACACCAGCGACACCACGATGCGGAGATCGCGCGGTACAAGGAGCACCAGGAGTTGCTGTACATGGGCGCCGCGCCGCCCGGGATGGAGGTGGTCCGTGCCCAACTCGGCAGCGCTTCCTTCAGTGTTGAGTACCACCATGTCCCTGACTACGAGGCCGGATACGCGGGCCTTCTGGTGCGCTCGCTGCTGACGCCGGGAGCCCGGTGCCCCGAGCCCCTGGAGCAGGGAATGACGTGCACGATGGCGAGCGGCGAGATGCGCATGGTCCGCGACGAGCCCGGCGGCGGGCACGAGATCACCCTCACGCGCCGCCTTCGTAACGCGGAGGCCGAGGTCACCAGCAGGACCCTCGACGAACCGCAGTTGCGCCGACTCCTGGACACCCTGCACCCGTTGTCCGACAAGGAGTTGGAGGGACTCATACGGGACAGGACGATCAGTGCCGGATTCTGATTCCATCCGTCGGCGATTTTCGGTCGGTTGATCGCGTCGTCGGGTCAACTTCCGCTGTTTGCTGCTGAGATGGGCGGATGGACACGAGGGGGAGCCGTGCCAGGGAACAGGGGGCACGAGGGATACGACCGTACCGGCTGCACGTATTGCACGGAGTCCCGGCGGCGGAGGTGCCCCGATGAGCGCGCGTCGGCGTCAGCGTCGGCGCAAGAGTCGGCGCAAGAGTGACGAGAACCTGCTCGTCGCCCTCGGCGTAGTGGTCGTCGGCGGGTTGGTGCTGGTCAAGGTCGGACAGTGGGTGTGGGCGCACTGGTGGATCCTCCTTGTGCTCGGCCTCCTGGCCCTGCTCGTGCTCGCGGCCTGGATCTACCGGAAGGCCGACCGGATGAGGTCAGCCCGGCTGAGGGTCGACGGACTGACGTATTCGCTGGGCCAGTTGGACGCCATGCACCACAGCGCCTTCGAGTTCGCCGTCCGTGACCTGCTCGCGCGTGACGGCTCACACGACGCGCTGCGCTGCGGCGGCAGGGGAGACCTCGGCGCCGATGTGAAGGGCCACGATCCGCTCGGCCGCTACTGGGTGATCCAGTGCAAGCACCGCAAGAAGGGGCTCGACGGCTCGGCGGTCGGTACCCCGGATCTCCAGACCCTCAACGGCACCGGCCGCCCGGTGCACGGCGGCGACATCGTCGTGATGGTGACCAACGGGAGGATCTCCCAGCCCGCCCGGGAGTTCGCCCGGCAGCAGCGCCTGCATCTCGTCGACCGGCGCGTGCTCGAACAGTGGGCCCGCGGGCAGCGACCGCTGTGGGAGATCCTCCCGGCCGTCCCACCGCCCCGCAGACCGCCGCGCCTGCGATGAGCGGCCCATGAGGCCTGAGGCCTGAGGCCTGAAGATATGAGGCCTGAGGATATGAGGCCATGAGGTCGTGGGTCGGCTCGTGAGTCGGCAGACACGTCATCTGTGACAGGCCTGTGACCGGAACTATGGCTTCCATCACGGCTGGACACCTACGCGGCTGATGGGGTGACCGGATGCGCAGAGCCCTCCCCCTTCTTCCCGCCCTCGCCGCACTCCTGCTCCTCACCGCGTGCGGATCCGAGCGCGCGGGCACCCCCGGCACGGGCGAGGCCGCCGCCCCCGCTTCCCCGACTACCGTCACCGATCCGCCCGTTGACGGAGTCCGGATCACCTCGGTGACCATTCCCTCCGCCACGCCCTCCCCGAGCTCCAGCTCCGACAGGTCCTCCGTCCACGCCGACCCCCTGACCATCGGCCGTGACTCCGGGATCTCGGCCGCCTATGAGGTCACCAACGAGGCTACCCAGGCGCTGACCTACACGATCCTGTTCACCTTCACCGACGACGCCGGCGGGGCCATGAGCAACAAGGAAGAGATCGTGGGCCCGGTCGCACCCGGCGCGACCGTGCGCCGCACGGTCCGGCTGGGGGAGTGGGCACCCGGAACGTCCCGGGTGACCCGTGCCAAGGTCGGCAGAGTGACCAAGGTGCCCGCGGCCGAGGCGCCGTCCGCGTCGGGGGACTGCCCGTCCTCCGGCATCCGGGTCAGCGCCGATGACGGCGATGCCGCGATGGGGCTGCGGGTGGTGGGTCTGCACCTGCGGAACTGCGGGAAGCGGGACTACTCGCTCAACGGCTACCCGCTCCTGGAGCTGCTGGACGATGACCTGTCACCCGTCGACGGCGTCCGGATCGTGCACGGAAGCGGCGGCATCACCACGGGGACGGACTTCGACGCACCGGCCCGCCCGCTGGTCCTGAAGCCGGGCGAGAGCGCCTCGTCGGGCCTCATGTGGCGCAACACCACCGGGTTCGGCACCGCCGTCAACGTCCCGCATGTCAGGGTGCGGGCCGAGCGGGGCGCCGATCCGGTGATCGTGACACCCCACCTCGACCTCGGCACCACCGGCAAGCTGGCCGTCCGCGCCTGGACCCGCTCGCCGCAGTAGCCCCCTGCCCGCGGCCCGGGTCTCCCGGGTGTCAAGGCACGAGCAGCAGACGGGTGTTGGGTACGAGCTTGCGGTTGACGCTGGTGCTCTGCACGAAGATGGTGAAGTCGGCGTTGTGATCGGGCTTGACGCGGACCTCGGCATCCGGGAGGCCGAGCAGGGCACGGGCTTCGGGGCCCGCGTATATCCGGTCCGTCTTCTTCTCCAGCACCGCGATCTTCTTCTTGGCCTGGATCTTCTCGGACTTGCTGAGCTGGTAGAACGCGCAGCCGGTGCGGTAGGTGTGTCCGCACTCGACGACCCAGTCCCGGATCGCCGCGTCACGCGTCACCGGGAGCAGCTCGTACGTCGAGGGGTTCAGGGGGGTGAGGCCGGCCGCCTTGATGGTGTCCTTGTTGACCACCTCCGCGCCGGTGGAGAACACGGCCCGCGAGCCGCGGATACCCTTCGTACGGCCCACCATGAACTTCTCGGTGGCCTCCTGGATGACATGCCCGGCCTCTTCCAGGCCCTGGGTGCTGGTGGCGTCCCAGATGGCGATGTTGTCCTTCGGGAAGCCGCACTGCATGGCTTCGCGCTTGCCCATCTGGTCCGGCACGAGAACGGCCAGCGTCCAGTTGTCGTCCTGCGTCCTGGTCATCTCGGCCACGGCCTCGACCAGTTCACGCTGACGGGTGGACGGAGCGTCCGGGCAGCGATGGCTCGCGTTCTCCTGCCCGTCGGTCAGGATGAACGTCAGGAAGCTGTGGTCGCCGTACAGTTGGGCCGTCTGCGCCAGCTCCCGCTGCGACTTCAGCGCGGCGGCCAGCAGCGCCGTCATCCCGCCCGTCGTGTACAACTCCTTCAGCGACGGCATCCGCAGTACGTCCTTGTCGTAGATGACGCACTCCACGCTGCTCGCGAAGACGTACACCGTGACACGGGTCTCCTGGTCCAACTCCCGCGACCGCCGGGCGAGATACTCGATCTGCTGGTCGGCGACCTCGACGACCTTGCCGCTCAGATGGCGCATGGACGAACTGGCGTCCAGCACAAGAGCGACGTGGTTGATGTAGTTCTGGCTCCCGGACATATGACAGCCCCCTCTTTCCGGTTCGACGCACCTACCGTCTCACCCACCACTGACAATCGACCTCGTCCCCAGGGGCGGTGGGGTCAGCGGGGTCAGCGGGCGCGCCAAACCGCACCACAGGGGCTGGATCAGGACATTGGGGGATGAATTCTGGTCAGGGGTAAAAAGTATGATTGCTACCTACAGCAGTCTCACAGGATCGTCGTTGAGGTCGCCCCATTCGACATTTGTCATTCGGCACTCGTCATTCGGTACTCGACATTCGGCAATCGATATTCGATCCAAGGAGAACCTGTGATTTCACAAGCGAAGAAGGTCGCACGTTCCATGGCCGTGGCATTTGCCGCGGCCGTTACCATCACCATGGTCATGCCGACCGGAAATGCCTTCGCTATCGACCACATTCCCTGCCGCGCCGGGGAGAACTACCTGAAGATCTGGTCGCACAGCGGCGGGCGGGACAGCGTGGACTGCTACGCGAACCGCGGGCGGACGTCCTTCGGCAATTGGTGGGTCGACAAGATCTCCACCGGGAACAACGACCTGATCTACTACGACGCCAACGGGGACTCGGTGAAGATCGAGCGGTGGCACGAAATCACGTTCCCGAACCGTCCCCCGAAGGTCAAGGACATCGAAATTCTGTAAGACGAGCCGGATGACGTAGATGAGGTCCCATATCTACGGGACCGTCTACGGGACGTTCCAGGCGGAGATACACGGCTGACCGTCCTCGATGGCCAGGAGGCCGAGGGTGCCCGGATGCGGGTGTCCGAGCAGTCGGCTCGCGGACACGACGCCGATCATCCCGGCGAGCGGCTCCAGCGGGTGGCCGCGCGGACGGACGCGGTGCTGGACCGTATCCGTCCGCTGCTGAGCGAGGGCGATGTCGCCGTCGTCGCGCACGGCCATCTCGCGCGTGTGCTCACCGTGCGCCGGCTCGGCCTCGACGCCGGGAACGACCCCGTCCCGCCACAGGTCCCAGCCCGGCCTCGTCGCACGGAACGGGCGGCGGTGCACCAGCCTCTGTGCGAGAGCCCTGCGGCGTCCGCACGGGGCCACCGGCACCGCCTGGCCTCCGGGCACCGAGCTGTGTTACGATTCTCTTGTTGCAGTTGTGGTACCCATGAACCTATGTGCGCCTGACGGGAATGTTCCTCCATCAGGCGCTTATTTGTTTTCCGGCATCTCCGGATGGGGCCTCTGCCTACAGAAGGAGAAGGTCATGGCACAGGGAACCGTGAAGTGGTTCAACGCCGAAAAGGGTTTCGGCTTCATCCAGCAGGACGGCGGCGGCCCCGACGTCTTCGCTCACTACTCGAACATCGCGACCCAGGGCTTCCGTGAGCTCCAGGAGGGCCAGCGGGTCACGTTCGACGTCACGCAGGGCCAGAAGGGCCCGCAGGCGGAGAACATCGTCCCCGCCTGATCGCCGGACGCGTATCCACTCACCGGGGTCCGCACCGTCATGGTGCGGACCCCGGTTTGTGCTGTTTCCAGAAAGGCAGATCACTGCATGTCCCGCAGGCCCCAGAAGCCGAGCAGGCGCGCCTCGTCACCCTCTCCGTCCGTGTCGTCGCCACGGGAGTTCCGGCTGCCGGAAAGCACGACACCCGCACTTCCCGCCGTCGAGGAATTCGCCGGTCTGGACATGCCCGCGGGGCTGCTGAAGACCCTCACCGCGCAGGGCGTGACCTCCCCCTTCCCCATCCAGGCCGCCACCCTGCCGAACTCGCTCGCCGGCCGTGACCTGCTGGGACGGGGCCGCACCGGCTCCGGCAAGACCCTCGCGTTCGGCCTGGCGGTCCTGGCGCGTACGGCCGGACTGCGCGCGGAGCCCAAGGCCCCTCTCGCCCTCGTGCTGGTGCCCACCCGTGAACTCGCCCAGCAGGTGGCGGACGCGCTGACCCCCTACGCGACGGCGGTGAACCTCCGCCTGGCCACCGTGGTCGGCGGGCTGTCCATCACCAAGCAGGCCAGTACGCTCCGGCGCGGCGCCGAGGTGCTCGTGGCGACCCCCGGCAGGCTCAACGACCTCGTGGAACGCGGGGACTGCGTGCTCGGCGACGTACGCATCACCGTGCTGGACGAAGCCGACCAGATGACCGACATGGGCTTCCTGCCGCAGATCACCAAGCTGATCCAGCAGGTACGGCCCGACGGGCAGCGCATGCTCTTCTCGGCCACCCTGGACCGCAACATCGACCGCCTGGTGCAGCGGTTCCTGACCGACCCCGTGGTCCACTCCGTGGACCCGTCCGCGGGAGCGGTGACCACCATGGAGCACCATGTGCTCCACCTCCAGGACGAGACCGACAAGAAGGCCGTCACCACACGTATCGCGGCCCGTGACGGTCGGGTCATCCTCTTCCTCGACACCAAGAGGTCCGCCGACCGGCTCGCCAAGCGGCTCCTGGCCGTCGGTGTCCGCGCGGCGGCGCTGCACGGAGGCCGCACCCAGCCGCAGCGGAACCGCACCCTGGAGCAGTTCAAGAACGGCCAGGTCACCGCGCTGGTGGCGACGAACGTCGCGGCCCGCGGCATACACGTCGACGACCTCGACCTCGTCGTGAACGTCGATCCCCCCACCGACCACAAGGACTACCTCCACCGGGGCGGCCGTACGGCCCGCGCGGGCGGCTCCGGCAGCGTGGTCACGCTGGTCCTGCCCGAGCAGAAGCGCGACGTCACCCGGCTCATGTCGGACGCGGGTATCCGCCCGCGGACGGCCCGTATCAAGTCGAGCGACACCGAACTGGCCACCATCACCGGCGCCCGCGAGCCGTCCGGCGTGGCCGTCACCATCGAGGTCCCCCAGCCCACCGCACCGGCGGCGTCCCGCCCGGACCGGAAGTCCGGCGCCAAGTCCGGCAGGCGATCCGGCGGCCGAGGCCGAAGCGGCGGCGGGGCCCAGGCGGCGGCAGGTACGGCCACCGGGACGGGTGGCCGCAGCTCCCAGCGCAGGGCGGGGTCCGGTGGCGCGGGCGGCCGTAGCTCCGACCGCCAGGCCGCGCCCGGCAAGGGAGCCGGCGCCGCTTCCGGCAAGACGGCCCGCGGCACCGGCCGACGGACCGCGACCGGCGGAGCCACGGGCGGTGCCACCGGCACCGGTGCCCGCGGCTCCGACCGCCGCGGAACCGCGAAGAGCGCTCCGCGACGGCGGCCGTGAGGCCCCGGCCGCACACCTCTTGAAGACGGCGAGCCTCGATCACCTGAGCCGGACGACACTGCGTGTCGCGCCGGGCATCAGATGACCGAGGCTCGCCGTCCGGCCACTGCCGTACGGTCGGCGCGGGCGTCCAGGGCCTCGCGTCACCGAGTGGATGACGGCCCAGGAGCCGTGCCGGACACCACGCGCATGCCCAGACCGCGTACGCGGTAGATGCAGGTGTCGTCGCCCCACAGTGTCGCGTCCGCCCTCGCGTAGGGGCCCCGCGTGTCCGTGCCGGTCTCCACGATGTCCATGTCCACCCGGATCAGCCGGTTGGCCGGGGTGATCTGGCCGCGGTACGTCCAGGTCGTCTCGTGGTCGGGCAGCACCGGTTCGAAGCGGGGGTGGGGGATGCCGTTCGCCGCGCCGCGTTCGAGCAGGTGGTACTGGAGCAGTTGACACATGGCCTCGACGCCCAACGACCCCGGCTGCACGGGGTCTTGGAAGAAGTGGGCCCGGAAGAACCACTCGCCCGGGACCACGTCCTTCTCCGAGCGCAGCCGCCCGAGCCCCTTGCTGCCTCCGGTCGGCCAGTAGCCGGTGATCCGGTCGAGCATCAGCAGCATCGGGCCCGGCAAGCGGGGTTCCCCGGCGCAGTAGCGAGCGGGTCGGGCGGTCAGATCGACCAGACGGTCACCGGGCTCGTCGAGACGGGTCCGGTCCTCGGCCGACACCGGGAGGCCCTGCTGCTGGGCGAAGGCCGACGGCGGGAAGTAGCCGAAGGCCGTGGAGAGTTCGAAGACCGGCACATCGTCGGCCGTGCAGCGCACCCGGAACGACTCGATGATCATGTCTCCGCTGTGGGACACGCGGGTCAGTTCGGCGTGGGTGCGGACCGTGCGCGTCGCCGGAGTGACCTCACCGGTGACCGTCCCCGATCCGTCGAGGTTGCGGAACAGCAGATCCTTGTCGGTGGTCAACGCGCTGCCCACGTACGAGGCCAGCCACCCGCAGGGTTGCAGCGCGATCTCCATCAGGACGGCGAACGGCATCGCGTGGCCGCCGCTCTGCTCGAAGTACCAAGCCCGCGCGGGGACTTCGTACTCGGCCACGACACGGCTGCCCTCCCGCATACCCCCTTGCGGACCGACCACCGAGACGATCCGGCTCATGAAGTGGTAGGGAGGTCCGGGCAGTCGCGCGACCTTGCGGGTGCCGTCGAAGGGCTCGTACGCGGTGCCGAACGCCTCACTCGGTCTGCCCCAGGCGCACGCCAGCAACGAGGCGTAGCCGAAGGGGAGTTCATCGGCCGCCGTCGCCACCGGCTGCTCCTCGCGGTGCCCGGCCAGCCCGCCGAGCAAGGGGAGCGGCACCGGGGTACCGCTGCTCTGTACGACGGGCGGGCCCGAGCGTCGCCAGTGCGACAGGGGCCAGTCGGGCACCAGTCGCAGCGCCACGTCCCGCCCCAGGAACGCGTGCATCCCGTCCACCGAGCCCAGCACATCGGCGTACAGCGTCGGCACCGGCCCGGCCGAGACACCGCGCACGAACACCTCGTAGACGACCCGTCGGCCGGTCGGTGTCGCCTGGCCCCGGCACATCGTCTTGCAGGGACGGCCGTCGACGGGCTCGAAACGCCAGCCGTCCCGGTCCACGGTGAAGCCCATGGCCGCCAGGTAGAACGCCATCGCCTGCAGACCGCCCTGGAGCATCAACGTGCCCGGCATACAAGGGTCGTTCTTGAAGTGCCCCGCGAAGAACCAGTCGTCCGGCGACAGCGGCGTCTCGGCCCGTAGATAGCCGCGCCCCCATGGCCCTCCGGTCGGGTCGAACTCGGTCACCTCGTGGACCAGTCGCAGCCTGCCGTCGTCGAGCCGCGGTGAGCGGACGTGGGCCGCTGTCGCCTCCCAGCCGGGGCCGAAGCAGTCCGCGGGACGCCCCTGCGCCATGGCCCGCACCCGGTCCGCGTCGAAGCGGGTCCGTTCGCAGCGCACGGTGGGCGGGTCGAGCGGCAGGTCGTCGCCCGGCACCCGCTCGGCGGGATCCCACCGCACACCGCCGCTGCCCGCCAGCTCCTTCGGGGTGAAGAACCCGGCCTGGCCCTCGCGCACACTGAGCCGGAGTTCACCGTCCACGTAGCAGTCGTAGTGGAAGAACGACAGCCGTACGCCGTCGTGTTCCGCGTGGCCGTCGACATGGATCTCATAGCGCAGGATGTCACCCGCTTCCGGCGGGCTGCCGTGGTACGTCACTTCGCAGCCGAGCAGCCGGTACGCGCGCTCGCCCCGGTTGAGGAGGTCCACGCCCAGCCAACTGAGCAGAAGCAGATCCGCCTGGCCCGCCTCGATCAGCAGTCCGGCGGGCATCCGTCCGGTGGAGTCCAGATACCAACTGTCGGGCAGGACATCGGTCTCCGTCCAGATCGTCCCGTCGGTGCGCACCGGGCCGGGCAGGGTGAGCGCCGCGGGCACGGCGTCGATGCCGGTGACCCGGTCCGCGAGCAGCATCGGCGGCTCGGGCATCCGGGTCTGCACCGCGTACGCGTCCTGCTCGGCGAACCGCGGGCCGAACAGCGTGGAGATCTCCCGGGAGGCAAGGTGCTCCAACTGGGCGCGGTCGAACTTCGGCCCCGGCCTTGGGAGTTCGGTCCCCGGCGGGGGAGCGGGCAGGGACGCCGGGCGGGGCACGGACGGTACGAGGGACGGTGGCGGCGGTCCGGCGGACGGACGCGCCGGAACCGTCCGCGTACGGCCCGCGGACTTGCTCAGCGCCAGGACGGCGAGCGCGGACGTCCGCAGGAACCGCTGGTGGGCCTCGGCGTGCCCGGCCATGATCTCTTGGTGCAGCGCGGCGACCCGTCGGCTCTGCCGGAGGACCGCGGCACGGGCGCCCGTCGACTGCGGCTCCCGCCCGTCCGGTTCTTTCGGCCTGACGTCCGGCAGGGGGTACGGTCCCCCGGCCGGTGAGTCGGGGCGGCCGGGCTCCCGGTCCGGTACCGGCGCCAACTCCGGGGCCCGAGGCAGGGATACCAAGGTCGGCTCCAGCGGCGGCAGACACGGGGGCGCGGGTACGGGCACGGTGATGGTGGGTCCGGGACGCGGGACCTCGGTGGCGGCTTGCGCGAGCCGGGTGAACAGTGCGTCGGTGTGTAACGGCACGCCCGCGACGACGAGTTCGGCCACCGCCAGGCAGGGCTGCCGCAGCCCGGTGTCGTCCGGGGCGTCGAGTGCGACGGCCACATGGTCCCGGTCGCCGAGTACGCGCTTGATCCAGCCGGTGCACAGCTTGCGCGGCCCGTGCTCCACGAAGACCCGGACACCGTCGGCCCACGCCTGCTCGACCGTGGCCGCGAAGTCGATCGTGTTCAGCCCCTGCGCGGTGAGCGCCTCGGCCGCCCGCTCGGTCGTCGGCCGGTACGTCTGGCCGGTGGCCCCGCTGTAGAACCGCACACCGGGCACATCGACCGTGGGGTGGCGGTGGGCCTCCCGCCACACCTCCTGGATCTCCGCCAACTCCGGGGCGTGCGCAGCCAGTTCGTAGTCGAGCTGAATCGTGCGGTCCGTGCCGAGCCGGGCCACGACCGCCGCGCACGCGCGGGACTCGCCGCCGATGACGCAGACGCCGGGCGCGTTCACCGCCATCAGATGGACGGCCACCTCGGTGGCGAGTGCGGCGCGGACCGCCTCCAAGGGTGCAGTGACCAGGTAGCTCGACCAGCGGTGGCCCTGGACACCCTGACGCTCCCAGTGGCGCCGAACCGCCCTGAGTTCACCGGTGAGTTCGGTCGTGAACAGCCCGCTGTCCCGGGTGGCCTCCCACAGCCCGGCGGCGTCCGGCCAGGCCCCCAGCGCCACCAAGGCGGCCGACTCGCCGGAGGAGTAGCCGAGCGCGGCGTCCGGCCGGAGGCCGAGCACCTCGCGGGTGAACACGGTGTGGAAGAGCGCGAGTTCGGCGGCGGCCCAGATCTGGTCGAGCACTCCGCGATCGGCCCGCGACCTCAACCGCGCGCCGATCATGGCGTGTCGGGCGCGGACGGCCTCGCCGAGCGACGGCAGAGCGAGCATCAGCTCATGACCCATCCCCGGATACGCGGCCGAGCCGTTGGTGTACACGAACGCGGTCTGCCCCGCGATCGGCCTGTCCCGGTACCGCACATCGGGCGGACGGGTCCCGCCCTCGGCCAGCCAGCGGCGAGCGGCCTCCATCCGGTCCGGCAGCGCGTCGTCGTCAGCGACGAGAGCGAGCAGGGCCGGACCGGCGTCGAGCCCTGTGCCCGACCGAGCACCGGACTCCAGCGCGGCCAGGACCTCCCGGCGGTCGGCACCGGAGAAGACGTGCAGGCGTGGAGCGGGGCCGCGCAGCCAGGGCCGGGCGTCTCCCGCCCGTAGGCGGACACTGGCAGTGGGCCCCTCCAGTGACGTCACCGCCGCCTTCGCCGTATGCGCGACGGCCAAGGTGTCCGCGGGGCCGCCCGGACGCGGCACCGCGCGGTGCTGGAGCGAGAGCGCCGCGACCGCGACGGAGACCAGCCCGTACGCCGCGTGGGCGCGCCCGAAGGCCGACGCCGGATCGAACACCGTGTCCGGGCCGTCCCCGATGATCATGTCGGGCGCACCGTCGCTGTCACCGTCCTCGTCGAGGAGGGCGACGACGGTGTCGCCGTCCCTGCGCGCGGAGTCAAGGGACTTGAGGACCAGGACGACAGCGGCGTCCCCCGGTTCGTCCTCGCGCCCGAGCTGGTGCAGGGCGGCCCGATGCACCGCCTCGCAGGACAGGTCGGTGGCACCGACGAGCGCGGCGTCGACCTCGCCCGACCGGACCGCGCGGGCCGCGAGTTCCAGCGCCACCAGGCCGGACGCCTCCTCCGCCGAGACCGCGAACCCCGGCCCGGCCAGGTCGAGTTGGGTACTGATCCGGTTCGCCACGAGGTTCGGCAGCGTACCCACCACCGCATCCGCGGTCATCGGTGGCACGAACGCGTCCCGGGCGAGGCCCGCCGACGCCTCTGTGACCAGGAGCCCGGCCTGCTCCAGCCAGTGAGGGGCCCGCCAGCGGGCGCCCGCTCGGGCCACCTCCGGGTCCACCCCCATGCCGATGACCACCATGGTCCGCTCCCGTGGCAGGGACACCGGCCGTACGGCCTCCCGGGCGGCCTCCAGCACCAGGAGCTGATGGCGAACCGTTCGCTCCAGGGCCAGGGGCGGGAAGCACAGGTCCCTCAACTCCACGGCGATCTCCCGGGCCGGGCCGCGCCGTTCACCGCCCAGTACCGCCCGCCGGAAGTCCTCGGTACAGGTCCCGTCGCCGACGCGGGCACCAAGGGCGACGATCGCCACAGGAGGACGACCGTCCGCCGTGTTCTCCGTATCCGACGTATCCGACGCATCCGGCACTCGGGCCGGGGTGGGCACGGCGGCGGCCGGACGGATCGGTCGCGATACGGCGGCGGGCGGGCGGATCGGTCGCGGTACGGCGGGTCCTACCGGGTCGTCGTCCGGAAGGTCCACCACCAGATGGGCGTTGGTCCCGCCGAACCCGAACGCGCTCACCGCCGCCCGGCGCGGCCCCGACCACGGTTCCGGCGCGGTCAGCACCCGCAACGGCGTGCCCGCCAGTGCCTCCGACGGCCGCCCCGCGCCGAGCGTCGCCGGACGGACCCCCGCGCGCAGCGCGCCGAGCACCTTCAGCAGCCCGGCCACCCCCGCCGACGCCAGCAGATGCCCGACGTTCGACTTCACCGAACCGATGGGCACATCGTCACCGGCCCCGAAGACCCGGGCCATGCCGCGCGCCTCCACCGCGTCCCCGAGCGGCGTCCCCGTCGCATGGCACTCGACGAGCGACACGGTCTCGGGCGCGATGCCCGCCATGTCGTACGCCAGGCGCATGGCTCGGACCTGACCCTCCTCCGAGGGACTGATCAGCCCGGTGCCGCGCCCGTCATTGGACAGCCCGATACCGCGCATCACGCCGAGCACGGGCAGCCCGGCGGTACGGGCCTCGGACAGCCGCATCAGGGCGACGAACCCGGCGCCCTCTCCGTGCACGAGTCCGTCCGCGTCCCGGTGGAAGGGGCGGCTGCGCCCCGTACGGCTCGTCGCGGACAGCCCGCAGAACCCCACGTGCAGATAGAGAGGGTCCGCCCGGCTGACCGCACCGGCCACCATCAGATCCGCCGTGCCGTCGTGCAGTCGGTCGCACGCCAGCTTGATCGCATACAGCGACGACGCGCAGGCGGCGTCGAGCGACCACGCGCCCGCGCCCAACCCGAGGGCGCGGGCCGCGAGTTCGGCGGGCAGCCCCGACGAGAAGCGGTTGCGGGCGTCGGGCCGCTCCCGGCGCTCTCCCGTCAGCAACGCGTCGCGAATCGGGGGCTGTTGGGCGGACAGCCAGACGTGCTCGGCGAAGGCCGCCCCCGTGGGCGTCGGATACGACAGGTTCCCCAGCACCAACCCCGCGCGCGGCAGCGGGCCTTCGCGTCCCGCCTCCGTGAGCGCCTGCCGGACGCCGTACAGGACCCAGTGGAAGAGCGGGTCCAGTGACAGGATCCGCTCCGGGGCGATCCGGAAGCCACCCGGGTCGAAGACGGACTCGAACCCCCTTACGTACCCGCCGACATCGGTCCAGGTGCGGTCGAGGTGGTCCGCCACCGAGCCCATGGCCCAGTGGCGCGGCAGCCGCCACCGGCCCTCCGGGACGGCCGACAGACTGAGGCGGCCCGCGGCGATGTTGTCCCAGAACGTGTCCGGATCGAGCGCGTCGGGCAGCACACAGCCCCGGCCGACGACGGCGATCGGTTCGAATTCCATGCAGGTCTCACTTCAACAGCGGGGGCGGGACTGGGGAAGGCCGGGGCTCGGAAAGGAGAGGGGGTTCATGAGGGGCGGCGGACGAGTTCAACGCCGAGCAGTTCCAGACGGACCGCCCCGTCGGCATCGATCAGCGCCGCGTCGCAGCGCGCCCCCGTGCTGTGCACCCTCCGACCGCGCAGCACACACCGCACCGTGCCGTCCACCGGGCCGCCCCGGTGCACCCGGCACTCCGCGACGGCCATCGGCAGCGTCGCCGCGCCCAGCTCCTCCTGCGCCCAGACCAGGGCGAGTTGGAGCGCGCCGTCCACGGCGGCCGGGTCGAGCGGCCAGTGCTCACCCGGCCACTCCAGGGCGCGCACGCCCGCGACGATCGCCTCGGCTCCGTGCGCCGAAACACCTTGCAGCGAGCGGACGCAGTGGAAGCGAGGGCCGTGGAAGAGGCTCTCCCCGTCGTACAACTCGCCGCGACCCAGCGGCTTGAGACCCTCCGGACTGCCCCACCCCGCCGGATCCGGTTCCTCGGCCCCGGCATCCAGCACGACCCGGAAGTGCGCCACCCCGCTCTCTCCCCGCAGTTCCGCCTCCAGCCCCGACGGCGAACCGGCCGCGCCCCGGCTGCCGTGCACCGTCAACCGATGGCCAGGTCCGGCCAGTTCGGGCAGCGCGTACTTCTGGTACACCCGCAGGTCGCGCAGGACGAGGGAGTCGACGCCCGGCAGCCAGGCGGTGGCCGCACCCGCGAACCAGTTCAGCACCATCGCCACGGGCAGTACGGGAACCCCGGTGATCGTATGGTCGGCCAACTGCGGTGCGCTGTCCGCCCGGACGAGCACCTGCGCCGGACGCGGATCACCGGCCGGGGACAGGGCCGCCGGATCGTCCCCGGCCACCAGGACGACACGCGCCTCACCGGCCGCGCCGTCCAACTCGGCCGTGAACGCGGCGGCCCCTTGCTCCAGGGGGATCAGCGGGACTCCGGACCGGCCGAAGTGCCCGACCAGAGCGGGTGTGACCATGCCGCCGCGCCACGGACCCCAAGCGACGCACCGCACCAGGCAGTTGGGGCGGCGGGCCTGTTCGGCGGACGCCACCTGGCCGAGGATCTCGTTCGCCATGGCGTAGTCGCTCTGCCCCGCGTTGCCGAACACGGCGGCCACCGAGGAGAACAGGCAGAGCACCTCCAGCGGATCGTCCGCCGTCGCGGCCAACAGCGCGCGCAGACCGTCCACCTTGGTGGACATCACATACTCGACCTGCTCCTCGGTCTTGTCGGCGAGCCACTTGTCGGCCAGCACTCCCGCACCGTGCACGATGCCGGTGACCGGCCCCCACACCTCCCGTACCTCACACAGCGCGGCGGCGACGGCGTCACTGTCGCGGACGTCCACCGGCACATACCGGACAGGGGACCCGGCCTCCTCCAGCGCCGCCAGCGTCGCGCGCACCTCGCGCGCGGCCAGGATCTCCCGGGCCCGTGCCGCGATCCGGGCGGGCGAGGAGTCCGCCGTGTGCGCCGTGTGCGCCGCGTTCGTGGCGTCCGCGGCGGAACGCTCGGCGAGCAGGCGGGTGAGGGCCGGTTCGTCGGTGGCCGACGCGAGCCCCTCGGGCTCGGGAGCCGGTGCCGTCCGGCCGAGCAGCACGATGCGCGGACGGTGGGTCCTCGCCAGATCCAGCAGCGCGGCGGCGGTCACCCCGCGAGCCCCTCCCGTGGCCACGATCACGGACTCCGAGGTGATCCGCCGGGTGTCATCGGGAACCACGGGCGCGGGTACCACCCGCGGGGTGGTGCGGGTCCCGTCCGCCCGGAGACCCACCTCCGGGTCGGGGCCCCCTTCGAACAGCTCTCGCACGATGGCCTCGGCGACCTCCTCGTCGTCGCGGGCGCCGCGCTCGCAGTCGATGGCCTTGACCGAGGCGCCCGGCCATTCCTTCGCGGCGGTCCTGGTCAGACCGGCGACGCCGCCCAGCCACGCCCGATCGGGGGCGTGGCCACCGAGCCCGAAGTCGCCTCCGGTGTCCTGCACGGTCACGAACAGCCCGCCCCGCTCGGCCACTTGGGCCGCCATGGTGCGCGCCGCGCGGAACACCGAGCGGTGGACCTCCCGCGCGTCGTCCGGCCCGTTGCCCCCGGTCAGCCCGCCGAGATGGACGACGGCACGCGCGTCCTCGGGTACCTCCGTCACGGCGGTGGCGTCCACGCCGCGCTCCGTCAGCTTCAGCGCGACGAGTTCGGTGACAGCGGAGCGGCCGACGCCTCCGTCCGTCACCACGAGCGGTCCGTCCAGAAGCCGTGCCGTCGCGAGGCCGGCCGCGGGTGACTCCACGGCGCGCGGCACCAGCCTCGTCAGCGCCTTGTCCGGCTCGGACTCGGTGCGCATGGCGGGGATCTTCGCGACGGCTTGGGGCCGGGCCATGGCCGGGGAGCCCTGGGTCGGGGAGAACGGAGTACGGGAATCAGGCGTACTAGAGTCTGCTGTACGGGAGTTCGGCTCAGGGGCCCCGGGCGGGTTGCCGGTCGTCGTGAGCGCCTCGACGATCTCACGCAGCGTGCGGAGCTTGCCGAGTTCCCCGACGTCTCCCGTCGCCAGGTCGCCCACGCGGCGGCGTACGGCCGACAGGATCTCGACACGCTTGATCGAGTCGACCCCCAGATCCGCCTCCAACTCCATGTCCACGGTGAGCATCTCCGCCGGGTAGCCGGTGAGTTGGGCCACCACGGAGAGGAGGAGGTCCTCCAGCTCGGGTGCCGACAGTTGCGGCGCCGACGGTTCGGGGGTCGGTAGCGGCGTGGCCTCGGCGGCCTTGGCTGGGGGGACTACAGGGGCGGCTACCGAGGTCCGCTGCTCGACGGCGACCGTCGGGGCCGACGCCACGGGTGCCGAGGCCTGGCGCGGTTCCGAAGGGCGGGGGAGCGGCAGCGGGGTCACGGGAGTCGGGGCGTCGGGTACATCGCCGACGGCCCGCACGCCGAGCATCGCGGCCAGGGTGGTCTCGGTCATCCGCAGGAAGGCCAAGTGGCTGTCGGTCAGCATGCGTTGACAGGCCGCGTGGGCCTCGGCGGTCTGCCGCTGAACGCTCTCCACCGCGGCGTACCACTCGGCGCCGAGGGCGGCCCCGGGCTCGGTGTCGTACACGGACACGGACTCGGTCTCGTACGCGGACACGGCATCGTACGGTGACGCGGCGTCGTACGCCGACGCCTCCGGAGCAGGGGGATTCGAGGGCATAGGAACCGCCGGGATGTCGGACGCGGGTGCGGGCTGCGGATGGGTGTGTTCCGGCCGGCGCCCCAGCACAGGGGCAGGCAACAGAGGTTCGGCTTCGGCGACTTCGGCGGGTTCGTCGCAAGACGGGTAGAGCTGACCGTAGTTGGCTCCGCTGATCTTCACGGTCATCCGGGGCGCGCGCTCCTTGGCTGGGGGTTCGGGCGAGCCGTACGGCGCCCAGAGGGGATCGAAGTCGAACGGGACACCGCGTACGGCGAGTTCGCCGAGCGCGGTGTGCAGGGTGTTGACCCCGGACCGGTCCGCCCGGTCCAGGGAGACGGCCGCGTGCGCGCGGTCACCGAGGATCTGCCCGACGAGGCCGGTCAACGCCGCGCCCGCGCCGACCTCGACGAAGGTTCGCACCCCCGCCGCGTACATCGCCTCGATCTGGTCCTGGAAGAGCACCGGCGAGGCCAACTGGTCGGCGATCCGGCGGCGTACGGCGTCGGGTGAGGACGGGTACGGTGTCGCGTCCGCGTTGCCGTACACCTCGATCCGGGGTCCCGCGACCGGGACCGTGCGCAGGAACGCGGCGAGCGGCTCAGCGGCCGGGGCGACCAGCGGGCTGTGGAACGCGGTCGACGTGGTCAGCCGGTGGGTGCCGACACCCTCCGCCGTGAACGCCCGCTCGGCACGCGCGACCGCCTCCGTCGTACCCGAAAGCACCACTTGAAGAGGCGAGTTGAGGTTGGCCGACCAGATGTCGCCGAACGCGCCCTCGGCCAGCACCGCCGCCACGTGCGCGCGGTCCGCCGCGACGGCCAGCATCGTGCCCGGTACGACGGCCGCGTCCCGCATCAACTCACCGCGCGTGCGGGCCAGCGAGACCAACGTGTCGGCTTCCAGGGCACCCGCGCAGTGCAGCGCCACCAACTCACCGAAGCTGTGGCCCGCCACGCAGTCCGGCCGCAGCCCCAGCTCCCGCAGTACCTCCAACAGCGCCAGCGCGTGCACCGCGAGCGCGGGCTGCGCCCACTCGGTGGCGGCCAACTGGGCTGCTTGGAACGCGCGTTCATCGTCGGTGAAGGCGGGCGGTGGGAACACCACCCGGTGCAGGGGCCGCCCGTCGAACCGGGTACCGCCCAGCCGGTCCCACACGGCCTGGGCGGCCGGTGCCAGCATCGCGAGGTCGGCGCCCATCCCGACGTACTGGGACCCCTGGCCCGGAAACAGGAAGGCGAGACGGCCGACCGCCGGGTCCTCACAGGCGTACCGGACGCCGTTCGGGGTCGCGAACGCGGTGCCGGGCCGCTGCCGGATCAGCGCGAGCGCCTGCGCGTACTTCTCCCGCAGATCCGCGAAGTCCGTGGCGACGACGGCCAGTCGCAGCGGGTCGGTGGGCGAGAACGCGCTCTGGCTCTCCCGGGCGAGCGCGGCCAGCGGACGGTCGCCGCTCGCATCCGGCAACACCAGGTCGGCCGGTGACGCGCCGCTGAACAGGACGAGTTCGCTCGGCGCCGAGCGATGGCGGGGCGGCACCCGCGCCGAGGTGCCCGAAGGCACGTACTCCTCCAACGTGACATGGAAGTTGCTGCCCCCGAAGCCGAAGCTAGACACCGATGCGCGGCGCGGATGACCGGCGGGCCGCACCCATGGCCGGGTCTCGGTGTTGACGTAGAACGGGCCGTCCGGGGCAGCCGCCGCCGGGACCGGTCGGCCGACCTTGATGGTCGGCGGCAGCACCTGGTGATGCAGTGCCATGACCGCCTTGAGCAGCCCCGCCGCCCCCGCCGCGCACTTGGTATGCCCGATCTGCGACTTGACCGAGCCGACCGCGCACCACTGTCCGTCGGGCCCGTCGTACCCGCCGCTCCGGTCCTGCCCGTCCTTCCGGTCCTGCCCGTCCTGCCTGTCCGTAGGTTCCGATGCCTCGAACACCTCGCGGAGCGCCTGGAGTTCGGCCGCGTCCCCGGCCTTCGTGCCGGTCCCGTGCGCCTCGATCAGCTCGACGGTCCGTGGACTGTAGCCCGCTTGCTCGTAGGCGCGCCGCAGAGCCCGTGCCTGACCGCCCGGAAGTGGCGCGTAGATCGCCGTACTCCTGCCGTCGGACGAGGCGCCGATGCCCCGGATCACCGCATGGATCCGGTCGCCGTCCCGCTCCGCGTCGGACAGTCGCTTCAGGGCGTACATGACGACCGCTTCACCGAGCATGGTGCCGTCCGCCGCGTCCGAGAACGGACGGCAGTCACCGGTGGGGGAGAGTGCGGGTGTCTTGGAGAAGCACAGGAACATGCCGATGTCGTTCCCGGTGTCCACACCGCCGCTGATCACCAAGTCGGTCCGGCCGAGCGACAGTTCACCGACCGCCGTGGACAGGGCCGCAAGCGAGCTGGCACAGGCTGCGTCGGTCGTGTGGTTGATGCCGTGCAGATCGAACCGGTTGGCGATCCGGCCCGCGACGACATTGCCGAGCAGACCCGGGAAGGTCGACTCCTGCCAGGGACTGAAGTGCGCCGCGATCCGGTCGCACACGGCCCGCACCTCGGCCTCGGGCAGACCGCTCTCCCGCAACGCCTTGACCCACAACGGGCGTTGGGTGCGTCCGTACATGTGCGGGAGCAGTTCCAGGGCAGCCGCGCCGAGTACGACACCGACCCGGTCCCGGTCCACGCCCGACAGACCACCGGCGTCGGTCAACACCTGGTCGGCGACCAGCAGGGCCAGCAGTTGGGAGGTGTCCGTCGCCGACAGGTTGGCGGGCGGGACGCCGTAGGCCAACGGGTCGAAGTCCACTTCCGGCAGGAACGCGCCTCGGCGGGCGTACGTCTTGTCGGGCGCGGCCGGGTCAGGGTCGTAGTGGTCGGCAACCAGCCAGCGGGAGGAAGGCACTTCGGTGATCAGATCGCGGCCGCCGGTCACGATCCGCCAGTAACCGGCCGCGTTTGTCGCGCCCGGTACGAGAGCACCGACGCCGATCACGGCGACGGGCACCTGCGCGGCTGTTGACGCCTGCGCGGCGCCGGGGCCGCTCATGCCAGCCCGCACGGGGTGTAGGTGAAGGCTTCGGTCGGCAACGGCACTCCATAGGTGCGTAGTTGATGGGCGCGGGTGAGCATCGCGGCGCCTTCGAGCAGGTTGAGGGCGATCTGCGTCACGGACCGGTTCGCCGGTTCGGCCAGGAACGTGCCCGCGACCCAGCGGTTGAACGAGCCCATCGCGGGCCCGCACCAGATCTGGTAGTCGGTACGCCGGGACGCCTCCCCGGTGATCGCCCACCGGCTCGAACTGCCCAGGTACCAGCGGAAGACCAACGCCATACGGTGCTTCGGATCGGCCTCCGCGCGCGCGATCTCCGAGGGGTCGCGCCGCTCCCAGAACGCGCGCGTGCGCTGCCAGATCTCGTCGAACGAGGCGCGCAGGACGTCCCGTTCGAGCGTGGCGCGCGAGGCGGGCGGGATCTCCTCCAGCGCGCCGTGCGTCCGGTACGCCGCGTACAGTCTGCCCGCCCGCTGGGCGAACATCGTTCCTCGGGACAGCACTTGCAGCGTGACCCCCAACTCGAACATGTCCGCTGCCGGTGCCATGGCCACATCGGCGACATCCGCCTCGCAGAGCATCGCCTTGGCCTCGTCCGACAACCCCGCCTCGACGGCCGTCTGGTGCACCGATCCGACGACCACGTAGGAGGCACCGAGGGCGAACGCGGCGGCCACCGCGTCCGGTGTGCCCAGACCACCCGCCGCGCCGATCCTGACCGGTCGCGGGTAGCCGAACCGACGGCACAACGCGTCCCGCAGCAGGACGATCCTCGGCAGCAGGGCGGACAACGGCCGGTTGTCGGTGTGACCTCCGCTGTCGGCCTCCACGGTGATGTCCTCGGCCACCGGCACCAGGGCCGCAAGACGGGCCTCCTCCGCGGTCAGCTTCCGTTCGGCGACGAGCCGGTCCAACAGCGCGGCCGGGGCGGGGGAGAGGAACCTCTCGGCCACCTCCGGACGGGACACCTTGGCGAGGATCCGCGTGCGCCGGACGATCGCGCCGTCGCCGTCACGGCGCAGCCCTCGGGCCGAGCACAGCACCACGGCCGGGGTCAGCTCCATGAACGCCGACGCCGAGATCCGGGGCACACCGCAGCGCAGCAGCAGCTCGGCGACGCCGAACTCCAGGGAGGGTTCGGCGGGTGAATGGATGAGGTTCACGCCCCAGTTGGGGCGGGACCGCAACTCCCGGGCCAGCGTGTGCACGGCCCGCTCCACCTCGGTGTACGCGAGGCCTCCGGCGCCGAAGAACCCGAGCATCTCCGCCTGGGCCATCGCGGACACCATCCGGGTGGTGGCGATGCCGTTCGCCATCTCGCCCGCTACGTAAGGGAATCGGACGCCGTGTGCCTCGCAGAAGGTCCGCCCGCCGAGCCACTCCGGGTAGAGCGGCGGCAGCGTACCGAGCACCGGTCCTTCGGGTACGGGACCGATGGCGAGCCCCAGTTCACGGCCGGTCGGGCCGCTGACGACATGGACGGGTTCCCGGATCCGTCGGGCGAGGGCGGCGATGTCCCCGAGGGAGAAGACCGGCGGAGACGCGACGGGTGCGTCAGGGGAGGACAGGACGGGCATGGAAGGGCTCCAGCGGGAAGGGAGGTCTGGCGGGCAGACGCACTAGGCGTGTCGGGTGTACGGGGCGGCGTACGGGGTGTGCTGCGCGGGCGGGAGGCCGGTCGCGGGCGTGGCCGATGGTCCGGCGGGAACCCGGTCCCTCGGGGCCAGGCCGGACCACAGGTAGTCGAGGTCCACCCGGCCGGAGGCCGCCGACGGACCGAGCAGGGTCCGGACCCGTGTGTCGTCGAAGCGCCGTCGGTGGGTCAGATAGGTCGTCAGGCCCGGATAGAAGTCCAGCAGCGCCTCCAGCGCGGACGGGTCGTCCGGCTTCTTGGCGACCAGCTCGATCGACACCTGGACCAGCCGCTCCAGCAGGGCCACGATCGTCGGCACCGGCACGTCACGGTCATGGACGACGTGGTACGTGTCGACTCCGCCCGAGGGTGGCCGATCGGCCAGTCGCACCATGACCTCGGCCGCGTGCTCCACCTGCATCAGGTTCAACCGACCATGCGGATGGCCTACCAACCGGATGCGGGGACGGTCGCCCGGGTCGGTGCCGTAAGGACCGTCGGGTTCGGCGCTGCGGCGCGCGTCGCGCAGGATCCGCTCGACGACCTGAAGCGGATGCGAGGGCAGTTCCGGATGCGGCGGCACATCCGTGACCAGCACGCTCGGCCGCAGCACGACGACCGGACGGCGGTGCTCCCGCGCCCAGGCGTGAACCAGCACTTCCGCCTCGTACTTGGAGCGTTCGTAGGCGTTCTCGAAGCCGTACGCGTCGTCCAACTCGTCCTCGTACGCCACTCCTTGTCGCCGACTCCCGGCTACGAAGGCGGTACTCACATGGTGGACCACGGGCTTCTCGCGCCCGGCGGCGGCCAACTCCAGCACATGCCGCGTCCCTTCGACGTTGGTCCGGCGTAACTCGGGAAGGTTCCCTTCGAGGTTGATGCTGCCCGCGCTGTGCCAGAGCGCGCCGAGACCGTCGGCCAACTCCTGGAACGCGCGCCGGGACAGCCCAAGCCTGGGCTGCTCCAACTCGGTCTCCACCACCCGTAGCCGGTCGGGGAGTTCGGTGAGGAACCGCTCAGGCGTGCCCGTCAGTTCGAAGAACCGGCTGATGCGGTGCAGCGCGTCACCCGACCCGGCGTGGACCAGGACTGTCACCGACCGGTGCGTGTCGAGCAGGCGGCGCAGCAGGCGGAGTCCGAGGAATCCGGTGGCGCCGGTGAGGGCGACGTGCATGACCTTGGCTCCAAGGGCTCCGAAAGGGACAGGACCACGACCGCATGCGAAGGCGAGGAAGGCCGAGGTCATTGCGGCGGCGCGGAGCACAGTGTCAGACGGCGGACGGTGATGGTGCCCCGAGCCCCGCTGCTCACCCGAACGGAGGACCAACGCCGCGCTCGGCATGACTCCTGGACGACGCGTCGGAACCCTCAACGGGGGCCAGGGCAGCGGCCGTACAGACGCGAGGGAGGCAGTCGGGCCCGTGCGGTCCGACGGGAGGGCCGTCCCCCGTTCGGGTGGTCTCGCGGGCGGTGACCGGGGGACACCGTGTCCCCGTCGGGCGGTGCGGCGCGGGGTAGCGAGCCGGGCAGGGCAGGGGAGGAGTGGGCACGGGCGTTCCTCGCGAGCGGATATAACCGGACCGATTCAGGATTCAGGCCGAGGCCGAGTGACGCGTTCGGTGTCGCCGGGCACCGGTCGGCAGCCGCCCGGCCGCATCCGGCCTGCCCCTCATTCGGCACGAACTGGAGTCCCCCGATGCCCGTGTCCGCTCCCCTCCCCGGCCGTCCCACCCACGCGGTCGACCGCGCGTTCCTCGGCATGGCGCGCCGCCACCCCGGCGTTCGCTGGGACGCCGGCGGCGTCGCGTACTTGAGCGGTCCGCCCCCGAGCCTGGCCGATCTCCGCGCGTACGTGGGCTTCCGCCTGACCCGGCTGCCCTTGCTCACCAGCCGAGTCGAGGGCGGCACACGACGCCCCCGGTGGCAACCGGACGCGGACTTCGCCGTCGACCGCCATGTCCACGAGGTGGTCGCCGAGGGCCCCGAAGGATGGGACGCCGCCCTGCACACCGCGGTCAACGCGCCGTTCGCGCCCGGCACTTACTGGGGTGTCTGGCTGATCCACGGCCATGCGCCCGACGAGTACGCCGTGTGCTACCGCTTCCACCACGCCTGCCAGGACGGTGCCGCCGCCGCGATGACCTTTCGCGCCGTACTGGGCGAGGGAGAGCCCTCGGCCCGTCCGGTGCCGAGGAAGGGCGGCCTGGCCGGTCTCCCGCGGCGACTCGGCACGGCCGTCGGGCTGGGCGCGCTGTTCATGGCCCGCTCACTCGCCGTACGTGGCCGCCGTCCGACCCTCCCCTTCGTCGCCACGGGAGAGCGGCGGCTGTGGCGGGGCCGCGTACCGGCGGACGTCCTCCGTCGGATCGGTGCGGCGCACGGCGGATCCGCCCACGACGCCCATCTGGCCGCTCTCACCGGGGCGTTGGCGACCTGGTCGACCCGCTCCGGCGTGCCGCTTCCGCGGGTGACGGCACTGCTGCCCGTCGACGCGCGCCGCCCGGAAGAGGAACAGACCTGGGGCAACCGCTGTTTCGCCCTGCCGCTGGAACTGCCACTGTCCGTACGGACCGCACGCGGGACCGGCGCCCAGGGCGGCGATGCGCCCGTACGGACCGAACGCGGGACAGGGGCCAAGGAGGGCAAGGCGCCCGTGCGGCGCCTGGAGCACATCATGGCGACGACCCGGAAGCTGCGCGGCGAGGCCTGGCGGCAGGCCGTTCAGGATCTGGTCCGCTTCATGCCGGACCGCCCGACCGAGTGGTACCTGCGCAGGATGCTCTCCCCACGCGTCAGCGGCCTCATGGCCACGTCCATGCCGCTCGCCGACAAGGGCAGCCTGGGCGACACCCAAGTGACGGGCGCCGCCTTGCTCCCCTTGCTCGTTCCCGGTCAACTCTGCGGAGTGGGCCTGTCGTTCTTCGGTACCTGGGCCGAGGTGTCCTTCGTCGCCGACCCCGCGCTGCCGCTCGGGGAACTGCTTCCGGAACTGTGGGAGCAGGCCGTGGGGGAACTGGAGCAGACCTCGGCGTCGACGTGAACGAGGCCGCGCCCAGGGTCGTAGCGAACGCTCAATACGGCCCCAGGCCCAGGTGTGTTGTCCGGGTCAGACCACCGCTTCGAGTTCCGCCAGCGCGCTCAGCCACAGTCCCGGAAGGTCCGCGCCGTGGGCGAAGGCCGTGTCGTGGACGACCGAGAGCGTGCACTGCGCCCGGTATCTGAGCAGCGTCAGATGGCAGAGCTGACCCGGCAGGGGAGCGCCCAGCCCGAGCGCGCCGTCCAACCGAGCCTCGCCGAGGACAGGTTGGGGCAAGGCCGCCGGGAAGTAGGTGCCGGTGAGGGAGGCATGGCGCGGGCGCATGAGCAGCCGCAGGGTGCCAAGGCTCACAGGACGCGGCGCGAGCCGCAGGAGAGCGCGAGAGGTGCGCATCCGCCGCTCCAGGCCTCCGGGCTCTAACTGTCGTACGAGCGAGGCGAGTCGGCGCTGCGGAAGCGGCTCCTCACAGGGCAGTCCGAGGCGCACCATGGTGAGGAAGTTGCCCACCGCGCCGCGTTCGCCACCGCTCCGGACCGACAGCGGCCACAGGAGTGCGAGGGGAGCCGGGCGTTCTCCCTCGGCCAGGGCGACAGTGCGCATCGCCCCGGTCAGTGCGGTCAGGAAGACGGCGCTGACGTCAGTACCGAGGGCCCGGGAGAGTGCGAGCAGCCGCCGGGTCTCCACCGTCCCTACAACGGTGGCGAGTTGACCGGTCGGCGGCCGACGCAGCATGGGCCAGGCGTCGGCGCCCCGCAGACTCCGGGCCAGGTCACCCATGATGCCCAGCACGGCACGGGACGAGATCCGCCCCCAGCCGTCGACCGGCGGGGGAGTGCCCTGGACGTCGGGCGACCTGGGCGACGGGACGTACGGGGTGAACAGCGTCCGGAGTACGTAGTGGTGCCCCGCGCCATCCTCCAGAGCGTGGTGGATACGGAACACCAGCACATACTCAGGCCCGTCGGTGGCATCGGCATCGGCGTGTCCGTGAAGCAGCCAGAGGTCCCAGGGCGGATGGGGCGCGTCCGGCAACGGCCGCTCCAGTACCGTCCGGAGACAGTCCTGCCACTGCTCCCATGGATCTGTCACGAGCAGACGACGGATATGCCGTCCCAGGTCGAGATTCCGGACGGGCATGAAGTGGGGACGAGATCCCGGCTGCTCCTCGACCCGGTGGGTCAGCGTCGGCAGGTCCCCGAGCCTGGTCCGTACGTGTGCGCGCAGGGCGTCCGCCGAGGGTGGCTTCCCACGGAAGCGCAGCGCCCAGCCCACCGCCAACTGCTGGGCGCCGGACAGTTGATGGAACACCTGGCTGAGCGGATCACACGTGATCGACCGCCGGGGCGGTGCCTGCCACGGTGGGCAGGGCCGGGACGGTGCCGCGTGCGCGACGCCTTCCCTCTCGGCGTTCCCGGCGGAGGGCTCTTCGGTAGGAGCGGAAGTCAATTTCGATTCCATGGCGGTAGGTGGACACGTACGTCGTGCGATGGCGGCGCCACTCGCGTGCGATCGCCCGCGTCATGTCCGTCGGCGACGGCAGCGCGACCGCGCCCTCGATCAGCTCGGCGATCCATTCCGCCTGCGGTTCGAGCAACGGGAAGGCCGCGCCGGAGGGTTGGGCGAGTCCCATGAAGTAGAGCCCGGGGATCCGGGGCGGGACCGTGCGCAGATACAGCTCCGTACGGCCCTTTGGGGCGGCGAACACGGCGGGGTCCAGGAAGGGGAAGGAGATCGTGTAACCCGTGGCGTACACCACGGCGTCCACCGCTTCCCGGCTGCCGTCCGTGAACGCCGCCGTGTTCCGGCCGAAGGAGCTGACGCCGGGCTTCGGCGTCACCGCACCGCGGGCCAGTTGGACGAGGAGTTCGTCGGAGGTGGAAGGGTGGCTCGCGAGGGGTCCGCCGACCGGGTCGGGCAGCCCGTACTGAGCCGGGGCACCACGGGACAGCCGCAGAAGGAGCCGTAGCGCCGGGTCCTTGAGGAAGCGCGGGAGATCGGACAGCGGGCTCGACGCCAAGTGATCCGCCGGACGGCCGAGCAGCATCTTGGGGTACACATGCGCCGCGTCGCGCGCGGAGAGGAACGTCCGCGCCGCCGTACGGGAGATCTCCGCCGCGATCTCGCACGCGGAGTTGCCCATGCCGATCACCAGGACCCGGCGACCCGCGTACGGATCAGGGGTGCGGTAGTCGTGCGAGTGGATCGCGGTTCCCTCGAACTCCTCGGCACCGGGCACGGCGGGGGCCGGGAAGCGAGGGTCCCAGTGGTGCCCGTTGGCGACGACCACCTCGCTGTAGCGCCGCGTCTCCTCGGCCTCGGTGCCGCGGTGCCGGCAGACCACCTCCCAGCCACCGTCGTCCAGGGGCCGCACCGAGGTGACCTTCGTGTCGCACACGATGTGCCGGTGCAGATCGAACGACGTGGCGTAGTCCTCCAAGTAGGCCAGAACCAGGCTGTGATGGGGGAAGACCGGATAGGTCGCGGGCATGGTCCGGGAGGTGAAGGACATGCTCTCCTTCGAGATGTTCGTGTGCAGCGACGCGTAGACCCCCGACATGCCGTTGTCGTTGCCGTATCGCCACAGTCCGCCGATGCCCGACCCGGCCTCGAAGCAGTCGAACGGGACGTTCCGCGAGGCGAAGACCTTGCTCGCGGCCAGGCCGGACGGCCCGGCGCCGATCACACATGTTCTCCGCATGACCGGCCGAGGACGCATGACTGACGGACGACGCATGACTGGCCGAGGACACATGACTGACCGACCTTCCCCGCCCCGCGAGCGGGGGCAGAACCTTGCCCGTAGGGACCGACAGGGACCGATACGGAGCCGCACGACCTGCTGGCACCCCCGGTCCTGGGCACGCTAGCCGCCTTGGCCGCCCCGAACCCCGCTGCCGCTGGAAACACCGCCGCACGCGTGACGCGTCGTGCGCCGGATTGACGCCGCGGGACAGAAGCGCTCCCGGCGCCGTTTCCCTTGCCCCGCTTGCTCGTTGGGGTCGATCGGGACCTGACCACCGGAAGATCTGGAACGACGGAGCAGCGCGTTGGACTTCACAGAGGTGCACCACTCCTACCGGCAGCACGCCGTGTTACGCGGCGTCGACCTCCATCTGCGGCCCGGTGTCCTCGCCGGGATCGTCGGGGAGAACGGCGCCGGCAAGACGACGCTGCTGAAGATCCTCTCCGGTGAACTCAGGCCGGACCGGGGCTCGGTGCGCCACAGCGGCAGGTTCGGCTACTGCCCGCAGTCCGTCGTCCTGGACGACTCCTTCACCGTCCGCCAGCACCTGGACCTCTTCCGGCACGCCTTCGGACTCGCGGACCTGCGACGGGCCGAGGAAGTGATGGAGATCCTCGCCTTCACCGAGTACCTCGACCAGCGCGCGGGCCTGCTCAGCGGGGGCTCACGGCAGAAGCTGAACCTGACCCTCGCGCTCATGCACGACCCGGAGGTACTGCTGCTCGACGAGCCCTACCAGGGCTTCGACTGGGAGACGTACCAACGCTTCTGGAAGCTGGCGACAGAGCTGCGCGACGCCGGACGCTCGGTGCTGGTCGTCTCCCATCTCGCCTACGACATCGACCGGTTGGACGAGCTGTGGCGCCTGGAGGACGGGCGCCTGCACCGCCGGGAGCGGCACTCCCGGGCGGCGGCATGAGGCGGCACTGGTCGTTGTTCACCACGGCCTCCCGGTACGCGCTGATCGGTCACGCCCGCAACCGGTTCGCGATGCTGCTCGTGGTGGTGTACATCCCCGTATGGATCGCGCTCGCCTACGTGACCATTCCCGACCGGCCGGCGCCGTTCCGGCTGCGGGCCACGAACGAGGTCCTGACCCCACCCGGCAACCACCTCACCCAGATCACCGGCGCGCTCAACGCGGTCACCCTGATCGCCGGGTTCATGATGTTCGCCGCCACGTTCACGGGCGGTGCCTTCGACCGGCGCCTGGCCATGGCGGGGTACCCCCGCCACCACCTGGTCCTCGCCAAGCTCTCCGCACTCACCTTGGTCTGCGCCGCCATCGCCGCCTACGCCACGGCCGCCGCAGGCTTCGCCTGGTCCCCGCGACAGTCCTTCATGCTCGCCGCCGCGCTGTTCTGCGCGGCCCTGACCTACGGCGCGCTCGGCGTCGTCTTCGGCTCGGTGCTCCGCCGCGAGGTGGAGGGCATGTTCGCGATCCTGATGATCAGCATCATCGACGTGGCCCTGCAGAACCCCCTGTCGAGCTCCGGGTCGGACAGCGCCATCGTGCGCTTCCTGCCGTCGTACGGCGCCGTGCAGGCCAGTATGTCCGCGGCCTTCTCCACCGCGCCCGTGGCCCAGGCCCTCGCGATCCAGTCGCTCTGGCTCGTGGGGGCGGCGCTGGCCGCGTTCATGGTCTTCCGCCGACGCACGCGCGACGCGCTCCCGCGGGAACGCGGGCGCCCCACCTGACCTACGGCTCCTGGGCAGTTGACCGCACAGCCGCCGTGACCGGCGTGAGCCGGTGTTCGTTCTGTACCCGGGCGCTGATCCGCGCCCGGCCCACCCCATGGTTCCCGCAAGGAGCATCACCCATGACCCTGTCCCGTACCGTCCAGCGCACGGTCCTCACCGCGGTCCTCCTGTCCGCCTCCGCGCTGGCCTTCCCCGCCTCCGCACAGGCGGCCCCGCTGCCGCCCGCGTGCCAGGAGGCGCTGCTCCAGACCTTCGACAAGTTCCCCGTCAAGGACTTCACGGTCCCCGACAAGGTCAAGAACACCATGCTGAACGAGGTCGCGAACCTGAGCGAGGCCGACCAGGCCGCCTTCACGCAGACAGCGTGCGCGGCCTGGAACACCTGGGCCACCAAGAACGGCCAGGCGGTGGCGACGGACTTGGACACCGGCTACCGGAACGCCGCCGGACCCGCGTGCCACAAGTTCACCGCCTCGTCCATCGCGACGCTCAAGAAGTACGCGCCGAACGTCCCCTCCCAGACAAGGGAGTTGGAGAAGGTGGCCAAGAAGGTGTGGCGCAACTCCATGCAGAAGCTCGCCGCGGAGGCCACCAATGCCGACTGCCGTAAGGCCTACGACGGAGTGAAGGCCGGCTGGTAGCGAGACCCGGCGGACACCGGCGCCGTGCGTGAGCCGGTCTTCCTCGGCGCGACGTCGACCGGACGCCCGAGGAAGACCGGCGCGGGGCCTGGTCGAAGTGAGTGGCGGACACCCCCGGACGCGCAACCAACCGTATGGCCCCGTTTACGGAACACGATGGGGGTCATAGCGTCTGATATGCGATCGTTCTCTCCCCTCCCCTGCTCCCCGCGCGAGCCATGACCGAGGTGCCCGGCGCCACCACGAGCCCCGGCATGCCGGGTGCGCGCCTGCTGGTCGTCAGCGCGAGCATGGGGGCCGGTCATGACACGGTGGCCGCCGAACTCGTCCGCCGGGCGGGTGAACACGGCCACCGGGCGAGCACGGTGGACGTCCTCTCGCTGCTGCCCCGCAGCCTCGGCAGATGGCTGCGGCGCGGCTACCAGGTCTCGGTACGGCACGCACCCTGGACCTACGGCGCGATCTACCACGCGTTCCTGCGCCCCGGACGGGGGCCGCGCCCCAGCGGTGTTCCGCTGGCGCGGCTCGCCGGGGACCGGCTGCGCGAGCTGGTCGAGCGGGACCGGGTGGACGTCGTGGTCCCCGTCTTCCACCTCGCCGCCCAGCTCACCGGCCACCTCAGGGCGAGCGGGCTGCTGCCGGTGCCGAGCGTGGTCTACGTGATCGAGTTCGGCACCCACCGGCACTGGCTGCACCCCGGCAACGACCACTTCCTGTGCCTCACGGAGCAGGCCGCCCAGGAGGCGCGCCGGGCCACCGGTCGGCCCGCCGATGTCACCGGCCCGGTGGTCGCCCCGCGCTTCACCGTGCCCGCTCCCGGGGCCGCGCGGTGGGGTCAGGTCTTCGCGCGGAAGTACCCCGGCAGGACACCGGTCCTGATGTCCGCCGGGGCTTGGGGAATCGCGTCCCGACCGCACACCACCGCCCGCCTCCTCGCGGGCCACGGGTATCTGCCCGTGGTGCTGTGCGGCCGTAACGACCGGCTGCGTACGTCGCTGGCCAGGGTCCCCGGCACCCTGGCGCTCGGCTGGCAGGAGGACATGCCGGGCCTGATGGGGGCCACGCGGGCGCTGGTGGACAACGCCGGAGGGCTGACCGCCGTCCAGGCGCTGGCCGCCGGGCTCCCGGTGGTCAGCCACCGGCCGCTGCCGGGTCACTTCGCCCAAGGCGCCCGGCGTATGGCCGGACTCGGTGTCTCCGACCTGGCCGAGGACGAGGCCGAACTACTGGCCGACCTGACCCGACTCACCCGACCGGGAGCGGAGCGGGAACTGCGGATCGCCCGGGGCAGAGAGCTGTTCCATGGTGAGAGCGAGCCACTGGACCGGGTGCTCGCGGTCGCCGCGGCGGACACCAGTGACCATCGCCGCCCTCGGCGGTGACCAACGCGCCCTGTCCTTCGATCACTTCAGGCCACCGCACCCGCGTCACCCCAGGGGAGATCAGAGAAGCTCGGCCGAAGTCGTTAGGGCCGGCGGCGTCGACGGGGTGTGGCGGCGACGACACCTCCGCCGGCTCCGTCGACAGCCCCAAGTCCTCGGTCAGCAGTCCGGGTTGGCTCACCCCGGCCGACAGCGACGGCGTGACCGAGCAGGGCTTCGGCGGAGAGCTGCCCCATGCGTCGGACATGGACAGTCTCGCCCGCTACATCGACCTCTTCACCTCCTGCAAGGACTTCACGCACCCCATAGCCCTGCTCCTGGTCTCGGACATGGGCAAGTTCCAGGCCGCGACCAAGAAGGCCGACGAACGCTTCGCCATCGGCAAGGACTTTGCGGTCGTCCCCGTCGGCAGCGACCAGATCAAGGCCATCTCCCCCTCCGAACTGGCCTTCTTGACCTGCGACCCGGACTTCTCACCGCCGAGCGGCTACCGGACGGAGAAGGCGCGCGTCGACGGCTGCGTACTGAGCGACTACTTCCCGAGCTGATCAGCCGGGCCACAACTCCCCTGCGTAAGGCCGGGGTTGGGGCTCCACCTCCACTCCGCCGGACAGCCGTGCGGAGAGGGGGATTTCCCCACCTCGGCCTGGTGGTCTCCCGTATGTTCCCGCGCGCCGACGTCGACTTGACTGATCAACGATCGCGTTGACGAAGCAGCTCAAGGAGACGGCTCATGGCCACACGCGCACAGTCGGTCGGCAAGACCTCGCTCACCACCACCGCCCTGCTGGTCATCGGCTCGCTGGCGGCAGCGGCCCTCGCACCGACCGCCTCGGCCCGGTCGGACTCGAGCGGCTACTCCGCCGCCCAGTTGCGGCGTGACGTCGCCGCCGTACGGCAGGCGGGCGGAGGAGACGTGAACGTGGTGGCACGGGTCGATACACCGGGCGGTCCGCTGCGGGCCAGAGCCGGTACTGCCGCCGCCGGTTCGACGGCGCCCGTGCCCTGGGGCGCGGAGTTCCGTATCGCGAGCACCACCAAGACCTTCGTCGCCACCGTGGTCCTCCAACTGGCCGCCGAGAAGCGGCTGTCGCTCGACGACTCCGTCGAGCACTGGCTGCCCGGCGTGGTGGCGGGCAACGGCAACGACGGGCGGCGTATCACCGTACGGGACCTGCTGCGCCAGTCCAGCGGTCTGTTCGACTACACCGCCGACCCCGAACTGCGGGAGAAGCTCCAGGAGTTCGACGCCAACCGCTACAACGACACCCCGCCCGCCGAACTCGTCGCCCTCGCGATGCGGCACCAGCCCCTCTTCGTCCCGCGGCCCGGCGGCCCCACTCGCTGGGCCTACTCCAACACCAACTACCTGCTGGCCGCGATGATCGCGCGGAAGGCGGGCGGCGCGGACTGGCGCGAACTGGTCGAGCACCGCGTCATCGCGCCCCTGGGCCTGCGTCACACCGTGATACCCGGAGCCAACCCGTTCCTGCCCGAACCGCACGTACGCGTCACTCTCGACGCCGCACCAGGCACCTCACTGGACATCACCGACAACAGCTACCAGCACACCGCCGACTCCGGCGTCGTCAGCACCACCGAGGACCTCAACACCTTCTTCCGCGCTCTCACCGACGGCGAACTCCTGCCGAAGGAGCAGTGGCGCGAGATGCGCGAGACGGTCGCACGCACCGACGACCCCGAGGACGTCGAGGAACAGCCCCTGGGCGACTACGGCCTCGGGCTGCGCAAGATCCCGCTGTCCTGCGGGGGCTACTCCTACGCACACGAAGGCGACGGGATCGGTGTCTACACCCGCCCCGCCGTCACCGCCGACGGCCGCCGCGCCGTCACCGTCTCCCTCACCAGCACATCGGGCCTGCCGGACCTCACCACACTCAACAAGGCGACCAACACATTGATCGACCACGCGTTGTGCGACCGAGCCTGACCGGTGACGCGGGCGCGTCCTCGACAGCGGCAGACCTCGGGGCCGTAGAGGTCACGTCGGTCATGCGGTGGCCCCCTGTGCGTGGTTGTCGGCGCGGGGGCCGCCCTCGCCTCCGGCGATGTCCCGCGCCGTGTCCTCCGTGGTGTCCTCGGCCATGTCCTCGCCCAGCAGGTCGCGTGCCATGAGGGTGGCGCCCGCGACGGCGCCCGGCATCAGGAAGACCGCGACGAACGGAACGAGGAAGGCCACTCCGAGCGGGGTGCCGAAGCCCCAGGCCAGGGTCTTGCGGGCGCGCAACAGCGCGAGGCGCTCGCGCAGTTCGACCCCGCGGCGCTGGAGCGCGACCGCGGTCAGCTCCTCGGACAGGAAGAACCCGGTGACGAAGAACCCGAGTACCGGGATCACGGTCTGGCCGACGAAGGGGAGGAACCCGAGCGCGAAGAGCAGCACTCCCCAGAGCGCCGCCCGGACGACGACACGGAGACTGTCACGGGCCGAGATCCACAGCTCGCGCCCGAGGGAGTGCGGGGACTGCGGGGCGCTGCCGTCCGGGGACACCGAGCGGTCCACCCGCTCCGACAGTGACTCGTAGAAGGGCTGTCCGACGAGGAGGGTGACCGCCGTGAAGGTGAGTACGGCCAGGAGCAGCGCGAGCGCGAAGAGGACGGCGACCAGGAACCCGCGGAACAGGCCGCCCCAGGGCGACGACCAGTCGTCGGCGAAGGGGGTGGCCCAGGTGACGAAGTCGTCGCCGAACAGGGCAAGGGCCACGAGCGCCGCCGCGTAGAGCACAAGGGTGATCAGTCCGGGCAACAACCCGAAGCCGTACGCTCTGCCGTGCCCGGCAGCCCAACGCTGCCCCTTCACCAAGTAGCCGAAGCCCACCCCAAGATCACGCATGGGCGAAACCCTATCGGGGCCGATGGCTCCCACGAGAACGAGGCCGGGTCGGCGTTCTCGCGGGTGCGCCCGGAGTGGTGGAGCCGGATTCGGCGTACTCCCAGGGGTAGTCTTCGTTGCCGCGCCTCGTGGGCCCGGACACGCTCGGGTCCGGGCCGCCGGGTCGGTGAGGGAGTCACAGGCCATGGTCCTGACGGTGGAGCATGTGGCCAAGAGGTACGGTTCGCGGGTCGTCCTGCGCGATGTGAGCCTGCGCGTCGGCCACGGACAGTTGGTGGGCGTCGTCGGAGAGAACGGCACGGGCAAGACCACGTTGCTGCGCATCCTCAGCGGCGACCTCCGCGCGGACGCGGGTGCCGTCCACATCGACGGCACCCTCGGCTACTGCCCTCAGTACCCGGTGCTGGACGAGGAACTGACGCCGCGTCAGCATCTGCGCCTGTTCCAGATCGCCTACCGGCTGCCCGGCCTGGACCGGGCCGAGAGCCTGTTCCGGGAACTCGGGCTCACCCCCTATGACCGGCAGCCGGTCAAGACACTCAGCGGCGGGACCCGGCAGAAGCTCAACCTGATCGTGGCGCTGATGCACGATCCGGAGGTGCTGCTGCTGGACGAGCCCTACCAGGGCTTCGACTGGGAGACGTACATGAGCTTCTGGGACATCGCCCACCGCCTGAGGGAAGTGGGTCGCACCGTGGTGATCGTCTCCCACCTGGCCTACGACACCCAGCGCCTGGACGCCCTGTACCGACTCGGCGACGGCCGACTCCACCTGGCCCCGGCTAAGGGAGCACAGGAGTGAGCGCCTACCGCACCGCCGCCGGTTACAGCCTGCTGGCCCTGGCGAAGAACCGCCTCGCCCTGATCCTGCTGGCCGTCTTCGTGCCCCTGTGGATCACGGTGGCCAAGAACGTCGCCACCCCCGACCTCTTCCCGTTCCGGCTGCGCGCCAGCGGGGAGATCCTGCACGCGGGCGGTGACAAGATCACCATGATCAGCGGGTCCCTCAACGCCGTGTCGTTGCTGGTCGGGTTCTGGATGTTCAGCGCCGCCCGCCGCACCAGTGCCTTCGACCGGCGGCTGACCGCGGCAGGCTACCCGCGCGGCGCGCTGCTGGCGGCCAAACTCACCGCCCTGCTCGCCACCGCCACGGTGGTCAGCGCCTACGCGGTGGGCTGGATGCTGCTGTACTGGCGGCCGCTCCAGCCCGGCCTGCTCCTCCTCGCCGTGCTCGCCGCGTCCTTGATCTACGGGGCCATGGGACTGTTCCTGTCGCTGTTCCTGCCCGGCGAGGTCGAAGGCATGGTCGCCATCATCATGATCAGCATCATCGACCTCGCGCCCCAGGAGCCCGTCGCCGCGACCACCGCCAACAACGCGTTGATCACGCTGCTGCCCAGCTACGGCTCCCTCCAGACCGCCCTCCAGGCAGGCTTCACCCACCGCCTCACCGTCACCCCGCTGGCCAACAGCCTCGCCTGGCTCGCCGCACTGTCGGCCATCGCCCTGGCCGCGTTCTTCCGGCACACCCGCACCCACCCGGCCCTGGGATGATGAGCCGCATGGACGAGGAAGTCATCCCGATTCTGCACGTCAAGGACGCCGCGGTGGCGGTCGAGTGGTACGGGCGTCTGGGCTTCGCCAAGCAGTCGGAACACCGCTTCGAGCCGGGCCTTCCCGCGTTTGTCGAAGTAGCCCGTGGCCGGGTGAAGTTGTTCTTGTCGGAGCATCAAGGCGACGCCCGCCCCGACACGTTGGTGTACCTCCGCGTCCGCGATGTCGACGCCCTCGCCGACGAGTTCGGAGTCCGGCCGGAGGACGCCCCATGGGCACGCGAGATCGAACTACGCGACCCCTACGGCAACCGACTACGGGTGGGCACACCTGTGGAGTGAACACACGGGAAGAGTCCGCGCGCGAGCGCGGCCAGCGACGCGAGCCGGGGGCCGCGGGCCGCCCATGAGGCCGAGGGTGCCATCTGGCAACGGGGTCCTATCCCGTGTGTCAGGACGGCCGCTTGGTTCACGCATACCGAAAGCGTTGACCAGGGCTGGCGTCAACTTTGCTTAACCATGTCGCCGGTTCAGGTGCTTGTCGGAGATCGCGGGCTTATCCGGTGTTCCACCTGAAGATAATCAACTCAACGACGCCACCGAGAGGGAGTATTAGATGCGCCGTACTCGAATCGCCCTGCTGGCCGCGGTCAGTGCTCTGCTCGCGGTAAGTGCCGTTTCCGGCACCGCCGCCGCCGCGGAACGGGGCGACGTGGTGGTGTTCAGGACGGAACTGACGCCGTTGACCGTCTATCACGACCCGCAGGGGTGCCGGAAACTCCCCCTGGACGCACATGTGTTGATGAACCGCAGCGACAAGCCGGTCACGGTGTACGCCGACCCCTTCTGTCTGACGCCCGGTCTCGTCGTGCCGCCCGGATACGGCTCACACGTGGCGCCCGGCAGCGGCAGCTTCTCCGCTTGAGCCCCGCCTCGTTCGTCTCGCATCCGCTTCCACACCCTGGAGAACCTTCACACATGGCCGTCGAACTCGTCGTCATGGGGCTGGGGCATGTCGGACTGCCGCTCTCCCGGGCCGCGGTCTCGGCCGGCCTGACGACCGCGGGATACGACGTGTCCGCCACGGTGGTGAACGGCCTGTCCAAGGGCCGTTCACACGTCGGCGGGGTCGGCGACGCCGAGGTCACGGCCATGCTGGACGCGGGCTTCCACGCCACGGACGACCCCGCGGTCCTGGACGGCGCGCAGACCGTGGTGATCTGCGTCCCCACCGGGCTCACCGAGAAGGGCTTACCCGACCTGTCCGCGGTCGAGCACGCCGCCGAGGCCGTCGCCGCCCGGCTGCGCCCCGGCACGCTCGTCGTCCTGGAGTCCACCAGCTATCCGGGCACCACCGAGGACGTCGTACGCCCCTTGCTGGAGCGCGGCAGCGGGCTGCGGGCGGGCGAGGACTTCCACCTGGCGTTCTCACCCCAGCGCATCGACCCCGGCAACGCGACCTGGACCATCCGCAACACCCCGAAGATCGTGAGCGGTTGCACCGCCCTGTGCGCCAAACACGCCGTCGCGTTCTACTCCCGGTTCGTGGACCACCTCGTCGTCGCCCGCGGCACACGCGAGGCGGAGATGGCCAAGCTCCTGGAGAACACCTACCGTTACGTCAACATCGCCCTGGTCGACGAGGTGGCCCTGTTCTGCCACGAGACCGGCATCGACATCTGGGACGTGCTGCACTGCGCCGCGTCGAAACCCTTCGGCTTCGCACCGTTCAGCCCCGGCCCCGGCGTCGGTGGGCACTGCATCCCTGTCGATCCCCGCTACCTCGCCGCCCGCGCGGAGTCCCAGGGCTTCACCTTCCGCACACTGGCCGCCGCCCAGGACGTACTGAGCCGTATGCCAGACCATGTCGTGGACCGCGCGCTGACCCTGCTCACCGAGGTGCGCGGCCACCCCGAGGGCGCCCGGGTCCTGCTGCTCGGCGTCACGTACAAGCCCGATGTGGCCGATGTCCGCGAGACACCGGCACGCCAGGTCGCCGCGGGACTCCTCGCCGCCGGTGCCGACGTGCGCTACCACGACCCTTACGCCACCGAGTTCACCGTCGACGGCCGAGCGCTGCCCCGCGTCGAGCACTTGCGGGACGCCATGGCCGAGGCCGATGTGGCCATCCTGCTGCAAGACCACGCCTGTTACGCGAGAGAAGCACTGGGCCAGGCCCGCTGCGCCCTGCTGGACACCCGCGGCAACGTCGTGGGCAGCAGAGTCACTCTTCTCTGACCTCTCACCCTTCTCTGATCTCTGACCTTTCACCCTCCCGCCGGTGCTGTCCGGCACCCCCTCGGCCGGCCCACCGCCGGTCCCCTGAGCCCGCGCACGGCACCGCCCTGCGCGGTTGCGGCCCTGCCCAGGCGCCGTAGTCAGTCCTCGCTACGCATCATCCGAGACAAGGAGCACCACATGAGCAACGCCCTCGCCAACGACCGCCTGGTGAAGCGCTTCGACAAGTGGGACACCGACGGCAACGGCGTCCTCGACGCCACCGACTTCCAGAACGAGGCCGCGCGGATCGCCCAGAACCTCGGCAAGAGCGCCGACTCGCCCGAAGTGCAGGAACTCCAGGGCGCGTTCACGGGGCTGTACGAGTACCTGGCCGAGAAGGCCGGGGTCAAGGCCGGTGGCGCCATCAGCCGGCAGCAGTTCCTCGACGCCACGGGGGACATGCTGTTCAAGGAGGGTGAGGCGAGCTTCAACCGCGCCCTGTCGCCCATCGTGAAGGCGCTCATCCACCTGTGTGACGACGACCACGACGGCCAGATCAACGCCCGCGAGTTCCAGGCCTGGCTGAACGCCGTCGGCGTACCGCTCTCCCAGGCCGGTGAGGCGTTCCAGAAGGTCGACAAGAACGACGACGGCCAGCTCTCCGAGGACGAACTCCTCCAGTGCGTACGGGAGTTCCACTTCGGTCAGCTCGAGGTCGAACTCCTCGGCTGACCTTTCGGACCGCCCCTGGTGACCCGGGTGGCGCCGCCGTGCTCGTGATCGGTGGCGCCACCCGGTGCCGTGTACTCCTTCTAGGCCCGCCCCTGAGTGAAGGTGACCGTGGCCTCCGGCCGAAGCTCGAGGTCCCGGCCGCTGACCGGACGCTCGGCGTGGATCAGGATGTTGTAGTGGTTCGGCAGATGGCAGGCGTCGTACCCGAGCACGGTGCCGACCACGGTGTCCCCGATCCGCACCACGTCACCCCGGTCGATCACACCACCGCACTCCAGCTCGACGAAGCCCAGGAAGCCCACCCGGTCGATCCGGGCGCCGGGGCGGGGTTCCCACTGGTCGGTGCTGACCAACTCGTGCACCTCGCCGCCGCGTACGCAGCGCGCCGCGTGTTCCTCCAGCCGCATACCGCGGTCCGTGCGCCGATGCACCAGCACCTTGACCAGCGCGCCGCGCACCACACGCTTGGGGCCGTCCTCCGCAGGGTTCACCGGCCCGCGTCCGTCACCGTCGCATCAGCCGAAGTCGTACCGGTCGCGGGCAGGGCCCGCAGATAGGCCGCCTCCACCAACTCCAGCGCCTGCAAGCCGCCGTGCGCCCCCGGACCGGCCGGGGTCCGGCCATCCGTGAGAGCGGCGAACTCTCCGAGAATCGCCTCGTACTCGTGCCACAACGACGCCTTGAAGGCGGTGTGTCCGGCCAGCATGTCGGCGCTCAGCACCTTCCCGTCGGCCAACTCCACCTCGATGTCCTTGCGTTCACCGGAATACGACCAGTCCAGCTCGACCGACGCCGTCGCTCCGGTGCCGCCGCGCAGGCGGAGCACCGCCCGGCGGTCGATGCCGAGGCCGTCGCGCTGGATCTCGCAGTCGGTCAGGGTGAGATCGCCGAGCAACAGCCGTACCAGATCGAGGGCGTTGGGGCCGTTGTCGGCGACACATCCGCCGCCGCAGCGGGCCGGGTCCAAGTACCAGTCCTCGCCGCCGAGATGGTCCTCGATACGTTCCCAGTAGCGGACGCGGACCGAACGGATCTCCCGGTCGGCCGTCCGGCGCGCGAGGTCGCGGACGGCGGTGTTGTACCGGCGGTGGAATGCCGTCATCAGCGGGACCTCATGGCGCCGCGCCAGCTCCACCAGCAGCCGTCCCTCGGCCGCGGTCAGGGCGAGCGGCTTCTCCACGCACACCGGGACACCGGCAGACAACGCGTCCCGGCAGATCGGCAGATGAACGTCGTTGGGGACCGCCACGACCAGCGCGTCCGGCCGCGCTTCGGCCAGCAGGGCCCGATGGTCGCGAAAGCGCGCCGCCGGTCCGGGGAACCGCTCCAGGGTCTGTGCGCGGGCGTCGCACACCGCGGTCAGCTCCCAATCCGGCAGCCGCTCGGCGGCGGCGAGATAGTAGGCGGAGATGGCGCCGAGGCCGACGACCCCGAGGCGCAGGGGCCGGGTCATCGGCGGCTCCCGGTGCCGTCGAGGAGACCGAGGGCGGTCAGCTCGTCGTACAGGCGCGGGGGCAGAGGGATGCCGTCGCGGCGCCGCTCGGCCGAGAGTTCCGCCTCCCACCAGCCCGGATAGCGCACCGGTTCGCCCTCGCGCAGCGGCGGGCAGTCGACGAGCGAGCCGAACAGGGACCGGGTCGCGTCGGCCACGTCCGCGCCGGGGCGCAGTACCTCCGGCGCGATGGCGAGCAGGAAGAAGCCGATGTCGTCGTCGCTGCCGTGCGGCCGGCCGTCTCCGTCCAGCGCCGCGGGCGCGGGTCCGACCGCCGAGCCGGAGACCACGGCGGCCAGCAACTCGACGGCGATGCCGAGCCCGTAGCCCTTGTGGACGCCGGTCTCGGCGCTTCCGCCCAGCCAGCGCAGGAAGGCCTCGCCGCGGTCGAAGGCGGACGGGTCGGTCACCGGGGCGCCCGTCGTGTCCTCCAGCCAGCCCGCGGGCACCGGGGTGTCGCGGCTCGCGGCGACGCGGACCTTGCCGGTGGGCGCGACGGTGGTGCTCATGTCCAGCAGGAACGGGTGCCCGTCGAGAGCGGGCGCCGCGACGCTGAGCGGGTTGGTGCCGAGCATCGCCACCGCGCCGCCCGGGGGTCGTGCGATGCGCTGGCCGCCGCAGTTGCTCGCGACCACGCCGATCATCCCGGCCCGCGCGGCCCGGACGGCGTGGAAGCCCGCGCACCCGAAGTGGGTCGCCCCACGGACCGAGACCAGGCCGACACCGTACCGTTCGGCCCGCGCCACGGCGTCGTCCATGGCCTCGGCGGCGGCCCACAGCCCCAGCGCGCGGCGGGCGTCGACGACCGCGCAGGCGCCCAGGTCGGTGAGGGTCCGCGGCTCGGCGCGGGGGTCGCAGCGACCCGAGGCGAGCAACGGCAGGTAGAGACGGCCGAGGTTGAACAGACCATGGGAGTCGAGGCCGGTCAGATCGCCGTGGCAGAGGGCGTCCGCGGCGAGCCGGGCCCGCGCGGCCGGGATGCCGCGGTCGGCGAACAGGACGGTGAGCGCGGTGTGCAGCTCCGCGTGGTCGACGAGGACGGGGGTGTGCTCAACTGCCGCTCGGTGGGCGGGGGATGCCGTCATCCGGGTTCCTTCCGGGTCTCTTGCGGGTCTCTTGTGGGAGAGGGGATCGGTTCTCTTCGGCGAAGGACATGACGAGTCGCTGGACCACACCGGCGAAGTCCTCCAGGTCGGCGAGGTCGATGAACTCACCTGGCGCGTGGGCGTGGTTGGCGGCGAGGGAGCCGGGGCCCAGTACAGCGGTGAACGCGCCGTCCAGCCCCGCGGCCCAGACGGCGTCGCAGGTGAAGCCGGGGTCGTCGGCCGCGGGCCGGGCTCCCGCGCGGGCCAGGAGCGCCTCGGCCCACGGGTCGCGGTTGTCCAGGGCGGGCAGTCCCCGCTTGTCCCAGGTGAGCCCGGTGAGGTGGGCCGCGTCACGTGCGGTGCGGGCGAACTCCCGGGTGGCGCCGAAGCGTTCGGTGAAGCGGGCGAGGCCGTCGGCGAGCTGCCGGGGCACCGCGGTCTCCAGCTCGGCGCCGTCGGCGGTGCGGCGGTACGACAGGTTCAGCAGCAGCGTGCCCGTGCCGTGGACGCGGTTGTGGACGCGGCCGGTGTGCAGCCCGCCGACACACACGCGCGTGCCGGGCACGGCCCGGTCCAGGCGGGCGGCGAGGTGCTGGGCGAGGAACCCGAGCAGCACGGTGGCGTTGTGCCCGGCGTCCGGACGGTCGTCCACCGCGTCCTGCCCGTCGACGGTGATCCGCGCGGTCATGGCGGCGGTGGCCCGGGGCAGCGCGCGCAGACCGGTGGGCTCGCAGAACACGTTGAGCCGCCCGTGATGCCCGGCCTCCAGCAGCGGTCGTGTGCCGTAGGTGCCCAGGGCGCCGCCCTCCTCCCCGGCGACGGCCTGGACGAGCACGGTGACCTCCCGTCCGACGGCGGGGTGGGCCGCGGCGGCCTCCAGCCCGGCGAGCAGGGCGACGGCCGGTCCCTTGGCGTCGACCGCGCCCCGGCCGGTGAACCGCACACCGTCGAAGACCGGCGGGGTGTGTCCGGCGACGGTGTCCAGATGGACGTTGAACATCACCGTCCGCGCGCGCGGGCGCTCGGGTCCCAGCCGTAGCAGCAGACTGGGCTGACCGGCGAGGAAGCGCGGATCGCGGGCGGCGGCGCGGACGGTGGCCGGGACGCCGGGGCGGTCCAGGCAGGCGGCGGGCGGAGCGGCGAGGCGGACCGTACGGAACCCGGCGTCGGCGGCGACCGCCGCGTAGCGCTCCAGGATCCGGGGCAGCCGGGACGGCGGATCGTCAGGACCGGCCTCCAGCGGGTTGACGCTCGGCAGGCGCAGGAGGTCCAGCAGCAGCGCGCGGTACCGGCCGGTGAACAGACCGCTCACGCCGGGCCGCCGACGGGCCGTTCGACAGTGGGGAGTTCGGCATCCAGCAGCGCGGCCAGCGCCCGACCGGCCCGTACGAACAGATCGGCGGCGTCCTCACCGGCCCGGGTCAGTCCCTCGTGGGGGCGCACGGCGAGGTGCGGTTCGAGGGAGAGCGCCCCGGTGTAACCGTGGGCGGCCAGGATCCGCAGACAGCGGGCCACCCCGGCCTCGCCCTCGCCGGGCAGGGTGTAGGCGGTGGAGCCGTCCGGCAGGCGTACGGCGTCCTTGATGTGGACGTGGGCGACATAGGGGGCGAGGTCGCGGAGCATGTCCGGGGCGTCGTAGCCGTACGGGACGCCGTTGCCGGTGTCGAACAGCAGGCGCAGCGCCGGGCTGTCGACGGCGCGCAGCAGTCGGAGCGCGCGGTCGGCCCGGTCCCCGGCCCAGCCCGCGCAGTTCTCGTGTACCAGCACCAGTCCCGCTCGCTCGGCGCGGTCCGCGAGGACGGCGGTGCGGGCCAGCACGCGGTCGGCCCAATCCTCTTGCGGCAGGCCGTCGTTCGGGTACGACATGATCCGTACGAGTCGGCAGCCGAGGGCGGCGCAGCGCTCGGCGAGTACGTCGAGTTCGGTGAGGTCCAGGCCGATGTCGCCCGTGATGGGGCGGGACCAGTTGCCGATCCGGGACGCCACGGCCGTCACGGTGACGTCGGCGTCCGTCAGTTGCCGGGTGAGCGTGGCGAAGGCGGTGGGGGAGAGGTCGGCCAGTGCCGTGCCGTCGATGGCGCGCAGTTCGACGGTGGTCCAGCCCAGGCGGTGCAGGGCGGCCAGTTGGCCGTCGACGCCGGGCGCCGCCTCGTCCCCGATCCCGGCCAGCGGCCCGAAGTCGCCGTGCCCGGCGATGCGTTGTGCGGCGGTGTCCTGTGCGGGCATGTCAGCGGCTCCCGGCGGGGGTCGGCGCTTCGACGGCGCAGTGCTCGCGGGCCGTGCACAGCAGGCGGGCGGCCGCGCAGGCGAGCGGGAAGTTCGCGGCGTTCGGCGTTCCTGAGGCGAAGTCGCGGTAGGCGCCCTCGAAGAACGCGGTCAGGGCGTCGTCACGGAAGACGTGGTGCCCGGCGTCGTACTCACCGTCCGGCGGGGGAGCCGTAGCGTGGTCGGGGGAGGCGACGACGAGTTGGGCGTGGTCGTCGTCCTCGCTCAACGGGAAGTGCGCGGTGGCTGTGCCGCGTTCGAACTCGCAGACGACGCTGCGCTGTCTGACGGGCGCGCCGAGGTCGGACCGCAGCACGGTCGTCACCCCGGAGCGGTGCTCCAACTCGACGTGGGCGCCGCCGAGATGAGGGAGCGTACGGTTCTCGCAGCGCAGGTCCCAGCAGCGCGCGGCGCGCAGGTCGGCCGGACCGGCCAGATCGAGCGCGAGCCCCAGGGAGTGGGGGATCTCCACGTCCAGGGCGCTCGGATGTCCCTCGGTGGTGAGCGACCGCAGGAAGCGGGGCTTGTGCTGGTCCACGGTGATACGGCGGAGGGGGCCGAGCCGTGCGCCGCGGACCAGCCGGCGCAGCCGGTCGGCGAGGCGGGAGCTGGTCCAGTGCGCCACGACCACCACGTCGAGATCCGCCTGCTCGCGGAGGCGGATCAGGGCGTTGAGCTCCTCCGCGGAGGCCGCCAGGGGCTTCTCCACGATCAGTCGGCGGACGCCGTGTCCGGCCAGTCGCGCGATCACCTCGTGACGCAGCCGGGGCGGGGTGCACACATGCGCCACCGCCGTGGCGGGGTTCACCTGGGCCAGGGCCTGTTCCAGCGTGGTGACGGCCGTGACCTCACCGGGCGCGCCCGCGGTCCGCAGTGCCTCGGCACGCAGCGCCTCGGCGCGCGGGTCGCAGCCGACCGCGGGCAGGGCGACGAGCGGATCACCCGTGGCCGCGGTCCGCCGGGCCAGTCGGGCGAGCGCCCGCAGATGCAGTCCGGATCCGGAGCGGCCGAGCCCGACCACGAGGGGCTGCAGCACGGGGCCTCCTGGGAGCGAGGGAAGGGGTGGCGGAGTGCGCGAACGCCGGGAGCGGAACGCGTGGTTCGCGTCGCGTCCCGTACAACTCCGGTGCGCCGCACGACTATTGCCGCCTTACGGGGAAAGGGTCAAGTGATCCGGAACTGCGTTACCCATAAAGTGTGAAGATGATCCTTTCCCTTCTCGTTCATCGGGGTGGTGCGACTAGCGTTGTCGGCCTCTCCACAGAAACGACGGGGCGGGTGAGGCATTGCCTTCCAGTGGACAGATTCGAGCGCGGGTCGGGGGCGTATTACCGAGCGCGTCGGGGACAGCCGGGCCGATTCCCTTCTTCTCCCAGAGAAGGACTTTCGAACAATTGTGGCCGTCCATCGAAAGCGCGGTGGACGACGTATTCCGCAGCGGCAAATTCAGCCATGGGAAACAGGTCGGACAGCTCGAGTCGGCGCTCGCGCGCTACACCGGAGCCCGGCATGTGATCGGCGTCAACAGCGGTACCGACGCCCTCGTACTGCTGCTGCGCGCCTGCGGGTTGCGCCCCGACGACGGGGTCCTGGTGCCCGCGTACTCGTTCTTCGCCACCGCCTCGGCCGTCGTCCTCGCGGGCGGGCAGCCGCAGTTCGTCGACATCGACCCGGAGACCTACGCGATGGACCCCGCGGCGCTCGACGCCGCCGTCACCTCGCGGAGCCGGTTCGTGATGCCGGTCCATCTGTTCCACACGATGGCCGACATGGCGGCCCTCACCGCCGTCGCCCGACGGCACGGCCTGACGGTCGTCGAGGACAGCGCCGAGGCGATCGGTATGCGTCGCGGCGGAGTTCACGCGGGCCTGCACGGCGTCGGCGGCGTCCTGTCCTTCTTCCCCTCCAAGACCCTCGGCGCGCTCGGCGACGCCGGAGCCGTCCTCACCGACGACCCACGGGTGGCGGAGACCGTCGCGGCCCTGCGTCACCACGGCAGGACCGGCCGGACGCTGAACAACTTCCCGGCCATCTCCACCGAGAGCGCGCTGCCGGGCGCCAACAGCAAGATGGACGACATCCAGGCGGCCGTCCTGCTCGCCAAACTGGCCGTCCTGGAGGAGCACATCGCGCGCCGCGCCGAACTGGCCGCCGCCTACACCGCCCGACTGCGGGACGTCCCCGGGATCCGCCGCCTGCCCCTGCCCCGAACCACCGCGCGGAGACCGGACGACCGCGAGATGCGCGACGACCGCGATGTGTACGACGGCGAGGCGTACGGCGACGGCGCCCGCGAGACGTACGACGACGGCGACGCGCACGACGACCGCGACGTGTACTACGTCTACCTGATCGAGACCGAGCACCGGGACGCACTGGTCGCCCACCTCGACGGACAAGGCATCGGCACCGAGGTCTACTACCCGCTGCCGCTGCCCCACCAGCCCGTCTTCGGTCACCTGGGCCACCGGCCCGGCGAGTTCCCGCACGCGGAGAAGGCGGCCGGGCACGCCCTGGCCCTGCCTTTCCACCCCGATCTCGACCCCGGCGACCTGGACCGCGTCTGCGACACCATCGGCGCCTTCCTCGCCACGACGAGGACCACCGCATGACCGCATCGCCCCCCACCGACGTCCCCTTCTTCCCGCCCACCCTCTTCGAAGCCGACCGCCCCGCGCTGATCGGCCTGCTCCGCGAGGTGGGCCTCGACCCGGAGCAACGCTTCATCCTGGGCGCGCGTACGGCCGCCTTCGAGGAACTCCTGCGCGCGGATCTCGGCGCCGCCGACGTGGTCGCCTGCTCCAGTGGCACCTCGGCGCTCTCCCTGATCCTGTGGGCCATGGACATCGGCCCCGGCGACGAGGTGATCGTGCCCGCCTTCGGCTGCGCGCCCCTCGCCTCCTCGGTCATCGCCGTCGGTGCCACCCCCGTCTTCGCCGATATCCGGCCCGACACCATGACCATGGACCCCGACGCGGCCGAACGCCTCGTCACCGAGCGGACCAAGGCCGTGCTGCCGGCCCACATGTTCTCCGTGATGGCCGACATGCCCCGCTTCGCCGCACTGGCCGAGCGGCACGGACTGCGCCTGCCGGAGGACTCGGCGGTGGCCCAGGGCGGCGTGCTGCGCGGTGTCCCGGCCGGGCTGTGGGGCGAGGCGGGCGTCTACTCCTTCGTCCAGGTCAAGACGTGCGGTATGCCCGGCGAGGGAGGCGTGGTCATCACCCGCGACCCGGCACTGGGCGAGCGGGTACGGATGCTGCGCAACCACGGCCAGCACGCGGGGCGGCGCTTCGTCCACCACGCCGTCGGCGTCAACAGCCGCTTCGACGAGATCCAGGCCGCCTTCCAGACCCACCGCTACGCGGGCTTCCCGGCGCGCCTCGCCCGCCGGGCGGAGATCGCCGCGTACTACACCGAGCGCTTCGCCCCGCTGACCGACCGCGGTGTGACCCCGCCACCGTCCGACCAGGACGGCCGGTGCTTCTACGTGTACACGGTCCTCGCCGACGCCCGCGAAGCGCTCGCCGCCCACCTGGCCGAGCACGGGGTGGCCACCCACGTCTACTATCCGCAACCCCTGCCCGCCCAGGGCGCGTTCGCTTCCTATGCGCCGCCCGGTGCGCGCTGGCCGGGCGCCGAAGAGGCGGCCCGCCGCCATCTCGCGCTGCCGGTGCACCACTTGCTGACGGACACTCAGGTCGTCCGGGTCGCCGACCTCGTGTGCGCCTTCGCCACCGGACACCGCTGACCCACGGCCGCCCGCCCGGACCACCACGCGGCGGACCGCGGCGCCTCCGGACGCGGACGCACCTCACGCGAACGCGGCCCACTTCACGCAGACACCCTTCGAAAAGGCCTCCATGACCGACAGCATCGCGGCCACCCATGCCGCGGCCACCGCCCACGGCCCCGGCAGACTGCGCGTCTACGCGCGGCTCGGCAAGCTGGACGTGTACGACTACTACCTCGGCATCTTCCTCGCCCTGGCCGCCACCCTGTTCCCGGTCGACGCGTTCACCGCCCGTAGCGCACTGGTGCTGGCGCTGTTCCTCATCGGGGAGATCGCCGTGCTCATGGCGATGGTCGCCCTGGACGACGTCACCGGGTTCCGCGACGGCAGCGACCTCGCCAACTACGGCCCCGACAACCCTCTGCGCAGCAAGGCACGCAAGCCCCTGGTCGCCGGGGCACTGACCGTGCCTCAGGCGCTGCGCTTCGCCTGGGCCAGCGCGGCGGCCGGGGCGGTGCTGTGGACGGTCGCCGTCGCGATCGCCCCCCACCGCCCGCTGTGGGCGCTCGTGGCCGTGGGCGCGCTGTTCGTGGTCTCGTTGCAGTACTCGTACGGTCTGAAGATCAGCTACCACGGGTTCCAGGAGGGGTTCCTCGTCGCCCTGGGCGCCGTGCTGGTGATCGCCCCCTACGGCCTGCTGACAGGGGAGTTCTCCGGCTTCCTCATGGTCCAGGCGGTGCTGTTCGGATTCGGCCCGCTGATGTTCGGTGTCTACTCCAACACCAACGACGTCGCCGGAGACCGGGCCGTGGGCCGCCCCACCGTCGCCGCCCTGGTCTCGGAACGGGGCAACGCCGTGTTCATCGGAGCCCTGTCGGCCACGGAGTTCCTCATCGGCGCCCTCGCCTCGCTCACCGGCACGGCCCCCTGGTGGTTCGCGCCGCTGATGCTCCCCGCCACCGCGCTGCGGACCCGGCAGTACGTGACCGGGTTCGTCCGCGGCGACATCATGACCGCCCGCCGCACGGGCTTCGCGGTGCACCGGCTCAGCGTGGTGCTGATGACCGTCGCGGGCCTCCTCGCCGGATGGGAGGCGACCCGATGACACCCGAACTGGACGTCGCGGTCATCGGCGCGGGCGTCGCCGGACTGACCGCCGCCCACGAACTGCGCCGCGCCGGGCTCTCCGTCCGGGTATACGAGCAACTCCCGGACGTGGGCGGCCGGATGCGCACCCTGCGCCACGAAGGCTGGACGGTGGACACGGGCGCCGAACAGGTCGCCTCCCGCGGCTACCGCGCGACCTGGCAACTGCTGCGCCGCCTGGGCGTCACCGCGGCGGACGTGCCCCGGGTCGGCGGCGGCGTGGCCGTCTGGCGCGGCGGGCGCGCCCACCTCGGCCTCGGGGAAGGCACGGCCGTCCTCACCGGTGCCGGGCTGTCCGCCCGCGCCCGGCTCGACCTGGCCGCCTTCTCCGCCTGGACCGGCCGCCGCCGCGCCGGGTTCGACGGCGACCGCCCCGAACACAGTCCGCTGGGCGCCGCCACCGTCCGGGAGGCGACCGCGCGCTACCACCGCGACCTGCACGACTACCTCTTCCAGCCGGTCGCCGGATGCTTCTTCGGCTGGGACACCGCGCGCTCCGCCGCCGCCCCCCTGATCAGCCTGCTGCTGGAGGCCGGTGCCCCGTCCGCCTGGCGCACCTACCGGGACGGCATGGACTTCCTCGCCCGCCGGCTCGCCGCCGACACCGAGGTCGTCACCGGCCGCGCCGTGCGCGAGGTCGTCGACGCGGGCGGGCACGCCGTCCTGCGGTTCGACGACGGCGAGGTCACGGCGCGGGCCGCGGTGCTCGCCGTACCCGCCCCCGTCGCGGCGGCCCTGCGCCCCGAAGCCCCCGCCGACGAACGGCCGTTCCTCACCGCCTGCACCTTCACCCCCATGCTGAAGGTCAGTTGTCTGCTGGACCGCCCGCTCGCCCCGCCCGCCCGGCGCCCGGTGCACATCCTGCTCACCCCGGACGCGGAGGAACAGACGCTCTCCGGCGTCGTCGTCGACCACGCCAAGGACCCCCGCCGGGCCCCCGCCGGACAAGGGCTGATCACCCTGGTCGCCGGGCCGCGCCGCGTTCCCGAACTGCTGGACGCCGCCCCGGACGAGGCCGCCGACCTGCTGGTCCGCGCGGCGGAACGCTACGTCCCGGGCATCGGCGCCGCCCGCCGCCACCACTTCGCGCACGCGTTCCGCCACGGCCTGCCCGAAGCCACACCGGAGGCCCTCAGAGAACGCGCCGGGTTCCTCGCCCGGCCGGTGCGCGCGGTGGAGTACGCCGGTGACTGGGTGATGCTCCGGCCGGCGTCCGAAGGCGCCGTCCGGGCGGGCGCGCTGGCCGCGTCCCGCGTCCTGAGCAGGCTGGGACGGCCCCGGCCGACCGGCCCCGACCGAGCGGAGGAGACCATTGCGACCGCATGACATGGGCACCTTGTTCGACGAGGCGGCGGCAGCGGGCACCCGCACCGTGGTCCACCTCGACCGGCCCTTCGACATCGCCCCGCGGGCCGGAACCCGCTGGACCGTCACGGAACTCGCCCACCTGGTCCGCGCCACCGCCGCCCGGCTGGCCGACGCCGGAGTACGGCCCGGAGACCGCGTGGCGATCGTGAAGGACAACCACTGGGACTACGACCTGCTCGCCTGCGCCGCGGTCCGCGTCGGCGCCGTGCCCGCACAACTGTCCGCCGGGCTGGACACGAAGGACCTGGTCACCCTGCTCGAACGGCTGCGACCGGCCGCGCTCGTCACCACCACCGCGCTGCTGACCCGCTGCCGCGACCTCGCGGCGGGCGCACCGGCCCCGCTCTGCATCACCCTCGACGCCCACGCACCCGGCGCGGTCCACCTCGCCGCGCTCGACGCCACCCGCCCCTGCCCGCCCGTACGACGCCCCGCCGACGAACCCCTTGTCATCCACCACACCTCGGGCACGACCGGGCTGCCCAAACTCGTGATCCACTCCACGCGGACCCTCGTGGACAAGCTGGCCCGCTTCGAGGCCGTGCGCTACCCCGGCATCGGCATCCGCCCGGACGACGTCCTGCTCAACGCCAGCGCGTACGCCCACGGACGCACCTTCTGCTGGACGGCGGTGGTGCTCTCGGCCGCGCCCGCCGAGATCGTGGTGCTCAGCGGGGACGACCCGGACTCCGCCGATCCGCTGCTGCGCGCCCACCCGCCCACCGTCGCCGAGGCGACCCCCGCCGGGTTCGTCCGGCTGCGCCCGCTCACCACCCGGCTCGACACCGCGTTCCGCCGCGTCCGTCTGTACATCAGCACCTACGACGCCGTCCATCCGCCCGCCCTGCGCGCGTATCTGACCGCCAGCCAGCACCCCCGTCCGCTGTGGATGCAGGGCTGGGGCCAGACCGAGACCGGACCGCTGACCTTCCGCTTCCACACCCGGCGCTCCGCGCTCGCCCCGGACGCGGAGTCCACGGCGCGCCTGCTGGGCCGCCCGGTGCCGGGCCGGACCCGGCTGCGCGCGGTGGACCCGGACACCCTGCGCCCGGTGCCGCGAGGCCGCCCCGGACTGCTCCTCGTCCGCACCGCGGCCCTCGCCCTCGGCTACGTCGCCGAGGACGCACGCTGGAACGCCAAACGGGTCGGCGAGTGGTGGTCGACGGGCGACCTGGGGGTACTGCACCGCGACGGCAGCGTCAGTGTCCTGGACCGCGAGGTCGACAGCCTCCCCGGCATGAGCTGTCTGCGGACCGAGGACGCGCTGGAGCAGCGGCTGCCCCAGGCCCTCGAATGCGTGGTCCTCGGCGTCCCGGACGGCGACCCGCTGCCCGTCGTGGTCACGGCCGACGGCCGACTGGACCCGGACGCCTGGAAACAGGCCGTGTACGGACTGCCGAGCTTGCGTGACCCGGCCGTCCTCACCTGGGACGATGTGCCCCGCACCGGCACCGGCAAGGTCCGCCGCGCCACCCTGGCACGGCGGCTCACGGGGTCCGCGCTCGCGGGTACCGGCCGCTGGACCTGACGATCCGTCACCTGATGTGCACCGTCATCGGTCACCCCCTGACGTAAGGAGCACCCTTCATGGCACCGCCGGTTCCCGCGCGCGCCGTCTTCGGCAACGGCACCGCGCACAGCCGCGACCAGCACCGCTGCCTGGAAGCCGCCTACGACCCGGTGACCCTGCCCCGCCTTGCCGCCGCCGGGGTCGCCCCCGGCTGGCACTGCCTGGAGATCGGCGCGGGCGGTGGCAGCGTCGCGCGCTGGCTCGCGGACCGGGTCGCCCCCGGCGGCTCGGTGCTCGCCACCGACCGCGACATCCGCGACCTCGCACCCGGCCCGAACCTCGAGGTCGCCGCCCTGGACGTGGCCCGCGACCCGCTGCCGGAGGAGGCCTACGACCTGGTGGTGGCGCGCCTGGTGCTCCAGCACGTGCCCTCCCGCGACGCCGTCCTGCGCGGACTCGTACGCGCCCTGCGGCCCGGCGGCGTGCTGCAGATCGACGAGATCGACGCCTCCTACGAGCCGCCGCTGCTGACCCCGGACGCGGCAGCCGAAGAGCTGTACGTCCGGTTCCTGCGCGCCAAGGCAGCCGCCCTGCGCGCCGCGGGCGGCGACCCGCACTGGGGCCGCAGAGTGCCGTCCGCCCTGCGCGCGGCGGGGCTCACGGCCATCGACGTTCATCTGAACATCGACGTACGCCACGCCGAGGACCCCGGCCTCGGACTTCAGTCGAACCACACGCGCAACCTCCGGGGCCGACTGGTCGAGCAGGGCATGACCGACGAAGACCTGGACCGGGTACGGCAGTTGATGCGCGACCCGTCGTTCCGCGCCGCCTCCAGCGTCTTCTACTCGGTGCAGGGCCGCCGTCCCGGCAAGGGGCACAGGTGACACCGGACCTCCGTACCGCCGCACCCCCCGAGGTCGCCATGACCGTCGCCGACCGGTTGTTACGGCACACCGCACAGCCCGTGGTGGTGCGGCACACCATCGACTGGGCGGGCCCGGTCGACAGGGATCTGCCGGACGAGCGTGCCGTACAGGCCGCCTGTGGTCTCATGCACGTCCACGGCCGGGCCATGGGCGGCCCCGCCCCGCTGGCGGTCGACTACGCCTCGGTGGTGGCGGGGGTGCTCGCGGCCCAGGGGGCCACCGCCGCCGCAATCGGGCGGGCTCGCGGACTGGACCTGGACGAGGTACGGACCTCGGTGGCCCAAGGGGCGCTGCTGGCGCTCGGCCAGTACCTCGCCGCGGCGACCGCTGACGAAGGCCTCGGACCGGAGCCGTCCGAGGTGACGGCGGCCGGGCTGGCGACCCTGGTCACCTCGGACGGCGCCCGCGTGGAGATCGAGACCCTGGACCCGTCGGCCTGGCGGGAGTTCTGGGCCCGGCTCGGGGTGCCCGCCGCACTCGCCGGTCGTGGCTGGCTGCCCTTCCAGCAGCGGTTCGCCACGGCCGTCTGCCCGCTGCCCGACGCACTGCGGCGGGCCGCCCGGCGCCGGACGTCGGCGGACCTGCGAGCCGCCGCCCACCACAGCGGTGTCAGCCTCCTCACCATCGGCCGCGACCCCGCCCCGGCCGTCCACCCGGCACCCTGGCGGCTCACCCCCGCCCCGGCGCACCCGGCCACCGCCCTACCCTCGCCCCGCCCGCCCGATGCCACCCTCCCCCTGACCGGCCTGCGGGTGGTGGAGTCCACGCGCCGGGTGCAGGGCCCGCTCGCCGGGCATGTCCTACGGATGCTGGGCGCCGAGGTGATCCGCGTCGAGCCTCCCGGCGGGGACCCGATGCGCTGGCTGCCTCCGCTGGCGCACGGCACCTCGGCCCGGTTCACGGCTCTCAACGCGGGCAAGCGCGTGATCGAGGCCGACCTCACCACCGCGCAGGGCCGGGACACCGTACGCGAACTCGCCGCCGCGGCCGATGTCTTCCTGCACAACTGGGCTCCCGGCAAGGCGGGTCGGCTCGGTCTGGACTCCGACGACCTGCGCCCCGGCCTGGTGTACGCGTGGGCGTCCGGCTTCGGTGACACCCTCGGCGAACGGCCACCCCTGGGCACCGACTACCTCGCCCAGGTGCACAGCGGACTCGCCGCCGCGGTACGCCCGGCCGACGAACCCCCGGCCCCCTCCCTGATGACCCTCACCGACGTGCTCGGCGGACTGGTCTGCGCCCAGGGCGTGTTGGCCGCGCTGGCGGCTCGGGTGCAGACCGGGTGCGGCAGCCGCGTCGACTCCAGCCTGGTCTCCGCGGCCGCGCTGATCCCCCGACCCGCGCGCCGAGTCCACTGGACGCTCCTGGACCGGCCACTGGCCACCGCCGACGGCCATCTGTACCTCGGCCCCGAGTCACGGGCCCGACCCGAGGTGGTGCGCGACCTGTTCGACCGCACCGACGCGAAGTTTCGCACCACGAAGGAGTGGACGCGCCGACTGGCGGAGGCAGGCCTGACCGCCACCCCCGTCCACACCGACCTGGCCGCCCTGGCACACGACCCCGCCTTCCGACCGGCCATCGCCCCACCGGACCCGGTCACCGGACACGCCCGCCCGTACGCGCCCTGGGAGTTCGCATGACAACCGCCCTCGCCACTCTCCCCGTGGTCCGGGACGGAGAACCGGTATGGACCTCGCGCGCCGGAGTGCCCTTCCCCGACCTCGTGCCCCGCGCCCGGCGACAGGCCTGGGTGACGGCGGGCCTGTGCCCGGACGCCGATCTGTACACGCTGTTCACCGCCCGAGTCCGGGAACACCCGGACCGCGCCGCCGTGGTGGACGACACCGGGACCCTGTCCTACGCGGCCCTGGACGTCGAAGTCCGCCGTATCGCCGCCCTGTTCACGCGGGCGGGCCTCACGGGCGAGGACGTGGTGGCGCTGCGGCTGCCCGACGGACGCGACGCGGTGGCCGCGGAACTCGCCGTGTACGCGATCGGCGCGGTGACCCTCCCGCTTCCGCCGAGCACCGACGACCGTGACACCCGCGCCCTTCTCGCCCGCTGCCGGGCCCGCGGAGCGGTCCTCGCCTCGGCCCGGCAGATCGAGGCCGTCTCCGAACTCGCCGACCTGGACGCGGTGTTCGTACCGGGACCGGGCGACAATCGCGCGTCGGGTCTGCACGCACCGCGGACCGGGCACCCCTGGCGGCCCCGGTCGGTCGACCCGTACGGCCCCGCCCGCATCCTGGTGTCGTCCGGATCCGAGACCGAGCCGAAGATGGTCGCCTACAGCCATCATGCCCTGGCCGGCGGCCGGGCCCGCTACGTCCGGTCCCTGCACCCGGACCCCGAGGTGCCGCCCCGCCACCTCGTCCTCGTCCCGCTGGCCTCCTCCTTCGGCTCCCTCGGCACACCGGTCACCCTCGCCGCGCTCGGCGGAACCCTCATCGTGTCCTCGGGGTTCGACCCGGCGGGCGCGCTGCGGCTGATCGCCGAACACCGCCCCACGCATCTGTTCGCGGTCCCCACCATGCTGCGGCGGATCGCCGACCTTCCGGCCCGACCCGGCGAGGACACCTCGTCGTTGCGCGCCGTCGTCTCCAGCGGCGCCGCTCTGCCCCCGGCCGTCGCACAGGCCTGCCGCCGACGCCTCGGCCGCCCGGTGGTGACCGTCTACGGTTCCTCGGACGGCGTGAACTGCCATACGGCGGGGGAGAGTCACCCGCCGGGCGACAGCGTCGGCACCCCCGACCCGGCGGTCGCGAGCATCCGGATCACCGGCCCCGACGGCACCCCACTGCCCCCCGGACACAGCGGCCAGATCGAGGCGTTGGGCCCCATGACGCCCCTGTGCTACGTCAACTCGCCCGCCCTGGACGCGCGTTACCGCACCGCCGACGGCTGGGTCCGCACGGGCGACCTCGGCCGACTGGACGAGCACGGCCGACTGCACGTCCTCGGCCGCCTCAAGCGCATCGTCGTACGCGGCGGCCTCAACATCAGCCTCGCCGAGGTCGAACACGAACTGAGCAGCCATCCCGCCGTCGCGGAGGCGGCGTGCGTCCCGGTGCCCGACCCGGACCTCGGCGAACGACTGTGCGCCTGTATCCGCCCGACCCCCGGCACCCCCGCCCCCGCCCTGACCGACCTCACCACCCACCTGTCAGCCCGCGGCCTGTCCCGCCGCAAACACCCCGAACACCTGTTGACGCTCACGGAGATGCCCCTCGGCCCCACGGGCAAGATCGCGTACCGGACCCTCACGGCACAGGCGACCCGACACATCGACCGGCCCCGTTGACCGCGCTCGGCACCGCCCGGTGCCGGGACGGCTGTCAGTCGTTCACCGACGCGTTCCCCGGCTCGTCGCGGCAGGAGTAGCGGTCGATGTCGGCGTCGGTGGGCCTGGCCTCGTTGCGGGTGCGCGTGGGGACGAGGGGCTCCAGCTCCGTCTTGGAGGTGGTGCCTCTCCAGACGCAGACGTGCTTCCCCGCGAGACTGTCCAGGCTCGTGTAGCGTCCGGCGTCCTCCGCTCGTACGAGGATGCCCTGTTGGGTGGACGCGTAGGGGCCCACGAAGTCGAGCCCGTCTCCGTGTGCGGACGTCGGCGCCATCCTGTCCGCCGTGATCGTGTAGGTGGCCGCGACGAGTTGGACATCATCCTTGTGCAGCGCGCGGGCCCGGTCCTCGGACAGAACGGCTTCGAAATCCGGGGACTCCACCCCCACCCTGCGGAGCACTTCCCGGGCGACTGTGACGTCCAGGCCTTCGAACTTGCCGTCGTGAGGTGAGTAACTCGTGCCCGGCTGATCGCTCTTGGCGCCGACCTCGATCCCTTCGGCCAACAGCGACTGAGGCTCCGAGGAGCAGCCGACCAGCGCGACCCCCGCCAAGGCTGCCACGGCGGCCCCGACGCGGATCGCGCGGGAACGGTGCCGTGCTCTGTTCATGAACGGTCCTCACAGTCGTCTCGGTTCAGTTGTTGTGCAGCGTTCCGCGGGCCTGCGCCAGACGCATGGAACAGCCTGTCTCCGGCCGCACATGGACCGCGAACCGGACCGCTCCCTCGCGCCCGCCGAGGTCGAAGTCGACCTTCGACCGTGCGGCCACCTTCATCGCGTTCGGGGTGATGCCCGGAGTGACGGCGGTGATCGTCGCCGTGGTGCTGCCGACACAGAGCCAGGCGACATGCCTCAACGGCCGCTTGAATTCCCAGGTGAACGTGGCGTTGTCACCGACCGAGCCGAACGAGGACGAGCCGACGCCATGCGAACTGACGTGGTGCGTCCCGGAGTTCCGGTGTGTCTCGGAGTTCCCGCCCGCACCGGGGCCGGTGGTGCTCATGTTCCGTCCGTGTGACGACCGCCGCCGCCGAAGTGGAAGGTGGCGCCGTCCCCGACAGAGCCGATGGCGGCGGAGTTCGGGCCGTGGGCCGTGACATGGTACGTACGGGCGGGCGCCGGGGCGGCTGCCATGAGCTCCGCAAGGCGGGCCTCGTCCGGGCGGCGGTCCCGCTGTTCGCCGAGCCATACCGTGAGGGCCTCGGCAAGCCGTTGTCTGTCCTCGGGGGAGAGCGCGCCGAGCAGGTGGTCGGCGCGCTGTTCGCTGCGCCCCTCGGGCATGGCGAGCGCGGTGTCCTCGCCGCCGCCTCGACGGAAGAGCCTGCGGAAGCAGCCCTGGCCCCACTCCGTCGACCCGTCCGCGATGCGCTGCGCGGCCCTCGCCACCAGGGCGGCGCCCAAGGTCTCGGCCGCCGGCGAGAAGTAGGCGGCGAGTTCAGCGGAGATTTCGGAGAGACCGGTCATGAACGCCCCCGTCACTGGCCTTCAGTACGCTGCTTCAACACTCCCGACTTGCTCATGGGAGGGTGGGAGTTGATGTTCCCCACAGGCGTTCCAGGGATGTCCGCATGACAGGATCGGGCCATGACGATGCCCACGGGGATACGAAGAGGCCTGGCAAGTACAGCCGTGTGCTTGTCGGTTGCCATACTGACGGCCGGTTGCGGCGACACCCGCGCGGGAGCGAGCGGGCCCTCCCGACCCTCCGTGTCGACGACTTCAGGTTCACCCTCCGCAACTGCCCCTGCTCCGCCCTACGTTGAACCCGGCGCCGGGGACGGGGCGCCGCACTATCACGAGAACAACGCCTACCGGCAGGCGGGCGAGATGAAGCCCGAGCACGCTCGTGACGCCTACCGTGTGGCCGACCGCATCCGACCGGTGCTGGAGAAGCTGTGGAAGCAGCACAAGCTGGACATCGCCTCTGTGCGTCAGGCACTTGAGCAAGCGGGCTTCTCCGAGGACAGCACGACCCAGCCCCTGATCGTCCGCCCCTTGCCTCAGCACTACGAGAACGGTGGCTACACCCGGCTGCCGGGCGCGGAGGTGGCTGTCCGTGTGCACGACGACGCATGCGCCTCCGGCTTCGTCCAGGAGTCCAACTTCGAGGCGAAGGCCAACGGCCCCTACCCCGAGACGGGTTGCTTCGAGCCGCCGAGCGGTCACTGAGAGAGCCGCCGCGCTCGGTACGGGACAGGCCGCGCACAGTTCGGGATATGCCGTGCACAGTACGGGAAGTCGTGTCCCGCGCGCGCCGCCCCGAAACCCCCCAGAAGAGGGGGGTACAGGTGTTCCTCACCTTCCCCATAACGTCATCTCGGCCCCGGGAAGCGGATTTCCGGAGCGGAATCCATGGGAGGTGGCGGTGCTCGACTTCTGGCTGACGCTGGCGGACCGGGAGTTCTACGTTCCGCTGGAGCGGGCCCCCGAGGTGGGCGAGCGCTACCGGCCCGACGTGGTGCCGGACGGCTGGCAGGGGACGGCCGACGGGGTGTGGCTGCACTGGCAGCCCGCCGAGCCGGTGATCGTGGAGCAAGGGTGGAAGGTGCATGTCTCCACCACCCTCTCCCGGCTGCACTTCACGCTCGACACGGTCGCGCGGATCTGCTTCGAAGAGGGCCTGGCCTTCAAGCACCTGGCGAACCGGCTGTTCTTCGAGACCATGCACCACAAGCACGCGGCGCGATCGCAGGCGGGGAAGTTCTGCGCGGTGTACCCGCCGGACGCCGAGAGCGCGCGGCGGCTGATGGACCGGCTCGCGCTCGAACTGAAGGACGAGGTCGGCCCGTACGTCCTCTCCGACCGGCGCTACGGCGACACCGGAGTGGTCTACTACCGCTACGGCGCCTTCCTGAACCGCAGCCTTGTCCAACTCGACGGCACCCGACTGCACTTGGTGAAGGACGGACAGGGCAACGACGTCCCGGACGTGCGCTCCGCGCAGTTCGTACTGCCCGCCGGTGTCGAGGACCCGTTCGGCACGCCGCCCGAGCCGCACGCTGGCCCGATCCTGCTCAACGGCCGCTTCGAGATCACCAAGGTGATCCGGCACAGCAACGGCGGGGGCACCTACCGCGCCACCGACACCCACACGGGCCGGACGGTGTTCATCAAGGAGGCCCGCGCCCACAACGGGCTCATCGGGGACGACACCGACGCGAGGGACCGGCTGCGCAAGGAACACGCGATGCTGCGCCTGATCCACGACCGGGCCGCCGGTCTCTGCCCCGAGCCGGTCGACTACTTCACCGAGTGGGAACACGACTTCCTGGTCACCGAGTTCGTCGAGGGCACCGGCTTCCTGCACTGGGTCGCGGGAAACACCGTGATGGGCCGAATCGGTGTGGCCGCCGAGCGCCACACGGCGTATCTCGCCGACGCGGAACGGATCCTGGCGGGCGTACGGAACCGGATCGACCAACTGCACGCGATCGGCCTGCGGTTCGGCGACCTCAGCCACGGCAACGTCGTCGTACTGGACGACCTGGACGTCCGGCTCATCGACTTCGAGACCGCGACGCTGCTCACCGAAGAGCCGTCCCCGCTCGGCACACCGGGCTACACACCGCCCCGGGCCCTGCGCGAGGCGGGCGTCGACAGAGACGAGTACGGTCTGTCCGGCCTGGCCCTGTGCGCGCTGTTCCCGCTCAGCCAGCCGCTGGAGCGCGACCCGCGCGGCCGGGCGGAGCTGTACCGCAGGGACCTCGAACAGGAGGTCCCGGTACCGGAGTTCATCTGGCGCACCGCCACCAGATACCACGGCAGCGCGGCCCCGGAGATCGAGAGCACCTACGAAATTCCCACCGCCGCCGAGCTGGACGAGCACCCCGAGCGCGCGCTCGCCGCACTGCGCGACGGCATCACCGCTGGGCTGCTCGCGATGGCCAGACCGGACGGCCCGGACTGGCTCTTCCCGCCCCCGCCCCGCGGCTACGCGGTGAACACCCACTGCCTGGAGCACGGCACCGCGGGCGTACTGCACGCCCTGCACCAGGCGGGCGCGCCGATCCCCGAGGAGGTGGTGGCCCGGTTCCGCCGCGACGCGCTGGCGAACGTCGACCTGCTGGCACCGGGGCTCCAGGTCGGCACCGCGGGCCTGGCCTGGGTACTGGCCGAACTGGGCCTGGCCGAGGAGGCCGAGCGGCTCCTGCACGCCTCGCTGCGGCATCCGCTCGCGCTCGCCTCCGCCCATCTCGGCAACGGCGCCTCCGGTATCGGCCTGACCCACCTGGACTTCCACGCCCGCTACGGCGGCGACCAGCGGCTGGTCACCGCCACCAAGCTCGGCGACACCTTCATCGGCAGGCACCGCGACGTCGTCCTGGCCGACGCCGGAGTGCCGGGCCTGGCCACCGGTCTGTCCGGCACCGTCCTCTTCCTGACCGCGCTCGGTGAATACACCGGCGAGCGGCGCTACTTGGAGGGTGCCGTCCGGCTGATGCACGCCGAACTCGACCGGGCGGCGGACGGCGGCGCGGACGGGCTGCTCTTCCGGGACGAGTCCGGGGTCCGCAACCTGCCCTATCTGTCGATCGGTTCGGCAGGGGTGGCCACCGCGCTCTCCCGGCTGGCCGCCGCGACCGGCGACGAGCGCTGCACCGCCGCGCTGCCCCGAGTACTGACCATGTGCCGCCTCACCTGTGCGGCCGAACCCGGCCTCTATCTCGGCGTCGCGGGCTGGGCGTTCACCCTGGCCGAGCACGCCCACCACAGCGGCGACCCGGGCGAGCGGGACATGGCGCTCCGGATCGCCACCGGTCTCGCGAAGTACACGATCCGGCACCCCAGCGGGCTGCGCGTGCTCGCGGGCGGCCAGGAGCGGTACACCTCGGACCTCGCCTCCGGCAGCGCGGGCGTGCTGCTCGCGCTCACGCGGGTGCTCGACGGGCCCGAGGTACGGATGCTCCCGTTCCCCGCCACCCCATGAGCACCGGTCCCGCCACCTACTGAACTCCCTGCTCCGCCACACCCATTGAACTCCGGTCCCGGCACCCCGGGAACCGGCACCGTCCCTCGCACGCCGGCGAGACGACGGAGAGTCGCAACACGAAGCACGAAGCACGAAGCACGAAGCACGAAGCACGAAGCATGCGAGCGCGACACGCATGCACAACCCGACAGCACGACACGAAAGGAAGGACACGACATGAACGCCGTCATCGCCCTCCAGGCCCTGGAAGAGACCACCGAGGCCTTCGAGACCCCCGGCTTCTCCAACCTCGGCAGCCTGATCAGCCTCTACGGATCCTGCTCCAGCAGTTGCCGCCCGGCGTGACCCGCGGCGGAAGGGACGGACTCGATATGAACGCCGTTCTCGCCCTGCAAGGTCTGCCCGAGATCGAGGGGACCGTCGAGGCCCTCGCGGTTACGACCATCGGCAGCTTCATCAGTATCTACAGCGAGTGCTCCTCCGGTTGCCAGATCGCCTGACCGGCGGTCGAACAGGTCGAGCAGCCCCGCGCGGCATCCGGCAGTCCTCATCTGCCGGATGCCGCGCGGCTCCACGATACGCACAAGGGGAAGGGCACATCCGGATGGTCGACACCGGGCCGGCTCCGGCCGACGAGACCGCCACCGACCTGCGGCTCCGCGAAGCCCTGACCGAGCTGCGCCGCTACGTGGCCCCCGAGCGCCGACGGCTGCTGACGGCCGGTCTGCTGCTGGTCCTCTCCGGTGCCGTGGGTCTCGTACAACCACTCGTCGTGCGGCACCTGTTGGGCGGTACGACCCCGCTGCGCGATGCCGCGTGGCCCCTCGTGGCGCTGGTCGCTCTGGTCCTGGCCGGAGCGGCCTGCTCGGCGTTCGGCAACTACCAGCTCAGCTCGGCCGCCGAGGGCGCCGTCCTGACCGCCCGCAGGCAACTGACGGCCCATGTCCTGCGCCTGCCGATGACCGCCTTCCGCCGCGCCACCCCCGGCGACCTGATGGCCCGGGTCACCGGCGACACGACACTGCTGCGCCAGGTGGTGCAGCAGACGCTGGTGCAGGCGGTCACCGGCGTGATCATGACGGTCGGCGCGCTGACCCTGATGGCCGTCCTGGACCCGGTCCTGCTGGGGGCCAGCGTGCTGGCCATCGCCCTGCTGCTGGGCATGCTCGGCCTGGTCATGCCGCGGATCCGCCGGGCGTCGATCGGCGCACAGAACTCGATCGGCGACATGGGCGCCGTACTGGACCGCTCGCTGGCCGCCTTCACCACGGTCAAGGCCTGCGGTACGGAGGAGGTGGAGGCCCGGCGGGTCTCCGCCGCGGCGGAGCAGGCGTACCGGCACGGGGTGATCCGGGCGCGCTGGGACTCCACCGCGGGCGCGGTGGCCATGCTGGCCGTGCACCTGGTCTTCCTCGTGGTGCTCGGCGTCGGCGCGCTGCGGGTCTCCTACGGCGCGATCCCGGTCGCCACCCTGGTGGCCTTCCTGCTCTACGTCTTCTACCTCAGCGAGCCCGTGATGTCGCTGGTCGCGGTCGCCGCGTTCGCGCAGACCGGGCGCGCTGCGCTGCAACGCATCCGCGAGATCACCCGGCTCTCGCCGGAGCCGCCACGCTCACCCGCCGTGCCCCGTACGGTCGTTGCCCCCTGGCGGGGCGAGGCGGCCGTGGTCTTCGACCGGGTCTCGTTCCGCTACCCCGGCGGCTCCGACCCGGTCCTGCGCGACTTCTCCCTGGCCGTACCGGCGGTGGGCCTGACCGCGCTGGTCGGACCGTCCGGCGCGGGCAAGAGCACCGCGCTCAACCTCATCGAACGCTTCTGGGATCCGGACGCGGGTTCCGTCCTGCTGGACGGCACGGAGCTGCGCGCCTGGAACCTGCACGAGCTGCGGTCGGCCATCGGCTACGTGGAACAGGACGCCCCGGTCATGGCGGGCTCCCTGCGGGAGAACCTCGCCTACGCCACCGAACGGGCCACCGACGCGGAGCTGTACGAGGTCCTGACGCGCACCCGGCTCGACGGCCTGCTGGACCGCCTCGGCGGGGACCTGGACGCTCCCGTGCAGTACCGCGGCGTCTCCCTCTCCGGCGGTGAGCGGCAGCGGATCGCCATCGCCCGAGCGCTGCTGCGCCGCCCCCGGCTGCTGCTGCTCGACGAGGCGACCTCGCAGCTCGACGCGGTCAACGAGGCGGCGCTGCGCTCCGTGGTGCAGGAACTCGCCGCCCGTATGCCCGTCCTCGCCGTCGCCCACCGGCTCTCCACGGTGCGTGACGCCGCCCGGATCGCCGTGGTGCAGTCCGGAACCGTCCGGGCGGTCGGCGACCATGACGAACTGCTCCGCTCCGACCGGCTCTACTCCCACCTCGCCGAGCATCAACTGCTCACCGAGGCACGGCCGTTCGGAGATCTCAGGAAACCGACGCATAACGGATCTTGACGGCGGAGGGGTTCAGAGAGCAACTTGTCCCCTGTTGACTCATGTTGCCAGGGGGGCTTCATTGGGATCAGGGCAACAGCGGGCCCGGCGGTTCATGCTCTTGGCCACCGGCCTGTACCGGGCCAGCCATCTGGCCGGTGGTGTGGCCGCGGCGGCCGGCGGAGGGGTCGGCCTGCTGCTGTTCGGGGCCGCGCTGGCGAGCAGCGTCGCCCTGTATCTCTCCGGGTACCGGCAGGGCGTCTTCGCCCGGTACCTGCTCTGGTGCGACGTCCTGGTGGCCGGCTGCCTGGTTCCCGTCCTCGCGCTGCTGACCGACAGCGCGCCGATCGCCCAGCCGAGCTCCTGGGTGATGCTGCTCGGCAGCTCGGCGACCGCCGCGGCGGCGGCCGGGGGAGAACAGCGCGCGGCGGTGGGCGCGGTCGGCCTGGTCATGGCCGTGCACACGGCCTGCTGTGTGCAGGCGGGTACGGCGCGCTCGCTCGGCGGACACCTGGTCTCGCTGGTCTCCTCCGCGGTGCTGGCCCACGTCTTCTGGCGCTACCTGTACCGCCAGGGCGTCCTGCTCGACGAAGCCCAGGAGCGGGCGGTACGAGCCGAGGCCGCGCGGGCCCGCCGCGCCGAACGGACCGCCCAGCACCGGGCGTTGCACGACACCGTACTGGCGACCCTCACCGCGATCGCCCAGCAGCGCGTCGATCCCACCGCGGCGCCGTTCCGCGAGCGCTGCGCCCGCGAAGCCTCGTATCTGCGGCGGCTGATCCAGCGCTCGGACGAGGAGGACGGGCAGGGCGGCGACATCGCGGCGGGCGAGGCGCTGGAGCAGGCGGTGTCCGCCGCCGAAGGCATCGGCCTCACCGTGAACGCCCGGTATCACGCGCTTCCCGCGCTGCCCGCGCCGGTGGCCCGTTCGCTGGCCGCCGCCGTGACCGAGGCGCTGAACAACGTCCGGCACCACGCCGGTACGTCGACGGCCCATCTGACCGCCACCGGGAGCGGCGGCGGGATCACCGTCACCGTGGTGGACGACGGCTGCGGCTTCGACCTCGGACCGACCGCCGCCAAGGGAACGGGCCTGCGGCAGTCGATCCACACCCGCATGCGGGAGATCGGCGGTACCGCCGAGGTGGACAGTGCCCCGGGCGAGGGCACCCTGGTGGAGCTGAGGTGGCCCGCATGACGGACGAGCCCTGTGGTGCGATACGGGTCGCGGCGGTGGACGACGACCGGATGCTGCTGGAGGGCCTGTCCTCCTGGCTGGAGCGGGTCCCGCAGTTACGCGTGCTCGGCTGCTCCGCCACGGTGGACGAACTGCTCGCCGGGCCGGGCCGCCAGGCGGACGTGGTGCTGCTCGATCTGCTCCTCAAGGACGGCTCGGCGCCCGAGTCGAACGTCACCAAGCTGCGCGCCGCCGGGCCCCTGGTCCTGGTGATCAGCACGCTGGCCGCGCCGGCCGCCGTGGTGGACACCATCACGGCGGGCGCGGCCGGCTTCCTGACGAAGGACCACCCGCTCGACCGGCTGGTGGACGTGATCGGCGAGGTCGCGGCGGGCCGGTCCGTGCACTCGCCCGAGATGGCCTTCGCCCTGGCCCACGACGACCGACCGCAACGGCCCCGGCTCACCCCGCGCGAGCTTCAGGTGCTGCTCGACTACGCCTCGGGCCTGACCCTCAAGGCGACGGCCCGCCGGGCCCGTATCAGCCCGCACACGGCCAAGTGGTACCTGGACCAGGTGAAGGAGAAGTACCAGCAGGTCGGCCGCCCGGCCTTCACCAAGCTCGACCTGGCAGCGAGAGTCCACGAAGACCACCTGCGCACCGGGTCACCGTCGGCCTGAACTCGGGCAGGTTCCCAGGGTGGTTGTAGGGGGTCAGCGCGCCACCGGCACCCTGAACCGTCGCCGGTACTCCGTCGGTGTCGTGTCCAGACGGCGGCGGAACGCCCGTACCAGGGTGTCCGTCGTGCCGAAACCGCAGACGGCGGCGATACGTTCCAACGTGGCGTCCGTGGACTCCAGTTCATGGCGGGCCTTCTCCACACGGACGGACCCGATGTAGGCGTGCGGGGTCATGCCCAGCTCGGTCTTGAAGAGCCGGGTCAGATGGCGGTCGCTGACGTGCGCGTACGCGGCGAGGTCGACGACCGTCAGCGGTTCGTCGAGGTGGCGCAGGATGTGGTGGCGAAGGTCCTCGATGCGGCGCGTGGTGGAGATCTGTTCCAACGGAACGCTGAACTGGCTCTGCCCACTGGGGCGTTTGAGGTACATGACCAGTTGCCGGGCCACGCGCAGGGCGACCGCCTCACCGAGATCGTCGGCGATCAGGGCGAGGGACAGATCCAGGCAGGCGCTGATCCCGGCCCCGGTCCACACATTGCCCTCGCGGACGAAGATCGGGTCGGCGTCCACCGTCACCGCCGGGTGATCGGCGGCCAGTTGCCGCGCCGTCGACCAGTGGGTGGTGGCCCGCTTGCCGTCGAGCAGACCCGCGGCGGCGAGCAGATGCGCGCCCACGCACACGGAGGCGATCCGGTGCGCACGAGCGGCGAGGACCTTCACCCAGGCGACCAGGCAGGGGTCGACGAGGGCATGGACGCGGCGCTCGTCGTCGATCTCCACCGCTCCGGGCACCACGAGCGTATTGATGCCGCGCCCGGCGGCCTCCTCGAAGGTGAGGTCGGGCAGGATACGGACCCCGGCGCCGGTGGTGACGGGGCCCAAGGTCTCGGCGGTCAGCAGGACTTGATAGCCCGCGGCCTCCTCGGCCTCGCGCCCGGCGAGCGAGAACACCTCCGGCGGCCCGGTGACGTCGAGCAGGTCGACGCCGTCGAAGAGCACGATGACGACGAGACGTCGGGCGGTGTCCGGCACGGGTCCCCCAGGGGCGTTCAGCAGGTCAGCAGGTCAGCAGGTCGGTAGGTCGGTAGGGCGGTCTGTACGGCCGCTGCGGTCGGCATGTCGGTATCTGCGGGTCAGACGTCATTGCCGACACCGCGGCGGGGTCATAGCGTGACACACATGGCCCGGCGGACCGCTCGGGCCGCACTCCCCACTCACCTCCCGAAGGCGGTACACCCATGTCCCGAACCACGCTGCGCGAACTCAACGGCTTCGACCGGACGCCCGCGAAGCTGGCCGGCTCGACGCTGATCCTGATCGACATGCAGAACACCTACACCCAGGGCGTCATGGAACTCGACGGCTGGGAGCAGTCCCTCGACGCCGCCGCGCACCTGCTGGCCAGGGCCCGCCAGGAGGGCGCGAAGGTCGTGCACGTCATCAATGACGGCGGCGAGGGCACCCCGTACGACATCCGTGCCGAGATCGGCCGGATCCACCCGAAGGTCGCGCCGGTCGACGGCGAGCCGGTCGTCGTCAAGCAGGTCCCGAACGCGTTCGTCGGCACGGACCTGGCCGCCCACCTCAGCGCGGGCCAGGACGTCGTCCTCGTGGGCTGGATGACCCACATGTGTGTGGCGTTCACCGCGCAGGGCGCCTTCCTCGGCGGCTACCGCCCCACCGTCGTCGCCGACGCCTGCGCGACCCGCTCCCTCCCGGTCATGGGCACCGACGTCCCGGCCGACCAGGTGCACCGCGGCGCCCTTGCCACCATCGCCGACCTGTACGGCGTCGTCGTCGAGTCTGAGAAGGAGATCCTCTGAGGAACTCCCCGAGGGTCACGGCATGCCGTGCAGACCGTGGGCGGGGCTGGCGTTGATGAAGCGGTGGTCCTTGCACTGCGCGGTGAAGGGCGCGAACTTCTCCGTGGGGTGCGTGGCGTTGAAGGTGTAGGTGCCGGTCGGCACGTTGGTCCACATCACGCCGCCGTCGGTGGAGGTCTGGGACAAGGAGATGTCGGGCAGCACGTGGTCGTTGAAGTACAGCGGCTTCGGCAGCGCGGGGGAGGCCGAGGCGGTGGAGCCGGGGACGCCGTGCGGGACGAAGCCCACCAACTCCTCGAAGGTCATGCCCACCGCGCGCTTGTCCACGACCGTGGAGACGATCACGCAGCCGTCTTCGAACGGGTCCTTCCACTGCTGGGCGGCGACGAGCGCCCACAGCCCGGCGGTGGTCGCGAGATCCGGTGTCTGGAGGAAGATGTCGGGGATGCCCTGCCGCACGTTCTGGAACGTCTGCGTGTACATCGGGTACCAGCCGACCTTGGTGATATGCACGGTGGCGTCGGAGCCCGCCGGGACGTCGAGAGACCACCGGCCGTTGTCGTCCGTCTCCACCGCGGCGCCCGTCTCCTCGACGGCGACGCGGGCGTGGGGGATGGGCTTGCCCGTGGTGAAGTTGTAGGCGACGCCGCCCAAGGTGACCGACGACGGCTCCGCGGCGGAGGCGGGCCCCGCCAGGGACGCCGCGGCGAGCAGGCCCGCGGCCAGGACCAGTGCGCCTGAGTTCGCTTGTCTCGCTCTCTTCGTGCGCATGTGTCTCCCTCTTCTCCTGGGGATTCGTCGCGAGTAAAGGGGAGCGTCGATGAGGCGTCAACCGCTTGCGCGCCCTTTGGAACGGAGGCGTCCGAAGGCCGAGGCCCGGGTGAGAACGCGGCGGCGGGTCCCGGCCACCCGGTGCGTCGCCGCTCGGCCTCGCCCACCGGCCGAGGCGGCTGCTGCGGACAGTCTGTTGACCCGCGCCGATGCCCTCGGCAGACTACCCGCCATGTCCACCCCTCACCGCCTGGTCGAGGACGGCATACGCCACTGGGGTCGCCTGCCGGACCGTCCCGCCGTCGCCGACCCCCTCGACGCGTACACCGGACTCACCCGCCGTCTGAAGAGCCTGCGCCTCAAGGAGTGGGTCGGCTTCACGCTGCTGCACCCCGACTGGTACTCCTCCCTGATCATCCAGGACGCGCACTACCTCGCCAGCTCCGAGATCTACGCCTACGACCGGGCGCGCGGCACGCTCCACCAGCACGCGGCCACCGCGTCCGGCGGCAGCCCCACGCTCCCCGCCGAACTCCTGGACAACGCCTGCCACTTCGCGCGCGACGGCTACCGGATCGACTGCACGTTCTCCCGCGCGTCCGCCCGGCACCGGATCGACATCGACATCGCCGCGACGCCGAAGGCCCCGGCCGTCCGAGGCCGTCTCGAACTCGACGCCGCGGCGGCCACCCCTCCGCTCTCGGTGAGTTCCCGGCTGCCGGGCGGAAGCATGTACACCCACAAGGCCGCCTTCCCCGTCTCCGGTGTGCTCTGCGTCGGGGACACCGAGATCGCCTTCGACGCGACCCGCGACCTGGCGATACTCGACGAGCACCGCTCCCTGCTTCCGTACCGGACCACCTGGCTCTGGGGCACCTTCGCGACCCCGACAGACGTCGGCCCGGTCGTCGGAGCCAACTTCGCCGCACGGCCCGAACTCCCGGGCGAAGCGGAGGAGTCCTGCCTGTGGACCACGAGCGGATGTGAGCCCTTGAGTGACATCGTCTTCGAGCCCGCGTCCGCCGATCCGACGGCCACCTGGCACATCGCCTCCCAAGACGGCCGTATCGACGTCGTCTTCGAGCCGGAAGGCCGCAAACAGGTGAAGCACAACCTCGGCCTGTTCGCCGTCGACTACTTCCAGCTCTTCGGGCACTACCGTGGCGTACTCCGCGGCGCCGAGGGCGACTTCGAGATCAAGGGCGCGCACGGAGTCTGCGAGAGCATGAAAGCCCGCCTGTAGCCCCCGCACCGCCGTGTGTGGTGGTCGGTGACAGAAGCCACGGTGTGCGAACCCTCAACAGGCCCCGGACGTTGATGTACGGTCCACTCACATGCGTAACAGACTTGTTGCCGCGTGGACTTCGGCCGCGGCTGCCACCCTCATGGCGGTCGCGACCCTGACCACCCCTGCGGCCGCCGCCACGTCCGCACCGTCCGCCCCCACCGCCTCCCGGGCCTGCCCGCAGCTCTCGACGAAGCTGCCCTGGTACGGGGAGAACCGGGCGAGACTCCAGCGCATGATCGACGAACGCGGGACCTGCGACGGCCATCACGGCCCGCGCCCCGTCGCCGCGTTCGACTGGGACAACACCGTCTCCAAGAACGACGTCACCGACGCGACCATCGCCTGGGCACTGCGCCACGACAAGATCCTCCGGCCCGCGCGCTGGAAGGACTCCAGCAAGTGGATGACCGACGAGGCCGACCGGGCGCTCACCACCGCCTGTGGCACCGACGTCCCGGTCGGCGCCCCGCTGCCCACCTCCACCGACACCGACTGCACGGACGAGATCTTCAACATCCGTGAGTCCGGCAAGACGATGAGAGGCGCCGCCGCGTTCTCCGGTGAGTGGGACCACCGGCACACCGTGCCCCAGTACGCCTGGGTCCCGCAGCTCTTCGCCGGGCACACCGTCCCCGAACTGGAGTCGTACGCGGCTGCCGCCCGCAAGGAAGCTCTTGCCGCGCCCGTCGGCGCCACCCAGAAGCTGGGCACGCACACCATCCCCGGCTACGTCCGCTACTACGAGCAGCAGCGCGACCTGATCCGCACGCTCCAACAGGCCGGGTTCGACGTCTACATCGTCTCCGCGGGCTCCGAACCGGTCACCGAGGTGTGGTCCCAGGGCGTCGGCATCGACCGCGAGCACACCATCGCCATCCGCTCCGTCCTCGACAAGCGTGGCCGCATCACCTTGTACAACGAGGGCTGCGGCGGTGTCCCGGTCACCAAGGGCGAGGCCATCCCGTACATCGACGGCAAGCGCTGCTGGATCAACCAGGAGATCTTCCACATCAAGGGGAAGTCGGCCTGGGAGAAGCAGCGTTGGGACAAGCGGATCGCGCTCGGTGGCGGTGACGCCGACACCGACGTGACCTTCGTCGACGACGCGACCGGCGCACACCTCGTCCTCAACCGCAACAAGAGCGAGATCATGTGCCGCGCCTACGACAACGCGGACGGGCGCTGGGTCGCCAACCCCATGTTCATCGAGCCGCTCCCGCGGAAGCAGGGCACCTACCCGTGCGCCACGGCCGCCTGGAACCGCCCCGAGGGCGGCTTCGGCCCGCTCCTGCGCGACGACGGATCCGTCGTACCCGACCAGCAGGACTTGATCCACGGAGCGTGAGCCGGGGCCATGTGCCCTCGGCCCGGCTGTTACCCGGATCCCGCAGGCCCCGTCCCGCCGAACACCGGTAGGACGGGGCCGCCTGGCCGAACCTCGCCTTCCCGTCACCCGCCTCCGGGGCCGTGCCGAGGGCACAGATGCCGGGCCCGGGTGATCCGCCGGGCTCTGCCGAAAGGCAGAGTCGCGGATCGGTCCTGAGGCCCACGCCCCGTGCGTCCGTCGCGGTCAATACTGGACGACGTGCCTCTCATCAGCCGTTTCCGTCGTTCCGTCCACCCCGGGTCGGACGCTCCCGCACGTCCGGGAGTAGTCGGTCGGATCGTCGCGGAGACCGCCGGTGTGGCGGTAGCCGCGCTGTGTCTGTTCGCCGTCGCCCAGCGGCTGTGGAGTCTGCCGCACGCCGGGTTGCAACTGTGCGTGGTCCCGGTCGCCGTCGCTCTCTTCCCGTTGCGGCGGCGTCGGCCCGACACCGCGCTCCTGATCCTCGCCGTCCTCGCCGGGGCGGCGCCGGTCGTCGGTCCGGTGACGGCGGCGACCGCGTACACGGTGGCGCTCGACACCGTCCGGCAGCGCCATCGCACCCGGCTGCTCGGCGGCGGAAGCCTGCTGATCACGGCATCCGCGATCGCGGCCGGTCCCTCGATCGGCACCGGCTCGGCCGTGTACGGCCTGGAGCTCGGGCTGGCCCTGGCGGTGACCGCCGTCGTCGTACCCGGCCTGGTCGGGACGGTGTACGGGCAGCAGGCCCGGCTGCTGCACGCGTTGCGCGAACGGGGCGACGCGGCCGAGCGGGCCCGCCGGTTCGCGGACAGCGAGGCCCGTACCCATGAACGGGCCCGGATCGCCGCCGAGATGCACGACCTCGTGGGCCATCGGCTCAGTCTCATCTCGCTGCACGCCGGCGGCCTGGAACTCGCCCTCGACCACGCCGCGCCGGAACTGCGCGAGGAGGCCGTCCTGGTCCGGCGGACCACCCGGGACGCGATGCGTGAACTGCGGCAGGCCCTCGGGGTGCTCGGCCCGCTCGGCGGGGACACCGGCCCGGACGCGTTCACCGACGCCACCGGCACCCGGGCCGACGTCGAGGCGCTGGTCGCGGAGTCCCGCGACGGCGGAATCAGCGTACGGCTGGAATGGAGCGGCCCCGACCTCGACGAATGCCCGGCACGGGTACGGCGCGCGGTGCACCGGGTGGTGCGGGAGACCCTGACGAACGTGCACCGGTACGCGACAGCCGCCCATGTCACCGTGCGGGTCGAGCACGACGACCCGACGGTGCGGGTGACGGTCCGCAACGGCGCGTCCCCCGCTTCGACCGGCACCCCGTCCGAGGCCGGGACGGGGCGCGGCCTGACGGGCCTGCGCGAGCGGGTCGAGCTGCTCGGCGGCACCTTCGAGGCCGACGCGCTGCCGACCGGCGGATTCCAGGTGGTCGCGGCCATCCCGGCGGAACCGGACGACGCCGTCACGAGGAGACCGCTCGGCGGCGGCCCGCAGGCTTCCAAGACGGCGGTCGACGACACGGCGGCGCTGTCGCGCGAGCCGCGCACCGCGGGGGTGCTGACGTTCGCCCTCGGGGCGGCGGCGCTGTGGGTGCTGCTGGCGTTCGCGATCGCCCTGGTGTACAGCCAGCCCAGACATGTGGCCCCGCCTCAGCAGCCGCGCCTCGGTATGACGCACCAGGAGCTGAAGGGAGTCGTCGACAGCCCGGCTGCGCGCGCCGCGGCCACCGGGCACGAACCGCCGCGGCCCGTCGGCTCGGTGGGCTGCGTCTATCCGGCCGCCGGCCGCGGGCCCCGGCCCGGCGTCTTCGCCGTCACCCGCTACTGCTTCGATGCCTCACAACGCCTCATCTCCATCGACCGTTTCACTGTCCCGTCCGTACGGGACACCCCGCCCTGGGAGACCCCATGACCGAGCCCAACCGGCCGATCCGTGTCCTGCTCGCCGACGACGAGGCGATGATCCGGCACGGGGTGCGGTTGATCCTGCGGCACGCCGACGGCATCGATGTGGTCGCCGAAGCTCCCGACGGACACCGCGCGGTCGAGGAGGCCGCCGCGCACCACCCGGATGTGGCGCTGGTGGACATCCGGATGCCCGGGTGCGACGGGCTGGCCGCGATCCGGCCGCTGCTCGCGCTCGATCCGGCGCCGCGCGTGGTGATGCTGACGACCTTCGGTGACGAGGAGAACGTGCTGCGGGCGCTGCGGGACGGCGCCTCGGGGTTCCTGCTGAAGGACGAGGGGCCGCAGGAGCTGATCAGCGCGGTCCGGGCGGCGGCGGCCGGTGACGCGGTGCTCTCCCCAGGGGTCACCGGGTCGGTGATCGCCCGGATGCTGCGCGGCGGCGCGGCGGATGCCGACGGCTCGGCCCCGCAGGACGAGCGGATCGCCCGGCTCACCGGGCGCGAGCGGGAGGTGCTGGCGATGCTCGGCGAGGGACTGTCGAATCAGGACATCGCGGAACGGCTGGCCATCGGCATCGGCACGGTGAAGACACACGTGGGCGCGATCCTGGAGAAGACCGGATCGACGAGCCGGGTGCAGGCGGCCCTCCTCGCGCACCGCGCAGGCCTGCGCCCCTGACTCCCGGACCGGTTTCCGTACCTGAGTGAGCGACGCGAGTCAGACCAAAGGCAGAGACGGGTCGGCGCGGGGGTCTGCCGAAGGGCAGGGCCACACAGCTCGTCCCTCCCCTTCGGCAGACCCCGACGACCGCCTCCAGGTCGATGTTTCCGCAGGTGAGAGCCGTGAGGATGGGAATGTCCCTCCGGCCCGCGGGGCGCTCGCGGGCCGTCGTTCCCCAGACGGAGTACTCATGTCGCAGACGCTCGTTCCCCCGGCTGCCCCCCTCACCGAACCGGCGGCCCGTGCCACGGCCCTGACCAAGGTGTACGGGAGGGGCGAGACCCAGGTCACCGCGTTGGACTCGGTGTCCGTGGAGTTCGCGCGGGCACGGTTCACCGCGGTCATGGGTCCGTCCGGCTCAGGCAAGTCGACGCTGATGCACTGCATGGCGGGCCTGGACCCGGTGACCTCGGGTTCGGCCCGGATCGGCGACGTCGAACTGGCCTCCCTGAACGACCGTCAACTCACCCAACTGCGGCGGGAGAAGGTCGGCTTCGTCTTCCAGGGCTTCAACCTGCTGCCCACCCTGACCGCGTTGGAGAACATGACGCTGCCGCTGCGCCTGGCCGGTCGACAGCCCGACGCGGCATGGCTGGACACCGTCGTCGCCACTGTGGGGCTCGTGGGGCGCCTCGCGCACCGTCCGTCGCAGCTCTCCGGCGGCCAGCAGCAGCGCATCGCCGTCGCCCGCGCCCTGGTGTCCCGTCCGGAGATCGTGTTCGCCGACGAGCCGACCGGCAACCTCGACTCCCGCTCCGGTGTCGAAGTCCTCGGGTTCCTGCGCGACTCGGTGCGAGAACTCGGCCAGACCGTGGTGATGGTGACCCACGACCCGGTCGCCGCCGCGCACGCCGACCGTGTGGTCTTCCTCGCCGACGGGCGACTCGTGGACGAGCTGCACGCCCCGACCGCCGACCGCGTACTCGACCGGATGCTCGCGTTCGAGGCCCAGGGCCGCACGCGCTGACTCCTCATCAGCCCGCCGTTCCCCCTCCCCGTACCTCTTCTCATACTTTCGAAAGCTCACCATGCTGCGAACAGCCCTGCGCAACGTCCTCGCGCACAAGGCCCGTCTGATCATGACCGTGCTCGCGGTCTGCCTCGGGGTCGCGTTCATCACCGGCTCCCTGGTCTTCGCCGACTCCACCACCGCCGCCTACCGCGCCGCCATGTCCCACACCTACGCGGACACCGCCGTGCGCGTGAGCCCGAAATACATTCCGGGAACCTCCCCCGAGGAGCAGTACGGTGCCCTGGACGACGCCCTGGTACGCAAGCTGTCCGCCGTTCCCGGCGTCGCCTCCGTGCGCCCGGCGGCGAACGGTTCGGTCACCCTGTCCGCCAAGGACGGCACACCGATGCGGGCCGACAGCATGATGGGCAAGTTCGGTGTCGCCTACGTTCCAGGTGCCGACGGCGAGGACAGCCGCTACCCGCTCACCGCGGGCCGCGCCCCCCGTGACAGCGGTGAGGTCGCGCTGGACCGCGGAACCGCGGCAGCCGGGGGCTACCGACTGGGGGACACCGTCACGCTCGCCAATGACGGACCGGTCCTCAAGATGCGCCTGGTGGGCCTGGTGACCACCGAGGACAGCCGGGTGAACGCGGGCGGCACCCTGGCGGTGTTCGACAAGGCCACCGCGCAGAAGCAGTTCGCCGCCCCGGAGCACTACAACGGGATCGACCTGACCGCCACGCCGGGCACCGGCGAGTTCGAACTGTCCGACCGGGTCACCGCCGTGCTGCCGGAGGACCACGCTGAGGCCACCACCGGTACTGCCCTGGCCCACCAACAGTCCGTCTTCATCGCGAGCACGACCCACAGCTACGAGCGACTGCCCCTGGTCTTCGCCGTGGTCTCGCTGTTCATCGGCACGTTCCTCATCGTCAACACCTTCACCATGCTCGTGGCACGCCGCAGCCGCGAGATCGCGCTGCTGCAGGCGATCGGCGCCACCCGCCGCCAGGTGGTCCGCTCGGTCCTCGCCGAGGCGGCCCTGGTCGGTCTCGTCGCGTCCGTCCTCGGGTTCGTGCTGGGTCTGGGGGTGGCCACCGTGCTGCCGAGCGTGCTGGACACCTCCGACGACCTGCTGCCCAGCGGGCCGCTGGTGATCGGCCCGACCACGATCCTCGCCTCGCTCGTCGTGGGCGTCGGCGTCACCGTGCTCGCCGCCTGGCTGCCGTCGCGCCGCGCGGCGCGGGTCGCTCCTGTCGAGGCGATGCGCACGGCCGAGCAGCCGCCGTCCGCCGTGGTCTCCCGGATCCGGGGCGCGGTCGGCCTGGTACTGGTCGTCCTCGGCGCGGGCCTGCTGTTCTCGCTGAGCGACGCGACCAGTGCCACCGACGCCGACCTGCAGACCGCGTTGTTCGGGTGCGGCATCCTCGTGATCGGACTGATCGTGCTGGCCCCGCTGCTCGCCGGACCGGTGATCCGCCTGCTCGGCCGTCTCACCGCCCGCTTCGGCGTCGTGGGCGACCTCGCCCGCGAGAACACCCTGCGCGATCCGCGCCGTACCGCCGCCACCGCCGCCGCGCTGATGATCAGCACTGCGCTGGTCTCCGGCCTCGCCGCCATCGACCACTCCTCCAGCAAGGCCCTGGACTCCCAGGCCGCCGCCGGGCTGAGCGCCACCTACGTCATCAGCACCCGCGACTCCACCACCGCCATCGACCCCGCCGCCGTCCGGCGGGTCGCCGACGTGCCCGGTGTACGGACCGCCTCCGCCGTCGCGGAATCCGTCATCACTCCCGGCGGCAAGGCGATCTCCGGGGTCGATCCGAAGACCGTGGACGACGTGATGAGGCTCCACTTCCTCACCGGCTCCGCCAAGGACCTCGGGCCCGGCAGGATCGCCGTCTCCCAGAGCTACGCCCGCGACCACCGCCTGACCACCGGCGAGCAGCTCAAGGCGAGCATCGGCCCCGGAACCGGCGACCGCGACGAGCCCTACACCGTTGTCGGCGTCTACCAGGACAACCCCACCGCCCAGGACGTCCTCGGCTACCGCGCCGAAGTGCAGAAGCACAGCTACCTGCGCGGCTCCGTACAGCGCGTCCTGGTCCGCACCACCGACGGCACGGTCTCCAAGGACCTGGAGAAGCGCCTGCGCGCCGCCGTGAGCGACAGCCCGCTGCTGAAGGTCCAGAGCCGCGATCAGCTCGTCCGGGAACAGGCCGGCACCGCCGGTGAGTTGATGACCATGGTGTTCGGTCTGCTCGCCATCGGCGTACTGATCTCCGCGCTCGGCATGGTCAACACCCTCGCCATGTCGGTCTCGGAGCGCACCCGTGAGATCGGCGTCCTGCGTGCCATCGGCATGGACCGCTCCGGCATCCGCGGCATGATCCGTCTGGAGGCCGTCTGCGTCGCCGCCTTCGGCACCCTGCTCGGGCTGGTCGGCGGGCTGTTCGGGGCATGGAAGGTCAGCGGACTGGCCAACGGGGCCATCCCGCAGTACTCCTTCTCCCTCCCCTGGGGCACGCTCGCCCTCACGGTCCTGCTCTCCCTCGCCGTCGGCGCGGCCGCGGCCGCCCTGCCCGCCCGCCGGGCCGCCGCACTCAGCCCGCTGGAAGCCGCCATCGGCGCCTAGCACCTAGTTGTCCCAGGACCGGCAAGTCCGCGTATCGCACGCGGACTTGCCGGTCCTGTAGCGGCGTTGAGCCCCCACAGCGGTGCCGGGTGCCCGGACACGGACGGCGTGCCCCGTCCACCGATCCAGCTACCGGGCACCGTCAAGTCGCTTACGGTGAAACGGAGTCCGCGCCGCCGTGGTGACAGCACCAGGTGTGCAGTGTCACCTGGCGTCCCTTGGCCTCGCGCGTGACAGGCTCATCGTCGGTGAGCTGGAAGCCAGTTGCGCGTGCGACAGCCATGCTCGGGGAGTTCCGCGCTTCGATACGGAGCAGCACTCGCCGTGCCCCCAGGTGCTGATAGGCGTAGTCCGTCGCGAGCTTGACGGCCCGTGAGGCCAGGCCCTGGCGGCGGTGCCGACTGCCGACACCGTAAGCCAACTCGATGTCCCGCGCGTCGAGTCGGCAGCGGAAGAGGATCACCTCACCCCGCGGCCGCTCACCGTCGGTGGTGATCGCCAACTGCGCCTTCGTACGGCCTTCCGCACGCCCCTCGTGAGCCTTGGCCAGGTATGCACCCGCGGCCGTGGAGTCGAACGGGGAGGGCACCGGCGTCCACCGGTCGATCTCGGGATCGTCGTAGAGCTCGACCAGCGCCGACAGGTCGGCCTCGGCCCACTCCCTCAGCAGCAACCCGTCTCCCGACAACCGAATGCTCGGCGGCAGCACGATCTCACGTTGGCTGGACATGGGTCCGATCCTGCCCGGCCGGAGAACCGGACGCCAGAGCAGGAAGGGGGTGCGCCTCTGGGGGTGGTGACGATTCGTGCGGTGGACGGGTCGGCCGATAGGGTGCGGGGTCACCGACCGCACCCGTTCGATCCACGGGCCGGTCAGGGCTCTGCCGCGGCTCGTGGCACCTCCACGGCCGCCGTGCCGATCTCTGCCTGCCCGGCCTCTGGAACACGGGGGGCGATCCTCACGGCGGGGCAGTCGGCCCCGGCCGACGGGTCAGGAGGAACGAGTGGCACAGATCATCGCCGAGGTCTCACGGACGTTCAACGAGTTCCTGCTCTTGCCGAACCGGACCCGGACCGACTGCTCGGCTGCCACGGTCGACCTGCGCACGCCCCTGGTGCGGTACACCGCGGGCGAGGAGTCCGCGATCGAGTTGCGGTCCCCCTTCACCTCGGCGATCATGCAGGCCGTCAGCACCCCCGATCTCGCGATCGCCCTCGCGCGTAACGGCGGTCTCAGCTTCCTGCACCACAACCAACCGATCCAGGACCAGGTCGCGGCGGTCCGCCAGGTGAAGAACTCCAAGCGCTTCCCGAACCGACTCGTGGACACCGCCAAGCACCTGCGCGTGGGCGCGGGCATCAACACCCACGACTACCAGGACCGTGTCCCGGCCCTGCTGGCGGCGGGCGCGGACGCGCTCTGCTTCGACTCCTCCGACGGCTACAGCGACTGGCAGGCGCAGGCGCTGACCTGGGTGAAGAAGCACTACCCGGAGATCCCGGTCGGCGGTGGCAACGTGGTCGACGGGGAGGCGTTCACCTTCCTAGCCGAGGCGGGGGCCGACTTCGTTAAGGTCGGGGTCGGCGGCGGCTCCATCTGCATCACCCGCGACCAGAAGGGCATCGGCCGCGGCCAGGCCAGCGCCGTGCTCGACGTCGCGGCAGCCCGGGACGCCTTCCGCGAACGTACCGGCGAGTACGTGCCGATCTGCTCCGACGGCGGGCTGGTGCACGACTACCACGTGGCGCTGGCCCTGGCGATGGGAGCCGACTTCGTCATGATGGGGCGCTACTTCGCCCGCTTCGACCAGGCGGCGGGAGCGAAGCTGCCCACCCGCGACGGCTTCGTCAAGGAGTACTGGGGCGAGGGCTCGAACCGGGCCCGTAACTGGCAGCGCTACGGACAGGGAGGCCAGGAGCTGGTCTTCGAGGAAGGCGTGGACGGCTACGTCCCCTACGCGGGTGACCTGGAGGAAGGGCTTGCCCTGACCATCGCCAAGCTCAGGACCACCATGGTCTCCTGCGGCGCCACCACCCTGCCGGAGTTCCGGTCCACGGCCCGGCTGACCCTCGTATCGGAGCAGAGCTTCCAGGAGAGCCACGCCAACGTCACCCTGCGGGACACCCCGGCGCCGGTCGCCTAGCGCCGGGGCACCAGCTACTCCCGGGGGTGCAGATAGAAGGTCTCGTTGGCCGCCGGGTTCGGCCAGGTGGAGCCCGGCTGGTAGGGCCACTGGATGACCCAGGTGCCGTCGCCGGTCTCGTTGTGGTTGATGTTCGCGTACAGCCCGGTCGCGTTGTCCCGCAGGGCCGTCAGGTTCGGGAACGTCGGGTTGGGATGTTCCAGGGTGAAGTTCTGGGTGTCGCGGCGCGGGCCGCCGCTGCCGGGCTCGCCGGTGACGGGGTGGCACGCCCAGATGTTCAGGTAGTCACCCGCGTGCGAGCCCTGGCCGTTCGCGACGTCGACGCACTTGCCGTTCGACTTGCTCACGATCCGGTACATCGGCTTGCCGGTGTCACCGAGGATCCCCAGCCAGCGCAGATACCACCGCTGGTTGTCGCCGCCGTTGTCGTGGTACTGGATCACATGCGTGCCGTTGGCGCTCTCGCCCTGATACACGTCCAGAAGCCGGTCGCTGTTGTCCGCGTGGATCGTCAGCTCGGCGGGCCCGGCGGCTGCCTGGAGGGATCCGAAGCGTACGGGCCAGTGGTCGCTGCCGTAGTTGGGCAGCACGGTGGCCTGCCAGCGGTCGGTGTCGATGTCGGAGACCATGTAGTCGAGCTCGTTGCCGGACTGCTGCGTGGCCTGTCCGCCGTTGTAGATCCGCGAGCCCGCGGGCAGATTGAGCGCGGGCAGATCCTGCGGGGCGCGGTTGAAGTCACCCAGCGCGGCCCAGTCCAGGAAGCCCTGGAAGAACGCCGCCTGGGCGATCCGGCGCAGCAGGGATCCGGCGTCGTTCCCGCCGCCCGAGGCCGCGTGGACGGAGGCGAACAGGACGCCGTCGGCGCGGTTCACCACGCCGAGGGCGGGACGGTAGACGCCGTTGATGGCGAGGACGTTGTCCGGCTGCCACGCCGTGACCATCCCGAGGTCGCGGGTGGTGGTGCGCAGGATGTACAGATGCCGCAGCGGACCGTTGTCGCCCTGCACCCAGAGATAGTGCTCGATGCCGTTGACCATGCCCTGGTAGTACGACCCGGCGGGCTGCCCCTGCGGCACTTCCTGGAGGGCCACGACGTCATGGGTACGGGCGAGGTTGTACGCGCCGGTCCACCGGTCCGGACCCGCCTGCATGTTCCAGGTCGCCGCGACATGGCTGTCGGGGTTCGCGGCCTGCGCCACACCACTGCTCGCGGCCACCCCGGCGCAGGACAGCAGCAGGGTGATGAGGACTGCCGCCAGGCGACGTAACCGGCCCGCTGATCTTGGCTGTCCGGAGCGGTCAACTCCGGTGTTCCATCTGCCAGTTGTCATGCTTCGAACTGTTCCAGATCGTATGCACCGGGGCCATAGGGGTGATATTCGAACAGTCTGGCAAGGGTTGATTCAAGCCTGGCGGCGACAGTCGCCCGCGGGGAAGGGGCCGCCCGGTAGAGCAGTCGCGAACGCCGCCAGGAGAAGGGTCCCGAGGCCGTCGGCTGCTTCCTTAGGGTGGAATGGGAAAGGGAACGGGAGGCGTCCGCGGGGATCGGGTACCCCTACCTACTAGTGCCTGATCATCAACGAAGCCCTGAGGTAGCGCCGCTATGTCCAACGGGTATCACTGGTCGAGACCGCAGAGCCTCCATGAGGCCGTGACCAATCCCAACATCCATGTGCGAGGGACCCGTAGCTACTACAGCCACGCGTGGTCCGACGGCTTCGAGGATTCCGTGGTGCGTTACCTCCACGGCGATGCCTTCAGCCGAGCGAACATCCCGGAACCGGCCTGGACCGTCGACCAGTTGTATATCGGCGACTACGTATGCATCGGGGCCGAAGTGGTCATCCTCATGGGGGGCAATCACCTTCACCGTGCGGACTGGTTCAGTCTCTACCCCTTCCGTGACATTCGCGCCGCCGCGTATCAGGGAAAGGGTGACACCGTCATCAAGGACGGTGTCTGGATCGGCATGCGCGCCATGATCATGCCTGGTGTGACCCTTGGCGAGGGCGCCGTGATCGCCGCGCAGAGCGTAGTGACCCGTGACGTGCCGCCTTACACCATGGTGGCCGGAAGCCCGGCACGGGAAGTGCGGAAGCGCTTCGAGCCGGAGGTCATCGACCGGCTTCTCGCGCTGGACATCTATCAGTGGAGCGAGGAGAAGTTCGACGCTCTGCGGTCGGCTGTCTGTGGATCGGATATCGACGCCCTCGAGGAGATGTCCCAGGCCTGGGACATCTCACACACAACAGCCGACAGTGGCGCGGCAGTTGACTCCATGGCATGACGCGTGACCGAGTGCGGGCCGGTATCGGACGTTCGAAGACATCAAAGACATCGAAGACATCGAGGAGGAGACAGTCCATGGACCAGAACCCTTACTCTCGTGTCGCCCTTGTCACCGGCGGTTCCGGTGGGATCGGCCGCGCTGTCGTCAGACGACTGGCGAAGGACAAGTTCTCCGTCGGCGTTCACTATGTCGAGAACAAGGACATGGCCAACCGGCTGGTCGACGAGATCGTGTCATGCGGCGGCCGGGCGATCGCTGTCGGCGGTGACGTCGCCGACGAGGACGCGATGGCCGCGGCCTTCGAAGAAGTCGATCTGGCATTCGACGGCATCGACGTCCTGGTACACACCGCCGGCATCATGCGGCCCGGCCCGATCGCGAACCTCGACCTGAACGACCTCGACCGGATCCACCGCACCAACATCCGCGGCACGTTCGTCGTCGACCGACAGGCGGCCCGGCAGTTGCGCGCAGGCGGCGCCATCATCAACTTCTCCTCGTCGATGACCCGCACACAGACCCCCGCCTACGGTGCCTACGTGACGAGCAAGGCGGCTGTGGAGGCGATCACTCTGGTACTCGCCCGCGAGCTGCGCGGCAAGGACATCACCGTCAACGCGATCGCCCCCGGTCCCACGGGTACCCCGCTGCTCTTCGAGGGCAAGGACCAGTCGGTCATCGATGGTCTCACCAAGGCCGCGCCGCTCGAACGCCTGGGCAGCCCCGAGGACATGGCCGAGCTCGCGGCCTTCCTCGCCGGACCGGCACGCTGGGTGAACGGCCAGGTCCTGCACAGCAACGGCGGTATCGCCTGACGCTGTAGCTCGAGAGCGGCAAGAAGACCGCTCTCCTCGCGTCACCCGCTCCGAAGCGCGTACCGGCAGCGGCTCAACGGTCCCTGATCCCCATGTGGTTGAGCAGGATCGCGTCGCGGACCCTGGTCGGCAAGTGCTGGTTGAGGAAGAAGAAGAGCGAACTCATGGTGTCGACCTGGTTGAAGAGCTTCGGCTTGTCCGCGAGGACGACGGCGGCGATCCTCGTGGCCGCCTGCTCGGGGGTGGGCGCCTTCTGGACCAGTTCCTTGTCGCGTTCGACGAAGCGCATCGCGCGCTCGTAGTAAGGGGACGTCTTCTTTGGCAGTTTGAGGGCCTTCTGCGCGAAGCCGGTCGCCACCTGGGCCGGTTCGATGAGGGCGACCCGGATGCCGTACGGCTCCACCTCGAACTTGAGCGACTGCACCATGCCCTCGACGGCGAACTTGGTCGAGGAGTAGATCGACTCGAACGGGAAAGGGATCCGCCCGACCAGTGAGGCGACCGCGACCAGCTTGCCCCGGCGGCGTTCGCGCATACCCGGCAGGAAGGACTGGAACAGGGCCGCGGCACCGATCACATTGATCTCGAAGGCGCGCAGGGCCGCGTCGAGATCCACCTCCTCGAACGGCCCGAAGAACGGTACGCCGACGTTGGACACGACCGTGTCGACGTACCCCCACTTCTCCAGGACCTCGTCGCGGAACGCCCGTACGCCCGCGCGGTCCCGGATGTCGAGAGGCACCAGATGGTGGTCGGTGCCCTTCGCGTCGAGTTCCGCCCGCAGTGACGCGAGCCCGGCCTCGTCGACGTCGAAGCCCGCGATCGACATGCCCTGATCGGCGAGCAACAGAGCGGTCCGGCGGCCCATGCCGTCGGCGAGCCCGCTGATCACCACACGCTGGATCATCTGGTCCTCCTGAGGGTGTGCGCTGAAGCTCAGCGTCCGTGGAACACGGGGTCGCGGCGCTCCAAGGACGCCGTGATCCCCGTGGCGGCGTCCTCGGTGCGCCAGAGCCACTCCTGCTCGTGCAGTTCGTGTTCGAGGGCCGCCTCCAGTCGTGCGAGCAGTCCGGCGCGCATCGTGGCGCGCATCGAGCGCACCGCCAGCGGCGCGGCGCCCGCGAGTTCGCGGGCGAGTCCGACGGCGACGGCCCGCTCCTCGCCGAGTTCCGCGAACCGGTCGGCCAGCCCGGCGGCGTAGGCCTCCCCGCCGCTCAGCGAACGGCCGGTGTACAGCATCAGCTCGGCGCGGGTCTCTCCGACGATCCTCGGCAGGGTCAGACTGAGCGCGAAGCCGCAATGGAAGCCGAGCCGGGAGAAGTTGGCCTCGAAGCGGGACTTCGGCCCGGCGACACGGAAGTCGGCGGCGCAGGCGAGCCCTAGCCCACCGCCGACGGCCGCGCCCTGCACCGCCGCGACCACCGGGATCTCCAACCGGAAGATACGGACGGCCTGTTCGTAGACCGCCGCCGCAGAGGCGCGAGCATCGAGAGTGCCGGTGACGTCGGCCAGTCGCGCGCCGGCACAGAAGTGCCGCCCCTCCGAGCACAGGACGATCGCCCGCGCGCCTTCGGCGGTCGCGCGTTCCCCGGCGTCGGCGATCGCCGCGAGGATCTCGCGGTCGAAGAAGTTCGCGGGCGGAGCGTGCATCTCCACGACGGCGACATGGCCGTCGAGTTCCAGGGTCACCTTGCTCATGGACGCCTCGTTCGCGGTCACTTCACGCATACGGACAGCACCCCTTCGTCCGTGGCGATCGTGGCGATGCCCCGTGCGCCGATGACCGCGGCGCCGATCCGGTCGGCCAGTGCCTGCTCGGTACCCCAGTCGCCACGCCAGGCGTTGAGCCGACAGGTGTAGTCCTGCAAGGCGTACTCGCGGGTCATGCCGATCGCGCCGTGTGCCTGGTGGCCCGACTTGACGCTGACGGCGGCGTTCTGGTCGGCCAGCAGCTTGGCGGCGTACGCGGCGAAGGACGCGTCGCGTCCGGACGCGAGGGCCGCCGCCGCACGGTCGACGCTCACCTGTGTCATCACCGCCGTCTGGGCGAGGAAGACCAGATGCGTCCTGACCGACTGGAACGTCCCGATCGGTCGGCCGAACTGCTCACGCTCAGCGGTGTAACGCTGCGTCAGTTCATGAACGGCGGACATCGCACCGGCCATCATTGCGGCCCGCAACACCGCACTGCGCTGGGCGAGTTGATCCGTCGCGACCGTGCTCGGCAGCACCTCGGCGGTGGCGCCGTCGAAGGTCAGTACGTCGCGGGGCTGGCCCGCCAGATCGCGCCCGGCTGTGACTTCGGCGTCGGCCGGATCGAGGACCAGTACCTTCGCCTCCGGGCCGGTCCCGGCCAGTGCGACGACGCGTTCCGCCGCACCGCCCCAGGCCACGTCGCGCAAGGTGCCGGTGACGGTCGTTCCCTCGACGGTCAGCGACACGGGCGGCGGCGCGACCGTCCACGGGGCGCTCCCCTCGACCTGCCCGCCCGAGACCGTGACCAGCCAGAGCGCCAAGTGGTGCTCCAGCAACGGCAGCGGTACGGCGTGCCGCCCGGCGGCGGTGAGCAGGGTGACGACGTCGGCGAGCGATCCGCCCGACCCGCCCGCGGCCTCGTCGATGCCGATCCCGGGCAGGCCGAGGCCCGCGACGGTGTCCCACAGATCGCGCGGCAACGGCGAACTCTCGGCCTCCAGTACCGAGTTGTGGCCGACCTTGTCCGCGAAGAGCCGGTTCACCAGCTCCTCGACGTCGTTCGCGCTGTCTGCGGCGTGGTCGGCGACGGTGTCGGCGGTGTGGTTCACGGTGTGGTTCGCGGTGTCGCTCATCGACCCAGCTCCTTCGCGATGAGGTTGTGCAGGATCTCGGTCGTGCCGCCGCGGATGGTCCACGACGGCTTGTGCAGGACCGCGGTGGCGAGGAGTACCTCGAAGGGGTCCTCGGACGTCGGGTCGGGCATGCGCCCGAGATGCCGTACGACGATCTCCACGCACTCCTGCTCGAACCGGGTGGCCATGTCCTTGACCAACGCCGCCTCGGTCTTGGGGAGTTCACCGGAGTCCACCATCCGGGCGACCGCGAGTGACATGCCGTGGAAGGCCCAGCAGCGGGTGGCGATGCCCGCGAGGTCGTCCTTGAGCCGGGTGGAGTCCGAGTCGAGTTCGCGTCGGACCCACCGTTCGAGCACGGGCATCGCCGACATCCACCGGTCGACACCGCCGCGTTCGAGGACCAGCTCCTCCTGGTTCTGCATCCACCCCCAGCCGACCTCGCCGAGTCGCCGGGTGTCGGGGACGAACACGTCCTCGAAGGTCAGCAGGCAGAAGTGCGGCTCGCCGTCGATGAACGGGATCGGCGAGATCGTCAGGCCCTCGGTCGGCCGCTCGATGATGAACTGTGTCAGACCGCCGTGCTTGTCGTCGCCGGTCCGGAACAACCCCAGGACGTAGTCGGCCAGATGGGCGCCCGAGGTCCAGATCTTGCTGCCGTTGATGACCCAACCGCCGTCCACGCGTTCGGCCTTGGACTTGATCGAGGCCAGGTCGGAGCCGGAGTCCGGCTCGGACATGCCGATCGCGAAGGAGAGCTCTCCGGCGGCGATACGCGGCAGGAATTCGCGCTTCTGCTCCTCGGTGCCGTGCAGGGCGATGCTCGGCCCGGACTGGCGGTCGGCCACCCAGTGGAACCCGACCGGCGCCCCACGGGCCAGCAGCTCCTCGACGACCACGAGCCGCTCGACCGCCGTACGACCGCCGCCGCCGTACTCCTTCGGCAGGGCCATACCGAGCCAGCCGCGCGCACCCAGGTCCCGTGAGAACCGTGGGTCGAACGCCCCGGCCATACCGAGCCCGACCGGGTAACTGCCCTCGGGCAGCCGTTCGTTCAGCCACTCCCGTACTTCATGCCGCAACTCCCGCTCGGAGGCGGTGAGTTCGGTCGCGGTCAGTCGCACACGGCTCATGCCGACGTCCTTCCGTCGTCGCGGACCGGGCCGTTGCTCCATACCGGGCCCTTGCTCCACACCGAGCCGTCGGTCAGTGCCTCCCCGGTGTGCTCCCCGATGGCGGGTGCGGGGAGGCGTACGGTCGCGGGCGTGCGCGAGAAGTTCGCCGTCGGGGGGAGTGTGCGGTACATACCGGCGGTCGGGTGCTCGGCCAACGGCAGTGCGTCGACGAGGTCTTGAAGGGTCGCCATCCGCACGGCCGGGATACCGGCGCCGTGGCAGAAGTCCAGCCACTCCCGCGTCGTACGCCGCCGCACGACCTCCCGCATGATCGGGTACAGGTCGGGCGCGTGCTTGATCGCCGAGGCGAGGTCGGCGAAGCGGGGGTCCTCCAGCAGGTGGGTCTCCCCGGCGTCCTTGAAGATCGCGAGGAAGTGGCTCGGGTGGTACGGCAGGATCTGGATCCAGCCGTCGGCGGTGCGCTGCGGGCGGCGCTCGGGGGTCATCACCCTCGGGTAGCCGGTGGTCGGCAAGTCGCCCTGCGGGGTCGGCGGTTCGGGGATCGCGCCCGAGCCGTGCTCGGCCAGCATGAACGCGGTCATCGCCTGCACCATCGGCACCTCGACGTGCTGCCCTTGTCCGGTACGGGACTTGTGGAAGAGGGCGGCGGTCACCGCTTGCGCGAGTGCGAGGCCGCTCACCTTGTCCGCGAAGATCGTCGGCAGCAGCACCGGCTCGCCCGTGACGCGGTCCATCATGTCGCCGACCCCGACGGCCGCCTGGATGATGTCGTCGTACGCCGGGAAGTCCTCGGCCGGGGAGCCGAGCGGCCACCCCTGCGCCTGGCAGTAGATGATCTCGGGGTTGAGCGCGCGGACCGACTCGTGGTCGAGGCCGAGTCGGCGCAGCGTGCCGGGCAGCATGGTGGCGACCACGACATCGGCCTCGGCGATCAGCTCGCGGACGACCGCCGCCTGCTCGGGATCCTTGAGATCGAGGGAGACGGAGCGCTTGTTGCGCAGCATGTTGAGCGCGACACCGGAGAACTGTGGCACCGGTCCCGGGCCCATGACCCGGTTGGTGTCGCCGCCCGCCGCCTCGATCATCACGACGTCGGCGCCCTGGTCGGCGAGGATCTGGGTCGCGAACGGCCCCATCACCACCCGCGACAGGTCGACGACGCGTACGCCGCTCAGCGGGCCGGTCGGCCGGTCGTACGGTGGTTGTCCGGGTGTCGGCCTTTCATGCGTCGGCTGTTCATGCATGGACGTCCTCCAGATGACGCAGGTGACGCGTGGTCTCCAGGGCGGCGGCACACCCCGCGCCCGCCGCGGTGACGGCCTGCCGGAACCGGTCGTCGGCGACGTCACCGGCGACGAAGACCCCGGGCAGTTCGGTGGCCCCGCCGGGGCCGGTGGTGTGCAGGTGGCCGGTGGCGGTCAACGACAGGGAGCCGTCGGCGAGTCGGGTCCGCGGGTCGTGCCCGATCGCGACGAACAGGCCCTGGACCGCGAGGTGTTCGGTCTCTCCGGTCGCGGTGTGCTCGACGCTCAGACCGGCCAGTCGGCCGCCGTCGTCCCGCCGTAACGCGCGTACGACACGACCGGTGCGGATCTCGACATTGCGCAGTTCCCGAACGCGCTTGAGCAGCACGGGAGTTGCCCGGAACGAGTCGCCGCGGTGGAGCAGACGCACCCGCCGGGCGTGCGGGGCGAGGGCGAGCGCCTCCTCCATCGCGCTGTCGCCTCCGCCGACGACTGCGACGTCCCGGCCCTTGAACAGCGGCGCCTCGCACACGGCGCAGTAGGCGACGCCGAGCCCGCCGCCCAACTCGGCCTCGCCGGGCAGGCCTAGGCGGCGCGGCGCCGATCCGGTGGCCAGGATGATCGCGCGGGTGCGTACGGTGCCGTCGGCGGTGACGACCTCGTGCACGGCCTCGTGCATGGCCTTGTCCGGGGCCGAACCGCCGACGGCGTACCGGATCTCGTGGGCGTCGAGGGTGAGGACCTTCGCACCGGCCCGCTCGGCCTGTTCGCGCATCCGCGCCATCAGCTCGGGGCCGTCGATTCCGTCGGGGAAGCCGGGGAAGTTCTCCACGGTGCCGGTGTCCATGAGGTGCCCGCCGGGCGCCGTGCCCGCGAGCACGACGGTGTCGGCGCACGCCCGTGCCAGATAGACGGCCGCCGTCCAACCGGCCGGTCCGCCCCCGACGACGACCGCGTCGACGGTGTCCAAGGGCAGGGTCGGCGCTGCGGCGACGTTGGCCCAGATGCTCATCTCGCGCTCACTCCGACTCCAGGTCGTTCGCCCAACTCGCCGTCTCGTTCAGGGGCGCGACCGCGAACTCGTCGCCCGCCGTACGCGGCAGCCGTACCGTCTGGCTCCATGTCGCGCCGAAGGTCGGCATCCAGGCGGAGTGCTTGCCGGTGCCCCCGGCGACGACGATCCGGATGTCCTCCGGCGCCCGCGCGATCGGCACCCGGTGCCCCCACTCGTCGAGCCTGAGCCGGTAACCGCCCCACAGGCTCGCCTCGTCGAGCTTCTCCGTGCCGACGCGGGTCGCGTCGACGCGGGCGTTCTCGAAGAGGTACTCCTGGACGTCGCGCCGCGACAGTCCCGAGTCGGCGAGTACCCGTGCGTGTTCGGGGCCGAGCGCCAGGAACTGATCGCCGCCGCGGTACGCCGTGTTGGCGCCCGGTGTCGACATGGTCGCCGCGATCGTCATCAGCAGGTTCTCGCCGGTCGACGACTGGTGGTCGTTGATGTTGTGCGGCCCCTCGACGGCCGCCACCGTCACCACGTTGTCCGTGGGTTTCCAGCCGTCGGGCCACGTCAACTCCGAGGCGTACGACGGCCATGGGCTGTCGCCCTGGTTCTCGGCGAAGCAGAACGACCACTTGGCGGGCGATCCCTGGGTGGCCCGGTCGATGTCACCGGCGACTTCGCCCTCACCGGGGCGGGCGCCGCCGATGTTCATCGCGACGAGGCGTACGGCACGGCCGATGGTGCCGTTGGCGCGGAACCCGGCGCCCATGCAGCCGGCACCGCTCGCGATGCCCAACTCGCCCGCGAGCGGGCCCTGTACGACGACCATCAACGCGCACGGATGGGTCGTCATCTGCATGCCGTAGAGGTTGAAGTCGGGCTGCCGCAGCGCGACGACCGCGGCTTCGAGGACCGGCATGTACTCAGGCAGACAGCCGGCCATCACCGCGTTGGCGGCCAGCCCCCGCAGGGTCAACTCCGCGCCGCGCGGCGCGATCGGGCCGAGGGACGCGCCGGGGTCGCGGGTCGCGGCGGCGAGGAAGCGCTCCACTCGTCGCGGGGTCGGTACGACGACGGGCAGCCCGTCTGTCCAGCCCCACCTGTGCAGTTGCTCGGCGGCGGAGTCCTCGTCGTGGACGTCCGCGATGTCGATGAGGTCGGTCGACCCGTTGACGCTCACGCCGCGCTCTCCTTGTGGGTCTCGGTGGTCAGCGCGGAGACGACGACGTCGACCGCGGCGGGGGTGACACGCTCGAAGGCCTCCTGCGGGGGGATCCCGCCGATCGGGTGCGCGATGACGGAGAGGCCGAGCGCGTCCGCGCCCTGGATGGCGAGGACTTGGCGGGAGAACCCCTCGAACTGGGTGGACGCCATGCCGCACACCGGCAGCGCACGGGCGGCGAGCGCGGCCATGTCCGCCACCGCCCACGACGCGCACGAGCCGCAGTCGAGCATCGCCACGACGGCGGCGTCGCACTCGGCCGCGATCCGGTCGAGGAGTTCGTCGGTCGCGGCGATCGAGGGCACCCGCTTCGCGTACAGCCGGGGCGTGATGCCGAACCGCCCGACCAGGGCCGTGGCCACGCCCTCGAGCACCTTGTCGGCGTTCGTCTTGCTGTTGCTGAGGAAGCCCACGGTCAGCCCGTCGAGGCCGGGGACCGTGACGCGTGGGACCGACCGGGGAGCCGCCTCGTAGCTGGTCGGATTGACGATCGTGACGCCCATCGAAACCTCCCTGTCGGCGTCTTGACGCCGTCTGCTGTGACGCGGATCATATGCATCTCGGAAGTTACGTACAAGAGACCTTACGAGATAAGGAATATTCGGATGGGCTTCCGTCGTGCCGCAGGTGCCGAGGTCTCCGCAGACGGCACCTGGACGAACTTCTCGAAACGCCACAGCGTGCGCCCGCAACGTGTCGTCGCGCCGACCGATCTCGACGGGCTGCGCCGGGTGCTCAAGGAGGCGGCGGCCGAGGGGTCGCGGGTGCGGGTCGTCGGCAGCGGCCACTCCTACAACGACGTGGCCGTCGCGCCGGAGACGCAGGTCTCGCTGTGCCATCTCGACAAGGTGCTCGAAGTCGACGTGGCGTCCGCCCGATTGAAGGTCGAGGGCGGGGCCACGCTGCGCAGGATCCGTACCGTGCTGGGCCAACTCGGGCTCGCCTTCGCCAACATGGGCGACATCGACCACCAGTCGATCGCGGGCGCGCTCTCCACCGGAACCCACGGCACCGGGCTGAACGCACCCGCATTCGCGTCGCAGGTGGTCGAGTTGGAGCTGATGCTCGCGAACGGCGGCATCGTGCGGTACGGCGCCGAGGAGGGCGATCTCTTCGACGCGGCCCGGGTCTCCCTCGGTGCCCTGGGGATCATCGTCTCGGTCACGCTTCAGGCGGTGCCGATGTACAACCTGCGGAGGTCGGACGCGATCGTCACCCGCGACGAGGCCTTCGCCCTGCTCGCGGACCCGCCCGCGATCGACCACATCGGCCTCTACTTCATGCCGTACATCGACCAGGTGCTGATGTGGACCGCCGAGCGTACCGGCGACCCGGTCGACAAGCCGTCGGCGCTGGGGGAGTGGTTCCGCGATGTGGTGAAGGTGAACTACGGCCTCGACGCGATGGGGGCGGTGGCGCGCAGGGCGCCGCGCCTCGTGCCCGCGCTGAGCCGGGCGTTCGCCCGCGGGATCCGGCCCGAGACCACCGTCGACGTCTACGACAAGGTCTTCCTGCGCCCGCTGTTCGTACGGCACGACGCGTTCGAGTTCGCCGTGGAGCAGGCCGAAGGACCCGACTGCGTACGGCGCTTGATGACCGCCATGGAGGACGCGAAGGTTCCCGCCGCGTTCCCGTGCGAGACCCGGATCGCCCCGGCGGAGTCCGCCTGGCTGCACCCGGCGTACGGCAGGACCTCGACCTGGGTCGGCGCCGCCGTACAGTCGCCCGGTATCGACATCGACGGCGCGTGGGAGGAGGCGCAGCGGGCGTGCGTCGCCGTGGGCGGCCGTCCGCACTGGGGCAAGTGGCACACGCTGGAGGCGGCCGAACTGCGCGAACTCTACCCGCGCTGGGACGAGTTCACCGCGCTGCGTACGCGACTCGATCCGGGCGGCCTGTTCGGCAGTCCCGCGATCGACCGGATCCTCGGTCGTGTCTAAGTAGGATCACTCCATGGCCACGCAAGATTCGGGTACGACCGACCGCGAGATCGAGGCGTTGATGCGCCTGGTCCATGTGATCGAGGCGGAGCATCGCGCCCGGCCGACGTCGTCCCTGGATCTGCGGGCCCGGATGGTCATCCAGTTGCTCGGCCTGAACGGCGAGACCCCGATCCTCGCGATCCGCCGCAGCCTGCGGCTCACCCCGTCGACGCTGACCAGCCTCGCGGACCGGCTGGAGCGTGACGGCTACCTGGAGCGCCGCCGCCATCCCACCGACCGCCGCACCGTCGTCCTGGCACTGACCTCCACCGGCAAGCGTGCCTACGCCGCGGAGAAGTCCTTCTACCGTCACCTCATCGACGACTCGCTCAAGTCGCTGGACACGACGGCGCGTTCACATGTGCTGGCGGCACTGTCGGGCCTGGCGCAGAGCCAACTCGCGGATGACGCCTGATCGTTGATCTGGCATGAGCCACGGGCGGGCCGGAAGCCCGCCCGTGTCGCGGTCGGAAGGTCAGGAGAAGACGACGGACCGCACGAGGAGGCGATCACCTGCTCCGGCGCCGGGACGCAGCGTGTAGTAGATGTCGCCTTCGCAGTCGGCACGGAGGAAGACGGTGGCGGTGGCGTCCGTACGGTTCTTGGGAGCCCGGCCGGGCGATCCCGGCTCGGAGCCGGGGCCGTGCAGGTTGACGCATGTGCCGCCGGCGGGGTTGTTGAGGAAGCCGACGGCTTCGTATCCCTCGTCGGTGGTGTAGGAGTAGCGGAACTGGCCGGTTGCCGCCGAGGCCGAGCCGGGTGCGGCCAGCAGCAGGACCAAGGCACTGGAGGCGGCGCCGAGGGCCGCGGTGATGGAGCGAGCGGACACGGGGATCTCTCTCTGTCGGGTGTGGGAACGGTCAGTGCCAGCGATGCCCTGAAACCGGCGAGGTAGGCGATATGTCCCCCGAACGGGTCCGTTGATGTCGCTCGTTGTGAGGGTGAGTGCGGAACCGGCGTTGTCAGTGGGGTCGGTGAGAATGGCGTCATGACTCACGCGATGCCGGTGCCGCTTTCGTCCGCGCTTGTCGAGCATCACGCTTCGGCAACTCGTTGGTGACCAGGTACGCCCCGGACGGCACCCTGCTCGCCACCGCGGTCTCGGGGCAGAGCGAGGACGTGGACCAGGACACGGTGTGCGGCGGCTCTACGACAGGGCTGGGTGAGGACCTGTGCTGGGCCAAGGGACGGTGCGTCCTGCCCGACGAGACACTGGCGGCGACCGGATCGGAAGACCACACCCATCTGATCACCGCGGACCTTGCGGCGGTGACCGCGCACCACGGCATACCGGACAGTGGGCAGGACGACGGCGTGCGCGACCCGTTCGCCGCGTGGATCAGTACGACTCCGGCGGGCCATCTGCTGCCTCCTGTGCCAAGGAACGCACGATCCTCAAGAGGCTGTGGCAGCCGACGAATTGGCACTGGATCGACAGCACAGCACCAGTGCATCGCCTCTGACCACGCGGCGCGGCTCAGCAGGCGCGGTGAGACGGCCCCGAAGTCAGCCTGGGGAATTGGCGGAGAGGCCGTCCAGGAGGAAGTTCATTCCTCGGGTGAAATGGGCGGTCCAGTCACCGCCGGAGAGGGGGAAGTGGTCGGCCAGGGTGGGGTATCGGGTCTGGTGGGTCTGGAGGTGGTCATGGACGGCGGAGCGTACGTCGGCTTCGTCGTGTTGTCGCCAGACCGCTTCTGACGAGGCGGTACCCGTGACGTACGTGGTGATGGCGGCGGCTGCGGCGGAGAGGTCCGGGCCGGTGAACCTCGCGGTGATCAGCGCGGCGTAGACGAACTCCGACCGGGACAGGGCGTGCGGCCCGACCAGGGGGCGACTGTTCGCGAGGGGCGCGGCCCAGGGGTGGCGCAGGAGAACACGGCGCAGTTCGGTCATGAAGGTGACGACGTCCTCGCGCCAGGACGCGTGGTGCCCGGCGGGCAGCCGGATCTCGGCGAAGACCGCGTCCAGGGCGAGATCCAGGACGTCGTCCTTCGTCGCCACATGCCAGTAGAGGCTGGTCGCGTGGGCCTGCAAACGCTCGGCGAGGTTGCGCATGCTGAGGTGCTGCACGCCCTGGGCGTCCAGGAGTTCCACCGCGGCGGTGATGATCTTCTCGCGTGTCAGGTGCGGCTTCGACCGCCCCTTCGTCTTCGCCTCGCGGAACCACACATCCCCGGGCGCTCCGTGCGCCGCCGCGGCCTTCGGCTTGCCACTCATGGCCAGGAGCCTACTTCCCCCCGTATGGTGGTCGAGCAACCATACAGTGTTGGATTACTCCACCAGCGTTGGAGAAGGGTGGGACGAGTCATGGATCGATCGACTGTCGAGGAGCCCGAGGTGCCCGAAGCCGCGGCACAGGGGCAGGGGCATCCCCGGCGGTGGCTCATCCTCGTGGCCGTGTGCGCGGCGCTGCTGGTGATCGTCATCGACAACACGGTCCTCAACGTGGCCATGCCCTCGATCGGCCAGGCCTTCAACGCGTCGACCGGCGAGCTGCAGGCCGTCCTGGACGCGTATGTGGTGGTGTTCGGTGGCCTGTTGGTCCCCGCCGGTGTGCTCTCCGACCGTTACGGGCGGCGGCGCACGATGGTCATTGGGCTGATCGTCTTCGCTCTGACCTCGGTGGGCGCGATCCTGGCACAGTCGGTGTGGTGGCTGATCGGCATGCGTGCGGCCATGGGGGCCGGGGCGGCGCTGGTGATGCCCGCCACGCTCGCGGTGATCGTTCAGGTCTTCCCTTCCGCCGAGCGACCGCGGGCGTTCGCGGCGTGGGCGGCGGTGGCCTCGGTGGCCATGGGCCTGGGGCCGTTGCTCGGTGGGGTGCTGGTCGACCAGTGGAACTGGGCAGGTGTCTTCCTGATCAACCTGCCCATGGTCGTGGTGGCGTTGGCCGGGACGCTCAAGCTGGTGCCGGAGTCCAAGGACCCCGTACGCCGTCCACTGGATCCGCTGGGCACGGTGCTGATCACGGTGGGCATGGTGGCCTTGGTGTGGGCGGTGATCTCCGTACCGGAGCGGGGCTTCACCGCGCCGTCCGCTCTCGGATCCGCCGCGCTCGCCGCTCTCGCTCTGCTCGCCTTCGGGGTGCGCCAGGGCCGGGCCCAGGAGCCGATGGTCGACCTCGGGCTGTACCGCGACCGGCGGTTCGCCGGGGCGAGTTTCGCCATCGCGCTGCTGTCCGTGGCCACCGGAAGCACACTCTTTGTCCTGAGTCAGTACCTCCAACTGGTCCGTGGACTCAGCGCGTCGCAGTCGGGGCTCGCCGTGGCCCCGCTGGCGGTGGGCGTGGTCGTCGGGTCCGCGTTCGGGGGGCGGGCGCCGGAGCGGATCGGTCACCGCGCCTCGATCGTCGCCGGGTTCGCGGTGACGGCCTGCGGCTTCGCCGTTCTGAGCGGACTCACGCCCGACAGCGACTACACCGTCGTGGCGCTGGGACTCCTGCTGTGCGGCGGTGGTACGGGCTTCGCCGGTCCGGCGGGGACCAGTACCGTACTCGGCGCGGTGCCGCCCCACCGGGCGGGGATGGGTTCCGCACTCAATGACACCCACCAGCAGATGGGGATCGCCCTGGGTGTGGCCATGCTGGGCAGCCTGCTGGCGACCGTGTACCGGGGGCTGCTGCCCGGCAATGTCCCTGAGCGCGCGAGCAGTTCGCTGGCGGCGACCCTTCGGTACGCGTCCGGGCGCGCGGAAGAAGCCGTCATCGCCGACATGGCCCGGAGCGCCTTCACTCATGCGCAGGCGGTGACCATGGTCACCGGCCTCGGCTTCGCTGTCACGGGTGCGGCCGTGGCGCTGATCACGCTACGAACGGTCGCTGACAAGGGAGTTGACGCGAAGAGCGGTCACCGGTCGTAGGTGTGCGTAGGGCACGGGTGGCCGATCCGGCTGAAGCATAAGCAGCCAGCGACACGGGTGGACCGTGCCGAACAGCGCCACGGAGATGTCGAGATCTGACCGCCCGCACCGACTCTCGGGTGAACGGCGCCCCCACGTGCCGCAGTCGGAGACCGAGAGGGAGGGCATGAACATCATGCAGAAGCTCGTGCAACAGGCCATTGACCAACTGGTCGCGTCAGGTGCCGAATTGGGCATCCAGGTCGCGGTGTACCGACACGGCGAGTTGGTGGTGGACGCCGTGGCGGGCGTCGCTGATCCGGACAGTGGCCGTCCTGTCACCTCGGACACCCCGTTCTACAGCGCCTCCACCGGCAAGGGTGTGACGGCGACGGTGGCGCACGTCCTGGCGGACCGCGGCGCCCTGGACTATGACACCCAGATCGCGGTGCTCTGGCCGGAGTTCGGCGCCCACGGCAAGGACAAGGCGACCGTCCGCCATGCGCTGACCCACTCCATCGGCGTTCCGGCGGTGCCGTCCGACCTCACGGTGCGGGACCTGGCCGACTGGGACAGGATGTGCGCCCTGATCGCCGACTCCGAGCCCTGGTGGGAGCCCGGGACCAAGTCCGGCTACCACGCGCTGACTTGGGGCTTCGTGATGGGTGAGATCATCCGCCGGGTCACCGGCAAGCCGATCTCGGACGTACTCGGACAGGAGGTGGCGGCCCCGCTGGGCGTCACCGACGAGCTGTTCTTCGGTGTCCCGGAGTCCGAACTCGGCCGACTCGCCCGGCTCGAGGAGGCGCCCGGATCCGCCGAGATGAGGGCAGCGATGCCCGCCGACATGCCGATGCTCAAGGCCACACCACCCGCCGTGACCCCCAGCGCCGCGTACGGCAACAACCCCGTGGTGCTCACGTCGGACATTCCCTCGGGTGGCACGATGACCGCCCGCGCGGTGGCCAGGATGTACGCCGCGCTGCTGGGTGAGGTGGATGGCGTACGGCTGGTCCCGGACGAGCGGCTGCGTGAGGTCACGGCCCTGGCCACGGCTGATGTCGACCCCATGGTCGGCTTCTCGATCCCACGCGCGCTGGGCTACAACCTCGGCCGCCCCGGAGCCGACCCGCGGGACACGCTGAGCGTGTTCGGCATGCCCGGCATGGGAGGCAGCACGGCGTACGCCGACACCGCGACCGGCATCTCCTTCGCGCTGACCAAGAACCGGTTCTTCCCCGGTCCTTCCCGCGCGGTCGATCAGATCAGCGAGTTGGTCGCCAAGGCCGCCACCGCCATCGGCTGAGACCCTCCGGCCGGGCCGATCTGTGCCTCGATGCCCGGCTCCGGCCGCCCACACACAGAGGGCGACCGGAGTCAGGGGCGGGACGAGCGAGACGGTCGGCGCTACGGGGTGACCTCGTGCGTCAGGCGCCCCGACCAGGGACACCAGACCTGGCCGGGCAGGAGCGCCCCGCCCACCTCGTCCAAGTGCTCCTCGACGTAGGGGATGTTGGCGTCGCAGACCTCGATGGCCATGTCCGCGAAGTGGATGGTGTCCGGCTGGAGATGGAAGCTCCACGGCGGGTTGTAGGAGGCAGGCTGTTTCTCGATGGTGCCTATGACGAGCTGGTCGCCCCCGGTGCTGACGATGTCGCGGGCCTCGCTGATCTTGTTCGGATCGGTCAGCTCGATGACGAAGTCGGAGCCACTGCTGTCGTGGAGGTTGAAGTACGCGGCCTCCGCGGAGGCGTGCGGCGTCTGCGTGTGTCCGTTCGCGGCCTGTGCGGCCGACGTACCGGCGAGGGTGAGAAGTGCGGTCGCTGCGAGGGTGCCGATTCTGCTGGTCAAACGTCGCATGATGGGCAACTCCATGCCGTCCGGGCCGTGATCACCACGGCCGTTCGTCGCACAGCGTATTCGATCGATTGCGCTAGTTGTTCATTCCTCCTGGGTGCTCATGTGCGGGGATGGCCTGAAAGTGCCAGGTGTGGCGATGGTCCGGTATGGCCGGGACAGAGCCCCTCTGCCGCTTCGCGTTGTACACCGTATGGGAACTGTTCTACGGTGTACAGCATGAGCGAACTGACGACGACTCCTGGAACGACCCCCGGGGGGACTCCCCAGGGGCATCCTCAGCGCTGGCTGATCCTCGGCGTGATCTGTCTCGCGCAACTCACCGTGCTGCTCGACAACACCGTGCTGAATGTCGCGATCCCCTCGCTCACCGAGGAGTTGGGCGCGGCGAGCTCCGACATCCAGTGGATGATCAACGCGTACTCCCTGGTGCAGTCCGGCCTGCTGCTCAGCGCGGGCAGCGCGGCCGACCGCTATGGCCGCAAGAAGCTGCTGATCGCGGGACTGGCGCTGTTCGGCCTCGGCTCCCTGGCAGCCGGTTTCGCCCAGTCCGCCGGGCAGTTGATCGCCGCTCGGGCGGGCATGGGGGTCGGGGGCGCGCTCCTGCTCACCACGACCCTCGCCGTGGTGATGCAGATCTTCACGCCCGAGGACCGTCCCAAGGCGATCGGCATCTGGAGCGCGGTCAGCGCACTCGGCTTCGCGGCCGGCCCGCTCCTCGGCGGCTTCATGCTGAACCACTTCTGGTGGGGCGCGATCTTCCTGGTCAACCTGCCGGTGGCGGCACTCGGCCTGGTCGCGGTGGTGGCCCTCGTCCCCGAGTCCAAGAACCCCCACGGCGACCGCCCCGACCTCCTCGGCGCCCTGCTCTCCACGGTCGGCATGGCCTCGCTCGTCTTCGCGATCATCTCAGGCCCGCAGCATGGCTGGACGTCGTCCCGCGTGCTGCTCCCGGCGGCCTTCGCCCTCGTCGTGCTCGCCGGTTTCGCCTACTGGGAGAGCAGGATCCCGTACCCGATGCTGGACCTGCACTTCTTCCGGAACCGCCGGTTCACGGGCGCGGTCGCGGGCGCCGTGCTCATCGCCTTCGGCATGGGCGGGGCCCTCTTCCTGCTCACCCAGCACCTCCAGTTCGTCCTCGGATACGGCGCGCTGGAAGCGGGCCTGCGTACGGCGCCGCTCGCGCTCACGGTCGTGGCGCTCAACTTCACCGGCCTGTCGGCGAAGTGGACGACCAAGCTCGGCGCGCCGGTCTCGATCGCGCTCGGGATGGTGCTGATGTCCGCCGGTCTGGTGTCGATCGCTCTGCTCGCGCGGCACGGCTACGCCGGAACGCTGCTCGGTCTGGTGCTCATCGGCGCGGGTACCGCGGTCGCGGGCCCGGCCATGGCCTATGCTGTCATGAGCGCCATCCCGCCCGCGAAGGCGGGCGTGGGCGCGGGCCTCAACGGCACGCTCGCGGAGTTCGGCAACGGCCTGGGTGTGGCGGTGCTCGGGGCGATCCTCAACTCCCGCTTCGCGGCGCTGATTCCGTTCGCCGCGACGTCCTTGCCGAAGACGCTGGAGTCAACGCACTCGGAGGCGGAGCGGCGCCGGGTCATGGACGCCTTCTCCTCCGGGTTGACGGCCAGCCAACTCGTGGGCGCGGTGGCCGTGCTGCTCGGGGGACTGCTGGCGGCGGCGCTGCTGCGCAAGGCGGAGCGGCTGGAGGCGGGGGCGGTGGTCGCCGACTAGTGCCGGGCACTGGACACTTCTGTGGAGGCTCGGGTGCCCCGAGGGGGGAAGGTTGCCTGTCGGGGCACTAGCATCGTGACCAGGCGTTGGAAGTGTCGAGAGAAGGTGCGCCATGGCGAAGGGAGCCCAGGGGGCGGGGCGTGTGGCGCGGACCAGCGTGTGGCTGGCGGACAAGGCGCCCCGAGGCAGTGGTTCCCGTGGCGGCGGTCAGCCGTCCGGCCTGGACCGCGAGCGGATCATCCAGGTGACCGTACGGCTGCTGGACGCGGAGGGCCTCGCGAAGTTCTCCATGCGTCGCCTGGCCACCGAGTTGAACGTCACGGCGATGTCGGTCTACTGGTACGTGGACACCAAGGACGACCTGCTGGAGCTGGCGCTGGACACGGCCTTCGGCGAGATCCGGCTGCCGGGCGCCGACGCGGAGGAGGACTGGCGCGATCAACTGCGGGCGGTCGCGACGGAGTACCGGGCGCTGCTGGTGCGCCACCCCTGGGTGTCCCCGCTGACCGGTGCGTTCCTCAACATCGGCCCGCACGCCATGGCCTTCTCGCACACCGCGCAGCGGGTGATCGAGCTGACCGGGCTTCCCCCGCACAGCCACACGGGCGCGATGTCCGCGGTCTTCCAGTTCGTGTACGGGTTCGGCACGATCGAGGGCCACTTCATCGAGCACTGCGCGGCGGCCGGGGTGAGCCAGGACGACTACTTCCGCGAGGCCATGAGCGCACTGACGAAGAACCCCGCGCTCGAAGAGGTCATGCACCGGTCCAGGGACATCATGGAGGCCCGCGGTGGTGACACGGTGGAGGAGATGCGCGAACGCGACTTCGCCTTCGCACTGGAGACGCTGATCGCCGGGATCGAGGCGATGGTCGCCCGGGGGTGACCCGCAAGACCCCCGGACCGTAAGTCGCCGCTGCCGCCGTGCAGTTACCCGCCCGCGACGCTTCCGCCGCCCTCAGACGGCTCCGTGGCCTCCCCCGAGCAGATCGCCACCAAGTGTCCGCCAGCCCCGTCACCTCGCGCACCGGCTTGTACTCGTCCAACTCGATCGAGTCGGTGTGAAGCATCGGCCATGTGTTCCGGTGCCATGACCGGTTCTCCAGTAACGGTGGTTGACCACATGTCATACGTGGTGTGGCGCTCCTATCGTTCCGGCAATCCATCACCGCGATTCCGTCACCGTGCGTACGGGGCGCCGTTCTCAGCAGCAGGCGGTGCCCGGCAGGTGGCGGGCGGGCGACACAGTGTCAGGAGCCGGTCATCATGCGTCCCAGCGTCACGGACACCGTCAGAAGCAGAACCGTCCGCGCACTCACCCTGATCGCCGTCGGGGCCCTGGTCACGGGCTGTTCCGCGGCGGGCACCGCCGGTACGGCGTCCTCCGGCTCCGGCAGCAAGGCCTCCGCTCCGGTGCGGGTGGGGCTGGTCTACTCCCGCAGCGGGCCGCTCGCCGCGTACGGCAAGCAGTACGAGGAGGGCTTCAAGGCGGGCCTGGCCTACGCCACGCACGGGACGAACAAGGCCGGTGGCCACCCGATCGAGGTCACCGAGCAGGACGACGCGGGCAACCCCGCGAAGGCCGTCGCCGCGACCAAGACCCTCGTCGGCAAGGGATACAAGATCGTCGTCGGCACCACGGACTCCGGTGTGGCCCTGCAGATGGCGCCACTGGCCGCGCAGAACAAGGTGCTGTACGTCGCGGGGCCCGCCGCCACCGACGCGGTCACCGGCGTCAACGACTACACCTTCCGCTCCGGACGCCAGTCCTACCAGGACATCCTCACCGCGGGCACACTCCTCGGCGACGCCAAGGGCAAGAAGGTCACCGTACTCGCCCAGAACTCCGCGTTCGGGCAGGCCAACGTGGCCGCGGTGCAGGCCGTCCTGGGCGCGAAGGGCGCGAAGGTCGACTCCGTGCTGGCCCCGCCGAGCGCCACCGACCTCACCCCCTTCGCCCGCCAGACCAAGGCAGCCGGGCCCGACCTGGTGTTCGTCGCGTGGGCCGGTGCCACCGCCCCCGCCCTGTGGACCGCCCTGGACCAGCAGGGCGTCCTGGACGCCGGCAAGGTCGTCACCGGACTGGCCGGCACCGCCTCGTACCCGATCTTCGGCAAGGCGGGCGCCAAGATCTCCTTCCTCGCGCACTACTTCCCGGGCGCCGCCGGCGACAACCCGGTGGAGAAGGCGATGCTCGACGCCATCGACCAGGCGGGCGGCACCCCCGACCTGTTCAGCCCCGACGGCTTCACCGCCGCACAGATGATCGTGCATGCCGTCGAAGCGGGCAGCGCCACCGACACCGCCGCCATGGTCAAGGCCCTGGAGGGCTGGAGCTTCGACGGCCCCAAGGGCAAGGAGCGGATCCGCGCCGAGGACCACGCCCTGCTGCAACCGATGTTCACGGCCCGGCTGAAGGGGACCGGCGCCGCCGCCGGACCCGAGCTGATCGACAGCATCCCGATGGGCGCGGTCGCACCCCCGGTGAAGACGGCGGGCTGACACCATGACCTCCTCGGACACGACGCGACCGAGCGCCGCGCGGGGTCCGGGCGTCGAGGAGCCCGGCACCTCCCCGACCCCTGTCCTCCGGCTGCGTGACATCGGCTGGACGGTCGGCGGCGCGACCATCCTCGACTCCGTCTCCCTCGATGTCCACGAAGGCGAGTTCCTGGCCTTCATCGGCCCCAACGGCGCGGGCAAGACATCCCTGTTCAACCTGGTCAGCGGGGTCACCCGGGTCTCCCGGGGCACGATCGAACTCGACGGCGCCGACGTCACCGCCGAGGCCGCCCACGCACGGGCCCGGCGCGGACTCGGCCGCACCTTCCAGACCTCCAGCCTGTGGCCGGGCATGACCGTCGCCGACCACGTACGGCTCGCTGCCCAGGCCGCGGGGGGCGGCTCGTACCGGGTCTGGCGCCGCGCCGACACCTACCCCGAGCAGGTCGCCCGGGTCCTGGCCCGCACCGACCTCGCCCACCGCGCCGACACCTGCGCCGACGCCCTCTCGCACGGAGAGAAGCGCAAGCTCGAACTCGCGGTGCTGCTCGTCGGCGAACCCCGGCTGATGCTGCTCGACGAGCCGATGGCGGGCGTGAGCGCCGAGGAAGTCCCCGCACTGACCGAACTCATCCGCTCCCTGCACCGCGAAGAGGGCCGCACCGTACTCATGGTCGAGCACCACATGGACGTACTCCTGGGCCTGGCCGACCGGCTCGCCGTGATGCACCACGGCACGCTGCTGGCCCTGGACGCCCCGCAGGCCGTCATGGCCGACACCACCGTCCAGCAGGCCTACCTGGGGGAGGAGCTGTGAGCGCCATGCCCGCGCCCCTGCTGACGGTGCGTGACCTGAAGGTCGTCATCGGCGGCCGACACATCCTGCACGGTGTCGACCTGGAGGTCGCCGCCTTTGGCACCACCGCCCTGCTCGGCCGCAACGGCGCGGGCAAGACCACCACCGTGCGCGGCATCCTCGGCCTCGTCCCCCGCACCGGCAGCGTGCTGCTGGACGGCGCGGAGACGGTACGTCTGGCCACCCACGCCCTGGTCCGCCGCGGCATCGGCTACGCCCCCGAGGACCGCGGCGTCTTCGCCGCCCTCACCGTGGCCGAGAACCTCCGGCTGGCCGAGCGGCCCGGCGCCGGTGAACCCGCGTACGACCTGGTGTACGAACTCTTCCCGGAACTCAGGCAGCGCGCCCGGCAGGCCGCGGGCACCCTGTCCGGCGGCCAACAGCAGATGGTCGCCATCGCCCGCACTCTGCTCAACGGCAACCGGCTGATCATCGCCGACGAGCCGACCAAGGGCCTGGCACCCAAGGTCGTCACCGAGGTCGCCCAGGTGCTCGAACGCGCCGCCGAGGCGGTGCCCATCCTGCTGGTGGAGCAGAACCTCGCCGTGGTGCGCCGACTCGCCCAGCACTGCGCCGTACTCGCCGACGGCCGCACCGCGCACCGGGGCCCCGCCGCCGAACTGCTCGCCGACGCCGACGAGGCCCGCCGACTGCTCGGCGTCGGCCGGGCAGGCCACGGTGGCACCGTCGGCACCCCCGCCCGTACCGCGGCGCACCCCGCCGCCCCGACCGCGGAGGCCGACGCCTGATGTCCACCGTCGTGCTGCTCACCCTCACCGGGCTCGGTCTGGGCGCCCTGTACTTCCTGGTCGCCTCCGGGCTCTCCCTGATCTTCGGGCTGATGGACGTGCTCAACTTCGCGCACGGCGCCCTGATGTCCATCGGCGCGTACGCCACCTGGTGGGCCGCCTCCGGTCATCTGCCCGGTGCCGGATCCGGCGGCTTCGGCTTCGCCCTCGCGGTGCTCTTCGGCACGGCGGTGGGCACGGCCGCCGCGGTGCTGCTCGAACTCGCCGTCATCCGCCCGCTGTACACACGCCCGCGCGAGCAGATCCTCGCCACCGTCGGCGTGGGTCTCGCCGTCCCGGCGTTGTTGTCCGCGATCTGGGGCGCCGACGCCCGCCCCTTCCCCGGCCCCGACGCGCTGTCCGGCACCTTCGGGCTCCTGGGGGCCGAAGTACCGCTCAACCGGCTGGTGTTGATCGCCACCGCCGCGGTGGTACTCGCCGCACTCCACCTGTTCCTCGGCCGCACCCGGCACGGCCTGGTCGTCCGCGCGGGCGTCGAGGACCGGGCCATGGTCACCGCGCTCGGCATCGACGTACGCAAGGCCTTCACTCTGGTCTTCGCCCTCGGCGGGGCGGCGGCGGCCCTCGGCGGTGCGATCGGCGGACTCTACTTCGGCTCGGTCGACCCCGCACAGGGCACCTCGCTGCTCATCTTCGCCTTCGTGGTCGTCGTGATGGGCGGCATGGGCTCGCTCACCGGCGCCGCGCTGGCCTCGGTCGCCGTGGGCCTCGTCCAGCAGTTCGCCAACTACTACACCACCGCCGGGCTCGGCGACCTCGCCGTCGTCGTCCTGCTCGCCGCCCTGCTGCTGGTCCGGCCGCGTGGGCTCACCGGGAGACTCGCATGACCACCGCCACCCAACCGCGCGACCAGACCCGTACGGCGGACCACCCCCACGCGGCCCGCGCCGGTCAACTGCGCCGCGCCGCCCGCTGGTGGCCCGCCCCGCTGCTGGTGGTGCTCGTCATCGCCCCCTACAGCGCGCTGCCCCTGCCGGGCCTGCTCGACGGCCCGATCGGCAGCCCCGGCAACCTCCAACTGCTCGCCCTGTGCCTGGTCTTCGGGGCCCTGGCCACCGGCTACGACCTGCTGCTGGGCCGTACCGGCCTGCTGTCCTTCGGCCACGCGCTCTACTTCGCCGCGGGCACGTATGTCACCGACATCATCATGCTGGAGGCGGGCCTGCCGTTCGCTGTCTCCGCGCTGCTCGGCCTGCTCTGCGGAGTCGTCCTGTCCGCCCTGCTGGGCGCGGTCAGCCTGCGCGTGAGCGGCATCGGGTTCTCCATGGTCACCCTCGCCTTCGCGCAGGCCGGGTCGATCCTCGTGCAGCGCGACCCGGGTGGCCTCACCGGCGGCGAGGAGGGCAGGGCCGCCCCCGCGGACAAGCTGCCCGCCGCACTGGTCGGCATCGAGCACACCGCCAACCTGTACTGGCTCGCCCTGGCCTACCTCGTCGTGGTGGTGTGCGCCGTCCAGTGGGCGATCCGCTCACCCACCGGCCGGGTCTGGGAGGGCATCAAGGAGAACGAACGCCGCGTGGAGGTACTCGGGTTGCGGCCGTACGGCTTCAAGCTGGCCGCCTTCGTCCTGGCCGGTGGCCTGGCCGCGCTCGGCGGCATCGTCTACCTCCTGCTGACCGGCGGCGCCACCCCGCAGACCACCACCTCCGACTTCACTCTGTCCCTTCTGGTGATGGTCGTGCTCGGCGGCTCCGGCACCCGCTGGGGCCCCATGCTCGGCGGCATCCTCTACACCTGGGCCGACCACCGGCTCGGCGACCTGGCCGACTCCGGCGCGGTCGCCGCTCTGCCCGCCGTGGTGCGGGTGCCGCTCTCCCAGCCCCTGTTCCTGCTCGGAGCGCTGTTCGTCGCGGTGATCTACCTGCTGCCCGGCGGCGTCGTGCGGCTGCCCGCGCGGCTACGCACTGCCCGTGCCGCCCGTGGCACTCGAGCCACCACCGATCACAAGGAGGCCCCCCGGTCATGAACCGCACTCCGCACCACCACCGCACCACGGAGCGTCAGGACACGACTTCCCCCGCGTACGAGGAACTCCTTGTGCCGGTGCCCGGCGGGGAGTTGGCCGTACTGCGCTGGCCCGGCACCGATCCGGGCGCGCCCGTGGTGCTGGCGCTGCACGGCATCACCGCCAACGGCCTGACCTGGGCCCGGGTCGCCCACCACCTGGCAGGCCGGGTCACGTTGGTGGCCCCCGACCTGCGCGGCCGGGGCCGCAGCGGGCACCTTCCCGGCCCCTACGGCATCGCGGCACACGCCGACGACATGGCCGCGGTGGTGGGCGCGTTGGACCTCGGGAGGGTGGTACTGACCGGTCACTCCATGGGCGCCTTCGTCGCGGCCCTGACCGCGGTACGCCACCCGGACCTGCTCTCCGGCCTGCTGCTGGTGGACGGCGGCGTGGCCTTCCCCGCCCCGACCCATCTGACCCCCGACGAGCTGCTCACCGCCGTGATCGGCCCGGCCATGCGGCGGCTGTCGATGACGTTCCCCGACCGGCAGTCCTACAGCGCGTACTGGCAGCGGCACCCGGCCTTCGCCGCATCCTGGTCGCCGTGGGTGGACGCCTATGTCCAGCGTGATCTGGTGGGGGAGGAGCCCGAGTTGCGATCGTCCTGCGGGATCGAGGCGGTCCGCACCGACGGTGTTGACCAGCTCGGCGAGGAGGTATCGAGCGCCGTCCGCCAACTGCCCAGCCCGGCCGTGCTGTTGTGGGCGGAACGCGGCCTGATGAACGAGCCGCAGGGTCTGTACGACGAGCAGCGACTCGCCTCCGCGGGCCTCGACCCCGAACTGGTCCGCACGCGATTCGTTCCCGACACCAACCACTACTCGATCGTCGTCGGCGACGACGGCGCCCGAGCCGTGGCACGCCACCTGCTGGCCACGGCAGGCGTGACGGAGACCGAAGACTAGGAACGGCGCAGTCGCAGGTTGTACCCCCATTCCCCCCACCCCACACGGGAGTTCCTCCATGCGCTCCTTCATACGCGGACTCTTCAGGCGCACCGCGCTGGTCGCCACGATCGGTGCCGTCGCCGCGACCCTGACCGCTGTCACCCCTCTCACCCCCACCGCCGAAGCGGCCGGCACCCTCCAGCAGGTCACGGACTTCGGGTCCAACCCCGGCAACCTCGCGATGTACGAGTACGCGCCCGCCGATCTCCCCGCGAACGCGCCGCTGGTCGTGGCCATGCACGGCTGCGGCCAGTCGGCGAGCGACTACCACGCGCACTCCGGCTGGCAGAAGTTCGCCGACCAGTGGGGCTTCGCCGTGGTCTACCCGCAGACCAGTACGGCCAACAACCTTCTGTCCTGCTTCAGTTGGTTCGACTCGGCCAAGGACGCCCGGGGCAAGGGCGAGGCGGCCTCGGTCGTGCGGATGGTCGACACCGCGGCGGCACAGTACGGTTCGGACCGTGGCCGGGTCTTCGTGACCGGCCTGTCGGCGGGTGGCGGTATGGCCGCCGACCTGCTTGCCGACTACCCCGACGTGTTCGCGGGCGGCGCCGTCGACTCCGGACTTCCCGCACAGTGCGCCACCACCCAGAGCGCGGCCTCTGCCTGCCAGTACGGCAGTCAGAACCTCACTCCGAAGCAGTGGGGCGACAAGGTGCGCAACTCCTATCCGGAGTACACCGGTACGTGGCCGCGGGTCGCGATCTGGCAGGGAACCTCCGACACCACCGTCGCCCCGGTCAACGGCACCGAGTTGCGTGACCAGTGGACCGATGTCTGGGGCATCGGTCAAACAGCCTCCAGTACAAGGGAGTTGACCGGAGGAACCACCGAGAGTGTCTACAACGACCCCGCCGGTAAGCCCGCCGTGGCTCTCTTCTCGGTCTCCGGCATGGGGCACGGCCTCGCCGTGAACCCCGGTTCGGGCGCCGACCAGTGCGGCAGCACCGGGGCCTACTACCTCGACTACATCTGCTCCAGCTACCACACCGCGCAGTTCTGGGGTCTGGACGGCTCCGGCAGCAGCGGCTCGCTGCCCGCGCCGTCCGGGGTCACGGTCACCGGCACCACCGACACGGGAGCATCGCTACGGTGGGACGCCGTCGGCGGTGCCGCCTCGTACCACGTGTACCGCGACGGCACCGACGTCGGTTCTCCGACGGGGACTTCGTACACCGACACCGGCCTGTCCGGCTGCTGAACCGGGGGCGGGGCCGACTCCTGCCGACTCCGCGTACTGCGGGACAGCAGGCATCCAGCCGGGACCGCCGCGCTGGACGGTGCGTCGCCCGCTGGAAGGACGCCGCTCGGACCCTGGTCGAGATGCCGCGCCGTACCTCCCGGCCCCCGTGCCGGGAGGTACGGACGCGGGGGCGGATCAGTAGTAGTACCACGCCTGGCCGTTGCTGCCGGTGTACTCCCACTGGATGGCGTGGGCGCCGTTGGCGGTGCTGCTGGAGCCGATCGCCAGATGCAGGCCGCTGTTCCAGTTGATGATGTCCCAGTCGTCCTGGGCGTACCACAACTGTCCGTAGCTGTCGCTGAGGCAGTCCCACTGGATGGCGTGGGCGCCGTTGGCGGTGCTGCTCGATCCGATCGCCAGGCACTTGCCGCTGTTGGCGTTGACGATGCGGTATCCGTCGGAGAACCACATCTGTCCGTAGCTGTCGCTGAGGCAGTCCCACTGGATGGCGTGGGCGCCGTTGGCGGTGCTGCTGGACCCGATCGCCAGGCACTTGTTGCTGTTGACGTTGACGATTCTGTAGAGATCGCCACTGGCCGCCAGCGCCGGGCGGTCGGCCGTGGGCGCCACCGTCGACGAGGAGCGCGACAGGATCTTCTGCATGCGCGCGAATTGCTCGGGCGCCTTGCGCTTGAAGTCCTTCATCTCGGTCGGCGTCAGCCGCTGTATCACCGTGCCGGCGCCAACCCGCGGAGCCGATCGGGTAGTTGTGCTCGGGGCTTCGGAGGCCGAGGCCGTATTCGTCGCCGTGCTCTCGGCATGAGCGGGTGTCACGAGCGCCGCTCCTGCCAGAGCGGCTCCGGCCGCCGCCAACGCGGCGTGCTTCCTCCACCCGCGGATGGGTATACGCATGGATCTCCTTCGTCTCTGGACACCGCCGGAAGGCCTTCGCCCCGCGCACTCCCCCCACGTACCGAGTGCGGTGTCGTGGCCCTCACGGCGTCTCGTGCATCCCAGAAGCTACGGTCCGCGCGGTGCGACCGGCATCCCGCATCGGGTTGAACTTGCGGGTAAACCAACGCGGTAGCCGGTCGCTTCGGTGCAACTCCGGTGGGACTTCAGCAGATTGACGACCAGTCAGTGAGGTCGGCGCTACGCTGCCGCGGTGCGTATTCGTCCTTTCGCCGTCGACACGCTGATCGCGGCGGCGCTGACCGGCGTGGCCTTGCTGCTGGGGCCGGAGGCCGAGCGCCAGGGGCAGTACCCGCTCGACACGACCGCCTATGCGCTGGTGGTCCTGGTCCACCTGCCGCTCGTACTCCGCATCCGGGCCCCCGTCGTGGTCTGCTGCCTGGCGCACGCGACCTGGCTGGTCTACATCAGCCTCGGATACTGGCCCGTGGTGTGCAGCTTCGGCCCCATGCTCGCCGTCTATACGGTCGCCTCCCTTCGCAGGGTACGGATCTCCGTACCGTGCGCGGTTCTGCTGGGCGGGGTCTGGCTGTACGCGGGCGCGGTGAGCCACACCGACTCCTGGCCGTCCGTGCTCGGGCAGGCCGTGGTCTACCCGGCGGTGCTGTGGCGGTTCGGCCAACTAGCCTGTCGCTCGGCTGAGTTGACCCGGCAGTTGCGTCAGGAGCAGGCCGAGCGGGCCCGTCGTGAGGTGGCCGAGGAACGCGGCCGGATCGCCCGCGAACTGCACGACGTGGTCGCCCACCACATGTCCGTGATCTCCGTGCAGACAGGCCTCGCCCGGTTCGTCTTCGACAGCGACCGCCCGACCGCGCGCACCGCACTCGACATCATCGACGCCAGCGGAAAGGAGGCCCTCGACGAACTGCGCCGCATGCTCAGGGTGTTGCGTGCCTCGGAGGACGGCGCCCCGGTCGGCCCGATGCCCGGACTCGCCCGCATCGAGGAGATGGCCGATCGTGTGCGCGCCGGTGGTGTCCCGGTCGCCCTGACCGTCGAGGGCACCCCGCGCCCGCTCGCCCCGGGAGTCGACCTGTGCGCGTACCGCGTGGTGCAGGAGGCCCTCACCAACGTGCTGAAACACGCTCCCGGCGCGCACGCGGACGTACGGCTGCGCTATGAACCGCATCAGGTGACCGTTTCGGTCACGGACGACGGAGAGGGGGTGAATTCGGACAGAGTACGAACCGGCGGCGGGCACGGCTTGATTGGCATGCGCGAGCGGGCCAAGCTCTACGGCGGGCAGATCAGCACCGGCCCGCGGGACCAAGGTGGCTTCGCCGTGCGGCTGACCCTCCCGACCTCCGCGAGGGCCACCGTACGGGGGGACGACATCACCACATGACCAGAGTGCTCGTCGTCGACGATCAGTTCCTCATCCGGGCCGGGCTGGTGGGCCTGCTGCGCGCCGCGCCCGGCATCGAGGTGGTGGGCGAGGCCGGTGATGGTGCGGAAGCCGTGACGCTGGCCGCTCGGACCGTCCCCGATGTGATCCTCATGGACATCCGGATGCCCGGCATGAACGGCATCGAGGCCATCGAACGGATCCTCGCCCAAGCCACCGACCCCGCGCCCCGGATCCTGGTGCTGACCACCTTCGACCTCGACGAGTACGTGTACGGGGCACTGCGCGCCGGAGCCTGCGGGTTCCTGCTCAAGGACTCGGGTCCGGAGCGGCTGCTCGCCGCGGTGGCCGCGGTCGGCGGGGGCGACGCGCTCTTCGCGCCCAGCGTCACCCGCCGTCTCGTCGAGGCGTACGCCGCCCGCCAGACCGTCAGCGCACCGCCCGCGGACCTGGACACGCTGACCTCTCGTGAGCTGGAGGTCCTGGAGCTGACCGCACACGGTATGTCCAACCTGGAGATCGCGGACCGCCTCCGCATCAGTGAGGCGACCGTCAAGACCCACCTCAACCGCACCATGACCAAACTGGATCTGGGCAGCAGGGCACAGGCAGTGGTGGTGGCCTATGAGTCGGGACTCGTGACTCCCGGGCGATAGTGACGTGGGCGTAGACGTTCTCCCTGCGGGCCGAACATGATCAGGTATTCGACCGGTCCGCCGGGCCCGGCGTTCGCGACGCCGTGGGCGGTGCGGGCGTCGAACTCGGTCACCTCCCCGGCGCTCAGGACGAGGTCCTGCTCGCCGAGCGCCAGCCACAGCCGCCCGTACAGGACGCACAGCCATGCGTGCCCGTCGTGGGAGACCTGCCGAGGCCGTGTCGGTGGCGCCTCGACGGCGGGCAGGACGTGCTTGTGGGCGTGCAGGCCCCCTACGTACCGGGTCAGCGGCAGCACCGCCCTTTCGTCGCCGGGACGCCGCGGCGCCGGGGCGCGGGGGGCGGGTGCGGTGCCGGCCAGCTCGTCCAGGGAGACGTCGTACGCCTTCGCGAGCCGCAGCAGCACCTCCAGGGTCGGCTTGCGTCGACCGGTCTCGATCCGCGACAGCGTGCTCGGCGAGATGCCGGTCGCGCGGCTGACGTCGGTGAGCGTGCTGCCGCGCCGCTCGCGCGCGGTCCGCAGCCGAGGGCCCATCGCCGCCAGCGTGTCGGCTGTGCCGTCGTCCGTCACCGTCTCTCCGCCTCCTTCGGCCGTACCGCCTCCGTCGCCCCGCCCTGCCTGCCAGTTTGCCAGGACGGCAAGGGTGCTCGCGTCGGGCGGTCACGGCGCCGCATGATCGGTGGGTAACCGCGGCCACCCGTGAACCGAGGAGACGCGGCCACCCATGAACCGAGGAGAAGCGATGCACCGTCCCGCACCGTCCGCCGACCTGCGCCACCGCACCATCGAGGCACCCGCCGGGCGCCTGCACCTGGTCGAGCAGGGCACCGGACCCCTGGTCCTGCTCGTCCACGGCTTCCCCGAGTCCTGGTACTCCTGGCGCCGCCAGCTCCCCGCCCTCGCGGCGGCGGGGTACCGGGCCGTGGCGCTCGACGTACGCGGCTACGGCCGCTCCTCCAAGCCCGCCGCGCCGGCCGCCTACCGGATGCTCGACCTGGTGGAGGACAACGTCGCCCTGGTGCGAGCCCTGGGCGAGGAGAGCGCGGTGGTCGTCGGGCACGACTGGGGCTCCAACATCGCGGCTGCCTCCGCCCTGCTCCACCCCGAGGTGTTCCGCGCCGTCGGACTGCTGAGCGTCCCCTACGCGCCGCCCGGCGGCCCCCGCCCCTCCGAGGTCTTCGCGCGGATGGGCGGTGACGAGGAGTTCTATGTCTCGTACTTCCAGGAGCCCGGCCGGGCCGAAGCGGAGATGGAGCCCGACCTCCGGGGCTGGCTCGCGGGCTTCTACGCGGCCCTGTCCGGCGACACCATGCCCGCCCAGGGCGAGCCCGACCCGCACTTCGTGACCCGTACCGGCGGCCGACTGCGCGACCGCTTCCCCGGCGGTGAGCTGCCCGCCTGGCTGACCGAGGACGAACTCGATGTGTACGTCGGGGAGTTCGAGCGCACCGGCATGACCGGGGCCCTCAACCGCTACCGCAACATGGACCGCGACTGGGAGGATCTCGCCCCGTACAACGGCGCCCCGATCAAGCAGCCGTCCCTGTTCGTCGGCGGCGCCCTGGACGCCTCCACGACCTGGATGGCCGAGGCGATCGACGCCTTCCCGACTACCCTTCCGGGCCTGGCCGCCGCGCACATCCTGGAGGGTTGCGGGCACTGGATCCAGCAGGAGCGTCCGGAGGAGGTCAACCGCCTGCTGACTGCCTGGCTCGGTTCCCTCCAGGGGTGAATCGTCGGGCGTTCAGCGGGTGTTGAGAGGGCGGGGCGTCGGTGAAGTCGAACTCGGCTGCCTGTTCCTGCCGCGGGCGTGGGGACGCGGGTACGCCACCGAGGCGTGCGCGGCGGCGCTCGACTGGCTCGGCGGTGTCCTTCCCGGCGAGCCGGTGGTGCTCGCCACCCAGTCCGCCGACGTCGGTTCGATGCGCCTCGCGGCGAAGCTGGGGTTCACCGAGGTGGAGCGGTTCGAGGCCTGGGGCGCCGAGCAGTGGCTCGGTATGCGGGCCCCGGTCACGCCGCCCGCCTGAGCCCGGGGGGCGTGAGGGCGCGAGGGCGGCCGGTCGGTAGACTCGGCTCAAGGGCGTTGTCACCTGGGGGGATTGATGACAGCAGCGGATGCCGTGCCCATAGTCTTCGTTCACGGGACGCGCTTCAGCGCGGGGCAGTGGAGCACGCAGCTTGCCGGGCTCCGGGACGAATTCCCGGTGGTCGCCGTCGACTTGCCCGGTCATGGGGCGCGCCGGGCGCAGCCCTGGAGCCTGAGCGCCGCGACGGAGATCATCGCTTCCGCGGTGGACTCGCTCGACCGCGGTCCCGCTCTGGTCGTCGGGCACTCACTCGGCGGATACGCCTCGCTGGAGTTCGCGCGGCGCTGTCCGGAACGCCTGCGTGGGCTGATCCTCGCGGGGGCCAGTGCCTCCACCCGCGGCCCCTGGACAGCGCCCTATCGGTGGGTCGCCGGGCTGGTCCCTCGTATCCCCGAGGATCGCCTGACCCGGTGGAACGACCGGCTCCTGCGGCGGCTCTACCCACGGGAAGTGGTGGAGGCGACCATCCGCTCCGGCTACGCCTTCCCCGCCCTGCCGGCAGCCTGGGGCGAGGTACTCGGACGCTTCGACGCCGATGCGATGCGTCAGGTGAAGACTCCGGTCCTCATCCTGAACGGCGAGAAGGACACCGTCTTCCGGACAGGGGAGAGGGACTTTGCCCGCGCGCATCCACACGCTCGCGTCGAACTGATCCCGAGGGCACGACACCTCGCGAACTTCGACGCCCCGGAGGCCTTCACCGACGCCGTCCGCCGCTTCGCCCACCAACTCTCCGCCGCCGACTGAGCGTTGCTCGAACGTTCCGGTGATCGAACCGGTGGGACCGAGTCCTCGGTCACGCCAGGTAGAGAGCTGCCAAGCGGGGCAGTCGGCGGGTCATTTCGGCCCGATCGTCGAAGTCGAAGTTCCAACTGGGGTCCAGCTTCGGGCATTTGATGCTGAAGCCAGAGACCTGCTCGCCGGTTGCCCTGACATGCGCGGTCCACGCGATGCTCAGCATGTCCTCGCAATCGAGATCACTTCCGTCGGCTGCTGACGCTCGCACGACGGGCAGTTCGGCGAGGGCGTCCGGATCGGCGACCACGCGCTCGAAGACCTCGCGCCCCTGCGCGATCAACCAGCCGCGGAAGTAGTCGAACCCGTCATCGGAACACCCGCCGTTGATCACGTAGGCGGCGGCCCACAGGGGATTCGTGTACGAGTCGGCCATCAGGTCCCACAACACCTGCTGAGCTGCGGCGATCTCCTCGGCCGGGAGTGCGGCCAGCAGCGAGGTCGCCCGCTGGGCGACCACTTCTCCGTCGTCCGGGTCGGCCGCCCGGTCGCGGGCCGCGTCGATGAGGTGCCAGAACTGCTCTCTGTTCATGGCGCCAGAGCATGCCACCCGGCACTGACATCGCACCGGTCGGCAGGGCAACGCACCGGTCGGCAGGACAATGCGATGGTCGTTCGCCCGGCTTCTCTGCCACGATCCGTGTGTGACCACGTTGTTCCTGATGGTCGGCCTGCCCGGGGCCGGGAAGACCACGAGAGCCCGGCAACTCGCCGAGGAGTACGGCGCGTTGCGTCTGACCCCCGACGACTGGATGCTGCCCCTCTTCGGCGGCGCGGAGCCGGAGGGGAAGCGCGACGTGCTGGAAGGACGCATGCTCTGGCTCGCCTTGGAGGTGGTCAGGCTGGGCACCGACGTCGTGGTGGACTTCGGCTGTTGGTCCCGGGACGAACGCTCCGCGATCCGCTGGCTCGTGGAAGCCGAGGGCGCGAGCTTCCGCATGGTCTATCTGCCGGTGGACGAGGAGACCCAGCGCGCCCGGATCGCCCGACGCCGGGCGAGCGCCGCCGAGGAGACGTTGCCGATGACCGAGGCCGACATCCTGTACGGGCATGCGCACTTCGAGGAGCCCGACGCGGCGGAACGGGAAGGCCGCATGGCCCTCGACCCACCCCTCGGGTGGGCGGGCTGGCGGGAGTGGGCCGCCGACCGGTGGCCGTCGTTCGCGTGACCGCGTCAGGCCCGACACGCGTCGTTGTCGCGACGGCTCTCCGGAACCGGGTCGTCGGTCTTGCCGAAGCGCACATCACCGGGGCAGTATCACGGCGGCAAGACCGCGATGGCTCTGTTCCTGGCCCGTATGTCCGTTCGGCAGCCGGGCGTATGTCTTCGGAAGCGATGTGGTCGGTATGGATGGGCAGTCACTGGCGGGGAAGGCCGCTCTGATCACCGGTGCGGCATCCGGGATCGGCGCTTCCACGGCGCAGCTCATGGCGCGTCACGGGGCGCGGGTGGCCCTCGCGGACGTCGATCTGAAGGGCGTCGAGGAGAACGCCGCCGCGATCGCCGAGGAAGGCGGGCAGGCGCTCGCCATCGAAGCCGATGTCCGTTCCGGGCAATGCGTCGCCGAGATGGTCAAGAGGACCGTCGATCGTTTCGGCCGCCTCGACTGCTGCGTCAACAACGCGGGTGTCGACGGATCGGCCAGCCCCCTCCATGAGTACACCGAGGAGAACTGGCGTGACGTCCTGGAGGTCAACCTCACGGGTGTGTGGTGGTGCCTCAAGCACGAGATCTCCCATATGCTCGAACAGGGCGTAACAGGCTCCATCGTGAACACCGCGTCCGCCGCGGGGCTTGTCGGTCTCCCGATCGGTGTGTCGGGCTACGTCGCGTCGAAGCACGGAGTCGTCGGTCTCACCCGCGCGGCAGCACTGGAGTACGCCCGCCAGGGGATACGCGTCAACGCCATCTGTCCGGGCGCTGTCCGCACCCCGATGCTGGACGAGGCCATCACATCAGGAATGACCACCGAGGCGGAACTGTCATCGATGCAGCCGATAGGCAGGCTCGCCGCCCCTCGGGAGGTCGCCGAAGCAGCGGTGTGGCTGTGCTCGGACGCCTCTTCCTTCGTCACCGGCCAGGCGCTGGCCGTGGACGGAGGCTGGACGGTCCACTGACCGTCGAAGGCCAACGTGCGCTCGGTGGGCGGCACTTCACCTTCGTTCCGGGTCGATGCCGAGTGACGCCCACAGCTTCCGCTCGACCTCGCTCGGCGGGGTGGTGCAGCGTCGCTCCGGGTGTCCGGCCGGAGGGCCGTGGTTCCTGCCGCCGTCTTGGTGCGGGTCGTGCGTGGCTCTCGGCGGCGGGGCTTCCCATGGAGCGCGGTCGGATCCGGAATCGGCTTCGGGGTCGGGGCCGTAGAGGCCCGGCGGCAGGCTGATGGCGAACCAGGCGGCCGAGCCGAGGTGGACGAGCAGCTTCGTCACGATGGCGTCGGCCCTGCTGAGCCAGCACCTCAGCCTCATGCCGCCCTCCTCTGCCAGGTGGTCCCGAAGCGGTCCCACGACGCGCCCCGTTCGAGCACTCATCGTCACCGCTCGGCCTGAAGCGCCGCTTGAGCCCCACCAGTGCGGCATGAAATTTTCATGTCCCGAGGGGGTCGATTTCCCGGCCGGAATCATGATCGGTTAAGTGCCGCTGTAGGCGACAACGTGTCAATATCCCGGCAAGCGGAAGGAGTAGTGGCATGGAGATCGGCGTTCTCGGGCCGCTCGTGGTCAGGATCGACGGCACTTCCGTGGTGCCGAGCGCGGCCAAGCCGCGCCAGATGCTCGCGCTGCTGGCGGTCAACGCGGGCTGGGGCGTGAAGATGACGACCTTGACGGAGGAGCTGTGGGACTCCAGCCCACCCAGCGGACCCGCGGGTGTGGTGCAGACCTACGTCAAGCAGTTACGCCGGGCCATCGCCCTCGCCCTGGGACCGGAACATGAGTACGCGCCGAAGGAGGTACTGAGCCGCAGCTATGCCGGGTACGCGCTGAACATGCCGGTGCCCGTCATGGAGGCCGACCTCTTCGAGCAGCTCACCGGCCGCGGGTTGCGGGCCCTGGCCGACGGCGACGACGCGACGGCCTCGAAGCTGCTGGGCGAGGCGCTCGCCATGTGGCGCGGGCCGGCCCTCGCCGACGTACGCATCGGCCCCGCGCTGCGCGTCGAGCTGCTCCGGCTGGAGGAGGCGCGGCGCTCCGCGCTGGAGGGGCGGATCACCGCCGATCTGCGGCTCGGCAGACACACCGAGGTGATCGGCGAACTCCTCGCGCTCACCGAGCGTTTCCCGCTCCAGGAGAGTCTGCACGCGCTGTTGATGCTGGCGCTCTACCGAAGCGGACGCTCATGGCAGGCGCTCGAGACTTTCCGAAAGCTACGCGCGTCGACCGTCCAGGAGCTGGGCATAGAACCCTCACTGCGGATCCAGCGGCTGCACCGGGCGATCCTGGCCGCCGACCCCCGACTAGACCTGGACACACCGAGTTTGGCGGCGTTTTAGCGGTCCCCGCCACCGTGGGACCGCGGACCCGACCGACCCGCTCACCCCTGGACGGAACCGAGACGGAGCGACAGCGACATGACGCGATACCTGTCCCGGAGGCGCCCGGACAACGGCCCGGACCCCGCGACCCGGCTGTTCTGCTTCCCCTACGCGGGCGGCGGAGCCTCGGCATACCGGCAGTGGCAGCGCACCCTCGACGCCCATGGCGCCGGAGTCCGGGTGATGGCCGTCCAACTGCCGGGCCGGGAAGGGCGGTTCGACGAACCCAGGTTCACCGATCTGGACGCCCTCGTCGACGACATGGACGCACAGCTCGACGAGGAGTTGTCGAAGCCCCATCTCTTCTACGGGCACAGCATGGGGGCGCTCCTCGCGTACTCGCTCGCCCGGCGGCGGCAGCGGCGCGGCGCGGCCCTGCCCAGGGCGCTGCTGCTGAGCGCCTTCCGAGGCCCGCATCTGCCCGCCCCGGCGCTCGCCGACCCGGACGCCGGGGACGAGGAACTCGTCGCCGCGCTGGCGGCACTCGGCGGCATCCCGCCGACGCTGCTCGACCATCCCGACTTCCTCTCCGCGCTGCTCCCGGTGGTCCGCGACGACCTCCGGCTGTGCGTCGGCAGCACCGCCGCGCACACCGAGCCGCTACGGGTGCCGCTGCACCTGTTCGCGGGGAGCGAGGACCGGCTGGTCACCTACTCCGAGGTGCTCTCCTGGCGTCGGCACGCGGGGCGCGGCTTCGACGTGCGCACGATGCCCGGCGGGCACTTCTTCCTCAGGTCGCACGAAGACGAGTTCCTGCGTGAACTCGCCTCCCTGGCACGCGAGTACGCCACCGAGCAGGTCGTGGCATGACGAAGGAGCACGTCCCGTGACACACGACGCCACACACCACGACGCCCCACATGACGGCACGCGTCACGACGGCGCGCAGGGCGCCGTCAGGAGTTCGGCCTCGCGGCAAGTCCGCGTCGCCTGGGGGCTGTTGTCCGCCTTCCTGCTGATCTGGGTGGTGTTCGAGGCGGTGAAGTACGGCGGTTGGGCGATCGTCGCGGCGATCGCCGGTGTCATCGCACCCGACTTGTCCTTCTTCGCCGGTGGCAAGGGCCCGCACCAGCACGGCCAACTGCCCCGCAGAGCCGTTCCCTTCTACAACCTCCTGCACCGGATCCCCGTCGCCCTCGCCGTCATGCTCACCTGCCTGATCCCCGGCGTCTCGGCCGCCTCCGTCCCCCTGTTCACCTTCGGCCTGGCGTGGACGCAGCACATCACCTCCGACCGGGCCCTCGGCTTCGGCCTGCGGACCCCCGACGGCTGGCAGCGCTGACCCGACGCGACGACAGGGCGCTTTGCCCCCGCGCAAGCACCGGCTGCGAGGCTCGACGAGCCAGACAAGGAACCGCTGAGCACCTGCTTGCCGGAGGGAACGCATGGATACGACGGGCACGACGGAGACGACTGTGACGACGGACTCGGCGGACACGGCGGACGTGGAAGACATGACAGGTACGACGGGTGGGACAGGTACGACGCACAGCGGGCCGGAGCCCGGTCAACCTCTGCTGGACTACCCGTTCCACCGCCCCTCCGCCGTCGAAGTACCCCCCGTCTACGAGGAGTTGCGGGCCACATGCCCTGTCGCCCACGTCCGGCTGCCCAGCGGTGACGAGGGCTATGTGGTGACCCGCTACGACGATGTGCGTACCGTTCTCGCCGACGCGAGGTTCAGCCGGGCCGCCACCATCGCCCCCGATGCCCCGCAGCTCACCGCCACCCCTCCTGTGCCCGGCAGCCTGTTCACCACGGACGCGCCCGAGCACACCCGGCTGCGCAGGCTCGTCTCCCGCGAGTTCACCGCCCGCCGTGTGCAGAACATGCGTCCCCGGATCCAGGAACTCACCGACGCTCTTCTGGACGACATCGAGAAGCTCGACGGCCCGGTCGACCTCAACACGGCGCTGGCCTTCCCGCTGCCGGTGATGGTGATCTGCGAACTCCTCGGTGTGCCCTTCGAGGACCGTGACCGGTTCCGTGACTGGTCGGACGCCTTCGTCTCGCTGACCGCGCACACCCCGGAGGAGACCGCGGCCAAGCGCCAGCAGATGATCGAGTACCTGGCGGCACTGGTCCAGCGCAAGCGGGAGCAGCCGACGGACGACCTGATGGGGGCGCTCGTCGCCGCCCACGACGAAGAGGGCAGCCTCAACGAGTACGAGCTGATCGTCATGGCGGCGACCATCCTCGTCGCCGGTCACGAGACCACCGTCAGCATGATCGGCAAGACAGTGCTGACCCTGCTGCGCCATCCGGAACACATGGCCGCGCTGCGGGAACGCCCCGAGATGCTCGACCATGCCATCGAGGAGCTGCTGCGCGTCAACCCGATCGGTGACGGCGGCCCGCTGCGCATCACCCTGGAGGACGTCGAGGTCGGCGGGACCGTGATCCCCAAGGGCAGCGCGGTCCTGGCGGCGGTCTGCTCCGCCAATCAGGACCCCGCGCGCTTCCCCGGTGCCACCCCGAACGAGTTCGACCCCGCACGGCCCGAGGCCGTCCACCACGTCGCGTTCGGCCACGGTCCGCACTTCTGTGTGGGCGCCGCGCTGGCCAGGGCGGAGCTCCAGATCGTCATCTCCTCGCTGCTGAACCGTTTCCCCGGGCTGCGGCTCGCGGAGGACGTCGACGCCCTGGAGCTGACGACGGGGATGATGGTGCACGGCCTGACCCGGTTGCCCGTCACCTGGTAACGGAGCGGATCGGACCGGTGTGTTCCCGCCTCTCATCGGGGCGGTGACACACCGGTCATATACGGGTAGTGGGCACAGTCAGACGCGGGTGGTGGGTGACTGCGCTGCCACGACGTGCGGTCCGGGCTTCTGCAACTGGAAGTACGCGCCCCCCAGCACCCTCTCCTTCAGCCGCTGGCTGCGGTCGACCACCCGGTACAGCGAGCGGCGCAGGACACCGCCGGCTCCGTGCAGGGCGAACAGCCGTTCCTGGCGCAGTTGTAGACCGCGCGACCTGCCGACCGAGGCCTCCCGCGCCCGCTGGAACCTCTCGCTCGCCCGCAGCAGCGCCGCCGCGTCCCCACCCTCGTCGAACGCCTCGCGCACCAGAGGGGCCAGCGTCACCGCGTCGATGATCGCGTGATTGACGCCCTGCCCGAGGATCGGCGTCAGTGTGTGCGCCGCGTCGCCGATCAGGACCAGGCCCGGCATGGACCAGCGCGGCACCAACGTCGTGAAGATGTCCAGCATCGAGGTGTCGGACCAGGAGCGGATCTCGCCGCGCACCGACACGGCCAGCTCGGGGGCGAGCCGGTCCAGCCGCTCGTACAGCGCGGGCAGCCCTTGGGCCCGCAGTTGCCTCAGCCCGCCCTTGGGGATGTTGAACCCGACGCGCACACTGTCCGGGTGGGTCGGGATGAACAGCCCGTGCTGGTCGCCGCGGATCCGGATGCGATACGTACGGTCGTCCCACCCGGCCGGGAACGGCAGCTTCAGCCACACCACGTCGCGGTCCAACGGCAGCTTCGTGTACGGAAGTCGCGCCATCTCGCGGACCTTGCTGAACCGGCCGTCCGCCGCCACGGTGAGCGCCGCGCGCACCGTGATCTCGCCCTCCGGGGTGCGCGCCGCCACCCCCGTGACCGGACCGCTCCCGCCGTCCGCGCGCAGCAGACGGGTGGCCGTCGCCCGGCGCACCAGGGTGAAGTGCTCCGCGTGCTCCTTCTGTCCGAGATCCGCCAGGGCCGACAGCAGCGCCGGTTGCGGCATCTCCACCGGGTAGGGGTGCGGGTACGGGAAGCGGCGGAAGTCGGCGCGCAGCACCGTGCTGCCGGAGTCGGTGATCTCCATGCCGTGCATCTGCTGGTAGGCGCCGTCCAGTCGGTCGAGGACGCCCAGCTTGTCGAGCAGCCACACCGAGTCGGGGGAGACCGACTCGCCCCGGAAGGACCGGTCGAAGTGACCGCTCTGTTCCAGGACCACGACGGAGACCGAACGCTTGGCGAGTTCCACGGCCAGTGTGAGCCCCGCCGGACCTCCTCCGACCACACACACCTCTGCGGTCAGCTCAGTTGTCATCGTCAGCGCTGCCTTTCCGGAGGGAGTCATCCTGCGCCGATGGTCGGCAGCCCGCCTAAAGCAGCCCTTGCGGACGGTCCCCGACGGTGCGCGCGGCCCGGCGCGCACCAGGGCGCAAGCCCGTCTTTAGCACCGGACCCCAGGCTCCGCAGTGCCCGCCCGCCCCGTTGTCAGAGAGGCGAACAGACCGTGAGCACAGCAGTGACGACGCCCGCCCCGGAGGGCACCGGGCCCGTCGGCCCCCTCGACCGGCTGCGCACGCTGTACGTCGAGAGGCGGCTTGTCTCCGCGTACCCGGAGGTCCCCGGACTGCTCGCCGAACTGGCCCAGCGTGACGACGGGTTCACGCACCTCGCGCGCGCGGGCCGGTTGCTCGCCAAGCTCGCCGCCGAGGACATCGCGAAGCGGCACCCCGGCGTCGTACCCGCCACCGTCGCCGTCACGGGACACGGCACGCTCGACGGGCTGACCGCACCGCTCACCGCGGAACTCGCCCGCCACGGCGTCCCGTTGCGCCTCCATACCGGTGACCACGACGCGTGGCTGCGCGATCTCCAGGACACCGGCAGCGAGTTGTACGCCTCCGGCACCGAACTCGCCCTGTCCGTGCTCGACGCCCAGATCGTCTTCGACGAACTGCCCCTGCCCTGGGGGCCGGAGGATGTCGCCCGGACCGCCGCCGCCAAGCTCGGACTTCTCGACGCGCTCGCCACCCGCTACGACGAACACGGCGCCGGGACGCTCGTTCTCAACACCCTGCCGCTGCTGCCCCAGCACACGAACCAGCTCCTCGACCACCGTTCCCGTACGGAACTCTCCATCGCCTGGCGAGAGTTCAACGCGAAGCTGCTGCGGCTCGCCCTCGCCCATCCACGGCTGCACGTCATCGACCTGGAGCCGCTGATCGCCGAGGGCGGACCGGTGCGCGACCCACGGCTCGCCGCCTACGCCACGGTGCACCTGGGGGAGGACGTGCTCGCCAGGTACGCGCGGCAGGTGGCCCATCTGCTGCGGACGCTGCGCGGCAACGCGAAGAAGGTCCTCGTCCTGGACCTCGACAACACCCTCTGGGACGGCATCCTCGGCGATGACGGACCCGACGGCATCGCCGCCGCCACCACCTACCGCGGTGCGGCCTTCGGCCGGTTCCAGCGGGTGGTCAAGCAGATCGGCAGTCAGGGCGTGCTGCTCGCGGTGTGCAGCAAGAACGACCCCGAGCCGGTCCTGGACGTGCTCCGCACCCATCCCGACATGACCCTGCGCGAGGCCGACTTCGTCCGGATCAGCGCCGGTTGGGAGCCCAAGGACGGCGTCATCCGGGACATGGCCGCCCGGCTCGCCCTCGGTACCGACAGCTTCGTCTTCGTGGACGACTCGCCCTTCGAACGCGGCCTCGTCGCCTCCTCGCTTCCCGAGATCGCCGTGATCGGGATCGACGAGGAACCGGCCCTGCACATCGACCGGCTGCTCGCCGACGGCTGGTTCGACGTACGGGAACTGACCACCGAGGACCGGGGCCGTGCCGCGCAGTACCGCCAGGAGGCCGACCGGCAGGACCTCCAGCGGGCCACCGGCTCGATGGAGGAGTATCTGCGCGCCCTTGAGGTGAGGGTCGAGGTCGCACCGGTCCGCGACCACGAAGTGGCCCGGGTCGCCCAGATGACCCTGCGCACCAACCAGTTCAATCTCACCACCCGTCGGCTTCAGCCGCCCGACGTCCGTGAACGCCTCGATACGCCGGGCCACTTGGTGCTGGCCGTACGCTCCCGCGACCGCTTCGGTGACAACGGGGTCGTCGGAGCGCTCTTCGCCCACTGGGAGGACGCGTCCCTGCGCATCGACAACATGGTGCTCAGTTGCCGGGTCTTCGCTCGCGGTATCGAACAGGCCGCGCTCGCGGCGCTGTTGGAGCACGCTGTGGACTCGGGCGCGGCGGACGTACGCGCGAGCTACCGGCCCACGGCCAAGAACCACAAGGTGCGCGGCTTCTACCCGTCGCTCGGCTTCGTGCAGACCGTCGAACGGGCGGATGCCACCGTCGAGTTCACGCACGCACTCACCCGACTACCCGAAGTACCGGGGCATGTGACCCTCGACGCGGCCTTCCCCGACCGTGCCCGATGACCTGAACCCCACCCCCGGGGACGGCCGCCGCACCCGCGTGCCGTCCATGACGCGCAAGCGTCTCCTTAGCGCCCCGGACGACGATCGTGATGTCAGAACAACCTGTGCCGGCGCCACGCCAGCGGATCTCGGAGAGGTCAGGGAACGACGTTGACGAACTTCCGAACCTTCACGGAACTGGTTCTGGAGCGCACCGACGCCCGCAGCGCCGCGGATGCCTTCATCTTCCTGCCCGACGACGCCCGTGGCTCGGTGCCGCAGCACCTCGCGTTCGCCGGGCTCGACCGGGAGGCGCGGCGGATCGCGTCCTGGCTCCAGGAGCGCGGAGCCGCGGGCCGCCAGGTCCTCCTGCTCTTCCCGCCGGGCCTGGACTTCGTCAAGGCGTTCACCGCCTGCCTGTACGCCGGAGCCGTGGCCGTGCCCGGACCGCTGCCCGCCGAGCAGGGCCGGCACTTCGCCCGGGTCTCCGGCATGCTGCGTGACGCCGAAGCGTGCGCCGTACTCACCGACGCGGCCAACGCCCCCGAGATCTCTGCCTGGTTGGCAACAGAGGGCTTCACCGACGTACCGTGCCTGGCCACCGACGATCCGGCCCAGGGTGACGCGGACGCCTGGTACCCACCCCTGCTCGCCCCCGAGAGCCCGGCCTTCCTGCAGTACACGTCCGGCTCGACCAGCGACCCCAAGGGCGTCGTCGTCTCGCACCGCAACCTGCTCGCCAACGAGGCGGCGATCCAGCGGTCGCTCGGCACCGACACGACGACCGTGTGCGGCGGCTGGCTGCCCTTCTACCACGACATGGGTCTGATCGGACACATACTCCACCCGCTCTACCTCGGCGTCCCCACCGTCCTGATGACACCCTTCGCCTTCCTCAAACACCCCGCGCGCTGGCTGCGGATGATCAGCGAGTACGGAGTCACCGCCAGCGGCGGCCCCAACTTCGCCTACGACCTGTGCGTGCGCAGGGTCACCGACGAGCAGCTCGGGACGCTCGATCTGTCCTCCTGGACGACCGCGTGCAACGGTGCCGAACCGATCAGGGCCGAGACGTTCCGCGCCTTCACCGAGCGCTTCGCGCCCGCCGGATTCCGCCCCGAGCAGTTCTTCCCCTGCTACGGCATGGCCGAGACGACCCTGCTGGTCTCGGGCATCCCCCGCACCGCGGGCCCGCGCGTGCTCGATGTCGACGCCGCGGCGTTCGAGCGCGGCGAACTGGCCGACCCGCGCGAGGGCGCCCCCACCCGCTCCCTCGTCAGCAGCGGGATCGCGCGGGACTTCGACATCCGCGTCGTCGATCCGGAGAGCAAGGTCGAGAAGCCCGGCGGACACATCGGCGAGATCTGGATCAAGGGCGACAGCGTCGCCTCCGGCTACTGGAAGCGGCCTCGGACCAACAAGGAGATCTTCGACGCGGCGATCTGTGACGGCACGGGCGGACACGACGGCGGCGGCTGGCTGCGCACCGGAGACATGGGTGTGCTCCAGGACGGACAGCTCTATGTCACCGGCCGGCTCAAGGAGATGGTCATCCTGGCGGGCCGCAACCTCTACCCGCAGGACATCGAACGCGCTGTCCAGGCCGAGGACAAGGCCTTCGGTGCCGGTGCGGGCGCCGTCTTCTCCGTCGAGACCGACCGCGAACACCTGGTGGCCGTCCAGGAGATCCGCCCCGGCAACGTCACCGGCGACCTGCGCGCCCTCGCCGCCACCGTCCAGGCGTGCGTCAGCAAGGAGTTCAGCGTCCCCGCAGGCAACGTCCTGCTCGTACGCCCCGGAACCGTCCGCAAGACCACCAGCGGCAAGATCCAGCGGACCCTGATGCGCAAGCTCTTCCTGGAGGGCCGTATCACGGCACTGTACGAAGTCCTGGAACCGGCCGTCCGCGCCGTCATCGCCCCCACCGCGGCCGACGACGCGACCGGCGGCACACAGCCCCTGGAAGCGGTGGTCTGACATGGACCACGCACCGTACCGACTCGCCGAGGAGTTCGACCGGTTCCTCGGCGACCCCGATGACCCCGATGAGGTCTTCTCCTACGCGCGTTGCGCGGATCTCGACGAGCGGGAGGAGTTCCCCGCCGACATCTGCCGCCGCTTCGAGGAGTGGGGCCTGCCCGACCAGTACGTACCGGTGGAACACGGGGGCGGACTGCGCGACTACGAGCAGGTGCTCCAGCTCATGCGCACCGTCGCCCGCCGTGATCTGACCTGTGCGGTCGGCCACGGCAAGACCTACCTCGGCGGGGTGTGCGTCTGGGTGGCCGGTTCCGCGGAGCAGGGTGCTCGCCTCGGCGCCGACATCATGGCCGGGGTCCCGGTGTCCCTCGGACTCACCGAACGCGCCCACGGCAGCGACCTGTTGGCCGGTGAGGTGCGCACCGACGACACGGCGGCGGACACCGGGGACCACTGGCTGGTCAGCGGCGAGAAGTGGCTGATCAACAACGCCACCCGGGGGTCGTTGCTGTCGCTGCTGACCCGTACGCGGCCAAAGGCGGGCCCGCGCGGCTTCAGCGTCCTCCTCGTGGACAAGCGCCGACTGGACAAGGACACCTACCGCCACCTCCCCAAGATCCGCACCCATGGCGTCCGCGGCGCGGACATCTCCGGCATCGCCTTCGACGGCGCGCGGGTGCCGCGCGGCGCCCTCGTCGGGGAGGAGGGCGCCGGTCTGGAGATCGTGCTGAAGGCGCTCCAGCTCACCCGCACCATGTGCGCGGCCCTGTCGCTCGGCGCCGGTGACCACGGGCTCCGGCTCGGTCTGGACTTCGCCGAGCAACGGGAGCTGTACGGAAGGCGGTTGATCGATCTCCCGCAGGCCCGGCATGTGCTGACCGGCGCCGCCGCCGATGTCCTGCTGCACGAGGCGGTCGCCCTGGTCGCCGCCCGTGCCGTACAGACCCAGACCGCGGAACTCGGTGTCACCGCGGCCGTGACCAAGTACCTGCTGCCCACCGGCACCGACCAGGTCCTCGCCGACCTGGCCGGGCTGCTCGGCGCCCGTGCCTTCCTCAAGAGCGGTCACACCTACGGCCGGTTCCAGAAGGTCGAGCGCGACCACCGCCTGGTCGGACTCTTCGACGGCAACACCCTGGTCAACCTCAACTCCCTGATCAACCAGTTCCGTTCACTGGCCCGCGGCTTCCGGCGCGGCACCGGTGACACCGCGGGCAGCGACACCGCCTGCGACCTCGGCGCCCCCCTGCCGCCCCTGGACCCCTCGAAGCTGTCGCTGGTCGCCCGGCACGGCAGCGGAGTCATGGCAGGGCTCGCCTCCTGCGTCGAGGAGGTCACCCGGCGCGCGGGACCGAACCCCGCGCTCACCCCGGTGGCCGAGGCCGCGCGGCGGTTGTTCGCCGTCACCACCGCGGTGCACGCCGACATGGAGGAGTACCAGGGCGCGCTCACCGACGTCCCGCCCGCCGCCTTCGAGGTCGCGCGCCGCTACGCCCTGTGCTGGGCGGGAGCGGCCTGCCTCGGCCTGTGGACCCGCAGCGTCGACCGGATGCAGGACGACCCCCGCACCGGGCCGCTGTGGCGCGACGGCCTGTGGCTGCACACCGCCCTGGACCGGCTGCTGGTCCGCCTCGGCGAACCGGCGGCGGCCGACCGGGAGACATACGAAGCACTGCTCGGCACCCTGCGGGCGGCCCGCTCCTCGGGGCGGCTGTTCTCCCTGCTTCCTCAACAGGGCCCCGAACGGCGGCCGTTGACACCCGGTGCGGTCACCGGAGACAGGGAGAGGACACCATGCTGACCGGCACGGAGCCCGAGGACACGCACGCGACGAGCGCCGCCGTACCGGACGGTCACGGCGCACCGGGACAGGAGGCGCGCGCGGCGGCCCGCGTGGCCGAGGTGGACCGGGGGCTCGGCGACCCCACCGACGAACGCAACGAACTCTCCTACGCCCGGCTGGTCGAGGCGGACGAGGCCGGTGAACTCTCCGCGGCGGGTGAGCGCGCCCTGGACGAACTGAGGCTCGGCGCCGACTTCGTACCGACTGCCGAGGGCGGTCGCCTGGAACGGCTGGACACCCTGGTCCGGGTCATGCGGCAGGTGTTCCGCCGGGACGTCGCCCTCGGCCTCGGCTACGGCGTGACCTCCTTCATGGCCGCCGTGAACGTCTGGACCTCCGGTGACACCGCGCAGCGCGCACGCCTCGCGCGGATCCTCGGCGACGGCGGCAAGGTCTCGGTCGCCTACCACGAACTCGCGCACGGCAACGACTTCACCCGCAACGAGTTCGAGGCCCGCCCCGCCGCGGGAGGCGGGTATCTGCTCAGCGGCGCCAAGCAGGTCATCAACAACGCCGGACGCGCGGACGCCTGGGTCCTGTTCAGCCGCACCGACCCGGCACCCGGCAGCCGCAGCCACTCCGTGCTCTTCGTCGAGCGCGCGGGGCTCGACACGGACACCTGGCAGGTCCTGCCCCGCTACGACACCGTCGGTGTGCGCGGCTGCCATCTGTCCGGACTCCGGTTCGACCACACCCGCGTACCCGCCTCGTCCCTCGTCGGTGCCGCCGGACGGGGCGTCGACACCGCCCTGCGCGCCTTCCAGCTCACCCGGGCCGCGCTCCCCGGCATGGCGGTCGGCACCACCGACACGGCCCTGCGGACCGTGGTGCGCTTCGCCCTCGGCCGACGGCTCTACCGCAAGTCCGTCATGGAGATCCCGCACGCCAGGGCCACCCTGTCCGGGGCCTTCGTCGACCTCCTCACCTGTGACAGCCTCTCCCTGGCCGCGACCCGGGCCGTGCACCTGCTCCCCGAGCAGACCAGCGTCCTCGCCGCCGCCACCAAGTACCTCGTGCCGAAGCTGCTCACCGACACCCTGCACGATCTCTCCATCGTGCTCGGCGCTCGCTTCTACCTCCGCGACCACGAGCACGGCATCTTCCAGAAGCACCTCCGCGACCTGCCGGTGCTCAGCCTCGGCCACGCGGGCTCCGCGGCCTGCCAGGCCACGATCATCCCGCAGTTGTCCCGGCTCGCCCGGCGCTCCTGGTTCAGCGACGGACCCGCCCCCGCCGAACTCTTCCAGCAGAACGCGGAGTTGCCGCAGATCCCCTTCGACCGGCTCGCCCTGACTGGCGGACGGGACGGGCTCAGCGCCACACTGGTCGCCGCCGCGGACACCCCGCCCGCCGCCACCCGCGAGGAACGAGCCGTCCACGCACTGGTGTTGACGCTGGTGGACGAGTTGCGTCAGGTCCAGGAGGCGAGCCGCGCGCTCGCGCCCGAGGACCGTACGGCGCTCGCGGGCCCCGCCGCCTTCGCCCTCGCCGACCGGTACGCCCTCCTGCTCGCGGCCTCCTCGGCCATCGGCGTCCGGCAGCAGGCGTCCCGTGACGGCGGCGACGCGTTCCTCGCCGACCCCGCCTGGCTCGCCGCCGCCCTGCACCGGATCGCCCGGCGGCTCGGGCGGCGGCCCGCCGCGCTCCCGGCGTCCGTGGACGCCCGGGTGCACGAGGAAGTACTGCGCAGATTCCACGCCCGCGGCAGCTACGACCTGTACGACACCCCGCTCGTCGGCTGACGGACACCGGCCCGCCCGCCACAGCCACCGGACGACGACATCACGACCGCAAGCGAAACAGCTCACCCCCGCCGAGGAGTGCCCCATGCCCGTTCCGACCACCGCACCCACCACCGAGTCGTTGACCACCTGGTTGGCCGAGCGCGTCGCCCTCTACCTCACGCGGCGGCCCGCCGAGATCGACCCGGACGTGCCTCTCGCGGAGTACGGCCTCGACTCCGTCGCCGCCCTCAGCCTGTGCGGAGACATCGAGGACGACTTCGACCTCGTGATCGAGCCGACGGCCGCCTGGGACTACCCGACCGTCCACGCGCTCGCCGGCCACCTCATGGCGGAGTTCGCCGCCGACACCGCGCAGGGCGGCGGCGCCTGATGGAGCCCATCGCCATCGTCGGCATCGACTGCAGATTCCCGGGGGCGCCCGACACCGGCGCCTACTGGGACCTGCTGATGCGCGGCGCGGACGGGGTGGGGGAGATCCCCCGACAGCGGTGGGACGCAAAGGAGTTCTACGCGCAGGCCGGGGACGCGGGGCACGCCAACACCACCGAGGGCGGCTTCATCGCCGATCCGGACGCCTTCGACCACGAGTTCTTCACCGTCTCACCGCGCGAAGCCGCCGCCATGGACCCGCAACAGCGGCTGCTGCTCCAGTCCGCGTGGCGGGCCGTCGAGGACGCGGGGATCGCGCCACGGACCCTCGCCGCCACCCCGACCGGGGTCTTCGTCGGCATCATGGGCAACGAGTGGGCGCATCTGCACCTCACCGACTACGGCAATGTCACCCCGCAGACCGGCTCCGGGAACGGCTACTGCATGACCGCCAACCGGATCTCGTACCACCTCGATCTGAAGGGCCCCAGCCTCGCCGTCGACACCGCCTGCTCCTCGTCGCTGGTCGCCACACATCTCGCGGTCAACGCGCTGCTGTCCGAGGAGTGCGACCACGCGCTCGTCGGCGGCGTCAACGTGGCCCTCACCCCCGCGCTGTCGATCTTCTACACCCAGGCCGGGCTCTCCGCACCCGACGGACGCTGCAAGCCCTTCAGCTCCGAGGCGAACGGCATCGGCCGCGGCGAGGGCGTCGGCGTGGTCGTACTGCGCAGACTGCGGGACGCGCTCGCCGACGGCCAACGCGTCTACGCCGTCATCCGCGGCACCGCCGTCAACCAGGACGGCCGCAGCAACGGGCTGACCGCGCCCAACCGTTGGGCCCAGCAGGACGTACTCGCCGCCGCGTACCGCAGGGCCCGCGTCGAACCCGCCGACGTGGTCTTCACCGAGGCGCACGGCACCGGCACCGGCCTCGGCGACATGATGGAGGTCAAGGCACTCGGCCACCACCACGCGGGCCGCGCCGACACACCCATGGCGCTCGGCTCGGTCAAGGGCAACATCGGCCACACCGAGGGCGCCGCCGGGATCGCGGGACTGATCAAGGTCGCCCTGTCCCTGCACCACCGCGTGGTCCCCACCAGCCGCTTCGCGGCCAAGGAGAACAGACAACTCGCCCTGCGCGACCACGGGTTGCGACTCCTCAAGGCACCGCTGCGGCTACCCCCCGGCCCCACCGTCGCCGGACTCAGCAGCTTCGGCATGGGCGGCACCAACGCCCACGCCGTCCTGGAGTCCGCGCCCGCCGCGCGCCCCCGACCGGCCCACCGCGCCACCCCGAGCGGGATCGGCGCCGCCGTCTTCACCCTCACCGCACCGAACGCCGACGCGCTGCGCCGCAACCTGCTGACCCAGGCGGACGCGGCGGCGGCCCGCCGGGTACCGCTGGGCCCGCTGGCCAGATCCGCCAACCGCGTCAAGGCCGGCCACCGGCACCGCTTCGCGACCACCGCCACCGACACGGGTGAACTCGTCGCCGCACTGCGCGAGTCGGCCGCCGACCCCGCCCTGCTGGCCCGGCTCACCGGCAGCCCCACCGCCCGGCCGCGCGTCGCGTTCCTGTTCAGCGGACAGGGCTCGCAGTACCCCCGGATGACCGCCGCACTGTACGAACAGTCCCCGCTGTACCGGCACTTCCTCGACGAGGCCGACGCCGCGCTGCTCCCGCACACCGGGCGGTCCGTGCGCGACCTGCTCCGCACGGGCGACGAAGCGGTCCACCGCACCCGATGGACACAGCCCGCACTGTTCGCCGTCGGCTACGCCCTCGGCCGGACCCTGACGGAACTCGGCGCACACCCCGCCATGCTTCTCGGCCACAGCGTCGGCGAGTTCGCCGCCGCCGTCCTGGCGCGGGCGCTCCCGCTGGACGGCGCCGCCCGGCTGGTCGCCGCGCGCGGCGCGCTGATGGAGGAACTCCCCGCGGGCGGCGGCATGTTGGCCGTCCGGGTCGCCCAGGAGGACCTGGCGGCGCGGATCGAGCGGGAACCCCTGATCGGCCTCGCCGCGATCAACGGCCCCACGTCCACGGTGCTCTCCGGTGACCTGGACGCCCTGGAACGGATCGGCGCAGAGATCGCGGCCGAGGGAGTCACCACCCGCAGACTCCAGGTCTCGCACGCCTTCCACTCACCGCTGATGCGGCCCGTGCTGGCCCGCTTCGCGGCGATCGCCACCGAGGTCGGCGGGGGAGTGCCCGAGATCCCCGTGTACTCGACCGTACGCGGCCGGATGCTCGACGGCGAGGCGATGGGAGCGGCGTACTGGGTCGAACACATCGGCGCCACCGTGCAGTTCGGCGACGCGGCCACCACGCTCCTCGCCGACGGCTCGACCCATCTGGTGGAGATCGGTGCCCGGCCGGTGCTCTGCGGGATGGTACGTCGCCTCGACGGCCGCGCCCCCGGCACGGGCCCGGCCCATGTCCTGCCGGTGCGCGGCCCCGAGTCCGGCGGCCGGGAACTCGCCGACGCCGTCGCCGAGTTGTACCGGGGCGGCGTCGAACCCGACTGGGACGCCGCGTACGCGCCCGAGGAACGCGTCCCGCACCCGCTGCCGCCGTACACCTTCTCGACGGAACACCGCTTCTGGGCAAGGAATCCGGTACGGGCCCCCGGAACGGTCGCCGTCCCGGCGGACGAGCCGGTCGCCCCCGCGTTCGTACCGCGTCAGCAGCCGCGGACCTCCCTCGCCCTCGACCTGCCGGGCCGCGCGGCGGACCCGGTCGCGGAAGCCGTCCTCGACGCCGTCCGGCTGGTCGGTGGCTACGCCGACGCCGAAGTCGGCCCCCACGACCGGCTCTACGAGGATCTCGGCTTCGACTCCGTCATGGTCATGGAACTCAAGAACCGGCTGGAGGACCGGCTCACCGGCATCGGCACCCTCACGGTCCAGGACCTGCTGCCCCGGCTCTCCTCGGTCGGCGACCTCATCACGTTCCTGCGTGAACTCGGCGCCATGGAACCGGACTTCGAGAGCCTTGGCGACATGGCGGAGAACCGAGCACTCAGGCAAGAGGAGAGGACCGCATGACCACCGCGACGACGACCTGTCTGGCCTCCGTCGGCACCGCACTGCCCGGCGACCCCGTGGACAACGCCACCCTGTCCAAGGTGCTCGGCATCAACGAGGACTGGATGGAGGTCTTCATCGGCACCAGGACGCGCTACTTCGCCCGGGACCTCGGCACCGGAGAGGTCCGCTGGTCGCTCGCCGACCTGTGCGCGCAGGCCGCCGAGAAGGCACTCGCCGCCCCGGACACCGACCCGGCCGAGATCGAGTTCATCGTCCTCGGCACGGCCACCCCCGACACCCTGATGCCCGCCACCGTCAACCAGGTCGCCGACCAGCTCGGCCTGGACCAAGTGCCCACCTTCCAGCTCCAGTCCGGCTGCGCCGGAGCGGTACAGGCCCTGGACGTCGCCCGGGCGATGATCGCGTCCGGCCGGTTCCGCACCGGTCTCGTCATCGGCGGCGACGTGTGCAGCAAGCACCTCGACCTCCAGCGCGACCTGTCCGCCGCCGCCCCCGGCGACCTCGTCAACCACGTCCTGTTCGGCGACGGCGCGGGCGCCGCCGTTCTCACCGACGAGCCGCGCGGTCAGCGACTCGCGCTGCGCCATGTCCTCAACCGCTTCACCGGGCTGGGCCGCGCGCCCGGTCAGATCATCGAGTGGTTCGGGCTCGCCGACCGCCACGACGACCGGCAGGCCCTCACCGAGGACTACAAGGCCATCGAGGAGTCCGTGCCCGTCATGGCCGTCGAGATCCTCTGGGAGATCCTCGGCGAACTCGACTGGGACGCCGAGCAGTTGGACTATCTGCTGCCACCCCAGTTGTCCGGCCGGATGACCCGTCGCATCACGGAGGAACTCGACGTGCCGACCGCGCGGGACATCTCGTGCGTCGCGGACACCGGCAACAACGGCAACGCCCTGCCCTTCCTGCAGATCGAGAAGCTGCTGGAGCGGATGTCCCGCGGCGAGCGGGCCCTCGCGGTCGCCGTCGAGTCCAGCAAGTGGATCAAGGCCGGCTTCGCCCTGGAGAAGATATGAGCATCGACAGCACCGCCTCCGCGCCCGCACCCGCTGCGGGTGGTCTCGACCTCGACGCCTACGTCCGGCTCGTCAACGACGAGGTCGGCATGCCGCTCGCACCCGACCAGGTGGCCCACGACTTCGACGAACTCCCCGAGTGGGACTCGCTGTACCTCCTCAAGCTCGTCACCGCCCTGGAACTCGCCCTCGGCCGCAGGGTCCCGGTCGCCGAGGTCCTTCAGGCCCGCAGCCTCGAGGAGATCTACGGACTGGCGGTGAGCGGGTGACCCCCACCGTCACCGTCGAACGGCGCCGCCGCCACACCCTGTACTTCCTGGAGTGGGCGGCGGCCCAGCGGCCCGTGCACCTCGACACCGACATCGACATGACCCGCGTCCAGGCGCACCGCGCCGCCGCCCGCGACCACGGCCGACGCTACTCGGTGGTCAGCTATCTGCTGTACGCCGCCGGGCGGGTCCTCGACCGCCACCCGCAGGCCAACGCCGCCATGGCCCCCGGCTGGCCCGGACTGCTGCGGCGCCCGAGAACCGTCCGCTTCGACGGCGTCACCGCCAAACTCGCCCTGGACCGGCCGGTCGAGGGCGAACGCACCGTGCTCTCGGCGCTCGTTCCCGGACTGGAGGCGGCGAGCCTGCGCGAGATCCAGGAGCGCGTCGACCGCTACCGGGGCGAACAGGCCGCCGAACTGCCCGAGTTCAGGGGCGTACGCACGCTCGGCAGACTTCCGGTCCCGCTCGGCAGGGCCGCCTTCGCCGCGGCCCTGCGCGATCCCCGCAGGCGTGCCGGTGTGTTCGGCACCGTCTCGGTCAGCTCGCTCGGCCACCGCAGCGTCGACGGCTTCCACTCGGCCGGTGGCACGGCCGTGACCCTCTGCGCGGGCCGCGTCGTGGACCGGGCGGTGGTGCGCGACGGCGTCGTGGTGCCCGCGCCCATGATGCGGCTCGGCCTCACCTTCGACCACCGGGTGATCGACGGCGCGACCGCCGCCGATGTGCTCTCCGATCTCCGCCACACGCTGGAGGCCTTCGATGACGGCACCTGGGCGCAGAACCCCGGGCCGGACTCTCGGGGAGCCGCTCGTGCTCCCCGGCCCCTCGGCGGACTGGAGCAGGGTACGCGCTGACCTGCGCCGACACGGTGCCGCGCTGGTCTGCGCCCACCCGGACGACTGGGGCCCGGACCAGGCGGACGCGCCACGGCTGCGCGCACTGCTGGGCCACGACTGGGACCGCTACCGCGAACTGACACACCCGCTGGTCCGTACCCGGTTCGCCGCCTCCCGCCTCCTGCTGAAGTCCGCCGCCGCAGCCGCGCTCGACGTACGACCCGAGGCCGTCGAACTCGGCTACAGCCTCACCGGACGCCCCGGCCTGCGCGGCTACGACGGCCTGGACATCAGCCTCAGCCACACCGACGACCTGCTGCTGGTCGGCCTGGCCGACGGCGCCACCATCGGCGTCGACGCCGAGCACCGCGACCGCGCCCTGTACGGGCCGGGGCTGGTCCGGCACATGTGCACCCCGTACGAGAGGGAGCGCATCGAGGCCCTGCCAGCCGCCGAACGCAACCCCGCCGTACTGCGCCTGTGGACGCTGAAGGAGGCCTACAGCAAGGCCCTCGGACTCGGCCTGCTGTTCCGCTTCACCGACTTCGGATTCAGCCCGGACCGGGCGCCCACGGACGTGCTGCGCCCCGACGGCACCCCCGCCACCGTCGGCGCCTGGGCCTTCCGCTCCCTGTCGGTCGCGGACCACACCGTCGCCGTCGCGGTACGCGACGCGGGCTTCGGCCGCGCGACGGACACGGCGGCGGCCACCGCACTCGACCCGGCTCTCGTGGACGCCCTGACGGGGGCACATGGGGAAGAGGAACAGGCGGGATCCTCACCCGGCGCGCTGGACCGGCCGTGACGGGAGGAAGAGCCAGATCCCGGGCCGGACTTCGAGCGGGACCGAGGACACGGCCGCCGACCGGTCCGACGCGAGCGCCGTACGGAGGGCGGACGCCGTGCGCCGCGCGTACTCGATCCAGCGGTGGTCACCGGCGGAGCGCGCCGCGCTCGCGCACTCCTCGAGGCGGGCGAGCGCCTCCTCGTGGCGGCCGTCGCGCTGGGCCACCAGCGCCAGCCCGCGCAGCGCCTCGGCCGATCCCCGCGCGTCGTCGTCCGACCGGCTCACCGACAGGGCGTGTTCGTAGGCCCGTTCGGCCTGCGCCGTCCGCCCCATGCCGAGGAGCACGTCCGCCTCGGCGGACAGACAGCGGCCCGCCGCCGTCCGGTCGCCGTGGCGGGTGAACAGATGCCAGGCGAGGCGGTACCGGTCGAGCGCCGACGAGGTCCGGCGGCGCTGCCAGGCCAGGTCGCCGAGGGACCGCAGGATCACGGCCTCCGCGTGGACGTCACCGGACCGGCGGGCCGCGTCCAGCGCGAGGTCGTGCGTCGCCTCCCATTCGTCCCACAGGGCGCCCGCCTCGTAGTAGCCCGCCGCGGCCGAGGCCAACGAGCAGCACAGACTCCACAACCCGTGCGCGTGGGCCTGCCGTACGGCTTCCGACAGGCCCGCGGACTCCTCCTGGAACCACCGCAGCGGCGCGCCGCCGACCACCTCCGCACCGGAGAGCGCAGTCGCGGCCAGGGGCTCGGCCTTGTCGGCGAGCCGGTCCCGGCCGGGCGCCAGCCGCGCGTCCGCGTGCCGGGCCAGGGCGAGGAAGGCACGGCACAACCGCTCCACGGCCGCGGGCCCTTCCTGCGGAGACTCCTGCGCCAGCACCTCTAGGGACAGTGAGCGCAGCAGCGCGTGGAAGCCGTAGCGCACCGGGGTCAGCCGCCCCGGCCGCCGCCGTGCCTCCAGCAGATGGGCCCGTACCAGTTCCTCGGTGAGCCGCTCGGCCTCCGCCCGGTCCGTGGCGAGCAGCGCCGCCGCGCTCCACAGGGCGAAGTCGGGCAGCGCGGCCAGCCCGAGGATCCGGAACGCGTGCCGGGCCTCCTCGCCCACGTCGAGGTAGGCGGTCAGCAGACTGCTGCGTACGTCGAGGTCGCCCAGCGACAGCGCGGCCAGCCGGGTCCGCTCGTCGCGCAGTCGTCGGGCGAGCCCGGCGGCGGTCCAGTGCGGACGGGCGGCGAGCCCGGCGGCGGCCACCCGAAGGGCCAGCGGCAGTCGGCCGCAGAGCCGGGCGATCTCCTTCGCCGCCTCCGGGTCGTCCCGCATCCGCTGTCCGCCGCATGCCGCGAGCAGGGCCTCGGCCTCCTGCGCGGAGAGCACGTCGAGGGCCAGATGCCGGACGCTCTCCAGCGCCCCGAGCACCTGACGGCTCGTCACCAGCACCGTGCTGTCCGGCACGGCCGACAGCACCGGCCGGATCTGGGCCTCCGAGGCGGCGTCGTCCAGGACGATGAGCATCTTGCGGCCCTCGGTGCGACGGTGCAGCAGTTCCGCGACTTCCGCCTCGGACAGCGGCAGCGGATCCGCGCCGGAGTCCGTTCCCGCGGCGGCTCCTGTCGGCGTCCCGCGCAGTCGGCGCAGCAGCGTCGCCAGGGCGGCCCGCGGTTCGACGGGCCGCCCACCCGCGTCCCGCAACGTCACGAGCACGCGTCCGTCGGGGAACCGGTCCCCGGCGTCGTGGGCCAGTCGCACGGCGAGCGCCGTCTTCCCCGCGCCCGCCCGGCCCGACAGCACCAGCACCTTGTTCCGCGCCGCCGGATCGGACGCCAACAGCCGCTCACCGAAGGCGAGTTGGTCCTCGCGCCCGGTGAAGTCCGACACGGCGGGCGGCAGCCACACCGTGGGCCCCGTGTCCCGGCCGCCTTCCGTGTCCCGGCCGCCTTCCGCGGGCCTGCCGGGTCCGCCGACGCCGGATCCGCCGACGGGGGCGAGCCGGTGCGCGGGCTCGCGGTGCCAGGCCAGCGAGGGGTCGGAGGCCAGGACCCGCTCCAGCAGCCTGCTGAGCACCGGGCCGGGCTCCACCCCCAGTTCGTCGACCAGCGACCGTCGCGCCTGGTGATAGACCTGTAGGGCGTCGGACTGCCGGCCGCAGCGGTAGAGCGCCACCATCAGATGGCAGTGCAGCGTCTCCCGGAGCGGATGTTCGTGCGCCAGGGCCATCAGCTCACCGACCAGTTCCTGGTGCAGCCCGAGCCGCAGTTCGGCGGAGATCCGCTGTTCCAGCACCTCCGCGCGCAGTTCGTTCAGTCTGATCGCGGAGGTCTCCAGCGAGGGCCCGTGCGGTACGCCCGACAGCGCGGGCCCCGTCCACAGTCCTAGCGCGCGGCTCAACGCCTGCGCGGCGGCCCCGTACTCGCGGCGGCCGTACGCGGCCCGGCCCTCGGCCCGCAGCGACTCGAAGACGGTCAGATCCAGGTCCTCCGGGGCGATCCGCATCAGATAGCCGGGAGGCCGGGTCAGCAGCGGCTGCACCGGGCCCGTCTCCACGGCGGCCTCACCGCTGTCCGCCAGCAGGGCCTTGCGCAGTTGGGACACATACACCTGGAGGGTGGTGGTGGCCGTGCGCGGTGGTTCCGCGCCCCACAACTCGTCGATCAGGGCATGGGTCGACACCACCGTGTCGCTCTGCACCAACAGGGTGGCCAGGACCGCGCGCGGCTTGGCCGCGGACGGCGTACGAGGCGTCATGCGCACGGGGCCGAGCACGCGGTATCTCATCGCGCGGCTCAGCAGTCCTGGAGCACGGACGCGGAGATACCCGCCACGACCCGGCCGCCCTGGAGGAACGACAGCCTGAGGCCGATCACCGGGCGGCCCGCCTCGTCACGGGACACCCGCCCGTCCGTACGCCGTCCGTCCTCACGCACCGTGCAGCGCAGCGGCAGGCCGGGCTCGGCGAAGCCGCGGAACGTGGCCTGCCAGCGGGACAGGACGGCGTGCGAGGGGACGAAGCCGCGCAGCTCCGCGGCGGCGAGCAGCCCCACCTGGCGGGACACCTCCAGGAACAGCATCGGCGGCATCTCGTCCGGCGCGTCGGGGGCGTCGAACCGCAGCTCCGCGGCTGCCCTGGCGTCGACGGCGAAGGCCAGTCCCTCGCCGCCGTCCGCTCCGGTGCGCTCGGGCAGTCCGACCAGGACGTTACGGCTGTCCTCGTGACCCACCTGTTCGGGCAGTGGCGCACCGGGGGAGACCGGGACACTGTCCCCGGCTGCCTCGCCCTGCCGCCGCCAGGGCACACGATGGCTGTCGTAGACACTCTGGGCGAGGAAGACCAGCCGCGCCGACGCGGCACCGCAGCGCTCGCCGTCGATGAGGACGGCGGCCTGGCACTCCAGCCCGCGGGGCACACCGCCCGCGACATCGAGTGGTGTCATCGCGAGTTCGAGCGCGATCCCGGCTTGTGTGTCGCCGCGGCGCCAGGCGTCCAGGGACGTGACCGTGGCACTGGCGGAGGCCACCACGGGGTGCAGGCCTCCCGGCACTCTGAAGTACCGGCGCGCGGCGAACAGCATCGCCTGGCGCAGTGACTCCATCGGGAACAGCAGGTCGTGGTACGGCGCGGCACAGGCGCCGAACAGTGGGTGTTCTTCGGGGAGTTCGGCGGAGAACGCGAAGTTCTGCCGTACCGGTGCGGCCATCTTGAGGAGGAACGCCTCGGGGCTGGCCGGTCGGTGGACCAGGTGGTGCGGTCCGAGGAAGGAGGGGGACGGCGCGGTGAAGGTGTTCATGTGGGGGTCCTCTGCGGCGGTGTCCGGGTCGAAACGCGTGCGGGGGACGTGCGCTTGACGGGGTGCACACTGCCCGATTCCGCTGAAGGACCGGGGAAGCCGTACTGAAGAGTAGCCAGCCGTCACCCGTCGCCTTCGACGCGCGGCCCGCTTCGACCGGACCCCGCCACGGTGCCGTCAGTGCAGCCAGTCCGCGTCCCTCGCGATCCGGATCGCGTCCACGCGGTTACGCGCGTTGAGCTTGGCGACGATGACGGTCAGGTAGTTGCTCACCGTCCCCGCCGACAGCCGCAGCATGGAGGCGATCTCCCGTGCCTCCGCGCCTTCCGCCGCGAGCCGCAGTACCTGGGTCTCCCGGTCGGTCAGGGGGCTCTCGGACTCTCCCCAGGCGGCCAGCGCCAGTTCGGGGTCGACGGCCCGGTAGCCCGCCGCCACCCGCCGCACGGCGGAGGCGAGTTCGGCGGACGGGGCGTCCTTGAGCAGATAGCCGGCGACCCGTGCCTCCAGGGCCCGGCGCAGGGTGCCGGGGCGGCCGAGGCTGGTGAGGATGAGGGTGCGGCACTGGGGGAGCAGTTCGCGCAGTCGGGTGGCGGCCGACAGGCCGTCGACGCCGGGCAGATCGATGTCGATGACGGCCACGTCGGGCCGGTGCTCGAGCGCCATGTCGACGATCTGGTCGCCTCGTTCGACCTCGCAGACCACATCGAGGTCGTCGTGGAGGTTCAGCAGGGCGACCAGGGCGCCGCGGACCATGTTGACGTCCTCGGCGATCAGTATCCGTATCACGGGGCTTCCCTCCGCGGTGCGTGAGGGCCCGGATCGCGGCGAGGTGTCGTGATCCGTACCGTTCTTGGAGCGGTGCGCGATCATCTGCACGGCCTTTCGCCTATATGTGCGCCATCCTGCGTGAATGATAAGTCAACGTTGCGGAAATCAGGCCGCGGTAAGCACGAATGTCCGGACGCTCAACTCTTTGTACGGACCTATCAGTTCACCCCGGGGGCAGGGGTATGTCGAAAATCCAACCCTGACCCATTCGTTCCCGGAAGTGCCGCATACGAGAACGCTGATTTCGACCTCCGCGTTACCGAGTTCGGGGCCGCTCCGGTCGATCGGGATCGGTATGCGGGCCGTCAGGGGTGTCGGTGGCTCCTCACCCGCCCTGCACAAGCGGCTCTTTAGAGCACCCTCGCAGGATTCGTGCGAACAGCATGCGTCGGCGTCGGGCCGACCGTCTCGGAGAGGTCAGCGATGCGCGTTCTTTTCACCATCTTTCCGACAACCGCACATCTCTATCCGGCCATCCCGCTGGCATGGGCGTTGCAGAGCGCCGGTCATGAGGTCGTGGTGGCGAGCCCCGAGGGCGTGGTCGACCCGAACGTGATCGACCGCGTCACCTCGGCCGGTCTCACCGCGGTGTCGCTGGGCGGCAGAGAGGAACTCACCGCCTCGCTGGCGCCGTTGATCGCCGGAGCGGGCCCCGACCGGCCCACCCTGGCGCTCGACCCCGACGACGAGAACGCCTGGCGCACGACCCGGGCCGTACTCGCGGGCATGTTCCACGCGTACTACCCGCCGGAGTCGGCGCCGGGCGGACGTCGGCCGGTCCTGGACACGCTGGTGGAGTTCGCCCGGGAGTGGCGCCCGGACCTGGTGCTGTGGGACCCGCTGGCACCGACCGGCGCGATCGCCGCGCGCACCTGCGGCGCGGCCCACGCACGCCTGCTGTTCGGCATGGACAACATCGGCCTGATCCGCGCCAAGACCCGCCAGGAGCTGGCCGATCCGTCCTCCGGCCTGACCGAGGACCCCTGGATGTCCTGGCTGGGCCCGGTGCTGGAGCGCTACGGCCTCGACTTCACCGAGGAGACCCTGGTCGGTCAGTGGTCCCTGGACCTGACCCAGTCCCGGATGCGCCACCCGCTGGACCTGACCTACGTTCCGGTCCGCCGGGTCCCGTACACCGGGGCCGCCACACTTCCCCCGTGGCTGCACTCCCGGCCCGAGCGGCCCCGCGCGGTGCTCACCCTCGGGGTGAGCCGCCGACTGCTCGCCGGTCGCCACAGCGGCTTCCCGATGCGGGAGTTCTTCGACTCGGTGGCCGACCTGGACCTGGAACTGGTCGCCACCCTGAACGGCGAGCAGTTGGACGCCGTGGGCACGCTCCCGGACAACGTCCGCGCCCTCGACTACGTACCGCTCAACCAGGTGCTGCCCACCAGCTCGGCGATCATCCACCACGGCGGTGGCGGGACGTTCGCCGCCGCCGTCGCGTTCAAGGTGCCGCAGTTGGTCGTGCCGCTCCCGATGTGGGACGAGACGGTCACCGCGCGGTACGTCGTCCGCCGCGGCGCGGGACTGGCCGCCGACCCGGCGGCGATCGACGTCGACAGCATGCGCAAGGACCTCGTCCGGCTGGTCGAGGAGCCGTCCTTCCAGCTCGGGGCCCGCGCCCTGTACGCGGACATGCTGGCCGCCCCGGCGCCGAAGGATGCCGTCCCGGTCCTGGAGCGGCTGACCGCGGAACACCGCGACTGAGCGGCCGAACCCGCCGGACCTTCGCAGCACGACGAGTTCAGACAGAGAGGGCGAGCGAGCCGTGCGCATCGAGGAGACCGGCATCCCCGGCACCTATGTGATCGAGCCGGAACACTTGCCCGACGACCGGGGCGTGTTCTACGAATCGATGCGGTCCGACGAACTGGAGCGGTCCGCGGGGGTCCTCTTCCGGCCCCGTCAGATCAACTACTCGGTGTCCCGACGGCACACCCTGCGCGGCATCCACAGCGTGCGCATCCCTCCGGGACAGGCCAAACTCGTCACCTGCGTCCGGGGCGCGCTGCGTGACATCGTCGTCGACCTGCGGGTCGGTTCGCCCACGTTCGGCGCGCACCGGGTGACCGAACTGGACGCCGCCTCGGGCCGGTCCGTGTACGTACCCGAGGGCGTCGGCCACGGCTTCCTCGCACTCACCGACGACACCTGCGTCTGCTACGTCGTCTCCACCACCTACGTCCCCGGCACACAGATCGACATCAACCCGCTCGACCCCGACCTGGACCTGCCCTGGGAGTGCGCCGGGACACCGCTGATCTCGGACAAGGACGCGCATGCGCCCCTGCTGGCCGAGGCCCTCGCGGCGGGCCTGCTGCCCGGCTTCGACATCGCCTGACCGGGCGTCCCCCTGGTCCGCCGGTCTCCGCGCGGCCATGCACCGCGCACCGGGCCCGAGTCATCAACACGTGAATCGAGAGGACCTCCCATGAAGGCTCTGGTGCTGGCCGGCGGATCGGGCACCCGCCTACGGCCGTTCAGCTACTCGATGCCCAAGCAACTCATCCCCATCGTGAACACACCGGTCCTGGAGTACGTCCTCAGGAACATCCTGGACCTGGGCGTGACCGAGATAGGGGTCGTCGTCGGTGACCGCGCCCACGAGATCCGTCAGGTACTCGGCGACGGATCGCGGTTCGGGGCCTGCCGGTTGACCTACCTCCAGCAGGACGCCCCGCTCGGCCTCGCCCACACGGTCACCATCGCCAGGGACTTCCTCGGCGACGACGACTTCGTGATGTACCTCGGCGACAACATGCTGCCCGAGGGGATCACCGGCATCGCCGAGGAGTTCGCCGCACACCGTCCCGCCGCCCATGTCGTGGTGCACAAGGTCCCGGACCCGCGCGCTTTCGGCGTGGCCGAACTCGGGCCGCGCGGCGAGGTGTTGGGCCTGGTCGAGAAGCCACAGCAGCCGAGCGGCGACCTGGCCCTGATCGGCGTGTACTTCTTCACCGCCGCCATCCACGAGGCGGTCCGCGCCATCCAGCCCAGCAGCCGCGGCGAGTTGGAGATCACCGACGCGATCCAGTGGCTGGTGTCGTCCGGCGCGGACGTACGGGCCGGTCAGTACGAGGGCTACTGGAAGGACACCGGGGACGTCGAGGACGTGCTGGAGTGCAACCGGCACATCCTGGAGAGCCTGCGGCCCGCCATGGAGGGCGAGGTCGACGAGGCCAGCGTGCTGACCGGCCCGGTCGTCGTGGAAGCCGGGGCACACATCGTGCGCTCCCGCATCGAGGGCCCGGTGGTCATCGGCGCGGGCACGGTCGTGGAGGACAGCCACATCGGCCCGCACACCTCCATCGGACGTGACTGCGCGGTCACCGCGAGCCGACTGGAGTACTCCATCGCCCTGGACGGGGCGTCGGTCACCGGCGTCCAGGGGCTGCGCAGTTCCGTCATCGGCCGCTCCGCCCGCGTCGGCACCGTCGGGCAGAGCACGGACCGCTACCGCCTGGTCGTCGGAGACCACACCCGAGTGGAAGTCGCGGCATGAGGATCCTCGTCACCGGAGCCGCCGGGTTCATCGGCTCCCACTTCGTCCGCAGCCTCCTCGCCGACAGCTACGCGGGGTGGCAGAACGCGCGAGTCACCGCCCTGGACAAGCTCACCTACGCGGGCAACCGGGACAACCTGCCCGCCTCGCACCCACGCCTGGAGTTCGTCCAGGGCGACATCTGCGACCCGCACCTGCTGCGCGACCTGCTGCCCGGACACGACGCCGTGGTGCACTTCGCCGCGGAGTCCCATGTCGACCGCTCGCTGGAGGGCGCGGGAGAGTTCTTCCGCACCAACGTCCTGGGCACCCAGACACTGCTCGACGCCGTGCTGGAATGCGGGGTCGAACGGGTCGTCCACGTCTCCACCGACGAGGTGTACGGCTCGATCGCGCAGGGCTCCTGGACCGAGGACCACCCCCTGCTGCCCAACACCCCCTACGCGGCCTCCAAGGCCTGTTCCGACCTGGTCGCCCGCACCTACTGGCGCACCCACGGAGTGAACCTCTCCCTCACCCGCTGCTCCAACAACTACGGGCCGTACCAGCACCCCGAGAAGCTCATCCCGCTGTTCGTCACCAACCTGCTCGAAGGCCGGAAGGTGCCGCTGTACGGCGACGGACGCAACATGCGCGAATGGCTGCATGTCGACGACCACTGCCGCGGGATCCACCTCGTCCTCGACAAGGGCCGGGTCGGCGAGATCTACAACATCGGCGGCGGCAACGAGCGGACCAACCGCGCCATCACCGAGCATCTGCTCGAACTCACCGGCCGCGGCGAGGAGATGATCCACCACGTCGCCGACCGCAAGGCACACGACCTGCGGTACTCCATCGACGAGTCCAAGATCCGCGACGAGTTGGGCTATGTACCGCTGACCGGATTCGAGGAGGGCCTGGCCGCCACGGTGGCCTGGTACCGCGACCACCCCGACTGGTGGAAGACCGCCAAGTACGGAGCCGACCATGCCGATCGCTGAGACGGGCACGGCGGCCGGGCCGCGGGTCGTGGTGCTCGGGGGCACCGGATACCTGGGCCGCCGCATCGGTGCGGCGTTCGCCGCCGACGGTGCCCACGTCCACCTGGTGTCCCGCAGCCCGGCCGAGGACCGCCCGGCCGACCCGCGCTTCGTCCTCATGGACCTGCTGGCGGTCGACCCGCACGAACTCGACCGGTTCTTCGCCTCGGTACGGCCCGATGTGGTGGTCAACGCCGTCGGCCGGGCCTGGCGAGCCGACGAGGCCGAGATGACCGCGAGCAACGCCGAACTGGTCGTCCGCATCACGGAGTCGCTCACCCGCTCGCCCCGCCCGCCCCGGCTGATCCAGCTCGGCAGCGTCCACGAGTACGGCGCCGGCACGCCGGGCACCGGAACCTCCGAGGACCACGAGCCCGCTCCCGTCACACCGTACGGGCGCAGCAAGCTCCTCGGCACGCGGGCCGTCCTCCGGGCCGCGGCGGACGACGGCCTGGACGGTGTGGTGCTCCGCCTCGCCAATGTGATCGGGGCCGGGGGACCGGCAGGCAGCATCTTCGGCAGGGTCGCGGTGCACCTCGGACAGGCCGCCCGCGCCCGGTCGTCGGGCGAGCAGCCGGACGAGCTGAGGCTCCCGCCGCTGCGCGCCCACCGCGACATCGTGGACGTGCACGACGTCGTCGACGCCGTACGCGCCGCCGCCGGTGCGCCGGGGGCGGAGGTCAGCGGCCGGGTGGTCAACATCGGCCGGGGCGAGGCGGTTCCGATCCACGCGCTGATCGACCGCATGATCGAACTCAGCGGCGTGGACCTCCCGGTCGTCGAGGCCGTTGCCGACCCTTCCCCGCGCACCGATGTGGAGTGGCAGCAACTGGACGTCTCGCGGGCGTCGCGCCTCCTGGGGTGGCAGCCGCGGCGCACCCTCGACACCTCGCTGCGCGACCTGCTCACGGCCGCGCTGCCACCTCCGGTCAAGGGAAGGACAGGACGATGAGCGACAGCAAGCAGCGGGTGCTGGACGAGGTCCGCAGGTACCACCAGGAGACCGAGCCCGCGCGGGAGTTCATACCCGGAGTGACCGAGATCTGGCCCTCTGGGGCGGTGTTGGACGAAGCGGACCGGGTCGCCATCGTCGAGGCCGCGCTGACCCTGCGGATCGCCGCCGGACCCAGCTCCAGGAAGTTCGAGTCCACCTTCGCCAAGCGTCTGAAGCGACGCAAGGCCCATCTGACCAACTCCGGTTCGTCCGCGAACCTTCTCGCCGTCTCGGCCCTCACCTCGCACCAGCTCGGGGACCGGCGGCTGAAGCCGGGCGACGAGGTGATCACCGTCGCCGCGGGGTTCCCCACCACGGTCAACCCGATCCTGCAGAACGGCCTCGTACCGGTCTTCGTGGACGTGGACCTGGCGACGTACAACACCACGGCCGACCGGGTGGCGCGGGCGATCGGCCCCAAGACCCGGGCGATCGTCATCGCGCACGCCCTCGGCAACCCCTTCGAGGTCACCGAGGTGGCCCAACTCGCCCAGGACCACGGCCTGTTCCTCATCGAGGACAACTGCGACGCGGTCGGTTCCACCTACGACGGCCGGATCACCGGCACCTTCGGCGACATGACGACGGTCAGCTTCTATCCCGCGCACCATCTCACCATGGGGGAGGGCGGCTGCGTCCTCACCTCCGATCTCGGCCTGGCCCGCGTCGTGGAGTCGCTGCGCGACTGGGGGCGGGACTGCTGGTGCGAACCCGGCAAGAACAACACCTGCTTCAAGCGGTTCGAGTACCAGATGGGCGACCTGCCGGCCGGCTACGACCACAAGTACATCTTCTCCCACGTCGGGTACAACCTGAAGGGAACCGACATCCAGGCCGCGCTCGGCCTCACCCAACTCGCCAAGCTGGACGACTTCATCGAGGCCCGACGGCGCAACTGGCGCCGCCTGCGCGAGAGTCTGGACGGTGTGCCGGGCCTGCTGCTCCCCGAGGCGACGCCCAGGTCCGATCCGAGCTGGTTCGGCTTCGTCCTCACCGTCGACCCCGAGGCCCCCTTCACGCGCGCCGAACTCGTCGCGCATCTGGAGGAACGGAAGATCGGCACCCGGCGGCTGTTCGCGGGCAACCTCACCCGGCAGCCGGCCTACCTCGGCCGCCCCCACCGTGTCGTCGGCGATCTCACCAACAGCGACATCATCACCGAACACACCTTCTGGATCGGCGTCTACCCGGGACTCACCGACGAGATGCTCGACTACATGACCGCCACGATCAAGGAGTTCGTGGCCCAGCATGGCTGAGCCCGCGGAAAGGCAGGGAGTCCCTCCGATGTCGTCCCCCTCTCTCCAGACGCGCGCGGACAGGCAGGTGCCCGCCCGTATCGCCCTGTCGGCCGCCACCACCCACGGCGCACATCTGCGCACCGAGGACTTCGGCGGCTGGCTGGCCGAACGGGGCAGGGCCCATGCCTTCCAGGTGGCGCGCATACCGTTCGCCGAGCTGGACGGCTGGTCGTTCCAGGAGTCCACCGGGAACCTCGTGCACCGCAGCGGCCGGTTCTTCACCGTCGAAGGCCTGCACATCACCGAGGAGGGAGAACCGTACGGTGACGGCCCCTACGCCGACTGGTACCAGCCCGTCATCAAACAGCCCGAGGTGGGTGTACTCGGCATCCTCGTCAAGGAGTTCGACGGGGTGCCGCACCTCCTGATGCAGGCGAAGATGGAGCCGGGCAACCCCAACCTGCTCCAGCTCTCCCCCACGGTCCAGGCGACCCGCAGCAACTACACCAAGGCCCACCAAGGGGCGGACGTCAAGTACATCGAGTACTTCGTCGGACCCGGCCGCGGCCGGGTCATCGCGGACGTACTCCAGTCCGAGCACGGATCGTGGTTCTATCGCAAGTCCAACCGCAACATGGTGGTGGAGGCGGTGGGCGACGTACCGCTCCTCGACGACTTCTGCTGGCTCACCCTCGGGCAGGTCAACGAACTGCTGCACCGGGACAACGTGGTCAACATGGACGCGCGTACGGTGCTGTCCTGCCTGCCCTTCGAGGACGCCTCGGACGGCGCACTGCTCTCCGACGTCGAACTGCTCTCCTGGCTCACGGGGGAGCGCACCCGGCACTCGGTGCGGGCCGAGCGCGTCCCCCTGGACGCCCTTCCCGGCTGGAAGCGCGGTGAGGACGCGATCGAGCATGTGGCGGGCCGCTACTTCAAGGTCATGGCCGTGTCCGTCCGGGCGGACAACCGTGAGGTGACCGGCTGGACCCAACCCCTGTTCGAGCCGGTCGGCCCAGGTGTCCTCGCCTTCCTCACCCGGGAGTTCGGCGGTGTCCCGCATGTGCTCATGCACGCCCGGGTCGAGGCGGGCTTCCTCGACACCATCGAACTGGGGCCCACCGTCCAGTACACACCGGGCAACTACGCCCACCTGCCCGCGAGCGAGCGGCCCCGCTTCCTGGACACCGTGCTGCGCGCCCGCCCGGACCGCATCCGCTACGAGGCGGTGCACTCCGAGGAGGGCGGGCGGTTCCTGGGCGCCGAGAGCCGCTGCCTCATCATCGAGGCGGACGAGGCCGACGCCCCGCTGGACCCGCCCCCCGGCTACGCCTGGGTCACCCGCGCACAGCTCACCTCACTGGTCCGGCACGGCCACTACCTCAACGTCCAGGCCCGCACCCTGCTCGCCTGCCTCAACGCCACGGAGACGAGGACCCGGTGACCGAACCCCTGCGGGTCGGAGTGATCGGATGCGCGGACATCGCGGTGCGCCGCATGCTCCCCGCCTTCGCCGCCTGCCCCGACATCCGCGTCGCGGCGGTGGCCAGCCGTGACCCGGCCAAGGCGCGGCAGATCGCGGAGCGCTTCCACTGCCGCCCCGTCCATGGATACGACGAACTGCTCCAACAGGACGACATCCAGGCCGTCTACGTGCCGCTGCCCGCGGCTCTGCACGCCCGGTGGACCGAGGCGGCACTGAACACGGGCAGACACGTCCTCGCCGAGAAGCCGCTGTCCATGGACCACCGCCGCACCAGGGAACTGCTCCAACTCGCCGACACCCGTGGCCTGGTGCTCATGGAGAACGTCATGTTCGTCCATCATCACCGGCACAGGGACGTACGGCGTCTGCTGGCGGACGGTGCGATCGGTGAACTCCGCGCACTCCACGCCGCGTTCACGATCCCGGCACCTTCGGACGGTGACATCAGACACGACCCGGAACTCGGCGGCGGGGCCCTGGCGGACGTGGGGATCTACCCGATCAGGGCGGCACTGCACTTCCTGGGCCCCGACCTCGACGTCCTCGGCGCCCGTCTCGTCCAGGGCGCGGGACGGCAGGTCGAGACCTCTGGCGCGGCGTTGCTGAGCACGCCCGGCGGCATCACGGCGCAGCTCACCTTCGGTATGGAGCACGCCTACCGCTCGTCGTACGAACTGTGGGGCAGCGAGGGCAGTATCACCGTCGACCGGGCGTTCACCCCGCCCGCCGACCATGTGCCCGTGATACGCCTCCACCGCGGCGGCACGGCGGAGGAGATCCGGCTCGCCCCGCAGGACCAAGTGGCCGCCACCGTCGCGGCGTTCGCCGCCGCAGCGCGCGCCGGAACGCGTCCGGACCCCGGCGCCACGCTGCGACAGGCGGAACTCCTCGACGAAGTACGTCAGTTCGCCTCCCGAAGAGAACCCATCGGCTGAGCCAGGAAGGAGACATTCATGAGACCTCACACCCGACGCCACATCGCCTTCTTCGACTATCCCGCCGTAGGCCATGTCAACCCCACCATCGGCGTGGTCGAGGAACTGGTGAAACGGGGGCACCGCGTCACCTGCACCGCGACGGAGCATTTCGCCCCCATAGTGAAGGCCGCCGGAGCCGAACCGGTCGGATACGACTCGGTCTTCGGCGACTTCTACCGCGCCCCCCTGACCGCCGAGGAGAACGCGGGCGACGGAATACGGTGCCTGAACGAAGCCCTCGCCCTCGTGGAACAGACCGCGCCGTTCTACGAGCGAAACAGACCGGACGTGATCGTCCATGACTTCATGGCCTGGGGAGCGCGATTCTTCGCCGCCCGGAACGGTATTCCGCTGATCCGGACGTACCCCGTGTTCGGCGCGAACGAACACTTCTCGATCCGCGAGAAGTTCCCGGTGGCGGAGCTGAACGACCCGCGGATCATCGAAGCGGTGCGGAAGCTCGCGGGGGTACTTCCCCAATTCGGCCTGCCCGCCGATCCGATGGGCTTCCTCTCGCACATCGAGAAGCGCGCACTCGTGTTCCTCCCGCGCGAATTCCAGTACGCGGGCGAGACGTTCGACGAACGGTTCGTCTTCACCGGCCCCTGCATCGCCGCACGCCCCTATCAGGGCACCTGGCGACCGGCTTCGGCGGACCGGCCTGTCCTGCTGATCTCGCTCGGCACCTCGGCCAGGGGCTGGCCAGAGTTCTTCAGAACGGCCATCGAAGCGTTCGGTGACTCCGAGTGGGACGTCCTCATCACCGTCGGCGACCACACCGACCCCGGCGACCTCGGGCCGCTGCCCGCGAACGTCGACGTACGGCGCTACGCCCCACAGCTCGATGTGCTCGGCCACGCCCGGCTGTTCATCACTCACGGCGGGATGAACAGCGCCATGGAATCGCTGTACAACGGCGTGCCCATGGTGGTGGTGCCGCAGTCCAACGACCAGCGGGCGACCGCCTTGCGCGTGGCGGAGCTGGGCCTCGGCCACCATCTGGCCAAGGAGGACGTCACCGTGCGGAGCCTGCGCGAGGCCGCGGCCCGGACGACCGGTGACGCGTCGATGACCGACCGGGTGCGGGCCCTGCGGGAGCGCATGCGCTCCGTCGACGGCCCGGTCGTCGCGGCGGACGCCGTCGAGACGTACCTGGCCGAGCTGGGCTGACGGCCGCCGCCCGCGACGGGAATCCGAGTCGCGGGCGGGCCGTCACCGATGACATACGCCCACGCCGCGTCGACGGCACCCACCACGAACCGGGGACGGTGACCGGACCTCCATGGACCATGTGGAAGAACTGAAGGAATTCGCCCGCCTGCACGCTCGGGGGCAGGGCCTGACGGCCGGGCATACCGCGAGCGTCCTCGCCCGGATCACCGACGACACCCCGGGGGACCCGGACTCCTGGGCCGCGGTGTGGACCGCCGAGGGCCGGGTCGCGGCAGCCCGCGGCGACCTCCTCGACGCGTGCCGGCACTACGCGCTCGCCCGCTTCCCGTACCACGGCGACGCCGATCGCGTACGGGCCCAGCGGCTCTGCGTCGACACCTTCGACCAGTGGCGCCGCAGCCAAGGCGGCATCGAACGCCTGGAGTTCGACCACCCCGACGGCACCGTCGCCTGCTGGGCCGCCGGGCTCGACCGGCATCGTCCGCTGCTCGTCGTCATGGGCGGCATCGTCAGCGTCAAGGAACAGTGGGCACCGCTGCTGCCCCTGCTGCGAAGACTCGGATTCGCCGCCGTCGTCACCGAGTTGCCGGGGGTCGGCGAGAACACCTTCACGTACGGCCCCGACTCCTGGCGCACCCTGGGCTTCCTGCTCGACCAACTCGTCGACCGCGCCCGGGTGTTCGACACCTCAATGCTCGCCCTCAGCTTCAGCGGCCATTTCGCCGTGCGCGCCGCCGCCGAGGACCCGCGCATCCGCCGCGTCCTCACCGTGGGCGCTCCCGTCGCCGACTTCTTCACCGACGAAGCCTGGTGGCCCCGCGTGCCCGGCATCACGGCCCAGACCCTGCGCCACCTCACCGGTAGCGAGGACCTGGACGAACTCCGCGACCGGCTACCGGAGTTCGCGCTCACACCGAAGCAGCTTCGGCAGGTACGGATCCCCGTGCGGTACGTCGCCAGTGGCCGCGACGAGATCATCCCGGACACGGAACAGACGCTGCTGCGCCGCACGCTCGACGACGTCCGGTTCAAGACGTTCGACGACGTGCACGGTTCGCCCGCTCATCTGGGCGCGATGCGGCGCTGGCTCATGGCCCAGTTGCTGTGGCTGCGCGTCGCGCGCCGCGAGGCCCGGCCAACGTGCCGGACCGGACCCGGTGAGCCGAACCGTTCCCGAAGCGGCGGCGCACGATCAAGCGGCTGACCCCTTGGGCGGGAACACGACCTCCCGTACCTCCGCGTTCGTCTCCGGGGGCTTCTTCGCGGGCACCTCGGCCAGCAGCCGGAAGACGCCGTCCTTCCCGAGGTGCGACTCCAGCCGTCCACCCACCTCGGTGATCCGCGCGTGCAGGTTGCCGAGTCCGTTGCCGCCGTGCGGCGAGGGGTCGTGGTAGGCGGGGTCGACGCCGTCGTTCTCGACCACCAGCCGGACGGATCCGCCCTGTTGGACGGCCTGGATGCCGCACCGTGAGGCGTTGCTGTGCCGCAGCAGATTGGTGACGGCCTCCCGCAGGGTGGTGGCGAGCGCGGTGTCCACGTGGGGGGAGAGCGCCCCCAGGTCGACCTCCGCGCGTACGTCGATGCCTGCGGCGCCGAGCATCGACCGGGTCGTGCCGATCTCCTGCCGCAGCGACAGGTCGCGGAACCCGCTGGCGACCTTGCGGACATCGGCGAGAGACTGCCCGGCGATGGCCAGGACCTCGTCGACCTCCTTCAGCGCGTGCGCGGGGTGGGTGGGAATGAGCCGGTGGATCAGCTCGCTCTTCAGCGTGATCGCGGACAGGCTGTAGCCGAGCAGGTCATGCAGGTCCCGAGCGAAGCGCAGTCGCTCTCCGGCGACCGCCTGGCGGGCCAGTTCACCACGTCCCGCGTGCAGTTGAGTGATCAGTTCCGTCAGCCGGGTGAGCCCGTAGACGACGAGTCCGGCGAGCAGTGAGGTCTGGGCGAGGTGGATGCCGTCGATGAGCGGACGGCCGTCGAGGACCGCCAGGACGAGCATGCTGAGCCCGGCGATCCCATACAACGGCCAGGCCACCAGCGGCGGTAGGAGCAACAGCAGCGAACCGGCCAGGTAGCCGGTCATCGTCCCCCAGTAGGTCTGGAACATCAGAAGCGGCAGGTAGGTCAACAGCGCCTGGGCCGCCAGCGTCAGACACTTACGCGCCAGCGGCGCCCGACTGCCGCCCACCGCGGAGTGCACGAGTTGCAGGCCGAGGATCAGCAGAAGGACGAGCACACCGGTCACCCGGGCCGTCAGGGACACATCGGTGCTGAGGATGTCGACGGAGGCCAGGAGCGCGTAGCCCAACAGCACGGCGACGATGAGGGCGTGTGCCGATCGGGGCACCGGAAGAACGCCGCTGTCCCCGGGCGGGACAGCCGCTTCGCGCTCGCCTCTCGACTCGTCCGCACTCCCGAAACGGTCTTGACGATCCGTCATCTGTACGGCCCCTCGCAACGATGAGCGCCACTTTGCGGGGATGATAAATCCGCACGGTGAATCCCAGGCAACGGAGAAACCGGACGAACACAGACCCCGAGGGCAACTCCCGTTGCCGCGCGAGCGGTTCGCTCGCGGTAAGCAATAGGCAGATATCCGACATACTCGGCTCGCGCTGCGCCTGCTGGCCGACCCGAAGTCCGGCGAATGTGCGTGTCCACCGCGAGATGCTGCCCCACGAACAGGAGTTGATGCCCACCTGACCTGCCTGGTTGTGGGCCGGGTGGGGCGGGAGCGTAGTACTCCGACAGCCTGGGCGCGCGCCTCGACCGGTGCCCTCAGTCGCTCCAGTTGGCCGTATCGACGCTCAGCATCCCGGCGCTCTTGGGTTCATGCTTCCTTCTGGACCGGATCAAGAGGATTGCGAGGGACGGCCGATGAGCCTTGTCGAGCTGCGGCAGCAGGCCATGCGCATACATGATCTGTACGACGAGCTGAACCGGCGCGAACGGGGCCGGGTATGGACACGGGAGGAGTTCATGCTCGGCTTCGTGGGCGATATCGGCGATCTGGCCAAGCTGGTGATGGCCGAAGAGGGCGCTCGGGAAGTGCCGGGCGGCCGGGCGGCGTTGGAGCACGAACTCGCGGACTGCCTGTGGTCGGTGCTCATCCTGGCCCACCGCTATGACGTCGACCTCGAAGCGGCCTTTCGCCGCACCATGGAAGAACTCGACACGGCGATCAGCACTCAACTCGGAGCGGGTGGAGCGGGAGACGATGGATCTTCAGGCTTATGAAGCCAGGGCGCGTACCGGTCCGTGCTTCATCTGCGCGTATCTGCGCGGAGACCCGGACTACCGGCATGAGCTGATCTACGAGGACGAGGCTCACACGGCCTTCTTGGACCGGTGGCCGACGCTGCCGGGCAAGGTCCTGGTGGCGCCGAAAGCGCACATCGAGCACGTGGTCCAGGGCTTCGACGAGGCCGCGTTCGGCAACCTCATGCTGTTCGTGCGCAGGATCGCGCTGGCCGTCGAGGCGGTCTTCGTGCCGGAGCGGACGTATCTGCTGTCGTTGGGAAGCCAACAGGGCAACGCCCACGTGCACTGGCACATCGCAGGACTGCCGCCCGGGGTCCCGTACGAGCATCAGCAGTTTCACGCCTTGATGGCCGAGAACGGGGTACTGACCCCCACCCCTGGACAGAGCGCGGACATAGCGAAGCGGCTGCGTGAGGCGATCACTCGGTGAGAGCATGTGTCGGTGGGCGAGTTGACTGTGTTGGGGACCTGTGGCGCCTGGCCTGAGGCCGAGAGGGCTGCGAGTGGGTTCCTGCTGGAAGTCGACGGGTTCCGGCTGGTCATGGACCTCGGCTACGCGACACTTCCCCGGCTTCTGGGGCGGTGCGCGGAGGGCAAGGTCGATGCCGTGGTCATCACCCACGAGCATCCCGATCATTGTGCCGATCTGAGCGCGTTGTGCCGAGCGCTGTTCTTCGGGGGCGAGCGTGACGGTCGTGTGCCGTTGTACTGCCCTCCGGGAGTGCTCGGGCGGGTGCAGGCGATGGAGCCGACCGAGGATCTCCGCGAGGTCTTCGACCCGCATCCGCTCCCCGGTAGCTATCAGGTCGGTCCATTCCGGCTGGACGGGCGGCTCCTTCCCCACCATGTGCCGCACGCGGGGCTGCGGTTGACGACCCCCGGACTGACCCTTGCCTACAGCGGCGATGCCGGTCCCTGTCACGCGCTCGGTGAACTGGCCGCCGGGGCCGACCTGTTGGTCGCCGGGGCGACCCTGCAAGGCTCGGCCACCGACCCGTACCTGCTCAGCGCGGCGCAGGCGGGCCGATGGGCCGCTCGCGCGCGGACGGAGCGCCTGCTGCTCACCCACTTCTGGCCCGGTACCGAGCGAAGCCGCTCCGTGGCGGAGGCGGGCGCCGCGTACGACGGCGAGATCCTGGCCGCGCGCGAAGGGATGACTCTCCAGGTCTGACCTGCGGCCCACCGCGGTGTTCAGTCGATGCAGAACTCGTTGCCCTCGATGTCCAGCATCGGGATGCACGCGTCGTTGCCGTCGTACAGCGTGCGTACGTGTACCGCGCCGAGCGGGACCAGGCGTGCGCACTCGGCCTCGAGCGCGGCGAGGCGCTCTTCGCCCACGAGCCCGGTGCCGACCCGCACATCGAGATGCAGCCGGTTCTTGGCGGCCTTCCCCTCGGGGACGCGTTGGAAGTACAGTCGCGGGCCCACACCTGTGGGATCAGCGCAGGCGCACCATGAGTCCCGCTGCTCAGGCGGCTGCGCCTGCTTGAAGTCGTCCCAGGTGGCGAACCCCGCCGCTGGCGGCGGTATGACGTATCCCAACACCTCGCACCAGAAGCGGGCGAGACGCTCGGGTTCCGCGCAGTCGAAGGTGACTTGGAACTGCTTGATCGAAGCCATCGGCCCACCATAGCGGTGAGGGGTGCATCGGTCGCTGGGCGTAGGTCCCGCGCCTCAGGCGTACTGCGCGCCCGCTTGGCTAGGGTCGGTCCTCATGGAGACCACGGGAACCGTTCGCCGCCCGACGGCGGAGCGTATGCGCGACACCTTGGAGCGGCTCGTCACCGAGCGGGATGTGTGGGTGTCGACGGCGCACCCCGAGCACGGGCCGCACCAACTGCCGCTGTGGTTCTCGTGGGACGGGCAAGCGCTGTGGATGTGCACCAGCGCCACTTCCGTGACCGCGCGAAACGTCCGCGAAGAGCCGCGCGTACGCCTGTCGCTGCCGGACACCTTCGACGTGGTGCTCCTCCAGGGCGAGGCAGAGTGCTTCCCTGAGCAGGAGGTGCCCGCAGCCGCGGCGGAGGCGTTCGCCGAGAAGTTCGGGTGGGATCCACGCGCGGAAGAGGGTTCCTTCGTGTACGTACGCGTGACCCCGAGGACGGTACGTGCTTGGCGCGGCGTGCCGGAACTACGCGGGAGGGTCATCATGCGCGACGGAACATGGCTGGAACCACTCCCGCTTCGTCGTTGAGGAGAGCCCATGCCCTGGTACGAGCTTCTCGTCCTCGCGGTGGCGTGCGAACGGGTCGGTGAACTCGTCCTCGCCCGGCGCCATGCGGCCTGGTCCCTCGGCCGCGCCGGTGTGGAGCACGGCCGCGGCCACTACCCGGTCATGGTCGCGCTGCACACCGGCCTGCTCGTCTGCTGTCTGGCCGAGCCCGTACTCCTTCACCGGCCGTTCCTGCCCGCTCTGGGATGGCCCATGCTGGTGCTCGTCCTCCTGGCACACGCGCTGCGCCTGTGGTGCGTCACCACGCTCGGCCCGCTCTGGAACACCCGGGTCATCATCGTCCCCGGAGTACCTCTGGTCGCCACCGGCCCGTACCGGTTCCTGCGCCACCCCAACTACGTCGCCGTCGTCGTGGAGATCGCCGCCCTGCCCTTGGTGCACATGGCGTGGTGGACAGCGACGGTGTTCACCGTGGCCAACGCCGTACTGCTCACGGTCCGCATCCGCTGCGAGAACAGGGCCCTGGCCACGGCGGCCACCCGCGACGGCGTGACGTCGACGGAGGCCGTCAGCCGAACGCCTTGAGGAACGTGTCCACCGCCGCTTCCGCCATGGCGTTCCGCTCGGCGGTCGGGATCTGTCGGGTGCCGTACCGGGAACGGGTCTCCATCGGGCCGCTGAGCAAGGCGATGAACTGCTCGGCGGCGCGCACCGGATCGGTCGCGTTCAGCCGACCGGACAGGGTGAGCCGGGCCAGCCGGTCGGCCATGGCCTCGGTGATCCGGTCCGCCCCTTGCCCCTGGACGGTGTCGAGGAGGTCGGGGAAGCGGGCGATCTCCGCGTAGAGCAGTCGGCGCAGCGCCTGGGACTGCTCGCCGCCGTAGCAGAGCAGCAGGTCCTGGGCCACGGCCACCAGCGCGGCGCGCAGATCGTCGCCGGGGGCGGCCAGGCGCTCGACGGCGGCCAGGTTCCGGGCGGTCGCCTCGTCGGCGGTGAGCTGGACGGTCTGGCGGAACAGGTTCGCCTTGTCGTTCAGATGGTTGTAGACGGTCGGCTTGGCGACGTTGGCCTCCGCCGCGATCTCCTTCACGCACGCGTTGGCGTAGCCCTGCCGGGCGAACACCGTGAACGCGGCGTCGAGGATGGCCTGCCTCTTGTCGATACGGCCCCGCGGCGCCTTGCGCCCGTCCCCGGCTGTCGTCTTCGCTTCGGTCACCCGGTCATCGTACTCATGGCCGCAACAGATTGAACCGGATGGTTCAAGTATCTGGGCTGGGTGGTTGTGTTGTGGCGTGAAGGGTCATTAGATTGAACCGTCGGGTTCAGCCCGACCCCGGCTCAACCTGATCCCGCGTCAAACCGACCCGGTTCAACCAACGCAGAGGTGCATGCATCCATGTCCCATGAACGGGCCGATCGGCTCGAACCCGCACTGGTGCGCCTGATCGTCGTGATCCTGCTCGGTGGCATCCTGGGCATCCTCAACAGCACGATGGCCTCCGTCGCCACCCAGACCCTCGGCCGGGAGTTCAACACCTCGCTGAGCACGATCAGTTGGGCCTCCACCGGCTTCCTGCTCGCCGTCTGTGCGATGATCCCCTTCACCTCGTGGGCGGTGGACCGGTTCGGCGGCAGGCGCATGTGGCTCATCGGCCTGAGCCTGTTCCTGGTGGCGTCCCTGCTGTGCGCCGCGGCCTGGAACGTCGGCAGCCTGATCGCCTTCCGCGCGTTGCAGGGCATCGCGGCCGGCATTCTCGATCCCCTTGTCCTGGTGCTGCTGGCGCGCGCCGCCGGACCGGCCCGCGCCGGTCGCGTCATGGGCCTCATGGGGGTCGTCCTCTCGCTCGGCCCGGTGCTCGGCCCGATCGCGGGTGGCGCCGTCCTCCAAGGCCTCGGCTGGCGCTGGATGTTCCTGCTCGGCATACCGATCGGCCTGATCGCCCTGCTGCTCGCCGTCAGGGTGGTACCCGCGGACCGCCCGACCAGCACGGACCGGTCAACCGACGTGGACCAGTCAACCGACGTGGACCGGCCGACGTCCCAGCTCGACGTCATCGGACTGGCTCTGCTCGGCCCAGGGTTCGCCGTCCTCGTCCTGGCCATGACCCAGACCGCCGAGCACCCCGCGTTCACCGCACCCCAGGTGCTCCTGCCGCTGATCCTCGCCGCCGTGATGCTCGTCGGTTACGTCGTCCACGCGCTCCGCGTCGGCGACAAGGTGCCGCTGATCGACCTGCGTCTGTTCAAGAACACCGGCTTCACCGCGAGCGTCACCGTCATGACGCTCAACGGCCTCGCCACCTTCGCCTGCCTCTTCGCCCTGCCGCTCTACTATCAACGGGCCCATGGACACGGCACGTTGGCCGCCGGTCTGTTGGTCGCCCCGGTGGGCCTGGGTGCCGCACTCGCCATGCCGCTGGCGGGCGCGCTCAGCGACAGGACAGGCAGCCGCGGGCTCGCCCAGGGCGGCGCGGTCGCGGCTGCGCTCGGCGGCTTCGCCCTCACCCGGGTCGGCGCCGGGACGAGCGAACTCTGGCCCTCCCTCGCCGCGTTCGCCATGGGCCTCGGCCTCGGCTTCGTCGGCGCGCCGACCATGGGATCGCTCTACCGCACCCTGCCCACGCACCTGGTACCGCAGGGCAGTTCGGTGCTCTACATGCTCAACCAGCTCGGCGCGGGGATCGGCATCGCCCTCGTCACCGTCATCCTGAAGACCGTCGGCGACGACGACGTCATGCGGGGCATCCATGGCGTGTACGGGTTCGCCATCGCCACGTTGGCCGTGATGCTGGTCGCCACCGCATTCCTGCCCGGAAGGACCGAGACCCCGCTACCCCCGCCAAGGGAGGCGCCCCGCACAGAGCGGATCACGCCTTGACGGCTCGCTCGCTCGTCCTACGGGACGACCAGTACGCGCCCCAACGGCGCACGGCTCTCCAGCAGTCGGTGCACCTCGCGGGTCTCGGTCAGCGGCAGTTGGGCGTGGACCGTCGTGCGCAACAGCCCCTGGCTCGCGTACTCGGTGAGTTCGGCCAGGTCCTTGAGCGCTTGCTCGGCGTCGGCCGCCCTCGCGGCCAGGAGGGAGAACCCGGTGACGGACTTCAGGGCGAACAGGTCGGTGACGGAGATGCCGCCGAACTCGCCGCTCGCGACGCCGTACGTCACCAGCCGTCCGTGCGGGGCCAGTACGCCAAGGCTGCGGCGCAGGGTCTCGCCGCCGACCGCGTCGAGGACGACGTCCACGCCGCCGGGCGCGGCTGCGCGGACCTGCTCCGGCCAGTCCTCGGCGGTGTAGTCGACGCCGACGTCGGCACCCTGGGCGCGGGCGAAGTCCAGCTTGGCGGTCGTACTGGCTGTGGCGATGACCGTACCCGCCCCGAGGAGCTTCGCGAGTTGCACGGTGAGATGGCCGATGGCCCCCGCGGCGGAGTGCACCAATACGGTCTCACCATGCGCCAGTTGACCTGCGCGCAGCACGCCCCGGGCCACCGGTGCCGCCATGGGGAGCGCGCCGGCCGTGCCCGCGTCGAGCCCGTCGGAGACCGGGACGAGCCACCGGGTGTCCGCGAGCACCAGGTCGCAGAACGCGTCCTCGGAGGCCGCGGCGACGCGTTGGCCGATCAGGCCCGGGTCCGCGTCCGGCCCGACCGCCTCGACCGTGCCCACCACGTCCCCGGTGAGTGACCTGGGTAAGGGGCGCGGGTACAGCTCGGTCTGGGCCATGCCGCGCCGAAGCTGTGTGTCCACGAAGTTGGCGGCGATCGCCTCGGCCCGGATGAGCACCTGCCCCGCCTCCGGGGCGGGAACGGGCACCTCCTCCAGGGTGAGGACCTCGGGGCCACCATAGGAGTGGTAGCGGATACCTCGCATCTCAACTCTCCTCGTGCAGCGCACTGTTCTAAACTGGACCGGCGGTCCAATCCGACCGTACTGGACCGCTGGTCCAGTTGTCTATGGCGCCCGGTTGTCCATGAGGCGCAGCCCCGGATGAGGAGAGAAGCGATGAGCGAAGTCCGTCGGGAACGCGCCGACGCGGCCCGCAATCGGCGCGCGATCCTGCGAGCCGCCGAGAGTCTCCTTGCCGAGCACCCTCCGGAGCAGGTCTCGATGGAACGCATCGCCGCCGCGGCGGGGGTCGGGAAGGCCACGGTGTTCCACCGCTTCGGCAGCCGGGCGGGCCTGATGCGCGAGTTGATGCTGGAACGCGCCCACGCCCTGCGTGAAGCGGTCACGGACGGCCCCCCACCGCTGGGTCCGGGCGCGCCTGCCCGACAGCGGCTGTCGGCCTTCCTCGACGCGGTCGTGGACGTGGTCGGCCGCAACAAGGGCCTGCTGGCCGCACTTGGCGAGACGGCGACAACTCCCCGCGACGCACAGGAGGATGCGCGCGAACAAGAGTCGGTCTACGGGTTCTGGCACCGCCACATCAGTGCGCTGATCGCCGAGGAACGCCCTGACCTGGACGCGGAGTTGCTGGCCCATATCCTGCTCGGCGCGCTGCGGAACGGACCGATCGTGCACCTACTGGGACGGGGAGAGGCCCGACGGCTGTCGACTTCACTGCGGCTGCTCGTCAACGCCGCCCTGGCGAGCGACGTGGCACGGTGACTGCCGCACCGCTCAGGACATCACTCCCCGCCCCCTTACCACTACTGCCGGGCAGCGGCCTGTTCGTCGAGAGCCGTCACGGTCGCCGCCTTGTCGTCCTGGAGTTGCTGAAGACGCTTGAGGGTCGCGGCAAGCATGGCCTGTGTGCCCGAAGGGTCACTGGCGGCGACCTCATCGACAAATACGCGAATGTTGACCTTGCCTGAACGGACGTACCCGTAAACGGATCCGTCTTCTTTGACGACGAGTGTGTTCTCGTCGCCTATCGGCTTCTTGGGACTCTGCTGCTTGCTCGTCTCGGTGCCCTTCCACAGCGTGTACTGCTGGTGGGCGGCGTCGGCCGAGTCGAAGAGACAGATCTTGATGTCCGCCATGTGGAGCGTGGAGCCGTCGTACTCGTACGAGGAGTCACTGCCGCGGACCCAGCCCTTCGGGGCGGAGTCGGCGTCCTCCGCGGCGTTGCAGAACTCCCCGTCCGTCACCGACTTGTGGCCGTGCAGGGAGAAGTGGGGAAGGGTCTCGCCGTCGTCGAGCAGGGCCTGGGTGAGGTGAGCCTGGCTGAGCTCCTTGGTGATCGGCTTCGGGGCGGCTGCCGGCTTGTCCGCCTGCTGCGTGCTGTCGGTCGAGTCGCTGTCGGACGAGCAGGCGGTGAGCGCGGCCATCCCGACGATGGCGGTGGTGAGGGTGGCGAGGGCGATACGTACACGTGGCATGACCACGTACCCTATCGGCCCGGCCCTCAACGAGCCGAGGACCAGGGTCGTTTGAGCACTACCCGCGCGGCTCGGGTAACCGCAGGGCCCTGGCCAGTGCTTCGGTGAGGTGCTCGCGTAGGGGCGGCCGGACACGCTGGCGGCTACCGGCTGGTCGGCGGCTACCGCACCCGCCTCACCGGACTGACCGCGGACGAGGCGCAGGCCGCGTTCCTCGCCGTCAGTCGAGGCAGAACTCGTTGCCCTCGATGTCCTGCATGGTGATGCACGACTCGTTCTCGTCGTCGGCGGGCAGCAGTGCCACGCGTACCGCGCCGAGCGCGATCAGGCGGGCGCATTCGGCCTCGAGTGTGGCCAGGCGCTCCTCGCCCACGAGTCCGGTGGCGACCCGCACATCGAGATGCACCCGATTCTTCGCGACCTTCCCTTCGGGAACGCGCTGGAAGTAGAACCGCGGACCCACACCCGAGGGATCAGCGCATGCGCACCATGAACCCTGCTCCTCGGGCGGCTGCGAGCGATCGAATTCGTCCCAAGTGGCAAATCCCTTCGGCGACGGTACGACGTATCCCAACACCTCGCACCAGAAGCGGGCGACACGCTCGGGGTTCGCGCAGTCGAAGGTGACTTGGAACTGCTTGATCGATGCCATCGGGCCACCATAGCAGGGGGGTTCTGATTACCTAATTCCTTTTGTCGAGCCGTGAGTTGGGGCGCGGAAGGCATCCTCTTGAGTACTCGGAATCAGTGGCTCTCCCAGCGCGCGACGAGATGGCCCGCGTGATCGCTGTACTGGGTCAGCACATTCATCCCCGCATTGCCCAACAGGCCTGCCAACGCACCGAGTTGCCCACATCCCTGACGGTGACAGCGCCCAGTTCTGCTTCGACGGCGGCCCCGGGCAGGCGGACCTCGAGGTCCTGGAGGTGTGGGTGGGCGGTCATGCGGTCACCACCGTGGTGGTCACTTCGACGGGCACGGACAGTGAGTTGGCGATGTAGCAGTCACGGTGGGCCTGTTCGGCCAACTCCTGAACCGTGACCTCGTCGGTTCCCGCGGCGACCGTGACGGTGGCTGCCAGCCGGATCACGCCGAGGCGGGCGGGCCGGGCCGTCAGGTCAAGGTGACTGGTCGCACGGTCCTCGTAGGCCAGCACGTCGACACCGGCTCGGGCGGCGGCGCCGAGGAAGGACAGCATCTGGCAGGAGGAGGCGGCCATGACCACAAGCTGCTCCGGGTTGAGCCGCTCAGAGCTGCCTCGGAAGGCCGGGTCCGCGCTCAACGCCACTTCGGCGGTGGCGGGTGGTGCGGTGGCGATGTGGTCGCGAGAATAGGAGCGGATCCCGGCGGCGGTGGAGCCCTCCCACCGAAGGTGGGTGGCGTACGTGTGCGAAGTCATGATGCGACGGTAGGCCTGTGATGCTTCGGCGGTCGCCGAAACATCTTCACGCACCCGTCCCAGGACCGCGTTGACTACTGTGGCCGGTGTGCGTCAGGACGAGAGCTTCCCGCCCCGCCCGCTCCAGGGCGTCCGCGCCGTGTACGCGCGGCAGGCGGGCTGTCCGTCGGACTTCGCGGACATCACCGTGGACTTCGAACCCTGGGAAGAGGGCATCGAGTTCGAAGTACACGCCGATCTCCGAACCCGCGGCTTCGTCACCCCGGACGAGTTGGCCGAGTACCAGAAGGCCGTCGCCACCGGTGTCCAGGAGGAGTTGACCGCACTGGAGGCGACGACCACGGTGGCGGTGGCCACCGTGCTCCGCGCCGTCGGCATCCACGAAGTGGACTCTCGCGCCGGGGCGTTCCGCCAAGCCGGACGACTGGCCGTCCGCCAAGCTCTCGCCCTCGCCTACGGCCCCCCACCCGGACCCAAACGACGCCGGTCGCGCCCACGGTGGTGAACGGCCATGGCCGAAGGCGTCGGAGGGCTCTGACGCCACGCGGTCGTGATCACTGCGGACGACAGCCCGGTGTCCGCGACGTTGTCGTGAGTCGGGGGCGGCGTGCGGGCACGGTGTCCTTCGTCAGCAGTACGTTGCCGGGCCAGCAGAGTCGGTAGAGGTGGACCTCGGTCAGCAGGTCGCGGACGGAACGGTGGAACTCGCAACACCGCTCGGTCGGCCGCACCTGGTCGAGGACACGATGAAGGCGCATGTCAGGGAGCAGCGGGAGTTCGGGGACACGAGGGACGTATGTGCTGGTTGCGGAGAAGAGGGGAGAGGGGGTGAGATCGGGCGAAAGGCGCGATGTGTGAAGGGGGTGGGCGGTGCCGAGGAAGGAGCGGCCGCTCGACGTGGGGGACAGCCCGCTGTTGCGGCTCGCGGAGGACCTGCGGCAGTTGCGGCGGGAGGCGGGAAGTCCGACCTACCGCGAACTCGCCCGGCGTACGCACTACTCGGCGGCGACGCTGTCCGCGGCGGCCGGTGGCCGGGTCCTGCCGACGCTCGCGGTGACGCTGGGGTATGTGCGGGGCTGCGAGGGCGACACCGTGCTGTGGAAGAAGCGCTGGCAGGCCGTCGCGGCCGAACTGGCCCGGGACGAGGCCGCGCAGGCGGCTCGCGAGCGGCAAGAGGCGCCGCCGTACGCGGGGTTGGCGGCGTTCCGGACCGAGGACGCCGAGCGGTTCTTCGGACGGGAGCGGCTGGTCGCCGAGTTGGCCCGGCGGCTGACCGGCGCGCGGCTGGTGACGGTGGTCGGGGCGTCGGGCGCCGGGAAGTCCTCGCTGCTGCGGGCGGGGTTGGTGCCGCGTCGGCGTACCGAGTACCCCGGGCATCCGGTGGTGGTGCTCTCTCCGGGCCCGCATCCGCTGGAGCACTGCGTGGCGTTGCTGGGCCGGGTCGATGCCGGTGCCGAGGGCGGCCCGTCCGAACGGGACACGGCATCGGAAGGTGAGCCGCCCGTGGGTCCGTCGGCCGCTCTCGACCGGGCCGTGCGCCGCCTGCTCGCCGCCTCCCCCGACGCGGCCGAACTCCTGCTGGTCGTCGACCAGTTCGAGGAGGTCTTCACGCTGTGCCGGGACGACACGGAACGGTCCCGCTTCATCGACGCCCTGCTCACGGTGGCCCTGGCGGCGGACAGCCGTTGCCGGATCGTGGTGGGCGTACGCGCCGACTTCTACGCGCACTGCGCCGCCCACCCCGGTCTCGCGGCCGTCATGGCCGAGGCCCAGGTGGTCGTCGGCCCGATGACCTCCGACGAGTTACGACGCGCGGTGACCCGCCCGGCGACCCAAGCCGGATACACCGTCGAAGGCGCGCTGCTGGCCGACATCATGACGCAGGCCGACGGGCAGGCCGCGATGCTGCCGCTGGTGTCGCACGCCCTGCTGGAGACCTGGCGACGGCGGCGTGGCAACACTCTGACGCTCTCCGGCTTCCAGGCCGCCGGTGGCCTGGACGGCGGCCTCGCCCACACCGCGGAGGAGGTCTGGGGCACACTCGACGCCGCGCAGCAGCGCATCGCCCGCCATGTCCTGCTGCGGCTCACGGCGCTCGGCGAGGGCACCGAGGACACCAAGCGCCGCATCCGGCGCGACGAACTCGACGCCGACGGCCGGGTCGACGCCGATGCCCGTACGGACGGTCGCCGGGACCCGGTCGGCGGGTCGAGCGCCGACACCGCGCTCGTACTGGAGCGGTTCGCGCGCGCCCGGCTGCTCACGCTCGACCGGGACACCCTGGAGATCACCCACGAGGCGCTCATCCGCAGTTGGCCCCGGCTGCGCGGCTGGCTCACCGAGGACCGCGACGCGGTACGCGTGCACCGGCACCTCACCGAGGCCACCGCCGACTGGGAGGCCGTCCAGCGCGACCCCGGCGCCCTCTACCGCGGCGTACGGCTGGACCAGGCCTGCGAATGGGCGGCCCGGACCGGCGCGGGGTCGCTCAGCTCTCGGGAGCGGCAGTTCCTCACCGCGAGCCGTGCGGCGCGGGACGCGGAGGTGGCCGCCGCGGCACGGGGCACCCGCAGGCTGCGCCGACTGGCCCTGCTGCTCGCGGTGTTGCTGACCGGTACCGCCGCCGCCACCGGTATCGCCGTGCACGCCGAACGGCAGGCAGCGCGGCAGCGTGACATCGCCGTCTCCCAGCGCGTCGCCCAGGACGCCGCGGCCCTGCGCCTGACCGATCCGGCACGCGCCGTGCAACTGGCCCTGGCCGCCTACCGGTTGGAGCCCACCGGCGCCGCCCGCAGCGCCGTACTCAGCTCCTACGCCACCGCGTACGCGACCCAGTTGACCGGCACCGACACCGTCGAGGCCGTCGCCTACGCCCCGGACGGACGGCTGGCGGCCACCGCGGGTGACGACGGCGCCGTACGGCTGGTCGACACAGCCGACCCCGACCACGCACGCCAAGTGGCCACGCTCACCGGGCACATCGGGCCGGTGCGCGCCCTCGCCTTCAGCCGCGACGGCCAGGTGCTCGCGTCAGCCGGAGCGGACGGCACCCTGCGCCTGTGGGACCCGCACGGCGCCCCACGGGCCGCGGCGCGCGCCCTGCGTACCGCCGTCGCGCTGCCGAGATCCGCGGCGCCCCCCGCCCTGGTGTCGGTTGCCTTCAGCCCGGACGGCGCGACGGTGGCGGCGGCCGGCGGGGACGGGGTCGTCCGCGTGTGGCGCACCGCCGGGGAAGCGGGCGCGCAGCCCGCCGTACTCGCGGACGACCAGGGCGAGTTGCGCGCGGTGGCGTTCGCGCCGGACGGTCGTACCCTGGCCGCCGCGGGGCCGGAAGGGACCGTACTGTGGCGGCTCGGCCCGAGTCCGGCGCGGGTCACCGCCCGGCTGTCGGCCGCCGAAGCGGTGGCGTTCGCGCCGGACGGCCGCACCCTCGCCACCGCCGACGAGGACCGTACGGTGCGACTGTGGCGGCTCGACGGCGACGGGCCGCCGAGCCCGCTGGCCGCCCTCGCCGGTCACACGGACACGGTGAAGGCGCTCGCGTACAGCGCCGACGGCCGCACCCTGGCCAGCGGCGGCGTCGACGCGACCGTACGACTGTGGGACGTCGCGAACCCGCGCGGCGACCGGCCTCCCACCGTCCTCGCGGGCCACACCGGCTACGTGTCCTCGCTGGCGTTCGCCCCCGACGGGCGCACCCTCGCGTCGGACAGCAGCGACCGGACCGTGCGGCTGTGGGAGCTGCCCGTGCCCGCGCTCACCGGCCACACCAGCTCCCTGTACGCCGTCGGCTTCTCCCCGGACGGCCGCACCCTGGCCACCGGCGGCTACGACAAGACCCTCCGCCTGTGGGATGTCGCCGACCCGCGTCGGCCCGCGCCGAGGGCGGTGCTGAGCGGGCACGGCAAGCCGGTGGACGCGCTCGCCTTCGCCCCGGACGGGCACACCCTGGCGAGCGGCAGCGAGGACTGGACCGCGCTGCTCTGGGAGACCGACACGGACCGGGTGGCCGCCCGGATCTGCCGGACGGCGGGCGCCTCGGGCTTGGCGCCTGCCGACTGGCACCGCTACTTGGCCGGTCTCCCGTACCGGCGGCCGTGCGGCTCCGCGCGGTCCGTTCGGTGAGGGGATGGGGCCGATCCGGGACCGGAGCACCCGCCGCCCGACGGGCCCGCCCCCCGTACCAGCGGGCCCGTCAGATGGCGAGGGGTGTCAGCCCTGGTCGCAGTAGTCGACCCAGCGGTGCGAGGAGATGTTGTCGTTGAGCGACTGGCCGAAGCCGCCTTGGCCCTCGCCGTAGGTGAACTTCCACTTCCCCGACGGCAGGTTGTTCCAGGAGTCGCCCCGGCTGATGCAGGCGTGCGCCCCGGTGGCGTTCAGGCCCCAGTAGAGGTCGACGGAGTCGAGCTTGGTGGCGTAGCCGTTGTTCCAGATGTCGGAGGCCGCGTTCCGGCACGGGCCCCAGTTGTCGGCGTTGCCGCTCCAGAAGCAGGGTGTGCCGCCGCCGTAGGAATCGGTCCAGGCGTGCAGCAGGCCGTCGGCCGCGGCGGCGCTGCGGGGAGCGGAGCCGGAGCTGTGCGCGGTCTGCCCGGCGGACAGGGTGGGCGCGGCCGACGCGCTCGACGACGCGGGGACGATGACGAGCGCGAGGCTGGCGGCGACGGCTCCGGTGGCGATGAATTGCTTGACTGACATGGTGTTCTCCTTGTCCGGCGGCTGGTGCCGCGCGTGCTTCGGTGGCCTGGACGGCCGTCCCGCGGCGGGGCTCGCCGCGGAGGTCTGTGGGGGAGCGGCGGTCAGCCGCGGGCGACCAGGGCGCGGGCGCGGGGCAGCGCCGCCTCGGTCAGCCGGTCGAGGTCGCCGTACGCGTCCGGGTAGCGCTGCCGGAGCCGCATGTCGTGGGAGTGGTCGAGGGTGGTGGCGACGCGGGACAGCCCCGTGGACACCGCGCAGGTCGCCTCGGCGACCGCGAGCCGGATCTCCCGCGTGCGGCTGACGCCCCGCTCGGGGTCGGCGGCGGCACGGCTCTCCTGGGGGTCGGCGTACGGGAGTCCGGCGGCCTTCATGCACCGCGCCCAACGGTCGCGGGCGGCGCGGTAGCGCGGATCCCGCTGGACCGCCGCCACGCGTTCGGTGGCCAGGAAGGAGGTGACCCGGGTGGCGCGGAACCAGGCCACCAGGGCGCCGTACAGGCGTCGTTCGGCCTCCGCCGTACAGCCCGTGTCGCTGTGGCTGACCTGGACGCCGTTCGGCAGGTCGGCGGTGAGTCCGCTGGGGCGCGGGCCGTTCAGCGTGGCGACCAGGGCGGTGCGGCGGTCCGGCGGCAGCGACAGCAGGTAGCGCTGGTTGGGATCGGCCGTGGCGCTCTGCCGCGGTGTCGCGCGCTGGTCGGCGCCGTAGCCGTGGCGCCTGGCCCAGCCGACGTCGTCGACCGCGTACGGGAAGTCGCGGCGCGTTCCGGACGCGGTCGGCGGGACCACCCAGAAGCGGAAGCCGTGGCGGCGCATGCAGTCGCGTTCGAGCAACTGCTCGGCGACATCGAGGACTTCCTTGGGGCCGGCCGCCTGGACACCCGCCAGTGGCCGACGGTCCGCGGCGTCGCCGGGGTGTCCCGCGCATCCCAGGAGCAGCGACACGGCCGCCGCCGCACCCACCACTCTCGCTCCGCTCCGCGCCGCCTGCCGCATGCCCCGACTCCCTCCGCCGCCGTCCTGTGTCCGGTCCTGGGAGGTGTCTAGCCCGGTTGCGTTGTTCGGTGTCGGCGGGGCGGAGCCTTACAAACAAGGCCTGGACAACGGAGTTCGTGGCGTCTCTACGGCATCCTTCGCCCCCGCGCCGTCACCGCCAGGCGGTCGCTTCGGTCGCGTGGATGCAGTAGCGCTCGTACGTGCTCTCACCACCTGCGCCGGGGATCGCACAGGCGGTGGCCTGGAACTCGCCGTCGCCCACACGCACCATGCTGGTGAACTGATCGTCCCCGTACTCGATCTCGGCCGTGCGCTTGGTCCCGCCGGTGACCTCTGCCGTCACGAGATCCCCCGGGCTTCCCCGCTCGATCCGGGCCCATACCGCCTGGCAGTCCTTGCTGTAACGGAGTTGGAGGACAGCGGGGTTGGCGATGGCGGGCTTGAAGGTACGGGCGTCCTCGTAACACCCCTGACTCTGTGGGTTCTTCCCGTCGCAGGCTTCACCCGGACAGGTCGGGTCGTCGAGGAAGGCGTTCACTATGTGATCTCCGAGCGGGGTCACGACGGCAGCCGCCACGGCGCTGACGACTGCCACGACGCAGGCCAGCACCGTCGCGCTGTTGCGCCAGCGCCGTCTGTCTGCGCGCGGTTGCGGCTCGGGCTCGGGCTCGGGTGATGGTGGCTCGGGCGCAGGGGATTGTGGCTCGGGCTCAGGGGGCGTTGTGGAGTTGTCGCCGCTGCTTGTTGTCATGAGGGATCACCACCTCGGTGCGCTGACTGGAGGGACAGAGTCCACCCCTCTTGCCGCAAGGGAAAGGCGCACGCGGGAAGCACGGAAGGCATACGAGCCCCCTCTTCATGCGCCCCTTGCTCAGGCAAGGGCAACACCCGGATCAGGCAAGGGGGGTGAGGCGGCTCACCCCGCAGGTGGCTGAGGCGAGGCACCCGAGATCAGTGAACTCACCGTGGCGACACGGTGATTCAAGTCGGCGGCAGGGATGTCGACGATCTCGTAGCCGAACGCGCGGTAGCTCTCTTCGTGGATCCTCTCGAACGCCAGTGAGTCCTGGAAGCTGATCCGCCGGGCCGCGGTCGGCTCGCAGAAGCCCAGGTTGCGGACGAAGAGCACGTGGCGCTCGTAGACCCCTTCCGAGGTGATCCGTTCGAGTTCCGCGGTCAGCGCCGGGGACACCGGTCGCCCCAGGTAGGTGGCGAGGGCATGGGTGCAGACCGGTGAACGGTCGAACACCTGCACAGAACCGGTGGCCGCCAACTGCCGCTGCCGTTGCAGCGCGACGATCTCGTCGATGAAGGACGCCCGTGTCCACGGCTCGTCCTCGCCCAGCGCCTGCCGTCGTGCGATGACCGCCGATGCCGCCTCCTCGACGACCCCGTACCCGAGTTCGGCCAGGCACCGCAGGATCGACGTCTTGCCCGCGCCCGGCGTGCCGGTGAGAACGTACCGCCGCATGATTCGAGAACTCCTTCTTGTTCGTGCAGGTCGAGTTGTTGGTGCAGGTCGAGACAGGTCCATGGACCACCGCTCGGGCGTCCGGCGGAGGCTGGAGTATGTTCTGGGGCCATGACTACCGGGACGGCATCGCGCCACACACGGATCGGTGACCCGGTGCTCTTCTGAGCGCCGTACGGGCCCGTGTCGGCCCGCGGGCTCCGCCTCCGTCGTGTTGACCACAGGATCGCAGGATCGACATGTCAACCACGACAGGAGAATTCATGCCCATCAAGACGTTGCGGATTCCCACCGCGGACGGTCAGGCCGACGCGTTCGCCGCCTTCCCCGACGGCGGCGGGCGGCACCCGGGGGTGCTGATGTACGCGGAGGTTCCTCACCGCGCGGCCCGAGGTCAGCGCCGGGCCGGTCGCGGTGACCGGCTACTCGGCATCTAGCGGGCGTGTTCGGAGAGTGCCGGAGACCTACTGACGTGCGGGCGCGAGGGTGTCGGGTGCTGTCAGGAGGTGTTCGCGGAGTAGGGCCACGACCTCGGTGGCCCGGGGTGCCAGGAAGAAGTGGTCGCCGGGCAGGACGTGCAAGGTGAAGCCGTCCTTCGGTGCCTGGCCCTGCCAGGCGCGTGCCTCGGCCACCGTCGTCTTCGGGTCGCGGTCGCCGGTCAGCGCGGTCACCGGGCAGAGCAGCCGTTCGCCGGGTACGTGCCGGTAGGTCTCCACGGCCCGGTAGTCGCTGCGCAGCGCGCCGAGGATCATCTCCCGTACCTCGGGGTCGGCGAGCATCTGTGGATCGGTGCCGCCGAGGGACTGCAACTCCTTGATGATGGCGTCGTCGCCCCGCAGGTGTACGTCTTCCACGCGGTGCCGGGTGGGGGCGCGACGGCCAGAGACGAACAGGTGTACGGGCTGACTCGGTGACGTCTGTGCGAGCCGACGGGCCACCTCGTAGGCCACCAACGCGCCCATGCTGTGCCCGAAGAGGGCCAGCGGGCGGTCCAGCTCACCCTTCAGGGCGTGTGCGCTGCGGTCGGCGAGGACGGTGAGGTCACCGATCCCCGGTTCGTTCCGGCGGTCCTGGCGGCCGGGGTACTGCACGGCCAGGACATCCACCTCCGGAGCGAGCGCACGCGCGACCGGGAGGAAGTAGCTCGCCGCGCCTCCGGCGTGCGGGAAGCACACCAGCCGTACCGTCGGGGTGTCCGAAGGCTGGAAGCGCCGGAGCCACAGGTGTCCCTCGGATGTGTCGTCCATCAGGTGTCTGCTGCCTTCCCCTGGGGGAGAGAAACGATTTGGAGTGAATCCACCCACTTCTGCTCGCTGATAAACCGTGTGGAGCGGAACCAGTCGTACATTGGCCGATTTACCGCGCTCTTTGCGGGGTTGCTTCGGAAGTGGTTGTGGCGGATCGATCGCGCACTCTAAATTGCCGAGCGTGTCGATCTGGTAGCGCAGAGGTGAGGGGGACACCTACTGCTCGGTCACTACGTTGCGGGTCGGCCAGGGGCCGCCCGACCGTCGCATCACCGAACCGCAGACCCAAGCGCCGCTGTGCGGGAAATCGAGGACGACCGTGAAGTTCATGATGCTCGGACCGCTGTCCGTACGATCGGACGGGATCGAGCTCGAGATACCCGCGCCCCGGCAGCGGGTAGTCCTGGCGACGTTGTTGCTCAAGGCCAACCAGGTGGTGTCCGTCGACCGGATCTCCGCCTTCGTGTGGGACGACTGCCCGCCGCCCAGCGCGGCGGCCACCGTCCGCACCTACGTCATGCGGCTGCGCAGACTCCTCGGGAAGCGGGCGGGCGGCGCCATCGAGACCCGCGCCTCGGGCTATCTCATGAAGCTGGACGAGCACCAGAGCGACCTCGGCAGCTTCACTGCCCACCGCGAGCGGGCGGCCCGGCATGTGGAGGCGGGCGCGTTCGACCGGGCCTCCGCCGAGCTGAGCGCGGCGCTCGGCCTCTGGCGGGACGAGCCCCTGCTCGACATCCCCTCGCACACCCTGCGCGAGGTCGAGGGCCAGTATCTGAAGGAACTCCGGCTGCAGACCCTCGAATCCCGGCTGGACCTCGATCTCGCCCTGGGCCGGCACGCCGAGATCATCCCCGAACTGTGGCGGGCCGTGCGCGAGCAACCACTGCGCGAGGCCTTGGTGGGCAGGCTCATGCTGGCACTCTTCCGGGCCGGTCGGCAGTCCGAGGCGCTGGCCGTCTTCCAGCGCGCCCGGACGCTCCTCATCGACCAGTTGGGCGCCGAACCCTGCTCGGAACTGCGCGAGATGCAGCGGCGGATACTGGCCGCGGACGATCCGCTGCCGCCCGGCGCTTGCGTGGTGGACACCGTCGTCGGCACCCCGCCGCCCGTGACCGTGCGCGGGGCCGGTCCGGCGCCCGAGGAACAGCACGCCGTCCGGGTCCGTCCGGCCCAACTGCCCGCCCAGATGGTCGAACCGGCCGGGCGCGACATCGAACTGGGCTTCCTGAACGGCTGGTTGACCACCGACCGGGCGTCGAGCGACCTGTCCGGCGTGGTGGTCGTCACCGGCGGGGGCGGCACCGGCAAGAGCACCTTGGCCCTGCATGCCGCCCACGCCGTCCGCGGTCACTTCGAGGACGGCCAGCTCTACGCCCGACTCGGCGGCTGTGACGGTCCGTCGGAACCCGGCCGCGTACTCGGCCGGTTCCTGGCCGGACTCGGGGTGCCGCCCGAACGCATACCCGTCGACGAGGAGCAAGCCGTCCTGCTCTACCGCTCGTTGACCGCCGACCGCCGCATCCTGGTACTGCTGGACGACGCGGTCAGCGCTGCTCAGATCCGGCCACTGATCCCCGGAGGCGGCGGCAGTCGGCTGATCGTCACCAGCCGGGAGCGGCTCGGTGACCTGGACGGCGCCCGCACCATCACCCTGGCGCCGTTGGCGCAGCGCCCGGCCCTGGAGCTGCTGGGGTCGATCGTCGGACACCCGCGGGTCGAGGCCGAACCCCGGGCCGCCCGCGAGGTGGTGGAACACTGCGCCGGGCTGCCGCTGGCCATCCGTATCGCCGGGGCCCGCTATCTGGGCCGCCCGCACTGGGACCTCGCCCGGCTGGCCCGCCTGCTGGTCGAATCGCCGCAGGTGCTCGACGAGTTACGGATCGGCGATCTCGCGGTCCGCACCAGCCTGGCCGCCGGATACCGCGGCCTGGGCGACCGGGCCACGGGCGGCACCGACCCGGCGGCGGCGTTCCGGCTGCTCGGCGAGGTCGGCGTCAACGAGACCGACCGGGTCCGTGCGGCCGGTCTGTTCGGCTGCTCGGTCGCCGAGGCGGAGAAGGTGCTCGAGGCGCTCGCCGACGTCCATCTGCTCCACGCCGACCGGGCCGGTTGCTTCCACCTCGACCGTCTGCAGCGCTCGTACGCGAAGGAGCGGGCGGCGGCCGAGCCGTCGCCGGGGATCAGGGCCCTGCTCTCGGGCGCGCAGTGAATCCGTACGTACCCCCGAGCACGTCGACCCATGAAGGAGAAGCGCATGGCGCAGCAAGTGGCGGCCACCGAACAGCTCTTGGAGTACGTGCGGGCGGTGTCGCTCCGCGACGAACCGCTCCTGGCGGAGCTTCGCCAGGAGACCGCCGAGCTGCCGGCGGGCGAGGCGATGCAGGTGATGGCGGAGGAGGGGCAACTCCTCGCGCTGCTGATCGGCCTCACGGGCGCCCGCTCGGTGCTGGAGATAGGCACCTTCACGGGGTACAGCACCCTGTGCATGGCCCGAGCACTGCCCGCCGACGGTGAGTTGGTGACCTGCGACCTGACGGACCGCTGGCCTTCGATCGGCGCCGAGTACTGGAAGCGTGCCGGGGTCGCGGACCGGATCGCGCTGCGGGTCGGTGACGGGACAGAGACGCTGGACGCCCTGCTGGCCGAACGCGGGCCGGAGTGCTTCGACTTCGTCTTCATCGACGCCGACAAGGCCAACTACTCGTCGTACTACGAGCGTTCGCTCAGCCTCGTGCGGCCTGGCGGGCTGATCGTGGTGGACAACACGCTGTACTTCGGCCGGGTCGTCGACCCGGACGCCGATGACCAGGACACCGTCGCCGTACGCGAGTTGAACGCGCGGCTGCGGGACGACGAACGAGTGGAGCTGTCGCTCCTGGTGATGGCCGACGGCATCACGCTGGTCCGCAAGAGGCCGTGAGCGAGGTGGCGCCCCCTCGGGGGCGCCACCCTCTCAGGCGAAGCGCCGCACCAGTTCCCGTTTGAGCACCTTGCCGCTCGGGCCGAGGGGGAAGACGTCCACGAACTCGACCCGGCGCGGGTACTTGTGTCCGGCCATCCGTTCCCGGGCCCAGGCGACGAGCTGCTGGGAGAGCACAGGGCCGGGTGTCGCGCCGGGGTCCGGCACCACCACGGCGCACACCTCCTCGCCGTGGCGTTCGTGGGGGAGTCCGATGACGGCGACCTGGGAGATCGCCGGGTGACCCAGCAGGACCTCCTCCACCTCGCGCGGGTACACGTTGTATCCGCCGCGCAGCACGATGTCCTTCTTGCGGTCCACGATGGTGAGGTAGCCCTCGGCGTCCTTGACACCGAGGTCACCGGAGCGGAACCAGCCGTCCACGATCACCTCCGCGGTGGCCTGCGGCCGGTTGAGGTAGCCCGCCATCACGTTGTGGCCCCGGATGACGATCTCGCCCACCTCGCCGGGGCCGAGCAGCTCGATACGGCCCTCGACCTCGGCCCGCGCGATCTCCGCCGTGACACCCCAGATCGGCCGGCCCACCGTGCCAGGGCGGCAGGGCCAGGCCCGTTGGTTGTACGCCACCGTCGGCGAGGTCTCGGTCAGCCCGTACCCCTCGTAGATGGTGCAGCCGAACGTCTTCTGGAACTCCTCGAGCACCCGTACCGGCAGTGCGGAGCCGCCCGAGAACACCCGGTCGAGCGGGGGGCGCCGCGGGTCGGTGCGGGCCTCGGCGAGCAGGGCGAGCAGCATCGTCGGAACGCCCATCAGCAGCGTGCAGTGCTCCCGGACCATCATGTCGAGCGCCCGCGCCGCGTCGAACCGCTCCATCAGCGCCATGGTCGCACCGGCCCGGAAGCAGGTGCTCATCCCGCATATCTGGCCGAAGCTGTGGAACAGCGGCAGACAGCCGAGCAGGACGTCGTCGGGCCGGAAGTCGAAGGGTGACAGCATCGAGGTGTCGACGTTCATCACGATGTTGAGGTGGGTGAGCATCGCCCCCTTGGGGTGGCCGGTGGTGCCGGAGGTGTAGAGGACGACCGCGATGTCCCCGGGATCGCGCGGGACGAAGTGCGCGAGCGGGGCGGCCTGTTCGGCGAGCAGGTCGAGCCGCACCCCGGCGCGGTGCCCGCCGGTCACGGTGAACAGCGGTGTGCCGACGGCCTCGGCTGCCTTGGCACCCTCGTCGAGCAGCGGTGCCCCGCAGATCAGCGCCCTCGCCTCGGAGTCCTTGAGCACATAGCCGATCTCGTCGGCCCGCAACAGGCCGTGCACCGGCACCGCGACCGCGCCGAGCGCGAGCACGCCGAAGTACACCATCGGGAACTGTGGGGTGTTGGGCAGCAGGAGCGCCACCCGGTCCCCGGGCCCGATCCCGTGCCGACGCAGGACCGCCGCGTAGCGCCGGGCACCGTCCCACAGTTCGCGGTAGGAGAACCGCCGGGAGTCGAAGACGATCGCCGGGTGCTCCGGCCGCCGCAGCGCGGACTCGGCGAGGATCGCGGCTACCGAGAGAGACATGTCCGCCTAGGCCTTTCGCGCGTCCGTCGCCAGGCGCGCCCGGTCCGGTTTGCCGATACCGGTGAGCGGCAGTTCGGCGCGGATGTCGATCCTGGCCGGGGCGTGGTTCGGGGTGAGCGCGGCGGTGACATGCTCGCGCAGCCCGGCGGTGGTGGCCGTGGCGCCGTCCCGCAGGACCACCGTGGCGTGGATGTGCTCGACGCGGTCCTCGTCCGGTGTGCCGAACACCGCGGCCTGGACGACGTCTTCGTGGGTGAGGAGCGCGTTCTCGACCGCCGTCGGGTGGACCTTGATCCCGTTGGCCTTGATCACGTCGGCCATGCGCCCATGGATGTGGAGATAGCCGCGGTCGTCGAAGCGGCCGAGGTCGCCGGTGTGCAGCCAACCGTCCACCAGCGTACGGGCGGTGAGTTCGGGGTCGGCCACGTATCCGCGCATCGCCAGCGGCGAGCGCACACAGATCTCGCCGATCTCCCCGGCGGGCAGCTCGGCTGTGCCGTCCGGCCCGACGATCCGGACCTCACCGAGCAGCGGGCGGCCCGCCGTGCGACGCAGCTCCGCATCGGCGTGCTCGGGTGGCATCAGGATGGTGACGGCGCCCGCCTCACTGGTGCCGTACACCTGGATGAGCGCCGCGCCGAAGACCTTGACCGCCTCGGCCAGCCGCTCCGGGGAGGCGGGGCAGCCCGTGTAGCAGAGCATCTGGAGGCTCGACAGATCGGTGGCGCTCAGCCGCGGGTGGTCGAGCAACTGATAGAGCTGGGGCGGCGAGATCAACAGGCGTGAGATCCGGTGGTGTTCGACGGCGCTCAGTACCGCGCCCGGTTCGAAACCGTCGTGCAGGAACACCGTGCCGCCGGAGGCGAGCGAGTCGTCGGTGGTCGCGCCGCTCGAGTGGCTCATCGGCAGGGTGGCGAGATAGGCCGCCCGGTAGCCGGTCTTGAGCCCGGCGGAGATGAACCAGCCGCGGGTGCGGAAGTCGACGGCTATGCCCTTCGGCCTGCCCGTGGTGCCGCTGGTGTAGGTGACCACGGCGGTCCGTTCCGGGTCGATCTCGATCCCGGCCGGGTCGAAGGCGGCCGCGTCGCCCGTGGTGAGGTCGAGGACGTCGGGGCCGAGGGAGCCGAGGCCCGCGAGGGCGAGCGGGGTGGGCATCCGGTCACGGAGTCGGCGGGCGACGTCGAGGTGGTCCGCGTCGACCGCGAGCACGGTCGTGTCGGTCTCCTTCAGGATCCGCAACTCGGCGTCGGCGGTGAGCCGGTCATCGGGGTCGACCGCGTTGGTCGTGTGGAGATGGACCGCGGTCGCGCCCGCGAGGTTGGCCGCGTACCGGAGAAGCAGGGTGGCGGGTGTGTTGGTGGTGGTCAGTACGGCGACAACGGGCGCCTTCCCGCCCTCCGTGTGCCGGTGCAGCGCATGCGCCGCGGAGCGGACGGAATGCGTGAACTCCGCCGCGCTGAACGCTGTGCCACGCCAGGACAGGACCGTCTTCTCCGGATCGGCGGAAATCACGTCCAGGATTTGCTGAACATACGTGTCGCACGCGGACATCCATGGTCTCCCATCGAGCGCTTGGCAGGGCATTGTGGAATGTGTACGGTAGGGCGTTGAATGTGACCCTGGCATTTCGTGTGTGCCGTCCGGCGATTACTCTTCCATCGTCTTGACGGCCGGAAAGCGAGCGGACGTCATGAATCCTTACCTTGACTTATTCAGCCAACACATGGCTGAATTCGAAGCGGCCGGCAGTAAGCGGGATTTCCTCGAGATCGAGCGGGTCGCCGGGCGATTCCCGGCCGCCCGCAGCCGACGGGAGGACGGCGAGGCCGCCGAGATCAGCGTCTGGTGCAGCAACGACTACCTCGGCATGGGGCAGCATCCGAGCGTGCTGGCGGCGATGAAGCGCAGCATCGACGAGTACGGCGCGGGCTCGGGAGGCTCCCGGAACATCGGCGGCACCAACCGCTACCACGTCCTGCTCGAACGGGAGTTGGCGGAACTGCACGGCAAGGAGGAGGCGCTGCTCTTCAGTTCGGGCTACGCCGCCAACGACGGCTCCCTGTCCGTGCTCGCCGGTCACATGCCCGACTGCCTCGCCTTCTCCGACGCGTCGAACCACGCGTCGATCATCGACGGACTGCGGCGCAGCGGCGCCGAGAAGCGGATCTTCCGGCACAACGACGCCGACCACCTGGAGGAGTTGCTCGCCGCCGCCGACCCGGACCGGCCCAAGCTGGTGGTCCTGGAGTCCATCCACTCGATGGTGGGCGACGTCGCCCCGCTGGCGCGGATCGCCGACATCGCCAGGCGGTACGGCGCCATGACCTTCCTCGACGAGGTGCACGCGGTCGGCATGTACGGACCCCAAGGGGCCGGAATCGCCGCCGACCTGGGCCTGGCCGACGAGTTCACCGTCATCATGGGGACGCTGGCCAAGGGCTTCGGCGCCGTCGGCGGCTACATCGCGGGCCCCGCCACGCTGATCGAGGCCGTGCGCAGCTTCTCCCGCTCGTTCATCTTCACCACCGCTCTGCCGCCCGCGGTCGCGGCGGGCGGCCTCGCGGCCGTCCGGCATCTGCGCGACTCCGAGACGGAGCGGAACAGGCTGCGGGAGAACGCGGAGTTGATGCACCGGCTGCTCAAGGAGCGCGGGCTTCCCGTCCTCTCGGACGAGTCTCATATCGTGTCCGTTCTCGTGGGTGACGACAGCCTCTGCCGGAAGGCGTCCGACCTGCTGCTGACCCGGCACGGCAGCTACGTCCAGGCGATCAACGCGCCGAGTGTCCCGGCGGGTGAGGAGATCCTCCGCATCGCGCCCGGCGCGGTGCACCACCCCGACGAGGTACGGGAGTTCGTCGACGCGCTGGACGAGTGCGCACGGCAACTGGACGTGCCGCGCGTCCCGTTGGGCGCGGTCCCGGCCTGACGGAATGGGTGCGGTCGGTGCCGGGGCCGGTGCCGGCCGCACTGTACGGACGCTGTGCCGCGCTTCGGGGACCTCGTACCCCACCGTACGGACGCCGTTCGGTTCCCCGCCGCGGCGGTCAAGCGCCATGGCATTCCTCTATCGCTCCGTGAATATCGCTCGGATCGCTCGGACCACTCAGGTCGATCGGATTGCTCAGGTCGATCGGGTCGCTCGGATTGCTCGGGTGAAATACGAGTCGCCCGCTGCACGCATTGTCCAGCAGTCGCATATCGTCTCGATAGCGCCGCCCGCGACTCTCGCCCTCTTCCCCGGAACACGAGACACCCTCTGGCTGTCCGCCCATTTCCCGGAGTATGGTCAAGCCGCCGACCGGCATCAAGCGCAGTTCGAATTGAATTCCCAAACCGGAGCCCATCCACTCCGGTTCGCTCTCTGGAGACGTGTATGACTCTGGGTTATCTGCTCGGCGGCGGCGTGGGCACCGAGCCGCACGGCGTCGAGCTCTACAAGGCCTACCCGGTGATGCGGGAGCTGTACGACCAGGTCTCGGGGTGGACCGGCCTCACGGTCGGCCAGATCCTGGAGGAGGAGCTGCCCAACGCGCTGGAGGAACGCCAGAGCACGGGCACCGTACGGGAGGCCGCGCTCGCCATGGCCGTCCACGACATCTTCGCCGAACAGGGGCTGCGCCCCGGCGCGATCGGCGGGCTGAGCCTGGGTGCGATGGCGGCGGCCGCCCTCGTCGGCGCGGTGAGCCGCGAGGAGCTGTTCCGGATGCTGGTGCACAGCCGGCATGTCCCGGAGCCCGCGCCCGACGCCCCGCGCCAGGGGATCGCCCTCGCCTTCGTCCCCGCCGGGGCGCCCGAGACGGACCACCCCGGCCATGGGCAACCCGACATCCACCCCTCCGGCGACTTCGGCGTCACGAGCGACGGCTCCCAGCGCATCCTCATGCTGTCCGGCCTCGCCGCGGCCCTCGAACAGGTCGCCGCCGCGGCCCCTCCCGGCACGGTCGTCCCGCTCCCGGACCGGCTGATCGCGGTCCACTCGCCGCTCCGTCAGCCGTACCGCGACTTCATGGCACCGCACATCGACGCCATGACCTTCGCGCCCCCTCGACTTCCGCTCCTCTCCTGCCTGGAGCAGCGGGCGCTGGTCTCGGCGGACGACGTCCGCGACCTGTTCCACCGCAACGCCACCGACCCGATCAGTCTGGTGGACGTCTACACCGGGATGAAGGGACAGGGCGTCGACCTCGCGTTCGTCATGGGCCCGTCCATACCCGAGGGCATACTCGACTTCCCGTTCCCGGTGGTCCACGTCGACAAGCCCGAGCACATCGAACAGGCCGTCACCACCGCCTACGAGCTGGGCATCGACCTCACCGCCCCACCGGCCACACGATGACCGTCGCACCGGGCCTGTCCGCGGTCGCCCCGGACGACCGGATCGAGGAGTGGCTCTCCGCCGACCTCGACCACTGGTGCCGCAGGGTGGTCCAGCGCCACTTCCACCCCGAGACCGGCAGCCCGTACTGGCTGCGACGGGCCGCCGAACTCCCCTTCGACCCACGCGACATCACCCGGTACGAGGAGCTGACCGAACTCGGGCCCTTCACGCTGGACACCCTGCGGACCGGGGACCCCGGCGACCTCGTGCCACGGGCCGTCCCGCGCCCGCTGGCCGGGCGGGTCTGGGAGAGCGGCGGCACCACCGGGACGCCCTGCCGGGTCTTCTACACCCCGGACATGGTGCGGCATCGGGGGCTCTGGCGGCGCTGGTCCTTCGTCACCGAGGGCTTCCAGGAAGGCCGTTCCTGGCTCCAGGCGACACCCACCGGACCGCACCTGATCGGCAACGGGGTCTGGGAGGCGGCCGAGCTGTTCGCGGGGCAGGTGTACGCCATCGACATGGACCCCCGCTGGGTGAAGCGGCTGATCCGGGCCGGACGGCTCGCGGACGTCGGCGACTACACCACCCACCTGCTCGAACAGATCGCGGACATACTCGGACCGGGCCGCGTCAGCTACCTCAACACCACACCGGCGCTGTTCCAGGCGCTCCGCCAGCGCCATCCCGAGCTGGTGGCCGGGCTCGAAGGCGTCCGGCTGAGCGGAACACAGATCACCCCCGCGATGTACCACACCTTCCGGGAGTCGCTCGGCGGCGGCATCTGCGGCATCAGCTACGGCAACACCTTCGGCAACGCGGCGAGCCTGCCCGTGGCGCCGGATGCCGGGCTGATCGGATACGTCCCCAACTACCCCCAGGTGACCATGGCGGTGGTCCGCAAGGACGACTGGACCACCCCGGTCGACTACGGAGCGGTGGGACAGGTACGGCTCACCGTGCTCCACGAGGATCTGTTCCTCCCCAACATCCTCGAGCGCGACCAGGCGGTGCGGCTCCGCACCGAACACTGGCCGTGCGACGGAGTCGCCAACGTCCGCCCGCTGCAAGAGACGAGTTCGGCTCCCGAAGGCCTCTACTGAGCGGGTTCGCACGGGAGTTGTTCGTACAGGAGTTGCTCGTGCGGGATCGGCGCGTACAGAAGTTGCTCGTGCGGGATCGGCGCGCACCGGAGTTGCTCGTACGGGATCGGCTCGTACGAGAGTCGGCAGTCGGCCGACGCCCCTGCCGGGCGTCGGCCGACCGCGTGCCGTCACCGGGGACACCCCCGCTGGTCAGACGCAGGTAACGCGGAAGCCGTGTCGCGTCATGCGATATCGCGGCGCTATACCGGCGCGGAAGCATGTGGCGGGCAGGGGAGCCCGGCACATTCCCGATTCCCGCGCCCACCGCACCGACTGATGGTCAGACACGTCCGGAAGGAGCCGTGAAGCACGATGGCGTATGGAACCGGTGTGCGCACCCCGGCGCTCTGGCCGCTGTCCGCCCGCAGCGGAGCAGCACTGGCCGCCCAGGCCCGACGCCTGCACACCCACCTGGCGGGCCGCGCACACTGGAGTCCGACGGACGTCGGCCACGCACTGGCCGCGCTGCCACCCGAGGAGGGACGCCGTGCCGCCCTCGTCGCCGAGGACCGCGAGGGCTTCCTGGAGCGGCTGAGGGCACTGGCCGACGGCAGCGGTACGGCCGGACTGCTGACAGGGGGCGGCCGAGGCGGTGAGGTCGCGTTCGTCTTCCCCGGCCAAGGTTCGCAGTGGCCCACCATGGCCAGTGAACTCCTCGAATCCTCCCCGGTGTTCCGCGCCCGCATGGATGACTGCGCGCAGGCGCTGGAGCCGTTCATCGACTGGTCGCTGCCCGATGTGCTGCGCGGCGTCCCGGGCGCTCCGGCGCTGGAGCACGCCGACGTCGTACAGCCCGCGCTGTTCGCCGTGACGGTGTCCCTGGCCGCGCTGTGGGAGTCCTACGGTGTGCGGCCCGGCGCGGTGCTGGGACACAGCATCGGCGAGGTCACCGCCGCCGTGGTCGCCGACGTACTCAGCCTGGACGACGGCTCCCTGGTGATCGCCCGGTGGAGCCAGGCCCAGGCCACCCTGGCCGGACGAGGCGAGATGATCTCGGTGATGGCCTCCCGCGACCAGCTCCGGCCGCATCTGGACCGCTGGGCCGGGCGCCTGGTCGTCGCCGCCGTCAACGGCCCTGGTTCGGTGGTCGTCTCAGGGGACGCGGACGCGGCCGGTGAACTGCTCGCCGAGCTGGCCGCGGCGGGACTGCACGCCCGTAGGATCGCCGTCGGCCTGGCCGCCCACTCCTCGCACATCGACGACATCGTCCCGCGCATGCGCGCCGACCTCGCTCCTGTGCGACCCCGGACGGCCCGGCTGCCCTACTACTCGGCGGTGACCGGCGGCCTCCTCCAGGACACCCGGCTGGACGCCGAGTACTGGTGCCGCAATCTGCGCGGCGAGGTGAGGTTCCACCAGGCCACCCGCGCCCTGCTGGACGACGGCTACGGCGTGCTGCTGGAGGTCAGCCCGCACACCGTGCTGACCTCGGCGATGCAGGAGACCGTCCAGGAGCACGGCGCCGACGCGCTGGTCACCGGCTCCCTGCGCCGACACCAGGGCGGGCCCGAACGGATGCTGCTCTCCCTCGGGGAGCTGTGCGTCCATGGTGTGCTCCCGGACTGGGCGGCGGTGCTCGGCGAAGTCGCGGGCGACGGCGAGGAGTTGCCCGAGGACCTGCGCGCCGACGCGGCGGACGACACCGACACCGAAGCCGTACCGGATGACGCGACCGAACGGTTCACCGGCCAGTCGCCGGTGGAGCAACGAGCCACGTTGCTGCGGCTGGTGGGCCGCGAGGCGAGCGCCGTACTGGGAACATCCTCGTCGATCAACCCCCAACGCCCGTTCGCGGACGTCGGGTTCGACTCGGTCATGGCGGTGGAGCTGCGCAACCGTATCGCCGCGGCGACCGGACTGACGCTGCCCGCCACGGCGGTGTTCGACTATCCGACGCCCGAGGCGCTGGCGGACTTCCTCCTCACCCGACTGCGAGGTGGCGCCGAGAGCGAGAGCGAGTTCGGCGCGGACCAGGTGGACCCCGGTGAACCGGTGGCGATCGTCGCCATGGGCTGCCGCTTCCCCGGTGGCGCCAACAGCCCCGAAGAGCTGTGGAAGTTACTGGCCGAGGGCACCGACGCGGTGTCCCCGTTCCCCGACAACCGCGGCTGGAACACCGCCGAGGCATACGAGCCGAAGCCGGTCGGCCCCGGCCGCTACTACCAGCGGGAGGCCGGATTCCTCCCGGAAGCCGACCAGTTCGACGCCGAGTTCTTCGGCATCTCGCCGCGCGAGGCCCTGGCGATGGACCCGCAGCAGCGGCTGCTCCTTGAGGTCACCTGGGAGACCTTCGAGCGGGCCGGTATCGATGTGACGACCCTGCGATCGAGCCGGACCAGCGCCTTCATCGGCGCGATGACCATGGACTACGGCCCCCGGCTGCACGAGGAGTCGGAGGTCGGCGGCCACCTGCTCACCGGCAACACCGGCAGTGTCGCGTCCGGCCGCCTCGCCTACGCCCTGGGACTCGAAGGCGCGGCCGTCACTGTGGACACGGCCTGCTCGTCCTCCCTGGTCGCCCTGCACCTGGCCGTGCAGTCGCTGCGCAACGGCGAGTGCTCGCTGGCGCTGGCCGGCGGTGTGACGGTGATGCCGACGCTGGGCATGTTCGTGGAGTTCAGCAGGCAGGGCGGACTGGCCCCCGACGGCCGCTGCAAGGCGTTCGCGGACGCGGCCGACGGCTTCGGTCTGGCTGAAGGCGCCGGGGTGCTGCTGCTGGAGCGGCTGTCGGATGCCCGGCGGCTCGGGCATCCGGTGTTGGCCGTGGTGCGGGGCAGTGCGGTGAACCAGGACGGTGCGTCCAATGGTCTGACGGCGCCGAATGGTCCTTCGCAGCAGCGGGTGATCCGGCAGGCGTTGGCGAGCGCGGCGCTGACCTCCGGCGAGGTGGACGCGGTGGAGGCCCATGGCACGGGCACCACGCTCGGTGACCCGATCGAGGCGCAGGCGTTGCTGGCCACGTACGGGCAGGACCGGCCCGCCGAACGCCCGCTGTGGCTCGGGTCGTTGAAGTCCAACATCGGTCACACGCAGGCCGCCGCCGGGGTCGGTGGCGTGATCAAGATGGTGCTGGCCCTGCGGAACGAACTGCTCCCGATGTCCCTGCACATCGACGCCCCCTCCCGACATGTGGACTGGTCCGCGGGCGCCGTACGCCTGTTGACCGAGCCGACCCCTTGGCCACGCGCCGATCAGCCACGTCGGGTGGGTGTGTCGTCGTTCGGTGTGAGTGGCACGAACGCGCATGTGGTGTTGGAGGAGGCGCCTGGGTCGGAGGCGGCGGGGGAGCGGGCCGATGATGCGGGTGATTCGGGTGTTCCCGTGCCGTGGTTGTTGTCCGCGAAGAGTGCGGATGCGTTGCGGGAGCAGGCGCGGCGTCTGCTGGACGCGGGTGTCGGGGAGGCGCGTGCGGTTGATGTGGGGTACTCGCTTGCCGTGAGCCGGGCTCGGCATGCTCATCGTGCGGTGGTGGTGGGCACAGGGTCCGAGCTGTTGGGTGGGTTGGAGGCGGTGGCGTCCGGTACGGGGGTGACGGGTGCTGCTGTGGGGGATGCGCGGACGGTGTTCGTGTTCCCTGGGCAGGGGTCGCAGTGGGTGGGGATGGCGCGGGGGTTGCTGGAGTCTTCGGAGGTGTTCCGGGACCGGATGCGCGCTTGTGCTGATGCGTTGGCACCTCATGTGGACTGGTCGTTGCTGGATGTGGTGCGCGGTGAGCCCGGGGATCTGGATCTGGACCGGGTGGATGTGGTGCAGCCGGTTCTGTTCGCGGTGATGGTGTCGCTGGCTGAGTTGTGGCGGTCGTTCGGTGTGGTGCCGGATGCGGTGGTGGGTCATAGTCAGGGTGAGATCGCGGCTGCTGTGGTGGCGGGTGGTCTGTCGTTGGAGGACGGCGCGCGTGTGGTGGCTCTGCGTTCTCAGGTGTTGGGTGCTCTTGCGGGCCATGGGGGCATGGTGTCGGTGGCCATGCCGGTCAGCGAAGTACGTGAACACCTGACGGCTGGTCTCTCGGTCGCCGCTATCAACGGCCCGTCCTCGGTGGTGGTCTCCGGTGACACCGAGTCGTTGGACGAGTTGATGGCGTGGTGTGCGGGGGAGGGTGTGCGTGCGCGTCGGATCCCGGTCGACTACGCCTCCCATGGGTCTCAAGTAGAGAGAGTTCAGGCGGAGTTGGCGCAGGCGTTGGCGGACGTGGCGCCGCGTACGGCCGAGGTGCCGTTCTACTCGACGGTGACGGGCGGGTTGCTGGACACCGCCGGTCTGGACGGCGAGTACTGGTACCGCAACCTCCGGCAGACGGTGGAGTTCGAGCAAGCAACCCGAGCCCTACTGGCCGACGGCTACCGGGTGTTCATCGAGTCCAGCCCGCACCCCGTACTCACCATGGCGGTAGGGGAGACCGAGGCGGACGCGGTGGCGGTGGGCACGTTGCGCCGCGGCGACGGAGGCATGGAGCGGTTCCTACTGTCCCTGGGCGAGGCATGGACCCACGGCGTGAACGTCGACTGGGCCCCCGCCTTCGACGGCACCGACGCCCGCCCCGTCGAGCTGCCCACCTACCCCTTCCAACGCCAGCGTTACTGGCTGGAGTCCGCACCCGCGCTCACCGCGGCAACGGACGGCCTCTGGACGGAACTCGAACTCCAGGACCCGGCCCGGCTCTCGCAGACCCTTCAGGTCAGTCCGCAGGCCCTGGGCGAGGTGCTGCCCGCGCTGTCCGCGTGGCGGCAGGACCGGGAGCGCGGCCGACGCGTCGACTCCTGGCGGTACCGGGTGAGTTGGCGCCCGCTGTCCTTGCCGTCCGGTGCCGCGCTCTCCGGTCGCTGGCTGGTGGTGTGCCCCGAGGGCGGCGGCGCGAGCGATGTCGTACGCGGTCTGGCGGCGGCGGGAGTGGACCTGTTGCCCGTCGTGACCGCCGAGGGTCCGGGGCAGAGCCGGGAGTCACTGGCGGCGGCGCTGGCCCAGGTCGCCGGGCAGCCGGTGGCCGGAGTCCTGTCGCTGCTGGCGGCCGAGGAGCGCCCGCATCCCGGGTATCCCGATGTCCCCGGCGGCGTGGCGCTCACCCTGGCGCTGGTCCAGGCCCTGGGAGACACCGGTATCGACGCTCCCCTGTGGTGTGTGACCCGGGGTGCGGCCGTGGTCGGGGCGGGCGAGCTGCCGGGCGCCCCGGCCCAGGCCGCTGTGGCCGGTCTGGTCCGCAGCGCGGCGCTGGAGCACCCGGACCGCTGGGGCGGACTGGTGGACCTGCCTGGGGAGTTGGACGAGCGCGCGGTGCGGCGGCTGTGCGCGGTGCTCGCCGGGGTGAGTGACGAGGACCAGGTCGCGGTGCGGTCCACCGGCGTCTACGGGCGGCGGCTGCGCGCCGCGTCGGCCGGGCGCGCCGGATCCGCTGACGGCTGGCGACCGCGCGGCACGATCCTGGTCACGGGTGGGACCGGCGGGGTCGGCGCCCATGTGGCGCGCTGGCTGGCGGGGCAGGGCGCGGAGCATCTGCTGTTGGTCAGCCGCCGAGGAGCGAAGGCCCCTGGCGTGAATGAACTGCGTGCGGAACTCCTGGAGTTGGGCGCAGCCGTGACGATCGCGGCCTGCGATGTCGCCGACCGGGACTCAGCGACGGCGCTGCTGGCCGCGATTCCGGCCGGGCAGCCGCTCACCGCCATCATCCACGCGGCGGGCGTGCTCGATGACGGAGTGCTGGACGCGCTCACCCCCGAACGTCTGGCCACCTCGCTGCGTGCCAAGTTGACGGCCGCGCGCCATCTCGACGAGCTGACGCGGGAACAGGAGCTGTCCGCGTTCGTCGTCTTCACCTCGGTGATGGGTGTGACGGGCAACGCCGGACAGGGCAACTACGCCGCCGCCAACGCCGCGTTGGATCAGTTGGCCGCCGTCCGCCGGGCCGCCGGGCTGCCCGCCACGGCCATCGCCTGGGGTGCGTGGGCGAGCGGCGAGGGCATGCTGGCGGACCGGCTGGCCGAGCGGCTGCGGGAGCGCGGTCTGCCCTCGATGGCACCGGAGTCGGCGGTCACCGCCATCGGCCGGGCGATCGAGGAGGACGACGAGCTGCTGGTGGTCGCCGACGCCGACTGGCGGCGGTTCGCCGCATCGGCCGGGCTGCGCTCCACCGCGCTCTTCAGTGAACTGCCCGGCTTCGAGGCCGTATCAGACCCCGGTGAGCGGGCGGAGCAGGACGGGGAGTTGCGCGCGCGACTGGCCGGTCTGACCCGCTCCGACCAGGAGGCGTTCGTCACCGATCTGGTGCGCACCCAGGCGGCGGCGGTACTGCGCCATGGCACGACGGACGCGCTGCTCCCGGACCGGGCCTTCTCCGCGGCGGGCTTCGACTCGCTGACCGCCGTGGAGTTGCGCAACCGGCTCAGCGCCGCGACCGGTCTGCGGTTGTCCGCCACCGTGCTCTTCGACCATCCGACGCCGCGTGCGCTGGCCGGTCAACTCCTGGGGCAGCTCGGCGGATTCGAGAGCCCGGCGCAGGAGGAGAAGTCGGCGGCCGGGCCGCGGACAGCGGATCGGCACAGTGAGCCCATCGCGATCGTCGGCATGGGCTGCCACTTCCCCGGTGGTGTCCAAAGCCCCGCCGATCTGTGGGAGTTGCTCGCCGACGGCCGGGACGCGGTGGGGGAGTGGCCGCTGGACCGGGGCTGGGACGTGGAGCGGCTGTACGACCCGGACCCCGACCGCCCCGGTACCACGTACAGTCGGCAGGGCGGGTTCCTGGACGACATCGGCGGATTCGACGCGGAGTTCTTCGGGATCTCGCCGCGCGAGGCGCTGGCGATGGACCCGCAGCAGCGGCTGCTGCTGGAGACCGCCTGGGAGGCCGTGGAGAGCGCGGGGCAGGACCCCGCCGCACTGCGCGGTCGCCGGGTCGGGGTGTTCGTAGGCACCAACGGGCAGGACTACATCGGCCTGTTGGGCCAGGACGAGGGCGCCTCCGAGGGGCACTTCCTGACCGGCAACACGGCCAGTGTGCTCTCCGGACGCATCTCCTATGTGCTGGGCCTGGAAGGCTCCGCCCTCACGGTGGACACGGCCTGTTCGTCCTCGCTCGTCGCGCTGGACCTGGCGGTCCAGGCGCTGCGGCGCGGTGACTGTGAGCAGGCGTTCGCCGGGGGCGTCACGCTGATGAGCACCCCCAAGCTGTTCGTGGAGTTCAGCCGCCAGCGCGGATTGGCTCCCGACGGCCGCTGCAAGGCCTTCGGGGCCGGGGCGGACGGCACCGGCTGGGGCGAGGGCGTCGGTGTGCTTCTCCTGGAACGGCTCTCCGACGCACAGGCGGCCGGGCACCGGGTGCTCGCGGTGGTGCGGGGCAGCGCGGTCAACCAGGACGGCGCCAGCAACGGCCTGAGCGCGCCCAACGGCCCCGCGCAGCAGCGGGTCATCCGGGCCGCCCTGGCCGACGCCGCACTTGACGCGGGCCAGGTGGACGCGGTGGAGGCGCATGGGACGGGCACCCGCCTCGGCGATCCGATAGAGGCCCAGGCGCTTCAGGCCGTCTACGGCGCCGGGCGTGCGGCCGATCCGCTGTGGCTGGGCTCGGTCAAGTCCAACATCGGACACACCCAGGCCGCGGCCGGTGTGGCCGGGGTCATCAAGATGGTGCTCGCCCTCCAGGCCGCTGAACTGCCGCCCACCCTGCACATCGAGGAGCCCAGTCCGCACGTGGACTGGTCCGGTGGCGGAGTGCGGCTGCTGACCGAGCGGATCTCCTGGCCCCGCACGGGCGAGCCGCGCCGGGCGGGCGTGTCCTCGTTCGGGATCAGCGGGACCAATGTCCATCTGATCCTGGAGCAGGCACCGGAGACGGAGCCGTCCGTCAACTCGGCGGAAGATGACGGGAGTTCTGCGAGGGGTGTCGTCGCTCCGGTGCTGCTGTCCGCCCGTACCGAGCCCGCGCTGCGGGCCCAGGCCGCGCGGCTCGGCTCCTACCTGGACGCGCACCCCGAGGGTCTCGAACTCGCCGATCTGCGCTACTCGTTGGCCTCGGGACGGGCCGCGCTGGAACACCGGGCCGCGGTCCTCGGAACGGACCTGGAGTCGGTCCGGAATGCGCTGCGCGCGCTGGCCGAGGGGCGGAGCAGCGGGCGGCTGATCACCGGAGTGGCGGCCACGCCGGGGCGTACGGCCATGCTGTTCCCGGGACAGGGCAGCCAGCGCGCGGGCGCGGGCGCGCAACTGTACCGGGACGAACCGGTGTTCGCCGACGCCTTGGACGAGGTCCTCAGCCATCTCGGCCCCCATCTCGATCTTCCGCTGCGGGACGTGATGTTCGCCGCCCCCGGTTCTCCCGAGGCGGACCTGTTGCAGCGGACCCGCTGTACCCAACCCGCCCTGTTCGCCCTGGAGGTGGCGCTGTTCCGACTGGCCGGGCACTGGGGCCTGCGCCCGGACCTGCTGCTGGGGCACTCGATCGGTGAGTTGGCCGCCGCCCATGTGGCGGGTGTGTTCGACCTCGCGGACGCCTGTGCGCTGGTGGCCGCGCGCGGCAGGCTGATGGACGCGCTGCCCCCGGGCGGGGCGATGACAGCCGTGGAGGCGACCGAGGAGGAGGTGCGCCAGGCGCTGACCGACGATGCCGGGGTCGGTGTCGCCGCCGTCAACGGTCCACGTTCCACCGTGCTTTCGGGCGATCGCGAAGCCGTGGCGAAGCTCGCCGAGGCCTTCGCGGCGCAGGGCCGCCGTACCAAGGAACTGGCCGTCAGCCACGCCTTCCACTCGGCGCGGATGGACGCCATGCTGGACGCCTTCCGGGACGTGGCCGAGGGACTGACGTACTCCGCGCCACACCTGACCGTGATCTCCAACCTGACCGGCGCGCCGGCCACCGCCGCCGAACTGTGCGACCCCGAGTACTGGGTCCGTCAGGTCAGGGGAACCGTACGCTTCCTGGACGGCGCCCTTCGGCTGCGTGCCGAAGGGGTCACCGACTGCCTGGAGTTGGGCCCCGGCGGGCTGCTGTCCGGCCTGGTGCACGAGTGCCTGGCCGACGACCCCGGCGTCCGGGCCGTACCGATGCTGCGCGAAGGACGCCCGGAGCCGGAGTCCGTCGGCGCGGCGCTGGCCGGACTGTATGTGCGGGGAGCCGCGGTCGACTGGTCGCCCGACTGGCACGACAGGTCCGCGCACCGTCTCGAACTGCCCTCCTACCCCTTCCAGCACCAGCGGTTCTGGCCCGAGCCGCAGTCCGCGCCGACGGCACGGCTGCGCTACCGCGTCGACTGGCAGCCGGTCGTGCGGCAGCCCCCCACGGTGGCGCTGTCCGGCCGCTGGCTGCTGGTGGTGCCCGCCGAGCACGCACACCAGGCCACCGCCCGCGCCTGCGAGCAGGCGCTCACCGAACACGGCGCCCAGGTGACGGTGGTTCCCGTCGCGGCGGACGCGGACCGGGCCGAACTGGCCGCGCTGGTGGGCGAGAAGGCCGTGCTGGCGGGCGAGGAGGCCGCCGGGGTGCTGTCCCTCCTGGCCCTCGCCGACGCCCCGCGCCCCCGCCTCGCCTCGCTCAACTGCGGCCTCGCCACGACCCTGTTGCTCATCCAGGCGCTGGGCGACGCCGGTTGCGACGCGCGTCTGTGGTGTGCCACCACAGGTGCCGTACCCGAAGGCGACCTCGGCCCGGCCGACCCGGAGCAGGCCTCCGTATGGGGCCTCGGGCGGGTGGCGGCGCTGGAACACCCGCACCGCTGGGGTGGAATGGTCGATCTGCCCGAGGAGTTGGACGCGGACGCGCGGCGCGCCCTGTGCGCCGTACTGTCGCAGCCCGGGGACGGCGACGGCTACGAGGACCAGGTGGCCGTACGCCCGACCGGGGTGCTCGCCCGCCGACTGCGCCGCGCGCCCGAGCCGACCGCGCGGGACGAACAGGCCTGGACGCCGCGCGGCACGGTCCTGATCACCGGCGGCACCGGAGGGCTCGGCGCCCAGGTGGCGCGGCGGCTGGCCGAACAGGGCGCCGACCACCTGGTGTTGCTGAGCCGACGCGGCCCGGACGCGGACGGCGCGGTCCGGCTCCGCGAGGAGCTGACCGGGCTGGGCGTCCGTACCACTGTCCTGGCCTGTGATGTGGCCGACCGTGGCGAACTGACCACGGTACTGGAGCGGTTGCGGACCGACGGCGAGACCGTACGGGCGGTCTTCCACGCCGCCGGACTCACCTCCGACACGAGGATCGCGGAGTGCACCCTGGAGCGGTTGGCCGAGGAGACGGCCGCCAAACTGCTCGGCGCCGCGCACCTCGACGCCCTCTTCGCCGACCAGGAGTTGGACGCCTTCGTGCTCTTCTCCTCGGTCTCCGCGACCTGGGGCAGCGGCGGCCAGGGCAGCTACGCGGCGGCCAACGCCTACCTGGACGCGGTGGCCGAGCGGCGCCGCTCCCGCGGTCTGGCGGCCACCTCGGTCGCCTGGGGGCCGTGGGCCGGGGCGGGCATGGCACAGGGCGCGGTCGGGACGGAACTGCGCCGCCACGGGCTGATCCCCCTGGCACCGGAGACGGCCCTGGCTGAACTCCAGGGCGCGCTGGACCGCCGGGAGAGCGGCATCGCGGTGGCGGACGTGGACTGGGCGACCTTCGCCCCCGCCTTCCGCTCCGGCCGCGACAGCGCCCTGCTGAGCGAGCTTCCCGAGGCCCGGCCCGCCGAGCCCGCCCGCGCGGGCGACCCGGACACCGGCACGGCCTGGCGCGACCGGCTGACCGGCCTGGCGGCGCCGGAACGTCTGCGCCTCCTGACCGACCTCGTACGGACCGAGGCCGCGACCGTGCTCGGCCATGACTCGGCGCTCGCCGTGGAAGCCGAACGGCCTTTCAGGGAAGCCGGGTTCGACTCGCTCACCGCGATCGAGCTGCGCAACCGGCTGGCCGAGGCCACCGGAGCGGCGCTGCCCGCCACCGCCGTCTTCGACCACCCGACCGCCGCCGAGTTGGCCGGACAGTTGCTGGCCGAACTGACCGGCACCGGCACTGTCGAGGCGGCACCCGCCGCGGCGGCGGCACCCGATGCCGAGCCGCTGGCCGTCGTCGCCATGGCCTGCCGCTTCCCGGGCGGTGTGCATACCCCCGACGACCTGTGGCGGTTGGTGGCCGACGAGGTGGACGCCATCGGCGAGATGCCCGCCGACCGAGGCTGGCCGCTGGAGGAGCTGTACCACCCCGACGCCGAGCACGAAGGCACCTGCTACACCCGGTCCGGCGGATTCCTCGACGGCGCGGGGGAGTTCGACGCGGAGTTCTTCGGGATCTCGCCCCGCGAGGCACTGGCCATGGACCCCCAGCAGCGGCTGCTGCTGGAAGCCTCCTGGGAAGTGCTCGAACGCGCGTGCATCGATCCGCAGTCGGTCCGTGGCAGCCAGGGCGGCGTCTACTTCGGCGTCGCGGGCCAGGGCTACGGCACAGGTCCGCAGGACGGCGCCGCGGATGTGGAGGGGCATCTGCTGGGCGGCACCGTGACCAGCGTGGCCTCCGGCCGGGTCGCCTACACCCTGGGCCTACAGGGCCCCGCTGTCACCGTGGAGACCGCCTGCTCCTCCTCGCTGGTGGCACTGCATCTGGCCGGGCAGGCGCTGCGCGCCGGTGAGTGCTCCTTCGCCCTGGTGGGTGGCGCCGCCGTGATGGCCACCCCGGACCTGTTCGTGGAGTTCAGCCGTCAGCGCGGGCTGTCCACCGACGGCCGGTGCCGCTCCTTCGCCGACGCCGCGGACGGCACCGGCTGGGGCGAGGGAGCCGGGGTGCTGCTGGTGGAGCGGCTCTCCGACGCCCGCGCGAAGGGACATCCGGTGCTGGCGGTGGTGCGGGGTACCGCGATCAACCAGGACGGCGCCAGCAATGGTCTCACCGCCCCCAACGGACCCGCCCAACAGCGCGTCATCCGCCAGGCGTTGGCCAACGCGGGGGTGGCAGCGGCCGACGTCGATCTGGTGGAGGCCCATGGCACCGGCACCACCCTCGGCGACCCGATCGAGGCGCAGGCCGTGCTGGCCACCTACGGCGAGGACCGGCCCGCCGACCGGCCGCTGTGGCTGGGCTCGCTGAAGTCCAACATCGGCCACACCCAGGCGGCGGCGGGCGTCGCCGGAGTCATCAAGACGGTCCTGGCCCTACGGCACCGGACCCTGCCCCGCACGCTCCATGTGGACCAGCCCTCCAGCCGGGTCGACTGGTCGGCGGGCACCGTACGGCTGCTCACCGAGGCCCGGCCCTGGCAGGACCCGGGCCGCCCGCGCCGGGCCGGGGTCTCCGCGTTCGGCATGAGCGGCACCAACGCCCACGCGGTGCTGGAAGAGGCGCCCGCCGACGCCCATGCCGTGCCGGCGGAGGAGCCCGCCGACGTCCGTGCCGTCACGGGGGAGGCGCCCACCGAAGCCCCGGCCGCCGAGCCCGGCCCGGAGCCGACGACGGCGACGTCCCGTACCGTCTGCTGGCCGCTGTCCGCCAAGTCGCAAGGCGCGCTACGGGACCAGGCCCGCCGTCTGCGGGAGCATCTGCGGGCCCACCCCGAGGCGAGGCCCGCGGACATCGCCCACGCCCTGGCCGCCACCCGGTCGTCCTTCGCCCACCGGGCGGTGATCGTCGGAACCGTCCGGAACCACCTGCTCGACGCCCTGGCCGACGTGGCACAGGCGGCCCCCACCCCGTACGCGGTGGACGGCCGGACCCACGACGGCCGGACGGTGTTCGTGTTCCCCGGGCAGGGGTCGCAGTGGGTGGGGATGGCGACCGCGTTGCTGGACGGGTCGGTGGTGTTCGCGGAGCGGCTCGCTGAGTGTGAGCGGGCGTTGGCGCCGTATGTGGACTGGTCGTTGGCGGCGGTGTTGCGGGGTGAGGAGGGTGCGCCGTCGCTGGAGCGGGTGGATGTGGTGCAGCCCGCGTTGTTCGCGGTGATGGTGTCGCTTGCTGCGTTGTGGCGTTCGTACGGTGTCGAGCCGGACGCGGTGGTGGGGCACTCGCAGGGTGAGATCGCCGCGGCGTGTGTGGCGGGCGCTCTCACGTTGGACGACGCGGCGAAGGTCGTCGCGCTGCGCAGTCGGGCCCTGGCCGCGCTGGCCGGACGAGGTGGCATGGTGTCCCTCGCGGTCTCCGAGGAACGGGCCCGGGAACTGCTGCTGCCCCACGGCGAGCGGATCGGTGTGGCCGCGATCAACGGCCCCGAGGCCGTGGTGGTCGCCGGTACCCCCGACGAGCTGACGGCGCTGCTGGACGACTGCGCCCGCCAGGACATACGGGCCAGGCGGATCCCGGTCGACTACGCCGCCCACTCCGCCCAGGTGGCCGAGATCGGCGACGAACTGCGCACCGCGCTGGCCGGGATACGGCCCCGCCCCGCGAAGACCCCGCTGTTCTCCACGGTCACCGGGGAGTTGCTGGACGGCGCCGTGCTGAGCGGTGACTACTGGTACCGCAACCTGCGGGAGCCGGTGGAGTTCGCCGCCGCCACCCGCACCCTGCTGGACGCGGGCCATGACCTGTTCATCGAGGTGAGCCCCCACCCCGTGCTGCTCCCCGCGGTCGAGCACACCGCCGAGCTGGCCGGTCGGCCGATGGCCGGCGTGGGCACCCTGCGCCGCGAGGACGGTGCGATGGACCGGGTCGCCGCGGCCCTGGCCCAGGCGTGGGCGTACGGCGCCACGGTGGACTGGACCGCCCTCCTGCCCGGCCCCGTACACCGGGTGACGCTGCCGACCTACGCCTTCCAGCGTCGGCGCTACTGGCTGCCCACACCCGGCCGTTACGGCACCGCCACCCCGGTGGCCGCGGACCGATCCCCGACACCGCAGACCGTGCCCGAGCCTCAACAGGCCGACGGACTCGCCGCGTTGGCGGAACCGGACCGGCTTCGGGCGGTGCTCGACCTGGTGGTCGGGCACGCGGCGGCGATCCTGGGCCATACGGGTCCCGCGGCGGTGGACGCCGAACGCGCCTTCAACGAGGCGGGCTTCGACTCGATGCTCGCGGTGAAGTACCGCAACCGGCTGAGTGAGGCCCTGGGGATACCGATACCGCCCACCGCGGTCTTCGACCACCCCACGCCGTCCGCGCTCGCCGCACACCTGTCCACGGTGCTGGGCGAGGCCACCTCGCCCACGGTGCCGGTCCTGGCCGAACTCGACCGGCTGGCCGACACGTTGGCCGCCCTGTCGCCCGAGCTGTCCGGCACCGACGAGATCGGCGCCCGGCTGCAGATCCTGCTGCGCGGGTGGACCGAGCGCACCGGAGCGGGCGGCGACACCAAGGACGGCTCCGCGCTCGACTCGGCCACCGCCGACGAGCTGTTCGAACTCCTCGACAACGACTTCGGAATGGCCTGAGGGAGAGCGGGAACAGATGCCGGACAACGACAAGCTCCTCGACTACCTCAGGCGCGCCACCGCCGACCTGGGCGAGGCCAAGCGGCGGCTGCGCGAGGCGGAGGACGCCCAGCACGACCCGATCGCGATCGTCGCCATGGGCTGCCGCTACCCCGGCGGCGCCGACACCCCCGAGCGACTGTGGGAGTTGGTGGCCCGGGGCACCGACGCCATCACCGAGTGGCCCGCCGACCGGGGCTGGGACGCCGAGGCGCTCTACGACCCCGACCCCGACCGCGTCGGCACCTCCTACACCCGGCACGGCGGATTCCTCGCCGACGCCGCCGAGTTCGACGCCGGGTTCTTCGGTATCTCCCCGCGCGAGGCCCTCGCCACCGACCCGCAGCAGCGCTTGGTGCTGGAGACCGCCTGGGAGACCGTGGAGCGGGCCGCCATCGACCCGACGTCCCTGCGCGGCAGCAGGACCGGTGTCTTCATCGGCGCCATCAACAACGACTACGGCGGCGAGTCCCGCCATCTCCCCGAACTCCAGGGCCTGTTGGAGACCGGCACGGCCACCAGTGTGGTCTCCGGGCGCATCTCCTACACCCTCGGCCTGGAGGGCCCCGCCCTCACGGTGAACACCGCGTGCTCCTCCTCTCTGGTGGCGCTGCACCTGGCCATCCGCTCGCTGCGCAGCGGGGAGTGCTCACTGGCGCTGGCCGGCGGGGTGGCGGTGCTGTCCACCCCGGACGCGTTCGTCGCCTTCAGCAGGCAGCGGGCGCTGGCCGAGGACGGCCGCTGCAAGGCGTTCGCGGCCGCCGCCGACGGCACCGGCTGGTCCGAGGGCGTGGGTCTGCTGCTGCTGGAACGGCTCTCGGACGCCGAGGCCAACGGCCACCAGGTGCTCGCCGTGATCCGGGGTTCGGCGGTCAACCAGGACGGTGCCAGCAACGGCCTGACCGCCCCCAACGGCCCTTCCCAGCAACGGGTGATCACCGAGGCGCTCGCCGACTCCCGGCTGCTGCCCGGGGACATCGACGCGGTGGAGGCGCACGGCACCGGCACCCGGCTCGGCGACCCGATCGAGGCGCAGGCCCTGCTGGCCACCTACGGTCAGGGCCGCCCCGAGGACCGGCCGTTGTGGCTGGGGTCGCTGAAGTCCAACATCGGCCACTCCTCGGCCGCCGCGGGCGTCGGCGGCGTCATCAAGATGGTGATGGCCCTGCGCCAGGGCGAGTTGCCGCCCACTCTGCACGTGGACGAGCCGTCCCCGTTCGTCGACTGGTCCACCGGCGCCGTACGGCTGCTGACCGAGAGCCGCCCCTGGGCGCAGGGCGACAGGCCGCGCCGGGCGGGAGTGTCCGCCTTCGGCGTCAGCGGCACCAACGCTCACCTGATCCTCGAACAGGCCCCCGCCGCGCAGCCCGCCCCCGAGCCCGGCCCCGCGCCTGCCGTACGGCCCCTGCCCTGGGTGCTCTCCGCACGTACGGCACCGGCACTGCGAGAACAGGCCCGCCGACTGCTCGACCACGTGGCGGCCCACCCCGAACCGGACCCCGGCGCGGTGGGCCGTGCCCTGGCCACCGGCCGCGCGGCCTTCGAACACCGCGCGGTCGTCGTCGCGGACGACCGTACGGGCTTCACCGAGGGACTGGAAGCGCTCGCCCAGGGCACCGCCGCGCCCGGCCTGGTCCAGGGCACCACCGGCACCAAGGGCCGGACGGTGTTCGTGTTCCCCGGGCAGGGGTCGCAGTGGGTGGGGATGGCGACCGCGTTGCTGGACGAGTCGGTGGTGTTCGCGGAGCGGCTCGCTGAGTGTGAGCGGGCGTTGGCGCCGTATGTGGACTGGTCGTTGACGGCGGTGTTGCGGGGTGAGGAGGGTGCGCCGTCGCTGGAGCGGGTGGATGTGGTGCAGCCCGCGTTGTTCGCGGTGATGGTGTCGCTTGCTGCGTTGTGGCGTTCGTACGGTGTCGAGCCGGACGCGGTGGTGGGGCACTCGCAGGGTGAGATCGCCGCGGCGTGTGTGGCGGGCGCTCTCTCCTTGGACGACGCCGCGAAGGTCGTCGCGCTGCGCAGCCGGGCCCTGGCCTCACTGGCCGGACGGGGCGGCATGGCCTCCGTGCCGCTCCCCGCCGACGCACTGGAACACCATCTGGAGCGCTGGGCCCAGCGGTTGTCCGTCGCGGCGGTCAACGGCCCCGCGTCCACCGTGCTGGCCGGCGACCCGGAGGCGATCGAGGGGATCGTCGCCGACCTGCTCGCCGAGGACGTACAGGCGCGCGTCATCGCCGTCGACTACGCCTCCCACTCCGCCCAAGTGGAGGAGATACGCGAGGAGTTGGACACCTCGCTGGCCGGGATCACGCCCGTCACCGGTGACATCGCTCTGATGTCCACCGTGGACGCCGCCTGGCTGGACACCGCCACCATGGACGCCGGGTACTGGTACCGCAACCTGCGCCGCACGGTGCGCTTCGAAGAGGCGATCACCGAACTGCTCGCGCAGGGCCACACGTTCTTCGTCGAGATCAGCGCCCACCCCGTCCTCACCGTCGGCGTGGAGCAGACCGCCGAGGCGGCCGGGGGACAGGCGGCCGTGCTGGGCACGCTCCGCCGGGACCAGGGCGGGCTCGACCGGTTCCTGCTGTCCCTGGGCCAGGCCCACGTCCAGGGCCTGTCACCGGACTGGGACGCGCTGTTCGCCGGGCACCCCGACGAGCGCGTCGCCCTGCCCACGTACCCCTTCCAACACCGCTCCTACTGGCTGGAGTCCGGCGGGAGCACGTCCCGCGCGAGCGAGAGCCCCCTCGACCCAGTGGAGGACCGGTTCTGGGAGGCCGTACGCGCCGGGAACCTGCCGGAGCTGACCGCCACCCTGGGCGTCGCGCCCGAGGACCCGCTCAGCGCCGTCCTGCCCGCCCTGGCGGCCTGGCGGGAACGGCGCGGCGAACTGGCCACCGTCGACTCCTGGCGCTACCGGCTCGACTGGCGGGCGCTGCCCGACGGCGAGACGGCCGAACTGTCCGGCACCTGGCTGGTGTTGCTGCCCGCCCCGCTGAACGAGGACGAGGCGTCCCAGTTCTGTCTGCGCGCCCTCGACCGCGCGGGAGCCGACGTCCTGCCCGTCGTCCTCGACGGGACGGAACTCGAACGGCGGCCACTGGCGGAGCAGTTGCGGCAGCTCCTGGCCACCGCCACCGAGCCCGTCACCGGAGTGCTCTCCCTGCTGGCCCTGGACGAACGGCCACACCCCCGCCACCCGTCCGTGCCCACCGGCACCGCCGCGCACCTGGCGCTGGTCCAGGCCCTGGCCGATGCAGAGGTGGACGCGCCCCTGTGGTGGGCGACGCAGGGCGCGGTCAGCGTCGGCCGGGCCGACGCACCCGCCCGGCCCGCCCAGAACCTCACCTGGGGCCTCGGCCGGGTGGCCGCCCTGGAGTACCCCCAGCGCTGGGGCGGGCTCGTCGACCTGCCCGAGACGCTGGACACGCGGGCCGAGGCACGGCTGTGCCGGGCGCTCGCCGGACTGGGCGAAGAGGACCAACTGGCCGTCCGGGCCACCGGCATACACGGCCGACGCCTCGTCAGGGCGGCACTCGGCGACCGGCCGCCCCGGCGCGCGTGGAACCCGCGCGGCACCACCCTGATCACCGGCGGCACCGGCGGCCTGGGCGCCTACATCGCCCGCTGGCTGGCCCGCGAGGGAGCCGAGGACCTGGTACTGGTCAGCCGGAGCGGCCCGGAAGCCCCCGGAGCCGACGAACTGACCGCCGAACTCACCTCGTCGGGCGCCCGGGTCACCATCGCCGCCTGCGACGTCGCCGACCGCGAGGCCCTGGCCGCGCTGGTCGACGGGCTGGCGCGCGACGGCCGTGAGATCCGGTCCGTGATGCACGCCGCGGGGGCCGGATCACTGGTGGCGCTCGCCGACACCGACCTGGACGAATTCGCCGACACCCTCTACGCCAAGGTCGGCGGCGCGCAGCACCTGGACGCCGTCTTCGACCGCGACTCGCTCGACTCCTTCGTCCTGTTCTCCTCCATCTCCGGCGTGTGGGGCAGCGCCATCCACGGCGCCTACGCCGCGGCCAACGCCTACCTGGACGCCCTGGCCGAGAACCGCCGGGCCCGCGGCCTGGCCGCCACCTCGGTCGTGTGGGGCATCTGGAGCCCGGAGAACGGCGCCGGAATGGCCGCCCACCTCGTCGAGAAGCAACTGCGCGCCCAGGGCGTGGTGTTCATGCCGCCCGCCACCTGTGTCACCGCGCTGCGCCAGGTCCTGGAGCAGGACGAGACCCTGGTCATGGTCGCGGACATCGACTGGAGCCGCTTCGCCACCGTCTTCACCACCAGCCGCCCCAGCCCGCTGATCGGTGAACTGCCCGAAGTACGCCAGGCGTTGGCGCCCGACCCCGTCACCTCGGGCACCGAGGACGACTCCGCCTCCTCGGCCCTGCGCGAGCGGCTGCGCCCCTTGGCCGAGCCCGAGCGCGAGCGCGTACTGACCGAGCTGATCCGGGCCGAGGCCGCCGCGGTGCTCGGTCATGACACCCCGGCCGAGATCCAACCCGACCGCGCCTTCCGTGAGTTGGGCTTCGACTCGCTGACCGCCGTGGAGATGCGCAATCGGCTCAACACGGCCACCGGGCTCCGTCTGCCCGTCACCGTCGTCTTCGACTACTCCTCGGCCGCCGCGCTGGCCCTGCACCTGCGCACCGAACTCCTCGGCGGCGCCGCGGCGGAAGCAGCCGCCGTACCGGCGGAGGCGGCCACCGACGACGACCCCGTCGTCATCGTCTCGATGAGCTGCCGCTACCCCGGCGGCGTCAGCACCCCCGACGAGCTGTGGGAACTGGTCACCGAGGGGCGCGACGCGGTCGCCGAATTCCCGGCGGACCGCGGCTGGGACCTGGCCCGCCTCTACGACGCCGACCCCGACCGGCCCGGCACGAGCTATGCGGGAGCGGGCGGCTTCGTCTACGAGGCAGGCCGGTTCGACGCCGCCTTCTTCGGCATCTCGCCCCGCGAGGCCCTCGCGATGGACCCCCAGCAGCGACTGCTGCTCGAGACCGCGTGGGAAGCGCTCGAACGGGCCGGGATCGACCCGGCCGCCCAACGGGGCAGCCGTACCGGGGTGTTCGCCGGAGCGGCCTACCAGGGCTACGGCGGCAGCATGGCCGAGGTGCCCGAGGAACTCGAAGGACTCTTCGTAGCGGGCATCTCCACCAGCGTGCTCTCCGGCCGGGTGGCCTACACCCTGGGCCTGGAAGGCCCGGCCGTCACCGTGGACACCGCCTGCTCCTCCTCGCTCGTCGCCATCCATCTGGCCGCCCAGGCGCTGCGCCGGGGCGAGTGCACCCTGGCCCTCGCAGGTGGCGCCACGGTGATCGGCTCGCCGCTGACCTTCACCGGATTCAGCCGCCAGCGCGGCCTCGCGGCGGACGGCCGCTGCAAGTCCTTCGCCGCGGCCGCCGACGGATTCGGCATGGCCGAGGGCGTGGGACTGCTCGTACTGGAGCGGCTGTCGGACGCCCGCCGCAACGGGCACCCGGTACTGGCCGTGCTGCGCGGCTCCGCCGTCAACCAGGACGGCGCCAGCAACGGCCTCACCGCCCCCAGCGGCCTGGCCCAGCGACGGGTGATCACCGAGGCCCTCGCCGACGCCGGGCTCGGCCCCGCGGACGTGGACGCGGTGGAGGCGCACGGCACCGGCACCCGGCTCGGCGACCCCATCGAGGCCCAGGCGCTGCTGGCCACCTACGGTCAACAGCGGTCTGACGAGCGGCCGTTGCTGCTCGGCTCGCTGAAGTCCAACATCGGGCACAGCCAGGCCGCGGCCGGTGTGGCCGGAGTCATCAAGATGGTGCTGGCCATGCGGCACGGCACCCTCCCCGCCACCTTGCACGTGGACGCGCCCACCCCCCATGTGGACTGGTCCCAGGGCGCGGCCCGGCTGCTGACCGAGGCCGCCCCCTGGCCCGAGACCGGACGGCCCAAGCGCGCCGGGATCTCCTCCTTCGGCCTGAGCGGGACCAACGCCCACCTCATCGTCGAGGAACCGCCCGCCGCCCCGGCGCCCGCCACCGTCCCCGACGCCTCGCACACCGTGGTGCCCTGGACGCTGTCCGGCCGCAGCGTCGACGCCCTGCGCGAGCAGGCCGCCCGGCTGCGCGACCACCTGACCCGCCACCCGCACCCGCGGCCCGCCGACATCGGCTACTCGCTGGCCACCACCCGCACTGCCTTCGAGCACCGGGCCGTCGTGATCGGCGCGGACGAGGACACCCTGCGCGCCGGGCTGGACGCGCTGATCGCGGGCGCCACCGCACCCACCCTGATCCAGGGCACGGCGAGCCGAGAAGGCCGCGCCGTGTTCGTCTTCCCCGGCCAGGGCTCGCAGTGGAGCGGCATGGCCGTACGACTCCTTGACGACTCCCCGGTCTTCGCCGAGCAGATCACCGCCTGCGCCGAGGCACTCGCCCCGTACACCGACTGGTCCCTGCTGGACGTACTGCACGAGGTGCCCGGCGCGCCCCCGCTCGACCGGGTCGACGTGGTCCAGCCGGTGCTGTTCGCGGTGATGGTCTCGCTGGCCGCGCTGTGGCGCTCGGCCGGTGTCGAGCCCGCCGCCGTCATCGGCCACAGCCAGGGCGAGATCGCCGCCGCCTGCGTGGCCGGCGCGCTCACTCTCGAGGACGCCGCCAAGGTGGTGGCCCTGCGCAGCAAGGCGCTGGCCGCGCTCAGCGGACAGGGCGGCATGCTCTACGTGCCGCGCCCGGCCGAGGAGGTCGCCGAACGGCTGGCCGACTGGCCGGACCGGCTCGACATCGCCGCGGTCAACGGCCCGTCCACCGTCACGGTCTCCGGCGACCCGGCGGCCCTGGCCGAACTGCACGAGCGCCTCGCCGAGGACGGAGTGCTCTGCTGGCCCATCCCCGGCGTGGACTTCGCCGGGCACTCACCCCAAGTGGCGCTGATCCGCGAGGAGTTGCTGAGCCTGCTGGCCGAGGTCCGGCCGACGGCGGCCGGGATCCCCTTCTACTCGACGGTGACCGGCGGAATGCTGGACACCACCGCGTTGGACGCCGAGTACTGGTACCGCAACCTGCGCCGACCGGTGGAGTTCCACCGGGCCGTCACCGCCGCGATCGCCGACGGGCACCGGGTGTTCGTCGAGTCCAGCACCCACCCGGCGCTCACCGTCTGGCTCCAGGAGAGCGTCGAGGCCGCCGGGGGCGAGGGCGGCGTGGTGGCCACCCTGCGCCGGGACGAGGGCGGCCGGGAACGCTGGCTCACCGCGCTGGCCGAACTCCACGTTCTGGGCCAACCGGTGGACTGGGAAGCCGTCTTCGACGGCACGGGCGCACAGCGCGGGGAACTGCCCACCTACGCCTTCCAGCGCCAGTGGTACTGGCTGGAGCCGCGGCAGCGGACCGAGGGGGCCGCCGACGGCCCGGCCGCCGCCGACGAACGGTTCTGGGCGGCCGTCGAGGAACGGGACGCCGAGGCGCTCGCCGACGCCCTGGACCTCGACGACCAACCCCTGCGCACCTCACTGGCCACCGTGATGCCCGCGCTCGCCGACTGGCGGAGCGAGCACCGTAACCGCTCCACCGTGGACAGTTGGCGGTACCGGGTCACCTGGCGGGCCCTGCCCGCGCAAGCGGCCCCCCGGCTCTCCGGCACCTGGTGGCTGCTGGCGCCCGCGGGCACCGCACAGGACCCGGCCACCGACGCCTGCCTGCGGGCACTGCGCGACCACGGCGCGCACGCGGTGCTCATCGAGGCCGGTGACGGCGACCAGGCAGCGGACCGCGTCCACCTCGCCGCACGCCTGCCCGCCGATGCCCCGGACGGCGTGCTCTCGCTGCTCGCGGGCGCGCCGGACGGCCTCGCCGCGACCCTGGCCCTGGTGCAAGCGCTGGGGGACGCCGGGGTGGACGCGCCGCTGTGGTGCCTGACCCGCGGCGCCGTCTCGGTGGGCCGCTCGGACCGGCTGACCGACCCGGCCCAGTCCCAGGTGTGGGGATTCGGCACCGTCGCGGCGGTGGAGTACCCGCAGCGCTGGGCAGGAATCATCGATCTGCCCGAACGGCTGGACGAGCGGGTGCCCGCCCGGCTGGCCGGCGTCCTCGCCGACCCCGCGGGCGAGGACCAGTTGGCCGTCCGCGCCTCGGGCGTCTTCGGCCGCCGCCTGGCCCACGCCGACCCCGCCGCCCGGCGCACCGGTCAGGGCTGGACGCCCGACGGCACCGTGCTGATCACCGGAGGCACCGGCGCGCTCGCCGCCCATGTCGCCCACTGGCTCGCCGCCCGCGGCGCCCGCCACCTGCTGCTCGTCAGCCGACGCGGACCCGACGCCCCCGGCGCCGCCGAACTCACCGCCAGGCTCGAGGAGTCGGGCGCCGACGTCACCATCGCCGCCTGCGACGTCGCCGACCGCGAGGCCCTCGCCGGACTGCTCGGCCGGATCCCGGCCGACCGCCCCCTGCGCGCCGTGATCCACACGGCCGGGGTCCTGGACGACGGCGTCATCGACACCCTCACCCCCGAGCGCCTCGCCACCGTGCTGCGCCCCAAGGCGGATGCCGCCCGTAACCTCCACGACCTCACCCAGGACGCGGACCTCACCGCCTTCGTGATGTTCTCCTCCCTCGCCGGAACTCTCGGCGGCACCGGGCAGGGCAGCTACGCGGCGGCCAACGCCTACCTCGACGCCCTGGCCCAGCACCGCCGCGACCGCGGGCTGCCCGCCACCTCGGTGGCCTGGGGGCTGTGGGGCGGCCGGAGCCGGGCCGCGGATGTCGCCGAGCGCCTGGTGCGCGACGGACTGCCCGCCATGGACCCCGAGTTGGCCGTCGAGGCGCTCCAGCAGGCCCTGGACGGGGACGAAACCCGGCTGATCGTCGCCGACTTCGCCTGGGACCGCTTCGTACGGGCCTACACCGGACTGCGGCCGAGCCCCGCCATCGGCGATCTGCCCGAGGCGCGGCGGGAGTTGGCGGTGGCCGACCGGGCGGGCACCACCGCGGGCCGGGGCGCGCTCGCCGAACGGCTGACCCCGCTGTCCGAGGAGGAGCGCGAGCGGGAACTCATCGACCTGGTCCGTACCGAGGTGGCCGCTGTACTCGGCCACGCCGACCCCGAGGCGATCGAGCCCGGCCGGGTCTTCAAGGACATCGGCTTCGACTCGCTGACCGCCGTGGAACTGCGCAACCGGCTGGCCGAGGCCACCGGGCTGCGGCTCTCGGTCACCCTGGTCTTCGACCACCCCACCACCACCGCACTCGTGGCCCACCTGCGCGCGGAACTCCTCGGGCACCTGGAGACCGCCACCCCGAGCACTACCACCACACCCCGGGCGCAGGACGACGATCCCATCGCCATCGTCTCCATGAGCTGCCGCTACCCGGGCGGGGCGACCACCCCCGAGGAACTGTGGCGACTGCTGGCCGAGGGCACCGACGCCATCGGTGAATTCCCCCAGGACCGAGGCTGGGACCTGGCCGGGCTCTACGACCCCGACCCCGAGCACGTGGGGAAGACCTATGTGCGCGAGGGCGGCTTCCTCTACGACGCCCACCACTTCGACCCCGCCTTCTTCGGGATCTCCCCCCGCGAGGCCCTCACCATCGACCCCCAGCAGCGGCTGCTGCTGGAGATCTGCTGGGAGGCCGTCGAGCGCGCGGGCATCGACCCGCTCTCCCTCAAGGGCGGCGACGGCGGCGTCTTCGTGGGCTCCAGCTACCGTGACTACGGATCCCGGATCACCGAACCCTCCGAGGAGTTCGAGGGCTACCTGGGCATCGGCAGCGCGGGCAGCGTGGCCTCCGGCCGTATCTCCTACACCTTCGGTCTCGAAGGCCCGGCGGTCACCGTGGACACGGCCTGCTCCTCCTCCCTGGTGGCCATGCACATGGCCGCGCAGGCGCTGCGCTCCGGAGAGTGCTCGCTGGCCCTGGCCGCGGGCGTGACCGTCATGGCCACGCCCGGCGCGTTCATCGAGTTCGGCCGCCAGCGCGGCCTGGCGCCGGACGGCCGCTGCAAGCCCTTCGCGGCCGCCGCCGACGGCACCTCCTGGGCCGAGGGCGCGGGCGTCGTCCTCCTGGAACGCCTCTCCGACGCCCGCCGCAACGGCCACCCGGTACTGGCCGTGCTGCGCGGCTCCGCCATCAACCAGGACGGCGCCAGCAACGGCCTCACCGCCCCCAACGGCCCCTCCCAGCAACGGGTCATCCGCCAGGCCCTCGCCGACGCCGGGCTCGGCCCCGCGGACGTGGACGCGGTGGAGGCGCACGGCACCGGCACCCGGCTCGGCGACCCCATCGAGGCCCAGGCGCTGCTGGCCACGTACGGTCAACAGCGGCCTGACGAGCGGCCGTTGCTGCTCGGCTCGCTGAAGTCCAACATCGGGCACAGCCAGGCCGCGGCCGGTGTGGCCGGAGTCATCAAGATGGTGCTCGCCATGCGGCACGGCACGCTCCCGGCGACCCTCCACGTGGACGAGCCGACCCCGTACGTCGAGTGGTCCACGGGCGCCGTACGGCTGCTGACCGAGGCCACACCCTGGCCCGAGACCGGACGGCCCCGGCGCGCCGGAATCTCCTCCTTCGGGGTCAGCGGCACCAACGCCCACCTGATCGTGGAACACGTCCCCGAGCCCGACCGGACACCCGACACCGCCCCGAGCGCCCCCGGCGCCGTACTGCCCTGGCTGCTGTCCGCCCGCGACGCGGACGCCCTGCGCGACCAGGCCCAACGGCTGCTGGCCCACCTGACGGAGCACCCCGAGCCGGACACCGCCGCCCTCGGCCACGCCCTGGCCACCACCCGCAGCGCCTTCGAACACCGTGCCGCACTCATCGGCGCGGACCGCGAGGAGCTGCTGACGGCGCTGACCGCGCTCGCCGAGAACGAGGAAGCCTCCGCACTCGTACGGGGCACGACCCGCACCGCGGGGAAGACGGCCTTCCTCTTCCCCGGACAGGGCAGTCAACGCCTCGGCATGGGCGAGGAGTTGTACCAGCGCTTCCCCGTCTTCGCGGACGCCTTCGACGCGGTCTGCGCCGAGTTGGACCCGCTGCTGGACCGCCCTCTGCGCGAGGTGATCAACACCGCCGCGGACAGCGCGGACGCCGCCGACCTCGACCTGACAGCCTTCACCCAGCCCGCCCTCTTCGCCATCGGCGTCGCCCTGTTCCGGGTCGTGGAATCGTACGGAGTCCGGCCGGACCTGGTGATGGGCCACTCCATCGGTGAACTGGCCGCCGCCCACGTCGCCGGAGTGCTCTCGCTGCCCGACGCCGCCGCGCTGGTGGCCGCCCGCGGCCGACTGATGCAGTCCATGCCGACCGGCGGAGCCATGGTCGCGCTGACCGTCTCCGAGGCCGAACTGCTGCCCCACCTTCAGGGCAGGGAGGGCGAGTTGGTCATCGCGGCGGTCAACGGCCCGGCCGCCACGGTGATCTCCGGCGACCAGGACGCGGTCGACGAACTCGCCGCCCACTGGAAGGCCCAGGGCCGCAAGGCCACGCGACTGCGGGTCAGCCACGCCTTCCACTCCCCGCACATGGACGGCATGCTGGCCGAGTTCGGCAAGATCGCCGGAGAACTCACCTACCGCGAGCCGCGCATCTCCGTCGTCTCCAACCTGACCGGAGCCGTGGCCGACGCCGAGACACTGTGCTCGCCGGACTACTGGGTCGAGCAGGTACGGGGCACCGTGCGGTTCCTCGACGGAATGCGGGGCCTGCGTGAAACGGGCGTCACCACCTGCCTGGAACTCGGCCCCGACGGCGCGCTGACCGCCCTGGGACAGGAGTGCCTGCCCCAACAGGACGTCACCCTGGTGCCGTTGCTGCGCAAGAACACCGGTGAAGCCGCGTCACTGACCCGTGCCCTCGCCCAACTCCACGTGCAGGGAACCGAGGTGGACTGGTCGGCGCTCTTCACCACCCGCCCGGCGCTGCCGCCGACCCTGCCGACCTACCCCTTCCAACGCCACCGCTACTGGCTCGACCCCACCCCCGCCACCGGAGACATGTCCGCCGCCGGACTCGTGCGGACCGGCCACCCGCTGCTGGGCGCCGGCTGCCCGCTCGCCGACTCCGACGGCCACCTGTTCACCAGCAGGCTGTCCGTCCACACCCACCCCTGGCTCGCCGACCACGCCGTCTTCGGCGGCGCCATCCTCCCCGCCACCGCCTTCCTGGAACTGGCTGTCCGCACAGGCGACCAGGTCGGCTGCGGGCAGATCGACGAACTCACGTTGCAGGCCCCCCTGATGCTGCCGCCCGACGGCGCGGTCGTCCTCCAACTCGCCATCGGAGCCGCCGACGAACAGGGCGCCCGCACCCTGGACGTCTACTCCCGTCCCGAGGACGCCATCGACGACCCCTGGACCCGCCACGCCACCGGCCGACTGCTCCCGGCCGGACAGGACACCTCCCCGCAGGACACCACGGACCTGACCGTCTGGCCGCCCGCCGGAGCCGAACCACTGGAGGTGGCCGGACTCTACGAGAAGCTGGCCGCCGGAGGCTTCGCCTACGGCCCGGCGTTCCAAGGTCTGCGCGCCGCCTGGCGGTTGGGCGAGGACGTCTACGCCGAGGCCGCCCTGCCCGAGGAACACCGGACCGAAGCGGCCCGGTTCGGACTGCACCCCGCCCTGCTGGACAGCGTCCTGCACTCGCTGGTCTTCGGCGTCCTGGAGGGCAGCGACCAGGGCTGGCTGCCCTTCGCCTGGAACGGCGTACGGCTGCACGCCGCGGGCGCGTCCACGGTACGGCTGCGGATGAGCCCCGCCGGACGAGACGCGGTGACCCTGCAACTCGCCGACGCCACCGGGCAGTCGGTGGCCACGGTCGAGTCCCTGACGCTGCGCCCGGTCTCGGCCGACCAGGTGAGCGCCTCCCGTACCGGCGCCCACCAGGAGCTCTACCACCTGCAATGGCCCGAACTGCCCCAGCCCGCCCCCGTCACCCCCCAGGACTGGGCGGTCCTCGGCGAAGAGACACCTGCCTGGGCGCCACCGGCCGCCACCGCCTTCGCCGACCTGACCGCACTGCGCACCGCCCTCGACGCGGGCGCCTCCGTACCCGCCACGGTGCTCGCCGACTTCACCCCCGCCACGCTGGCCCCCGGCAGCCTGCCCGAACAGGTGCACACCACCACTGGACGGGCCCTGCGCCTGGTGCAGGAGTGGCTCGCCGACGAGCGGTTCACCGGGTCGACCCTGACCCTGGTGACCTCCGGGGCGGTCCCGGCCACCGACGACGACCTCACGGACCCGGCACACGCCGCCGTATGGGGCATGGTGCGCTCGGCACAGACCGAACACCCGGACCGGTTCGTCCTCGTCGACCTGGACTCCGACGAGCGTTCCGAGGCAGCCCTAGGGGCCGCGGCGAGCTGCGGCGAACCCCAACTCGCCCTGCGTGAGGGGCGCATCCAGGCCGCCCGCCTGAACCGGGTGCCCCGCGCGGTGCCCGAACGCACCCGCGGCTGGACCCCCGACGGCACCGTACTGATCACCGGCGGCACCGGAGCCATCGGCGCCCTCACCGCCCGCCACCTCGTCGTCGAACACGGCGTACGACACCTGCTGTTGACCAGCCGCAGCGGCCCGGCCGCCGAGGGAGCCGCCGAACTCCTCGAAGGGCTGACGGAGTTGGGTGCTCAGGCCGACATCGTCGCCTGCGACGCCGCCGACCGCGAAGCCCTCTCCGCCCTGCTCGCCTCGATCGACCCCGCCCACCCGCTGACCGCCGTGGTGCACTCGGCGGGCGTACTGGCCGACGGCGTCATCGCCGACATGACCCCCGACCAACTCGACCGCGTCCTACGGGCCAAGGCCGACGCCGCCGTCAACCTCCATGAGCTGACCGCCGGACTGAACCTGTCCGAGTTCATCGTGTACTCCTCCATCGCCGGTGTCTTCGGCGGCATGGGACAGGCGAACTACGCGGCGGCCAACGCCTTCCTGGACGCCCTGGCCCACCACCGCCGCGCCCAGGGCCTGCCCGGCACCTCACTGGCCTGGGGCCTGTGGGCCACCGGCGCCGGCATGACCGGCCACCTGGACGCGGCCGACCTGGCCCGCATCGCCCGCGGCGGCATCATCGCCTTCACCCCCGACGAAGGCCTCACCCTCTTCGACACGGCCACCGGCCTCGACACCCCCGCCCTGCTCCCGTTGCGTCTGGACACCGCCGCCCTGCGCGCCCAGACCGCCGCCGGTGGCGTGCCCGCCTTCCTGCGCGGCCTCGTACGGACCCCCGTCCGACGCCAGGCCAACGGCGACGCACCCGGCCCCGACACGGCGGCCGAACTGCGCCGACGACTGGGCACACTGTCCGAGCCGCAACGCCACCGGACCCTGCTGGACCTGGTCCGCTCGCACGCGGCCCTGGTCCTGGGCTTCGCAGGCCCCACCGCCGTCGACGCCGAACGCGGGCTGCTGGACCTGGGCTTCGACTCGCTCACCGCCGTCGAACTGCGCAACCGCCTGCGCGCCGCCACCGGTCTGCGGCTCCCGGCCACCCTGCTCTTCGACTACCCGACGTCCACCGCGCTCGCCCGGCACCTGGCCGAGGAGATCACCCCCGAGCCCGGCGCCGACGCCCTGCCCGCGCTGACCGAACTCGACCGGCTGGCCGAGGCGGCACAGGACGACGCACTCGACGACACCGTCCGCGCCACCCTCGCCGACCGACTGCAAGAACTCCTGGAACGTCTGCGTCCGGCCCCCGCGTCAGCCGAGGACGACGGAATCGGCGAGCGGATGGACTCCGCCACCGACGACGAACTCTTCGACTTCATCGACAACGAACTCGGAACAGCGTGACGCCGCCCGGCAGCAACCCGACCCCGCGCCCCCAGGTGACCAAGAACGGTGAGCGAACGGTGAATGACGACAAGCTCCGCGACTACCTCAAGCGAGTGACCACCGATCTGCACCAGACCAAGCGCCGTCTCAGCGAGGCGGAGGCCAAGGACCGGGAACCGATCGCCATCGTCTCGATGAGCTGCCGTTACCCCGGCGGCGTGCGCTCACCGGAAGACCTGTGGCGGCTGGTCTCCTCGGGCACCGACGCCATCACCCCCTTCCCCGCGGACCGCGGCTGGGACCTGGACGCCCTCCACGACCCCGACCAGCAACGGCCCGGTACCACCTACGCGGCCCAGGGCGGCTTCCTGACCGACGTCGGCCACTTCGACGCGGGCTTCTTCGGGATCTCACCGCGCGAGGCTCTGGCCATGGATCCCCAGCAGCGGCTGCTCCTCGAAACCACCTGGGAGGCCTTCGAACGGGCCGGGATCGACCCCACCGCGCTGCGCGGCAGCCGCACCGGCGTGTTCGCCGGAGTGATGTACCAGGACTACGCCGTCCGCCTACGCAACGTCCCCGACGACATCCAGGGCTACCTCGGCAACGGCGCCTCCGACAGCGTGGCCTCGGGCCGCATCTCCTACCTCTTCGGTCTCGAGGGCCCCGCCGTCTCCGTGGACACGGCCTGCTCCTCCTCGCTGGTCGCCATCCACCTCGCCTGCCAGGCACTTCGGCAGGCCGAGTGCACCATGGCGCTGGCCGGTGGCGCCATGGTGATGTCCACCCCCATTCCCTTCGTGGAGATGAGCCGCCAGAACGGGCTCGCCCGGGACGGCCGGTGCAAGTCCTTCTCGGCACAGGCGGACGGCACCGGCTGGGGCGAAGGCGTGGGCCTGCTCCTGCTCGAACGGCTGTCGGACGCCCGACGTCACGGGCATCCGGTCCTGGCCGTGGTGCGGGGCAGCGCCATCAACCAGGACGGCGCCAGCAGCCGCCTGACCGCCCCCAACGGCCCGGCCCAGCAACGCGTGATCCGGCAGGCCCTGGCCGGCGCCCGGCTCACGACCTCCGACGTCGACGTGGTGGAGGCCCATGGCACCGGCACCCCGCTCGGCGACCCCATCGAGGCCCAGTCCCTGCTGGCCACCTACGGCCGGGAACGCCCGGCCGAACAGCCGCTGCTGCTCGGCTCGTTGAAGTCCAACATCGGCCACACCCAGGCCGCCGCCGGGGTCGGCGGTGTGATCAAGATGGTGATGGCGATGCGGCACGGAGTGGTGCCGCCCACCCTGCACGCCGAGGACCCCTCCCCGCAGGTCGACTGGGACTCCGGCAGCGTACGCCTCGTCACCGAGGAACAGCCGTGGCCGGACACCGGACGCCCCCGGCGGGCCGCCGTCTCCTCCTTCGGAGTCAGCGGCACCAACGGCCATGTCGTGCTCGAACAGGCCGAACCGGCCGAGGAGTCCGTCCCCGAGGGCAGCCCGGCCGAGACCGGTGGGACGGTGCCCTGGGTACTGTCGGCCAGGACGGCGGACGCGCTGCGGGCTCAGGCACAACGCCTGCTGGACGCCGGAATCGGTGACGCCCTCCCGGCCGACGTGGGCCACTCCCTGGCCACCACCCGCGCCCGACTGGACCACCGCGCGGTGCTGGTGGGCACCGAACCGCAGGACTTCCAGGCGCGTTTGGCGGCACTGGCATCCGGCACCGCTGCTCCCGGAGTGATCAGCGGTACGGCCGGTACCGGCGGCGAAGTGGTCTTCGTGTTCCCTGGGCAGGGGTCGCAGTGGGTGGGGATGGCGCGGGAGTTGCTGGAGTCCTCGGAGGTGTTCCGGGAGCGGATGGGGGAGTGCGCCGATGCGCTCGCGCCTCACGTGGACTGGTCGTTGCTGGATGTGGTGCGCGGTGATTCCGGGGATCTGGATCTGGACCGGGTGGATGTGGTGCAGCCGGTTCTGTTCGCGGTGATGGTGTCTTTGGCGGAGTTGTGGCGGTCGTTCGGTGTGGTGCCGGATGCGGTGGTGGGTCACAGCCAGGGTGAGATCGCGGCTGCTGTGGTGGCGGGTGGTCTGTCGCTGGAGGACGGCGCGCGTGTAGTGGCTCTGCGTTCCCAGGTGCTGGGTGCTCTTGCGGGGCGCGGGGGCATGGTGTCGGTGGCCCTGCCTGCGGCGGAGATGCGTGAGCGTCTGACGTCCGGGCTCTCGCTCGCAGCGGTCAACGGCCCGTCCTCCGTGGTGGTCTCCGGTGACACCGAGTCGTTGGACGAGTTGATGGCGTGGTGTGCGGGGGAGGGTGTGCGTGCGCGCCGGATCCCGGTCGACTACGCCTCCCACGGCTCTCAAGTGGAGCGTGTACGGGAAGAGTTGGCGCAGGCGTTGGCGGACGTGGCGCCGCGTACGGCCGATGTGCCGTTCTACTCGACGGTGACGGGCGGGCTACTGGACACCGCCGGTCTGCACGGCGAGTACTGGTACCGCAACCTCCGGCAGACGGTGGAGTTCGAGCAAGCAACCCGCGCTCTGCTGGCCGACGGCTACCGGGTGTTCGTAGAGTCCAGCCCGCACCCGGTACTCACGATGGCGGTAGGGGAGACCGAGACGGACGCGGTGGCGGTAGGCACGTTGCGCCGCGACGAGGGCGGCATGCAGCGCTTCCTGCTGTCCCTCGGCGAGTTGCATCTGCGCGGCGTCGACGTCGACTGGGCGGCAGCCTTCGCCGGACACCAGCCAAGCCGGGTCGATCTCCCCACCTACCCCTTCCAACGCCAACGCTACTGGCTTGAGGAGACCGGGAGTTCGGACGGTGACGCGGCTGCCATGGGCCTGGTTCCGGCCGGGCACCCGCTGCTCGGAGCCGTCATCACTCTCGCCGACTCCGACGGCCTGCTCTTCAGCGGCCGGCTGTCCCTGCGTACGCATCCCTGGCTCGCCGACCACGCGGTACGAGGCGGCGTCCTGCTGCCGGGCACGGCCTTCCTGGAGCTGGCCGTCCTCGCCGGAGACCGGACCGGCTGCGGGCATCTCGAGGAACTCAACCTGGAAGCACCGCTGGTCCTGCCCGAACAGGACGGTGTTCTCCTGCGGTTGACCGTCGGCACCCCCGACGCCCAGGGCCGCCGCACCCTGACGCTCCACGCACGCCCCGACCATCCCGACGCGGAGGAGGAGTGGACCCGGCACGCCTCCGGTGTACTCGCCCCCGCGGCCCTCCAGCCGTCCGCGACCCTGTCCGCCGCCTGGCCACCACCCGGTGCCGAACCCATCCCGCTGGACGGCATCTACCAGCGCTACGCCGACGGCGGCTTCGCCTACGGCCCCGCCTTCCAGGGGCTCATGAGTGCCTGGCGGCTGGGCGACGAGATCTGCGCCGAGGTCGCGCTGCCGCAGGAACAGCGGTCCCAGGCGGACCAGTTCGGCCTTCACCCCGCACTGCTCGACGCGGCGCTGCACGCCACCGGGCTGACCGAGGAAGCCCGGGAGGCCGACGAGGGCCGGATGCCGTTCTCCTGGTCCGGGGTGACCCTGCACGCCTCCGGCGCGGACACTCTGCGGGTCCGGCTGACGCCCGTCGGACGGGACACCATGGCCCTCGAAGCCGTCGATCCCCGCGGCAGGCCGGTGGTCTCGGTGGAGTCGCTGATCCTGCGCCCGGTGGTCGCGGACGCACTCCCCGACCCAGGCACGTACCACGACTCGCTCTTCCAGGTGGAGTGGACCGCCGTACCCCACCCCCCGGCCCCCGCGCCGGGCCACTGGGTCGTGCTGGCCTCCGATGACACACCGTTCGAAGCCGCCGCCCGCTACCCGGACGTCGCGCGGCTCATCGAGGCGGTGGACGCCGGAGCCCAGGTACCCGAACTCGCCGTGCTGCCCATGCTCGCGGACGCGACCGCGCAGGACCCGCACATGGCCGTCCACCAAGCCCTGGACGCCCTGCGGAGCTGGCTCGCCGACGAGCGACTGTCCCGGACCTGCCTGGCCTTCGTCACCCGTGGTGCGGTGTCCGCTCAGCCCGGCGAGGGCATCTCCGACCTGGCGCGCAGCGCCGTGTGGGGACTGGTCCGCTCGGCCCAGTCCGAACATCCGGGCCGATTCCTCCTGTTGGACCTCGACGAGCAGACCCGCCCCGCCGACATCACCGCCGCGCTGGCCTCCGGAGAGCACCAACTCGCCATACGACAAGGAACGTTGTGCGCCCCCAGGCTGGCCAGGGTCGCCCGCTCCGACCGGGACGCGGGCACACTCGACCCTTCCGGGACCGTCCTGATCACCGGCGGCACCGGACTGCTCGGGTCCAGGGTCGCCCGCCACCTCGTCGCCGAACACGGCGTACGTCACCTGCTGTTGACCAGCCGCACCGGCTCCGACGCCCCTGGGGCGCGGGAACTCGCCCACGAACTCGGGGAGTCGGGCGCCCACGTGACCGTCGCCGCCTGCGACGTCGCCGACCGGGACGCCCTGGCCCGACTGCTGGCCACGGTGGACCCCGAGCACCCGCTGACCGCGGTGGTCCACGCCGCCGGCGCGCTGGACGACGGAGTCATCACCACGCTCACCCCCGAGCGGGTGGACACCGTGCTGCGCCCCAAGGTCGACGCGGCGCTTCACCTGCACGAACTCACCCGCGACCAGGGCCTGTCGGCGTTCATCCTGTTCTCCTCCGCCGCGGGCACCTTCGGCGGCCCCGGCCAGGGGAACTACGCGGCGGCCAACGCCTTCCTGGACGCGCTCGCCCACCAGCGCCGGGCCCAAGGTCTGCCCGCCCAGTCGCTGGCCTGGACCCTGTGGGACCAGCGCTCCGCCCTCACCGAGCACCTGGACGACGCCGACGTACGCCGCCTCGCCCGCTCGGGCATGCCCCCGCTCTCCACCGAGCAGGGGCTCTCCCTCTTCGACGCCGCGCTCGAAGCCGCACTGCCCGTCCTGCTGCCCCTGCGGCTGGACACCCGCGCGGTAGCGGCTCGGGCCGCCACCGAACCGGTCTCCCCGCTGCTGCGCGGACTGGTACGCCTTCCCCTCCGGCGCTCCGCCGCGACCGGGGACACCCCCGCCGACGAGGGAGACCTCGCTCGCCGCCTGGCCGGACGCTCCCCGAGCGAACGCGCCCGTGTCCTGGTCGAGTTGGTGTGTACCCAAGCGGCGGTCGTGCTCGGCCACACCTCCGCCGATGCCGTGGGTGCCGAACGCGCCTTCCGTGACCTCGGCTTCGACTCGCTGGCCGCGGTGGAGCTGCGTAACCGCCTGGCCGAAGCCACCGGCCTGCGCCTGCCCGCCACCCTGGTCTTCGACTACCCGACGCCGACCGCGCTCGCCGCATACGTCGGCGAGCGCCTGCCGGTGGACGGGGAACGGACAGCGCGGCCCATCACTCCGGCCGCCATCGCGAAGAGCGGCGAGGACGCGGTGGCCGTGGTGGCGATGGGCTGTCGCTTCCCGGGCGGCGTCCAGTCCCCCGAGGACCTCTGGAACCTGGTCGCCTCCGGCGCCGACGGCATCTCGCGCTTCCCGACCGATCGGGGCTGGGACGAGGACGCCCTCTACAACCCGGACCCCGGCCACATCGGCACCTCCTATGTACGCGAGGGCGGATTCCTCACCGGGGCCGCGGACTTCGACGCCGAGTTCTTCGGCATCTCCCCGCGCGAGGCCCTGGCGATGGACCCGCAGCAGCGACTGCTCCTTGAGGTCACCTGGGAGACGTTCGAGCGGGCCGGCATCGACCCCGCGTCGCTGCGGGGCGCGGCGGCGGGCGTGTTCGTAGGGCTGATGCAGCAGGACTACGCGGTCCGGTTGCTGCCCCACATCCCCGAAGACGTCGAGGGCTTCCTCGGCACCGGGAACTCCGGCAGCGTGGTCTCCGGCCGCCTCGCGTACGCCTTCGGGCTGGAAGGCCCCGCGGTCACGGTGGACACCGCCTGCTCGTCCTCCCTGGTCGCCCTCCACATGGCCGCCCAGGCGCTGCGCAACGGCGAATGCTCGCTGGCGCTGGCCGGTGGTGTCACCGTGATGTCCAGCCCCGAACTGTTCGTGGAGTTCAGCAGGCAGGGCGGACTGGCCCCCGACGGACGCTGTAAGTCCTTCGCGGACGCGGCCGATGGCACCGGCTTCGGCGAAGGCGCCGGAATCGTGCTGCTGGAGCGGTTGTCGGATGCCCGGCGGCTCGGGCATCCGGTGTTGGCCGTGGTGCGGGGCAGCGCGGTGAACCAGGACGGTGCGTCGAACGGTCTGACGGCGCCGAATGGTCCTTCGCAGCAGCGGGTGATCCGGCAGGCGTTGGCGAACGCGGGGCTGACCTCCGGCGAGGTGGACGCGGTAGAGGCGCACGGCACGGGCACCACGCTCGGTGACCCGATCGAGGCGCAGGCGCTGCTGGCCACGTACGGTCAGGACAGGCCCGTCGAACGCCCGCTGTGGCTGGGCTCGTTGAAGTCCAACATCGGCCACACCTCGGCCGCGGCGGGCGTGGCCGGGGTCATCAAGATGGTCCTGGCGATGAACCACGGCCTGCTGCCGCAGACCCTCCACGTCGACCAGCCCACCCATCAAGTGGACTGGAACGAGGGCCACATACGACTGCTGACCGAACCACGCCCCTGGGACAACACCGACAGCCCGCGTCGGGTGGGTGTGTCGGCGTTCGGTGTGAGTGGCACGAACGCGCATGTGGTGTTGGAGGAGGCTCCTGGGTCGGAGTCGGCGGGGGAGCGTGCCGGTGATCCGGGTGCGCCCGTGCCGTGGTTGTTGTCGGCGAAGAGTGCGGATGCGTTGCGGGAGCAGGCGCGGCGTCTGCTGGATGCGGGTGTCGAGCGGGCACGTGCAGTTGATGTGGGGTACTCGCTTGCCGTGACTCGGGCCCGGCATGCCCACCGTGCGGTGGTGGTGGGCACGGGGTCCGAGCTGTTGGGTGGGTTGGAGGCGTTGGCGTCCGGTACGGGGGTGACGGGTGCTGCTGTGGGGGATGCGCGGACGGTGTTCGTGTTCCCTGGGCAGGGGTCGCAGTGGCGGGGTATGGCGCGGGAGTTGCTGGAGTCCTCGGCGGTGTTCCGGAACCGGATGCGCGCCTGTGCAGATGCGCTCGCGCCTCATGTGGACTGGTCGTTGCTGGATGTGGTGCGCGGCGAGTCGACGGACGTGGATGTGGACCGGGTGGATGTGGTGCAGCCGGTTCTGTTCGCGGTGATGGTGTCTTTGGCGGAGCTGTGGCGGTCGTTCGGTGTGGTGCCGGATGCGGTGGTGGGGCATAGCCAGGGTGAGATCGCGGCTGCTGTGGTGGCGGGTGGTCTGTCGTTGGAGGACGGCGCTCGTGTAGTGGCTCTGCGGTCTCAGGTGTTGGGTGCTCTGGCGGGCCGTGGGGGCATGGTGTCGGTGGCCATGCCTGTCAACGAAGTACACCTGACGGCTGGCCTCTCGGTCGCAGCAATCAACGGCCCGTCCTCGGTGGTGGTCTCCGGTGACACCGAGTCGTTGGACGAGTTGATGGCGTGGTGTGCCGGAGAGGGTGTGCGTGCGCGCCGCATCCCGGTCGACTACGCCTCCCACGGCCCCCAAGTGGACCGAATTCAGTCGGAGTTGGCACAGACGTTGGCCGGTCTGACGCCGCAGGCTGCTGATTTGCCGTTCTACTCGACGGTGACCGGCGGACTGCTGGACACCGCTGCTCTGGACGGCGACTACTGGTACCGCAACCTCCGTCAGACGGTGGAGTTCGAGCAGGCCACCCGCGCTCTACTGGCCGACGGCTTCCGGGTGTTCATCGAGTCGAGCCCGCACCCCGTACTCACCATGGCAGTGGCGGAGTCCATCGAGGCCACCGAGTCGAACGCGACCGCCCTGGGCACACTGCGCCGCGACGAGGGCGGCATGGAGCGGTACTTGCGCTCCCTGGGCGAGGCCTGGACCCACGGCGTGAACGTGGACTGGGCCCCTGCCTTCGACGGCAGTGACGCCCGCCGGGTCGAGCTGCCCACCTACCCCTTCCAGCGCAGGCGTTACTGGCTGGATGTGCCGACCACCAGTTGGGATGTGGCCTCGGCAGGTCTTGGAACGACCGGGCATCCGCTGCTCGGGGCGGCAGTGGAGGTCGCCGACACGGGCGAACTGCTGCTCACCGGCCGCCTGTCGGTGCGTACCCACCCCTGGCTGGCCGAACACGCCGTCGGAGACGTCATCCTGCTGCCCGGCACGGCCTTCGTGGAGCTGGCGTTGCGCGCGGCGGACGAGGCCGGGTGCGCCGTCGTCGAGGAACTCACCCTCCAGACACCCCTCGTCCTGCCCGCTGAGGGCGCGGTCCGGATCCAGGTACGGCTGGCCGTCGCCGACGACTCCGGCCGCCGTGCCCTGGGTGTGTACTCCCGAGCCGAGGGAGACGCCGACGCCGAGCAGCCCTGGACCGAGCACGCCACCGGTACCGTCCCACCGGCCTCGGACGGCGGCGCCCGAGGCGCGGCGCTGCTGAGTTGGCCGCCCGCCGGGGCGAGCCCGGTGGACGTCACGGACCTCTACGAGCGGTTCGACGCGGCGGGGTACCACTACGGCCCGGCCTTCCAGGGCATCCGTGCCGCCTGGCAGCGCGAGGGCGAGGTGTTCGCCGAGCTGGTGCTGCCGCAGAGCCAGCACGCGGACGCCGCCGCGTACACCGTGCACCCGGCGTTGCTGGACGCGGCTCTACAGACCGCGGCGCTGCTGCCCGGACAGGACGGTGGGGCCCGGCTGCCGTTCAGTTGGACCGGTGTCCGCGCGTACGGTCACGGTGCCACCACCTTGCGAGCCCGGCTCGCTACCGCCGGCCCCGACGCGGTGACTTGCGTGGTGTACGACCTGGCCGGGCAGGAAGTGCTGTCGGTGGGCGACCTGGCGCTGCGCCCCCTGTCGGCGGACGGGCTGTCCCCGGCGCCGCGGGACGGGCAAGGCCTGCTCCACCTGGAGTGGGTGCCCGCTTCCGCGAGGGACACGGCGCCCGCGGAGTGGGGTCAGCTCGGCAACACCCGTGAGGCGTCCGGGCCTTCCTGGCCGGACCTCGATGCACTGCGTACCGCACTGGACCAACCTGACGTCCGGCTACCGGAGTTGGTGCTGGCGCCCTGCCCGCAGGCTGAAGAGGGAGCCCCCGACAGCCGGTTGACCGCCACCACGGCCGCCTGTCTGACCCTGGTGCGGGAGTGGCTGGCCGACGAGCGGCTGGCCGAGTCGACGCTGGTGCTGTTCACCCGCGGCGCGGTATGCACCGGGCCGGGGGACTGGAACACCGACCCGGTGGCGGCCGGTGTCTGGGGCCTGGTGCGTGGTGCTCAGGCCGAGCACCCCGGCCGCCTGGTGCTGGCCGACCTCGACGACCGGCCCGAATCCTGGGACGCGCTGATCGCCGGGCTCCCCGGAGTGCTGGCCGATGGTGACCACCAACTCGCCGTTCGACAGGGCGAGATGAGGGTGCCCCGCCTGTCCCGCGCGCGGCGCGAGGGCACCCTGGTGCCACCGCCCGGCGAGGCCGCCTGGCAGATCGATCTGGTGGAACCGGGCAGCCTGGACGGGCTGGCCCTGGCGCCCGCGCCCGCCGCCCTGGCCCCGCTGGGCGAGGGAGAGGTACGGGTCGCGATACGGGCCGCCGGGCTGAACTTCCACGATGTGGTCGTCTGCCTGGGCCTGGACCCGAGCCAGCCGGTGCTGGGCAGCGAGGGAGCGGGCATCGTCCTGGAGACCGGCCCCGGAGTCGATGACCTGGCCCCCGGCGACCGGGTGATGGGCGTCTTCGGCGGAGCGTTCGGCCCGATGACCGTCGCTGACCGGCGCACCCTCGCGCGGATCCCGGACGGCTGGAGCTTCGCCCAGGCCGCGTCGGTGCCCATCGTCTTCCTCACCGCCTACTACGGGCTGTTCGACCTGGGCGGACTGCGCGGCGGCCAGTCCGTGCTGGTGCACTCCGCCGCAGGCGGTGTCGGCATGGCCGCGGTACAACTCGCCCGGCACGCCGGGGCCGAGGTCTACGGCACGGCCAGCACGGGGAAGTGGGACGTGCTGCGGAGCGCCGGTCTGGACGAGGAACACATCGCCTCCACACGGACACTGGACTTCGCCGACCGGTTCCGGGAGCGCACCCAGGGGCGCGGCGTCGATGTCGTACTCGACTGTCTGGCCCGGGAGTTCGTCGACGCCTCGCTGACCCTGCTGCCGCGCGGCGGGCGCTTCGTGGAGATGGGCAAGACCGACATCCGGGACGCCGACGAGGTGGCCCGCGACCATCCGGGCGTCCACTACCGCGCCTTCGACCTGATGGAAGCGGGCTCGGAGCGGGTGGGCGAGATGCTCGCCGAAGTGCTCACCCTGTTCGAGCGCGGGGTGCTCACCCCGCTGCCGGTCACCTGCTGGGACATACGCCGGGCGCCGGAGGCGTTCCGCCATCTCGGCCAGGCGCGGCACATCGGCAAGAACGTCCTCACCGTGCCCGCCCCGCTGCATCCTGAAGGCACCGTACTGATCACCGGCGGCACCGGCACCCTGGGGCGGCTGGTCGCCCGCCACCTGGTCACCGAACACGGCGTACGCCACCTGCTGTTGACCGGACGTCGCGGACCGGACGCACCCGAGGCCGTCGAACTCCTCGACGAACTCCAGGCGTTGGGCGCCGACGCCCAGGTCGTGGCCTGCGACGCGGGAGACCGCGCCGCCCTGTCGGGCCTGCTGGCGAGCGTCGTGAAGGAGCACCCGCTCACCGGGGTCGTGCACGCCGCCGGGGTCCTGGACGACGGTCTGGTGGACGCCCTCACCCCCGAGCGACTGGAGCGGGTGCTGCGCCCCAAGGCCGAGGCCGCGCTCCATCTGCACGAACTCACCCGCGACTTGGACCTGGCGGCGTTCGTCCTGTTCTCCTCCGGTGCCGGTCTGCTCGGTGCGGCGGGCCAGGCCAACTACGCCGCCGCCAACGCCGTCCTCGACGCCCTGGCCGCCCGGCGCAGGGCGGAGGGACTGCCCGCGGTGTCCATCGGCTGGGGTCTGTGGGAGCAGCGCAGCGCCATGACCGCGCAGGTCACCGAGGGCGACGCGCGCCGCCGCGGCAAGAGCGGGCTGGGGGCGCTCACGTCGGCCGAAGGGCTCGCCCTGTTCGACGCCGCGCTGCGCCTGGAGCACCCCTACGCGCTGGCCGCCAAGCTCGACCCGGCGGCCCTGCGCACCGGCCCGGCGGAGGTCCCGGCGCTGCTGAGCCGACTGGTGCGAACTCCTCGCCGTACGACCGCCGTTGCCGCGCCGTCCGCTGCCGGGCCTTCGTACGTCGAGCAACTGGCCGCGCTGGACCCGGCCGAGGCGCGGCGGGCCCTGCTCGACCTGGTCTGCGGCAACGCCGCCGCCGTACTCGGTCACTCCTCGCCCGAACTGGTGCGTCCGGACCGGCCGTTCAAGGAGCTGGGCTTCGACTCGCTCACCGGGGTGGAGCTGCGCAACCGGCTCGCCGCGCTGCTCGGCGTACGGCTGCCCGCCGCGCTGGTCTTCGACCACCCCACTCCCGAGGCGCTGGCCCGCCATCTCGCCGAGCGGACCGTCGCGGAGGGCGGGTCGGCCGAACCGGCCGTGCTGACCGAGATGGGCAAGCTGGAGGCGCTGTTGGAGGCCGTGTCCACGGACCGTGGCGCGGACGACTCGCTGCGGCTGGAGCTGTCCCGTCGGCTGCGCGGCGCGCTGTCCCGTCTGGAGGCGACCGGGGATGCCGACGACGCGGGACAAGAGACCGTCGCGGCCGACCACATCGAGTCCGCGACCAACGACGAGATCTTCGACCTCATCGACAAGCTGGGCATCTCGTGAATCCCGTGCGGATCTCCAGGACCGTTCCGGCGCCACACACCTGCGGAGGAGCACGGTGAGCGAGCAGAAGCTGCGCGACTACCTCAATCGCGTCACCATCGACCTGCAGAACACCCGTCGGCAGTTGCGGGAGGCCGAGGCCAGGAACCGTGAGCCCATCGCCGTCGTCGGGATGAGCTGTCGCTTCCCCGGCGGGGTGCGCACCCCGGAGGATCTGTGGGAGCTGGTGTCCGCGGGCCGGGACACGGTGGGCGCCCTCCCCGCCGACCGGGGCTGGGACCTGGCCCGGCTGAGCGCGGGCAACGTCCCCTGCCAGGGCGCGTTCATCGACCGGGTCGGCGACTTCGACCCGGAGTTCTTCGCCATCTCCCCGCACGAGGCGCTGGCCATGGACCCGCAGCAGCGGCTGCTCCTGGAGACCGCCTGGGAGGCCATCGAACGGGCCGGGATCGACCCGGCCGCGCTGCGCGCCACGCCGACCGGGGTGTTCACGGCCGCGATCGACCAGGGCTACGCCCAACTCGCGGGCGGCGCACCGGAGATCGTGCGGGGCTTCCTGATGACCGGCAACTCGATGAGTGTGATGTCCGGCCGGGTGTCCTACAGCCTGGGTCTGGAGGGCCCGGCCGTCACCGTGGACACCGCCTGCTCCTCCTCGCTCGTCGCCCTGCACCAAGCGGTCCAGGCGCTGCGCAACCGGGAGTGCTCCCTGGCCCTGAGCGGCGGGGTCACCGTGATGTCCCAGCCCTCCGTGTTCACCGAGTTCAGCCGGCAGGGCGCGATGAGCCCCGACGGCCGGTGCAAGCCCTTCTCGGCCTCCGCCGACGGTACCGGCTGGGGCGAGGGCGTCGGCATGCTTCTGTTGGAGCGGCTGTCCGACGCCCGCCGCAACGGCCACCCGGTGCTGGCCGTGCTGCGTGGCTCTGCCGTCAACCAGGACGGCGCCAGTAACGGCCTGACCGCGCCCAACGGCCCCTCGCAGCAGCGGGTCATCCAGGCGGCCCTGGCCGACGCGGGTCTGTCCACGGCGGACGTCGACGTCGTGGAGGCCCATGGCACCGGCACCACGCTCGGCGACCCGATCGAGGCCGACGCGCTGCTGGCCACCTACGGCCGGGAACGGGACGCCGAACGGCCGCTGTGGCTGGGGTCGTTGAAGTCCAACATCGGACACACCCAGGCCGCGGCCGGTGTGGCCGGTGTGATCAAGATGGTGCTGGCGCTGCGTGCGGGCGTCCTGCCGCGCACCTTGCATGTGACCCGGCCGACGCCGCACGCCGACTGGGCGGCGGGCTCGGTGGAACTGCTCACCGAGGCCAGGGAGTGGCCGGACGCGGACCGACCGCGCCGGGCGGGCATCTCCTCGTTCGGCATGAGCGGGACCAACGCCCACGTCATCATCGAGCAGGACACCCTCGAAGCGCCGCCCCGACAGCCCGAGCCGTCCGAGCGGCCGGGCGCGGGCACCGACCCGGAACCGGCCGTTGTCCCGTGCGTGGTGTCCGGGCACACCGCCGCCGCCCTGCGGGAACAGGCCGCGCGGCTGAGCGCCCACCTGGCGGCGGACCCCTCCGTACGCCCTCTGGACCTCGCCCACGCGCTGGCCACCACCCGTACGGCGCTGGACCACCGTGCCGTGCTGATGGCCCGTGACCACTCCGAACTGGTCGCGTCCCTCGCTGCGTTGGGGCGCGACGAACCCGACCCCGGTACGGTGACCGGCGGCACGGAGCCCACCGTGGGCAAGACCGTGCTGGTCTTCCCCGGCCAGGGCGCCCAATGGCAGGGAATGGCCCGCGAACTGCTGGAGCAGGCACCGGAGTTCGCCCGGTCCATGGCCGACTGCGACCGGGCGCTGGCCGACTGGGTGGACTGGTCGCTGCTGTCCGTGGTGCGTGGGGAGCCGGGCGCACCCTCGCTGGAACGCGTGGACGTGGTGCAGCCCGCGCTGTTCGCGGTGATGGTGTCGCTGGCCGCGCTCTGGCGCTCCTGGGGCGTGGAGCCCGACGCCGTGGTCGGACACAGCCAGGGGGAGATCGCCGCCGCGGTGGTCGCGGAGGGACTCTCGCTCTCCGACGGGGCCAAGGTGGTGGCCCTGCGCAGCCGGGCCCTCGGCGCACTGGCCGGTCAGGGCGGCATGGTGTCACTGGCGCTGCCCCGCGAGGCGGTGGAGACGGAGATCGCCCCCTGGGGCGAGCGGCTGTCCGTCGCCGCGCTCAACGGCCCCGCCGCCGTGGTGGTCTCCGGTGAGCCGCAGGCGCTCAAGGAGCTGGTGGACCGCTGTGCCGAGCGCGGCATCCGGGCCAGGACCGTGCCCGTCGACTACGCCTCCCACTCGGCACAGGTCGAGCGGATCGAGACGGAACTGCTGACCGCCCTGGACGGCCTCACGCCCAGGACCGGCAGTGTCCCGGTGTTCTCCACGGTCACCGGCGACTGGCTGGACACCGCCACGATGGACGCCGCGTACTGGTACCGCAACCTGCGGCACACGGTGCGCTTCGACACCGCCGTAGGCGCCCTGGCCGAGCAGGGCCACGACGTGTTCGTCGAGGCATCGCCGCATCCGGTGCTCACCATGGCGGTCCAGGACAGCGCCGAGGCCGCGGGCGCCGAGGACGCCGTGGTCATCGGCACCCTGCGCCGCGACGAGGGCGGCCTGGACCGGGTGCTGACCGCCGCGGCCCACCTGTGGGTCCGGGGCGTACGGGTCGACTGGCGCGCGGTGTTCGACGGCTCCGGCGCCCGCCGGATCGACCTGCCGACCTACCCGTTCCAGCGTCGGCGCTTCTGGTTCGACGCGACCGGGGACACGGACGCCGTGGCCGCCGAGGACGGCGAGTTCTGGGACCTGGTGGAGCGGGGCGACGCGGCCGAGGCGGCCGGTGTCCTGGCCGTCGACCCGGAACCGCTCGCCCAAGTACTGCCCGCCCTCGACTCCTGGCGCCGACAGCGCCGACAGGCCTCGGTCCTTGACGCCTGGCGCTACCGCGTCCAGTGGCAGGCGGTCGCCGAACCACCGACGGTGACCCTGTCCGGCCGCTGGCTGGTCGCCCTGCCCGAGGAGCAGCACAGCAGTCCCCAAGTCACCAGCGTCATCGAGGCGTTGACCGAACTGGGCGCGGACGTCACCCCGATCGCGCTGACCGAAGCCGACACCGACCGGACCCGGTTGGCCGCCACCCTCGCCTCCCACCTGTCCGGCGACCTGTCCGGCGTGCTGTCCCTGCTGGCCCTGGCCGAGCGACCGCACCCCGCGCACCCGTCCCTGCCCACAGGCAGCGCGCTCACCCTCGCCCTCGTCCAGGCCCTGGGCGACCTCGGCAGCCGCGTCCCGCTCTGGTGCGCCACCACGGGCGCGGTGACCACCGGGGACACCGACCCGCTCACCGCCCCCCGGCAGGCACTCGTCTGGGGCACGGGCCTGGTGGCCGCCCTGGAACAGCCGCACCGCTGGGGCGGGTTGATCGATCTGCCCGTGGAGCTCGACGCCCCCGCCCGGCTGCGGCTGGGCGCGGCACTGTCCCGTACGGCGGGCTCCTCCGACGAGGACCAGCTCGCGGTCCGCCCGTCCGGCCTGTACGCGCGCCGCCTGGTACCCGCCCCGCGCACCGGCACCCCCGACCGGCCCTGGAAGCCCCGTGGCACCGTCCTGGTCACCGGCGGCACCGGCGCGGTCGGCCCGCACCTGGCCCGCTGGCTGGCCTGCGGCGGCGCCGAGCACCTCGTCCTGCCCGGCCGCCGTGGCGCGGACACCCCCGGTGCGGCCGAACTGACCGACGAGATCGAAGCACTTGGCGCCCGGCTCACCCTGGTGTCCTGCGATGTCACCGACCGCGACCAACTGGAGCGGCTGCTGGACGAGTTGGAGACGCAGGGCACCCCGGTGACCGCCGTGGTGCACGCCGCGGCCTTCATCGCCCTCGCCCCACTGGACACCATGCCCCTGGCGGCGTTCGAACAGATCGTCGCGGCCAAGGCGGCCGGCGCCCTGCACCTGGACGCCCTGCTCGACCGCGAACTGGACGCGTTCGTCCTGTTCTCCTCCATCGCCGGTCTCTGGGGCAGCGGCGCACACGGCGCCTACTCCGCGGCGAACGCCCTGTTGGACGCGGTGGCTCACCACCGACGCGGCCGAGGGCTACGGGCCACCACCATCGACTGGGGCGTCTGGCAGGCCGACAACCCCTGGCTGCGCCCGGACACCACGGACGACACCGGCGTCCTCACCCTGGAGGACCCCTTCAAGCTCGCCGAACAGGGCCTGCCGAGGATGGACCCCGAACTCACGGTGGCCGCCCTGCAACAGGTCCTCGACGACGACGAGACCGCGGTGTGTGTGGCCGACGTCGACTGGGAGCGGTTCGCCCCCGTCTTCACCTCCGCCCGGCCCAGCCCACTGATCTCCTCCGTACCGCAAGCGCGTCAGGCGCTGGAACAGACCGACACCGCACCGCCGGATTCGACCCACGCGGCCTCCCAACTGCGCGACAGCCTCGCCGGGTTGCCGTCGGCCCAGCAGACCCGCCTGATACTTGACCTGGTCACCCGGCACGCCGCGGCGGTACTGGGCCATGACTCGCCCGAGGCCATCCGCCCCGGCAAGGCCTTCCAGGAACTCGGCTTCGCGTCACTGACCGCGGTGGAACTGCGCAACCGGCTCAACACCGCCACCGGACTCCGGCTGCCCTCCACCCTGATCTTCGACTACCCCTCCGCCCACGTACTCGCCGAGCACATCCGCACCCAACTCCTCGGCCACACCGAGGAAGTCGCCACCACACCACCCCCCGCCCAGGTTGCCGACACCGGCGAACCCATCGCCGTCGTGGCCATGGCCTGCCGCTTCCCCGGCAGCATCAGCACGCCCGAACACCTGTGGCGGCTGCTCGTCGAACGCGGCGACGTGGTCTCGGACTTCCCCACGGACCGGGGCTGGGACCTGGAGACGCTCTACGACCCGGACCCCGACCGGCCCGGTACCGTGACCACCCGAGGCGGCGGCTTCCTGCACAACGCGGGCGAGTTCGACGCCGACTTCTTCGGCATCTCACCGCGCGAAGCGATGGCGATGGACCCGCAGCAGCGGCTGCTCCTCGAAACCACCTGGGAGGCCCTGGAACGGGCCGGACTCGACCCGGAGGCGCTGCGCGGCAGCCGGACCGGGGTGTTCACCGGAGTCAACTACGGGGACTACGCCTCGGCGGTGGCCGGATCGGCGGAGGCCGAGGGCCATCTGCTCACCGGCAGCGCCCCCAGCGTGGTCTCCGGCCGGGTCGCCTACACCCTGGGCCTCGAAGGCCCCGCCGTCACCGTGGACACCGCCTGCTCCTCCTCACTGGTCGCCCTGCACCTGGCCGCCCAGGCGCTCCGGGCCGGGGACTGCTCGCTCGCGCTGGCCGGCGGCGTCGCGGTGATGTCCACCCCCGGCTCCCTCGTCAGCTTCTCCCGACAGCGCGGGCTGGCCGCCGACGGGCGCTGCAAGACGTTCGCCGAGGCCGCCGACGGCATGGGCATGGGCGAGGGCGTCGGCGTGCTCCTCGTCGAACGGCTCGCGGACGCCCAGCGCCACGGCCACCCGGTGCTGGCCGTGATCCGAGGCTCGGCCATCAACCAGGACGGCGCCAGCAACGGCCTGTCCGCCCCCAACGGCCCCGCCCAACAGCGGGTCATCCGCGCCGCGTTGGCCAACTCCGGGCTGTCGGCCGCTGACGTGGACGTGGTCGAGGCCCATGGCACCGGCACCACCCTCGGCGACCCCATCGAGGCCCAGGCGCTGCTGGCCACCTACGGTCAGGACCGGCCCGCGGAGCGACCGCTGCTGATCGGCTCCCTGAAGTCCAACATCGGCCACACGCAAGCCACTTCGGGCGTAGCCGGAATGATGAAGATGGTGCTGGCCCTGCGCCACCGGCAGGTACCGCCGACCCTGCACGTCGACCGGCCCACCACCCATGTCGACTGGACCCAGGGCGCGGTGGCGGTCAACACCGACCTGGTGCCCTGGCCGGAGGGCGGACACCCGCCCCGCGCCGGGGTGTCCTCCTTCGGACTGAGCGGCACCAACGTCCATGTGATCCTGGAACAAGCCCCCGAGCCGGAGCCCGCGAGGCGTCCGGTGACGTCCGGGCCGCGGCCCGCGCTGCCCTGGCCGCTGTCCGCCAGGACCGCACCGGCACTGCGCGACCAGGCCGGGCGCCTCCGGACACACCTGACCACGGACCACGGCGCGGACCCGGCGGACATCGCCCTGTCCCTGACCGGCCGCACCGCCTTCGAGCACCGCACGGTCATCGTCACCGACCCGACCCGCCTCCCCGCCGAACTGGACCAGGCCACGGCCGGAGTCCCGACCTCCCACTCGATCACGGGCATCGCTGTGGGGGATGCGCGGACGGTGTTCGTGTTCCCTGGACAGGGGTCGCAGTGGGTAGGTATGGCGCGGGAGTTGCTGGAGTCCTCGGAGGTGTTCCGGGAGCGGATGGGGGAGTGCGCCGATGCGCTCGCGCCTCACGTGGACTGGTCGTTGCTGGATGTGGTGCGCGGTGATCCCGGAGATCTGGATCTGGACCGGGTAGATGTGGTGCAGCCGGTTCTGTTCGCGGTGATGGTGTCGCTGGCGCAGGTGTGGCGGTCGTTCGGTGTGGTGCCGGATGCGGTGGTGGGGCATAGCCAGGGTGAGATCGCGGCTGCTGTGGTGGCGGGTGGTCTGTCGCTGGAGGACGGCGCGCGTGTGGTGGCTCTGCGGTCCCAGGTGCTGGGTGCTCTTGCGGGCCATGGGGGCATGGTGTCGGTGGCCTTGCCTGTCAACGAAGTGCACCTGACGGCTGGCCTCTCGGTCGCCGCTATCAACGGCCCGTCCTCCGTGGTGGTCTCCGGTGACACCGAGTCGCTCGATGAGTTGATGGCGTGGTGCGCGTCGGAGGGTGTGCGTGCGCGCCGGATCCCGGTCGACTACGCCTCCCACGGCCCCCAAGTAGAGCGGATCCAGGTGGAGTTGGCGCAGGCGTTGGCGGACGTGGCGCCGCGCACGGCCGAGGTGCCGTTCTACTCGACGGTGACCGGCGGGCTACTGGACACCGCCGGTCTGCACGGTGACTACTGGTACCGCAACCTCCGGCAGACGGTGGAGTTCGAGCAGGCCACCCGCGCTCTACTGGCCGACGGCTACCGGGTGTTCATCGAGTCCAGCCCGCACCCCGTACTCACGATGGCGGTAGGGGAGACCGAGGCGGACGCGGTGGCGGTGGGCACGTTGCGCCGCGGTGACGGGGGTATGGAGCGCTTCCTGCTGTCCCTGGGCGAGGCATGGACCCACGGCGTGAACGTCGACTGGGCCCCCGCCTTCGAAGGCACCGACGCCCGTCGCGTCGAGCTGCCCACCTACCCCTTCCAGCACCAGCGCTACTGGATGGACGCGCCCACCACCAGCGGGGATGTGTCGTCCGCGGGTCTTGGCACGACCGGGCATCCGTTGCTCGGGGCGGCGGTGGAGGTCGCCGACACGGGCGAACTGCTGCTCACCGGCCGCCTGTCGGTGCGTACCCACCCCTGGCTGGCCGAACACGCCGTCGGAGACGTGATCCTGCTGCCCGGCACGGGCTTCGTGGAGCTGGCGTTGCGGGCGGCGGACGAGGCCGGGTGCGCCGCCGTCGAGGAACTCACCCTCCAGGCACCCCTCGTCCTACCCAAGTCCGGTGCTGTGCAGGTCCAGTTGCGCGTCGGGGCTCCGGACGACGCGGGCCGCCGCGCTCTCGACGTGTTCTCCCGGCTCCAGGACGCCACCGACCCGAGCTGGACCGCTCACGCCACGGGTGTGCTGGTCACGGACGACACCGAGCCGGAGCCGCCCGCGCACGACGGCGCCTGGCCGCCTGCCGGTGCGGAACCGATCGGCGTAGCGGACCTCTACGACCGCTTCGCCGCCGCCGGTTACGGCTATGGCCCGCTGTTCCAGGGCCTGTGCTCGGCCTGGCGGCGCGACGGCGAGGTCTTCACCGAGGTACGGCTGCCGCAGCAACGGTCCACGGACGCGGGTGCGTTCGGACTCCACCCCGCGCTGCTGGACGCCGCGTTGCAGGGGCTGTGGCTGGGCGGCTCGGACAGCGCCGGAACGGACCTGCCGCCGGGCACCGCCAGGCTGCCGTTCTCCTGGTCCGGGGTCACCCTCTACGCGTCGGGCGCCACCGCTCTGCGCGTGCGGCTCGCCTTCCACGCCGACGGCTCGGTGTCGCTCACCGCGGACGACCCGGCCGGTCGGCCGGTGGTCAAGGTCGACTCCCTGGTGGTCCGGCCGGTCACCCTGGACGCGCTGCGCGCCCCGGCTGATCCGGCCGCCGACTCCCTGTTCCGGGTGGAATGGACGGCTGTCCCCGCCGCCTCCCGGGCGCCCGACACCGAGCGGTGGGCCGAACTCGGCCCCGTCGGCCTGCTGCCCCGGTCCTACCCCGGCCTCGCCGAGCTGTCGGCAGCCGTGGCCGACGGCATGGCCGTACCCGAAGCGGTCGTGGTGACCGGCCACCCGGGCGGAGACGACGCACCGGCGGTGCACCGGGCGGTGGCCGAGGCGCTGCGGCTGTTGCAGGACTGGCTGGCCGACGACCGTTACGCCGACGCCCGGCTGGTGTTCGTCACCCAGGGCGCCGTCAGTACGACGGAGGACGAGACGGTCACCGACCTGGCGGGCGCGGCCGTCCGGGGGCTGATGCGTGCCGCCCAGTCCGAACACCCCGGCCGAATCGTCCTGTTGGACGCGGAACCCGCCGAGGACCCGGCCGCGCTCCGCGCCCTGCTGCCCGCCGTACTGGCCTCCGACGAGCCCCAACTCGCCGTACGCAAGGGCACCTTGCTGGCCGCCAGGCTGACCCGCGCGGTCGCCGCAGACGCCGTGCCTTCCACGCCGCTGGACCCGTCCGGCACCGTACTGATCACCGGGGCCACGGGCGTGCTGGGCCGACTGGTCGCCCGGCACCTGGCGGCCGAACACGGGGTACGGCGACTGCTGTTGGTGAGCCGCCGGGGAGACCAGGCCCCGCAGGCCAAGCAACTCGTCGATGAGTTGGCAGAGCTGGGGGCTGATGCGGAGATCGCCGCTTGTGACACCAGCGACCGGGACGCGCTGTCCGCTCTGTTGGCGCGGGTACCCGAGGAACATCCGCTCACCGCCGTGGTGCACGCCGCGGGAGTGCTGGACGACGCCACCGTCGAATCGCTGACCCCCGAGCAACTGGAGCGGGTACTGCGCCCCAAGGCCGACGCGGCGTGGCACCTGCATGAGCTGACCCGCGATCTGCCGCTGTCCGCCTTCGTTCTCTTCTCCTCGGCGTCCGCCACCATCGGGAACGCGGGCCAGGGCAACTACACCGCTGCCAACGCCTACTTGGACGCCTTGGCCCGCCGCCGCAGGGCCGACGGGCTCCCGGCTCAGTCGTTGGCCTGGGGGCTGTGGGAACAGCGCAGCGAGATGACCGGCTCCCTGGACGAGACCGACCGGCGGCGGATGACCCGCGGCGGTGTCGCGGCCCTCTCCGACCAGGAGGGACTGGCCCTGTTCGACGCCGCGCTGCGCTCGCCCGAGGCGCTGCTGGTCCCCGTACGGCTGGACCTCGCCCGGCTGCGGGCGGCCGACCCGGGCACCGTACCGCCCCTGCTCCGAGGCCTGGTGCGCACCGTCCGCCGTACCGCCTCCGGAGCCGACGTCGCCGAGGCCGATTCACTGCGGCGCAGGCTGGCCGCGCTGGGCGGCGACGAACGCCTCGACACGCTCGCCGAGTTGGTGCGCGCCAGGGTCGCCGATGTCCTCGGCCACACCGGCGCCGACGCCGTCGACCCCGAACGGCCCTTCAAGGACCTCGGGTTCGACTCGCTGACCTCGGTGGAACTGCGCAACCGGCTCGCCGCGACGGCCGGACTCCGGCTGCCCGCGACGCTGGTCTTCGACCACCCCACCCCGCTCGCGGTCGCCGCGTACCTCGACGGGCGGCTGCTGCCCTCGGCACCGGCCGCCGCACCGGCAGGCGCGCGGACGGCCCCGGCGGCGCGGGAGGAACAGGAACAGATCGACGCGATCAGGGAGATGGACGTGACCGACCTCGTGCGGATGGCGCTGGGCGGCGAGCGTGACTGACAACACCGCACCGGAAGAAGGGACGAGCATGCCCGCGGACCAAGTGGTCGAGGCGCTGCGCACCTCCTTGCTCGACAATCAGCGACTGCGCGCCGAGAACCGCCGGCTCACCGGACGGATGCGGGAGCCCGTGGCCATCGTGTCCATGGCCTGCCGCTACCCCGGCGGAGTGCGCTCCCCCGAAGAGCTGTGGGAGCTGCTGGTCAAGGAGCGGGACGCGGTCGGCGCCTTCCCCACCGACCGCGGCTGGGACGGCGAGGGCCTCTACCACGAGGACCCCGACGCACCCGGCTCCACCTACACCACCGAGGGCGGATTCCTCGACGGCGCCTGCGAGTTCGACGCCGCCTTCTTCGGGATCTCCCCGCGCGAGGCCCTGGCGATGGACCCCCAGCAGCGGCTGATCCTGGAGACCTCGTGGGAGGCCGTCGAGCGCGCGGGCATCGACCCGCTGTCGCTGCGCGGCAGCCGCACCGGGGTCTACACCGGCGTCCTCAACACCGACTACGGCTCCCGGCTCGGCCAAGTGCCCCAAGAACTCGAAGGGTTCCTGGGCACGGGCAGCATCCCCAGCGTGGTCTCCGGCCGGGTCGCCTACCTCCTGGGCCTGGAAGGACCCGCCGTCACCCTGGACACCGCCTGTTCGTCCTCGCTGGTCGCCATCCACCTGGCGTGCCAGGCGCTGCGCGCCGAGGACGCCGACCTGGCGCTGGCCGGCGGGGTCACCGTCATGTCCACCCCGGGCCTGTTCGTGGGCTTCAGCCGCCAGCGCGGACTGGCTCGTGACGGGCGGTGCAAGTCCTTCTCCGCCGACGCCGACGGCACCGGGTTCGGTGAGGGCGTCGGAGTGGTCGTGCTGGAGCGGCTCTCCGACGCCCGCCGCAACGGCCACCCGGTGCTGGCCGTGATCCGCGGCTCCGCCGTCAACCAGGACGGCGCCAGCAACGGCATGACCGCACCCAACGGACCGGCCCAACAACGCCTGATCGCCCAGGCGTTGGACAACGCCGACCTGACCGCAGCCGAGATCGACGCGCTGGAGGCCCATGGCACCGGCACCGTGCTGGGCGACCCCATCGAGGCCCAGGCGGTACTGGAGGTCTACGGCCGCCACCGGCCCGCGGACCGGCCGCTGTTGATGGGCTCGCTCAAGTCCAACCTCACCCACACCCAGGCAGCCGCCGGAGTGGGCGGCGTCATCAAGACCGTACTGGCCATGCGGCACGGGCTGTTGCCCCGATCGCTCCACCTCGACCGGCCCAGCACCCAGGTCGACTGGTCCGAGGGCGCGGTCCGCCTCCTCACCGCGGCGACCCCCTGGCCGCACACCGGCGAGCCGCGGCGGGCCGCGGTGTCCTCCTTCGGCGCCAGCGGCACCAACGCCCACCTCGTCCTGGAATCGGCCCCGGAACAGCCGCAGGCGGACACCCCCGACGAGGCCCCGGCCGGACCCGTCGCCTGGACCCTCTCGGCCAAGGGCGCCGCCGCCCTGCGCGGCCAAGCAGCCGCACTCCACGCCCGGTTGACCACCGACCCGGCGATCCGCCCCGCGGACATCAGCCGCTCGCTGGCCCTGGGCAGGTCCCGCTTCGCCGACCGCGCCGTCCTGGTCGGCGAGAACCCCACCGAGCTGCTCGCCGCCCTCGCCGCCCTCGCCCGAGGTGAGACGGCCGCCGACACCGCCGTGGGCACCGCCCCGCGCGGCGGGCGCAAGGCCGTGTTCGTCTTCCCCGGCCTGGGCGCCCAGTGGCCCGGCATGGCCGCCCAACTCCTCGACCACTGCGAGCCGTTCGCCCGGCGGATGGCCGACTGCGAACGCGCCCTGGCCGCGCATCTGGACTGGTCGCCGACCGCCGTCCTGCGCGGGGAGCCCGGCGCACCCTCGCTGGACTCCGTCGAAGTGCTCCAACCGGTCCTGTTCGCCGTCCTGGTGTCGCTGGCCGCCGTATGGCGCTCCTACGGTGTGGAGCCCGCCGCGGTGGTCGGGCACAGCCAGGGCGAGGTGGCCGCCGCCTGTGTGTCGGGGGCGCTGTCCCTGGAGGACGCGGCCCAAGTCGCGGCGGTGCGCGGTCGCGCGCTGGGCGCGGTCGGCGGCGAGGGCGCGATGGCCACCCTGATGCTCTCGCCGCAGGAGGTCACCGACCGACTGGCCGGACGTGAGGGCGAGTTGTCCATCGCCGCGGTCAACGGGCCGCGCGTGGTGGCGGTCGCGGGCGACGCCAAGGCGGTCGGCGCCCTCCTCGACGACCTCCGCGAAGAGGGCGTGATGGCCTGGCCGATGCCGGTGGACTACGCCTCGCACTCGGCCGGCGTCGACGCGGTACGCGACGACCTGATCGCGGGCCTCGCCGGGATCACCCCGCGTACCCCCGACGTCCCCTGGCTGTCGACCGTGGACGTCGACTGGGTCGGCCCCCACACCCTCACCCCCGAGTACTGGTACCGCAACCTACGGCAGGGCGTCCGGTTCGCCGACGCCGTACGGCAGTTGCTGGACGCGGGCCACCGGGCCTTCGTCGAGGTCAGCCCGCACCCCACCCTGGCCTACGGGATCCAGGACACCGCGGCGGACGCCGACGCCGACGACGTCGAGGTGCTCGGGACACTGCGCCGCGACGAGGGAGACCTGCGCCGACTGCTGCTGTCCCTGGGCGAGGCCCATGTGGCGGGCCTGCCCGTCGACTGGGCACGGGTCACCGAGCACTCCGGGGGCCGCCGGGTCCCCTTGCCGACGTATGCCTTCCAGCGGCAGCGCTACTGGCTCGACGCCCGCCCGCCCGGCGGCGACCCCGCCTCGGCCGGACAGCGCGACGGCGGGCACCCTCTGCTCGGTGCCGCGGTCGACCTGCCCGACTCGGGTGGCGTGGTGTTCACCGGGCGGCTGTCGGTCGCCGACCACCCCTGGCTGGCCGACCACGCCGTGGGCGGCACCGTCCTGCTCCCCGGCGTCGCCTACCTGGAGATGGCCGCCCACGTGGGACGCCGACTCGGCAGCGACATGATCGAGGAGCTGACCCTCGCCGCGCCCCTGACCCTGCCCGCCGAGCCCCGTGGCGCGACGCAACTCCGGCTCACCGTGGGACCGGCCGACGACGACGGCCGACGCACCGTGGAGTTCCACTCCCGCCCCCAGGACGCCGAACCCGGCGAACCCTGGACCCGGAACGCCGACGGCCTGCTCGCGACGGCCCCGGAACAGCCCGCGCCCGACCCGGCCCCCTGGCCACCGGCCGACGCGCGGGAGCTGGACCTCGACCGGCTCTACGACACCCTGGAGGACGGCGGCATCTTCTACGGCCCCGCCTTCCGAGGGCTGCGCCGCGCCTGGAGCCGCGACGCCGAGGTGTTCGCCGAAGTGACCCTGCCCGACGGCGTGTCCGACGGACGTCCGGACGCCTTCGCGGTGCACCCCGCACTGCTCGACGCGGCCGTGCAGACCGTCAGCCTGCAACGGGCGGGCCTCGAACAGAGCGGGCCCACGGACGGCGTACCGCTGCCGTTCTCCTGGCACCGGGTGACCATCGGCAGCGGAGCCGAACGCGCCCTGCGGGTCACCCTGCGGCCCGACGGACCCGACGCCCTCTCCCTGCGGATCAGCGACCCCGACGGCCGCCAGGTCGCCGCCATCGGATCGCTGGCCCTGCGCACCGCCTCCTTCGCGGCGCTGCGCACCCCCGCCCGCTCGCTGTACCGGGTGGAGTGGACACCGGCGCCGCAACCCAACGCCTCACTGCCCGGCGGCCGTTGGGCGCTGCTCGGCACACCCGACGCCCGACTGCTGCCGGAGGACTTCGGGACCGTACCCGAGGAAGCTCCCGCCGACGCGGTCCTGCTTCCCTGCCCACCGCGGGGAGCGGACGGACCGGAGACCGTGCACCGCACCGCCGCCGAGGTGCTCGACGCCCTGCACACATGGCTGGCCGAACCCGGCCGGGACACCACGCCGTTGGTGGTCCTGACCCGGGGAGCGGCCGACGCGTCCGGCGAACCGGTGGACCCGGCCGGTGCCGCCGTATGGGGTCTGCTGCGCTCGGCCCAACTCGAACACCCTGGCCGCTTCCTGCTGTTGGACACCGACGACGCACAGGCCACCGCCCGGCTCCTGCCCGCCGTACTGGCCTCCGGCGAACCGCAGTTGGCGATACGTGACGGAGCGCTGTACGCACCCCGGCTGGCCCGCGCCCACGCGGTCGCCCCGGAGACAGGCCCCTTCGACCCGGACGGCACGGTCCTGCTGACCGGCGGCGGAGGCACCCTCGCCGGAATCCTCGCCCGCCACCTCGTCACCCGGCACGGTGTACGGCACCTGGTACTGCTCGGGCGGCGCGGAGCCGACGGGCCGGGGATGCCCGAACTGGTCACGGAACTCACCACAGCGGGCGCCCAAGTCACCGTGCACGCCTGCGATGTGGCTGACCGTCAGGCGCTCGCGACGGTGCTCGCCGCCGTTCCCGAACGGCACCCGCTGCGCGCCGTCGTGCACACCGCGGGCGTCCTCGACGACGGCCTGCTGGAGGCGTTGACACCGCAGCGGCTGAGCGGCGTACTGCGCCCCAAGGTGGACGGCGCCTGGCATCTGCACGAGCTGACCCGGGACAGCGAACTGTCCGCCTTCGTCACCTTCTCCTCCGCCGCCGGTGTGTTCGGCAGCCCCGGCCAGTCCGCCTACGCGGCCGCCAACGCCTGCACCGACGCGCTGATGGCCGCCCGCCGCCGGGCGGGGCTGCCCGCCACCTCCCTGGCCTGGGGCCTGTGGGAGCAGCGCAGCGAACTGACCGCGGAACTCTCCGACACCGACCTGCGGCGCATGGCCCGCAGCGGAGTGCGCGGGCTGACCGCCGACGAGGGCACCGCACTGTTCGACGCGGCACTGGCCACCGGGGAGGCGGCGCTGGTGCCTGTCCACCTCGACCTCACCGCCTACCGCGACCAGCCGGTGCCCCACCTGCTGCGCTCCCTGGTGCGGCCCGCCGCCCGTACCCGGCCGACGACCACCGAAGGCGCACTGCGGGCCCGACTGGCCCAAGGCGACGCCGCCGAGCGGGCCCGGCTGCTGCTCGACCTGGTCCGCACCCAGGCCGCCGAGGTGCTCGGGCACACCGAGACCGACGCGATCGGTGCCGAAGACCCCTTCCTCTCGGTCGGGTTCGACTCGCTGACCGCCGTCGAACTGCGCAACCGGCTCGCCGACCGCACCGGACTGCGCCTGCGGCCCACCGTGGTCCTGGACAGCGGCACCCCGGCCCGTCTCGCCGAACTCCTGGGCGGACAACTGGAGTCGGCCCCGGCCGACGACGCGTCCCCGGCGCGGCACGCACCCGAGCCCGAGCCGCCCGCCGAGGACCCGGTCAGCATCCTGTTCCGTCAGGCCTTCGAGGCGGGCAGGATCGACGAGGGCCTGGCCCTGCTGAAGAACGCCGCCGCACTCCGCCCCGAGTTCCACACCGGCACCGGACTCCTGGCCGCCGGCACCGGACCGCGGCTGCTGCGCCTGTGCGAACAGGGGGGCAACGCGCCGGAGTTGGTGTGCTTCGGTTCCATCGTCGCCCTGGGCGGGGCCGTGCAGTACGCGCGCTTCGCCGCGCAGTTCCGGGGCCGCTACGGGGTCAGCGCCCTGGCCGCCCCGGGCTTCGCCGAAGGGGAGCCGGTGCCCGCCGACCTGTCCGCGCTCTTCGACTTCCAGGCCGAGACCCTGCTGCGCGAACTGGGCGACCGCCCGCTGGTGCTCATGGGCTCCTCCTCGGGCGGAACCGTGGCCCACGGGGTGGCGGCCACCCTGGAGCGGCGCGGCGTACGACCGGCCGCCGTGGTGCTGCTCGACACCTACCTCTCGGACAACAAGGGCATGACCCAGTTCAACGACACCCTCGTCGGCGGGATGTTCGCCCGCGAGAACAGGGGCGCGCCCATGGACGGAACCCGACTGACCGCGATGGGCCGCTACTTCCGGCTCCTGGACGACTGGCAGCCACCGGCCGTCCAGGCCCCCGTCCTGCTCGTCCGCGCCTCCACCCCCCTGGGTGAACCCGCCCCGGACGCCCCCGACTGGCGCGCCACCTGGCCCACGGCACAGCAGGTGGTGGATGTGCCCGGAGACCACTTCTCCCTCATGGAGCAGCACGTGGCCACCACCGGGCAAGCGGTCTCCGGCTGGCTGGAGACCGTCCTCGGCCGCCGTTCCGCCGCCGACCCCAACTCGCCTTCCACAGACCAGTGATGAATGAGCGACTTACACATGAGGAGCGCCGCATGACCACAGGTGCGCACCGGCTTGCCGTGCTGGGAGCCGGAGTGATGGGGGTGGGGATCACCGCCCTGGCCCTCGCGCAGGGCCTGCCCGTTCTGCTGATCGACGTCTACGGCGCCCAGCTCGACCGGGCCCGCAGCAAGATCGACAACGAGCTGCGGATGGCCCAACTGATGGGCAGGATCCCGGCCGAGCGGATCCTCGGCGAGCTGGTGACCGCGACCTCGCCCGAGGGCGTGGCCGAGGCCACCGTCGTCATCGAGGCCATCACGGAGAACACCGAGCTGAAGGCCAAGGCCCTGGCCGACGTCTCGGCACGGGTGGCCCCCGGCACCCCGCTGATCACCAACACCTCGTCCATCCCCGTCGACGAGCTGGCCGAGTTCGTCGACCGACCGGCGGACCTGGTCGGCACCCACTTCATGAACCCCCCGTATCTGATCCGCACGGTCGAGGTCATCCGGGGCAGCGGGACCGGCGAGGAGACCATGAGCCGGATCGGCTCGCTGCTCACCGCGCTCGACCGGCAGCCCGTGGTGGTCCGAGACGCCCCCGGCTTCGTCACCAGCCGCGTACTGCACCCGATGATCAACGACGCGGTCCGGGTGGTACAGGAAGGCACCGCCAGTGTGGAGGCGGTCGACGCCCTCATGGAGGGCTGCCTGGGACACCCCACCGGACCGCTGCGCACCGCCGACCTCATCGGCATCGACAACCTGGCCGACTCGCTCCAGGTGCTCTACGAGCGCACCGGTGACGAGGGCTGCCGCCCCTGCGAGCTGCTGCTGGACAAGGTCCGGCGCGGCGAACTCGGCCGCAAGACCGGCCGGGGCTTCTACGACTACCAGGAGGAGAACTGATGGACGCCACCCACCGCACCACGGCCCCGGACGCCGACGCCGTGGCGAAGGAGGTGCTGCGCTTCCTGGAGACGAAGACCAAGCGTTCCTGGGAGCCGGAGCAGGACCTGTTCGCCTCCGGCGGCCTGTCCTCGCTGTTCGCCATGGAGCTGGTCGTGCACCTGGAGAAGTCCTTCGGCGTGGCCATCCGCGGCGCCGACCTCAGGCTCGACAACTTCCGTACCGTACAGGCGATGACGGCCCTGGTGCTCCGCCTCACGGACGCGGCCACCGGGAGCGGCGGTGAGTGAGGCGACCGAGCAGGCGCTGGAATCCGTCACCGGGCTCATCGACGGCCAGGCCGACGACTGGGACCGGGCGGGCCTGCTGCCGGTGGACCTGCTGCGCAAGCTGGGCGCCGACGGCAGGCTGTGCGCCCAGGTCCCCGCCGAGTACGGCGGCCGGGGACTGAGCAGTCTGGAGAACGGCGAGTTCACCGCCGGGGTCGGCAGCCTGTGCAGCTCCGTGCGGAGCGTGATGACCTCCCAGGGCATGGCCGCCTGGACCATCGAACGGCTGGGCACCGCCGAGCAGCGCGCGGCCTGGCTGCCCCGGCTGACCGGCGGTGAACTGGCGGCCGCGGGCTTCAGCGAGCCGGGCGCGGGCAGCGACCTGTCCGCGATCGCCACCAGCATCCGCCGCGACGGCGACTCGGTCGTCATCGACGGGCGGAAGGTCTGGGTGACCGCCGCCCACTACGCCGACCTGCTCGTGGTGTTCGGCAGGTACGAGGACGGGGCCGCCGCCGTGGTGGTCCCCAGCGACGCCCCCGGGGTGCGCGTCGAGCGGGTCGCCGATCCGCTGGGCTGCCGGGCCGCGGGGCACGCCAACATCACCCTGGACTCCGTACGGCTGCCTGCCGACGCCGTCCTCGGCGGTGTCGGCCTGTCGCTGCCGCTGCTGGTGACCACGGCCCTGGCCTACGGACGGATCTCGGTGGCCTGGGGCTGCGTGGGCATCCTGCGCGGCTGCCGGACCGCCGCAGCCCGACACGCCACCACCCGCGAGCAGTTCGGCAAGCCGCTGGCGGAGCACCAGTTGGTCGCCCGCCACCTCGCCGAGCTGCTGGTGGCCGAGCAGCTCGCCACCCGGGTGTCCGAACACGCCAGCCGGTGCTGGGACAGCGGCTCGCCCGAGCAGGTCATGGCGACCGTCCTGGCCAAGCACGTCAGCGCCGACCAGGCGACACGCGGCGCCGAAACGGCACTCCAGGTACTCGCCTCGGCCGGGGCCCGGGACGGGCACCTGGTGGCGCGCGCCTACCGGGACGCCAAGCTGATGAAGATCATCGAAGGCAGCCATGAGATGTGCCAGTTGATGCTGGCCGAGCACGCGGTGAACGGATCGATATGACAGTGACCGTCAAGTGCCTGGTCTGGGACCTGGACAACACCCTGTGGCAGGGCACCCTGTCGGAGGACGCCGAGGTCCGGCTCAGCGACGAGGTACGCCAGGTGGTGACCGAGCTGGACGCGCGGGGCATCCTGCAGGCCGTCTCCAGCAAGAACGACCACGACTTGGCCTGGGCCCGGCTGGAAGAACTCGGCATCGCCGACTACTTCATCCTTCCGCACATCAACTGGGGCCCGAAATCGGACGCGGTGCGCGCCATCGCCGAGCGGTTGAACTTCGCCCGGTCCGCCATCGCCTTCATCGACGACCGGCCCGCCGAGCGCGCCGAGGTCGCCCACCATCTGCCGGAGGTCCGCTGCTACCCGGCCGAGGACGTGTCCGGCCTGCTCTCCCGGCCGGAATTCACCCCGGCTGTACGGACCGTGGACTCCCGCCGCCGCCGCGAGATGTACCAGGCGAGCTTCCGGCGTGAAGCCGAACGGGCCCGGTCCGACGGCCCGGACGAGGAGTTCCTGCGCACGCTGGAACTGGAGATGGGCATCGGCCGCGCCACCGAGGAGGAACTCGCCCGGGTCGAGGAACTGACCCTGCGCACCAGCCAGATGAACGCCACCGGGGTGCCCTACTCCGACGCCGAACTGCGCGACCTGCTCGACGACCCGCGGCATGAGGTCCTGGTCGTCACCATGGCCGACCGGTTCGGCCCGCACGGTGCCGTGGGCGTCCTGCTGCTGGAGCGCCACCCCGACCTGTGGCACCTCAAGCTGCTGGCCACCTCCTGCCGGGTGGTGTCCTACGGGGCCGGTGCGACCCTCCTCAACTGGCTGGTGGACGAGGCCCATCGGGCAGGAGTCCACTTGGTCGCCGACTTCCGGCCCACCGACCGCAACCGCATGATGGAGGTCGCCTACCGCTTCGCGGGCTTCGACGACCAGTCGTGCGACTGCCGGGCGACCGTCCCGGCGGCGGACACGGAGGGCCTGCAACGCCTCCATCTGGAGCCCACGGCCAGGGAGTTGCCCACCACCCTGCGCCTGACCGCCCCGGACCTCGCCAAGGCGGCCCTCTGACCGAGGCGAGAGCCGCCGACAACGCATACCGGCCGGCACCCTGTTGGGGTGCCGGCCGGTGTGTTGATGTGCGCTCAGCCGTCGGCGGGAGTCCGGCCGAATCGCTCGGCACCGAAGTAGCCGTGGCGCATCCGGAACCTCATGGGATCGGTGCCGACGGCTTGGACGTGCTCGATCACCATCGACCTCACCGGCTCGGGCAACTCCTTGCCGTGCGCCGTGATCCACTCGTGGGAGCTGAACAGCTCGGCCGCGCCGTCGAGTTGGGCCGGGCTCGGCGGGCGGGTGGCGAGTGCGGTGAGGACGAGGTCGTGTTGTTCGGTGAGCAACTGCTGCTGAATTGCCAGGTCGTACCACTTCAGGCCGCCGGTGGACTCCCTGGCGGGAACCCCGGCCCAGGCCAGCAGCACGCGGATCCGATCGATCCCGTCGGGACAGCGCTCTTGGACGAGCGCGGCGAGCCGGGCCTCGGCGTCGCGAAGCCGATCCGACGAGGCCTTCGGGTCATGCCGCGACGGGTCGGAGACAGCCATGGCCGCGTCGCGCAGCCCGGCGGGCGCGGCCTGGAGCCAGCGCAGCCGACGCCGGTCCGCCTCGGCCTCCTGTGCGGCCAGCATCGCCTGAACCTCCCGAGAGCGGGTCAGCCCCCGCTCCGCCAGCCACTCGGTGAGTGCCGGACCGTCGCGCAGGTCGGCATCGCAGTCACCGACCCCTCGAAGACCGGACTGATGGTGCAACGTCCAGCAGGCGAGCAGCCCGCCGTTGACATCGTGCACCACGATCGTCGGCCAGCCCTTGCAGCGGCATCGGTCGCCGGTACCACCGTCCACAAGAGCCAGCAGCCGGGCCAACTCCGCGATCTCCGCACCGGTCACCACGATCCGCGCCACGTCGGCGGAGTCCACCTCGTCAGGAGACCCCTCGGCGATCACGACGCGCCCGGCCCGGTTCAGTACCTCGCGCACGCGCGCTGTGGTCGGAGCGCCCTCATCCATGCCCGTCGTTCCCTCGCGTATCACGTCCGCGAGGATATAGAGGGGGACGAATCCGTCGGTGCGCACGCGGCAAGCCGCGACCGGCCTCTACGATGCCCCGATGCGCGAGCCCGCGGAAGAGCCGTACTGGAACACCAACGTCGCCCGGCACCCGGGCATCCTCCGGGCTGTTCCCGAGGGGTGCGGCGATGCCCTGGACGTCGGGTGCGGGGACGGGCTGCTGGCCCGGAAGCTCGCCGGGCGGGCGAAGCACGTCACCGGGATCGACAAGTCGCCCGAGATGATCGCCCGCGCCCGCGAGTCCGCTGCCGATAGACCACAACTCACCTTCGTCGAGGGCGACTTCCTCACCGTCGAACTTCCCCGCGCGGAGTACGACTTCGTCTGCTCGGTGACCACGATCCATCACATGGACTTCCAGGCGGCGCTCGTCCGCATGCGCGAACTGCTGCGGCCCGGCGGCACGTTGGTGGTGGTCGGTCTTGCTCGCGAGGCGAGCCCGGCGGAGTGGGCGGCGTGGCTCGCGGCTGCCCCGATCGTGCGGATCACGAAGGCACTGCGTCACGCGCGGAGCCCGCAGGGCATGCCGGTCGTCGACCCGCAGATGAGCTACGGGCAAGTGCGCGCCGCTGCCCGTCGGTTGCTGCCTGGCGTGCGCTACCGACGGCATGTGCTGTGCCGGTACTCGCTGACCTGGGAGAAGCCGGTCTGATCAGTCCTTCTCGGGCACGGCGAACGTGGTGAGCACCGCCGCGTGGTCCGACGGCCAGTCGTTGTCGGCGACATCGGGCCAGGGGCTCGGGGTGCCGGTGACGACGGTGCGGGAGTCGAGCACCGTGAGGCCTCGGTGCAGGATGTAGTCGATCCGGTCCTGTGGCTCGTCGCGCCCGCTGCCGTCCTCGTGCACGGGGTGGATCGGCGACCAGGTGTGGCCGGGGTGCCGCACCGGGTCCGGGTGGGCCTCGCGGTAGGAATCGCGCAGCCCCGCCTCCTCGGCGGCCATCGTCACCGGCCAGGCGACATCCTCCCGGTCGAGGTGCGAGGGGCAGTTGAAGTCGCCCACGAGCACGACCGGAACACTGTCCTCACACGCCTCGTCCATGCGCCGCAGGGCATCCCGCATCTGCGCGAGCCGCACCTCCTCATGGGCGATCAGCTCGTGCGCCGGGAGCCCGTCGAAGAGGGATTCGTAGGGCCCGTACGGCGTGTAGTGCAGATGGGCCGTCCAGACGTCGACCTCGCGCCCCCGGCCGATGCGGACCCGTACGCCCGCGGCGCCGTAGAAGCCGACCCGGGGATCCCCGAAGCGGGCCGTGATCGGGTACCGGCTGATGACACCGAGGTTCTCGCCCGCCCGGTGGTGGTACCAGCCGAGCGCCTCGGCCAGCTCCTGAGCCGCGGTACTGCCCGTCTCCTGCACGCCCACCACGTCGGCGCCGGTCTCCGTGATGACCTCGATCTGCTTGGCCCGGTGGTCGTCGACCTTGCTGCCGCCGAGCCACAGGTTCCAACTCATCACCCGCAGCTCGCCGTTCACCATGGACCGCAGCCGCTCGGGTGTGACCCGCTCCAGACTGTCCAGGACCGTGCGCCCGGGTGCCGCCTCGATCGGCGCGAGCGACGGTACGGCGAGCACCACACAGCCTGCCGACTCGGCGGAGGCGACGCCGGTCGGCGTGTCCTCGACGGCCACACAGCGGGCGGGGTCCACGCCGAGCGCGTGGCACGCGGCGAGGTACGGGTCGGCCGCGGGCTTGGTGCGCGCGGTGTCGTCGGCGGTGACGGAGGCCGCGAAGCGACCGGCGCCCAGCGCCTCGATGACGGTGTCGGCGACGGCCCGGGGGGAGGCGGTCACCAGCGCGACCGGGACGCCGTCGCGGGCGAGGGCATCGAGCAGGTCCATGGCCCCGGGGCGGGGCACGACGCTGTCGCGGACACCGTCCGTGAACTCCCGGTGCAGCTCGGCGGCGACGTCCGCGGCCTGGGCACCGGTGAGCCCGGCCAGCCAGTCGGCCGTGTGTTCGACGGGGCGGCCGAGCACCTCCGGCTGGTCGCTCTCGCCCAGCGTCCGGCCGAGCGCCGCCGCGATCCGTTCCACCGCGTCCCACCACAGCCGCTCGGTGTCGACGAGCGTGCCGTCCATGTCGAACAGGACAGCCTGGAGCGGGAGTCGAGTCACGGTTCTCTCATTCCTTGTGCGGGGGTTCATACAGAGGTGCCCGGCGACTGCGGGCACGGACAGGTTCATGCGCCGGAAGGGGGCGTCAGCACATGCGCTCGGCGACAAGCACCGGACGCTGTGGCAGCGACACGCGCACACCGGCTCCGGCGGTCAGCCCGGCGGCCTCGTGCGCCCGCAGGTCCGCCCGCACCTCGGTGCCGTCGGCGAGACGTACGGTCAGCCGGACCGTGGCGCCGAGGAACGCGGTCGCGACCACTCGCGCGTCTTCCTCGCCGTCCGCGGCGACCTGGACCGCCTCGGGCCGCACCAGTACGTCCACCTCGGCCGTGGCGGGCGCGTCCCCGTCCACGGGCAGCCGCTGCCCGAGCACCTCGACGGCACCTGAAGTGTGGCGCCCCGGGAGCCGGTTCATCGTGCCGACGAACTCCGCGACGAAGGGGGTGGCCGGGCGGCCGTACAACTCGGCCGGGGCCGCGCACTGTTCGAGCCTTCCGGCGCGCATCACCGCGACCCGGTCCGCCATGGACAGCGCCTCCTCCTGGTCGTGCGTGACGAACAGGGTGGTGATGCCGAGCTCCTGCTGGAGACGGCGGATCTCCTCGCGCAGGGTGAGCCGTACCTTGGCGTCGAGCGCGGACAGCGGTTCGTCGAGCAGCAGGACACGAGGGCGCAGCGCGAGGGCGCGGGCCAGTGCCACGCGCTGCTGCTGGCCACCGGAGAGCTGGTGCGGGAAGCGCCCGGTCTTGTCGCCGAGGCCGACCAGGTCGAGCAACTCGGCTGCCCGCGCGCGCCGTTCGGCCGTACGCACCTTCCTCATCCGCAGCCCGAACGCCACGTTGTCGAGGGCACTGAGATGCGGGAAGAGGCTGTAGGACTGGAAGACCATCCCGGCGTCGCGACGGTGCGCCGGGACGCGGGTGACATCCTCGCCGTCGACGAGCACCTCACCGGAGTCGGGGTGCTCGAACCCGGCGAGCATGCGCAGCGCGGTGGTCTTGCCGCAGCCGGACGGGCCGAGCAGGGCCAGGAGTTCACCGGGCCGTACGGTCAGATCGAGTCCGTCCAGGGCGACGGTCGAACCGAACTCGCGGCGCAGTCCTTGGAATTCGACGGTCGCCGCATGGTCGCGCGGGAGCGCCTTGTCGAGCGTCATGAGGTTCATCCCTTGGTGGCGGAGGTGCGGGAGCGTCCGCCGAAGACGGTGAGTGAGAGGAGCAGGGCCCAGGTGACGAGCAGGCTGAGCACGGAGACGGCGACGGACAGTTGGGCCTGCGACCCGCCGACGCTGTAGATCCACACGGCGAAGGGGGTGAAGCCCAGGAGTTGGGCGACGGTGAACTCGCCGAGGACCAGCGCCAGTGTGAGGAAGGAGGCGTTCAGCAGCGCGCCGCGCAGATTGGGCAGCACCGCCTGGACCAGGGCCTGCGGCCAGGAGGCCCTGCAGTTGCGCGCGGCTTCCACGAGGGTGCGCACATCGACGGCGCGCAGCCCCGCGTCCAGCGCCCGGTACACGAACGGCAGCGCCATCACGACGTACGCGAGGACGAGTACCACCGGGAAGTCCGGGTCCTGGATCGCCACGAACGTCTGGAACAGCGGTGTGCGGGAGAGATGCTCGGGGCCCCACTTGAGGACCGTGGAGAGGCCCGCGACGAACGCGATCGGCGGCACGACCAGCGGCAGTGAGCAGACGACCTCGACGACGGGCCGCAGCCGGGGCGCGCCGAGCCGCAGCGCGATCATGGCGGGCACCATCAGCAGCAGGACCACGACGATGGTGGCCACCGCCAGTTCCAGCGAGAGCAGCAGGCTGGAGCCGAAGCCTGCGGTGGAGACGATCCGGCGGTAGGCGTCGAAGGTGACGCCGTGGCCGGGCACGTCCACCGTGAAGATCACCGATGCGGTGAGCGGGATCAGGAAGTACAGCCCGGCGCAGGCCAGGACGGCCCACCGCCACGGGTTCAGGCGAGCCATCGCGCACTCCGTCGTTGCAGGGGCAGGTACACGGCCATGACGAGACCCGCGACGAGGACCATGTCGAGGCTGAGGGCCAGTGCCACGTTCTCCTGGCCGATCAGGACGTTGCCGGAGATGGCTTCGGCGATCTGGAGGGTGACGAGCGGGACCGCGCTGCCCACCATGGCCGCGGCGGTGGCGTACGCGGCGAAGGCGCTGCCGAAGAGCAGGACGAGTCCGCCGAGCAGCGAGGGCAGCAGCACCGGCAGGGCGACGTGCAGCCAGTACCGGAGCGTGGTGGCGCCGTTGTTCTGGGCCGCCTCGCGCCACTGGGACCTGAGGCCCTCCAGGGCCGGGGTGATGGTGAGGACCATCAGCGGGATCAGGAAGTACAGGTAGACGAGGACCAGGCCCCAGAAGCTGTAGAGGTTCCAGCCGCTGTCCGTCAGGCCCAGCTTGCGGGTCAGCACTCCGGAGTTGCCGAGGGTGGCGACGAAGGCGAACGCCAGCGGGATGCCGCCGAAGTTGGCGAGGACCCCGGACGCGGTGAGCACGGCCTCGCGCAGGACGCGGAAGCGGGAGGTCACCACGGCCTGGGCGAGCGGCAGCCCGAGCACGGTGGCGAGGGCGGCACAGACGGCGGACAGCTTCACACTGCCGATCAGGGCGGTGAGGTAGGCGCCGTGCAGCGAGAACGTCAGGTTCGCCGTGCTGTACGAAGTGGCGCCCGTCACCGGGTCCTTGACGGTGAACGCGCCGTTCAGCATGGCCAGGGCGGGGATCCCGAAGGCGAGCGCGGTGAAGGCGAGCAGGGGGAGGACGGCGAGCGCGCCGGAGGCACGGCGCCGCCGCTGTCGCGGTGCGGCGGCGGGCGCCGACGAAGCCTCGGGCTCGGCCTCGGTGAGGACGGTCGTCATCCGGAGACGGCCTTCCCCCAGCCCTGCCCGAGCACTTCCTTGGCCTTGTTCTGCTGGGCCTCGGTCGGGAACTCGGGCGTACCGGAGACCGCGGGCAGCTTGGCCGCGGCGGACTTGTCGAGCGTGCCGGCCTTGTCCATGGCGGGCATCAGCACCGGGCGGGAGTATCCCTTGAGCCACAGGTTCTGGCCCTCGGCGCTGTAGAGGTACTCCTGCCACAGGCGGGCCGCCGCCGGGTGCGGGGCGTCCTTGTTGATGGCCTGCGAGTAGTACTGGGCGAACTTGCCGTCGGCGGGGACGGCCACCTTCCAGTCCAGGCCCTTGGACCTGAACTCGTCGGCGTAGCCCGCGTTCAGGTAGTCCCAGTCGATACTGATCGGGGTCTCACCCTGCTCGACGGTGGCCGGGGTCGACTCGACGGGCGTGAAGTTGCCGTTCGCCTTCAGCTTGGCGAAGAAGTCCAGGCCGGGCTGGATGTCGTCGAACGAGCCGCCGTTCGCGAGGGCCGCCGCGTACACGCCGCCGAAGGCCGAACCCGACTTGGTGGGATTGCCGTTGAGCGCGACCTGGCCCTTGTACTGCGGCTTGAGGAGGTCCTTGAAGGTCGTCGGGCACTCCTTGACCCGCTTGGCGTCGCACCCGATGGAGACATAGCCGCCGTAGTCGTTGTACCAGCGGGCCTGCGGGTCCTTCTGGCCCTCGGGGATGTCGGCGAAGGCGGCCACCTTGTACGGCGCGAGCAGCCCCTGCTGGGCGGCGCTCAGCCCGAAGGAGCCGCCGAGGTCGAGGACGTCGGGGGCGCGGTCCTGCCCCTTGCGGGAGGTGACGGCGTTGATCTCGTCCTGGCTGGCGCCGTCCGGATTCTCGACCTGGACCTTGATGCCGTACTTCTTCTGGAACCCGTCGATCAGGGCGCCGTAGTTGGCCCAGTCGCGGGGCAGGGCGATCGCGTGCAGCGTGCCCTCCTTCTTGGCCGCCTTCACGAGGGCGTCGAGGCCGCCGAAGTCCGCGGCCGACGTCGCGGTGGCCGCGCTCTTGCCGTCCGCGGTGGCCGCCGCGTTGTCGGGGGCGGCACCACAGGCACTGAGGGCGAGCGCGGCGGCGAGGGTGAGGCCACCGGTGAGGACGGCGGTCCTCGGCTGGAACACGGGCACGGTCTCTCCAGGAGTACGCATGACAACTGAGATGAAGTGGGGAACTTGTCTGAACAAGTTGACCCCAGTACGCCCGTCTCCGGTGTCCTGTCGGTGAACGGCGTCTCAACTCCACACCCTCATTGCCTGCACAGTCCCGATCGCAGCGGACCGGGCCCAGGTCTCGATTAGTCTGGTCGCGCTGTGCACAGTGGCCGACTCGGAGGGGACGTATGGCGGCGCGACACGAGGAGATCGCCGACGAACTGCGGCGGGCCATCTATCGCGAGGAGTACACCGTGGGCGGTCTGCTGCCCACGGAGACGGATCTCGCGGCCCGCTACGGCGTCGCGCGCGGCACGGTCCGCCAGGCCGTCGCGGCCCTGACCGCCGAGGGGCTCATCGGATCGCGCCAGGGTGCCCGCCGGGTCGTCCTGGCCGGGCGGCGCAGCCAGAGCTTCGCGGAGTTGCGCAGCTTCGCCGGATGGGCGAGGGCCATGGGCCGCGAGGCGACCGGGCGCGTGGTGGCGCAGGAGGTCCGCCCGGCGACCGAGGAGGACGCGGTGCGGCTCCATCTGCGCGAGCACACCCCCGTCCTGCACGTGCTGCGGCTGCGCGGGCTGGACGGAGAACCGGTCCTGCTGGAGCGGACGGTGTACGCCGACTGGATCTCCCCGGCGGTCGAGTCCATCGAGCCCGACTGCCCGTCCGTCACCCAGCGGCTCCTCGAGGACACGGGCCTGGTCTTCGCGTACGGCGAGCACGTCATCGACGCGGTCGCGGCCGGAGCCCGGGACGCCGAACTGCTCCGTGTGCGCCGCACCAGCCCCTTGTTGCGGGTCCGCCGGGTCACGACCACCCGTGAGGGGCGCCCGGTGGAGTGGTCGGACGACCGCTACCGCTCGGACGCCGTCAGCTTCAGCGTGCACAACTCGATAGGGAACAACGCGCTGGCCCGTACGACGGCCGACTGACCGGCGCGCCGCTCTCACCCGCCCCGGTCAGCGGCGTTCCTCGCCCTGGGCGACCTCGACCTGGTGATGCACGCCGAGCACGGCGGTCGCCGCGGTACCGGCGGACAGGAGCGAGCCGAGCGCGAGGGCCAGGGCGATGGCGCGGGACGCCCGGGGGCGGACCGTCCTCGGGGTGAGGAGCGCGCTGACGCGGCGCGGTACGGGGCCGGTCGTCGCCGCGGGGGCGAAGGCGGGGCGGACCGACGCGGTGTCATGTCCTGCGAGGGCGGCCAGGGCGATGGCCCGAGCGGTCAGGCGCCGGTCTCCGACGACGACGGCGGCGGCCTCGTCGGCGGCGCGCTCGGCGGCGAACCGGACGTCGGTCCGTACCGCGCGCAGGGCGGGGTGGCAGTGGGCGGCGAGTTCGGCGACGGCCAGGAAGTAGTGGTGGCCCGCGCGGATGTGGGCGCGTTCGTGGGCGAAGAGGACCTCGCGTTCGGCGGCACCGAGGCTGCGCAGCATCGCGGTGGTGACGACGATGCGATGCGGTCGGCCGGGCAGCGCGTACGCGTCGGGGTACGGGGATTCGACGACGCACAGGTCGCCCGCGGCGGGGCGGCTCGCGGCCTGTGCGCGGGCGGTACGGAACGCGCCGAGCTGGTGCAGTGCGGAGCGGCCGATGGCGCAGACGCTGAGGGTGAGCGCACCGGCGGCGACCGCGGCGACGGGCAGGACCAGCAGATTCGAGGCGGTGCGCAGGGGGCGGACTAGCTCGCCGAGCGCCGCGAAGAGCGGGAGTTTGAGCAGCCCGGTCAGGACCAGGGTGCCGAGCCCTGCCACGCAGGAGGCCGCGAGCACCAGCGCGGATGCCGTCAGGACCCACAGCGCGTGGGCAGGCGCGAGGCGGTCCAGGACACGACGGGCGAGCGGCGCTACCGCGAAGGGCAGCAGCAGCGACACAAGAACGAGGGCGAGCGACAGCGCGGTCATCGGCCGTCGGCTTCCAGGAGTCGGCGCAGCACCGCTTCGTCGCCGGGGTCGAGCTGGGCGACGAAGCGGGCCAGGACGGTCTCGCGGTCGGCGTCCCGGTCGAGTTCGGTGTGCATCCGGCGGGCCGTCAGTCCGGCGGCGTCCTGCACCGTGAAGTAGGCGTAGCCGCGGCCTTGGCGCGCGCGGTCGACGATGCCCTTGTCGTGGAGCCGGGACAGGATCGTGGTCACGGTGGTGCGGGCGAGCCCGGAGGCCAGTTCGCTCTGCACCTGGGCCGGGGTGAGCGGCTCCTGCGCTGCCCACAGGGCGGCCATCACGGCGGCTTCCAGCTCTCCGGCCGGCCTGCGTTCGTCCATCGCGTCGCTCATGGGTCGATCCTCACCCCACTATCGTCTACAGTTCTGTAGACGGTCTACAGTCGCGTAGACCGTCTACAGGATTATAGTCACCGCTGTCGTGAGCGGCGCGCCCTGCGCCAGGGTGCCCGCTCCGCCGAGGCGAAGGGCTCGCCGATGACCGCATCACTTGCTCATTCCCTGTCGTCACAGCTCGCCGTGAACGTGTTGGACGCCCAGTCACTGCTGACCGCGTTCGGCGTGCTGGGCGTCGGGGTGGTGATGTTCGCCGAGACGGGGCTGCTGATCGGCTTCTTCCTGCCCGGCGACTCGCTGCTGTTCACCGCGGGACTGCTGTGCACCGGCGGCTCGGCGAGCGGAGTTCATCTCTCCCTCGGGCCGCTGCTCGTCGCCGCGGCGGTCGGCGCGCTCGCGGGCGCGCAGTGCGGATATCTGCTGGGGCGCAGGGCAGGCGGTGCGCTGCTCGCGCGCAGCAGGTCGGCGCGGCTGAGCGAGGGCGCACAGCGCGCCGAGGAGCTCCTCGACCGGTACGGGCACGCCAAGGCGATCGTGCTCGCACGCTTCGTCCCGGTGGTGCGTACGGTGCTGAATCCGCTGGCGGGTGCCCTCGGTGTGCCCGCCCGGACGTTCACGGTGTGGCAGGTGGCGGGCGGGCTCGTCTGGAGCCTCGGCCTCACGCTCGCCGGGTACGCGCTCGGCTCCTCCGTCCCGAACGTGGACCGCTATCTGCTGCCGCTCGTCGCCGTGATCGTGGCCGTCTCCCTGATCCCGCTCGCCGCCGAACTGCTGCGCACGCGCCGCGCCGCCAGGACCGAGAAGGCCCGCGTCGCCGCCGGGACCGAGGAGGCCCGCGGATGAGCCTGTCCATGACGCTCGCCTTCGACGGCTCGTCGATCGACGGCCCCGCCTACCGCGAGGTGACGGACTGGGCCGGGCGCGCGCCCGGCTGGGTCGACAGTGCCGTGTCCGCCTGGTCGACGTACGGGCTCGCGGTGTTCGCCGTCCTGATGGTGGCGGCCTGGTGGCATGCGCGCCGGACCAGCGCCACGGCCGCGGTGGCGGCGCTCGCGGTGCCGCTCGTCGTGGTCGTCGCCTACGCGCTGAACGACGCGCTGAAGCTGCTGGTGCGCGAGGACCGGCCGTGCCAGAGCCTGCACCGGGCCACACTGGAGGCCTGCCCGGCGCCCGGTGACTGGTCCTTCCCCAGCAATCACGCGGCGATCGCGGGGGCTGCGGCGATGGCGCTGTGGTTCGTCTCCCGGCGGCTCGGGACCACAGCGGCGGTGGCGGCGTGCGCGATGGCCGCCTCACGCGTGTGGGTCGGCGCGCACTATCCGCACGACGTCGTGGCCGGGCTGCTGGTCGGCGCCGTCATCGGCGCGCTGCTGATGCTCGTGGTGCGCCGGTGGCCGCAGCCGCTGGCCCGGAAGCTGTCCACCACCCGACTACGGCCCCTGTTGGGAGCGTGACGCGATGCCGGGGTCCCCGAAGCGGCGCGGCGACATCGCCGATCTCGCCGGGAGCACGGGCGTCGGCACCTGGGCGGGGTTCGGTGTGCTGTGGATGGCCGTGGTCGGCCGCGCCGACGGTCCGCTGTCCATCGACGAGCGGCTGTTGTCCTGGTCCGTCGGCCATCGGCCGCCGTTCGCCGTGGCGCTGGCCCGCGGGCTGACCGCGACCGGCACGGGCGTCGTTCCGTACGCGCTCGTCGTGGTCGCGGGTCTGATCGCGGGACGCACCCTGCGCCATCGCCTGATGTGTGCCGCGCTCGCCGTCGGTGTTCTGGCGGCGGGGCAGGCCGTGCGGTACGGGCTGATGACATGGGCCGACCGGCAGCGACCGCCGCGCGTGGACTGGCAGACGCACGCCTCGGGCTGGTCCTTCCCGTCCGGGCACTCCACGACGGCGGCCCTGACCGCAGGGGTGCTCGTCATCGCCCTCCTGCTGCGGGCCCCGCGCGCCCGGACGCCGCTCGTCGTCGCGGTCGGCTGCTGGGGCGCCCTGGTCGGTCTGACCCGCGTCTACCTGGGCGTGCACTGGCTGACCGACGTGGTCGGCGGCTGGCTGCTGAGCGCGGGCTGGCTGGGCCTGTGCCTGTACATGGCCGCCCGATGGCTGCCGGACCCACTCGTCGCGGGCGTCACCCCGCGCCCCGCACGCTCGTCGGAGGAACATGCGCCACAGGATCCTGATCGTGGAGGACGATCACGCGCTGCGTGACGTCCTCAGGCGCGGTCTGCGCGAGGAGGGCTACGACGTCGTGCCCGCGTCCGACGGGGCCACCGCCCTGCGGCTGTCCACCGATGACATCGCGGCGGTCGTGCTCGACGTCGGACTGCCCGACGCGGACGGGCGTGATGTGTGCCAGGCGATGCGCGCGAACGGATTCCACGCGCCCGTCGTCTTCCTGACCGCCCATCACCGACTCCCGGACCGGCTCGCGGGGTTCTCCGCGGGCGGCGACGACTATCTCTCCAAGCCGATCCACCTCGCCGAACTCGCGGCCAGGCTGCGCGCCGTGATCCGTCGTACCGGACCGGCCGCCGAGGCGGACCCGACGTGGAGCGCCGGGGCTCTGGTCCTGGACCCGACGCGGCACCGGTGCACGGTGGACGACCACCCCGTCGACCTCACCCCGACGGAGTTCCGGCTCCTGGCCACGCTACTGGCGGCATCCGGCGACCTGGTGCCCCGGCGTGAGCTGATCCGGGCCGCGTGGCCCGAGGGCGCGCAGGTCAGTGACAACACGCTCGACCAGTATCTGACCCGGCTGCGCCGCAAACTGCGCGCCACGGGCAGCGAGTTGACGATCGGCACGGCCCGCGGGGTCGGCCACCGACTGTCATGAGCCCACGCTCTTGGCCCGTGCCGCGCACGCTGCGCGGGCGGCTCTCCCTGGTGGCGCTGACCACGGCCGCACTGGTGATGACCCTGCTGACCATCGCCTTCGACGCCGTGGCACGCGAGCGTCTTCAGCACCAAGCCGACGACGAACTACGCACCCGGGCCGCCGCCGTCACCGCGACCCTCGACACGAGCCGCAGGCCCGTACGTGTCCTGGAGACACCGGACGACCAGGTCCTCGACGCGAACGTATGGATCTACGACGACGCCCGCCCGCTGGAACAACCTCCGTCCGCCACGAAGGAGTTGACGCTGACGGCCGCGTCTCTCGCCGGGGCAGGCGCGCCGCGCTGTGTCACCGTCGGGCAGCCCGGCACCGTCCGGCTGTGCGCGCGGCCCGTGCCGCACACCGGCGGCTCGGCCACCGTCGTCACAGCCCTGGACCTGTCGCCCTACCGCAACTCCGCCGACACCCTGCTGTACGGGGCACTCACCCTCGACGGGGTCATGCTCGCGTGCACATACGTCCTCACACGGCTGGCCGTCGAGCGCGCCCTGCGCCCGGTGCACACCATGACCGAGCAGGCCACCCAGTGGAGTGCGGCAGCCTCCGACGAACGCTTCTGCGATGCCGCCCTGCCCGCCGAACTCGCCCGGCTCGGCGGCTCGTTGGACGCCCTCCTGGACCGCATCCGCGCACTGCTGCGCCACGAGCGGCGGCTGACCGGTGAGCTCTCGCACGAGCTGCGCACCCCGCTCAGCCGGATCGTCGCCGAACTGGACTGGCTGGGCTCCCGCCCCCGTTCGGCGGACCAGGTCGCCGCCGGGCACGCGGTGATCGATGATGCCGCGCGGTCCATGCACATCATCTGCGACACCCTCGTCGACGAGGCCCGCGACGACGCCCGCTCGCCCACCACGGGCACCTCCGACACCGTGACCGTCCTGGAGAACGCGCTCCGACGCATCGACCTGCCGGGGAAGATGACGGTGTCGGTCGAGGCGGACGAGCCCGGACAGCGGGTCGGCGTCCCCCCGGCGTTGCTGGAACGTGTCGTCAGCCCGCTGCTCTCCAACGCGGTGCGCTACGCCCGTACCCGTGTCGTCGTCAGCAGCCGACGGGAGCAGGACCATGTCCGTATCGCCATCACCGACGACGGCCCCGGCGTACCGAGGCAGTCGGTCGGCAAGCTGTTCCAGCCCGGACATCGCGCCGATCCCGAGGACGGCCACGGCGGAGCGGGCCTCGGCCTGCCACTGGCGCGACGCCTGGCCCGCTCCGCCGGCGGAGATGTCCGGTTCGACGCCGATCACGCGCCCGGAGCGCGGTTCGTCGTCACGCTGCCGCCCTGCTGACCGCACCCGTGCGCGTCCCGTGCCGCCGTGCGAAGCCGCGGAACGGCCGCCTCCGCTCGCTCACTTCGCCTGTGCGGCCCGCCGTTCCTCCGCGGTCACATCCCTGCGCGTCACCGTCAGATACACCACCAGGCCCAGGATCACCGCGAGGAACAGCACGCTGGTGACCACGGTGCCGAAGCCGAGCCCGCCGTCACCGGTCGGCTGGGAGAGATAGTCGCCCAGCGAGGCGCCCAGCGGCCGGGTCAGCACGTAGGCGATCCAGAAGCTCCACACGGCATTCAGGCCGAGCGTGAAGTGCGCCAGGGCGACGGCGGCGATGGCCAGGGCGAACAGGACGGCGGACAGCCAGTAGCCCAGGTCCATCCGCTCGGCGAGCAGGTCACCGGCGGCCGTGCCGAGCGCGAACGTGAACAGCACCGCGAGCCAGTAGTACGCCTCGCGGCCGGTGGTGTCGATGTGGTGGATGGACAGGGTGCGCTCACGCCGGTACCAGACGGCGAAGACGACCGCGAGGACCAGGGCGAACACCGTCGTGCTCGTGGTCAGCGGCACACCCATGTCATCGGTCAGGTTGTCGCTGATGAGGGTGCCGACGACGCTGATCAGCGCCACCGACAGCCAGTACACACCGGGCCGGTAGGCGGTGGTACGGAACTGGAGGACGAGCGCGGCTGCCAGGAGCACGCTCATCAGCAGGGACACGCCGGTCAGGCCCAGGCCGAGGTTCTCGTTCAACAGGTCGGCCGCGGTCTCCCCGACCGTGGTGCACAGCACCTTGATCACCCAGAAGTACACGGTGACTTCGGGGACCTTGTTCCAGCGCGACCGGTGGCCGGACACAGCAGCGGTGGCAGCGGACGAGCGGGCGGGTGAGACCTCGGCGGTCTCTGGCGTCTCGTATGTCATGGGGCCCGACGGTGCCAGCCGGAACCTGAACACATCCTGACTGCCGTGCGGCAGGTGCGACATGCACCGGGCAGGCCATGGCCAGCCCGGTGGCCGACATCGCCACGGTGACCGCGCGGGGCCCTGGGACCGCCGTCAGCTTCCGGCGGGTGTCTCGCGCTGCTCGTACGCCCACACCGCCAGTTGCGTGCGCGAGGTGAACCCCAGTCTGCGCAGGATGCGTTCGACGTGGTTCTCCGCGGTGCGCTGGGCGATCGTCAGGCGCACCGCGATGTCCTTGTTGCTGAGCCCCTCGGCGACCAGCTCCGCGACCTGGCTCTCGCGCCGCGTCAGCCCCGGCCGCCGCCCCGGCCCCACCGCCCCGGCCGCGTCGTCCAGTACGTAGGCCATCGCCTCGTCCACGGTGACGCGCGCACCGCGGCGGAACTCCCGGTCGAAGACGGCGACAGGCAGCGCCTCCCGTACGGCGGTCTCGAAGCGCAGATGCTGCGCGCGCATGAACGGCGCCGAGCCGAGCCGCCCGCCCACCGACTCCCACAACATGCGCAGCACACCCAGGAGTCGGGCCGCGCGCCGCCGGTCGTCCTGGGTGCTCCACGCGATGACCTCCACACACATGGCCACGTCCCACCAGTCCTGGAACGGGCGCAGCCGGGCGATGCCCGCCCTGGCGTGCGCGATCGCGTCGGCGGGCGCGTCCGCGCGCCGGGCCAGCAGGGCGCGCGCGAGCAGGGCCATGCCGTGCAGCCATGACTCGTCGTGCGCGCGGGCGGCCCGCTCGACCTCACCGCACGCCTCGTCGGCCGCGGCGACCTCACCCGCGTAGGCGTGCACGAGGGCGAACTTGACCCGGCATTCGAGGGCCGCGTCGAGGCAGCCCTGCGCGCGGAACTCGGCGCGCGCCCGCGCGAACAGTTCGGCGGCACCCGCGAAGTCCTCGCGCCACACGGCGAGGATCCCGTGGTGGTGCCACACCCACGCCTCCTCCCGCCGGTGCCCGCCGCGCCGGGCCGCCGCCTCGCACGCGGCCAGCGCGCGCCGCACATCGGCTTCCGAGTCGCCCTGAAGGATGCCCAGATACGTGTCGGTGACCTGGGCCTGTACGCGGACGGCGGCATCCGGGCCGGCCGCGTCGTCGCCATCCCGCGCCTGGTCGGCGGCGAGCAGGTGCGACAGCCAGTGGCGGCCCTCGGACAGCAGGCCCGCGGTGATCCAGTAGTGCCGGGGCGACACGGCCAAGGCCAGCCCGGCGCGCGCCTGTCCGGGCCGCTCCAGGCAGAACTCCAGGGCCGCGCGCAGGTTCGGGTGGTCCAGGCGCAGCCGCGTGAACCAGTCGACCTGACGGTGCCCGAACCACTCCTGCCCGACCCGTGCGGTCAGTTCGGCGTACCGGTTCCGGTGCCGACCGCGGAACGTGTCGAGCGAGCCGGACGCGGCCAGCCGCTCATGCCCGTACTCGCGTACCGTCTCCAGCAGGTGATAGCGCGAACGCCCGTGTTCCTGACGGCAGTTGACGATCGACCTGGCCACGAGCGCGTCGAGGGTGTCGAGCAGGGCGGCGGGCGGCAACTCGGCGTCCGCGCAGACCTGTTCGAGACTCTCCAGGTCGAAGCCACCGCGGAACACCGAGGCCCGCGCCCACAGCAACCGCTCGCGCTCCGTGCACAGTTCATGGCTCCAGTCGATCAGCGCGCGCAGGGTGCGCTGCCGGTCGGCGGCGACGCGACTGCCCCCGGTCAGCAGCGCGAACCGGTCCGAGAGCCGCTCCAGGATCTCCTGCGGGGTCAGAGTACGGATCCGGGCCGCGGCCAGCTCGATCGCGAACGGCAGCCCGTCCAGGCGGCGTACGAGTTCGGCGACGGCCGCGGCGTCGGAGTCGGTCACGGCGAAGCCGGGCAGCACGGCGGCGGCCCGGTCGGCGAACAGAGCGACGGCCGGATTGCGGCTCAGCGCACGCGCGCCGTGCCCCGCGTCCGCGTCCGGCACCGGCAACGGCTCGACGGAGAAGACGTGTTCGCCCGCGATACCGAGCGGCTGCCGACTGGTCGCCAGGACACGCAGTCCGGGTGCGGCCCGCAGCAGCGCGTCGGTGAGGCGGGCGCACGCGTCGATCAGGTGCTCACAGTTGTCCAGGACCAACAGGACGCGGCGCTCGCGCAGTCGGGCGGCGAGGGCGGCCGTCGCATCGGCGCCGGGGCGGCCCGGGTTCGCCACGTCGAGGGTGCCCAGGACGCTCGGTGCGAGCAGCTCGGGGTCCCGCAGGTCGGCGAGTTCGGCGACGTACACGCCGTCGGGGAAGGCGGAGCGCGCCGCGTCCGCCGCCGCGCGCAGCGCCAGCCGGGTCTTGCCCACGCCGCCGACCCCGGTGAGCGTGACCAGGCGCGCGCCGGAGAGCAGCCGTGCGATCCGCGCCGTCTCCGCCCGCCGTCCGATCAACGACGTCAGTTCGCCGCCGAGGCCGACGAACGCCCCCGCTGCTGCCCCCGTTTCCATGAGCGGCCATCTTACGGACGCGCAACCACAGCAACGCACCGCGGCCGTAAAGGAATTGAGTAGTTCTCCCGTTTCCCCGCGCGCGCGGCCACCCGAGACTCGACGACGCGGTATCGGACGATCATGTGAGGTGTGCGTTGTCGGCAGGCACGGAGGCAGAGCGGGAGCGGGCCGGGCGGCTGGGGGAGCGGGTGTGGACCTACCAGGGGGCCATGCCGAGGCGGCCCCTCACCATGTTCTTCCTGCTCGTCATCGTGTTCGTCGTGATGTGCACCATCGCCGGTGAGTACTACGACACGGATTCCTCGTTCCGCCTTGCCTTCTGGGCGATCCCCGGGGCGGCCGTGGTGTGCCTCGCCGTCACGGTCCGGCACACCCGCATCCGGATCCGCGAGTACGAGCACGGCTTCGAACTGTGCCGTCCCGGGCGCCGCACGCTGCGCTACGCCTGGTACGAGATCGCCTCCGTCGAGGCCGCCAAGGTGTCCGTCCACATCAACCTGAGCCATTCGCACGATGTGTTCAAGATCGTCATCCGTCCGTACACGGGCGGCCCGATCCGCCTCAGAGGCCTGGACTACATCAAGGTCCGCCAGGAGACCGCCTTGTGGCGCCTGGTCACGTGGGCGCCCATCGACACCGGCGAGGCGTTCTGCACGCACGCCTCGCAGGCCGTCGCCGAGGCCCTCGCACAGCGGCACCTGGACGAGCTGGACGCGGGTGGCGAACTGCGCTGGGGTGCCTTGACGTTCACGCGCGAAGGGCTGACGCTCGACCCCTTCCCCGGGCTGCTGGACTGGTCCCGGATCACCTATGCCTCCGGGGGACCGGAGCGCGGCCTCCGCCTCGACATACGGGGACTGGCCGCGCACGTCGGCAGCCGGTCCCTTCCGGCGCGCGCGACGAAGGCGGGCTACCGCACCGAAGGGCAGCGGCTGGAGGTGTTCATCCCCACCCGCCGCCCCGGATCGGACTACGCGGCAATGGGCATCCTGATCGCCCACGGCCCCACCCTGAGTGGCGAGCGCCCCGAAGAACACGAGTGATGACACGCCGTTCGGCTCCGCGCGTTCCATGCCTCGTTGGCGGCGGCCGGATCGATCGGCCTGACCCGCTTCGGGACCTGGGGCAGCGTCTCGCCGGACTCGGATATGCCGGATTCGGATGCGCAGGTAATGTCACCGCGGGACCGCGTCACGGCGTACGGTGCCCGGTCGGTCGTACGGCCTGATACGCGCTGAACCCGGCGTGCGCGAGGGCGAGCAGTGTGACGGCCGTCAGCAGGACCGGCGTCGTCGTGACGTGGCCGAGGAGTGTGAGGACGTACGGGGTGAACATGCCGAGGTACGCCACCGTCCAGAACAGGGCCGTCCAGCGGGCGAGTCGGTGAGGCGGGGCGAGGGCCGCTGTCCGCGTGAGGCCGTGGGCGAGGGACAGTCCGTAGCCCGCGCCGAGAATGATCGCGGCGAGGAGGGCCAGGGGCTCGCTCTCCGTCGCGGCGGCGACGGCGGCGGTCGCCGTTCCGGCCGCCACGACCAGGAGGCCCGAGGTGGGCGTGGACCGGGCGCGTCGCGCGGTGAGCAGACCGGTACCGGGGACGACGGCCGTCGCGACGCCTGTGAGGATCAGGCTGGTGTGGAGGGTGCTCGGCAACGTGACGAAGCCGATGGTCGGGGCGGCGAAGGCCCAGGGAGCCAGCGGCAGCACCGTACGCCGGAAGCGTCGGCCGTTGTGTTCGTGGGCGGCCTCGGAGCCGTGGGCAGCGGCCGACCCTGCCGTCTCCGGCGCGGCCCACGCGAGCAGGCCCGCCGCCGCCCCGAGAACGACGTGCGGAACGTACGCCGTCACCATCGGCCAAGGGGCCCACTGCGCGATGAGTGCCGCCGCGAGGCCGCCCGTCGCGAAGCCCGCCGAGACGAAGATGCCGGAGCGGCGCGGCGCGTTCGAGAGTTCCTTGATCCAGGCGCTGCCCGCGGCCAGCAGCGCGCCCGCGCTGACACCGGTCAGGAAGCGCCCGGACAGCAACAGCCAGGTGAGGCCCCACGCGCCACCGGCCATCAGGAGCAGGGTGGACAGGATGTTGAGGGCGAGCGCCGAGAGCGCCACCCGGCGCCGTCCCCTGCGGTCCGCGAGCGGGCCCGCGATCAGCAGCGCCGGGATCAGACCGACGACGTACACCGCGAACAGGCCGGTCGTGGCCGACTCGGTGAGGCCGAGGTGGCCGCGGTAGGCGCCGAGCAGGGCCGAGAACTGGTTGGCGCTCCAGCCGGAGGCCAGCATGATCCAGGCGGCGCGGGCGCCCCGGGGACCGGTGGTCGCGGGGACGGCGGTGGCGGGCGCGGTGGCAGGTGGTGCGGTCATGCCCTCCTTCGTACGTGCCCGACCGTTCGGCCCGCGCCGTACGTTCACGATTCGTGAATTCCCCGCGCCGCCGGTCCGGCTCCCCGTCTACTCTGGTCGTATGGCGCTTGACCTGCGGCTTCTGTCGTCGTTCCTGGCGGTCGTCGAGGAGGGGCACTTCGGACGGGCCGCAGCGCGGCTGTACCTGTCGCCGCCCGCCGTCACCCAGCACGTGCGCCGCCTGGAGAGCCAGGTCGGCGCGCGGCTCCTCGACCGGACCGGCTCTCCCGTCGTACCGACGGCCGCCGGGGTGCGGCTCGCCGGACACGCGCGCCTGCTCCTCGACGCCGCGAACGCCGCGCTCGACGACTTGGCGGATGTCGCGCGGGAGACGGACAGCGGGCGGCCACTACGGGTGGGGATCATGGGACACGGTTCGGCGGAGCTGACACCCGCCGCCATCAACGCCTACCGGCGGGCCCGGCCCGAAGTGCGGGTGGAGATCCGGCAGTTGGACTTCACGGAGCATGTGACCGCGCTGGTGGAGGACCGGGTGGACGTGGCGTTCGTACGGCCGAGCCCGCACGACGAGCGGCTCATAGCGGACGTCCTCACCACCGAGCAGCGGATCATCGTCGTGCACGAACGCTCGCCACTGGCCGACGCCCGGACATCCGGGGTCGGTGTCGCGGACCTCGCCGACCTGCCGCTGTTCCGCGTCCCGGGACACACCCCTCACACGTTCACCGAGTATCTGTACTTCGACGACCGGGCCCAGCGCCGTAGCTCCGAATTCGCAGTCACCCCGCAGGAGGTGCTGACCGGTGTCGTCACCGGGCGGGCCGCGGGCTCCGGCCTGCGCTCCTTCGCGCGGTACTACGCGTGGCCGGGCGCCGTCTTCGTACCCGTCCTCGACGCTCCGTGGGAGAGCAGCTATCTCGCGGTGCGGGCCGATGACGACAACCCGGAGGTACGGATCTTCCGGGCGCTCGCGGTGGCTCTGGCGAAGGACCTGGGTCCCGGGATCAACTCCCGCCCGCTGGAGCCCGGTTGATGAGCGCGGTGCGGGGCGCGCGCCTGTACGGCTCCGACGAGAGCAAGGGCGTTGCGGGATCCGGGGGCGACCGGTGGGGCAGGCGTCCTGCGGTGAAACTCCTTGCCGATCCGCAGGCGGCTGCCTATCGTCGATCGGCCCGTACCGCCCCCCGCCCCGAAGGCCGTTGATGTTCCTCCGCCCCGCTGTCGTCGTCGCTCCGGACGTTCCCGAGCTGACCCTCGGCCTGCTGCCCGGACACCGCGGCCACGGTCACGGCCGGGCCCTGATGGAGGCGCTGATCCAGACCGCCGCCGGGAGACCGGCCCCGATCGATCGACTCAGCCTGAGCGTCGAGGACGGCAATCCCGCTGTGCACCTCTACACCGCCCTCGGCTTCACCCGAGTCGGGCGCAACGGCAACTCGGACACAATGGTTCTGGACGTGTCCCGTAAGTGATCTGAGGTGCTGAGGGTGGACAGGGAGCGCCGACCACTCGGTGTCCGACTGCCTGAGGGGTCCTGGTGGGACTGGGACGTCATCACCTGGGATGTCGGTCAGTTCCGGCTGGCGGCTGGACATGACCTCACGTACCACCATGGTCTGGAGCTGGTCTTCGGCGATCCGGCCTTCGTGAGTTGTCCGGCGGCGTTCCACGATCCGGTCTTCCGCATGCCGACAAGCGAGGAGCAGGTGCGAATCGCTCGCCGACTCGGTGAGGAACCGCCGGTTCTCGTCGCTTTCGAAGCGGACGCGGGCGGTCGGGAGCCTGTCTCCTGTCTCATCGCCGCAGAACGGTTCGAGGTTGTGCACGAGACCGTTCTGCGGTACTGGCGGGACGACGCAGCCCCTGGTCAGCGCTTCGCTCCGTGGGTGCGGCCTCCGACCTAGCCGCCGGGGCGAGCTGCGCGGCCACCGCCGTCGAAAGCCCGGAGTCTTCGCGTGAAAGTAGGGTGACGGCATGGATCTCGCCGATGACTTGATCACCGACCCGTACGGCGGCTACGAGAGGTTACGGACCACGTCGCCGGTGCACCGGATCCAGGGGCCGGACGGGCAGCCCGCCTGGATCGTGACCCGGTACGAGGACGTGCGGGCCGGGCTGGCCGATCCGCGGCTGTCGTTGGACAAGAGGCATGCGCGGGAAGGCAATTACCGAGGTCTACGGTTGCCACCGGCCCTCGACGCCAACCTGCTGAACATGGACCCGCCGGACCACACGAGGCTTCGGCGACTCGTGGGCAAGGCCTTCACGCCGGGCCGGATCGAGCGGCTCCGAGCACCGATCCGGGCGACCGCCGACCGGCTCCTGGACGCGCTGGGAACGGAGGGCAGCGCCGATCTGATCGCCGCCTACGCCGCGCCGCTGCCGATCACGGTCATCTGCGAGCTGCTGGGCGTTCCCGGCGAGCACCGCGGTGACTTCCGCGGCTGGACGCAGGCGTTGATCGCTCCGGACCCAAACCGGCCGGGGGCTGCCAAGGAAGCCGTCGTCGCCATGATGCGGTTCTTCGGCCATCTCGTCGCGCACAAGCGGCGGAGCCCGGGGGACGATCTGCTGTCCGACCTGATCGCGGTGCGGGACGCGGAGGACGACCGGCTGTCCGAGGACGAGTTGATGAGCCTGGTCTTCCTCGTCCTGTTCGCCGGGTTCGAGAACACCGTGCAGCTCATCGGCAACGCGGTGTGGGCACTGCTGCGGCACCCCGACCAACTCGCCGCGCTGCGTGAGGATCCCTCGAAGATCCCGGCGGCCGTGGAGGAACTGTCCCGCTACGAAGGACCCGCACTGCTGGCGATCCGCCGCTTCCCCGTCGAGGACGTCACGATCGGTGGGGTGACGGTGCCGGCCGGGGAGACCGTACTGCTGTCGCTGTCCGCGGCCAACCGCGACCCGAGCCGGTTCACCGACCCTGACCGGCTGGACATTGAACGCGACACCGGCGGGCATCTCGCCCTCGGCCACGGCATCCACTACTGCCTGGGCGCACCGCTGGCCCGCACCGAGACCGAGATCGCGCTGCGCGCGCTACTGGAGCGCTTCACGCACCTCGAGGCCGAAGGCGACGCCCCGACTTGGCGTCGCTCCCTGCGCGCCCGAGGCCTGAAGGAACTCCCGGTGCGCTACCGGGCGTGCCTGTCCGCGTGATCGGCCTCGGTGGTACCCAGCGGCAGCGGCGACAGTATCCGCCGCTGCCGCAGGGTACGAGGACCACAGAGCGGTATGGGCCCGGACCTCGTAGCGGGCTTCGTCCGCCGTACTACATCTAGCGATCCGCGCCCCGCAGCGCCGCCTCCGGTCGCTGGCGCAGTGCGATACGGGTCGTCAGAACACCCGTGGTGAGGGCCAGGGCCGCGGCGCCGCCGAGGATGACAGCCACCGTGTCTCCCGGTACGTAGAGATGAGGGGAGCCCGTGAGTGCCTTGCTGAACGAGGTCAGGACCATGCCCGCCACCACCGCACCCACCAACAGAGCCGCCAGCACGGTCACCGCGTTCTCGGCGCGCATCATCCGGGCCACCTGTCCGCGGGTGGCGCCGACCAGGCGCAGCAACGCGAACTCACCCACCCGCTCCATCGTGGTCATCACCAGGGTGTTCACCACCGAGATGGAGGTGAACACGGTCACCACGGCAAGCAGCAGATAGGTGGCGGTCATGGACGCGTCCTGCTGACGGCGGAGTTCGGCCCGGTGCGCGGAGCGGTCCATCACCCGCCAGGAGGGGTGCTTCCCGTGCAGGGAGGCCAGTGCGTGCGCCACCTCGCGCTGCTGCCCCGGCTCGGCGCGGACATACACCGTGTCGAGGGTCGACGGCGCGTCGCCCCGGTGGGCATCGGCCATCCGCCAGGGGATGACCATGGAGCCGAAGCCCAGATCACGGCGGTAGACGGCGGCGACTCGAACCCGTTCGGTGCGGTAGTCGTCCAGCCGCAGCAATACGTCGTCGCCCGCCTGTACATGTGCCTCATGGGCGAAGGAACGGCTCAACGCGATCTCATGGCGGCCGAGTTCGGCGACGCTGCCCTGCGTCGTGTCGAGGTCGAGGACCTGGTTCAGCGGGCCGTCGGTGACCGCGTCGGCGATGTCACCCGTTCCGTTGCCGTCCGGATCATCGCCCACGACGACCTCGGCGTAGGTGCTCAGAACGCCGACGGCCGCGGCGACGCCGGGCAGTTCTCCCACGCTCCGAGGGGCCGTTCCCGGCAGCCCCTTCCCGGTGGTCTCCACCAGGTAGTCGGCCGTCAGCCGTCCGTGGTCCTGCCGGTCCAGTTCCCGCCACTTCATCTGCGGTACGAGCAGGGCGACCGCGGCGAAGGCCACGGTAAGAGCCAGCGGAACGGCCGCGGCGCCCAGCCTGCGGTGACCGGCGGCGAGGTTCGCCCGGACCACGGGACCGAGCACAGGCAACACGGCCAGACACGACACACCCATCACGGCGCCTGTCAGCCTCCCGATCCACGGAGCCAGCAGAGCCACGGCGACCATCAGGACCATGACCATCGCGACCGCCGTGTTGGCGGCATCGGAGCCCATGGAGCCGCCGACCGCCATCAACGCCCAGACACCACCGCCCAACGCCGCCAGCCCCAACGCCGTACGCACCACACCCACGCTCCGGCGCGGCACGGCCGCCTCTCCCAACGCCCGCACCGCCCGCACCCGCGCGGCCCTCCTACCGCTGCTCAGGACAGCGAGCTGGGCGGTCACCCAACAGATCGCCACCGCCGACAGCACGCTCCACGGCCCGAAGTCCAGGGGAAGGGTGCCCGGCACCCAGCCCCGGCCGACGAGCCACGCCCGTAGCACATCGGCCAGCCCGATACCCACGCCCGCTCCGGGCACCGCGGCGATGAGGGTGACCAGGGTCGCCTCGTACGCGATGAGCCGCCGTATCTGCCGCGGTGTGGCGGCGACGGCGCGCAACAGGGCGATCTCCCGGGTGCGTTGCTGCACGGACAGTGAGAACGTCCCGGCCATCACGAACGTGGAGACGAACAGGCAGATGAAGCCGAAGGGCATGATGAAGGAGACCATCTCCGCTCCACCCTGTGCGGCTGTCGCGCTCGTGCCCGTCTCCACCAGGACCGCGCACATCGTCACCAACGCCTGAGAGCAGGCCATCGCCACGAACGATCCACCGAAGGACGCCTTGCGCGTCCGTACGGTCCACCAGGCCAAGGCGATCAGCATCGGGTCACGCCCCCATGGCGGTGAGCCGCTCGGCGACCGCCTCCGCCGACGGTCGCCGCATGATGTCGATGAGACGCCCGTCGGCCAGCAGCAGCACCGCGTCCGCGTACGAGGCGGCCACCGGGTCGTGTGTCACCATCAGCACCGTCTGCCCGGTGTCGTCGACCAGTCCCCGCAACAGTCGCAGGATCCGTTTGCCGGAAGAGGTGTCCAGGGCGCCTGTGGGCTCATCGGCGAACACCACGTCGGGGCGGGTGATCAGGGCACGCGCTATGGCCACGCGCTGCTGTTGGCCGCCGGACAGCTCACCCGGGCGGTGACGACGGCGCTCGCCTAACCCCGTGTACGCGAGTAACTCCTCGAGCCAGGAGCGGTCCAGCTTCGTGTGCCGTCCTGCCAAGCGCACCGGCAACGTGATGTTCTGTTCGGCCGTCAGCGCAGGCAGCAGGTTGAAACCCTGGAAGACGAATCCGACGCGCTCGCGCCGCAGCTTCGTCAACGCCGTCTCGCTGAGCCCGTGGAGTTCCAGGCCGCCGATCTCGACCGTGCCCCGATCAGGACGGTCCAGACCCGAAGCGCAGTGCAGAAGCGTGCTCTTGCCCGAACCCGAGGGCCCCATCACGGCCGTGAAGGAGCCGTACGCCAACTCCGCGCTGACCTCCGCCAGAGCCACCACACTGTTCCGGCCGCCACCGTACGTCTTGCTCACACCGCTCAGCCGCACCGCGTGCGAGGCTCCGCCCGACTCCCGCCCCGGCGCCTTGAACGGCTCGCGTCCCCGTTCCCCTGCCGAATCGAGCCGTGGGCCCGCGTACTCGCTCACAATCAGTCCTTCACACATCGAAGTTGTCTCCGGGACGGCCGACCTCAGGCATCAACTCGCCCCGGATTCCCAGGACTTAACTGAACGGCTACGGCCGACGATCACGCTACGGCACGCACGCGGACGCGGCCGAAGCACGGGCCGGTACGAGGGGCTGAATGCGCCACGGACCCGGTCCGTGGCGTGTGGGGCGCTTCAGACGCGGTCGCCCGCCGCGTCGGCGTTCAGTGCGCGCCGCGCCACGAGCCAGAGGCAGATCAGGGTCATCGGCACCGCCAGGAGCGCCATGGGCCAGATGGTGCCGACCCCGCCGTCCTCGTCGCCCAAGTACGTTCCCAGGATGAGGAAGAGCACCATGTTGTTGCCCGCGTGCGCGAGACCGGCCACCCAGATGCTGCCGCTGCGCTTGTAGAGCCACAGCAGGAGTATCTCCTGGAGCTGGAAGGAGACCGTCCAGACCAGCAGCCCCAGCGCCAGGTCGGAGAACTCGACGTACCCCGTGAAGGCCAGCGGGAAGTGCCACACCGCCCAGATCAGCCCCGTCGCGATGCTGGAGGGCACGAGCGCGCCGCCGAACAGACGGGACCGCAGATAGCCGGTCCAGCCGAACTCCTCACCCAGGTACAGCGGAGTGAGCACCAGCGCGACCAGCATCATCGCGATCAGGGACAGCAGTTCGTCGCCGCCGGGCAGGATCCCTCCGGGCCCGGAGAGGTCCGGATGCCACACGCCCAGCGCGGCGGCCAGCGCCAGCGTGCTCCACGCGAGCAGGGGAGGGCCGACCCACGCGGCCACGTAGTAGCGCCAGGCCGCCCGCAGGCGCAGCCGCAGGCCCGCGTCGGCGAAGCCCTCCTTGGTGACCCAACGCCGTACGACGAAGGCGGCGATCCCCGGCGCGCAGAACGCCGGGAGTTGCAACAGCGGGTGCAGTCCGGAGAGTCCGAGGACGGCGGAGGCGAACAGCAGCCACAGCCATGTACCGCCGAAGGACAGCGCGAGGAAGACGATCGTGCCCTTGCGTCGCGTCGCCCGGTCGTCGGAGGCGGGCGGACCGCCCTGCTGGGCGGGGGGTCGAGTGGTGCTCGTCATGGTGCTGTTCCTCCTGTGCGTGTGGTGCGACGGACCGGTCTCCCGACTGCCGTCCGCCGCGGCGGTCCTGGATGATCGGGAGGCGTGGCACCACCGTGGCGGCCGGGGCGCGAGAACACATCGCTGGTCGGAGCGAGTGAGGAGTGGCTCGTTGCGGTGAGGCGCCGCCGGCACTTTTGGGGGAGGTGCGCGCACGGCGCGGTGTCTAGAGTGCCGCCCATGCGCAACGTGATCGCTCCGGCCGTGAGCCGGTCCTCGTGCCGAGGGTGGGCCCTCGCCTGTCTGGGCGCCGCGGTGAGCCTGCCACCGCTCGCGTTCGCGGTGGTCACCACCGCGGCCGTACTGGGCCCCGGGGCACCGGCGTCGGGCGTCGTGGGCCTTCTCCCGCTGGGGTTCATGGTGGCGATCGCCCTCATGGCGCTGCCCCGTTGGGTCCGGCGCGGCAGTGTGGCGCTGGCCCGCGCGCTGCTGGACGCCCGGCTCCCCGTACCCGTGGACCGCCCGCGCACGCCCTGGGGCGACCGGCTGCGTACGGCGGCATGGTTGCTGGCGCACACCCTCATCGGCGGCGCGCTGATGTGCGCCACCGGGTTCGGCCTGTTCGCGGCGTTCGTCTTCCCCGGGCTCTGGCTGTCCGAGGGCGGCGAGATCGCCCTCGGCTGGTTCACCGCCGCCGCGCCGCACGGCTGGCGGGGCGCGTGGACGCCGGTACTGAGCGTGGGCTGCCTCCTGGCGGTCGGCTATGTGACGGCGGGCGCCACCCTCGTACTGCGCCGTCTCGCCGCGTCGCTCCTGGACCACAGCCCGGCGGAACGGCTCGCCGCCGCGGAGGAACGTACGCGACGGCTGGAGCACCGCAACCGGCTCGCACAGGACCTGCACGACTCCATCGGGCACACCCTGACGGCCTCCACCATCCAGGCCGCCGCGGGCCTTGAACTGGTCGACCGCGACCCGGAGGCGGCCAAACGCGCGCTCAGCAGCATCGAGGTCCTGTCCCGCTCCGCCATGGACGACCTCGACCACGTCGTCGGCGCCCTGCGCGACGAGCGGCCCCCCACCCGGCCGCAACCCACCCTGGCCGCCCTCGACACACTGACCGCACAGGCCGAGCGCGGGGGTGCGCACCTGACCACTCAGGTGGAGGGTGACCTGACGCGGCTGCCCGCCACCACCTCACGGGAGGCGTACCGGATCCTCCAGGAGGCTCTCACCAACGCGCTGCGGCACGGCGGCAGTTCAGCGGTCCGCCTGAACGTGACCGCCTCCGCGGGTCGGTTGCGCCTGAAGGTGACCAACTCACTGCCCGGACAGGCCACCACCGCCGCCGCGCGGTCCGGCAGGGAACGCACCGGGCACGGGCTGACCGGTATCCGCGAGCGAGTCGAGCTGCTGGGCGGGGAGTTGTCGGCCGGACCGGCACCGGACGGGCAGTGGCTCCTGTCCGTCGCCCTGCCGCTGCCCCCGGCGGGCTCGGCATGACGGCGCCCGACGGCATGGCAGCCGTATCCGTACTCGTCGTGGACGACGAGGAGTTGACGCGCGCGGGACTGCGCACCCTGCTGTCGGCCCGCCCCGGCATCGAGGTGGTGGGGGAGGCGTCCGACGGCGTCGACGTCGTGCCGCTGACCAGGCGGCTACGGCCCGACGTGGTGCTGATGGACGTCCGTATGCCGCGCCTGGACGGCATCGAGGCGACCCGGCGGCTGCGCGCCGAGATCCCCGAACCGCCGAAGGTCGTCGTCATCACCACCTTCGAGAACGACGAATACGTATGGGACGCGCTGCTGGCCGGCGCCGCGGGCTTCATCCGCAAGCGCGCCCCCTCGACGCAGATCGCGGAGACCATCCGTACGGTGGCCACCGGCGACGCGCTGATCTTCCCGGAGACCCTCCGCCACCTCGCGGCCCGTCGCCCACCCCTCGCCGCCCCCGCCCGCCGGAACCGCACGCCCAAGGGCGCCGCGCTCACCGAACGGGAGCAGGACACCCTCCGCCTCATGGCCGAGGGCCTCTCCAACCAACAGGTCTCCCGACGCCTCGCGGTCAGCGTCGAGACCGTCAAGACCCACGTCACCAACATCCTCGCCAAGCTGCACGCCAACAACCGCACTCACGCGGTGGTGGTCGCCTACGAGAACGGCCTCCTGCACGCCGCACCCGGGACGAACAACTGACGGCTCCGACCGGTACCGCCGGCTGACGGCGGTCATGGCCTGGGGTCTCTCTCTACGCCACCCCGGACGCATCGCTCGCCGCACAAGCCGACTGGGGCGGGCTCAGCAGTCGAAGCGGTGGGTGTACGGGGTGCCGGGGCAGACGCGGCAGATGAAGAAGTACACGCCGCCGAGGTCACCCAGGCACATGTCGTGCCCGAACACGATGAATTCCCTATTGAATGCGCGTGTTGAAGCGGCTTCTGAAGGGCTGATCTGTGAGGGCATGGCGTGTTTTCTGGGTGCGGGCGGCCGGGCCGCGATCTGGGTCAGACGAGCTGCGGGCCTGGTCCGAGCGCTTGGCAGAACGTGAGGCGGAGTCGGGGACCCGTCCTGGCGATGCCATCTTCCTGGCCCCAGATTATCGAGTGGACCCGCTGCTGACCCGGTACGTCCAGTCCCGGGCCTTCCGCTCGCACGCGGCGTCAACCCGGCTCAACTACGCCACGGATATCGCTCTCCTCCTGACCTTCCTGTGGAGGAGGGGGAAAGGCTGGCGTGAGGCGGTGGAGCGCGATGTGGAGGACTTCGAGTACTGGCGGACCCGGGCACCGGAGAACCCAGAGCGGATCGGCGGGTCGAAGTGGAATCGCGAGCTGGCCGCGTTCACCGGCCTGTACCGGTGGGCCCTGCGGGAACAGCTGATCACAAGCTCTCCGATCGCCACACGGCAGGTCGTCGGGTACCGCGGGGAGCCGGTCACCGTTCCCGCCGCTCGCGCCAGGGACAGCCGGCCAAGCAATGTGCACTGGCTGACTCCGCGAACCTGGCGACTGTGGCCGGACGTCGGTCTACGCGGGTTCGGCCGGGACGGGATTCCAGTACCCGGGTGGGCGGGGCGCCTGGAGGACAGGAACACATCGTTCGTCGACCTTCTCACCTCTTCCGGGCTCCGGCGTCAGGAGGCGGCGGCACTGCTGACGATCGAGATACCTACGCGGCGTCTGGCCGGGAGCCGGTACTGCCACGACACGGTGGCTTCGGAGAGTTCTCGAGGCAAGCGGTCGCGAACCTTTTACACCTCGGTTCGGATCGTCGATCAGATTCAGGACTACGTAACTTCTTCTCGGGCGTGGGCGGTTCGCCAGGCTCAGAAGCGCGGTCTGTACGACCGGTTCCCGATGAGGCTGATCACCGAGGTGACGGAGGGGCTGAGGCCGCGGGTCCGTTGGCGAGGTCCCAATGGCCAGGGGGAGCGGGCACTCGACCTGCTGACCTGGCAGGAGCGCGTCACCCTGTTCACTGAAGGACCTGAAGGACCTGAAGGACCAGAGCCGTTGTGGCTGTGGTTGAGCGAGCGGGTGCTGCCCTTCTGCCCGCACTCATGGAACGGGGTCTTCCGTATCGCGAACCGGCGTTGCCGGGAGGTTCTCACGCCGCCTGACCGTACGCGCGATCCTCACCGGATGTACGCCCCGTACGCGACGCCGCACGCCGGGCGCCATTCCTTCGCCCTGTTCATGCTCGTGGTCCTCAACCACGTGATGGACCAGCGGTACAGGCTCAGTCCCGAGGAGCGGCGCGACTTTCGTCTGCTGTATGGCGATCCATGGTTCATGGTGCAAGGTCTCCTCGGTCACGCATCCCGGGAGACCACGATCCGGCACTACCTCGCGCCGGTTCGCCGTCTGCGGCTGGAGTCGCTGCTGACTGCGGCACCGACCCCCATGGACAGTCCTGCGACGAACATGGACGACCTGTTCATGCAGGTCGCACAGGCGGCAAAAGGTATCCAGGACACCGAGACCGCACTGACACCCACGGGAGAGCGGGCATGAGCAGGCGAGGCCGCAGAGCGGCCCTTCCTCCTGACGGCGCAGTCTTTCCTGATCCTGCTGTTCCCGACGGGCTGCTGGTGGAGCACCGCAACCACGAGGGGCGCGTCGCCTCCTACGACTTCTCCGCTCTGTCGGTAGCTGAGCCTTTGCAGCGTTCCCTGGCAGTGCTGTTCGCCAGTGAGTGCCGTGCTGGCTGTTGGTCGGCTCACGCCACGTCCCGAGCCCTGTGGCGAGAAGTCGGACGGTTCACGACGTTCCTGACCGAGCAGCCGGACTGCCCGGGCGACCTCGATGAGGTCACGGCCGGCCTGGTGCGCCGCTGGAGGCTGGCGAAGATGGCCTCCGCTGGTGGCCGCCAAGAGGTCCGCGCCGTCAGCAAGCTGCTACGCGGGGACGGCCGCCTGCAAACCGGGCCGGTGGCAGAGCTCCTCGCTCGCCGGGTGCCCGCCACGCGAGGCACCGTTCAGTCCTACGACACCGCGGCCTTCGATCACGTCGTCCGTACCGCCCGGCAGGATTTCCGAGCGGCGCTGCTGCGGATCGAAGAGAACAGCCGCCTTCTGCAGCGCTGGCGGGACGGCGCGGTCGACCCCTGCGAGGACCAGTGGTCTCTCGGGGAGGCCCTGGACTTCATAGCGCGCACGGGAGACGCTCCGCGGGCCGTTGACCCGCGGGGATGCCGCTACATCCCGGCGAAGTGGCGCCGGGCTCTGGGCGGGATCGCGACGGTACAGACCTGGGGGCGGCTGTTCCTTTCCAGGTCCGAAGCGGTGTCGCTGGCCGTGCTCCTGCTCGCGGAATTCGGGTGGAACCTGTCGGTGATCGACCGAGCCAAGGTCCCGATGGCTAGCCCCGATCCCGGACTGGACGGAAGGCCGACCTACCGTCTTCCCGTCGAGAAGCGCCGCCGCGGGCCGGGACGCTGGTACGAGACCGAGAACGTCACCGATACCGGGTCGGGCTCTGCTGGCCGGCTGATCACCCAGGCGCTCGCGGCCACGCATTTCGCCCGCGCGGCGGTCGCCGCCCAGGATCCCGACACCGATGTTCTGATCGTCGCGCGCACGGCGAAGCCCACCATCGTCCACGGTGACCAAGACCGCCGCCCGCCGGTCGGCCCGTTCGTCTTCGGCATCGCCCATGACGACGTCAAAGCCTGGGCCAGACGGCACGGGCTACCCGGCTCACCGTTTCAGCGCGGCCGACGCACGGTGGTCTCGCGCGTGCACGGCAGGCCGCTGCAGCACTCTCAAGCCACCCACGACCGCCGCTACGTCCTACCCGACCAGCACATCCAAACCGAGGCCCGGCCGGTGATTGCAGCCGGGGCGCAGGCCGCGCTCGAGCAGGCCCGCACCGCGGTGCTGCTTGCCCAGCTGGCTGAGGCAGCCGATCCGGCGGACGCCCCGACGGCTACGGCCGACTGCCACGATGCCGACGCCAGCCCCTGGCCCGACGACGGCGGTTGCGGCGCGTCCTTCCTGATGTGCCTGGGCTGCCCAACGCCCGCGTCCACACCGGTCACCACCCCCGGCTCGCCCATCTGGAGCAGGCCCTTTCCCAGCTGCGGACCGCCTTGCCCCAACCGGTATGGGCCCGGGACTGGGCCGAGCATCACGAGCGGCTGCGCGACCTTTGGCAACGGCTCGGCGACGGCCAGCGCCGTACTGCACTGACGCAGGTCACGGACGCCGACCGCGCCCTCATCGAGCTTCTTCTGAACGGATCCCTCAACCCGTGACAGCCAGCCCCCAGCATCTCGACGCCGAGCTGCCGATCCCTGCGGCCACCAGCCCCGTGGTTCTGCCGCACCGCGTTCAGGCGCCCCAGCACGCCCACCTCAACAGCCGCTACACGGACCCGGTCTGGTCCCTCGCACTGCTGGTCGCCAACCCCAGCAGCACCCGATTCTCCATCCACTGGGGCAACTGCCCCACACCATTCCTCGGGCAACTGCGGCTGATCGCCTGGACGATGATCAATGGGGAGCTCCCCGCCACCTACCTGCGCGAGCGCGGAATCCGGATGCGCAGCCGCCGAAGCGCCAGCGGGACCGGGGACACCGTGCGGCAATGGATGCACCTGGCCCGCTGGCTGCACGAGCGCGGCGTGTCCTCCCTGGCGGACTGCAACGTGCTCCTCCTGCACGCCTACGGCCTCCATCTGAAGGACACCGGCACCGCGTCGACGTTCAGGCGGACCCGGGACATCCTGCGCGACCTGTGCCGGCTTTGGGCCTTCGACCAGGTCAGTGCCCGGCCCGTCGGCATGGCCCGCCCGCCGTGGGATGAACCCGACCTGGTCGCCGACTATCTGCCCGAGGACAGAAGCGAGCGCGGTGAGAACACCACCGAACCGCTCGCCACGGCCACCATCGCGCCCCTCCTCAGCTGGGCGATCCGTCTCGTTGACGACCTCGCCGAGGACATCCTCGCGGCTTGGGCCGAAACGGCCCGGCTGACCAAGGCCGCAGCGGCCAACCCGGCCGACCGCCACGGTCGTGACGCCCTTCACCGTCTTCTGCAGCCCGCTCTCACCTCCGGTGCCGCGATCCCCGCCGTTCGCAAGGGCAGCAGGTTGGAGGTGGCCCGCACCTACCTGGCCGGCCGCACCGGCGCCTCCCTTCACCAGGTCAGCCGGCTTTCGCTCGTTCACGGCCTGCGCCAGGCCGTGAACGAGCGGCCTGGTCCCTGCCCCCTCGACGTCCCCGTGACCGGAACCATCGCCGGCAGGCCGTGGCGCACGCATCTCGACTTCGCCGAAACCCCGGCGCTCCTTCGCCACCTGGGAACCGCCGCGTTCATCGTCTGCGCCTACCTGACCGGCATGCGGCCCGAGGAAGCGCTCGCCATGCGATCGGGCTGCTGTCCCGACCCGGAAGCCGACGACAGCAAGGTTGCCTGGCATCTGATTCGCACCCGCCAGTTCAAGACTGCCGTCGACGAGGACGGCAACCACCTGTCCTCCGGCGTCGTGCGGGAGGTCCCCTGGGTCGCCATCGCTCCCGTCATCGCCGCGATCCGCGTCCTGGAACGCATCGTGCCTCCCGGCGAGCTGCTCTTCGCCAGCGACTGCCACCGCGGTGCCACCCGCCACCGCGGCAAGGCCCTGGGCGGCGACGGGATCCGCGAACGCATCACCGACTTCATCACCTGGGCCAACCAGGAAGCCGCCCGCCACGGCCTCACCAGCGAGCTCATCCCACCGGATTCGGCCAGGCCGGTCACCCCGGTGCGTTTCCGGCGGTCCCTGGCCTGGCACATCGCACGGCAGCCTGGCGGCCTGGTCGCCCTCGCCATCCAGTACGGCCACCTGCGCACCGCCCTCGACACCGACGTCTCCGGTGGCTACGGCACCCGCTCCCGCCGCGGCATCCACGACCTCATCGACATCGAGACCGCCCTCCACACTGCCCACACCGCAGCCGACCTCCACGAGCGTTACAGCCGCGGCGAAGGCGTCTCCGGCCCCGCCGCCCGGCAGGCACTCCACCAGGCGAGCACTACACACCGCTTCGAGGGCACCACAGTCAAGGCGGACTTCGCCCGCAAGTACCTCTCGCGCGACGGGACCGTCCTCTACGACAACCCGCACGCCCTGCTGCTCTGCCGCTACAAACGCGACCTGGCGCTGTGCGAGCGCACCACCGACCAGACCGCCCCAGCCCTGGACCGCTGCATCGCCGGCTGCGGCAACATGGTGCGGACCGATCTTCACGCCCAGCAGCTCCGCGCTCGGGCCGACAGCCTCGCCTGTCAGGCGTCTCATCAGCCTCATCCGATCGCCCGCCGCCTCCTCACCGCGGCTGACCGCCTACGGGGCTTCGCCAACACTCACGACCGCACCCGCATCACCAGTCAGGATCAACGCTCATGAGTCCGGCACCAGATGAACGAGACCGCATTCGCGCGGCCATGCAGCGCATCCTCACCGGCACCCCCGAGCACTCCAACGGGGCCCTGACCATCGTCGCCCTCGCCATCGAGGCACAGGTCCCCCGCAACGCTCTCACCCAGCGGCATCCGGATCTCCGCAACGAGTTCTACGCCCACGTCAGGGAGCGAGGGGCTGTTCCCGACGCTGAAGCCCGACTGCGCTCAACGATCGTGAAGCTGAAAGAGACCATCGCAAATAAGAACGAGGAACTTGCCCGCTTGCGTGAGGATGTCCCCGCGCTGGTCCGTGCACTCAGCCAGCTCACTGCCGAGAACGAAGCACTGCGTCGGCAGCTGCAGCTGCCGACGCCCAGCGTCATCCCCCTCCGGCCGAATCGGCAGGGTTGACGCGGCTTCGGCGAAACCTCAACTTTCGCTCTGAAATGCGCCGTTCTGCGGTTGGTCGGGGACATGTGAAGCCATGCTGCCATCATGAGGCGGACGACGGCCTCGACGCAGTGAGGCTGGGGCCAACGGAGGTCTCGTCTGACGCGTCGACGCCACAGGAGGGACGACCACCGGCCGTCACTCAGTGTGCAGGACACGGGCGATGGTCTGCCGTGCCGCCGCACGAGCCGGCAGCACCGCACCCAGCGCGGCGATCACCACCCCGGACAGCACCAGCAAGGTCATCACCCCTGGGTGCCACACGTCCAGCATCCGTGCAGGGAAGGTGAGTTGGGCCGCGTGCTCAGTGATCGGGATCACCACGTGGTACGCCGCGACTCCGAGCGGCAGTCCCAGGATCCCGCCGACCAGCCCGAGTCCGGCCATGGACACCACCATCATCACCGTGACCTGGCGTGGCGTCATGCCGATCGACTTGAGCATCCCGAGGTCGCGCCGGCGCTCCCGCGCGTTGAGTACGACGGTGTTGAACACGCCCATCGCTGCGACCAGCGTCAGCATCAGGGTCAGCACGGAGGCGGAGCTGATGACGGTCACGGCGTCCGCGTTCAGCATGGTGTTTTTTGTCGGGTAGAGCCCCGGGTCGGCGGCTTGTACTGCCTTCGTGTAGTCGTTGAAGTCGGCGCCGCGGGTGAGGCGCACCCAGTACTGGTTGGCCTGCGCGTGCGGTGCCAAAGCGGTCACCGTCGACCAGTCCGCGCGCATCCAGTCCTCCGGTCCGGCCAGGATCTCCCCGACCAGGGTCACGCGCTCCTGGCGGCCGTCCGCCGCGGTCAGGGTGAAGGAGTCGCCGAGCCGCAGCCCCTGTTTGGCGAGGAATCTGCCGGAGGCCACCACTTCGCCGGGTCTGCTCATCCAGTGGCCCCGCGCCAGGCTGTCCGGGGGAGTAGACCGTCCCCCGCGCACGCCCTCGATCGCCACTCCTTCGCTCCTGCCGAGGATCCGTACGTTGATGAAGCCCACTGCGGCCACGTCCGCGACATGCGGCAGACCGTGCAGGAGAGTCTGTGTCGCGGCGTCGTTGTGATGCGGGGCGGTCTGATCGAACCTGGGCTGTCCTCGCCAGACGGTCGACTGTGCCTTGCCGTAGTCCTGTTCCGCGTGGCCGTAGGAGACCATGGTGGCCGACAGACCGGTGGCGAAGGTCACCGTGGCCACGCCGAGCAGGACCGAGGCGACGGTGAGCAGCGCCCGTCCGGGTCGGGCGAAGGGCAGGCCCAGGCCGAGGGTCACCGAGCGCGGCAGCCGGACCCCGCTCAGCCACCGCTGTACGGCCGGTCGCCGTCCACCGTGCGGTGCGCTGCCCGCGCTGATGGCGCGTGCCGCAGAGAGCTGGTGTGCGCGCTGGGCCGGGATCAGCGCTGCCAGCAGTACCGTCAGGGGCATGCCGAGTGCGGCGGTCGCGTACGCCCAGGAGTTAATCGTCGGGTGCACGGTCGCGGTGCCGAGTTGTGCGCCCTGGAAGACCTGGTGCAGCAGCGGCGGTGCGACCGCCCCGCCCAGGGCCGTGCCGACCCACGCACCCGCCGTGGCGGGGACGCAGACCATCACCAGGTAGACCGCGACGACCTGGTTGGGCGTGAAGCCCAGGGACTTGAGGACACCGATGTGCCGGAAGCCGGAGACGACGGCGCCGCTGACCACGTTGCCCACGATCAGGACGGCCACCAGCAGGCCGAGGATTCCGAAGGCCATGAGGAACGGCACGTACGCGTTGGGATTGGCCGCGACCTGCGCCTTCAACGTCAGATACGACTGGTGGGCGACCAGCGTTCCGGGCGGCAGGCCGGCGCTCACCGCCGAAGTGTCCTCACTGATCTGACGGACTGTCGCGGCCCGGTCGAACCGGTAGAGCATCTGATATCTCGTGGGGTGCAGGGCCGTGATCTGCAGCGGGGAGACCCATGCCTGCGCGGTGCCGCTCACGCTGGAGGCGAGGCCCACCACGGTCAGGGGCCGCTGCCCGGGCAGCCGGATCCTCTTTCCGATCGGCGAGTGCGGCCCGGTGCCCATCCCGGGCGCGTCTGGCAACGCCAGCACGATCTGGCCCGGGCCGGTGGCCCAGTGCCCGGCGAACAGGTCCAGTCGGTCGACGTCGCCACCGGGGTCCGCCCGCCCGACGACTGTCAGGGGGCCGGGCGCCATTCCGGGCATCTGGGACGCCGCGCTTTGCGGCATGTCGATCACGGCTTGCGAAAACGGCCCGGCCGAATCCCGTACACCCGGACGTTCCGCAGACCGCTCCAGTTCCGCGCCGGAGACCTTCGCCGCGTCGAACGTGGCAACGACGTGCGCGCCGTGCGCCTGGCCGAAGAGCCGGTCGAAGGGACCGGACGCGACATCGAGCAGGCCGAGGGCGACCACCAGGGCCGTACTGGAAACGAGGACCACCACGGCGATCACGGAGGTCTGGAGCCTGCGGCGGCGCACGGCCGCGCGGGAGGCCCTCCACACCGCGCTCATGCCGACCGCTCCAGGGTCCGCTCGCTGGTGATCCGGCCGTCCGCCATCATCACCAGGCGGCTGGCGCAGCGGGTGGCCAGCGTCTGGTCGTGCGTCACCAGCAGCAGGGTCTGGCCGAGTTCGTTGAGGTCGATGAGAAGATCCATCACCTGCTCGCCCGCGTGGCTGTCCAGCGCGCCGGTCGGCTCGTCCGCCAGCAGCAGCGCGGGGCGGTTCATCAGCGCGCGGGCCACCGCCGCGCGCTGGCGCTCGCCGCCACTGAGCGCGGCGGGGTAGACGTTCCTGCGGTCGGCGATGCCGAGTTCGTCCAGCAGTTCCAGCGCCCGGCGCCGGGCCTGCCGGGTGGGCGTTCCGGTGAGCTGTGCGGCCAGGGCGACGTTGTCGATCGTGGGCAGGTCGTCGATGAGGTTGAAGAACTGGAAGATCATGCCGATCCGGCGGCGCCGGAAGAGCGCCAGCCCGGTCTCGTTCATCGCGCCCAGGTCCTCGCCGTGCACGTGCACCGAACCAGCACTCGGCCGGTCAAGGCCGGCGATCATATTGAGCAGCGTGGACTTGCCGCAGCCCGACGGCCCCATCACCGCCACCGCCTCCCCGGCGCCGATCTCCAGCGACACCCCGTTCAGGGCGACGGTGTCGCCGTACTCCTTGCGTAGGTCGCTCACCCGGACGATGTTCTGCTTGCGCACTGCCGCCGGACCGGCGTCCGCAGTCGTGCCGCTGATGTCTTCGGTGGTCATGGCTGGGACGGTAGGCGGCGTGGGCAGCCCCGAGCGTCAGCCCCCGGAGGTATCCCGCGGCGGCGGTCATCCTGGCGATGTACGGGGTGGCCCCGGAGAGGGACGCCCGCTCCTCGGCGGACTGGCACGATGGGCGACGTGTGGAGATCGGAGACGGGCTGGCTACTCATCGCCCTGGCGACCGTGAGCCTGGCGATGACTGGGGCCACCGCCCTGCTGCTGGCGCGCGCTCGCCGCCGCTACCGCAAGGTCCTGGAGGACCGGCGCTGGCTGCTGGAACGCGAGAGGGAGGCCGCTGCCCGCACGGCGGTGTCCGCCGAACGTGCCCGCATCGCCCGGGAGTTGCACGACATCGTCAGCCACAAGGTCAGCCTGATGGTCGTACAGGCGACCGCGGCCCGCGAGGTGCTCGCCGCCCTGCCGGACGCGGCTGAGACTGCGTTGCAGGCCGTGGAGGGTGCCGGACGCGATGCGATGACCGAACTGCGGCACCTGCTGGGTCTGTTGGCACCGTCGCCGGACGGCGACGACGACCGGACCGAGCGCGACGGCGAGGGCGACCCCTCCGCACTCGCCCCCCAGCCGAGCCTGAGTCAGCTGGGCGTCCTGGTCGACCGGATCGCCTTCGCCGGCCTCCCGGTCGAGGTGCGCATCTCCGGGGAACCGCGCCCGTTGCCGCCCGGCATCGACGTCACCGCCTACCGGATCGTGCAGGAGGCGCTGACCAACGCGCTCAAGTACGGCGACGGCGGCACGGCGACCGTGATGGTGCGCTATGCGGACCACGGTCTGCGGGTCGAGGTGCTCAACAGTGGGCCGAGCGTGCTGTCCGCCGGCCCCGCGAGCACGGGAGCCCGATCCGGTGGCCACCAGCGCCGGAACGACGGAGCGGGACACGGCCTGATCGGTCTACGCGAGCGCGTCGCCGTCTACGGAGGCCACTTCGACGCCCGACGCCGCGTGGGAGGCGGGTACCGTGTCCGCGCACGCATCCCCCTGGAGCGCCCGTGACCCAGCCCGCCGCCGACCGCCGCATCCCCCACGCCCCGAACCGGATCCCGAACACCCAGGAGCCAGGACCGAACCCGAGCAAGGAATCCGTCGCCCCGCGAGTCCTCATCGCCGACGACGAGGAACTCATCCGAACCGGCTTCCGCCTCATCCTTACCTCGCGCGGCATCGAGGTCATCGGCGAGGCCGCAGACGGCGTACAGGCCATCGCAGAAGCCGAACGACTACACCCGGACGTCCTCCTGATGGACATCCGGATGCCCCACCTGGACGGGCTGCAAGCCGCCAAGCGCGTCCTGCGGCTGCTCCCGCACTGCCGGGTCCTGATGCTTACCACGTTCGACCTCGACCGCTACGTCTACGCGGCGCTCGCCGCCGGGGCGAGCGGCTTCCTGCTCAAGGACGTCACCGCCGCCCATCTCGCTGCGGCAGTGCGGCTGGTGAACACGGGCGACGCGCTGCTCGCCCCCTCGATCACCCGCCGTCTGGTCGAGCGCTACGCGACCACCCACGAGGCCGACCAGGCTGGCCCAGCGCGCCACCCCGCCACTGCGCCGACCGCGGCCCGAACTGCCTCGATCCACCGCGACCTGGCCGCGCTGACCCCTCGTGAACGTGAGGTGCTGGCCCTGATGGGCCGGGGCCTGTCGAACACCGAACTCGCCGAAGCCCTTACCCTCAGCGAAGCCACCGTGAAGACCCACGTGGCCAGAATCTTCGCCAAGCTCGCCCTCCGTGACCGCGCCCAGGCCGTCGTCCTCGCTTACGAGACGGGCCTGGTCACCCCCAGCAGTCCCACCGCCGAATGACACCCCTTCCCCAGCACGCAGCATCGACGCCCGCCAGTCCTCTTCTCGCACCTGATCTGCTCCAAGAACAACAGAGTCGAGAAGGAACGCCGGCCAGGTCCGCGCCCTGGCGGCACCGGACCATGACGAGCCCGAAACGTGCGAAGCGGATGACGCGAAGCCCATCCGCAGTCTGCCGCGTGATCTATTCCCCTGGCAGTTCCTCACCCGGGGGCACCACTCACCGTGTCTCGGCGAACATCGACTCGATCGGAGGAGTCCGGGCCACACCGTCACTTCAATGTGGTGTTGGCCGCCCTCGCGCGGTGATCGGAGCGAGTGGGCCCAGGTCAGGGCTGTGGTGGCGTGGGGATTCGACTGCAGATGGGCAGGGCAACGAGGGTGGCGCCTTGGCGCAAGGCGTCGTTTTCGAGGGCGAGTTGCTGGATGGGGGCCCTCGACCTCTACATGTCCCGGCGCTGCGACTGCGGCAGCCTCGTGCTGAACGACGACTCCAATCCGATGCGGGTGGAACGCCATCTGCGGGCTGGTGAGTTGTCCTGTCCGTCATGCGGCCTGCAGGGCAGCCTGCGGGCGGGGAAGCGAGGCGTTGGGATGGACTGCCTGCCGGGTGCGGCGACGAGTCATAAGCATGATCGCGGCAAGGGTGAGCATCGCTTCGGAGTGCTCGGGCCGTGTCTCGTAGTCCCGAACGTTCCGACGTGTGTGCAACAACCACGCCAGCGACCCCTCCACTACCCAACGCCTCGGCAGGACTACGAATCCCTTCGCGTCCTTGGGCCTGCTCACCGTCTTGATCGTCAGATGGAGAAAGGACTTGGCCCAGTCGACGAGCGTGCCAGCGTAGGCCAGGTCGGCCCAGACGATGGTGATTTCGGGGTGCATCAGCCGCAGGCGGAAGAGGACTTCGCGGGCCGCGACACTGTCGTGCACGTCGGCCGGGGTGACCATCACGAACAGCAGCAGGCCCTTGGTGTCCACGACAATATGTCGCTTCCTGCCCGGGATCTTCTTCCCCGCGTCATACCCGGACGTGGAGCGCGGGACGGTGGCGGCGACCTTGACGGACTGCGAGTCGATCACCACGGCCACCAGGTGCGGGGACGTCCCCATGCTTCGCCGGATGCGGCGCCGCAGCTGGTCGCGGATCACGCTGACGTTGCCGACCTTCTGCGTACTGGGCACCACGCCCACCCCCTGCCAGGCGGGTCGCCAGACCACACCAGTCATCGCAGCCAGCAGGCGACGGTGGCGCTTTCAACACGCCGACTTGCCAAGGAAGTCGAGGACGGCGGGGTCCGCCTCGGCCTGCCAGGACGGGACTGCGGCCTCGTCCTGGCGTGGGTCCCGGTCGTCCAGAGGGAGCCAGCGGCCCATGCCTGGTTCTGTGGCGGTGACGCTGAGCAGGTGTTCCATGCGGGTGCCGCAGCCCGCGCAGTCGGGCCAGTCGGGCGGCTGGGTCCACCCCGGGTAGCCACCGACCTTGCTCTGCCGCGTGGTGGCCACCTCGAAGTAGTCGTAGCCCCGTTCTTCCTTCAGAGCCTCGAACCGTTCGTCGAGCAGTTCGCCGAGTCCCTCCGGCAGGTCCCCGTTGGGGTATTCCACGGCCGGTGTGGGGGACACGGTGCACGGGCGGGGCAGGAAGTCCTCCTCCGCGGTGTGCGGGCGGGGCGGTTGTTCGGCAGCGGCGTCGGCGGCCGCCAGGTCCGAACTGCGCCAGTGGAGCCGGGGGTTGGCCGCGTACTGATCGTCCATATGAACGAGCGGGCACCACAGGATCTGCAACAGGTCGGTACCGGCGGGAAATTCGAGGCCGGGCACATCCCGCGCGTAGAGCTGGACGACGGGGACCATCGCGACCGGCTCGGGCCCGACGGGCGCGCTGAGCGGCTTGTAGTGGTCCGGTTCGGCGCACATCGGCCAGGGCTCGTCAGTCGGCCACAGCAGTGGTCCGCCGATGGAGCTGTCACCCGGGCCCGGCTGCCCGGCCCGGGGGTAGAGGAGTGTGACCTCGCGGGCCGTACCCGTCAACTCCGGGAAGACCGCCTCGACTTCGAAGGGGATCGGCGCCAGCGGTCGCGGCCCGGTCGACCGGGCGAGTGCGATGTCCTGCGGTGTGTGCCCTGACGGCATGAGGTCTCCTGCTGCTGATGGTCGTACGCCGCCGATCTCAGCCCCCGCCTCCGACAACCGACGCGCCCATGTCTTCGCTGTGGACGAGGAGTTCGCGCTGCCACGCTTGCGCCGCCGCTGTGCTGCGGGCGACAGTGGAGGAGGCCCTGCGCTACAACACCGTGCGTCCGTTGCTGACATGGGCTCCTCGCTGTCAGGCTCGGCGGGCACAGGACGTGAGGCGATCGGCGAGGGCGATGACGAGGTCGCGGAGTTCATCGGGGCGCTCGATGACGAACGGCCGGTCGAGTGCGGCGAGTACCGGAGGCAACCAGTCGAGCCGCTCGGCCCGCAGCTCGACGCGCAGCCATCGCTCGGTCGCCCGGTCCTCCTCGGCCGCGGACCCGTGCTCCTCCAGGCTCGCGACGCTGGCCGGGAGGTGGGCGCGGATCTGCTCGACTGTCCCGTGGATCCGTAGCGTCACCTCATGCCGGTACTCGGCCGTGGCGAATCCTGACAACACGCGCTGTGCCGGAGCGGGACCCTCGGGCGCTTCGAACGAGCCGGGCAGGGTCCGCGCGTCCGCGATGCGATCGAGCCGGAAGGTCCGGTCCTCACCGACCTGGGCGTCCTCGCCCGTGACGTACCACCGGCCCGCATGGGCGACGATCCCGTACGCGTGCAGGGTGCGGTCGCTGCGCCGTCCGGCACGGTCGGTGTAGCGGATCGAGACCGGTCGGCGGTGGCGCACCGCGTCGGCGATCGGGAGCAGGACCCCGGCGTCCGGGGCGTCGAACTCGCCGGGCTGATCCGTGAAGGCGAGAGCTTCCAGGAGTGCGTCGAGCCGACGGGCGAGGTGCTGGGGCAACACCCGCCGGATCTTCGCCGATGCCGTCTCGCTCGCCGTGCGCTCCGTCGTCGTCAGCCCCGCTCGGCGGCCGGCGACCAGGCCGAGGAGCACGGCCAGCGCCTCGTCGTCGCTGAGCATGAGCGGAGGCAAGCGGTACCCGGGAGCCAGCCGGTACCCGCCGTAGCGGCCACGCACCGACTCGACGGGCACGTCCAGGTCGATCAGATGGTCCACATACCGCCGCACGGTGCGCCCTTCGACGCCGAGCCGGTCGGCGAGTTCCGCCACGGTCCGGGTGCCGCCCGACTGCAGCAGTTCCAGGAGTGTCAGCACGCGGCCGGTGGGTCGAGGCATGTCCGCAGCCTAACGCGAATACAGGACCGATTCTGTCCACTATTCCTCCTAGTCTGCGACGTGCACGCCTTCAGCACGGCCAAGGAGATTCCCATGGACTTCGTCTCGATCCGCATCATCACCAGCGACGTGGCGCGCCTCGTCGACTTCTACGAGCGAGCCACGGGGGCGCGGGCGACGTGGGCCACCGAGGACTTCGCCGAACTCAAGACCGCGGGCGCCACCCTCGCGATCGCGGGCACCCGCACCGTCCCGCTGTTCGCCCCGGGCTCTGCCCGCCCGGCGGACAACCACAGCGTGATCACCGAGTTCCTCGTCGACGACGTGGACCGCGTCCACCAGAACCTGACCGGCTTCGTCACCGACTTCGTCAACGGGCCCACCACGATGCCCTGGGGCAACCGGTCGCTGCTGTTCCGCGACCCTGACGGCAACCTCGTCAACTTCTTCACCCCCGTCACCCCGGCGGCCATCGAGAAGTTCGCACGCTGACGCCACGCACAGCCACGTACAGCCGCGCGCACGGGAGCCCCGAGAACCCGGGGCTCCCGGTGGTGGAGGCGCTGCGGCGGCAGACCGGACACGGTGTGCTCGCTGCGTCATTCCCCGAGGCGACTGCCCGCTGTCGTCACCGCGTACCTTCCTTGCCTCTCCTGGAGGGAAGGCGGTCCTCGGCGTCGAACTGCGCCAGGGACCGTGCTCCCTGGAGAAGCGCCTGCTCGAGAGAGCGCAAGAGCGCATCCTCCAGGCCTCCCAGCGCTTCGGCGAGGTCTTCCGAAACATCCCGGGTGATCTCCTCGGCCACGGCATCCACCGGAGCGCGGGGGCCCAGCTTGCTGACTACGGCGGCGGCGCGAGCGGGCGTGAGGAGTGCCGAGGCATGGGCCAGGAGCCAGGAGGGAACTCCGGCGGCTCCCTGCGGCGGTGGTAAGTAGGGACGTGCGCCGTCGAACCGCTCGTCCTCCGCGAAAGCCCTCTGCTTCACCTTGGCCACCGGGCGCGTGCCTGTGTCCGCGGAATCCGCCTCCAGCCACTCACCGGCCGGTTTGAGGACGTAGCCTTCGGCGAGATTGTCCACCAGTTCGGGCAGCCCGAAGAGTGCCGGAACCCTGGTGGGGAAAGCGCAAGGCAGCTCCTGGAGCTTGTTCAGCGCGCCGTACCCGAGCGCGGGAGGGCAGATGAGCCCTGCGGTCGCCGCGGCTTCGCGCAGAGCACGGTCGGAGATCCAGCGGCGTCCCTCGGCCTTCTCGACCGACGCGTCGAACGGAAGCCAGTGCAGGCCCGGCACGTACCAGACGCCCGTCTGCACCGGCTCGGCCCCGGCAACAGCGGGAACATCCGGGTGCGGGTAACGCCCACCGGCCAACTCACCGTAGATCGTCACCACCGCGGCGTCACCCCACGCACCGCGCAGCGCGGAGGCGAAACGGGCCGCCGCCACCGACAGCACCGGCCAGATCCTGCTCACGCCGAAGAAGCCGTCCAGCGCGTCGTCGTCCAACAGCTCACGCCGCTTCGCCGGACGCACCTCCGTGCCGTCACACACCACCGCGAAGTGCGCACCGTGCACCTTCTCCACCGCGACCCACTCCCGGACCCCGGACACACCAAGCCCCCCTCTCGCGGAGACCTTGGGATACGGCCGCAGCCCGGAACCCGTAGACGCAGCATCCAACATGAGAGGGATCATCACTCCGCATCGCACCCCGGGCAACCAGGATTCCCGGCATGGTGGTCAGGAACGCGTCGATGTCGTGCGCGTCCACCCATGCCCGGTCCGCCGCGGGGCCGACCGCCCTGCCCCGCCACCCCTCCCCGCGGGCCTCTAATATCATTGCGCGTTCTCCGACGGACGATGACACCCGCGGTCATGTCCGCCGTCCAACATCCAACGCCCGACACGACACGACGACGTCCACCGCCTGGCGATGGAGTCGAGCATCGAGGAGAGGACCGTTCATGCGCGCCCGGAGCATCGCCACGGCCACCGCAACAGCATTGGCGCTGGTGGCCGCCCGTGACCTTGTCCAGAAGAAGCACGCATTGCTCCGGAACTTCCCGGTGATCGGGCACGCTCGGTACCTGCTGGAGATGGTCGGCCCGGAGCTGCGGCAGTACATCGTGACCTCCAACGACGAGGAACGTCCGTTCAGCCGTGACCAGCGAACCTGGATCTACGCGTCGGCGAAGGGGGAGAACAACTACTTCGGCTTCGGCACCGACAACGACGTCGAGCACATGCAGGGGCACGCCTACCTGAAGCAGCGCACGTTCGCCACCGGCGCCCTGCCTGACGTGCACGACCCGCAGGCCCCACTGCCCTCGGCGAAGGTGCTGGGCGGGCCGCGCGGGCGCGCCAAGGCCTTCCGTCCGGCGAGTGTGGTGAACATCTCGGCGATGAGCTTCGGATCGCTCTCCGGCGCGGCGATCACGGCGCTCAACAAGGGCGCGGCGCTGGCCGGCACGATGCACAACACGGGCGAGGGCGGCCTCTCGCCGTACCACCGCAACGGTGGTGACCTCATTCTCCAGATCGGTACGTCGTACTTCGGCTGCCGCAACGAGGACGGCACCTTCAACCTCGACAAGCTCAAGGACGTGGTCGCCGGCGCCCCGGTCAAGGCAATAGAGATCAAGCTCTCGCAGGGCGCCAAGCCCGGCCTGGGCGGGATGCTGCCGGGCGCGAAGGTGACCCCGGAGATCGCCGAGATCCGCGGCATCCCGGTCGGTGAGGACTGCGCCTCCCCGTCACGGCACACCGCGTTCAGCGACGTCGACTCGATGCTCGACTTCGTCGAACTGCTCGCCACCGAGACCGGTCTGCCGGTCGGGATCAAGAGCGCGGTGGGGGAGATGAGCTTCTGGCAGGAGCTGGCCACGCTGATGGCACGCGGTGACCGCGGTGTCGACTTCGTGACCGTCGACGGCGGTGAGGGCGGCACCGGGGCGGCACCGCTGATCTTCAGCGACTCGGTGTCGCTGCCCTTCCGGATGGGCTTCTCCCGGGTCTACGGCACCTTCGCCGAGCTGGGGCTGACCGACGACCTGACCTTCATCGCCTCCGGCAAGCTGGGCCTGCCCGAGAACGCCGCGGTCGCCTTCGCGCTGGGCGCCGACATGATCAACGTGGCCCGTGAGGCGATGCTGTCGATCGGCTGCATCCAGTCGCAGAAGTGCCACACCGACACGTGCCCCACGGGCATCGCCACCCAGAACGCGTGGCTGGCCCGCGGCCTCGACCCGGCCTCGAAGGCCACCCGGGCCGCTGTCTACCTGCGCACCCTGCGCAAGGAGCTGCTGAAGGTCTCGGCGGCCGTCGGTGTCGCCCACCCGGCACTCATCACCGCCGACGACATCGAAATCATGAACGGCGACTACGAAGCACGCACCCTGGCCGGCGTCTACGGCTACAAGGACGGCTGGGGCCGGCTCGGCCCGCGCCTCGCCGAAGAGATCACCGCGCTGCTCGCCGCCGACCCGGCCTCCGTACAGAAGCCGACCGTCTGACGCGCGCCGACAGCGACGAGCACCGCAGCCGACCGGTGTGGCCGCGAGACGCTCGACACGTGTGAGCAGCGGCAACCGGTCGGCTCCCGGAAGCGCGGCGGGCTGCCCGGCACGCGCCCAAGGGCTGTGCCGGGCAGAACCTCAGAACGGGGGTTCGTCGGGCCAGGCGGCGGGCGGACGGAGACCGGGTCGCCGGAGGACGGCCAGGGCGGCTTCGACGCGGCCGAGACTGATCAGATGGTCGGCGAGGTCGTGGCGGTTGGCCGGGGAGTGCGGTTCGAGGACGGCGACGGCCTCCTCGGTCCGTCCGGCGGCGGCGAGCAGCTCGGCGATGTGCGGCGCCGCGTACGAGGTGGAGCCCTCAGGGTGGGCACGGGCCCGCTCGACCGCTTCGTCAACGCGACCGCAGGCGGCCATCAACGGCAGCCGTTACGGGTCCAGCACCGCCAGCGCCTCGGCCTGCCGACCCTGCTCACCGAGCAGCCGCGCCCACTCCCGCGCGCAGAACCACTCCCCACGACCGGCCCAGCACTCCAGACCTCGCAGCCGACGTCGCGCCCGCCGCTGCAACTCACCTGTATGCCCCGGAAGTTGAGCAGGCTTCGCTTCGACCTGCGTATGTTTGGCTGAAAATAGTTACCGGTGTACGGAGTTGACGTGGGGGTGACGTTCGTCAGGTGTCACACGCCGTCAATATCCGGTGAGCTGTCCCCGTACGTCACCTTACTGATGCGGTGTCACTCCTCCTATCACAGGCGAACATTCAGCCGGTTGGTTCGCGACGAACTCAAGTCGTCGGCGGACTATGCAGTCAGTCAGATCTTTGCGTGCGGCAGTGTGGCTAGCATGAACGGGTACCCGGTCGGAAGATCGTCGTCCTCGTGGCGACCCCTGCTCCGACCCGAGGCCGCCGTGTGCCGGCCGGCCCGTTTCTTCTGATCTCATGGACCGAGGGACTCGCGGAATGTCAGTGCCTGCACCGCCCAGTCAGCACCGGCCGGCGAAGGCGCCGCGCACCTCGCCGACCGCCCCCCTGGCCGTGCTGGTGGTAAGCGCCGCGGCCGGTGGTGGGGCCGTCGCCCTGGCGCCGTCCGGTGCCCGGACCTGGGCGCTGGCCGTGGCGGCGGTCGCCTGGGTGTGCGTGGCCGCCACCGTCGTCGTCAGTCACCAGCTCGTCCAGCGGGCCCGGCGCACGGCCGCCGAGCAGACCTCCGAGACCGGCCAACTCAAGGCGCAGTCGGCGCAGATGCTGGCGCAGATCACGGGCCTGGCCAACGTGACGCTGCCCACCGTGGCCAAGCAGCTACGGGACGGCACGAGCGCGGTCGACGTGCTGGGCAGTGTGCCCCTGCCGTCCGACCCGCTGCTGGGCCGGATCGTGCACACCTTTGCCGCCGCCGTCGAGGAGGACGTACAACACGCGATCGCCCTGGACGGCGAGCGTCGGCAGGCCCAGAGCGAGGTGAACGAAGTGGCCGCCGCACTGGACCAGTTGACGCAGGAGACCCTGCTCGCCGCGGTCGCCCGGCTGCGCGAGGGCCAGTCCGCCGACACGGTGCTCGCCGAACTCGACCTGCCGCGACTGCCGATGGTCCGCGTCCCGGCCGAGTCGTTCATCCGCGAACTCGCGCGCAGCGAGCGGCGCGCCGCCGCGGGACAGGCCGCCTCCGCCAAGGCGCTCAGCCGCGTCCAGGCCAAGTCCGTCAGCATGCTCGCCGACCTGCGGGACATGCAGGAACGGCACGGCGAGGAGGTCTTCGGCGACCTGCTGAGGCTGGACCACAGCACCTCCCAGCTCGGCCTGATGACCGACCGGCTCGCGTTGCTCATGGGCGGCCGGTCCAGCCGAGCCTGGAACAAGCCGATCGTGATGGAGAGCATCCTGCGTGGCGCCGTCGGCCGCATCGCCGCCTACCAGCGGGTGCGCCTGCACTGCTCCACCACCGCCGCGATCTCCGGCTTCGCCGCCGAGGGCGTCATGCATCTGCTCGCCGAACTGATGGACAACGCCGCGAACTTCTCCCCGCCCATCGACGAGGTGCACGTCTACGTCGAGGACCGCAGCGCCGGGATGGTCGTCACCATCGAGGACAGCGGCCTGAAGATGGCCGACGCGGCCATGCGTCACGCCGAGGAGGCGGTGTCCGGTCGCATGACCGACCTCGCCTCGCTCCAGGGCACCCGGCTCGGCCTCGCGGTGGTCGGACGGCTCGCGGCGAAGTACGGCATCAGCGTCAACTACCGCCCCTCGTCGCGCGGCGGCACCGGCGTCGTCGTCCTGCTGCCCCCGCAACTGCTCGCCCAGCAGCGCGATTCGGTGTCGCGCGGAGCGGCCGACCACCCCGCCCCCACTCCCGCTCCGGCCCCGGCGCCCGAGCCCACTACGCGCCCCAGCATGCCGGAGCGGCCCGCCGCCCGGCCGGAGCTGCCCGAACAGCGACAGCCCCGGCGTGCCGCCGACTCCACACTGAACGGCCTGCCCGTCCGCGCTCCCGGTCGCACCATGGCCGAGGCGGAGCGGGAGCGCGAGCAGCGCCGGTCGGCGGCCACGACGGCGGACGAAGGCCGTTCGGAGAGCGGCGCGTCGGAGCAGCGCCCGGCACGCGACGCGGGCGCCCGGTTCGGCGCCTTCCATCGCGGTCGCCGGTCGGCGGGCGGCACCGCCAAGCCGGACGCCGGGTCCAAGGCGACCGAGGCGGGGGACACCGCCGAACCGGACGCCCGGCCCGAGTCCGAGCCACCGGTCGCCCCGTAACCGTCGGCCCTCATTCCCGTACGGCGCCCGGGGCGCCTGCGTCCACTACCCGCTCGAGTTCCTGAGATTGGAGGAACGGGCCGGTGACCGGTCAACCGCGCACCACCGTCCCATCACCCCTCATGCAGACCACCGACAACAGCCTCACCTGGCTTCTCCAGAACCTCCTGGAGCGCACCCCCGGCACCCGGCACGCCCTGGCCCTGTCCCGGGACGGCCTGAAGCTGTGCTGGACCGAACATCTGACGTTTGACCAGGCCGACCAACTCGCGGCGATCTGCTCCGGCATCCAGGCCCTCGCCCAAGGCGCGTCCATGGAGTTCGGCGACGGCAGCGGCGGCGTCCGGCAGTCCATGACCGAGTTCCACGGCGGCCTGCTGTTCATCGTGGAGGCCGGTGAGGGAGCGCATCTGGCCGTCCTCGCCGAGGAGGACGCCGACCCCGGCGTGGTGGGCCATCAGATGACGGAGCTGGTGGAGCAGATCGGCGAGCACCTGCGCGCCGAGCCCCGAGAGCCCGTTCCGGGGAGTGCCGCGTCGTGACGCGCAGGCCCGTGGACACAGGTGACCCCGACCGGCTCTATACGGTCACGGCCGGCCGGAGCCACGCCGAGGGCTCCTTCGACCTGGTCACCCTGATCGTCAGTGAGTGCCGGCCCACGGCGGGAATGCAGTCGGAGCACGCCCGGATCCTGGAGCTGTGCGAACACCCCACGGCGGTCGTCGAGATCGCCGCGGAGCTGAAGCTGCCCATCACGGTGGTACGGATCCTGCTCGGCGACCTGCTCGACATGGGCCGCATCACCGCCCGCCACCCGCGCGCGGCGCAGTCCGTCGCCTCGCTCCCCGATTCCGCCCTTCTCAAGGAGGTGCTCCATGGGCTCCGTAACCTCTGAGCTGCCCTCCCACCGCACGCCACTGGACGACGCGGCGGAGACCGGCCTGAAGATCGTCGTCGTGGGCGGCTTCGGTGTCGGCAAGACGACCCTGGTCCGCTCGGTGAGCGAGATCCGGCCGCTGAACACCGAGGAAGTGATGACGCAGGCCGGCGTCGGCGTCGACGAGACCAGCGCCGTCGCCACGAAGACGACCACGACGGTGGCGTTCGACTTCGGGCGGATCACCCTCAACGAACGCATGGTGCTGTACCTGTTCGGCGCGCCGGGCCAGGAACGCTTCTGGTTCCTGTGGGACAGGCTGTTCTCCGGAACGCTGGGTGCCGTGGTGCTCGTGGACACGCGCCGGATGAACGACTCCTGGTACGCGATAGACCGGCTTGAGCACCACGGGACACCGTTCGTGGTGGCCGTCAACCGGTTCGACGACGACACCCACCGGTACTCCCTGGAGGAGATCCGTCAGGCGCTCGCGCTGCCCGAGCACGTACCGATGCTCGACTGCGACGCGCGGGTCCGGCAGTCCGGCAAGGACGTGCTGGTCACCCTCGTGGACCACCTGTACGAACTGGCGATGGCCCAGGAGGCGACACCATGACCGACCCCTCTGCGGTGCGACCGGCCCCGCCGGGCTGCCCCGCCCACCCCGACGCGGTACGCCTGGCAGGACTCGAGTACCAGCAGTCGCCGTCGCAGCTCTACCGCGCGCTGCGCCGCCAACACGGCGCGGTCGCACCCGTGTTGCTCGACGGGGACATCCCGGCCTGGCTGGTACTCGGCTATTCCGAGGTCACGTATGTGACCGGCCACGACGAGCTGTTCGCGCGGGACTCCCGGCGCTGGAACCAGTGGGAGAACATCCCGGCGGACTGGCCGCTGCTGCCGTACGTCGGCTACCAGCCGTCGGTGCTGTTCACCGAGGGCGACGAGCACCGGCGGCGGGCCGGAGTCATCACTCAGGCACTGGAGGGCGTCGACCAGTTCGAGCTGGCGCGCAACTGCCAGGTCATCGCCGACCGGCTGATCGCGGGCTTCGCGGGCAGCGGGCAGGCGGAGCTGATGACCGGATACGTGCACGCGCTGCCGATGCGGGCCGTGGTGCAGATGTGCGGGATGCCGACCTCGGGTGAGGACACCCAGCAACTCGTCGAGGACCTGCGGATCTCGCTGGACGCGGCGGAGGGCGACGACCCGGTGGCGGCGTACGGGCGCGTGGGCGAGCGGCTGCGGCAGCTCGTGAAGGACAAGCGGGAACGCCCCGGGCCGGACGTCACCTCGCGCATGCTGCTGGATCCGGCGGGGCTGACGGACGAGGAGATCGTCCAGGACCTGATCTCGGTGATCGCCGCGGCGCAGCAGCCGACCGCGAACTGGATCTGCAACACCCTGCGGTTGCTGCTGACGGACGAACGGTTCGCGGTGAACGTGTCGGGCGGTCGGCTCAGTGTCGGCGAGGCGCTCAACGAGGCGCTGTGGCTGGACACACCTACGCAGAATTTCATCGGGCGCTGGGCCGTTCGGGACACCCAACTGGGCGGGCGGCAGATCCGGGCGGGCGACTGCCTGGTGCTGGGGCTGGCCGCGGCCAACACCGATCCGCAGATCTGGCCGGAGGGGCATGTGGGCGCGGAGAACGCCGCGCACCTGTCGTTCAGCAACGGCGAGCACCGCTGCCCCTATCCGGCACCGCTGCTGGCGGACGTGATGGCGCGGACGGCGGTCGAGACGCTGCTGGAGCGGCTGCCCGACCTGGTGCTGTCGGCGGAACCGGAGACGCTGGCCTGGCGTCCCTCGATCTGGATGCGGGGGCTGACGGCACTGCCGGTGCGGTTCACGCCGACGGTGCAGTAGGGCGGGTGCCTGATGACCCGGTGGGGTGGGCGCCCGGTTGCGTGGCAGGGCGGCCCACCCAGGGGTGAGGCGGCGCGGGCGTATGGGCCCCTGGGTGGGGCCCAACACCTCGGCGGTGGCGCGCCGGTAGGACGGTCAGGTGGTTCAGGCGGCCGTCACGGGCGTGAACCGCACCGGCAGGCGCTGCGGTCCGCGGGTGAAGACGCCTTCCTCGACCGGGTCGAAGCCGTCGGCCAGCCGCAGGTCGGGCATAGCGTCCAGCAGATGGTTGACGCCGACCTCGACCTCCGCCTTGGCGAGCAGCGCGCCGACGCAGAAGTGCCGCCCGAGCGCGAAGGCCAGGTGGTCGGCCGCGGCGGAGAAGGCGGTCGTGGTGGTCAGATCGTCGCGGAAGATGTCGAAGCGGTCGGGGTCTCGGTAGCGGCTCTCGTCGCGGTTCGCGGCACCTATCAGGCAGGTGACGGTGACACCGGCGGGTATGGTGCCGCCGCTGAGCTTCACCTCGGTCGCGGACTGCCGCATGATCATGTGGACGGGCGGGGTGTACCGCAGGGTCTCGGCGAAGGCCCGCGGGATCAGGTCCCGGTCGGCGCGGACGGCGGCGAGCTGGTCGGGATGGACCAGCAGATTCGCGAAGATACTGGCGATCGCCTTGTCGGTGGTCTCGCCACCGGCGGCGAGCAGCAGGCTGCAGAACGCCTTGATGTCCTCGTCGCTCATCCGGACACCGTCGACCTCGGCGGCGCACAGCGTGGACAGCAGGTCATCGCCCAGGTTCTCGCGGCGTTCCTGGATGATCGGCAGCATGTACTCGGCGAACTCGACACGGGTCCGCTCGCCCGCCGCGGCCACCTCGGGGTCACCCGAGAGATTGCCGAGGAAGGCGATGACGGACGTGTACCACCGGTGGAAGCGCGCGTGGTCCCCCTTGTCGAGGCCAAGCATGTCGGCGATCACGTTGATCGGGAGACGGGTGGCGAAGTCGTCGACCAGGTCGGCGGAGCCGGAGTCCCGGAAGGCGTCGATCAGTTCGCGCGAGTTGCGCTCGATGACGGGGAGGAACTTCTCGTTGAGGTCCGCGCCACGGAAGGCGGGCGCGACGAGGGCCCGACGCACGGCGTGCTCACGGCCGCTGAGTTGGAGGATCGTCTTGCCGTGTACGGGCTCGATCTGCCAGTCGTAGTTGTCGGTGGTGAACTCGCCGCTCTTGTCCTTGAAGACGCGCTCGATGTCGTCGTAGCGCGAGATGATGTAACTCTGTGTGGCCTCGTGCCAGATGAGGGGCGCAGAATCACGCATCAGACGGTACGCCGGGTAGGGGTCGGCGGCGAACTCGGGCGAGAGGATGTCGGGCACCTGCTGCGCGGTGGACATGGGGCTCCCTCAAAGTCAGTGATTCAACTACGACACAAGGTAGTTGATCAACAGTCAGCCCAGACAGCCCCCCACCACCAGTACGAGGAACGGGAGTTGGGGCGGGCTGGGAAGCCACGGCTGGGGCGGTACGCAATGCCCGCCCCAGCCTCGTACGCTGCCGATGGGGTGATCACCGGTCGAGCGAGCGCCGCAGTGCCAGGGCTGCCAGCGCCGCCGGTGCGCCCTTCGGTCCGCGGATGCCCGGGAAGGCGTTGATGTCGACGACTACGGGCGCCCCCTCGCGGTCCAGTACGTCGACACCGTAGACGTCCAGACCGAAGACCTCTCCCGTGTGGAGGGCCAGTCGGGTCCAGGACCGTGGCAGATCATGAACCAGTGGTGCCGACTGCGCACCGTCCGGTGGGGCGCCCACGGGCGCGGGGCGCACATCCGTGAACACCTCACCCGCGATCACCCACAGCTTGTGGTCCCAGCCGCTGTTCGCGACGAACTCCTGGAGGACGACGGGCTCGTCGGACCACTTGACGGCAAGGTCCCGGAGTTCGGCCGGACCGTCCACGCGGGCGACCAGGTCCGCGCGCCGGTTGTGGCGGCTCTTGACCATGATCGGATAGCCGTTCTCCGGCCGCTCCGCCGTGTGGAGGGCGTCGGACAGTGCGTCCAGGGTCCTCGTCCTGGGCATCGGCAGGCCTGCGCCTTCCGCCACGGCGGCGGTCCGGCTCCTGTCCTGGCACAGCTCCGTCGCGGCGGCGGAGTTCACCACCCGCGCGCCGTGTGCCTCGAGGAACCGGGCCAGCAGAAGTGCCCTGGGGGTATGGGACTTGAGGAGGTAGACGTCGGCGAGATCGTCCGGGGTCACCAGTTCCGGCGGGGATCCGGTTCCGGTGTCCGGGTTCAGGAACGTCACCCGGTGCTCCGCCTCGACGAGTGCGGCGGAGGTTGCGGCGAGCAGCGGATGATCCGGCTTGTCGGTCAGCAGGCACACTCTCATGGCTGCGCGGCTCCCGGTACGGCTGCCAGCACGCCCGCCTCGGGGCCGGGGTGTGGGTGGGGCAGTCGGTGGGGGATCTGCGGCTGCGCGGGAATGCGCGGAGCAGGGGTGAGCACGCCCGTCCTGGCGGCACCGCCCGACCTGGCCAGGTCAAGGACGGCTCCGGCCAACCGGCCTACGGCGTCAGGTACTTGGCGGAAGCTCGGGAAGTCGTTGATGTCGATGATCACGGGGCCGTCGGGGCCGAGCACCACGTCGATGCCGTACAGATCGAGGCCGAAGACCGCGCCCACCTTCGCCGCCACTGCGGCGACTTCGGCGGGCAGGGGGACGGTTCCCTCGTTGAGCGGCCCGTCGGGGTGGAGCGGAGAGCGGCGCAGGGTGGCGTGGAATTCGCCCGCGAGGCAGTAGACCTTCAGGTCGGTGCCGGAGTTGGATATGTAGGGCTGCGCGATGAGTTGGCCCTCGCCCGCCTGCTCGGTCTCCGCCAGCCGCCCGGCGTCCGACACGAGCCGCACCCCGCGCCCCGAGCTTCCGTCGGCGGGCTTGACCACCAGGGGGAAGAGGTCCTCGGGAACATCTGCGAACAGGGTGGCCCCGGGGGCCGAGTAGGTCACCGGGACCGGCAGCCCGTGCTGTCGCGCGATGACCGACGTGAGGACCTTGTCACGCACCGCGCGGATCGACCGCGCATCGTTCACCGTGGTCAGGCCCACAGCCGCTGCGGCCTCCAGCAGGGTGAGCCCGGGGCCGCCGGACACGGTCTTGAGCACCCAGGCGTCATGGGTCCCCGCCCGCACCTCTTCCGAGATCCGCAGCAGTGAGCCACCGGGGCACACCACATCCACCTGGTGTCCCCACGACCGCAGCCGCCGGACCACGTCAAGCGGCATGCTGTCATGCCGGTACAGCTCCTCGACGAGGAAGCAGAGCTTCATCCAAATACCCCTCGATGCCCCATGACTGAGGGCACGACGATGCCTCACGGTGCTCTTCCGAACACCCCCAAAGGGGCAACGCTACCGTCACGCCCAAGTCAGAGCGCCCGCCACCTATGTGACGGCGCTTCAGATCTTCGCATGGCCGGGAGGCCGTGGCCTGGTGTCCTGTTGCCGGACGGGACCGATCTCGGCTCTGTCGGTGACGGAACGGCGCGTTGAGGGGCAGCAGCAGAACGGGACTTGGCCGGGGCCGGGCAGCGGCGTGGTCGTGCGAGATGCGCTCCAGGACGACGGCGTACCCGGCCTCGTCTCAGCGTGCACGGAAGGGCAGAGAGCAACGCCCTTGATGTTGCCTCAATGGTCCTGATCCTCCCGCGTCGGTTCGTAGAGGCTCGGCTTGGACGCTTCCGCACCTTCGCTGACAGGACCGACCTGCCGTGCACGCTCACGAAAGCGCGCCCGATAAAGACGAGTCGAAAGCCCCGAAGGCGCAATCGGAGCCGCGCGAAGGGCAGCGGACTCAGCAGCCTGCGGGACGCGGCGGCGGCATGCTCAACGCCCGGTCTGTCCAGCGATTGCAGCGCGGCGCGGGAAACGCCGCGGTGTCGCGGCTGCTCGCCGCGCATCGGCCGCCCTCATCACCGTCACGGCAAGGGCCGCCGGGTGCATCGGCGGGCCCGACCGGTTCTGCCGGTCCGGCGGGCATGGCCGGACCGGCCGGTCAGGTGGAACAGGCGGGACAGACAGGTCAGGCGGGGTACGCGGGACCGGCGTCGACAGGGGCTGCCGCGCCGCAGTTCGCCCTACCTCGTCCGGGTGTACCTCGTGCCGCCGACCCACCCTCGGCCAACCAATCTGCCGTCAACTCCCGTTCCGCGAAGCCCCCTTCCGTCAGGAGAGCGGCGGATGGCGAGAAACCGGGGCGACCGCAGCGGGACGGCCCACCCGCGAGCGCGTCCGCACTGCCCGAGAGGCTTCCGGAGGGCGGTGCCGCCGCTGCCGCCGCCACTGTGGACGCACGCAAGGGCGAGTTACAGGCGACCCGTACGAGAGAACGTCCGGCCGTATCGCTCCTGAAGAAGCACCGCGAGGCCCAGCAAAGGAAAGGAGGAGAGGGAGGAGGAGAGCAGGGGGGCCACGGCCATGACCGACGTGGCGGCCCGTCTCCCCACGGCCCCGGCCGGGCCGCCCAAGCCGACGCAGCCGGCGCCGGTCACGGTGATGGCAACGGGTCGGAGATCGACTTCGTCGACCTGGACCTGGAGTCGCTGCTGCCGCCGCTGTGGGGGCAGTCGCCGCAGCAGCACGAGGCGGAGGTTCAGGACTACAGACAGGAGCTGGCCCAGGACCGGGGCGTCGCCAAGGAGAAGGTGGCGGCCTTCACCGAGAGCCGCCGGGCGAAATCGACGCAGTTGGCCGCCCTCGCGCCTCAGTTGACGCAGCAGGTACAGGCGGCCAAGGCGGCGGCGCTGGCGAAGATCGGATCCGCCGAGACCTCGAGCGTGGCGAAGGTGCAGGCCGCGGTGCAGGGTGCCCGGTCACGTGTCCAGGCACTGGCGCGGACGGCCCAAGGGCAGGTGACGGCGGGTCATTCGGCGGCGGTCGCGGCGATGGGTTCGGCCGCCTCGGGGGTGCGTACGGCCATGGACGGCGGATTCCGTACGGCGGGAGAGGCCGTCACCGGCAAGCAGGACAACCAGATCACCAAGCTCGGCGAGCTGTACGGCACCACGGAACAGCGGATACGGGACGCCGCGAGCCACGCGGGGGAACTGGCGGTCGGCGAGGGCCAGAAGCGCGCCGCGCAGTACCGCTCCAAGATGATCCACCGCGACGACAACTTCTGGGACGGCCCGCTCACCGACAACCGGTGCAAGGCTCAGGCGGATGCCGCCACCGCGGTCGGCGATGCCTACAAGGACGAACTGCCCAAGGCGGCGGACGAGCCCATCGACGACATGAAGAAGGGCAAGCCGGACTCCGAGAAGGCGATCGGCAAGGTCGCCGACGACGTCCGCAAAAGCCTGGAGACGGTGCTCGAGCAGAGCCAGAAGGGCCTGGCCGACGGGCACAAGCAGGCGTTGCAGGGCGCGGACGGCGCCAAGGCGGGCGCGCTGGCGGGTATCGGGCAGGCGCTGAGTTCGGCCGAGGCGAGCCTGGCCCGGCTCCAGAGTTCGCAGATCGCGGCGGTGAGAGCCCAGGCGGCGCGGCAGCGGCAGGCCGTCGAGCGGAACGCGGCCGGGGCCACCGCCGCGATCGGCAAGGGCGTGGCGACGGCGCGCGGCGGACTGGACCGCGGCCTGCGGGAGTTCGTGCGGATCCTCGGCCGGGACGCGGTGCCCGATCCCGAGCAGTTGGAGGAGGTGTTACGGGACACCGGCGCGCAGTTCGACGAGCGGCTGGAGGGCGTGGCCGAGCAGTTGCGTGCGCAGGCGGCCGGGGCCGGGAAATCGCTGGCCGCGGCGGCGGAGGGCGCGGCGCAGGGGATGGCGAGGACCGCCGGGTCCGCCGCGGAGTCGGCCGGGCGGACCGCGACGTCCGCCGGCGAGGCACTGAGCCGTACCGCTGCGCGGACGGTGAGCGGGCTGCGGCAGGTCCAGCAGTCCTTCGCCGAGACCGCCAAGGCGATGCAGAAGGGCTACGCGGATGCGAACAAGCAGGTCCTCGAAGGGCTGGACAAGGCGTACACGGAGCTAGCGGGCAAGTTCAAGGAGGGGGCGGACGGGCAGGTCAAGGCCGTCGCCGAGGCCTTGGAGAAGGCGGCCACCGGGACGGGCGAGAAGGACATCCATCCCAAGATCACCGAAGAAGCGGACAAGGCGCGCGCCAAGGTCAAGCCTCGCTGGCACACCGTCCTCACCTTCATCGTCGTCATCGTCGTCGTCATCGCGCTGACGATCGCACTCGGCCCTTTGGTCATAGGCGCCGTGACCGCAGGCGCCACGGCCATCGGTGTCGGGGCCGCCGCCGCGGCCACGATCGGAACGATCGTCGGTGGCGCCATCGTGGGCGCGGCGGCGGGCGCCGTCGGCGCGGTGGTGAGCAACGTGATGAACGGCGCACCGGTGCTGGAAGGGGTCGGCAAGGCGGCCCTCTTCGGAGCCATCGGTGGAGCGGTCGGTGGCGGCGCGTCAGCCGTCGTCGCCAAGACCGCACTGAGTACGGGTGCCCGGGTCGCGGTCGAGATGGCCGTCGAGGTGACGGTCGGGGTCGGCACGGAGGCTGTGGACGCCGCCATCAGCGGCCAGGGCTACAGCTGGCAGCAGGCGTTGCTGACCGCGGCCACGACGGTGGCGGTCACCGGGGTGATGGCCCACCCACGCGTCCACGCGTTGACCGGCCGGGTCCAGACGGGCACGGAGAACCTCCTGGGCAAGATCGGCATCAAGGTCCCGTCGCCTTCGGGGGAGGTCGAAGCCCCCAAGGCTCCGGACGCCCCGGATGTCCCCGGCGCTCCCAAGGTCGAAGTCCCGTCCCCCGAAGCTCCGTCCGCCCCCAAGACCCCGGACGCGTCCGGTCCGTCCCCCGACGGCGCCACCGGCGGAACCCCTGACGGCAGGCCGCAACCAGGCCGTGGCCCCGACGGCGCGACGTCCTGGGACGGCTCCCATATCGACCCCACCGGCGGTCAGGGCAGCGCGGACGGCCCGGTACGCCCGCGCGACCAGGACGCGGTCGAGGCCGAACTCCGCGGCGCGCTGGGCCCGTTGGGCGATCGTGTCGACGTCAGGATCGAGCCCGACCTGCCCGGCCGTACCGTACGCGTCCACTACGACATCGACGACAACGGTCTGATCAGCAACGTCCGCATGGCCGTCGGCCCCTCCGCCACGCCCGCCGACATCCAGCTCCACGCCCCCACCGCCCGCACGATGATGCGCTACGGCGGGCTGTCCGGGCGCGTACGCCAAATCCTGCGGCAGGTGGGCGAATGGGTCGGCGTCCATGGCTCGCCCCCGGTCGGCTCCCGTGCCTGGGAAGCCCGCCTTGAACTCCGCAAACTTCCCGACATCATCGCCGACCGCGCCCGTACCTATGCGGAGGCCGATCCGGCGGCACGTGCCGAACTTGAATCCGAACTCGATTCCCTCATCCAGCAATTCGAGACCCACGCTGAGACCCTCAAGCAGTGGAACCTGGACCCGGGGCGGGGGTACGTCGCTGCCGAGAACCCAGAAGTATCCAATATCAGGAAGAACTGGCGCAATCTTCCCGAATTCGATAGCGCTAAATGGCCGGGCGGCTTCCCTGACCCGGGTGATGGGCAATTCTACCGTTTCATGTCCAAAGAGGAGCCGCCCCGGCTCGAGTTCCGCGGGAAGGTCACCGGGCAGGACGGCAAGGAGACGACGGAGGTGCTCCATCAGTGGAACGCGGAGACGGGTGCCGAGATACCCAAGGGACAGACCTCGCCGCCCAAGAGGTTTGACCCCGACACCACCCAGGATGCCGCCTTCCAGAAACTGGTCGAGGAGAGTCCAGGATTCGATGGGTACGTCAAGGCCCTTGAGGAGCTGGGTATCGTCACAGATCGCAGTGAGATGTACCGCAACATGCCGGACGATCCGTCCGGCATGACCCACGACGACGTGCGGCATGGCTTGAAGGAGCCCTACAAGGAGGCGATGCTCGCTAAAATCAACAATCACAAGACATTCTTGAAGATCAGTCAATTACTAGGCGTCAAGGACAAGGGAAACCTCGGCGAACGATGGTTCGCGAAGAAGGAGGGCTTCGAAGGGCAAGACGGAGTCCTGAGCGAGGTGCGAATACCGAAAGATGTTGTCGACCCACCTCTCTCGTCGTCCCGAAGGATCGACCACTTCAAGGACGGCACGCTGTACGAGATCAAGAACGTTGAGGCGTATGACTCCGAGATCAGGGGGCAGTTGGAGGACTATCTCCGGCTTATCGATACGGATGTTCCCAACCTGGGGAGACCCGAACGATTACAGGTGGTCTTCCTCAATCCGAAGGGGTTGGTCGAAAACGCTTCCTGGTTACGAGGATTGCTAACGTACAAAGAGGGAAAGCTTGAGGTCGGCGTCTACAACGAAAAGGGGGTGAAGTGGCCGGATGACAAGCCGATCACGCCGTCCATGCTTCAGTTCAAGGGAAAGAACGGGAAGTTGAACGAAGATGCTCAGGAACTTTTGAAATTCTTGAGTGGCTAGAGTGGCCCACAGGCAGTCGGTCGACCGATGGAAACACGCGAGAAGAAGGGCGAGTCCATGCAAGGGATGATCGCGATGACACTCGAGGGGAAAGATGCCGTCGGTCTGGCAAAGTCCGTGCGAGAACGCTGTCTCTGGGGGCCTGAGGCGGTGCCGGAGGAGGTCGAGGTGGACTACCTTCCCGCGAAGCCGTCGGAACATTGGATCGAGCAGTACTCGGATGCCGGAAAGGTCGTTTCCGCATACTTTGATGAGAGCTACGAGAACTATCTCATCATGGATCCCGCAGCGAAATCAGCTCAAGCTTCCTTCCATTTTTCAGGCGATCTCTCGGAGTTGATCGAGATGTTGAGCGGTCTGCCTTTCGAGGTTGCATCATTCAAGACGCGGTATGCCTCCTGGTACAGCAAGTACAGGCATATTCCGGGTTTCGGTGGATCCCACTTCAAGCATGGCTGGGCCTGCGCATTCCGAGGGGACGGGCATGCCCGCCTGGCTTCCCGCCGCTGGTTGGATCACGGCCCCTGGCGCCTGTACCGTGGAGCGAACGACACCTCATTCGTGCAGTTCCACGACCTCGAACTCGAGGAAGAACTCGCGTACGCTCAGGCGAAAGTCGCTCATCAGCGTATGGGTATCACGGACGAGGGTGGGTATCTTCAGCCGGACTATGTCTACCAGGACGATATCCGAGGGTTCTACAATTCGGCGCGGCGAGTGCTCGAAATGGTCGTGATCGGTCGGACTGTCTCGGCGCGGGAAATGCGCGACGCGTGTGCGGCACGCCGAGACCAAGTGCTTGGCCCGGAGCAGCCGATCGACAATGTCGCCTTCGTCTTCCTCGACCCGTCCGAGGCCCCCGCCCACCTGCCCAGGCTATGGCCGTACGGGTTGGAGTGCTGGACGATCATCGATGAGGTCAAGACCCGCCTGGACAGCGAAGAACCGCCCGAAGGGACAGGTGCCTGATATGGCCCCCGATCACGTAGGTGATGAGGATGCGGGGACTTCCCGGTTCCTGGCGTCGTTGCAGGCGCTCGCAATCGCGGCCTCGGCGCTGGGCAGTGATGCCCAGCGGGTACGGGAGGAAGCGGTCGCCGCTGTTCACGAGTGGGCGGATCTGCCTGGTGAGGAAGCGCCGACCGTTGATATCTCGCACATCCTGCGGGGTGTCACTCCCGGTGACCGAGCGCTTCTCGCCGAAGCCGTAGGGGTGTTCGCCGAGTGGATTCGGGAGCCGGGAGAGGAGAGCGGGCGCCGGGTGGACGCCATGGTCCAGCGGTTGCAGCGTGAGCTGGGGCCGTTGATCGTGCGGGACCGGGAGGCCGAGAAGGCAGCGGAGAGGGAGCGGCTTCGGGGGGAGGTACGGGAGTCCATCAGGATTCGGCTTCGGGAGGCGGGAGTTGTGGGCACCCAGGACAACTCGCGCGATGGCAATGCGGAATGATCGCCCGGACAAGTGCGTAGACGGCTGCGGCGAGGGAAAACACGGTCCGCAAGGGCGTGTTCGAGCTGGACCGGACAGGATCCGTTGGGGCGGGTACGACGGCCGGGCGGAGGGCCGCAAGCGGGCCGCGGCCCGCGCTGCTGGCGTTGGCCGAGCCGACTGAGAGGGCGTCCGATGTCGTCGCTGCGGTGAACGGTGAAGCCGACCCGTGTTCTGGTCCGGGAGCTGACCCGAGCCGGGCACAAGGCCAATACCGATACCGTTGCCGAGCTTCTGCGGAGGAGGACTTCAGCCTACGGACGGCTGGAGGGCGGCCAGCACGCAGACCGCGATGCCCAGTTTACGGGTGCCGTCGGCGTAAGAACCGCCCCAGTCACGGCAGATGTTCTCGGAGCCGGGAAGTTCACGCAGCCAGCCAGGGTTGCAGCGTCGCGGCCGGCCAAAAGATCGAGAGGCGCCTCCAGAACCCGCCGCGCGCCACATGAGCGGCGGCTATAGCGGGCAGTCAGGCTAGGGATCGGCGAAAGTACCCCGTGTCGGCGTACTCGAGAATGTGCTTCGCGAAGTATGGATGAACGTGCTCAGCGAGATGATGGGCTGTTCGCCGGCTCGAGCGGAGTCGTGCCACGATGGCCTTGTGGAGAGTCCTGGTCTGTCAACGCGTCGTCGTGTGCTGATCGAGGCGGTCGTCATGGTCGCGGCGCCTGCTTGGGTTCAGGTGGCCTGGCTGGACAGATACGACGTGCCGCCGGACGAGATCGCCTTGGGCTTCGATGACGCCTTCCACCTTGTTCGGCAACTGGTCGATGAAAGTCAGCTCAGTCGTGATGTGTTGCCCTTACTGCAGATGATCGATGAAGTATTCAGCGAGATGTCCCACGACACCGACGTGGAGCGGTGGACAAGGGAAGCAATGGCCACCGATGCCGGGTGGGGACGCGCCTGACAGTTGGCGCGAGAGATCCTCATAGCGGAAGGTGAAGAGACGTCTCCGCTGCCAGGCCTCCGCATCGTTCAATGAGTCCCCAACCCGGCCCGCGGTCCATGCCGTCTCTTTCGGATCTTGCCGAGGTCTAGTCCTGGGCCCCGGTCGGCGCGCAGGATCCGGCGGTGGGTGTCTCTGGGTGGGTGGATCACCAGAAGCCGAAGAACCGCGCCCACCACGTGGGCCGCGCTGTGAAGTGCTCCAGTTCGCTGGGGCCCTCGTAGTCACTCTCCAGCAGTTCTTCGGGGACGCTCACGTAGCCGAGTTCGGTCAGGGCATGCTCCACTGTGCTGAGGTCGGCGGGATCCAGCGCGCCTCCGTCACAGGCTTCGTTCGTGCCGAGGAAGGCTCCCGGATTGTCGGCGCAGACCTCGGCTAGGCAGCCGAACTTGCTCACGCAGACCACGATCCGTGTCCCGCAGATCGTCGCGTCCGCAGGCACGCGGATGCGCCCGTACTCGCTGGAGTCCTGGGTGTCCCGCTCGGACTCGCACGGGGCCCCGAAGTCCGTTTCGAGTTGGCGGACCAGCCCGCTGAACGCGACGCCGGTCGCGGCAGGGTCGTAGTACAGCGGCTGTTCCAGCCGTTCGGGGTCGTCGAGTTCGCGCAGGAGGGCCAGCAGTTCCGTGTCACTCATCGCCATCTGCCCATCCTGGCGCCCCGACGGGCGGCAGGATGGGCAGGGGTGCGCAAGCAAGGGCCCATTCATCTGGGGCCGGCACTTGTTGGCTCACGAGAGTTGCTGCTGCCACCTGCCCGACGCATCCCGTTCTTGTTGTTCTCGTTGCTTCTCGTGGTGGCGACCTGGTTTTGCGTTGATCAGAGTACATAGGGGTAGAGACTGACCTTCTCGCGGTCTACAGAGAGTTCGACCCACGTATCGGCAGCATCATCGGGCAGCGGATCAGCGAGGTCCAGCAGGATATTCGTGCCGTCAAGATCCAGCAGGGCGGCACCGTCCTCAGTCAGGCTCAGATGTCCCCGCAGGACTACGCAGTGCCCGCCGGTTCGGAGTCCAGGACCGACCTCAGTAGTCGGCTTGGCGTTCTGCCTCCAGGTGATGTCAACGTCGATCGTCCACTCGACGTGGTACTCGCCGGGCTCCGCGGCCCGGTCTCCGCACCAGCGGACCGTAGCGTGACCGAATGAGGTCTGGACATCGGCCAGCCAGGGAGTTCCGGGGAGCGCTGCGACCTTCACCAGTTCGATCAACATCACTCGATCATGCAGCATCCTCGGTGCTGCCGGAGCCCGTGATGTTACCGGGTTCCTTGCAGAAAGCCCCGGCGTTCAATACGAGGGCGACCACAGGTGCCCGTGCATGATGGCGCGGTTGATTCTGCCGGTGAACTCCTGCCGTATCCGCCGGGCGGAGACGCCCTTGAGGCTGTTGACCAGCTTGGAGACGGCGACCTTGGGTGGGTAGTGCACCAGGAGGTGGACGTGATCACGCTCGCCGTTGAACTCCTTCAGCTCGCCTCGAAGTTCTCGCGCACCTTGCGTGTGATCTCTTCGCGGTTTCCCTGATCCACAAGACCAGTCGTCGTAGGGTCTTGGGCCGTGCAGCTCCGCTACAACTACCGGGCCTACCCTGATGCCTCCCAGCGCCGTGCGCTGGCGCAGGCGTTCGGGTGTGCCCGCGTGGTGTGGAACGACTGCTTGCGCGACCGGAAGGAGGCGCACGCGGCGGGGCTGCCGTACGTGAAGTCGGCGGAGTTGTCCCGGCTTCGCATCACCCAGGCCAAGCGCACCGAGGAACGCG
>NZ_JBVJNF010000009.1:0-302098 GCF_055583785.1 Streptomyces sp. NPDC104371
CCTCAAGGGCGTCTCCGCCCGGCGGATACGGCAGGAGTTCACCGGCAGAATCAACCGCGCCATCATGCACGGGCACCTGTGGTCGCCCTCGTATTTCTCCGCGTCGTGCGGCGGTGCGCCGTTGACGATCGTCCGCCAATACATCGAGCAGCAGAAACGTCCGCTCTGAAGTGCACGTCAGAGCAGTCTTGAGATGCATTCATCCCCGGCATGAACGCCGGGGCTTTCTGCAAGGAACCCGGTAAGAGACGGCCGTCCTCGCACGGCTGTCCGGGTGGCGCGCTGTATCGTGGCCTGGTCGTGCTGTCACCACTGGTGACAGCGGAGTCGCCGATATTCCGCTGCACCGTCTGCCCCCCTGCCGTGCCGGACGGGACGCCGATAGGGGAGGTACCAGGTGGAGTTCCGGCTGCTCGGATCCGTCGCCGTCGTCACGGAGAACGGAGAGGTGGCGCCCGGACCGGTCAAGCGCGCCAGCCTGCTCGCCGTCCTGCTGCTGCGGCCCAACACCCCGGTCAGCATCGACCAGTTGAGCGCGGCCCTGTGGGAGGACGAACCGCCCACCCACTTCAAGACGGTGCTCCAGGGACATGTCTCACGGCTGCGCGCGCTCCTCGCCGCGCACGGCGCGCGGGAGTACGGGGTCGAACTGGCCACCCAGCGGGCCGCCTACGAACTCCAGCTCCCCGAGTCCCTGGTCGACGCCCACCGCTTCGAGGAACTCGTCGCCCTCGCCCGCGTCCAGCGCCAACCGGTCGACACCGTCCGGATGTTGCGCGAGGCCCTGGCCTGCTGGCAGGGGCCCGCCCTCACCGGCACCGTCCGCAGCGGCCCGCTGGAGGCGGCGGCGAGCGGCCTGGAGGACCTGCGCCTGGCCTCGGTGGAGGCGCTGGCCGAGGCGTACGGTCACCTGGGCGAGCACGGGCGGGCCGCCGCCGTCCTGCGCACCGAGGCCGTCGCCCACCCCCTGCGCGAGTCCCTGGCCGCCGCGCTGATGCTGGCGCTCGGCCGCTCGGGACGGCAGTCCGACGCGATCAACTGGTACCACCGCACCCGGCGGCTGCTCGCCGAGGAACTCGGCGTGGACCCCGGCGACGCCCTCACCGGCGCCTACGCCACCCTCCTGAAGGCGGCCGAACCCCCGGTCACGCTCACCCCGCCCCGGCCGCACCCCACCGAGACCCCCGTCCCCGAACTGCTGCCCCGGCCACCGCGCGGCTTCACCGGGCGGGACACCGAACTCGCCGCCCTCGACCGGGCCGCGGGCGCCGCGGACGCGCCCCTGTGCCTGGTCACCGGGCCCGCCGGGGTCGGCAAGACCGCGTTCGCCCTGCACTGGGCCTACCGGCGGCGCGCCGACTTCCCCGACGGGCGGCTCTTCGCCGACCTGCGCGGCTTCAGCGACACCCCCGCGCCCGACACCGGCTCCGTCCTGCGGGAGTTCCTGCTCGCGCTCGGCACCCCGGCCCAGCGGGTCCCGGAGACGACCGCCGCGCGCGGCGCGCTGTTCCGGTCGCTGACCGCCGGGCGCCGCCTGCTCGTCGTCCTCGACAACGCCCGCTCCTCCGAGCAGGTCCGGCCCCTGCTGCCCGGCGGCGACCAGTGCGCGACCGTGGTCACCAGCCGGGACCGGCTCGGCGGGCTCATCGCCTCCGACGCCGCCCGGCCCGTACCGCTCGACCACCTCCCGGCAGCCGACGCCGCCGCGCTGCTCGCCAGCGTGCTGGGCGCGGACCGGATCGCCGCCGAACCCGACGCGACCGCGCGCCTGGCCGGACTGTGCGACGGACTGCCGCTCGCCCTGCGGGTGACCGCGGCCCGGCTCGCCGAGCGCCCGCAGTGGACCCTCGGCGCGATGGCCCATGAACTCGCCGACGAACAGGGCAGGTTGGCGCTGCTGAACGTCGAGGACGTCGGCGTCTCCGCCGCGTTGCGGCTCACCGTGCAGCAACTGCCCGAGCCCGCCGCCCGGATGTTCCGCGCGCTCGGCCTGCACACCGGCTCCGACCTGGACCGGTGCGCGGCGAGCGCGCTCGCCGGGACGACCCCCGCGCAGGCCACCGCCGACCTGGACCGGCTGGCCGCCGCGCATCTGCTCACCGAGGCCGTACCGGGCCGCTGGACCCCGCACGACCTGGTGCGCCTCTACGCGCGCCAACTCGCCCCGGAGGCCGACCCCGAGGGCCTGCGCCGCCTCTTCGACCACTACCTCTACACCGGGCTCGCCGCCGACGCCGCCGCCGAACCCGGCTCCCAGCCCTGCTACTCCCTGCCCGCCGACGCCCGACGCCCCGCCGCCACGCGGGAGTTCGAGGACCGGGCCGCCGCGCTCGCCTGGTACGAGGCGGAGCGCCCGGCGCTGGAGGGCGCGGTCACCGCCGCCGCCGCTCTCGGCCTGCACGACCGCGCCTGGCGGCTCGCCCTGATGCAGTGGCCGCTGGTGCTGTGGCGGATCACCGACGGCTGGACCCCGCTGCTGGAAGCCGGGCTGGCCTCGGCCGAGCACGAGGGCGACGCCGACGCGCAGTCGCGCACGCGGGCCCTGCTCGGCTGGGTGCTGCACGAGGAGGGCCGGGACACCGAGGCGCTCGTCCACCTCGAACAGGCGCCCGTGCTGGCCGCCCGCGCGGGCGACGGGATCAGCGAGGCGATCGCCCATGTCAACCTCGCCGCGGTCCTGGACGCCACCGGGGCCGTCGCACGGGCCGGGGAGCTGATGGTCCACGCCGTCGCGATCGCCGACCGGACCGGCCACCCCGCCACCCAGGTGCTCATCCGCCAGCATCTGGCCCAACACTGCCTGCGCACCGGGGAGTACGAGACGGCCCTCGCCCACACCCTGCGCGCCGTCGAACTCGTCTCCCCGCACGCCCAGGTCAACCGCGCCCAGTTGCAGATCATCCACGGCGAGGCGCTGGCCGGTCTGGGACGGCTCGACGAGGCCGCCGACCAGCTCAGAGGCGCCGGACGAGCAGCCGACGCGGCCGGTTTCACCGAGGGTTCGCAACGGGCCGCACACCTGCTGGCGGGCCTGGCCGCGGGGCGTTAGCGGTACGCAAGCGGGACGGCAGCGCGGCTGTGGAATCTGTAGTGGGCGCCGAAATCGGGGGCCCACCACGACCGTTCCACCATCGCCACGGGGGAGAACCACCATGCGCACCTTCCGCCACAAGACCGTCCTCGCCGCAGCCGTCACCGTCGCCGCCCTCTCGATGGGCCTGACCGCCTGCGGCGGCGACGCCACCGGCACCAAGGACGAGGGCAAGGCCGCCTCGTCGCAGTCCTCCGCGACATCGACGACCGAGGCCTCTGCGGGCGCCGCCGACTCCTCCGGCTCGAACTCGGGCTCCGCGGACTCCGGCACCGCGAAGGGCGGGAGCGCGGCGGTGCAGAGCGCGGGCAAGACCAGCAAGGGCGGCTCGGGGACCGGCAGCGGCGGCGGCACGGGCAAGGGCTCCTCCGCGGGCGGCACGTCCAGCGGATCCACCCCCGTCTGCGCCTACAGCGACGTACGGATCAAGGCGGAGAAGGCCGACGAGACGCCCACCGAGCACATCGTGCTGACCGCCACCAACACCTCCGGCCACTCCTGCCGGCTCCTCCAGTACCCGCTGATCGCCTTCGGCCCGATCCAGACCGCCAAGGACATCCCCGCCGTCGCCAAGAGCAAGCCCGGCGTCCCGGTCGTCCTCCAGGCGGGCGGCTCGGCGTACGCCAACGTCCGTATTGCCCTCGGCGGCGCGCACGAGGACAACAAGGTGGTCACCGAGTTCAACGTCAACCTGTTCGCCGCCGAGGGCCCGGCCGAGGGCAGCGTCGTCGTCAACGCCCCGTCCGGCGGCCTCGCGGTCGACGAGGCGGTCGCGAAGACCGGCTACTGGACGGACGAACTGCGCAACGGCGCCGACGAGTTCTGATCCCCCACCCGCCGTACCCGACGGAACCCACCCCGCCGTACCCGACGGAACCCGCCCCGGTCGTCACCAGCGACGACCGGGGCGACGGCATGCCGTCTCACCGCACGTGTCGTCTGGATCAGCGCAGCGCCCCCGCCTCGATCCCCAGCAGCTCCGACAGCGCGCGTTCGCCCGCCGTCGTGATCTTCACGGCCCGCTCGGAGCCGATACGGACGCACCAGCCCGCGTCCAGGGCGTGACGGCACAGGGCCGAGCCCGCGGCGCCCGCGAGATGGGGGCGGCGCTCGGTCCAGTCCAGACAGGCGCGGGCCAGCGGGCGGCGGCCCTTGCGGTCGAGGACGATCCCGGTGGCCTCGAACCAGCTCAGGCCCGCGTCGGTGAGCGCGAACCGAGCGCCCGCGCCCGCCTGTTCGGGCGGTACCTCGCTCGTCAGCAGACCCTGGGCGGTCAGCGCGTCGGTCAGCGTGGTGCCGAGCCGCCCGGCGAGATGGTCGTAGCAGGTACGGCCCCGGGCCATCGCGGACCCCGCGCTCGACTCCCGCAGACCGCGCGGGCGCTCCGCCTCGGCGTCCGGCGGAAGCTGCGCGGCCAGATCCTCGATCAGCTGAGCGACCCGCGCGTCGGCCAGCCGCACATACCGGTGCCGCCCCTGCCGCTCCTCGGCCAGCAGCCCGCCCGCGACCAGCTTGCCCAGATGCTCGCTCAGCGTCGACGCGGCGACGCCCGCGTACCGCGCCAACTCCCCGGCGGTCCAGGCCCGTCCGTCCAGCAGCGCCAGCAGACAGGTGGCCCGTGTCTCGTCGGCGATCAGAGCGGCCAGCGCGGCGAGCCCCGGCGCCTGCGAGCCCCTGGGCCGCGCCCGCCCCGCGTTCCTGGTGGTCATGCACCCCAGCATGAGGCACGGACACTTCGGCGACGACCGAAGTGACGAAGCTACCGGTTCTCCTCGGAGCTACCGGTCCTCGCGCAGCAGCTCGTACTGCCGCTCCAGCCCGTCCAGCAGCGCCGTCAGCCCGGTCTCGAAGGCCCGTTCGTCGACCCGTTCCTGCCGCTCGGCGAGGCGGTGGGCCTGCCCGAGATGGGGGTAGTCGGCCGGGTCGTAGGCCGTCTCGTCGTCCACGAACCCGCCCGCGAACGAACCGAGCGCGGACCCCATGACGAAGTAGCGCATCAACGCGCCGATGGAGGTGGCCTGCGCGGGCGGCCAGCCCGCCTCGACCATCGCCCCGTACACGGCGTCCGCGAGCCGCAGCGCGGCCGGGCGGCGGCCGGGCCCGCGGGCCAGTACGGGCACGATGTTCGGGTGGTCGCGCAGCGCGGTCCGGTAGGAGAGCGCCCAGTCGTGCAGCGCGGTCCGCCAGTCGCGGCCGTCCTCGAACATCGACAGGTCGACCTGGGCGCTCACCGAGTCCGCGACCGCCTCCAGGATCTGGTCCTTGGTGCGGAAGTGGTTGTAGAGGGAGGGGCCGCTGACCCCGAGTTCGGCGGCGAGGCGACGGGTGGAGACGGCCGCGAGCCCCTCCGCGTCCACCAGCGTCCGTGCCGCGGTGACGATGCGGTCGGTGCTGAGGAGGGGCTTGCGGGGTCGGGCCATGGCGGACATCGTAGGGCGGCGGGCGCATACGCGGTTGCGCCGGGCTTCTGAGTATCTGTACTGAGTACCTGGGCGGATGTGGCGCGGACCACGCCCGGCGAGGCTTGTCCCCATGAGTGAGACACCGGTCAAGCAACACAGCACGGCGGCGTTCTACGGTCAGGCCGTCGCGTCCTTCTCGGTGGCCATGGCCGCGACCGCCATCGGTATCGTCCGGCTGGACGCCAGCGCGTGGGTGCGGGGGTTCTTGGCCATCGCCGTCCTGTATCTGGTCACCTCCGCGTTCACGCTCGCCAAGGTGATCAGGGACCGCCAGGAGGCGGGCCAGATCGTCAGCCGGGTCGACCAGGCCCGGGTGGAGAAGCTGCTCGCCGCGCACGACCCCTTCGAGAAGCTGTGACCAGCCGGGCTAAGCGCCCGCTCAGCTTCGGCGGTATGGTTGACCCCTGCCGGTGAGAAGGGGCGAATGAGCGATGAGTGCGGCGCGGGAGTCGGACGGCGAGGCGCAGCCATGGGCCGAGGTCACCCCTGACGCGGCCCGGCGGCTGCTCGTCGCCGCCGTGGAGGCCTTCGCCGAGCGCGGCTATCACGCGACGACGACGCGCGACATCGCGGGCCGGGCGGGTATGAGCCCGGCCGCGCTCTACATCCACTACAAGACCAAGGAAGAACTGCTCCACCGCATCAGCCGCGTCGGCCACGAGAAGGCCCTGGATGTGCTGAGCACGGCGGCGCGCGGTGTGGGCAGCGCCGCCGAGCGGCTGGCGGAGGCGGTGCGTTCGTTCGTGTGCTGGCACGCCGCGCAGCACACGGTCGCCCGGGTCGTGCAGTACGAACTGGACGCGCTCGGTCCGGAGGCCTGGGCCGAGATCCGCGGACTGCGCCGCCAGGTCGACGCCGAGGTGCGCGGGATCATCGAAGACGGCGTGGCGTCCGGCGAGTTCGACGTGCCGGACGTCCGGGGCACCACCCTCGCGGTGCTGTCCCTGTGCATCGACGTCGCCCGCTGGTTCAGCGCCGACGGCCCCCGGACCCCCGACGAGGTCGGCGCGCTCTACGCCGACCTCGTCCTGCGGATGGTGGGCGCGAAGTAGCACGCGCCCCGCGCGTGCGTCCCGCCCGGCGTCCCGCTCAGAACGAGTAGCGGACCACCGACTCGGCCACGCAGACGGGCTTGTCGCCGCCCTCCCGCTCCACGACGTAGGCGAGGGTCATCTGCACCCCGCCCGGCACGTCCTCGACGCCCGTGATCGTCGCGGTGGAGCGCAGCCGGGAGCCGACGGGGACCGGGGCGGGGAAACGGACCTTGTTCGTCCCGTAGTTGACGCCCATCCGTACCCCCTCGACGTCGATGAGCTGCGGCCCGAACAGCGGGAGCAGCGACAGCGTGAGATAGCCGTGGGCGATGGTCGTGCCGAAGGGGCCGCTCGCCGCCTTCTCCGGGTCCACATGGATCCACTGGTGATCGCCCGTGGCGTCCGCGAACAGATCGATCCGCTTCTGGTCGATCTCCAGCCAGTCGCTGTACCCCAGTTGTTCGCCCACCGCCGCCTTCAGCTCGTCGGCGGATGCGAACGTCCTCGGCTCTGCCATGTCCCCGGCCTTTCGCGTCATGAAGTCATCTGTCCGGAACCATCTCTAAGCAACTGCTTAGCATGGTCGGGCGGGGGAGGCCTGTCAACGGACCGGGCCCGCGCCGCCGTGGGTAGGCTCGGCGGATGCCCAAGATCCCCGAGAAGATCAACGAGTTGACCGTCGGCCAACTGTCCGCCCGCAGCGGCGTCGCCGTCTCCGCCCTGCACTTCTACGAGGCCAAGGGGCTGATCAGCAGCCGCCGCACCGCGGGCAACCAGCGCCGCTACCAGCGGGACGCGCTGCGCCGGGTCGCCTTCGTCCGCGCCGCGCAGCGTGTCGGCATCCCCCTGGCCACCATCCGCGAGGCGCTGGCCCGGCTCCCCGAGGAGCGCACCCCGACCAGGGAGGACTGGGCCCGGCTCTCCGAGGCCTGGCGCTCCGAACTCGACGAGCGCATCGGCCAGTTGAGCCGTCTGCGCGACCACCTCACGGACTGCATCGGCTGCGGCTGCCTGTCCCTGGAGACCTGTGTCCTGTCCAACCCCGACGACGTCTTCGGCGAACAGGCCTCGGGCTCGCGCCTGTTGGCGGACCGCGGCAAGGGCCGCCGCACCCGCGCGCAGGACCGCGGGGAGCGAGAGGAGACGACCGGACGCTGCCGCTGACAGAGGGGGGTACGGTTCCCCCACGCACCCCCCGTGGCGGCCCGGTTCAGGCCGATACCAGCAGTCGTGCCCGCCTGGCCCCCGCCAGCGCCCCCGGTGTGAGGACCGGGCGGGGGACCACGATGCCGCAGTCCGCGCAGACCGGGCCCGAGGAGGGCTCGCGCGCCAGGTCGTACCGCCAGACGAGGTGGTCACCGGCGCACACCGGGCAGGTCGAGCCCGGCTGCCGCTCCAGCGCGGCGATGAGCCGGCGCAGTACCTCGGCCAGTGGTTCATGAGGATGGACGGACGGGTCGTCGCACCAGGCGATCCCGAAGCCGCCCCAGGTCAGCCGGTGCCAGTCGTCCACACTGCCCGGCCTGCGCAGTCCCTCCTGCTTCTCCTTCCTGCGCCGCTTCGTGAACTCCGCCTCGTAGCCCAGCCAGACGGAGCGGGCCTCCTCCAGCTCCTCCAGTGCGGCCACGAGCCGCGCCGGGTCGGGGGAGCGGTCCTCGGGTCCGAACCCGGCCCGGGAGCACAGATGGTCCCACGTCGCCCGATGCCCGTAAGGGGCGAACTTCTCAAGGCACTTGCGCAGTGAATAGCGTCGCAGTGCCAGATCGCACCGCGGATCTCGCACCTGTCTCGCCAGACTCCGGAAACCGGCCATCGCCCTGCACCTCCGTCACACCTGCATCTGAACTGCGGTCACTTCGGCGTCGTCGTAGGGACGTCGCCGAATAGACGTATCGACACGCGATTCGGCTCCATCCGGTTCCCGGTGCCCGCACTCGACGTCCGCCGACCGTCATGAGTCACCCTCCGAGCCGTGCGCGGCGCCTTCTTCGCGCCGCCGTTCCCCGCCGGGACCCGGCGCCCACGTGAACTGCACCGAATCCACGAATAGTTGACGCATGTTCATCTTCACTCGCGGTGATACCGGCGGTAACGTCCCGCCCACCATCGTCCGGAGGAGCTGCCATGCCACGGCGCACCCCAGGTACCACACTCGACACCCTGAGAACTCCCCGCCGATTCCCCAAGTTCCTCAAGGCCGCGTCGATATGCGCGCTCGTCGCCGGTCTGCTGTCCCCCGTCACCGCGGGCACCGCTCAGGCGGCGACCGCCGACGACCACTGCGGCGGCCAGTGCTCGGACATCCTGCCGCCCGGCGAGAACGGCAACGCCACCCTCGCCGAGATCCTGCTCAACCAGGCCTTCGGGACCCAGCCCAGCCACGCGGAGGACCAGCTCGGCCCCTACTCCGACCTGGCCAAGGGCTACCCGACGCTCACCGACGACAAGATCAACACCTTCTTCAACGACGCCTCGTTCGGCGTCCCCTCGGACCAGGTCGCCTCCACCGAGAAGCCCGCCGGACGCGGCGACGTCACGATCGTGCGCGACAAGAAGTCCGGGGTGCCGCACATCACGGGCACCACCCGCTACGGCACCGAGTTCGGCGCCGGATACGCCGCCGCCGAGGACCGGTTGTGGCTCATGGACGTCTTCCGGCACGTCGGGCGCGGCCAGTTGACGTCCTTCGCGGGCGGCGCCCCCGCCAACCAGGGCCTCGAGCAGCAGTTCTACCGCAGCGCGCCTTACACCGAGGCCGACCTCCAGGCGCAGATCGACAGCGCGGTGGCCAAGAGCGGCGCGCGCGGTCAGCAGGCCCTCGCCGACGTGGACGCCTACCTCGCCGGGATCAACGCCTATATCGACGCCTCCGACGCCGGGCGCTACTTCCCCGGTGAGTACGACCTGACCGGCCACAAGGACCCGATCACCAACGCCGGGACCATCGAGCACTTCAAGGCCACCGACCTGGTCGCCCTGTCCTCCGTGATCGGCTCGCTGTTCGGCTCCGGCGGGGGCGGCGAGGTGACCAACGCGCTCTCGCTGCTGGCCGCGCAGGCCAAGTACGGCGTCCAGGAGGGCACCCGGGTCTGGGAGTCCTTCCGCGAGCGCAACGACCCCGAGGCCGTCCTCACCCTCCACGACGGCCAGAGCTTCCCGTACGCCACGAAGCCGGACTCCCCGCAGGGCGAGGCGCTGCCCGACCCCGGCTCGGTGACCCAGGAGCCGCTGGTCTACGACCGCACAGGCAGCGCGACCGGCTCGGCCGCGAAGGGCGCGGCCACCACGGCGGCGAAGGCGGCCGTGTCCTCGGCCCGGCGCGGCATGTCCAACGCCCTGGTCGTCAGCGGCGAGCACACCGCCAGCGGCCACCCCGTCGCCGTCTTCGGCCCGCAGACCGGCTACTTCGCCCCGCAGTTGCTGCTGCTCCAGGAGATCCAGGGGCCGGGCATCAGCGCGCGTGGCGCCTCCTTCGCGGGCTTGAGCATGTACGTCGAACTCGGCCGCGGCCAGGACTACTCGTGGAGCGCCACGACCTCCGGCCAGGACATCATCGACACCTACGCCGTCGAGCTGTGCCAGGACGACGTCCACTACCTGTACCACGGCACGTGCACGGCCATGGACAAGGTCGAGCAGGCCAACTCCTGGAAGCCGACCCTCGCCGACGGCACCGCGGCCGGTTCCTACACGATGCGTGTCTGGCGTACGAAGTACGGCCCGGTGCAGTACCGCGCGACGGTCGGCGGCAAGAAGGTCGCCTACACCACCCTGCGCTCCTCCTACCGGCACGAGGTCGACTCCATCATCGGCTTCCAGATGCTCAACGACCCGGACGCGGTCAAGGGCCCGCAGGACTTCCAGAAGGCCACGCAGCACATCAACTTCACGTTCAACTGGTTCTACGCCGACGCGCAGCACACCGCGTACTACAACAGCGGTGACAACCCGGTGCGCGCGAACGGCGTCGACGCCGAGTTCCCGGTGTGGGCGCGGCAGGCGTACGAGTGGAAGAACTGGGACGCGGCCACCAACACCGCCGACTACACGCCGACTTCGGCCCACCCCAACTCCGTCGACCAGGACTACTACATCTCCTGGAACAACAAGCAGGCCAAGGACTACACGGCCGCGCCCTGGGGCGAGGGTTCCGTGCACCGCGGCGATCTGCTGGAGGACCGGGTGAAGGCGCTGGTCACGAAGGGCGGGGTGACCCGCGCCTCGCTGACCCGGGCGATGGCGGACGCGGCCCTCACCGATCTGCGCGCCGAGGACGTACTGCCCAAGCTGCTGGAGGTGCTCGGCAGTTCACCGGTCACCGACCCCACGGCAGCGGCGGCGGTGAGCAAGCTCCAGGCCTGGGTGGCCGCGGGCGGCCGGCGCACCGAGACCTCGGCGGGCTCCAAGGCCTACGCGAACGCCGACGCCGTCCGCATCCTCGACGCCTGGTGGCCGCTGCTGGTGAAGGGCGAGTTCGAGCCCGGTCTGGGCAGCGACCTGTACACGGCGTTCACGGCGAACCTGGCGGTCGACGAGTCCCCGTCGGCCGGGCACGGGGCGACCGGCTCGCACGCCGGAAGCGCCTTCCAGTACGGCTGGTGGAGCTATGTCGACAAGGACATCCGCGCGGTGCTGGGCGAGCCGGTGCAGGGCCCGCTCGCGCGGACGTACTGCGGCGGCGGCAGCCTCGGCGCCTGCCGCGACATGCTGATCAGCACCCTGAAGCAGGCGGCGGGCATGACGGCGGCCCAGGTCTACCCGGGCGACGACCAGTGCTCGGCGGGTGACCAGTGGTGCGCGGACTCGATCGTCCAGCGCGCCCTCGGCGGTATCAAGCACGGCAAGATCAGTTGGCAGAACCGGCCCACCTACCAGCAGGTGGTGGAGTACACCTCGCACCGGTGAGCCGTCCGGCGGCGGGCCGACGCGCGAGCGGGCCCGCCGCCGGGGCTCGGTGGTGGGCGCGGCTCACTTGTAGAGCAGGTAGCCCTTGCGCACCTTCCGGAACGCGGCGAGTTCCTGCCGCCAGCCCGCCACCACCGCGTCGGTGTCTGCGCCCGCGTCGATCATCGTGCGCACGCGCGTGGACCCGGTCAGCTTGTCGATCCAGTTGTCGGACCGCCAGGCGAAGTCGCTCCAGACCCGCTTGGCGGTGACGAGCAGCCCGATCCCGGTCCGTACGGGGTCGAAGGCGGCCCGGTCGTGGACATGGAGCTGTACGCCGCCGACCGTGACGCCCTGGAACTTGGAGAAGGTGGGCGCGAAGTAGGCCTCCCGGAAGCGCACCCCCGGCAGCCCGAGCGCGTTCGCGGCCTCGGCCCAGCGGCCGTCGACGCCCTCGGCGCCCAGCAGTTCGAAGGGCCGGGTGGTGCCACGGCCCTCCGACAGGTTGGTGCCCTCGAACAGACAGGTGCCGGCGTAGACGAGCGCGGTGTCCGGGGTCGGCATGTTGGGGCTCGGCGGCACCCAGGGCAGCCCGGAGGCGTCGTAGAACTGCGACCTGGACCAGCCGGTCATCAGCACGGTCTCCAGCCGCACCCGCCCGGTCAGGAACTCCCCGTTGAACAGCCGGGCCAGTTCGGCGACCGTCATGCCGTGCGCCTGGGCGATCGGCTGCCGTCCGACGAAGGTCGCGAACTCCGGGTGCAGTACCGGGCCGAGCGCCTCCCGGCCGGTCATCGGGTTCGGGCGGTCGAGGACCACGAACCGCTTCCCGGCCAGCGCGGCGGCCTCCATGCAGTCGTAGAGCGTCCAGATGTACGTGTAGAAGCGGGCGCCCGCGTCCTGGATGTCGAAGACGACCGTGTCCACACCGGAGGCGGTGAAGACGTCGGCGAGCGGCTGCCCGCTCTTGAGGTACGTGTCGTACACGGGCAGCCCGGTGGCCGGGTCGTCGTAGCGGCCCTCGGAGCCGCCCGCCTGCGCGGTGCCCCGGAAGCCGTGCTCCGGGCCGAACACGGCGGCCAGGTTCACCCGGCGGTCGGCGTGCATGACGTCCACGATGTGGCGTACGTCCCGGGTGACGCCGGTCGGGTTGGTGACGACGCCGACCCGCTGACCGGCGAGCGGCGCGTACCCGTCGGCCGCCAGGCGCTCGAAGCCGGTCCGCAGCGGCCCGCCGCGCTTCTCGGGCGCGGCCTGGGCCTCGGCGACCGGGGCCGCCCCGGCCGCGACCGCGGCGGCCGTGGTGGCGAGCAGGCTCCGTCTGGACAGCTTCATACGGTGACCTCCGTGATCTCGGCACGTGTCATGCCCACGCACGCTAGCGTGCGCCGGGGCGCCACGGAACGCGTCGGACCGGAACGCGCCGCACCGGTACCGGAACGCCCGCGCGGGGCCGCCCCGGCTCCCCCTTCCCTGCGCCATACCGACCGGTTAGTCTGCGCTGGCGGATGCCGTGGCGGCCGGATGTCGCGGCGAGGTCGTGGTGTCGAAGGAGGTCGAGGGTGGAAGCGAAGGCCGTTCGGGATGCGGCAGTGGTGGTCACCGGCGCCGGGGGCGGTATCGGCGCCGCGCTGGCCCGCCGGTTCGCCGCCGAGGGAGCCCGGGTCGTCGTCAACGACCTCGACGCCGGGAAGGCGAAGACGGTCGCCGCGGAGATCGGCGGCATCGCGCTCGCGGGCGACGCGGGGGCGATCGTCACGGAGGCGCGTGACGCGCTCGGCGGCACGGTGGACGTGTACTGCGCCAACGCGGGCGTGGCGTCGGGCGGTTCGGAGGCGGCGGGCGAATCGGTCTGGGCGCAGGCCTGGGACGTCAACGTCATGGCCCATGTCCGCGCCGCCGAGGCGCTGCTCCCCGCCTGGCTGGAGCGCGGCAGCGGTCGCTTCGTCTCCACCGTCTCCGCCGCCGGACTGCTCACCATGATCGGCGCCGCCCCCTACAGCGTCACCAAGCACGGGGCGTACGCCTTCGCCGAGTGGCTGTCGCTGACGTACCGCCACCGCGGGATCAAGGTGCACGCGATCTGCCCGCAGGGCGTGCGCACCGACATGCTGGCCGCCACCGGCAGCGCGGGCGACCTGGTGCTCCAGCCGACCGCGATCGAGCCGGAGGATGTGGCCGAGGCCCTCTTCCAGGGCATCGCGCAGGACCGCTTCCTGATCCTGCCGCACCCCGAGGTCGCCGAGTACCACCGGGCGCGGGCCACCGACCCCGACCGCTGGCTGGCGACCATGAACCACATCCAGCAGAAGTGGGAGCGGACCCGCTGACCTCGCGTCCCCGCGGCGGCCGGGAGCCTGCCGCGGGCGCCGCCGACGGCGGGTGGGAAGATCCTTCGTCGGGAACCGCGTTCCCGTATCCAGGACAGACCATGGAAAGGCAGGTGGCGGCAGTGCCCAGAACCACGGAGGGAGACGGCACCCCCGTCCCGCAGCGGCTGCTCGCCGCCGCCACCCGGCTCTTCGCCGACCAGGGCTACGACCGCACGTCCGTCCAGGAGATCGTGGAGGCGGCCGGCGTCACCAAGGGGGCGCTGTACCACTACTTCGGCTCCAAGGAGGACCTGCTGCACGAGGTGTACGCGCGCATGCTGCGCCTCCAGCAGGAGCGTCTCGACGCCTTCGCGGAGGCCGACGAACCCGTCGAGAAGCGGCTGCGGGACGCCGCCGCGGACGTCGTCGTGACGACGATCGACAACCTCGACGACGCGATGATCTTCTTCCGCTCCATGCACCACCTCGGCCCGGAGAAGCACCAGCAGGTCCGCGCCGAGCGCCGCCGCTACCACGAACGCTTCCGCGCGCTCATCGAGGAGGGTCAGAAGCAGGGCGTCTTCTCCACGGCCACCCCGGCGGACCTGGTGGTGGACTACCACTTCGGCTCCGTCCACCACCTCTCCACGTGGTACCGCCCGGACGGCCCGCTCAGCCCGCAGGAGGTCGCCGACCACCTGGCCGATCTGCTGCTGCGGGCGCTGCGGCCGTGAACTGAGCGACGAGGGCCGCGAGATACGGCCCTCGTCGCTCAACGCGCCAGTGGCTAGCGGTACTTCTTCAGCTCCCGTCGCGCCAGCGACCGCTGGTGCACCTCGTCCGGGCCGTCCGCGAGCCGCAACGTCCGGGCCGCCGCGTACAGTTCGGCCAGCGGGAAGTCCTGGCCGACACCGCCCGCGCCGTGCAGTTGGATCGCCCGGTCCAGGATGCCCGTCACCGTACGAGGCGTGGCGATCTTGATGGCCTGGATCTCGGTGTGGGCGCCCTTGTTGCCGACGGTGTCCATCAGCCAGGCGGTCTTCAGGACCAGCAGCCGCAGTTGCTCGATCTCGACCCGCGCGTCCGCGATCCAGTTGTGGATCACGCCCTGTTGGGCCAGCGGCTTGCCGAACGCCTCACGGGACAGCGCCCGTCGGCACATCAGCTCGACCGCCCGCTCGGCCATGCCGATCAGCCGCATGCAGTGGTGGATACGGCCGGGACCGAGGCGGGCCTGGGCGATGGCGAAGCCGCCGCCCTCCTCGCCGATGAGGTTCGCGACCGGCACCCGCGCCTGGTCGAACACCACCTCGGCGTGCCCGCCGTGGGAGTGGTCCTCGTACCCGAAGACCTGCATCGCCCGCGTGATCGTGACACCCGGGGTGTCCCGGGGGACCAGCACCATCGACTGCTGGCGCCGGATGTCCGGCCCGTCCGGGTCGGTCTTGCCCATCACGATGAAGATCTTGCAATCCGGGTGCATGGCCCCGGAGATGTACCACTTGCGCCCCGTGATGACGTAGTTGTCGCCGTCCCGCTCGATGCGCGTCGTGATGTTCGTGGCGTCCGAGGAGGCCACCTCCGGCTCGGTCATCGCGAACGCCGAACGGATCTCGCCCGCGAGCAGCGGCTCCAGCCACTGCTTCTTCTGCCGCTCGTCGCCGAACTGCGCCAGCACCTCCATGTTGCCGGTGTCCGGCGCCGCGCAGTTGGTGACAGTCGGCGCCAACTGCGGGGAGCGGCCGGTGATCTCGGCGAGCGGCGCGTACTGGAGGTTGGTCAGCCCGGCACCGTACTCGGTGTCCGGCAGGAAGAGGTTCCACAGGCCCTGGCGGCGCGCCTCGGCCTTCAACTCCTCCACCACGGGAGGGTTCTCCCACGGTGAGTCGAGCAACGCGCGCTGCTCTTCCGCGACGTGCTCGGCCGGGTAGACGTACTCGTCCATGAAGGCGAGAAGCTTGGCGCGCAGTTCCTCGGTGCGCGCGTCGAACGCGAAGTCCATACGGAATCAGCCTTCCTGGAGGCCTGAGCGCAGCGTGGCCAGGCCGTGCTGGATGAAGACGGGGACGAGATCGCCGATGCGGTCGAAGCCGTGGCCGACCGTCTGACCGAGGGTGTACCGGTAGTGGATGCCCTCCAGGATCACGGCGAGCTTGAACCACGCGAACGCCGTGTACCAGGACAGCGCGGTCACATCGCGCCCCGAGCGCGCGGCGTACCGCTCCACCAGCTCGGCGGGCGAGGGGTGTCCGGGGGCCTCGGCGGTGGTGGACACGGGCGAGTCGGGCATCCCGAGCGGGGTGCAGTACATCACCAGCAGGCCCAGGTCGGTGAGCGGGTCGCCGAGCGTGGACATCTCCCAGTCGAGGATCGCCTCGATCTGGTCGTCCGCGCCGATGAGGACGTTGTCCAGGCGGTAGTCGCCGTGGACGACGGTGGGGGCGGGGGAGGTGGGCAGATGGCGCCCGAGCAGGGCGTGCAGATCGTCGATGCCGGGCAGCTCACGGCCTCGGGAGGCCTCCAACTGCTTGCCCCAGCGCCGCAGTTGGCGCTCCAGGAAGCCCTCGGGACGCCCGAAGTCGGCCAGCCCCACCTCGGCGGGGTCCACCGCGTGCAGTTCGACGAGGGTGTCCACCAGGGACAGGACGGCCTCGCGGGTGCGCTCCGGGCCCAGCGGGGCGAGCTGGTCGGCGGTGCGGTACGGGGTGCCCGCCACGAAGTCCATCACATAGAACGGCGCGCCAAGGACCGACTCGTCCTCGCACAGCAGCACCGGGCGCGGCACGGGCACGGCCGTCGGGTGCAGCGCGCTGAGCACCCGGTGCTCGCGCTTCATGTCATGGGCGGTGGCCAGCACATGGCCGAGCGGGGGGCGCCGGACGACCCAGGTGGCCGTGCCGTCCGAGACGGCGTACGTGAGGTTCGACCGCCCGCCCTCGATCAGCCGGCCGGTCAGGGGGCCGCCGACCAGACCCGGCCGCTCGGCGTCGAGCAGGCCGCGCAACCGGTCGAGATCGAGTCCCGGTGGGTGCTCAGGGCTCATCAATGCTCCTCCGTACACGGAAACAGGATCAGCATCATGATGCCGACCGGTCGGTATGTCGTCCAGTGCGCAGGGCGAACGTGATCGGCGCCACGCACGCACGCGTGACCGGCTCAGACCCGCCCATGGCCGGGTTCACGCGTGGCTGGTCACCATCGCGCCGCCGTTCAGGACCGCCATGTCCCGGAAGGCGGGCAGCGGATCCAGCGGCCCGCCCTCGGGCAGCCCGCCCAACTCGGCGTACGCGCGGTGCAGATCCGCCACCAGCCGCTCGCTCTCGCGCAGCTCCGCGAACTCCCCGAGATCCGTCGCCCCGGCCGCCTCCAGCGGCGTACGGCCCGCCGCGCGCTCGCGCTGCGCGACCTCGGCGACGAACCGCAGATAGCGCTCCGTACGGTCGAACGCGGAGGGGTCGGTGACCGGTCCGTGCCCGGGGACGACGGTCTCCGCGCCCAGCGCGCGCAGCCGCTCCAGCGCCCGCAGCGAGCCGCTGAGCGAGCCCATCAGGAAGAACGGCGTCCCGCCCTCGAAGACCAGATCGCCCGCGAACAGCACGCGCCGGTGCGGCAGCCAGACCACCGAGTCGCCGACGGTGTGCGCCACCCCCGGGTGGATCACCTCGGCGTCGACCGCGCCGACGTGGACCGTCACACGGTCCCGGTACGTCAGATCGGCACCCAGGATCCGTACGTCCCCGTAGTCGGTCTCCGGCCAGATCAGCGCCAGTTGATGCCCGGCGGCCAGGGCCTCCCGGCGGCAGTCGGCGTGCGAGACGATCGTCGCGGCCGGTGCGAAGAAGCCGTTGCCGTAGGTGTGGTCGCCATGGTGGTGGGTGTTGACGACCCACCGTGGCGCGGGCGCCCCGGTGGCCGCGATCGCCGCGCCGAGCGCACGCGTACGGCGCTCGGTCGCGGTCGTGTCCACCAGGAGCGTGGCGGTCCCGTCGGTCACGAACCCGGCGTTGTTCACGCACCAGCCGCCGTCCGGCTGCACATAGGCGTACACGTCGTCGGCCAGTGCGAGCGTGTAGGGCTTCGCCGCGGTCACGGGACCTCCCGGGTCGTCGTCAAGGTGACAGGCGAAGCCCAGTGTTCCCGATCGCCAGGGGCGTCAGTGATCGTCCCAGTGGCCTTCGTGCTGTGCGTGCCGATGGCCGTCGTGGAGGTAGTCGACGTGATCGCCGTGCTGGACGGGGCGGTGTCCGCAGCCCTCGCCGTGCTGGTGCTCGTGGCCCTGGTGCGAGACGTGCCGGGCGGGCTCGCACTCGTCCCAGTGGCCCTGGTGCTCGCGGTGCAGATGCCCGTCGTGCGCGTAGTCGACGTGGTCGCCGTGCGGCACGGCGTCGTGCCCGCAGGCCGGGCCGTGGCTGTGGCGGTGCGCGGTGTGGTCGCGGTGGGGGGTGCTCATGGCGCTCACCTTCACCTTCTCGGCTCTCGGTGCCGTGCCTCCCAGGCTAACCAAACGGGACATCTCCGGCTCGGCGTCGGTACTCCCCGAGCCGCTCGTACGCGGCGAGCCCGTCCGGGACCCACTCCCACTCCGGCAGGCGGCGCGCCACCTCGTCCTCGGGCAGGAAGGCGTGCCAGGCGACCTCCTCGGCCTGGGGGTCCACGGGCAGTTCGCAGCGGACCTCGTAGACCGCGGACCACCAGGTCCGGCCCGCGCCGCCGTCGTACAGGAACGTGAACAGCGGCTTCGGCCGGGGCAGCCCGCTGACCCCCAGCTCCTCCTCGGCCTCCCGCAGGGCGGCGGCGTCGTAGCTCTCGCCCGCGCCGACCACCCCGCCCACGAACATGTCGTACAGGGAGGGGAAGACCAGCTTGGTGGCGGTGCGGCGGTGGACGAAGAGGCGGCCCTCGGCGTCGCGCACCTGGATGAACACACAGCGGTGGCGCAGCCCGCGCGCGTACGCCTCGCCGCGGGGCGACCGCCCGATGACCCTGTCGTTCTCGTCCACGATGTCGAGGAGTTCGTCAGCGGCGCTCATACGGCCATCCAAGCGCAGACGGGACGTTCGCGTCAGGCCCCCCTCGTCCGCGCTCACCTCCGTTGCAGGTCCTTGTGCTGGTGCTGGGCCGCCGTGCCGCGGGGCATGGCGGGGTGCATCCCGAGCAGCACGATGCCGAGGACGATCGCGGCGAGCCCCGTCGCCTGCCAGGCCAGCGCGCCCGCGCTGGTGCGCAGCCGGTCGCCGAGGAAGCCCACCCCGCAGACGATCCCGGCCAGCGGCTGGGACGCGGTGAGCGCGGGCAGGGACATCCGCAGCGGTGCCGTCTCGAACGCGCTCTGCACCAGCACCAGGCCCATGACGCCGATCACCACCACGGCGTACGGCTGCCAGGCCATGACGAGCGCCGCCAGGCCGCCCGCCGTGAACCGCTGCCCGCTGACCCGGGTGAGCGCGTCCTGCACGCCGTAGAGGAGCCCGGCCGCCACGGCCAGCAGCACCGGCCCGATGATGAACCGTGTCCTCTTCGCCCAGGTCGCCAGCAGCAGCGCGAGGCCCACCATCACGCCGATGATCAGCCAGTGCCGGAGCGGATCGGCGATCGCGGTGCCCCCTTCGGGCTGGCCCGCCACGATGAAGGCCGTGACACCTCCGGCGAGCAGGAGGAGCCCGCCCCAGCCCTGGCGGCCCAGGGGCTGTCGGGTCTGGTGGCGTGACAGGGCCATGGCGAACAGCAGGTTGGTCGCCACCAAGGGCTCGACCAGGGAGATCTCACCGTGGGTCAGCGCGAGCGCGCTGAGCACCATGCCCGTCACCATCAGCGCGAGACCCGCGAGCCAGCGCCGCACCTTCACCAGGTCGAGCAGCAGCCGGGGGGAGAGGAAGTCGCTCAGCGGTGCCTGCTGGGCGGCGCTCTGCTGGAACACGAATCCGGTGCCCAGGCAGAAGGCCGCGCTCACGGAGAGAGCCAGAACCAGTACCGACACGCGCGTACCTCAATAGTCCAGCGGGGTCACGGGAGTGCGTATCACGCCGACTGTAGCGCTCCCGGCCGCGCCCCGCCCGTGCTCGGCGGGCTCCGGGCGCACCGGACGGTTGACGTGGTCACGGCTTCTGCCCAAGGATCTGACCCGTCGGTAACCACGTACGACCCCGTACGTACACCCCACCCACCGACCGGTGATCTGCCGTGACGTGAGAGGACGGGCGCATGGCCTACGACGCTGATGTCATCGTGATCGGGGCGGGCCTCGCCGGACTCACGGCCGCCGCGGAACTCGTCGACGCCGGGCGGAAGGTGATCGTCCTCGACCAGGAGCCGGAGCAGTCGCTGGGCGGCCAGGCGTTCTGGTCCTTCGGTGGCCTCTTCCTCGTGGACTCGCCCGAACAGCGCCGACTGGGGATCAGGGACAGCCACGCGCTCGCCCTCCAGGACTGGATGGGCACGGCCGGGTTCGACCGCCCCGAGGACCACTGGCCGCGCCGCTGGGCCGAGGCGTACGTCGACTTCGCCGCGGGGGAGAAGCGGGCCTGGCTGCGGCGGCAGGGGGTGCGGCTCTTCCCGGTGGTCGGCTGGGCCGAGCGGGGCGGCTACGACGCGGGGGGCCACGGCAACTCGGTGCCGCGGTTCCACATCACCTGGGGGACCGGACCCGGCCTGCTCGAACCGTTCGTACGGCGGGTGCGCGCCGGGGTCGCGCGCGGGCTCGTCGAGCTGAGGTTCCGCCACCGGGTCACCGGGCTCGCGCGCAGCGCGGGCGCCGTCGACACCGTCACCGGGGAGGTCCTCGAACCGTCGGACGCGCCGCGGGGCAAGGCCAGTGGCCGCGGGGTCACCGGGGCCTTCGAGCTGCGGGCCCAGGCGGTGATCGTCACCACGGGCGGGATCGGCGGCAACCACGACCTGGTCCGCGCCCACTGGCCCAAGCGCCTGGGCAGCCCGCCCGCGCACATGGTGTCCGGCGTGCCCGCGTACGTCGACGGGAAGCTGCTCGGCATCGCGGAGGAGGCCGGGGCCCGCCTGATCAACCGCGACCGGATGTGGCACTACACCGAGGGCCTGCACAACTGGGACCCCGTCTGGGAGAACCACGGCATCCGCATCCTGCCCGGCCCCTCCTCCCTCTGGCTCGACGCCCGCGGCCGACGCCTGCCCGTCCCGCTCTTCCCCGGCTTCGACACCCTCGGCACGCTCGAACACATCATGAGCACCGGATACGACCACACCTGGTTCGTGCTCGACCGGAAGATCATCGGCAAGGAGTTCGCGCTCTCGGGCTCCGAGCAGAACCCCGACCTCACCGGAAGGTCGGTCAGGGACGTGATCGGACGGGCGCGCGCGGACGTCCCGGCCCCGGTCCGGGCGTTCATGGACCACGGCGTCGACTTCGTCGTGGAGAAGGACCTGGGGGCGCTGGTGCGCGGGATGAACGCGCTCACCGGGGAGCCGCTCATCGACGAGGCCGCACTGCGCCGTCAGATCGTCGAGCGCGACCGGGAGATCCGCAACCCCTTCACCAAGGACCTTCAGGTGACGGCGATCCACGGCGCCCGCAGATACCTGGGCGACCGGCTGATCCGCACGGCCGCCCCGCACCGCATCCTCGACCCGCAGGCGGGCCCGCTGATCGCCGTCCGCCTGAACATCCTCACCCGCAAAACCCTCGGCGGCCTGGAGACCGACCTCTCCTCCCGGGTCCTGACCGAGGGCGGCGACCCGCTGCCGGGCATGTACGCGGCAGGCGAGGCAGCGGGCTTCGGCGGCGGCGGGGTCCACGGCTACCGCTCCCTGGAGGGCACGTTCCTCGGCGGCTGCCTGTTCTCGGGCCGCACGGCGGGCCGTGCGGCGGCGAGGTCGGTGGGATAGCCCGGTCGGCGGGGAACTACCGGGGCGCCGCCGCACGATCACGGCGGCGATCGACGACCTGACCGCCGCCCGCGACATCCTCGACTCACTGGTGGGCCGCCCGCTCCACCCGGACGCCGAGACCGGACGGACCACCTAGACCACCTAGACCACCAAGGACAGCAACAGCACCAGCGCCCCGGCGACCACTGAGATCACGCACTCCATGACCGACCAGGTCTTCAGGTTCTGGCCGACGCTGAGGCCGAAGTACTCCTTGACCAGCCAGAACCCGGCGTCGTTGACATGGCTCAGGAAGAGCGAGCCGGCGCCGATGGCCAGGACCAGCAGGGCCGTGTGCGTGGTCGACATGTCGGCCGCGAGCGGGGCGACCAGGCCCGCGGCGGAGACGGTCGCCACGGTCGCCGATCCCGTCGCCAGCCGGATCGCCACCGCGATCAGCCAGGCCAGCAGCAGTGCGGGTATCGACCAGTCCCGGGAGATGTCCAGGATCATCTGGCCCACGCCGGAGTCGATCAGCGTCTGCTTGAAGCCGCCGCCCGCGCCGACGATGAGCAGGATGCCCGCGATCGGGCCGAGCCCCTTCTCCACGGTCTCCGCGAGGCGCCCGCGGGTGAACCCGGCCGGGCGGCCCAGCGTGAACATCCCGACGAGCACGGCCGCGAGCAGCGCGATCAGCGGCGAGCCGATCACATCGAAGACGCGCTGCACCGTGTGCGCGGGATCGTCCACGACGATGTCGACCAGCGCCTTGGACAGCATCAGGACGACCGGCAGCAGCACCGTGGCCAGCGTGACCCCGAAGCCGGGGCGCCGGTCCAGCTCCGCGGAGGGGCGCGCGGCGATCATCCGCTCGGGAACCGGTACGTCCACCCAGCGGGCGGCGACCTTCGAGAACAGCGGCCCGGCGATGATCACCGTCGGGATGGCGACCACGACACCGAGCGCCAGCGTCACACCGAGGTTCGCCTTGACGGCGTCGATCGCGACCAGCGGGCCGGGGTGCGGCGGGATCAGACCGTGCATCACGGACAGACCGGCCAGCGCCGGAATGCCGATCCGCATCAGCGAGTAGTTGCCGCGCTTGGCGACCATCAGCACCACCGGGATCAGCAGCACGATGCCGACCTCGAAGAACAGCGGCAGCCCGATCACCGACGCGATCAGCACCATCGCCCACGGCATCGCGCGCCCGCGCGCCTTGCCGAGGATCGTGTCCACGATCTGGTCCGCGCCACCGGAGTCCGCGAGCAGCTTGCCGAGGATCGCGCCCAGCGCGATCAGCACGCCCACCCCCGCGACCGTCGAGCCGAGCCCGGCGGTGAAGCTGGCGATCGCCTTGTCGAGCGGCGCCCCGGCGAACGCGCCCAGCGCGAGCGAGCCGACGGTCAGCGCCAGGAAGGCGTGGAGCTTGAACTTGGTGATGAGCAGCACGATGACGGCGATGCCCGCCAGTACGGCGATGCCCAGGTGAGCGTGGCCCGCCGACGTGATCGGCTCGACGGCGTCCGCTGCCAGCATCTCGACGCTGAGTCTGGTCACGGGTGTCCCTTGAGGTGAGGAGAGGAACTCTCGGTTTCGGGTGGGGAGGTGCGCCCCGCGAGGGGGAGCGGGTTACTGCGTGGGCTGAGCGTGCGGCTCGACGCGTTCGAGGTCGCGCAGGGCGGCCACGGCGCGGGCGGTGATCTCCTCGGGGCTGCCCGAGACATCCACCGCGACCCCCGCCTCGTCCGCCTCCAGCGGCTGGAGCGTGGCGAACTGGGAGTCCAGCAGCGCCGTGGGCATGAAGTGCCCCTGGCGGTGAGCCATCCGGTCCTCGATGAGCGCGCGGTCGCCCGTCAGATGCACGAAGACGACACCGGGAGCCGCCGCCCGCAGCCGGTCGCGGTACGCCCGCTTCAGCGCCGAGCTGCTGACCACCCCGCCGAGCCCCGCCCGCCCGTGCGCCCACGTACCGATGGCGTCCAGCCAGGGCCACCGGTCCTCGTCGGTCAGCGGCACACCGGCCGACATCTTGGCGATGTTGGCCGGGGGGTGGAAGTCGTCGCCCTCGGCGTACGGAACGCCGAGGCGGGCCGCCAGCAGGGGACCGATCGTGGTCTTGCCGGTGCCCGCGACACCCATGACCACCACGACATGGGGGGTGCGCACTTGCTGCATCCTGTGCTCTCGCTGTCTTCGTCGACATCTGATGTCGACGCAACTGAAACCGATTAGGTACGACGAATTCAAGAGTATGTGATGAATAAGTCTGACTTTTGATCGAGTGATCCGCCCCGTACCCTGAGTGCATGAGCACACCGGGCCGGGGGCTTCACGGCCATGTACTGGACACCCTCGGCCCCGCGATCACCGCGGGCGACTACCCGCCGGGCAGCGTCCTGCGTACGGACGAACTGGCCCAGCACTTCGAGGTCTCACGCTCCGTGATGCGCGAGGCGGTCCGCGTCCTGGAGTCGATGCATCTGGTGGAGTCCCGCCGCCGGGTCGGCGTCCGGGTCCGCCCCAAGGCCGAGTGGAACGTCTACGACCCGCAGGTCATCCGCTGGCGGCTGGACGGCGCCGACCGCCCCCACCAACTGCGCTCCCTGACCGTCCTGCGCTCGGCGGTCGAACCGGCCGCCGCGGCCCTGGCCGCGCACCACGCGACACCCGAGCAGTGCGCCGAACTCACCGCGTGCGCGCTCGGCATGGTCGCCAACTCACGCGGCCACCAGCTCGCGGGCTACCTCTTCCACGACGTGGCCTTCCACCGCGTGATCCTCGCGGCCTCGGGCAACGAGATGTTCGCCCGGCTCGGCGATGTCGTCGCCGAGGTCCTGACCGGCCGTACGCAGCACGACGTCATGTTCGAGGACCCAGACCCGGCCGCCGTCACCCTGCACGTGCAGGTCGCGGAGGCGGTCCGCGCGGGCGACGCGACCCGCGCGGAACAACTGACCCGTGAGATCACCGTCGGCGCGCTGCACGAACTGGACGTCCTGGCCCCCTGACGCCAGTCCCGTAAGTCCCTCGGCCGCGGGAAGCCCCGACGCTCAGTCCTCGACGTCCCCGTCGACGTACACCCACGCCCCGTCGACCCGCTCGAACCGGCTGCGCTCGTCCAGCGAGCCGCCCCGGTAGGACGCCCGGAAGGTCACGGTCCCGGTGGTGTGGAACGCCGAACCGTCCGTCGTCCCCAGCACCTCGAGGCCGGTCCACCGCATCCCCGGGTCCAGGTCGAGCCGGGCGGGCCGGGTGCGCGGATGCCAGGTGCGCAGCAGATACGCCGCGTCCCCGCGCACGAAGGCGCTGTACCGCGAGCGCATCAGCGCCTCGGCCGTCGGCGCGGCGGCGGCTCCGGAGAGGAACCGGCCGCAGCACTTCTCGAACGCCTCGGGCAGGCCGCACGGGCAGGAACGCGTGGTCATGACCGCCATTCTGCCCGCTGACCGGGGAAGCCCCGCGGGCAGGCCCGCCCCGACCGCCCCGCCCCGTGCGGCAGCCGTCCAACGGAGTCACAGTGGAAGAGGGCCACGCGCCCGGTCCCCTTGTCCCGCACCGCGTGAGGAGGGACGGACCATGACCGGAGCCGCCGCCGACGGGCCTGTCTCCGCCAAGGAGTGGACGCTGCGTCTCTACCTGTCCGAACACGACCCCGACACCGCGGCCCGGGTCGTCCTGAGCACCGGTGACACCGTGCTGGAGAGCCACGCCGAGGCCCATCGCAACCCGGACGACTCATCGGTGCCCGAGATCGGCGAGGAACTCGCCGTCGGCCGGGCCCTGGTGGCGCTCGGCCACCAGTTGATCAGGGCCGCCGCCGGTGACATCAAGGCCGTCGGCGCGCTGGAGGAACCCTCGCCCGCGCCGCTCTGGTCCGCCCGGGAATGAGGAGGCCGAAGCCGTGCTCTTCATGGATCGTCACGAAGCAGGGCGCCGACTGGCCGCCCGCCTGGCCCATCTCAGAGGCGCGGACGTCGTGGTCCTGGGACTGCCCAGGGGCGGGGTGCCGGTCGCCGCGCAGGTCGCCGAGGCCCTCGGCGCGCCGCTGGACGTCTGCCTGGTCCGCAAGCTGGGGGTGCCGTTCCAGCCGGAGCTGGGGATGGGAGCCATCGGCGAGGACGGCGTACGCGTGATCAACGACGCCGTCGTACAGGACGCGCGCGTCACCCCCGAGGAACTGGCGGAGGTGGAGGAGCGCGAGCGGGACATACTCCAGCGGCGCTCCCGGCTCTACCGGGGCGCGCGGACGCCGGTCGGGGTCGCGGGACGCACGGTCGTCGTGATCGACGACGGCGTGGCCACCGGGTCCACCGCGCGCGCCGCCTGCCGCATCGCCCGCGCCCGAGGAGCCGCCCGTATCGTGCTCGCGGTCCCCGTCGCACCGCAGGACTGGACCGACCGCCTGGGCGAGGACGCCGATGACCTGGTCTGTCTGGAGACACCCTGGGACTTCTACGCGATCGGCCAGTTCTACGCCGACTTCACCCAGGTCGAGGACGACGAGGTCGCCGCCTGCCTCGAACGGGCCACCGGCCGCGCGCGCGGGTCCGCCGCCGGGCACGGGGACCGCGAGGTGGACATCACGGCCGGAGTCGTCCGGCTGCGCGGGCGGCTGACCGTGCCCGAGGACGCGGTCGGGATCGTGGTCTTCGCGCACGGCAGCGGCAGCAGCAGGCGCAGCCCGCGCAACCGCTTCGTGGCCGAGGGCCTGAACCGGGCCGGACTCGGCACCCTGCTGTTCGACCTGCTCACCGAGGACGAGGAGGCCGACCGGGCCAAGGTCTTCGACACCGGTCTGCTGGCCGGACGCCTCGCCGACGCCACCGCCTGGCTGCGCGCACAGCCCGAGGCGGCGGGCAGGCCCATCGGCTACTTCGGCGCCAGCACCGGTGCCGCCGCCGCCCTGTGGGCCGCCGCGGAGCCCGACACCCACGTCGCCGCGGTCGTCTCGCGCGGTGGCCGGCCCGATCTCGCCGGGTCCCGGCTGCCCGCGGTGACGTCCCCGACGCTGCTCATCGTGGGCGGCGCCGACGTGACCGTACTGGACCTCAACCGGCAGGCACAGACCGGGCTGCGCTGTGAGAGCAGCCTCGCGGTCGTCCCCGGCGCCACGCACCTGTTCGAGGAGCCCGGCGCCCTGGAGGCGGTGACCGACCTGGCCCGCGACTGGTTCACCGACCACATGGCACCCGCGCATGTATAGCCGCCGCACGTGCCCTTCGCGCCTGGGCGGCGGCCCCCGTCGTCGCCCTCCCGCGCGCGTTAGCGTGAAAGCATGAGCACGGGTGCGGTCACCCTGTTCCTCGGTGGTGACGTCATGCTCGGCCGGGGCGTCGACCAGATCCTCCCGCACCCCGGTGACCCGGCGCTGCGGGAGACATACATCCACGACGCGCGGTCCTACGTCGGCCTGGCCGAAGTGGCCAACGGCCCGATCCCGCGCCCCGTCGACTTCCGCTGGCCCTGGGGCGAGGCCCTGCCGGTCCTGGACGAGGCCGCGCCCGACGTCCGCGTGGTCAACCTCGAGACCGCCGTCACCGCGGCCGGGGAGTTCGCCCCCGGCAAGGGCGTCCACTACCGGATGAGCCCGGACAACCTGCCCTGCCTCGCCGCCGCCCGCCCCGACGTCTGCGCCCTCGCCAACAACCACGTACTCGACTTCGGCCGCCGGGGCCTGGCCGAGACCCTCGACGCCCTGGCCGCGGCGGGCCTGCGGACCGCGGGCGCCGGACGGGACGCGGCGGCGGCCTGCCGCCCCGCGATCGTCCCCCTGGACACGGGCGGACGGGTCCTGGTCTTCTGCTTCGGCATGCCCTCCAGCGGCATCCCGCACGGCTGGGCCGCCACCGACGAACAGTCCGGCGTCGACTTCGTCGCGGGCCCGTCGACGGCCGCCGCCGACAGCTTCGCCGACCGGCTGCGGGAGGCGAGGGAACCCGGCGACCTCATCATCGCCTCGGTCCACTGGGGCGCCAACTGGGGCTACGACGTCTCCGACGCGGAGGTCACCTTCGCTCACGAACTCGTCGACGCGGGCGCGGACATCGTCCACGGACACTCCTCCCACCACCCCCGCCCCCTGGAGATCTACCGCGACCGGCTCGTCCTGTACGGCTGCGGCGACCTCGTCGACGACTACGAGGGCATCGGCGGCTACGACCGCTACCGGGACGACCTGCGCCTGCTCTACCTGGTCACGGTCGAGGCGGACACCGGCCGGCTGACCGACACCCGGATCGTCCCCCTCCAGGCACGCAGGATGCGCCTGGAGCACGCCTCGGCCGAGGACACCGCATGGCTGCGTACCGTCCTCGACAGCTACAGCCGGGACATGGCCACCCGCGTCGACCACGGCCCCGACGGCACCCTCACGCTCCGCCCTTGCGCAGGAACCGGCGCAGACGGCTCAACGGCCAGGTGTTGATCACGTCCTTCGCGGTGAGCCAGCCGCGCTGCGCGGTGCCGACACCGAAGCGCAGACAGGCGAGATGCGGCACGGAGTGGGCGTCGGTGTTCACGGCGAACCTCACCCCGTACTCACGGGCGCGCAGGATCTCCTCGTCGCACAGATCGAGCCGGTCCGGCTGGGCGTTGACCTCCAGCGCGGTGCCGGTACGGGCACACGCGGCGAACACCGCGTCCCAGTCGGCGTCCACCGGGGGCCGCTTGCCGATCAGCCGGGTCGTCGGATGACCGATGACCTGGATGTGCGGGTTCTCGCAGACCCGGACGAACCGCCGGGTCATGGCCGCGCGGCCCAGGTCGAAGTGGGAGTGCACCGAGGCCACACAGAGGTCGAACCCGGCGAGGAACTCATCGGGCCAGTCCACCTCGCCCTCGGGCCCGATGTTGAGTTCGGTCCCGTGCAGCAGCCGCATCCCCCGGTGGACGCCGTCCAGCGCCCGCACCTGCTCCCGCTGCGCGAGGATCTTCTCGTCCGTCATGCGCTGCATGGCCAGGTCGGGTGCGTGATCGGTGACCGCGAAGTACGCGTAGCCGCGCTCCGCCGCGGACTGCACCATCGTCTCCAGCGGCGCGAGCCCGTCGGTGAGGTCGGTATGGGTGTGCAGATCACCGCGGATGTCCCGCTCGGTCACCACCTCGGGCAGCTCGCCGCCCAGAGCCGCCTCGATCTCCCCGCGGTCCTCCCGCAGCGTGGGCGGGATCCACGGCAGACCGAGCCGCTCGTACACCTCCTCCTCGGTACGCGAGGCGACGGACTCCTCGCTCTCCGCGTCGAACAGCCCGTACTCGGACAGCTTCAGCCCCTGGCGCACGGCGAGGGTCCGGGTGCGGATGTTGTGGGCCTTGGACCCGGTGAAGTACTGCAACCCGGCCCCCCACGCGTCCGGCGGCAGCACCCGCAGATCGACCTGGATGCCCTGGGCGGTGCGCACCGACGTCTTCTTCGCCCCGTGCGCGATCACCTCGGCGGTGGACGGCAGCCCGGCGAGCGCGTCCATGAAGGGCGCGGACCGCGCCGCGGCGACCAGGACGTCGATGTCGCCGATGGTCTCCCGCATCCGCCGCAGCGACCCGGCGTACGTACAGCGACGGCAGCCCTTCACCGCGGAGAGCTCGGCGACGATGTCCTCGGCGTCCCGCATCGCGACATGCAGCGGGATACGGCCGCCCGACTGCCGCAGGAGCGTGATGCCGTGCAGGATGTTCTCCTGCGTCTTCGCGCCGAAGCCCTTCAGATCGTGCAGCGCGTCCGCCTCGATGGCGGCGGCCAGTTCGTCCACCGAGGAGATGTGCAGATCCTCGTAGAGCCGCAGGGCCTTCTTCGGACCGAGCGTGGGGATGGCGGTGAGCGCGCGCACCCCGGCCGGGATCTTCGACCGGCGCTCCTCCACCGCCGAGACCGAGCCGGTCCGCAGATACTCGACCACCTTGTCCGCGATCGACCGGCCCACATGCGGGATCTCCCGCAACCCCTCGGCGTCCAGCCGGGAGATGTCGACGGGATGCCCCCCGATCGCCCGCGCCGCCTTCTCGTAGGCGCGCGCCTTGAAGGCGTCGCCTCCCGTGATCGCGATGAGGTCCGCGTACTCCTGAAGGAGCCCCTCGACCTCTTCGTTGGGCCGGGCCACATCTCAGTCTAGGAACCGGTCGCCGCCGCCCGCAACGGAGCCGGACGGGGTCCACCACCTGGTGGACCCCGGGTTCAACCGATCGCCGCTGCCGCCGCCCCACCCCTCGCCACCAGCATGGAGGGCATGAAGAACCTCCCTGTACGCATGGCTCGTTGGAGCGCGGCCCACCCCTGGCGGGGCATCGTCGGCTGGCTCGCCTTCGTCGTCCTCTGCCTCGGCATCGGCATCACCGTCGGCACCCACCCGGCGACCAGCGAGGACTACCGCATCGGCGAGGCAGGGCGCGGCGAGGCGATCGCCGCCGAGGGCGGGCTCCAGCAGCGGCCCGTGGAACACGTCCTCATCACGGCGAAGCCGGGCACCGGGAAGCTCGACACCGAAGCCGCCGACTCGGCCGCCGCCGACATCGCCGCCCGGATGGCCCGGCTGCCCGAGGTACGGTCCGTCGCCGCCCCGGTGCACAACCCGGACCGTACGGCGGTACGGGTCACCGTCACTCTCAACGGCCCCGAACTGGAAGGCAAGAAGCACATCGACCCGCTCCTCGCCCAGACCGCCGCCGTGCAGAAGAACAACCCCGCGCTGCGCGTCGAGGAGACGGGAACGGCCTCCATCGGCAAGGGCGTCGACCGACTGCGCGGCGACGACCTCTCCCGCACCGAGGTGATCGCCCTGCCGGTCACCCTCATCACCCTGCTGCTGGTCTTCAGCTCCGTGGCGATGGCCCTCGTCCCGCTGCTGCTCGCGCTCTCCTCGATCGTCGCGGCCGTCGGCCTGTCGATGGTGGCCTCGCACGTCTTCCCCGACGCGGGCGTCGGCACCAATGTCATCCTGCTCATCGGCCTCGCCGTCGGCGTCGACTACACGCTCTTCTACCTCAAGCGCGAACGCGAGGAACGAGCCCGCGCGGAAGGGAAGTTGAGCCCGCAGGCCGCCGTGGAGGTCGCCGCCGCCACGTCCGGACGGGCCGTCGTCCTCTCCGGTCTCGCCGTCGCCGTCTCCAGCGCCACCCTCTACCTCGCCGACGACGTCATCTTCTCCTCCATCGCCACCGGCGCGATCGTCGTCACCCTCGTCGCCGTCGTCAGCTCCCTGACGGTACTGCCCGCCCTCCTCACCAAGCTCGCCCTGCGCGCCGAGCGCCGCGCCGCGCGCCGGGCGGCCCGCGGGCTCGCCCCCAAGCGCCGGAAGGCCCATGCGACCGGCCCCGGCCGGCTGACCGCCGCCGTCCTGCGCCCCGTCGCCCGGCACCCCGCCGCCACCCTCACCGTCACCGTCGTCGCGCTGCTCGCCCTCGCCGCCCCCGTCCTCGGCCTCAAGCTCACCGACATGGGCCGCGAGACGCACTCCCGCTCCATCGCCGCCATGCGGGTCTACGACCGGCTCAACGCGGCCTACCCGGAACTGAAGGCCATGCACCAGGTCGTCGTCCGCGCCGACGCCGACCGCGCACCCGAGGTGACCGCCGCCCTGCACGCCCTCGCCGCCGATGTCAAGAACGACCCGCGCCTTCGCGGCACCCCCCGGCTGACCACATCCCCGGACCGGCGGATCACCATGCTCCAACTCCAGGTCCCGTACACCGTCAGCAGCGACGAGGCCCAGTCCTCGCTCAAGGACCTGCGCACCACGTACGTCCCCGCGACCGTCGGCAAGGTCACCGGCGCACAGACGGCCGTGACCGGCGAAGTCGCCCGCTACACCGACTACCCGACCCACCAGGAACAGAAGCTGCCGCTCATCCTCGGCGCGCTGCTCCTCGTCACCTTCGCCATGACCGTCCGGGCGTTCCGCTCCCTGGTCCTCGGCGTCGTCGGCATCGTCCTCAACCTCCTCTCGGCCGCCGCCTCGCTCGGCGTCCTGGTCCTCGCCTTCCAGCACACCTGGGCCGAGGGACTGCTCGACTTCACCTCCACCGGGTCGATCGGCTCCCGCGTCCCGCTGTTCCTCTTCGTGATCCTGTTCGGCCTGTCGATGGACTACCAGGTCTTCGTGATCAGCCGGATCCGGGAGGCCGCCCTGCGCGGAGTCCCGACCCGCAAGGCCGTGATCGAGGGCATCGGCAGTTCGGCGGGCGTGGTCACCAGCGCCGCCGTGGTCATGGTCACCGTCTTCGCCAGCTTCGCCGCCCTGCATCTGATCGAGATGAAGCAGATCGGCTTCAGCCTCGCGGTCGCCGTCCTCCTGGACGCCTTCGTCATCCGCATGCTGGTCCTGCCGTCCCTGATGCTCCTGCTCGGCGAGGCCAACTGGTGGCCCTCGCGCGGAGTACGCCGCGCCACCGCGCCGACTGCCCCGCCCCTGGCCTCGGTACGCTGACCACCCCGACAAGATCCTTCCCGACGGACCCAACCCCCTTACCCACGAGGTGAATCGACGTGACGCGGCGGCGGCAGCGGTCGGGCGACCCGCTCACCCTGGACCGGATCCTGCGCTGGAACCTCGCGGTCTGGATCCCGTTCGGCCTGCTGCCGCTCGCGATCGCCGTGCACGACGCCACACCCGCCCGCACATACGGGATGTTCGGCCTGATCGGCCTGATCGCGCTGTGCCACGGCCTCGTCCTCGCCCGGCCGGACAACCCCGTCCTGCCCCCGCGCGCCTACCTCGCCGTCCTCGCCCTCGTCCTCGGCGCGACCTCCTACATCCTGACCGGCGGCGCCGCCTTCTACGTGGTGTCCCTGCCGCAGTTCTGGCTCTTCGGCCGCGGCCCGCGGGAGGCGGTCACCTTCGGCGGGGCCGCCGCCGCCCTCACCGTGTTCGGCGGCACGATCGAGCAGGGCTGGAGCCCCGACCTCCTCACCGGCAACACCGTGTCCACCGTCATCGCCTGCGCCGTCGGCACGGCCCTCGGGCTGTGGCTGCACCGGTTCATCGGGCAGAGCAACGAGCGAGAAGAACAACTCTCCGCCGAACTCGCCCTCACCCAGGAGGAGTTGGCCGCCGCCCACCAGCGCCAGGGCGCGGCCGAGGAGCGCGAGCGCCTGGCCCGGGAGATCCACGACACCCTGGCCCAGGGCTTCGCCTCCATCGTGGTGCTCGCGGAGGCCGCCCGCGCCGTCACCGTCACCGACCCCGAACGCTGCGCCCAGCAGCTCACCTCCATCGAGCGGACCGCGCGCGAGAACCTCGCCGAGGCCAGGGTGCTCGTCGGCGCCGCCCCCGAGAGCGGCGTCGCACCCGGCTCACTGGCCACCACCCTGCGCCGGACCCTGGACCGCTTCGTCCAGGACACCGGCCTCACCGTCGACGCCGACCTGCCCGACATCGAGCTGGACCAGCGCACCCGGGTCGCCCTGCTGCGCTGCACCCAGGAGTCCCTCGCCAACGTACGCAAACACGCCGCCGCCACCACGGTCGGCGTCCTGCTCACCGAGGCCCCGGACGGCGTCGAACTGGAGATCACCGACGACGGTCGCGGCTTCGTCATCGAGGAGTCCCACGGCTTCGGCCTGGACGGCATGCGGCGGCGCCTGGCCGAACTCGGCGGCGAACTCACCGTCACCAGCTCCCTCGGGGACGGCACCCGCGTCCTCGCGACCCTTCCCACACAGTGTCAGGAGTGACATGACCGGCACCCCGAACGAACGGATCCGTGTGGTCGTGGTCGACGATCACGCCGTGATGCGCGCCGGAGTCGTCGCGCTGCTGGCCTCCGAGCCGGCCATCGAGATCGTCGGGGAGGCGAGCGACGGCCGCGAGGGCGTCGACCTCGTCGAGCGGCTCGCTCCGGAGGTGGCCCTCGTCGACCTGCGCATGCCGGTCCTCGACGGTGTGGCCGCCACCAGCGAGATCGTCGCGCTGCCGGTGGCCACCCGGGTGCTGATCCTCACCACGTACGACACGGACGTCGAGATCGAACGGGCCGTGGAGGCCGGTGCCGTCGGCTATCTGCTCAAGGACACCACGCGCGAGCAGCTCGCCGACGCCATCCGCTCGGCGGCGCGCGGCGAGACGGTCCTCGCGCCCAAGGTCGCCGAACGCCTCGTGGCCCGGATGCGCCGCCCGGAGCCGGTCGCCCTGACCGCCCGGGAGCGTGACGTGCTGCACGCGGTCGCCGACGGTCTGTCGAACGCCGAGATCGGGCGCCGCCTGTTCATCGGTGAGGCCACGGTGAAGACGCACCTGCTACGGGTCTTCGCCAAACTCGACGTGAGCGACCGCACACGCGCCGTCGTCGTCGCCCTGGAACAAGGCCTGCTGACCCGCTGAGGGCCGCCGAGCGGGGGAGCGGCAGGAGCTCCCGGGTACGGTGTGTGGCCAAACGCAGAAGACCCCAGATGAACTGGGGTCTTCGTTGGTGTCCGAGGGGGGACTTGAACCCCCACGCCCGATAAAGGGCACTAGCACCTCAAGCTAGCGCGTCTGCCATTCCGCCACCCGGACAAGGTGTCTGTCTCGCGGGCTTCCCCGCGGCGACGAAGGAAACATTACCAGGCTTTCGGGGGTGTTCGATCACCCCCTGTTTCCGCGTGAACAGTGCGTGAGGGGCCGAGACCGGGTCTTGGGGTGCGAGGGGGGTCGGAGGGAGGATGAAGAGACGACCAGCAGCGACAGCGGGAGGAACCAGCGTGACCGACACGGACACGGCCAGGAGCGTCACCGGCGAGGACGAGGTCGTCGACCTCTGCCGCGAGCTGATCCGGATCGACACCAGCAACTACGGCGACCACTCAGGGCCGGGTGAGCGCGCGGCCGCCGAGTACGTCGCCGAGAAGCTCGCGGAGGTGGGGCTGGAGCCGCGGATCTTCGAGTCGCACCAGGGCCGTGCCTCCACGGTGGCCCGGATCGAGGGCGAGGACCCCTCCCGCCCCGCGCTGCTGATCCACGGCCACACCGACGTCGTCCCGGCCAATGCCGCGGACTGGACGCACCACCCGTTCTCCGGCGAGATCGCCGACGGGTGCGTGTGGGGGCGCGGCGCGGTCGACATGAAGGACATGGACGCCATGACGCTGGCGGTCGTCCGCGAGCGGCTGCGCACCGGGCGCAAGCCCCCGCGCGACATCGTCCTCGCCTTCCTCGCGGACGAGGAGGCCGGCGGCACCTGGGGCGCCCGGCACCTGGTCGACAAGCACCCGGACCTCTTCGACGGGGTCACCGAGGCGATCGGTGAGGTCGGCGGGTTCTCCTTCACGGTCAACGAGAAGCTGCGGCTGTACCTCGTGGAGACCGCGCAGAAGGGCATGCACTGGATGAAGCTGACCGTGGACGGCACCGCCGGTCACGGTTCGATGATCCACAAGGACAACGCCATCACCGAGCTGTCCGAGGCCGTCGGCCGCCTCGGCCGCCACCGGTTCCCGGTACGGGTCACCAAGACCCTGCGGCACTTCCTCGACGAACTCGGCGACGCGCTCGGCACCGAACTCGACCCCGAGAACATGGACGAGACGCTCGCCAAGCTCGGCGGCATCGCCAAGCTGATCGGGGCCTCGCTCCAGAACACCGCCAACCCGACGCAGCTCGGCGCCGGTTACAAGGTGAACGTGATCCCGGGACAGGCCACCGCGCATGTCGACGGACGCTATCTGCCGGGCTACGAGGAGGAGTTCCTCGCCGACCTCGACCGCATCCTGGGCCCGCGGGTCAAGCGCGAGGACGTCCACACGGACAAGGCGCTGGAGACCACCTTCGACGGAGCGCTGGTCGACGCCATGCAGACCGCCCTGTCCGCCGAGGACCCCATCGCCCGCGCCGTGCCGTACATGCTCTCGGCCGGCACCGACGCCAAGTCCTTCGCCGACCTCGGCATCCGCTGCTTCGGCTTCGCGCCCCTGAAGCTGCCGCCGGAGCTGGACTTCGCGGGCATGTTCCACGGGGTCGACGAGCGGGTCCCGCTGGACGCGCTGAAGTTCGGTGTGCGCGTCCTCGACCGGTTCATCGACGCGTCCTGAGCAGCCCCGAACTCCCTTCGCGGCGCCCCGGGTCGGGCGCCGCGAAGGGAGTTTCCGCTATTCGCCAACGTGTACGGGAGCAGCCCAGGAAGGGTGAATGAGACCATAGGCTCGTAGCCTCATTACTCCCTCCTCGTTACAGGTGATGCGGTCCGAGGCTTGGATCGCTTTTGCCAACAAGGAGGAATGATGATCAAGAAGGTCGTCGCTGCTGCGGCTGCCACTGGTGGTCTGGTTCTCGCGGGTGCGGGCCTGGCTGTCGCCGACTCGGGTGCCCAGGGTGCCGCCGCGCACTCCCCGGGCGTCGTGTCCGGCAACGTCATCCAGGTTCCCGTACATGTCCCGGTGAACGTCTGCGGCAACACGATCTCGGTGATCGGGCTGCTGAACCCCACCTTCGGCAACACCTGCGTCAACCACTGACGTTGCGCCTCACCCCCGTACGGGGTCCTCACCCTCTGTGGGTCTGAGTCCGTCGGCCCCGGAGCGCGCGCCGCGCGCCGTGCTCCGGGGCCGATCGGTCTTCCGTGCCCGCGTACGCAGCGCGCGCACGTTCCGGAAGCTCCACGACAAAGTCGAAGGCAGGAAACAGCAATGCGACAGGTCACGCGCAAGGGCCTGATGACCGTGGCGGCGGCGACCGGCGTCCTCGCCGTCACCGGCGGCTACGCGCACGCCGACTCGGGTGCGAGCGGAGCGGCCGCAGGCTCGCCCGGCGTGCTCTCGGGCAACGCCGTGCAGGTGCCCGTACACATCCCGGTCAACGTCTGCGGCAACACCGTGAACGTGATCGGGCTGCTCAACCCGGCCGTGGGCAACGCCTGCGCCAACACCGGCTCCGGCAGCGCCACCGGCAACGGCGGCGGCGCGCACGCGAGCGGGGCGGCCAGTAACTCACCGGGCGTCGGCTCGGGCAACACCGTGCAGGTGCCGGTGGACGTCCCCGTCAACGCGTGCGGCAACTCCGTGGACGTGGTCGGCGTCGGCAACGTGGCGGGCGGCAACCACTGCGCCAACACCGGCGGCAACCCGGTGACCCCCACGCCCGTCGTCGACACCCCGCCGTCGTGGGGCCACCACACCCCGCCCCACGGCAGCACGACGCCTCCCGGCCCCGGCCGCATCACGCCTCCCAGCACGCCCGAGCGCCCGAGCCACCCCGCCACCCCGCACCACCCGGGCGGCGGCTACACCAGCCACCTCGACACGCACTCCGTCCCCCAGCCCCAGCTCGCCGAGACCGGTAGCGACCTGCCGGTCGGCACGCTGGCCCCGGCCGCCGCGGGTGCGCTGCTCGGTGGTGTGCTGCTCTACCGCAAGGCACGCGCTCGCGTGTGACCGGTGAACGGATCAGGCCCCGTCACGGCGGGGCCCGATCCGTTTCGGCCGCCTTCTCTCACCAGGTGGCGCGCAACTGGCGGATGATCCGCCGACGCAAGCGCACCCTGCGGCTGCCGTCGCGCAGCAGGCTCAGGCGGTCCAACTCCCAGTGACCGTATTCGGCATGGTCGGTCAGCAGGCGCGTGGCCTCCTTGCGGGAGACGCCGCGCGGTACGTACACGTCGACAAATTCGTATTCCGGCATCGCATCTATTGTGCGGGCTGGGGCCCGCTACGGATAGCGTCTGCACTATGTCTGATGCTGCGCAGCCCACCGCTGCCGAGGTACGCGCCGCCGCCGAGGCGGTCAAGACCGCGCTCGACCGCCACCTGGCCGCGGTCGAGCGGAGGACGGGCGAGGACGACCCGGCCGTCTACGAGGCGTTCAACGAGCTGGCCGCGGCGGCCGAGGAGTACGACGAGCTGCTCTACGACCGCTATGACGAAGTCACGCCCTTCGAGATCCCCGGTGTGGAGGAGCCGCTCCCGCCGTACCGGGGCCCCGAGGAACCGCACGCGCTGAGCGTGCTGATCCGCCGGGACTACACAGTGGCGGAGCCGCAGCGGCTGCTGGCGCAGGCGGAGCGCGTGACCACCGCGGAGGAACAGGGCGGGCCGGGGCTTCCGGCCGGTACGGTGCACGGCGCGCTCGGCGCGCTCTTCGGCGAGTTCGAACCGGACGAGATCGCCTCCCGGCACACGGAGTTCGGCCTGGAGGAGGGCGACTCCACGCTGTGGGTGACGGCCTCGGACGAACCGGCGGAGCCGGGCGAGTGGCTGGAGGCCCCCTTCGAACCGGTCGACCCGCAGCAGGTCGTCTGCCGCTTCGACATCAGCGCGGTCTTCGACGAGGAGTCGGAGGACGACGACCTGGACCTGGACGACGAGGACCTGGACCCCCTGGACGCGGACGACACCGACGACACCGACCGCTGACGCGCTGAGCTGAGCCTTCTGGCAGGCACCCGAGGCCCGCCAGAAGGCTCTTCTCGTCCGTCAGTCCGTCGGGACCTGGGGGCGCAGCAGGACGGGCAACCGGGTGGTCCGGGGCTTGGCGAGGGTCTCGGCCACGGCCTTGGGCAGCGCCTGCTCCACGCCGTGCACCACGGACAGATGGCCGGACGCCCGGCCGAACGCCGTGTACACCCAGGGCCGGGTGAGGGCCCGAGCGGCGTCACCGGGCAGCACCACGACCACGGCCCGCCACTGCTGCCCCACCGCCTGGTGCGCGGTCAGCGCCCACCCGTGCCGTAGGGACCGCGCCACCCGCTCCTTCGGTACGACGACGGGGGCGCCCGAGCACTCCAGACGCAGCCCTTCGGCGCCCGCCGTCACCACGCGGCCCGGCAGGGTGCGGCCCGGCGCGGGGGAGTAGACGACCCGGTCGCCGGGGTCGAAGCCGCCGAAGCGGCCGGGGCCGGGGTTGAGCCGCTCCTTGAGCGCCGCGTTCAGCGCGCGCGTGCCCGCCGCGCCGCCATGGCCGGGGGTGATCACCTGCGTCTCCTCGGCCGGGACACCGAGGGCCCGCGGCACCGAGTCCGCGACCAACTGCACGGTCCGGTGCACCGCTTCCCCGGCGTCGCGCACCGGCACGATCACGACCTCCTTACCGGGCGCGTCGACCTGCGGAAGCTCACCGACCCCGATCGCGGAGACCAACTCACCGATCGGGCCCGGGTCGGGCGTACGGGAGGCGATCTGCGGGCACGCGCGAGCGGCGAGCAGATCCGCGAACACCCGCCCCGGACCGGCCGATTCCAGCACCCCCGGGTCCCCGCTCAGCACCAGCCGGGCACCGTCGGGCAACGACTCGACGAGCAACGCCGCGGTCTCGACGTCGAGTTGAGGCGCGTCGCACACGATCAACAGATCAAGATCCAACGCCCCGTCCGCGTCCCTGCCCGGCCCCTCACCCCCACCCAACAGCCCCGCCACGGTGACGACCGCCGCGGCACTCTGCTCACCGGAGGCGCCATCGGGAAGCCCGGACCGGCCACCGGGGAGCGCTTGTCGACCGGCCGGGCTGTGTACGGCCGCCCAGGCTCGTACGCCGAGTCGGTGGGCTGCCTGGAGGAGTGCTGCCGGTTCGCTTCGGGAGGCCTCTCCGCCTGTGTGGAGCACCAGGCCGTGGCGCGCGACCGCGTGGATCAGCTCCGCGGTGCTGCCCCGTGTCGCTTCGGCCGCCCGCTCCCAGTCCTCGGCCGAACCGGCCTCCCGCGGCGCGGAGTTGATCAGCCGGGCCAGTCCGTCGGCGAGGCTCTCCTCCGCGAGCGCGTACCGCTCCAGGCCGATCAGCATGCGGACCGGGCGCTCGCCCTCCTCCTCGTCGCTCGCGGCTGCGGCCGTCTCCAAGGCGTCCTCGAAGAGGAGCGCCTCGCCCTCGGCGATTGCGTCACGGACGGCGGCCTCGGGGTCCGGCACCGCGTAGCGGCCGAGCGCGGCCTCGAGGGCGGACGCCTCCAGCGCCGTATGCCCGGCGAGGGCCGCCTGCTCCAGCAGCCAGACCGTCATCGCGCGGGCCCGGCGCGCGTCGTCGGGGCGGCACTCCGCGCCGAGCAGCGCCCGCGCGAACCCGTCGGCCTGCTCGGGCCGCACGCCACCGGCCCGCAGCAACTGCCAGGGGTCCTCGCGCAGCAGCGGCTGCGCGCCGTCGCCGAGCGCCGCCGCGGCCTGGGGCGCGAGGGACTCGGGGGCACCCCCCTCGACCAGAACGGCCCGCACGGCCGCGAGAGCCGCCTCATCAGGGGCCGACGGCGAGACCGGGGGCGCGACGACGGGCTGCGGGCGCCGTACGGGCTCGGGAGCGGCAGGCCGACGCGCCGCGGGCGCCGGACCATCGGCCGCACCCGGCACCGGCCCGTGCCCGCTCGCACGCGGCACCGGCTTCTCGCCGCTCTCCACGGCCCGCACCGCCGCCAGCAGGTCGGCGGCCGTCCCGCTGAGCTTCCCCCCGGCCGCGATCGGCCCCGCCTTCTCCGCCTTGCGCCGCTCGATCCGCTCCCGCTCGACCCGCTGAGCGGCCAGCTCGGCCTCGGCCTCGGACCGCTCGGACGCCGTACCGTCACCGCTGCCCGCGCCGGGGGAGCCCGCCTCGGTCCCGGCCTCGTCGGCCGGTTCCCCCGGGCGGGGGGCCGTCTCCGTGGTGTCCGGGTCCGTGGTCACAGCGTGCTCCAGTCGTGATCGGGATAGCGGTGCACCGGGGCCGACACATCGTCCAGCGCCCGGCAGATCTCGTCAGGAAGACTAAGCGCCTCCACTGACAACGCCTCCGTGAGCTGCTGCGCGGTGCGCGCGCCGACGATCGGCGCGGCCACCCCCGGCCGGTCGCGCACCCACGCGAGCGCCACGTGCAACGGCGTCGTCGCCAGCCCGTCGGCCGCCGTCTGCACAGCGTCCACGATGCCGTTCGCCGCCTCGTCGAGATACGGCGCGACGAACGGCGCCAAGTGCTCCGACGCCCCGCGCGACCCGACCGGCGTCGCCTTCCGGTACTTGCCCGTCAGCACGCCTCGCCCCAGCGGAGAGGACGGCAACAGCCCTACCCCCAGGTCCCGCGCGGCGGGCAGCACCTCACGCTCCACTCCCCGCTGGAGCAGTGAGTACTCCATCTGCGTACTCGCGATCCGGGTCCGTACCCCCGGCGCCGCGAGCTGCCAGGTCGCCGCCTTCGCGAGCTGCCAGCCGCAGAAGTTGGACACCCCCGCATAGCGCGCCCGGCCGCTGCTGACCGCCAGGTCGAGCGCCTGCAAGGTCTCCTCCAGCGGGGTGGCCGGGTCGTAGGCGTGGATGTGCCACAGGTCGACATGGTCCGTGCCGAGGCGGGCGAGCGAGGCGTCCAGCGCGGCGAGCAGATGACCGCGCGAGGTGTCGAAGCGGCGGTCGGGGTCGGGCACGCTCCCCGCCTTCGTGGAGATCACCAGATCCCGGCGCGGCACGAACCCGTCCATGAGCTTGCCGAGGACGTACTCCGCCTCCCCGTCCCCGTACACGTCCGCGGTGTCGATGAGGGTCCCGCCCGCCTCCCAGAACACCTTCAACTGCTCTGCGGCGTCGTGCTCGTCCGTGTCGCGTCCCCAGGTCAGGGTGCCGAGCCCGATCCGGGACACACGAAGGCCGGTATGGCCGAGATGCCTCTGCTCCATGAACGCCGAGATTACGGCCTGAACCAGCCGAGTGGGTGGCCTGTGGACAACCGATTTCCGGTATGTCCACCGCCGCGCCGGTCCACTAGTGTCTCCCCTCACAAGAGACGTTACTGATCGGTAAGGAGATCGCTGATGCAGCTCGGGATCAACCTCGGCTACTGGGGCGCCGGAATGGACGCGGACAACCTCGCCGTCGCCCAGGAAGCCGACCGGCTCGGATACGCGGTGTGCTGGGCCGCCGAGGCGTACGGCTCCGACGCGGCCACCGTGCTCAGTTGGGTCGCCGCGCAGACCGAGCGCATCGACGTCGGCTCCGCCATCTTCCAGATCCCGGCCCGCCAGCCCGCGATGACCGCGATGACCGCCGCCACCCTCGACTCGCTCTCCGGCGGCCGCTTCCGGCTCGGCCTCGGCGTCTCCGGCCCGCAGGTCTCCGAGGGCTGGTACGGCGTCACCTTCGACAAGCCGCTCTCCCGCACGCGCGAGTACGTCGAGATCGTCCGCAAGGCGATGTCGCGCGAGCGGCTCTCGTACAAGGGCGAGCACTGGACCCTCCCGCTGCCCGGCGGCCCCGGCAAGCCGCTCAAGCTGACCGTGCACCCCCAGCGCGAGCACATCCCGCTCTACATCGCCGCGATCGGCCCCAAGAACCTGGAGCAGACCGGCGAGATCGCCGACGGAGCCCTGCTGATCTTCCCCTCGGCCGACCACCTCGAGGAGACCGCGATCACGCACCTGCGGGCCGGCCGCGAGAAGACCGGCCGGAGCCTCGACGGCTTCGACATCTGCCCGACGCTGCCGCTCGCGGTCGGCGACGACAAGGACGTGCCCGCGCTCGCCGACACCTTCCGTCCCTACACCGCCCTGTACGTCGGCGGCATGGGCAGCCGCAAGCAGAACTTCTACAACCGCCTCGCCCAGCGCATGGGGTACGAGCAGGCGGCCGCCGAGATCCAGGACAAGTACCTCGCGGGCGACAAGCAGGGCGCTGCCGCCGCCGTCCCGCACGAGCTGATCGACCAGACCACCCTGCTCGGCTCCGTGGACCGCATCGCCGACCGGATGAAGGCCTACGCCGCGGTCGGTGTCACCACGCTCACACTGGCCCCCGCGGGCTTCACGCTGGAGGAGCGGATCACCGCGCTCAGGGCCGGGACCGAGGCGCTGGAGCGGGCCGGACTCGCCTGACCGAAGCGAGCCGACGCGAAGCGGGCCGAGAAGCTCTACGGCCGTGGTGGGGGCTCGGGTGTCTTCCCCGCCACGGCCGTCGCCGTGCACAACGCGCCGACGCGCCCCTGGTTACGCGCCGCCGTCCGGCCCGCCCCGTCCGCCGTTCGGCGCAGTCGCCCGGCGCACGTGTTGCCGCCCCCTCGGCACCGCATTTGACTCGTTCTTCGCGGACCCCGAGCGGACCCTGACGAGAGGCGCAGTGATGCTGTCGGCCAAAAGCCTGTTCCGGGAGATCTTCGACCACGACGACGCGTTCCGGCTCTTCTGCTCCATCGCCGCCAGCGGAGAGGCACAAGGAGGCTGGGAGAACGGCCGTATCGCCCGTCTCGTACCGACCGCCGCACAGGAACTCGCGCCCAAGATCGCCCGGCACGGCGCCGACGAGGACAAGCACGGGCGCATCTTCACCGCCCTGCTGCTCAAGCGCGGCCTGAAGCCCGTCGGCGTACCGCCCGAGACCGACTACACGATGCTCCTGGAGCGGCGCGGCATCGGCCTCGCCCACCACAGGCTCAGCGGCGAGCGCCCCCTGACCCTGGACGACATCGTCACCTACCTCGCCCACAGCAGAGTCACCGAACAGCGCGCCGCCGAGCAGATGCGGCTGCTGTGCGCGCACTTCGGCGACCACCCGGAGATGGGCCGCGCGGTCCGGATGATCTCCGCCGACGAGGACAACCACCTCGCCTACTGCCACGAGGAACTGCTGCGCCTGGCCCACGCGGGCCACGGCCGCGCCATCCAGCGGACCCTGCGCGCGTGCGCCCTCGCCGAGATCCGCGTCCACCGCGACGTCAGCCTCGCGGTGACGGCCCACATGGCACGCATCCTCGGCTGGCCGCGGACGAAGCAGGCGGTACTCACCGCGGGCATCCACACGCTGTACGCGTACGAACGCGCCGGCGGCTGGCGCCGCATGGTCTCGCTGCGCATGCCGGAACGCCGTGACGCCCTGGGCGAGCCCGCGAGAACGGCCCCGGAGTTCGCGTAGAGCAGGCGCCCCCGCGGGCGCATATGACCGCTCCCCCGACCACCCCCCGGACCCCCGTACGAAGACCTAGGCTGGGCCGCATGCCCACGTTGATCCTCGTCCGGCACGGACGCTCCACCGCCAACACCGCGGGACTGCTCGCCGGCTGGACGCCCGGCGTCGCCCTCGACGAGCGCGGCACCGCGCAGGCCGCGGCCCTCCCCGCGCGGCTCGCCGAGCTGCCGATCACCGAGGTCGTGACGAGCCCCCTGCAACGCTGCCAGGAGACCGTCCAGCCGCTCCTCGACGCCCGCCCCGGACTGCGTGCGCACACCGACGAGCGCGTCGGCGAGGCCCACTACGGCGAGTGGTCCGGCCGCAAGCTCGCCGAGCTGAAGGACGAGCCGCTGATGGAGGTCGTCCAGGCGCACCCCTCGGCCGCGGCCTTCCCCGGCGGCGAGTCGATGCGGGCCATGCAGACCCGCGCCGCGGAGGCCGTACGGGAGTGGAACGCGCGCGTGGAGCGCGACCACGGCGCGGACGCCGTCTACCTCATGTGCTCCCACGGCGACATCATCAAGTCCCTCGTCGCGGACGCGCTCGGCCTCCATCTCGACCTGTTCCAGCGGATCTCCGTCGAACCGTGCTCCGTCACCGCGATCCGCTACACCCGCCTCCGGCCGTTCCTCGTCCGCCTCGGGGACACCGGCGACTTCGCCTCCCTGGTACCGCGCGAGGAGCCCCCCGGGACGGACGCCACGGTCGGAGGCGGTGCGGGCGCACCGTGATCGTCGGCCGCAGTAGGGTGAAGCGGTCGAACCAGCGCAGTACTTGTCAGCAGCAGCCAGCAGCAGTAGTCAGCAACCGAAGCGGGCCGGCGCGGTCGGCCGGCCCCAGATCCCGATCCCATGGAGACAGGACGTGTCCCGTCAGGTGTTCCTCTACGACCCGCCGGACCGTTTCGTGGCCGGTACGGTCGGGCTGCCCGGACGCCGTACCTTCTTCCTCCAGGCCTCGGCCGGACCCCGGACGACCAGCGTGGCCCTGGAGAAGGCCCAGGTCGCGGCGCTGGCCGAGCGCATGGACGAGCTTCTTGACGAAGTGATGCGCCGCAGCGGCGGAAGCGCCGCCGTGCCCGCCATGACCCCCACCGAGAGCGCCGACTCCGCGCCCCTCGACACCCCGATCGAGGAGGAGTTCCGCGTCGGCACCATGGCCCTGGCCTGGGACGGCGAGGAGCAGCGCATGATCGTCGAGGCGCAGGCGCTCGTCGAGCTGGACGCCGAGTCCGAGGAGGACCTCGCCGAGGCCGAGGAGCGGCTCCTCCAGGACGAGGAGAACGGCCCGCCGATGCTCCGCGTCCGGCTGACCGGCGCGCAGGCCAGGGCCTTCGCCAAACGCGCCCTCGACGTCGTCAACGCGGGGCGCCCGCCGTGCCCCCTGTGCAGCCTCCCGCTCGACCCGGAAGGACATGTATGTCCGCGCCAGAACGGATACCGCCGCGGAGCCTGACCACGGCCGAACTGCTCGCCGACGGCGAGCTGACCGTGCGCGGACGCATCCGCGACGCCTCCAACGCGGCGCTGTACTGCACGATCTCGGCCGACGGGCACCAGGCCAGGTGTGTCTACAAGCCCGTCGCGGGGGAGCGGCCCCTGTGGGACTTCCCGGACGGGACCCTGGCGCAGCGCGAGGTCGCCGCCTACGAGGTCTCCGAGGCGACCGGCTGGGGCCTCGTACCGCCCACCGTGCTGCGCGAGGGCCCCTACGGCGAGGGCATGTGCCAGCTCTGGATCGAGGGGCAGCCGGACGCCGAACTGCTCGCCCTGGTGGACGGCGAGGAACCCGAGGACGGCTGGAAGGCCGTCGGCCTCGCCGACCTCGGCGACGGCAGGACCGCCCTGCTCGTGCACGCCGACGACGAGCGGCTGCGGCGGCTCGCCGTCCTCGACGCGGTCATCAACAACGCCGACCGCAAGGGCGGCCATCTGCTGCCCACCGGTGACGGCCATCTGTACGGCATCGACCACGGGGTGACCTTCCACAGCGAGAACAAGCTGCGCACGCTGCTGTGGGGATGGGCCGGGGAGCCGCTGACCGCGGAAGCCGTCGAGGTGCTCAAGGGCCTCGAGGGCGCCATGGAGGAGGGCGCGGAGCTGGCCGCGCGCCTGGCCGGGCTGATCACCGAGGCCGAGCTGACGGCCACACGCGCGCGTGTGACGGCGCTGCTGGCCTCCGGGAAGCATCCCGAACCCACCGGAGAATGGCCGGCGATCCCCTGGCCACCGGTGTGACAACACCCCCACAACGGCCCGGACCACGGCCCCGCACACCCGAGGACAACCCGCAAGAGCGCCTTTCCGGCCAACCCTCCCGGTCCGGTTCGTGCGCGCAACTGCCCGCCGGTTAGGCTCATGACATGCATGCCTGGCCCGCTTCCGAGGTCCCCGCCCTGCCTGGTCAGGGCCGCGACCTGAGGATCCACGACACCGCGACCGGCGGCCTGGTCACCCTCGACCCCGGTCCCGTCGCCCGTATCTACGTCTGCGGCATCACGCCGTACGACGCGACCCACATGGGTCACGCGGCGACCTACAACGCGTTCGACCTCGTTCAGCGCGTGTGGCTCGACACCAAGCGGCAGGTTCACTACGTCCAGAACGTCACCGACGTCGACGACCCCCTCCTGGTGCGTGCCGCGCGTGACGGCGTCGACTGGGTGGCGCTCGCCGAGCGGGAGACCGCCCTGTTCCGCGAGGACATGACCGCGCTGCGGCTGCTGCCCCCGCAGCACTACATAGGCGCCGTGGAGGCCATACCCGGCATCGTGCCGCTCGTCGAGCGCCTCCGGGACGCCGGGGCCGCCTACGACCTCGACGGCGACATCTACTTCTCCATCGAGTCCGACCCGCACTTCGGCAGCGTCTCCGGTCTCGACGCCGCCACCATGCGGGCGCTGTCCGCCGAGCGCGGCGGCGACCCGGACCGTCCGGGCAAGAAGAACCCGCTCGACCCGATGCTCTGGATGGCCGCCCGTGACGGCGAGCCGAGCTGGGACGGCGGTTCCCTCGGCCGCGGCCGGCCCGGCTGGCACATCGAGTGCGTCGCCATCGCGCTCGACCACCTGGGCATGGGCTTCGACGTCCAGGGCGGCGGCTCCGACCTCGCCTTCCCGCACCACGAGATGGGCGCCTCGCACGCCCAGGTGCTGACCGGCGAGTACCCGATGGCCCGCGCGTACGTCCACGCCGGCATGGTCGCGCTGCACGGCGAGAAGATGTCCAAGTCCAAGGGCAACCTCGTCTTCGTGTCCCAGCTCCGGCACGACGGCGTCGACCCGGCCGCCCTCCGGCTCGCGCTCCACGCCCACCACTACCGCTCCGACTGGGAGTGGACCGACCAGGTCCTGCGGGACGCCGAGGCCCGCCTCGACCGCTGGCGCTCCGCCGTCTCCCGGCCCGACGGACCGCCCGCCGAGGCGCTCGTCGAGGAGATCCGCGACGCCCTCGCGAACGACCTGGACGCACCGGCCGCGCTCGCCGCGGTCGACCGCTGGGCCGCGCGCCAGCAGGAGAGCGGCGGTACGGACACGGGCGCGCCCGGCATCGTCTCGCGCGCCGTGGACGCGCTGCTCGGCGTGGCGCTGTAGGCACGGCCGGACAGGAGAACACGGACAGGAGAACACCAAGGGCGGTGCGCAACCGGCGCACCGCCCTTGTCCGTTCCCTTCCGGCCCCGGTCAGTCCTCGTCCGGCGCGTCCTCGTCCTCGGTCCCCGGCCGCGGCGGCTTCGACGGGCGCGTCCGGCCGCTGGGGTTGTCCCCCCGCAGATACGAACCGCTCTCGCCGCCCTCCGCCGTGGCGTGCCCGCCGGGCGGGCTGACGTCCCGCCGCCGCAGATACCGCTCGAACTCGCGGGCGATCGCCTCGCCCGAGGCCTCCGGGAGTTCGGCGGTGTCCCTGGCCTCCTCCAGCGTCTGGACGTACTCGGCGACCTCGCTGTCCTCGGCGGCCAGTTGGTCCACGCCGACCTGCCAGGCGCGCGCGTCCTCCGCCAGTTCGCCCAGCGGGATCCGCAGATCGAGGAGGTCCTCCAGGCGGTTGAGCAGAGCCAGCGTCGCCTTCGGGTTCGGCGGCTGCGACACATAGTGCGGCACCGCCGCCCACAGCGAGACGGCCGGGACGCCGACGTGCGTGCACGCCTCCTGGAGGACGCCCACGATGCCCGTGGGGCCCTCGTACTTGGTCTCCTCCAGGCCCATCCGGCGGGCCAGGTCCGCGTCGGACGTGGTCCCGCTGATCGGGACCGGGCGGGTATGCGGGGTGTCGCCGAGCAGGGCGCCCAGGATCACCACCAGCTCCACGCCCAACTCATGGGCGAAGCCCAGCAGTTCGTTGCAGAACGAACGCCAGCGCATCGACGGCTCGATGCCGCGGACCAGCACCAGGTCGCGGGGCTTGTCACCGCCGACCCGCACCACCGAGAGCCGGGTCGTGGGCCATGTGATCTTGCGGACGCCGCCCTCCGTGAACACGGTGGGGCGGTTCACCTGGAAGTCGTAGTAGTCCTCGGCGTCCAGCGCCGCGAACACCTCGCCCTTCCATTCCCTGTCCAGATGCGCGACCGCGGTGGAGGCTGCGTCGCCGGCATCGTTCCAGCCCTCGAACGCGGCCACCATGACCGGGTCGATCAGCTCGGGAACCCCCTCGAGCTCGATCACCCAGCGCCTCCTTCCGACGTGCCCTCGCGTACGTGCCAACCTTACGGCGTGCGACGGGGGCGCCCGCAGCCCCCTTGCACGGGGGAGTGACCGGATGCCTGCCCCGCGCGGGCCCACCGAACACACCGGACACACGGAGGGGCGGCTTCCTCTCGTGAGGAAGCCGCCCCGCGCGGGAACCCGCCGTGCCCTACTTCTTGTCGAGCAGGTCCTGCACCTTGCCGCGCACCTCGTCCGTGGCCAGGCCGCGGATCGTCAGCGTCGTACGGCGGCGCAGCACGTCGTCCGCCGTCTCGGCCCACTCGTGGTCCCGGGCGTAGACGACCTGCGCCCAGATCTCCGGGGCGTCCGGGTGGACCCGCCGGCCCAGCTCGGGGTTCTCGTTGGCCAGCCGCGCGATGTCGAAGGCCAGCGAACCGTAGTGGGTGGCCAGGTGCTTGGCCGTGTCGGGCGCCATCCGCGGGCCGGGCGCCGGTCCGTCGACGACGAGCCGGTGCGCGACCGCGCGCGGGTTGGCGATACCGGGCAGCGGCAGCTTGCGCGGCAGCCGGGAGATCGGCTCGAAGTCCTCGCCGAGCGGGTGCCCCGGCAGCGACTCCAGCTTCTTCATGACCGTACGGCCGATGTGCCGGAAGGTGGTCCACTTGCCGCCCGCGACGGACAGCATGCCGCCCTTGCCCTCGGTGACGACCGTCTCGCGCTTGGCCTTGGCGGTGTCGCCGGGACCGCCGGGCAGCACCCGCAGACCGGCGAACGCGTACGTGATCAGATCACGGTCGAGCTGCTGGTCGCGCACGGAGAACGCGGCCTCGTCGAGGATCTGCGTGATGTCCTTCTCGTTGACCGCGACCTCGCCCGGATCGCCCTCGTACTCCTCGTCGGTCGTGCCGAGCAGCAGCATGTCCTCCCAGGGGAGGGCGAAGGTGATGCGGTACTTGTCGATCGGCGTCGCCAGCGCCGCCTTCCACGGCGAGGTGCGCTTGAGGACCAGGTGCGCGCCCTTGGACAGACGTATGGACGGCGCCGCGTTCGGGTCCTCCATCCGGCGCAGGTGGTCGACCCACGGGCCGGTCGCGTTCAGCACCAGCCGCGCGTCGACGCCGAACTCGTCACCGGAGGTCCGGTCCTTCAGCTCCGCACCGGTCACCCGGCCCCGGGTGAACCGCAGCCCGGTGACCTCCGCGTGGTTGAGGACGACCGCACCGGCCTCGACGGCCGCGCGGACCGTCATCAGCGCCATGCGCGCGTCGTTCATCTGGTCGTCGCCGTACACGGCCACGGCCTTCAGGTTCTCGGTACGCAGCTCCGGCACGTCCTGCTGCGCCCTGGCGGGCGAGAGCAGATGACCGACGCCGTCACCGAACGCCGACAGCGCGGAGTAGGCGAAGACGCCCGCGCCGAGCTTCGCCGCGCCGTGCGGCCCGCCCTTGTACACGGGGAGGTAGAACGTGAGCGGGTTCGCCAGGTGGGGGGCCACCAGACGGGAGACCGCACGGCGCTCGAAGTGGTTCTCCGCCACCAGCTTCACCGCGCCGGTCTGCAGGTAGCGCAGACCGCCGTGGAGCAGCTTGGAGGAGGCGGAGGAGGTGGCGCCGGCGAAGTCGCCGGCGTCCACCAGCGCCACCCGCAGGCCCGACTGGGCGGCATGCCAGGCCGTGGAGATGCCCAGAATTCCGCCGCCGATCACGAGGAGGTCGTAGGTCGCCTTGGACAACTGCTCCCGGGTCTCGGCACGACTCGGGTGGGAGCCGCGGGCCGGGTGCGTCCCAAGAGCCGGGACACTCTGCAGGGTGGTCATCGCTGATTACTCCTCGTGCTCGATCCAGCCCATGGTCCGCTCGACGGCCTTGAGCCAGTTCTTGTACTCACGGTCGCGGGTCTCCGCGTCCATGTGGGGGGTCCACTCGGCGGCCCGGCGCCAGTTGGCGCGCAGGTCGTCGGTGTTGGTCCAGAAGCCGACGGCCAGACCGGCGGCGTAGGCGGCGCCGAGACAGGTGGTCTCGGCGACCATCGGGCGCACCACGGGCGCGTCCAGGACGTCCGACAGGGTCTGCATCAGCAGGTTGTTGGAGGTCATACCGCCGTCGACCTTGAGCGTGGCCAGCTCGACGCCGGAGTCCTTGGTCATGGCGTCGGCGATCTCGCGGGTCTGCCAGGCGGTGGCCTCCAGCACGGCGCGCGCGAGGTGCGCCTTGGTCACGTACCGGGTCAGACCGGCGATCACACCGCGGGCGTCGGAGCGCCAGTACGGGGCGAACAGGCCGGAGAAGGCCGGTACGAAGTAGGCGCCGCCGTTGTCCTCGACGGACAGGGCGAGCGTCTCGATCTCGGCGGCGGTCTTGATCAGGCCCATCTGGTCGCGCATCCACTGCACCAGGGAGCCGGTGACCGCGATCGAGCCCTCCAGGGCGTAGACCGGCTTCTGGCCGCCGATCTGGTAGCCGACGGTGGTCAGCAGGCCCGAGTAGGAGTTGATGATCTTGTCGCCGGTGTTCATCACCATGAACGTGCCGGTGCCGTAGGTGGACTTGGTCTCGCCCTCGGAGAAGCAGGTCTGGCCGAACAGGGCCGCCTGCTGGTCGCCGAGCGCGGAGGCGACCGGGATGCCGCCGAGCAGGTCGCCGAGGCGCCCGCCGGAGATCTCGCCGTAGACCTCGGCGGAGGAGCGGATCTGCGGCAGCATCGACTGCGGGACGCCGATGGACTCGCAGATCCGCTCGTCCCACTCCAGGCTGTGCAGGTTCATCAGCAGGGTGCGGGAGGCGTTGGTCACGTCGGTGACGTGGTGGCCGCCGTCGACACCGCCGGTCAGGTTCCAGATGACCCAGGTGTCCATCGTGCCGAAGAGGATGTCGCCCGCCTCGGCGCGCTCGCGCAGCCCCTCGACGTTGTCGAGCAGCCAGCGGGCCTTCGGACCGGCGAAGTACGAGGCCAGCGGCAGGCCGGTCTCGCGGCGGAAGCGGTCCTGGCCCACGTTGCGGCCCAGGTCCTTGCAGAGCGCGTCGGTGCGGGTGTCCTGCCAGACGATGGCGTTGTGGACGGGCTCACCGGTGTGCCTGTCCCACAGCACGGTGGTCTCGCGCTGGTTGGTGATGCCGATGGCCTTGATGTCGTCCCGGGTGATGCCGGCCTTCTCGATGGCTCCGGCGACGACCTCCTGGACGTTGGTCCAGATCTCGGTCGCGTCGTGCTCGACCCAGCCCGGCTTCGGGAAGATCTGCTCGTGCTCCTTCTGGTCGACGGAGACGATACGGCCGTCCCGGTCGAAGACGATGCAGCGCGAGGACGTCGTGCCCTGGTCGATGGCGGCGATGAACGGCCCGTGGCCGTGGGAAGCGATGCCGGCGGAGTGTGCGTCGGTCACGGTGTGCTCCTGGGAATTCGGGGAGAGGGGCGGTCTGTACGGCGCGGTGCGGTCGGGCGATGCCTTGTGCGAACTCACCGTGGCTCAGGCGAAGGCGATGTTGTAGATGCCTGCGCCGATCGCGCCGCCGAGCAGCGGACCGACGACGGGGATCCAGGCGTAACCCCAGTCGGAACCGCCCTTGTTGGGCAGCGGAAGCAGGGCGTGCACGATACGCGGGCCGAGGTCACGGGCCGGGTTGATGGCGTACCCGGTCGGACCGCCCAGGGACAGACCGATCGAGACGACCACGAACGCGGTGATCAGGGCGCCCAGGGTGCCGAGGCCGTTGCCGTTGTCGTTGAGGCCCTGCGTGAGGACCGCGAGGATCAGCACGATCGTGCCGATGACCTCCGTGGCGAGGTTCTGCACGATGTTGCGGATCTCGGGGCCCGTCGAGAAGATGCCGAGCACGGGACCGGCCGCGGCCTCCTGCGCCTCGGTGGCCTTGACGGTGTCCTGCGCGCCCGGACCGCCGACGATCTCGCGGTCGGTGAGGTGGGCGTGGAACTGGCCGTAGTAGGTGACCCAGACCAGCGTCGCGCCGATCATGGCGCCGAGCAGTTGGCCGCCCCAGTACACCGGGACGTTCTTCCAGTCGCCGTCCTTGATGGCGAGCGCGAGTGTCACCGCCGGGTTGAGATGGGCGCCGGAGAGCGGCGCGGAGGTGTAGACCGCCGTCATGACGGCGAAGCCCCAACCGAACGCGATGGCGAGCCAACCGGCGTTGCGGGCCTTGGAGGCCTTCAGCGTGACCGCGGCACAGACGCCGCCGCCGAGCAGGATGAGTATGGCGGTACCGATGGTCTCGCCGATGAAGATGTCGGAGCTGGACACCCGCGACTCCTTTGTCCTTCGTCCAGGGGAAGGCGGACCCCCGAATTCCTTCGGAGGGCCCGCGCCCTCGGGATGAGAGCGATGCCGGCCCGTGGCGTTGTCACACTCTAACGTGTATTGCCGGTAGGTGTTCGACAATGCCGACCGTCGGACGGAGTCTGGCTTTCGTTTCACCAGGTCGTCAAGAGTTCTGTTATCGAATACACGATCGTTACTGATCGCCCCGGAGCCCTCAGAAGCCCCTGACCGGCCCATCTGCCGCCCCACGCGGGCGTGCAGAAGGGCCGGTACGTCACCGCCGTACCGGCCACCTTGTTCGCTCTGGCCGTCCCCGGCCGGCCCCTCGTCGTACGGGGCTCAGAACCGTCCCGCGCCCAGATCCCGTGACACCGCGCGGGCGCAGTCGCGGACCGCCGCGATCAGTTCGGGGCGCAGCTCGCCCTCGTGGCACACCCGCTCCACCGCGCCGGTGATCCCCACCGCGCCCACCGGCATCCGCCGCCGGTCGTGGATGGGCGCGGCCAGCGAGGCCACGCCGGTCCAGGTCTCCTCGACATCGGCCCCGTAGCCCCGCGCGCGGGTGAGATCGAGCACGCCCTCGAAGCCGTCCCGGTCGCACACCGTCAGATCGGTGAACGCCTTCCGTTCGGACTCCAGCGCCTCGCTGTGCGCGACCGGGTCGTACGCCGAGAGCACCTTGCCCAGAGCCGTGGAGTGCAGCGGCTGCATGGCGCCGATCTCCAGGACCTGTCTGCTGTCGTCGGGCCGGAAGACGTGGTGCACGATGAGCACGCCCTGCTGGTGCAGCACCCCCACATAGACGCTCTCGCCGCTGGAGCGGGCCAGATCGTCCGTCCACACCAGGGCGCGCGCCCGCAGTTCGTGCACATCGAGGTACGTCGTCCCCAGGCGCAGCAGCTCGGCGCCCAGTTGATAGCGGCCCGAGGCCGCGTCCTGCTCGACGAACCCCTCCTGCTGGAGCGTGCGGAGGATGCCGTGGGCCGTGCCCTTGGCGAGGCCCAGCGACGAGGCGATGTCCGACAGGCCGAGCCGCCGCTCGCCGCCCGCGAGCAGCCGCAGCATCGCGGCCGCCCGTTCGAGCGACTGGATGTTCCGTGCCATCGCCGTCCTGCCCTCCGTCCCGTTCGGCCGTCAGCCGACGGTCACCTGAACCATCGTTCGGCAATGTCGAACACTACCTGGCGTAGCCGACCTCTTGCTAATGGATGGTCGTCATCCGTACAGCCGGGATCTTCACACGCGCCCCACAGGTCACGCCCGTCCACCCCCTGGACACACCCGACCCCCCACTGACCACTCCGGGCTACCCTGTGCGGGTGCGCCTTCCCCGGAAGACGCAAAGCCGACAGCCGTCGCACCCCAGGGAGCACCTTCCATGGCCTCGTTGCCGAACCCGTCCCCTTCGTCCGCCTGCGCCGACAGCCGGACCCGAACCGACGCCCTCCGGGAAGCCCTCGCCACCCGTGTCGTGGTGGCCGACGGCGCCATGGGCACGATGCTCCAGGCCGAGGAACCGACGCTCGAGGACTTCCAGGACCTCGAAGGCTGCAACGAGATCCTCAACGTCACCCGCCCCGACATCGTCCGCTCCGTCCACGCCGCCTACTACTCCGTGGGCGTCGACTGCGTCGAGACGAACACCTTCGGCGCGAACCACGCGGCCATGGCCGAGTACGAGATCGCCGACCGCGTCCACGAACTGTCCGAGGCGGGCGCCCGCCTCGCCCGCGAGGTCGCCGACGAGTTCGCCGCCCGCGACGGCCGCCAGCGCTGGGTGCTCGGCTCGATGGGCCCGGGAACGAAGCTGCCCACCCTCGGCCACATCCCGTACACCACGCTCCGCGACGGCTTCCAGGCCAACGCCGAGGGCCTGCTCGCGGGCGGCGCCGACGCGCTGATCGTCGAGACCACCCAGGACCTCCTCCAGACCAAGGCGTCGATCCTGGGCGCCCGGCGCGCCATGGAAGCCACCGGCGTCGAGGTGCCCCTGCTGTGCTCGATGGCCTTCGAGACCACGGGCACCATGCTCCTCGGCTCCGAGATCGGCGCCGCGCTCACCGCGCTGGAACCGCTCGGCATCGACATGATCGGCCTGAACTGCTCGACCGGCCCCGCCGAGATGAGCGAACACCTGCGCTACCTCACGCGCCACTCCCGTATCCCGCTGCTGTGCATGCCCAACGCGGGCCTGCCCGTCCTCACCAAGGACGGCGCGCACTTCCCGCTCGGCCCCGAGGGACTGGCCGACGCCCAGGAGAACTTCGTCCACTCCTACGGCCTCTCCCTCGTCGGCGGCTGCTGCGGCACCACCCCCGAGCATCTGCGCCAGGTCGTCGAGCGCGTCCGCACCCTCACCCCGCCGCCGCGCCGGCCGCAGCCCGAGCCCGGTGCCGCCTCGCTCTACCAGAGCGTGCCCTTCCGCCAGGACACCGCCTACCTCGCCATCGGCGAGCGCACCAACGCCAACGGCTCGAAGAAGTTCCGCGAGGCCATGCTGGACGGCCGCTGGGACGACTGCGTGGAGCTGGCCCGCGAGCAGATCCGCGAAGGCGCGCACATGCTCGACCTGTGCGTCGACTACGTGGGCCGCGACGGCGTCGCCGACATGGAGGAACTCGCCGGCCGCTTCGCCACCGCCTCCACCCTGCCGATCGTCCTGGACTCCACCGAGATCGACGTCCTGCGCGCCGGACTGGAGAAGCTCGGCGGTCGCGCCGTCATCAACTCCGTCAACTACGAGGACGGAGACGGCCCCGAGTCCCGCTTCGCGCAGGTCACCCGGCTCGCCGGGGAACACGGCGCCGCACTCATCGCGCTCACCATCGACGAGGAGGGCCAGGCCCGCACCCCCGAGAAGAAGGTCGAGATCGCCGAACGGCTGATCTGCGACCTGACCGGGAACTGGGGCATCCGCGAGGAGGACATCCTCATCGACTGCCTGACCTTCACCATCTGCACCGGGCAGGAGGAGTCCCGACGGGACGGCATCGCCACCATCGAGGCGATCCGCGAACTGAAGAAGCGCCGCCCGGCCGTGCAGACCACGCTCGGCCTGTCGAACATCTCCTTCGGCCTCAACCCCGCCGCCCGTATCCTGCTCAACTCCGTCTTCCTCGACGAATGCGTCAAGGCCGGACTCGACTCCGCCATCGTCCACGCCTCGAAGATCCTGCCCATCGCCCGCTTCGACGAGGAACAGGTCACCACCGCCCTCGACCTGATCCACGACCGCCGCCGCGAGGGCTACGACCCCCTCCAGAAGCTCATGGCGCTGTTCGAGGGCGCCACCACCAAGTCCCTCAAGGCGGGCAAGGCCGAGGAACTGGCCGCGCTGCCCCTGGACGAACGCCTCAAGCGCCGCATCATCGACGGCGACAAGAACGGCCTCGAACAGGACCTCGGCGACGCGCTCCAGGAGCGCCCGGCCCTCGACATCGTCAACGAGACGCTGCTGGACGGCATGAAGGTCGTCGGTGAACTGTTCGGCTCCGGCCAGATGCAACTGCCGTTCGTGCTCCAGTCCGCCGAGGTCATGAAGACCGCGGTCGCCTACCTCGAACCGCACATGGAGAAGTCCGACGACTCCGGCAAGGGCACCATCGTCCTGGCCACCGTGCGCGGCGACGTCCACGACATCGGCAAGAACCTCGTCGACATCATCCTGTCCAACAACGGCTACAACGTCGTCAACCTCGGCATCAAGCAGCCCGTCTCCGCGATCCTGGAAGCCGCCGAGGAACACCGGGCCGATGTCATCGGCATGTCCGGACTCCTCGTCAAATCCACCGTGATCATGAAGGAGAACCTGGAGGAGCTCAACCAGCGCGGCCTGTCGGCCACATACCCCGTCATCCTCGGCGGCGCCGCGCTCACCCGCGCCTATGTCGAACAGGACCTCCACGAGCTGTACGAGGGCGAAGTCCGCTACGCCCGCGACGCGTTCGAGGGTCTGCGGCTGATGGACGCCCTCATCGGGGTCAAGCGGGGCGTGCCCGGCGCCAAGCTGCCCGAGCTGAGAGAGCGCCGGGTCAGGGCGGCCACGCCCGTGATCGAGGAACGGCCCGAGGAAGGCCACGTCCGCTCCGACGTCGCCACCGACAACCCCGTGCCCACACCGCCCTTCTGGGGCACTCGCATCAGCAAGGGCATCCCGCTCGGGGACTACGCGAGCTGGCTGGACGAAGGCGCCCTGTTCAAGGGCCAGTGGGGCCTCAAGCAGGCCCGCACCGGCGACGGCCCCACCTACGAGGAACTCGTCGAGACCGAGGGCCGGCCCCGGTTGCGCGGCCTGCTGGAGCGCCTCCAGACCGACAACCTCCTCGAAGCCGCCGTCGTCCACGGCTACTTCCCCTGCGTCTCCAAGGACGACGACCTGATCGTCCTCGACGAACAGGGCAACGAACGCACCCGGTTCACCTTCCCGCGCCAGCGCCGCGGTCGCCGCCTGTGCCTCGCCGACTTCTTCCGCCCCGAGGAGTCCGGCGAGACGGACGTCGTCGGCTTCCAGGTCGTCACCGTCGGCTCCAGGATCGGCGAGGAGACCGCCCGGCTCTTCGCGGCGAACTCCTACCGCGACTACCTCGAACTGCACGGCCTGTCCGTCCAGTTGGCCGAGGCGCTCGCCGAGTACTGGCACGCGCGCGTCCGCGCCGAACTGGGCTTCGCCGGTGAGGACCCGGCCGCCGTCGAGGACATGTTCGCCCTCAAGTACCGCGGCGCCCGCTTCTCCCTCGGCTACGGCGCCTGCCCCGACCTCGAGGACCGCGCGAAGATCGCCCGGCTTCTGGAACCGGAGCGGATCGGCGTCCACCTCTCCGAGGAGTTCCAGCTCCACCCCGAGCAGTCCACCGACGCCATCGTGATCCACCACCCGGAGGCCAAGTACTTCAACGCCCGCTGACCCCGCCCGCCGGGCACCGCCCCGCGCCCGGCACCGGGCCGGGCCCGACGTCGGCGGGAAGCCCCTCCCGTAACCCTCGCGGGTGCTTCGCCTCGCTATCAGGAGGCATCGCGTCCACGACGGTCGTAGACTGATCGGTCCACCGCAGGCCGGTTCCCTGTCCGGGAACCGGCCTGGTCGTCCCTTCAAGGAGGTAGGCCCGGATGACCACCACGGTCCCCGCCCTCAGCACCCGCAGCGGCAAGGGCTCAGCCCTGCAGGCCGTGCTCCTCGACATGGACGGCACCCTCGTGGACACCGAGGGATTCTGGTGGGACGTCGAGACCGAGGTCTTCGCGGGCCTCGGCCACACCCTCGACCCGTCCTGGCGCGACGTCGTCGTCGGCGGCCCCATGCAGCGCAGCGCGGGCTTCCTCATCGAAGCCACCGGCGCCGACATCACCCTCGCCGAACTCAGCGTGCTGCTCAACGACGGCTTCGAGGACCGCATCGGCCACAGCCTGCCCCTGATGCCCGGCGCCGCCCGGCTGCTGGCCGAACTGGCCGTCCACGAGATCCCCACGGCCCTGGTCTCCGCCTCCCACCGGCGCATCATCGACCGCGTCCTGACCTCCATCGGCCCCCAGTACTTCGCGCTGACCGTCGCGGGCGACGAAGTGGAGCGCACCAAGCCGTTCCCCGACCCGTATCTGCTGGCCGCCTCGGGACTCGGCGCGGAACCGGGCCGCTGCGCCGTCATCGAGGACACCACCACCGGCGTCGCCGCCGCCGAGGCCGCGGGCTGCCGCGTCCTCGCCGTGCCCTCCGTCGCCCCCATCGCCCCCGCCACCGGCCGCACGGTCGTCACCTCGCTCGAACAGGTCGACCTGCCGTTCCTCCGCGGCATGATGACGGAGCTGCGCTAGTCGTTCACCCAGCGTGCACCGCGCATGGTGTGCACGCTGAGTGGGCAGACATCCGAGGACTGTCCCGGCCGAGGGGTCGATACCGGCCTGACGGCTGAATTCCGCTACCCCCTCACCGAGTTGACCGAGTGACGTTGATCACGTAGAGGAGTGTCGACAGCCACCCCGGCGTGTGGTGTACCCACTCAATTCGGACAACCCCGCTGCACCCTTGTGTCCCGATTGGTGAGAGGCTGCACGAATCCTTCCCTGACCGGTTGTTCGGTGCGTCCGCGGCCGGTTCCGCAGCGTGATGGGCGCTCAACTCCGCTGTATGTGAGCCCCTGTGCAGGTGCGGACTAATCTCGTCGCGAAGAACGTCACCACACCCCCGTGATCCGCCGCACCACCCATGCCTGCCGGGTTCACGGACGCGACAGCTCTGGAGAAACGCGAGCATGAACCGTAAGACTTTGGTGCTGCCGGCCGTCCTCGGTCTGCTCGCCCCCGTCCTCGCTGCCTGCGGCGGGTCCGACAGCGGGGGCCAGAGCGGAGACGCCATCGTCGTCGGCACCACCGACCGGTTCATCGCCACCAGCGAGGCCCCCGCGCCCCTCGACCCGGCGTACGCGTACGACGTCGGCCCCTGGAACGTCCTCCGCCAGGTCGTGCAGACGCTGATGTCCCAGCCCCGCGGCGGCGGTGACCCGGAACCCGACGCCGCCGAGAGCTGCGGCTTCACCGACAGCGGCAACGAGCGCTACGCCTGCAAGCTCCGCAAGGGCCTCAAGTTCGCCAACGGCGACGCGGTGACCGCGGCCGATGTGAAGTTCTCCATCGACCGCGCCCGTTCCATCAACGCCGACAGCGGTGTCGCCGGTCTGCTCTCCACGGTCGACACCGTCGAGACGCAAGGTGACAACGAAGTCATCTTCCATCTGAAGACCGCGGACGCCACCTTCCCGTTCAAGCTGTCGACGCCGGTCGCCGGCATCCTCAGTTCCAAGGACTACGAGAAGAACAAGCTGCGCGACGGCTTCCAGATCGACGGCTCCGGCCCGTACACGATGAAGGCCGACGTCAAGGGCGACGAGGTCGACCGCATCACGTTCAGCAAGAACCCCAACTACAAGGGTCTGCTCACCCTGAAGAACGACCAGGCGGTACTGGAGCCCTTCAAGGACCCCGACGCCATGAGCACCGCCCTCGACAAGGGCGACATCGACGTCGCGTCCCGCGGCATGACGCCGGATCAGGTCAACAAGCTCCAGGACAACCCCAACGGCAAGGTCAACCTGGTCGAGGTGCCGGGCCTCGTCACGCGCTACCTGGGCTTCAAGACCACCGCGCCGGTCGTGAAGAGCAAGGCCGTCCGCCAGGCCATGGCGCAGGTCATCGACCGCGACGAGCTGGTCTCCAAGGTGTACGGCTCCCAGGCCCAGAGCCTGTACTCGCTCGTCCCCGCCACCGTCACCGGCCACTCCAACTCGTTCTTCAACAAGTACGGGACCCCGAGCGTCGACAAGGCCCGCAACCTGCTGGCCAAGGAGGGCATCACCACCCCGGTGAAGCTCACGCTGAACTACACCACCGACCACTACGGCGAGACCACCGCCGCGGAGTTCAAGGTCCTCGAGAAGCAGCTCAACGACAGCGGGCTGTTCGACGTCGACATCAAGGGCACCTCCTGGGACAAGTACCGTCCGGCCGAACTGAAGGGCCAGTACGAGGTCTTCGGCATGGGCTGGTTCCCGGACTTCCCGGACGCCGACACCTTCATCGCGCCGGTCCTCGACAAGAAGAACTTCCTCAACTCGACGTACGTCAACAACGAGATCCGCAACACCCTGATCCCCCAGTCCCGGCGCGAGGCCGACCGGCTCGCCGCGTCGAAGAGCATCACCCAGATCCAGGACATCGTCGCCGAGGACGTCCCGGTCATCCCGCTGTGGCAGGGCAAGCAGTACGTCGCCATCCAGGACGACATCATGGGCGGCGAGTACGCGATGAGCACCTCGTCCACGCTGCAGCTCTGGGAGCTCAGCCGCGGCGTGAGCGGCTGACAGCCCCGTACAGGCTGACACCCCCGTACAACCGAAGGCCCCCGGAGCCACCGGACGCACCGCGTCCAGGCGGCCCCGGGGGCCTTCGCCGCTTCCGGCCAGGTCTCCAGGGGGCGCTCGCTACTGCGCGCCCGGACGCACCAACCCGCTCTCGTACGCGTACACCGCCGCCTGCACCCGGTCCCGCAACCCCAGCTTCGTCAGCACATGACCCACATGCGTCTTCACCGTGGTCTCGCTGACGAACAGATCAGCCGCGATCTCCGCGTTGGACAACCCGCGCGCCACCAGCTTCAACACCTCGACCTCACGATCGGTCAACGTGTGCAGCGTGTCCGGGACCGGCTCCTCCCCGGACGGCAGATGCACCGCGAACTTGTCCAGCAGCCGACGCGTGATACTCGGCGCCAACAACGCCTCACCCGCCGCGACCACCCGGATCGCCTGCACCAACTCATGGGCCGGAGCGTCCTTGAGAAGGAACCCGCTGGCACCCGCGCGCAACGCCTCCACCACATACTCGTCCAGATCGAAGGTCGTCAGCACCAGCACCTTCGCCGGACCGTCCCGCCCAGGGCCGGTGATCTGCCGAGTCGCCTCCACCCCGTCCATGCGAGGCATACGAATGTCCATCAGCACCACATCCGGCTGAAGAACACGCACCTGATCGAGGGCCTGGAGGCCGTCCCCGGCCTCGCCGACGACCGCGATGTCCTGCTCGGCCTCCAGAATCATCCGGAAGCCCGTCCGCAGCAGGGGCTGGTCATCGACCAGTAGGACACGGATGGCCACGTAAGTCTCCTTCGGCTAGTCCGGCCCCATTCTGCCCTGCTCACCACCCCCCGACGCCCGCGCCCTGACCCACACCCCCCGCGCCCGCCCAGGCCCGCGCCCCTAGACCGCCCGCACCGGCAGCGGATATGGCGGGGGAGTGCCCCCGAACTCCGGGCAGACCGCCTGATGATCACACCAACCGCACAACCGGGTAGGACGCGGACGCCAGTCACCCGACTCCGTCGCCGACCGGATCGCCTCCCACAACGCCAGCAGCTTGCGCTCCACCCGCTCCAGATCCGCGACCACCGGGTCGTACGTCAGCACATCACCACTGCCGAGATACACGAGCTGCAACCGCCGCGGCACCACCCGCTTCAGCCGCCACACCACCAACGCGTAGAACTTCATCTGGAACAGCGCGCCCTCCGCGTACTCGGGCCGAGGCGCCTTGCCCGTCTTGTAGTCCACGATCCGCACCTCACCCGTCGGCGCGACATCGACACGATCGATGATCCCCCGCAGCCTCAGCCCCGACTCCAGCTCCGCCTCGACGAACAACTCACGCTCCGCCGGCTCCAGCCGCGTCGGATCCTCCAGCGAGAACCACCGCTCGACCAGCCGCTCCGCCTCCCCGAGCCACCGCGCCAGCCGCTCACCACCCGGATCCTCCGCGAACAACTCCGCGACCTCGGGCCGACTCTCCCGCAACCGATCCCACTGACCCGGCACCAACGACCGGGCCCGCGGCGCCGTCCGCTCCCCGGCAGGCGCGTCGAACAGCCGCTCCAGCACCGCATGCACCAACGTGCCCCGCGTCGCCGCCTCACTCGGCTTCTCCGGCAACCTGTCGATCACCCGGAACCGGTACAACAGCGGGCACTGCATGAAATCGCTCGCCCGCGAAGGCGACAACGACGCCGGAGGCACGGCAGCCACAGCAGCCCCCTCCACCGCAGCAGACCCCTCCACAGCGCCGTCAGTACTGGTATCCATGACCACAGAGCCTACGGCCCACCACCGACAGTGACCCAGCCGCGCCCACCCCCGCGTGACGCCGCACACATCACAAGGGGTGCCGGGGCGGACCACGACACGAACGCCGCATACCATCGACCCACGGACCCTCCCACCCCGTACCACCGGGGCCGGGGAGACGCTTCGATCGAGGGGACAGCGTGGACGAGAGCGGCGAGAGCGGACAGCCGCGCCCCGACAACAACGGCGCGACCGCCCGCGAGGAAGCCCCCACGGCGCAGACCGCCGACCCCGCGGCCCACGAGGACCGGCGGACACCCACCCAAACCCCACCGTCACCGGCCGACGACAGCACACCGGACGCCAAGACCCCCACCCCGTCGGCGCCCCTCGCCGACAAGAGCGCCGACAAGAGCGCCGAGAACACCGAGAACGCCACACCCGCGGCCCCCCGGAACACCCCCGCCCCGCAGCGCCCCAAAGAACCCGGCGGCGGCATCCTCATGGGCCGCCCCTTCGGCGTACCCGTCTACGTCGCCCCGAGCTGGTTCCTCGTCGCCGCCCTCATCACCTGGATCTTCGGCGGCCAACTCGACCGCGTACTCCCCGAACTCGGCGCCGCCCGCTACCTCGTCTCCCTCTTCTTCGCCGTCGCCTTCTACGCCTCCGTCCTCATCCACGAACTCGCCCACACCATCGCCGCCCTCCGCTTCCACCTCCCCGTACGCCGCATCCAGCTCCAGTTCTTCGGCGGCGCCTCCGAAATCGAGAAGGAAGCCGAGACCCCCGGACGCGAATTCGTCCTCGCCTTCGTCGGCCCCCTCCTCTCCCTCGCCCTCGCCGGCCTCTTCTACCTCGCCCACCAGACCGTCCGCGCGGACACCGTCCCCGGCGTCCTCCTCGCCGGCCTCATGATCTCCAACCTCTTCGTGGCCGCCTTCAACCTCCTCCCCGGCCTCCCCCTCGACGGCGGACGCATGCTCCGCGCCGTCGTCTGGAAGATCACCGGCAAGCCCATGAGCGGCACCGTCGCCGCCGCCTGGATCGGCCGCGCCCTCGCCCTCTCCGTCCTCGTCGGCCTCCCCCTCCTCACCCAGTCCGGCGCCCTCGGCGCCCCCGCCGACGACAGCATCGGCATGGACACCCTCACCGACGCCCTGCTCGCCGCCATCCTCGCCGCGATCATCTGGACCGGCGCCGGAAACAGCCTGCGCATGGCCCGCCTGCGCGAACACCTCCCCGAACTGCGCGCCCGCGCCCTCACCCGCCGCGCCGTCCCCGTCCAGGCCGACACCCCCCTCTCCGAAGCCCTGCGCCGAGCCAACGACGTCGGCGCCCGCGCCCTCGTCGTCGTCGACCCCCACGGCCAGCCCCTCTCCCTCGTCCGCGAAGCCGCCATCGTCGGCGTACCCGAACACCGCCGCCCCTGGGTCGCCGTCAGCAGCCTCGCCCACGACCTCACCGACGGCATGCGCGTCTCCGCCGAACTCACCGGCGAAGACCTCCTCGACGCCCTCCGCGCCACCCCCGCCACCGAATACCTCGTCATCGAGGAGACCGGCGAGATCTACGGCGTCCTGTCCGCCACCGACGTCGAACGCGCCTTCGTCAAAGCCATGGCCCGCCCGAGCTGACCACCGACTGGTCAGCGGCCCCCTCCGCTGCCGGTAGGCTGGTCACATGTCCGAACCGACCGGTGCCGCCCGCAGGCGCGGGCCCTTCAAGGTCGGGGACCAGGTACAGCTGACCGACCCCAAGGGCCGTCACTACACGTTCACGCTCGAAGCAGGAAAGAACTTCCACACCCACAAGGGTTCCTTCCCGCACGATGAACTGATCGGCGCCCCCGAGGGCAGCGTTGTCCGCACCACCGGGAACGTCGCCTACCTCGCGCTGCGCCCCCTGCTCCCCGACTACGTCCTGTCCATGCCCCGCGGGGCCGCCGTCGTCTACCCCAAGGACGCCGGACAGATCCTCGCCTTCGCCGACATCTTCCCCGGCGCACGCGTCGTCGAAGCCGGCGTCGGCTCCGGCTCGCTCAGCAGCTTCCTGCTGCGCGCCATCGGCGACCAGGGCATGCTGCACAGCTACGAGCGCCGCGCCGACTTCGCCGAGATCGCCCAGGCGAACGTCGAGCGCTACTTCGGCGGCCCTCACCCCGCCTGGCAGCTCACCGTCGGCGACCTCCAGGACAACCTGAGCGACACCGACGTCGACCGCGTCATCCTCGACATGCTCGCCCCCTGGGAATGCCTGGAGGCCGTCTCCAAGGCGCTCGTCCCCGGCGGCATCCTGTGCTGCTACGTGGCCACCACCACCCAGCTCGCCCGGACCGTCGAGTCCATCCGCGAGATCGGCTGCTTCAACGAGCCGACCGCCTGGGAGACGATGATCCGCAACTGGCACATCGAAGGCCTCGCCGTCCGCCCCGACCACCGGATGATCGGGCACACGGGCTTCCTGCTCACCGCCCGCCGCCTCGCCGACGGCGTCGAGCCCCCCATGCGCCGCCGCCGCCCCGCCAAGGGCGCCTACGGCGAGGACTACAGCGGCCCCAACGCCGACGCGGGCACCGGCCGCTGACCCGGCCCACGCCCCGCCAACTCACGAGCGCCGTGGCCGAGTTCCCCCCGACAACCGGGAACTCGACCACGGCGCTCACGCGTTGAACCACCGGCACGCGATCACATGTGACGCACCGCCAGCAGCACGGACCCCACCGTTCCGCCGCCCTGTGACGTGTGGCACGATGCGGGACACCCCACCGGCACAGCCCTCACAGGAGACATCTCTCTCGTGCAGCACCCCGTTGTCCCGGAACTGGCCCACGCCACCACCCGGCCCCTCCACTGGATCATCACGGCCGCCGCCGTCTCCGGCGTGATCGCCCTCTCCTCGCTGTTCCAGCCCGGCCCGGCCACCGCCGCCCAGCCCTCCCACGGGGCCAAGACGCCCCCCGTCACCGCGGCGGCCCCCGACCCCGCCGACGCCGACTTCCCCCTCCAGTGCGGCACCACCGAGCCCGTCGTGAAGCAGCAGGCCAAAGGCGACCTCGACGGCGACGGCCGCCCCGAGACCGTGGCCGTGGTCCACTGCGACGCCGGCATGGGCACCCCACCCGACGGCATCTACGTCCTCACGCGCGCCGCCGACTCCCCGAAGCCCCGCGTCGTCGCCACCCTCGTCGACCCCAAGGACCGCCTCACGGTCACCGACTTCGCCCTCCGCGACGCGGCGGTCACCGCCACCCTCGTCGGCTACTCCTCGCCCGACGTACCGAGTTGCTGCCCCGACCGGAAGACCCCCGCCAAGTGGCATTGGAACGACGGCGCGTTCATCCGCTCCACGCCCTCCGAAGCCCGGAGCGTATGACCCCCCGCCCCACCCACCTCAGCGGCCCCGCACACCAGATGCGCCAAATCCAGCCACACATGGCGCGCCGTGGTCGTACGATCACTCCACGTCGGGACCGTACAGCTCCACCCCGTCCGCGACCCGACGCACATGAATGCACTCCCCGGGACACTCCCGCGCCGAGTCGACCACATCCGTGAGAAGCGGCAGCGGTACGGGCGTTGTGGCACCCCTGGCCTGGAGAAGCTCCTCCTCCGGGCCCTTCACGTACGCCAAGCCGTCGATGTCCAGCTCGAAAACCTCGGGCGCGTACTGGGCACAGATGCCGTCGCCGGTACACAGATCCTGGTCGATCCAGACCTCCAGCGCCTCGCCGTCCACTGAGGCCTGCTGCTGCACGGTCATCTCTCCTGCCGATTCCTGCGCGGAGCCGCCCGGGAATCAGGCCAGCTCTGACGGGTGTTGAACACTCCGACCCTACCTTCGGCCGCTTCCCAATCATGTTCGGTGGGTATTCCCCTGGCGTGAGGGAGAGCGCAAGGGTGAAGATCGGACACACCCCACAGTCTTTGTGATCTAGGGGTTTCAATCGCCACCCACCCAGGTAGGGTCTGGAAGCGTCCAGCTCCCCTAAGAGGAGGTGAGGACCGTGGCAGCCCACGACGACGACATGAACCGCGGCATCCGCCCGGGACGAGGGTCCGACGACCCGGCCGGGCAGATCGCCTACCTTGAGCAGGAGATCGCCGTCCTGCGACGCAAGCTCGCCGACTCTCCGCGACACACGAGGATTCTCGAAGAGCGGATCGTCGAGCTGCAGACCAACCTGGCCGGCGTGTCCGCCCAGAACGAACGACTCGCCAACACACTCCGTGAGGCCCGCGACCAGATCGTGGCCCTCAAGGAAGAAGTCGACCGCCTCGCACAGCCGCCCGCCGGCTTCGGCGTCTTCCTCCAGGCGAACGAGGACGGCACGGCCGACATCTTCACCGGAGGCCGCAAGCTCAGGGTGAACGTCAGCCCCGGCGTAGAGGTCGACGAACTGCGCCGCGGCCAGGAAGTGATGCTCAACGAAGCGCTCAACGTGGTCGAGGCCATGGAGTACGAGCGCATCGGCGACATCGTCACCCTCAAGGAGATCCTCGAGGACGGCGAACGCGCCCTCGTCCTCGGCCACACCGACGAGGAACGGGTGGTACGGCTCGCCGAGCCGCTGCTGGACGTCACCATCCGCCCCGGCGACGCCCTCCTGCTCGAGTCCCGCTCCGGCTACGTCTACGAAGTCGTACCCAAGAGCGAAGTCGAGGAGCTGGTCCTCGAAGAGGTACCCGACATCGGCTACGAAGCGATCGGCGGCCTCGCCGGCCAGATCGAAGCCATCCGCGACGCGGTCGAACTCCCGTACCTCTACCCCGACCTGTTCAAGGAGCACGAACTGCGCCCGCCCAAGGGCGTCCTGCTCTACGGGCCCCCTGGATGCGGCAAGACGCTCATCGCCAAGGCCGTCGCCAACTCCCTGGCCAAGAAGGTCGCCGAGGTGACCGGCCAGGCCGCCGGCAAGAGCTTCTTCCTCAACATCAAGGGCCCCGAGCTCCTCAACAAGTACGTCGGCGAGACCGAACGGCAGATCCGCCTCGTCTTCCAGCGCGCCCGTGAGAAGGCCGGCGAGGGAACCCCCGTCATCGTCTTCTTCGACGAGATGGAATCCCTCTTCCGCACCCGCGGCTCCGGCGTCAGCTCCGACGTCGAGAACACCATCGTTCCTCAGCTCCTCGCCGAGATCGACGGTGTCGAAGGCCTGCAGAACGTCGTGGTCATCGGTGCCTCCAACCGTGAGGACATGATCGACCCCGCCATCCTGCGGCCCGGCCGCCTCGACGTGAAGATCAAGATCGAACGTCCGGACGCCGAAGCGGCCAAGGACATCTTCGGGAAGTACCTCACGGAGAACCTCCCCCTGCACGCCGACGACGTCAGCGAACACGGAGGAGACAGGGGCGCCACCATCCACGGCATGATCCAGACCGCCGTGGAACAGATGTACGCCGAATCCGACGAGAACCGCTTCCTCGAAGTCACCTACGCCAACGGCGACAAGGAAGTCCTCTACTTCAAGGACTTCAACTCCGGCGCCATGATCGAGAACATCGTCGGACGCGCCAAGAAGATGGCGATCAAGGACTTCCTGGAACACAGCCAAAAGGGCCTCAGGGTCTCCCACATCCTCCAGGCATGCGTGGACGAGTTCAAGGAGAACGAGGACCTGCCCAACACCACCAACCCCGACGACTGGGCCCGCATCTCCGGAAAGAAGGGCGAACGGATCGTCTACATCCGTACCCTCATCACCGGAAAGCAAGGCGCAGACACCGGGCGCTCCATCGACACGGTGGCAAACACCGGTCAATACCTGTAAAACACAGGGCGGCTGCGGGTGGCCCCACCGGGCACCCGCAGCCACCTGCATTTCAGGGCGCATCACTACAGGACAAACAACCAAATTGATCTCCCCACCACCGCAAAGGCGTTCTAGGCTCGTTCGTACCGCCACGTCGCGCCGTGCGGGGACGGGCACCGCACGCGCACCGGAACACCAGCGGTAACGGAGCGCCGCCCCGACCAAGGGCGCCGCCTGGCAAGGAGGGCCGCATGACCGTACGGCGAGTAATGGGCATCGAGACGGAGTACGGCATCTCCGTCCCCGGCCACCCCAACGCCAATGCCATGCTCACCTCATCCCAGATCGTCAACGCCTACGCCGCGGCGATGCACCGGGCCCGCCGGGCCCGCTGGGACTTCGAGGAAGAGAACCCGCTACGGGACGCGCGAGGCTTCGACCTCGCCCGCGAGGCCGCCGACTCCAGCCAGCTCACCGACGAGGACATCGGCCTCGCCAACGTCATCCTCACCAACGGGGCACGCCTCTACGTCGACCACGCCCACCCCGAATACAGCGCCCCCGAAGTCACCAACCCCCGCGACGCCGTCCTCTGGGACAAGGCCGGCGAACGCATCATGGCCGAGGCCGCCGAACGAGCCGCCCAGCTCCCCGGCGCCCAGCCCATCCACCTCTACAAGAACAACACCGACAACAAGGGCGCCTCCTACGGCACGCACGAGAACTACCTGATGAAGCGGGACACCCCCTTCTCGGACATCGTGCGCCACCTCACCCCCTTCTTCGTCTCCCGCCCCGTCTTCGCCGGAGCGGGCCGCGTCGGCATCGGCCAGGACGGCAACGAACACGGCTTCCAGCTCAGCCAGCGCGCCGACTACTTCGAGGTCGAGGTAGGCCTCGAGACCACCCTCAAGCGCCCCATCATCAACACCCGCGACGAGCCCCACGCCGACGCCGAGAAGTACCGCCGCCTCCATGTGATCATCGGCGACGCCAACCTCTCCGAGATCTCGACCTATCTCAAGCTGGGCACCACCGCGCTCGTCCTCTCCATGATCGAAGACGGCTTCATCGCCGTCGACCTCGCCGTCGACCAGCCCGTACGCACGCTCCACCAGGTCTCCCACGACCCCAGCCTCAAGCACCTGATCACCCTCCGCAGCGGCCGGACACTCACCGCCGTCCAACTCCAGATGGAGTACTACGAGCTCTCGCGCAAATACGTCGAGGAGCGCTACGGCGCCGACGCCGACGAGCAGACCAAGGACGTCCTGTCCCGCTGGGAGGACACCCTCAACCGCCTCGAGCGCGACCCCATGAGCCTCGCCGGCGAACTCGACTGGGTCGCCAAACGCGAACTCATGGAGGGCTACCGGCGCCGAGACAACCTCGACTGGGACGCCGCCCGGCTGCATCTCGTCGACCTCCAGTACGCCGACGTACGCGCCGAGAAGGGTCTCTACAACCGCCTGGTCGCCCGTGGCCGCATGAAGCGCCTCCTGACCGACGACGACATCGAGCGGGCCCGTACGAAGCCCCCGGAGGACACCCGCGCGTACTTCCGCGGTCGCTGCCTCGAGCAGTACGCGGACGACGTCGCGGCGGCGTCCTGGGACTCGGTGATCTTCGACCTGCCCGGCCGGGACTCGCTGCAGCGCGTCCCCACCCTGGAACCGCTTCGCGGAACGCGCAATCACGTCAAGGCACTCCTCGACCGCTGCCGCACGGCGGAGGATCTGGTCAGGGTCCTCTCGGGCGGATGAGCGAGGGTGGAAATCGCGGCGACCGGGAATCATCGAGATGGTCCCCGTACGTTGGAGTAACTGCGGGGCCGATGTCGGACCTGGCGAGTAGGGTCTGATCATCACCGATCGACGGAATGCCGACCATGTCGGGCGAACTGAGCGGGGTGAGGGTTATGGCGACCAAGGACACCGGCGGCGGCCAGCAGAAGGCGACGCGCTCCACGGAAGAGGTCGAGGAACAGACACAGGACGCGCAGGGCTCCGAGGACCTCCAGGAGCGGCACGAGAAATTGTCGGATGACGTGGACTCGGTGCTCGATGAAATCGATGACGTACTCGAGGAAAACGCAGAGGACTTCGTTCGGTCATTTGTTCAAAAGGGCGGCGAATAGGGATTCAGTCGGGCGGAACACCTTTGAATCCAAGGTGGGGGCTGTGAGTGTCAGGAACTGAACTGGGGAAGTGCTGCGCGCGGTGCGGCGAGTACAAGCCGCGCGCAGCCTTCGGTCGTAAGCGGTCGAACCTCGATGGGTTGCAGCGGCATTGCCGGGACTGCTCCATGAACTACCGGGGGGAGCTTCCGGTCCTCGGTCCGGAAGACCAGATCCCTGCGGGGCACAAACGTTGCCGAGGGTGCGGTGAGGTCAAGCCACGCAGCGAGTGGCATCGAAAGCGTGGCGTTACCGACGGCTTGGCCAGTCGCTGCAAGGCTTGTCGAGCGGCTGCGGCGCCCGCACAGCGCCTACTGCGTAAGTACGGCATGACCGAGGCCGAGCGGGACGAGCTGATCGCTTCTCAGGGCGGTGTCTGCTGCATCTGTCTGTCGGCTCCTGCCACTCAGGTGGACCACTGCCACAAGACGGGTAGGGTCCGTGGCGTACTGTGCTTCAACTGCAATTCCGGCCTCGGGCTGTTGCGGGACAACCCCGAAGCGATGTACCGAGCTGCCGATTACCTGGAAGGAAACGCGTGGAAGCCAACCCTCGTAGCACCGGGCGTCTACCGGCTGCCTTCCTGACGCCTGGGTCGTCGTCCTTCATGGACTTCCTCGCCGAGCATCAGCCCGAGCTGCTGCCCGGCAAGCGACAGTTGCCCGCCCAGGGTGTGATCGAGGCCCCGCACGGCACCACGATCGTGGCCGCGACGTTCCCGGGGGGCGTCGTGCTCGCGGGTGACCGGCGGGCGACCATGGGCAATCTGATCTCGCAGCGGGACATGGAGAAGGTGTTCCCGGCGGACGAGTACTCGGCGGTGGGTATCGCCGGCACGGCGGGTCTCGCCGTGGAGATGGTGAAGCTGTTCCAGCTCGAGCTGGAGCACTTCGAGAAGGTCGAAGGCGTGCAGCTCTCCCTGGAGGGCAAGGCGAACCGCCTGTCGACGATGATCCGTTCCAACCTCGGTATGGCCATGCAGGGTCTGGCCGTGGTGCCGCTCTTCGCGGGCTATGACCTGGACCGTGACAAGGGCCGTATCTTCTCCTACGACGTGACGGGTGGCCGCTTCGAGGAGCGTGCCTTCGCGGCCACGGGCTCCGGTTCGCTCTTCGCGCGGGGTGCGATGAAGAAGCTGTTCCGTGAGGACCTGTCCGAGGAGCAGGCCATGACCCTGGTGGTCCAGGCCTTGTACGACGCGGCGGACGACGACTCGGCGACGGGTGGTCCGGATGTCGCGCGCCGGATCTATCCGCTGGTCACGGTGATCACCGAGGAGGGGTGCCGTCGGCTCACCGACGGGGAGTCCTCCGAGATCGCCCGCGCGGTCCTGGAGCGGCGCCTGGAGCAGCCCGACGGTCCGAGTGCCGCGTTGCTCTGATGACGGTGCTCCGATGACTTCGACAGAAAGGGACGGGTAACCGGTGTCGACGCCGTTCTATGTCTCCCCCCAGCAGGCCATGGCCGACCGGGCGGAGTACGCCCGTAAGGGCATCGCGCGCGGCCGCAGTCTGGTCGTGATGCAGTACGCCGACGGCATCGTGTTCGTCGGTGAGAATCCGTCTCGTGCGTTGCACAAGTTCAGTGAGATCTATGACCGGATCGGTTTCGCGGCCGCCGGTAAGTACAACGAGTACGAGAATCTGCGGATCGGTGGTGTGCGCTACGCGGATCTGCGGGGGTACACGTACGACCGTGATGATGTGACCGCGCGGGGTCTTGCGAACGTGTATGCGCAGACGCTGGGCACGATCTTCTCGAGTGCGGCGGAGAAGCCGTACGAGGTGGAGCTGGTGGTGGCCGAGGTGGGGGAGACCCCGGAGGGCGACCAGATCTATCGGCTGCCGCATGACGGGTCGATCGTGGATGAGCACGGTTCGGTCGCGGTGGGCGGTAACGCGGAGCAGATCAGCGGGTTCCTGGATCAGCGTCATCGGGACGGTATGACGTTGACGGAGGCGTTGACGCTGGCGGTGCAGGCGCTGTCGCGGGACACGAACGGCAGTGAGCGGGAGATTCCGGCGGAGCGGCTGGAGGTCGCGGTGCTGGATCGTACGCGGCCGCAGCAGCGTAAGTTCAAGCGGATCGTGGGTCGTCAGCTCGCCCGGTTGCTGGCGGGTGACGGTTCGGCTGCCGCGGAGTCCGAGGAGGAGGCCTCGGGGGATTCGGAGTCCTCGGGGTCGGAGAAGTGATCACTCGTTCGGGTGGGTGAGGAGCGCGTCCTCGCCTGTTGTGTGTGCGCCCCGGCCGTTCTCGGTCGGGGCGCACGCGTGTGTGGGGCCGGTGGTCAGCGGGGTGGGGCGGTGGAGCCGCGGACGACCAGGTGGACGGGGATGTCGGTCTGGTCGGGGGTGTGGCCGTCGAGGAGGGCGAGGAGGGCTTGCATGCCGCGTCGGCCGAAGAGTTCGGCGTCGAGGTGGACGGTGGTGAGTTCGGGGTCGACGGCGGTGGCGAGGGTGAGGTCGTCGAGGCCGGTGACGGAGAGGTCGTCGGGGATGCGGAGGCCGAGGCGGCGGGCGGCCTTGTAGGCGCCGATGGCGAGCTTGTCGTCGTCGCAGACGAGGGCGGTGGGGCGGGGGCCGGGGGTGGTGAGGGCGGCTTCGGTGGCGGTGCGGGCGCCTTCGATGGTGAGGGGGGCGCGGGTGGTGCGGAGGGTGGTGCCGGGGGCGGCGGTGAGGCGGGTGGCCAGTTCGTGGGCTCGGGTGGTGAAGGTCCAGGAGGGGATGTCGGCCGCGAGGTGGAGGAAGTGGCGGTGGCCGAGGGCCAGGAGGTGGTCGGCGGTCTGGCGCATGCCGTCGGGGATGTCGAGGTTGACGGTCGCGGCGCCCGGGGTGGCGTGGGGGTCGCTGTCGAGCATGACGAGGGGGAGCGGGGCGTCGCGGAGGGCGGTGAGGGCGTCCGCGGCCATGGAGGAGGCGATGATGCCGTCGAGTGCGGCGCGGGCGGAGTGGAAGGGGTTCTTGGCGGGGCCGGTGCCTTCGGGGGAGGGGTAGAGGACGACGCCGAAGCCGTGTTCGGCGGCGACGGTGGCGGCGCCGGTGTAGACGCCTCCGAAGAATTCGCTCGTCAGGGCGGGTACGACGAGGAGGATGGTGCGGGTGTGGCCGAGGCGTAGGTTGCGTGCGGCGAGGTTGGGGCGGTAGCCGAGTTCTTGTGCGGCTTGCCGGATGCGTTCGGCGGTGGTCTCGGAGACGCGTCCGCGCCATTTGTCGCCGAGGACCAGGGAGACGGCGGCTTGGGAGACGCCGACGGCTTGGGCGACGTCGCGGCTGGTGGGTCGCGTGCTCCCTCGTGCCACCGTTGACCTGCTCTTTCGTCTGGACGTGCGGTTAGCGCTCATGGTACGTATGGCGGGTTGGTTATACGTAAAACTTCTTAAGGATGGGGTATGGCCGCCGGGTACCTGGAGATCCTCAGGGCGAGGCATGCGGCTCGTCTGCTGGTCGGGACGTTGGTGGGGCGGCTGCCGAACGCCATCGCGGCGATCGCGGTGGTGCTGTTCGTCCGGGCCGAGGGGGGCACCTACAGTCTCGCCGGGGCGCTGGCCGCGGTGTACGGGGTGGCCAATGCGGTGGGGCAGCCGTTGCTGGGCCGGCTGGTGGATCTGCACGGCCAGCCGCGGGTGCAGTTGCCCGCGGCGATCGTGTCCGCGCTGGCCATGACGGTGTTCGCGCTCTCGGGTGTCGAGCCGCCGGCCCTGGCGTACGGGGCGATGGTGGTCTCCGGGCTGTTCACGCCGCCGCTGGAGGGCGGTCTGCGGGCGCTGTGGCCGGATGTGCTGCGCCGGGAGGAGCAGGTGCACACGGCGTACGCGATGGACGCGGTGGCGCAGGAGGTGATGTTCACCCTCGGCCCGCTGCTGGTGACGGTGTGCGTGTCCTGGTGGTCGGCGCAGGCCGCGCTGATCGCGCTCAACGTCGTGGGGGTGCTCGGCGCGCTCGTCGTGGTGGTGTCGCCGCCGTCGCGGGCGTGGCGTTCGGCGCCGCGTGAGGCGCACTGGCTCGGTGCGTTGCGTTCGCCGGGGCTGCTCGTGCTGCTCGGTTCGTTCCTGTTCGTCGGGATCGCGCTCGGTTCGATCGAGGTGTCGGCGGTGGCGTACGCCGACGACCACGGCGGGAACGCGGTGTACGGCTGGCTGATGGCGGCGTTGGGGCTGGGCGCGCTGGCCGGTGGGTCGGTGTACGGGGCGCGGCGGTGGAGCGGTGTGCCGGAGCGGCGGTTGCAGGTGCTGGTGGGGCTGTTGGCGTTGTGTTATCTGCCGTTGACGCTGTTGCCGGGGGTGGTGGCGATGGTGTTGCTCACGGTGGTGGCGGGGGTGTTCCTGGCGCCGTGTATCGCGTGTGCGTTCATCATCGTGGACCGGCATGCGCCGAGCGGTACGGTCACGGAGGCGTTCTCCTGGTTGGTGACGACGTTCACGGTGGGGGCGTCGGTGGGGACGGGGCTGGCGGGGCCGGTGATCGAGCGGGGTGGCACGGTGTGGGGTTTCGCGGTGCCGGGTGCCGCGGGGGTTGTGGCGTTGGTGGTGTTGTTGGCCACGGGGCGGGTGCTGGTGGCTCCTGTGGCGGTGGGGGCGGTTGCGGCTTCCTCGGAAAATGGTCCGAACCGTGCTGTCGAACCCCGTTTCAGCTCGGGAGATCGGGCGTAATGTTCAGTCATGGACCGCCGCATTTTCGGGCTGGAGAACGAGTACGGCGTCACGTGCACGTTCAGGGGACAGCGCCGCCTGTCGCCTGACGAGGTGGCGCGGTACCTCTTCCGCCGTGTCGTGTCATGGGGCCGTAGCAGCAATGTGTTTCTGCGCAATGGCGCCCGTCTGTATCTCGATGTGGGTTCGCATCCTGAATACGCGACACCCGAGTGTGACAACGTGACGGAGCTTGTCACGCATGACAAGTCGGGTGAGCGCATTCTCGAGGGGCTGTTGGTCGACGCGGAGCGTCGGCTGCATGAGGAGGGGATCGCGGGAGACGTCTACCTCTTCAAGAACAACACGGATTCGGCGGGCAACTCCTACGGGTGTCACGAGAACTATCTGGTGGCTCGTCATGGGGAGTTCTCCCGGCTCGCGGACATCCTGATTCCGTTCCTGGTCACCCGGCAGTTGCTGTGTGGTGCGGGCAAGGTGCTCCAGACGCCGCGGGGTGCCGTCTACTGCGTCAGTCAGCGGGCGGAGCACATCTGGGAGGGCGTCAGTTCGGCGACGACGCGCTCCCGGCCGATCATCAACACGCGCGACGAGCCGCATGCGGACGCGGAGCGCTATCGCCGGCTGCATGTGATCGTGGGCGACTCGAACATGTCGGAGACGACGATGTTGCTCAAGGTCGGGGCGACCGATCTGGTGCTGCGGATGATCGAGGCGGGGACGGTGATGCGGGATCTGACGCTGGAGAACCCGATCCGGGCGATCCGCGAGGTCAGCCATGACATCACGGGCCGCCGCAAGGTGCGGCTGGCGAGCGGTCGTGAGGCCTCGGCGTTGGAGGTGCAGCGGGAGTACTTCGAGAAGGCGGTGGACTTCTGCGAGCGCCGGGGTATTCGTACCGGCACGGTGGAGCGGGTTCTGGAGTTGTGGGGTCGCACGTTGGAGGCGATCGAGTCCGAGGATCTGGACCGGGTGGCGACCGAGATCGACTGGGTGATGAAGTACAAGCTCATCGAGCGGTATCGGGCCAAGAACAACATGACGATGTCGCATCCGCGGGTCGCGCAGATAGATCTCGCTTACCACGACATTCATCGGCGTCGTGGGCTGTACTACCTGTTGGAGAAGAAGGGGCAGGCCGCTCGGATCTGCAACGATGTGAAGATCTTCGAGGGCAAGTCGGTTCCGCCGCAGACGACTCGGGCGCGGTTGCGTGGTGACTTCATTCGGCGTGCGCAGGAGCAGCGGCGTGATTTCACGGTCGACTGGGTGCATCTGAAGCTCAATGACCAGGCGCAGCGCACGGTGTTGTGCAAGGACCCGTTCCGTTCGGTGGACGACCGGGTGGAGAAGCTGATCGCGGGGATGTGAGGCAGGGGTTCGTGGCCTTCGTGGCCGGAACGCGTGGTGGGCGTCGCACGGTGGTGCGGCGCCCTTCGCGTGCCGGTTCGTTCGGGGGGTGGGTGGCGGTGGGGCTCCTGGTGAAGATGTAACCCTTGCGGGGATGTGAGAGTGTCGGTGTTGCCGCTGTGGCCCCAACACGACTAGCAGGAGCTTTTGACGTGAGCATCGAGAAGCCCGAGATCGACTTCCCGGGCGGCGAGCCCCCGGCCGACCTCGAGATCAAGGACATCTGGGAGGGGGACGGCCCGGTGGCCAAGGCGGGTGACACCGTCTCGGTTCACTACGTGGGTGTGGCGTTCTCCACGGGTGAGGAGTTCGACGCGTCCTGGAACCGGGGCACGCCGCTGCAGTTCCAGTTGGGTGTCGGTCAGGTCATCCAGGGCTGGGACAAGGGTGTGCAGGGCATGAAGGTGGGCGGCCGTCGTCAGCTCACCATTCCCGCGCACCTCGCCTACGGTGACCGTGGCGCGGGTGGTGGCCGGATCAAGCCGGGCGAGACGCTGATCTTCGTCTGCGATCTGGTCGCGGTCTGAGCGGTCCGCGAGGCCTGATCGGAGACGATCGTGTGGGGCCCATGCCCGGCCGGGCATGGGCCCTCGGCTTTTGCCACGACACCTGTGGGGGGTACGGTCATCGGTCGTAAGCACCATAGGGAAGGCGAAGGGCGTCGATGGCCATTGCCAAGGCCGAGCGGCTGATGAACCTGGCGCTGTGTCTGCTCGGGACGCGTCGGCCGCTCAGCAAGCGCGAGCTGCGCGAGTCCATCGAGGCCTATATGGAGGCCTTCGGGGCGGAGAAGGGTGCCGCCGCGTCCGATGACTCGTTCAATCGGATGTTCGAGCGGGACAAGGACGATCTGCGCGAGCTGGGTCTGGTCATCGAGACCGTGGAGAACCTGGACGGCGAGGTCGGCTATCTGGCGCGGCGTGACAGCAATCGTCTTCCGCCGATCACGTTGGACGCGGAGGAGGCGGCTGCTCTCGGGCTGGCCGCGAAGGTGTGGCAGCAGGCGCGGCTGGCGGGTGCCGCGAGTGGCGCGTTGCAGAAGCTGCGTGCGGCGGGGCTGCCGGAGGACGTCGATCCGTACGAGGCGCACGGTGCGCTGGAGCCGCGTATCCCGGTGCACGAGGTCGCGTTCGAGCCGTTGATGCTGGCGTGCCGGGACCGTCGTCCTGTCGTCTTCGACTATCGCAAGGCGACCGCCGCGCGACCTGAGCCGCGGCAGGTGGAGCCGTGGGCGCTGGAGTGCTGGCGTGGCCACTGGTATCTGGCGGGCTGGGACCGGGACCGGGGTGCCGAGCGGGTGTTCCGGCTCTCGCGGATCACCGGCCGGGTGCGGACGCGTCCGGGGAAGTTCACGGCGGAGGTGCCCGATGTGGTGACGGTCCGTGAGACCGTCGCGGGTTGGGCGGGTGAGGGCGCGGACCGTTCGGCGCGGATCCGGTTGCGTACGGGTGCGGGGTACCCCTTGCGGGCGAAGGCCACGGCCGTGCGGGAACGGGGCGACGGCTGGGACGAGTTGGAGATTCCGTACGGGCACGGCCTGGATGCCTGGCTGGTCGAGTTCGGGCCCGATGTGGTGGTGCTGGAGCCCGCGGAGCTGCGTGCCGACGTGGTGGACCGGCTGCGTGCCGTGGCCAAGGGCTGAGCGGGGAGAGGGACGACAGTGGCAGCTAGACCGGCCAGGCCGGCGAACGCCATCGATCAGACCCGGCGGATGCTGTCCTTGGTGACGTATCTGCGGGAGCGCCCCGGTGCGCGGGTGGAGGATGTGGCGCGGGCCTTCGGGATCAGTGAGGACGAGCTGGTCTCGGATCTCGATGTGCTGCCCATGTGCGGGACGAGCTTCCGCGGTGGGGATCTGCTGGACATCGACACCGATGGTGAGCACATCTGGTGGCACAACCCGGCCGCGCTGGGCGCGGACGCGGCCGAGCCGTTGCGGCTGGCGGCCGATGAGGCCACGGCGCTGCTGGTGGCGGCGCGGGCGGTGGCCACGCTGCCGGGGCTGCGGGAGGGCGACCGGCAGGCGCTGCTGCGGGCCACGGCGAAGGTGGAGACCGCTGCCGGGGAGGCGGCGGGTGCCAGCTCTCGTCTCTCGGTGAGCTTCGAGTCCGAGGGCGGTGTCTTCGCGGACGTCGACCGGGCGATCTCCGAGCGCCGTCGTCTGTGGATCCGCTACTACTCGCCGGCCCGTGACGAGGTGACGGAGCGGGAGATCGATCCGATCCGTCTGGTCAGCGTCGGGCACACGTATGTGGAGGCGTGGTGCCGCCGGTCCGAGGCGCGCCGTACGTTCCGGCTGGACCGGGTCGCCGAGATTCGGGTCCTTGAGGAGCCGTCGGCGCCGCCGGAGGTCGAGCTGCGGGATCTGTCCGAGGGGCTGGTCCAGCCCGCGGCGGAGGATCCCGAGGTGGTGGTCGAGGTGGGTCCGGCCGGGCGCTGGGTCGCCGAGTACTACCCGCATGACAGTGCGGACGAGCTGCCGGACGGTGGCTTGCGGATCACCTTGCGGACGCCTGATCCGGCTTCGCTGCGGCGGCTGGCGTTGCGGCTGGGCCGGGACGGGCGGATCGTCGCGCCGTGTGAGCTGGCCGACAGTGCCCGGCGTGCGGCGGCCGAGGCCTTGGCGGCGTACGAGGAGCTGGGGCCCGCGGAGTCCGAGGCCGGGCGGGAGCAGGGGCGGTGAGCGAGTCGGTGGCGGCCGGGGTGCAGGAGATGTCGGTGGCGACGGCGTTCGCCGGGATGCGCAATGTGGTCCCGGTGGTGTTCCGGGCGGGCTGTCCCGACTGCCGGGCCCGTTTCGAGCTGGGGGCGAGCGCGCTGCGGCTGGCCATCGGGGCGAGCAGCCGGACGACGTTCTACTCCTTCACGTGCCCCGAGTGCGGTGCCGTGGTGCGCAAGCCGGCCGGTGAGCGGATCGTGGAGCTGCTCACGGGCGGTGGGGTCAGGACGCTGCGGCTCCACTCGACCGTCTAACCTCGGGGCATGTTCTGGCCGATGTTCGCGGTTGCCGCGGGGTTCCTGGGTCTTGCTGTGCTCGGTGTGTTCGCCGTGCGGGTCTTCGTGGAGGCGCGGCGCCTCGGGGTGCAGGTCTCGGAGTCGGCCCGGCGGATCAACCGGGCCGCGGAGGATCTGGAGCGGGCGGCCGTGAGTACGGCCCGTTCGGTGGAATCGCTGTGAATGCGGGCGAACTGCCCGGTATGCCCCTCGGTTGCGTGATGTGCGGAACCTCGCCCTGTCATCTGCCCGAGCCTGCCAGGTACGCTTCTGGTCGCGGCCCGGAATGAAGGCGCGGTCCGCAGGGCAGCAGTTCGCGCGGGGATTGTCTCGCATTCATCCCTGGGCGTTACCATCGCTGCCAGCACGATGGCCAACACGATGGTCAGACAACCGTCCGATCGGTCAGACCTGGCCCGCCGCCCCGCCTCAGTGAGAAGGTGAAGACTTATGTTCCGCAACGCACTTGAGCCGTGGCACCTGGTGCTCCTGGTTCTGGTGATCGTCCTCGTGTTCGGCTCGAAGAAGCTTCCGGACATGGCTCGATCGCTCGGCAAGTCCGCGCGGATCCTCAAGAGCGAGGCCAAGGCGATGAAGGACGAGGCCAAGTCCGCCGCGTCCGCTCCGGCCGACGAGCAGGCGCAGGCCCAGCGCACGATCCAGGCCTCCCCGGGCGACGTGACCAGCTCCCGGCCGGTCAACGAGCAGACGGACAAGACCCAGCGCTGACGCGAGGACCCGGGGCATCTCCGGGCCGCTGCACGAGATGAGGATGTGGGTTGCCCAAGTCTGCCCGCAAGAAGGAGAGAGACCCCGAGGGGCGTATGCCGCTCGTGGATCATCTGCGTGAGCTGCGCAACCGGCTCGCGAAGGCCGTGCTGGCGATCCTCGTCGTCACGATCGTGGCCGCCTTCTTCTACCAGCACATCATCAACTTCATCACCAAGCCGCTGCTGGACGCGGTCGGCTGTGCGCAGTCCTTCGGGGAGCTGGCGAAGAAGAAGGAAGGGCACTGCGCGCACGTCACGGTCAGCGGCCTGCTGACGCCCTTCACTCTGGCGCTGAAGGCCTCGCTGACCGCGGGTGTGGTGGTGTCGGCACCGATCTGGCTGTACCAGCTCTGGGCGTTCGTCGCGCCGGGTCTGCACCGTAACGAGAAGAAGTACGCCTACGCGTTCGTCGCGGCCGGCTTCCCGCTCTTCCTCGGCGGCGGCTATCTCGCCTACAACGTGCTGCCCACCACGGCGAAGGTCATGATCGACCTCACGCCCCAGGGTGCGGAGAACCTGCTCGAGCTGGACAAGATCCTCGACCTGGTCACGCGCATGGTGGTGGTCTTCGGTCTCTCCTTCGAGATGCCGCTGCTGCTGATCATGCTCAACCTCACCGGGATCCTGTCCGGACGCCGCATGCTCGGCTGGTGGCGCGGCATGGTCGTCGGCATCGCCGCCTTCGCGGCCGTGGCGACGCCCGGCGCCGACCCGATGTCGATGCTGGCGCTGGCGGCGCCGATCTGGGCGCTGTTCTTCGTGGCGGTGGCCTTCTCGATGCTCAACGACCGCCGCCGGGCCCGGCGCGAGGCGCAGGGGCCGTCGGACGACGAGGCCTCCGAGCTGGACCTCACGCCCGAGGAGATCGGTGAGGTCGAGGCGGTGAGCGCGAGCCGCGCCTCCGAGCTGCCGCCGCCGGACCATGTGAACGGCTATGACGACGTGACCTGAGGGTCCGGGCCGTGAGGCCGTAGTGACAACGAGAGGTGGTCGTGTCCCCCAGGGGGCACGACCACCTCTCGTTCGCGTCCGGAGGGGTGCGGATAATGATCGTCCTGTTGTCAGTGCGGCCCGGTACGCTCGAAAGCACGATGACAGAGGACCTCTCACCGGCCGAGCGGTACGCGGCGGCGCGCAAGCGCGCTGTCGAGCAGGCCACCGCGCTCGCCCCCTTCCGCGAGATGTACGACTTCGGCCTCGACCCCTTCCAGATCGAGGCCTGCCAGGCACTCGAAGCGGGGAAGGGCGTACTGGTGGCCGCGCCCACCGGCTCCGGCAAGACGATCGTCGGCGAGTTCGCCGTCCACCTCGCCCTGCAGCAGGGCAAGAAGTGCTTCTACACGACGCCGATCAAGGCGCTGTCGAACCAGAAGTACTCCGACCTGTGCCGCCGTTACGGCGCCGCCAAGGTCGGCCTGCTCACCGGCGACAACAGCATCAACGCCGACGCCCCGGTGGTCGTGATGACCACCGAGGTCCTGCGCAACATGCTGTACGCGGGCTCCCAGACCCTCCTCGGCCTCGGCTATGTGGTCATGGACGAGGTGCACTACCTCTCCGACCGCTTCCGCGGCGCCGTCTGGGAGGAAGTGATCATCCATCTGCCCGCGTCGGTGACGCTGGTGTCCCTGTCGGCGACCGTGTCGAACGCGGAGGAGTTCGGCGACTGGCTCGACACCGTCCGCGGGGACACGGAGGTGATCGTCTCCGAGCACCGCCCCGTGCCGCTGTTCCAGCACGTCCTGGCCGGGCGCCGGATGTACGACCTCTTCGAGGAGGGCGAGGGCAGCCGCAAGGCGGTCAACCCCGACCTGACCCGGCTGGCGCGCATGGAGGCCAGCCGCCCCTCGTATCCGGACCGCAGACGGGGCCGCGCGATGCGCGAGGCAGACCGCGAGCGGGAGCGCCGCCAGCGCTCCCGGGTGTGGACGCCGGGCAGGCCCGAGGTCATCGAGCGGCTCGACGCCGAGGGCCTGCTGCCCGCGATCACGTTCATCTTCAGCCGGGCCGCCTGCGAGGCCGCCGTCCAGCAGTGCCTGTACGCGGGCCTGCGGCTCAACGACGAGGAGGCGCGGGACCGGGTGCGCGCCCTGGTCGAGGAGCGTACGGCCGCCATCCCCACCGAGGATCTGCACGTCCTCGGCTACTACGAGTGGCTGGAAGGCCTGGAGCGCGGCATCGCGGCCCACCACGCGGGCATGCTGCCCACGTTCAAGGAGGTCGTCGAGGAGCTGTTCGTCCGCGGCCTGGTGAAGGCCGTGTTCGCCACCGAGACCCTCGCGCTGGGCATCAACATGCCCGCCCGGTCGGTGGTGTTGGAGAAGCTCGTCAAGTGGAACGGCGAGCAGCACGCCGACATCACCCCCGGCGAGTACACCCAGTTGACCGGCCGCGCCGGCCGCCGCGGCATCGACGTCGAGGGTCATGCGGTCGTGCTGTGGCAGCGCGGTACGAACCCCGAGCATCTCGCGGGCCTCGCGGGCACGCGTACGTACCCGCTGCGCTCCAGCTTCAAGCCGTCGTACAACATGGCGGTCAACCTCGTGGAGCAGTTCGGGCGGCATCGCTCGCGTGAGCTGCTCGAGACCTCCTTCGCCCAGTTCCAGGCCGACAAGTCGGTCGTCGGGATCTCGCGGCAGGTCCAGCGCAACGAAGAGGGCCTCTCCGGCTACAAGGAGGCCATGACCTGCCACCTCGGCGACTTCGAGGAGTACGCCCGGCTGCGCCGCGAGCTGAAGGACCGCGAGACGGACCTGGCCCGCCAGGGTGCGGCGCAGCGCCGTGCCGAGGCCGCCGTCGCCCTGGAGAAGCTCAGAGCCGGTGATGTCATCCACGTCCCCACGGGCAAGTACGCGGGGCTGGCGCTCGTCCTCGACCCCGGGGTGCCCGCGGGCCGGGCGGGCGGTCACCGCGGCTTCGATCACCACGACGGCCCGCGCCCGCTGGTCCTGACCGCGGAGCGGCAGGTCAAGCGGCTGGCGTCGATCGACTTCCCGGTGCCCGTCGAGGCGCTGGAGCGGATGCGTATCCCCAAGTCGTTCAACCCGCGCTCGCCGCAGTCGCGCCGCGACCTCGCCTCCGCGCTGCGTACGAAGGCCGGGCACATCCCGCACGACCGGCATCGCAAGAAGCGGTCGGGGGCCGCCGACGACCGGGAGATCGCCCGGCTGCGTACGGCCCTGCGCGCCCACCCCTGTCATGGGTGCGACGACCGTGAGGACCACGCCCGTTGGTCCGAGCGCTACCACCGCCTGCTGCGGGACACCTCGCAGTTGGAGCGCCGTATCGAGGGCCGTACGAACACCATCGCCCGCACGTTCGACCGCATCGTGGCGCTGCTCACGGAGCTGGACTATCTGCGCGGCGACGAGGTGACGGAGCACGGCAAGCGGCTGGCGCGGTTGTACGGAGAGCTGGATCTGCTGGCCAGTGAATGCCTGCGCGAGGGCGTCTGGGAGGGCCTCGGTCCGGCCGAACTGGCCGCGTGCGCCTCGGCGTTGGTGTACGAGGCCCGGGTCGGCGACGACGCGATGGAGCCGAAGGTTCCCTCGGGCATGGCCAAGGCCTCGCTCCGCGAGATGGTGCGCATCTGGGGTCGGCTCGACGCCCTGGAGGAGGACTTCCGTATCCGGCAGACCGAGGGCGTGGGCCAGCGCGAGCCGGACCTGGGCTTCGCCTGGGCCGCGTACATGTGGGCCAGCGGCAAGGGTCTGGACGAGGTGCTGCGGGAGACGGAGATGCCGGCCGGTGACTTCGTCCGCTGGTGCAAGCAGATCATCGACGTCCTCGGCCAGATCGCTGCCGCCGCCCCCACCGAGGGGTCGACGGTCGCGAAGAGCGCCCGCAAGGCGGTCGACGGTCTGCTGCGCGGGGTGGTGGCCTACTCGTCGGTGGGCTGAGTCCCGCCGGGCCGGTGAGTGTCCTCACCGGCCCATGCGCCGTAGGCCGACCAGGCCGTGAGGGCGCGCCCGCTGGTGAAGCGGTGGGCGCGGCCCGTGACCGGGTCGGTGAACTCCAGTGCCCGCGCGAGCAGTTGGAGCGGGCGCCCGAAGTCACCGGCCGGTCCGGCGGCGGCCACCACCGGATAGAGCCGGTCGCCGAGGATCGGCAGCCCCAACGCGTTCATATGGACGCGCAGTTGATGGGTCTGCCCGGTGCGCGGGAGCAGCCGGTAGCGCCCGCGGCCCTCGTGGTGCGCGAGGAGTTCGATCCGGCTGACCGCGTTGGGCTCGCCCGCCACCTCGTGGGCCGTCAGGACCCCGCGCTCCTTCACGATCCGGCTGCGTACGGTGCGCGGCAGGGCCACCGCGGGGTCGTACGCGGCGATGGCCTCGTACTCCTTGGTGACCCGCTTGTCGCGGAACAGCGACTGGTAGGCGCCGCGTTCCTCGGGCCGTACGGTGAACAGCACGAGCCCGGCGGTGAGCCGGTCCAGCCGGTGGGCGGCGGTCAGCGACGGGATGCCGAGGTCGCGGCGGAGCCGGGCCAGGGCGGTCTCGGCGACATGGCTGCCGCGCGGGGTGGTGGCGAGGAAGTGCGGCTTGTCGGCGACGACGATGTGCTCGTCGCGGTACACCACCTCGACGGGGTAGGGCACGCGCTCCTCGGCGGGCAGTTCGCGATGGAACCAGACGTACAGGCCCGGTACGTACGCGGCGTCGCGCGTGAGGGGCCGCCCGTCGGCGCCGACGATCTGCCCGGCGTCGATCATCTGGTCGATCACCCCGTGTCCGGCCGCGAGCCGCGCCACGAGATGGTCGCGCACGGTGGCCCACCCCTCGGTGAACGGCAGCCGCACCCGCACGGGGTCGACCCCGTCGCGCTGCGGCAGGGGAGAGGGCGGGATACGGGGGCGTCGTCTCATGGGGCTCCAGCGTACGAGGCGGGCGGCGCGGGGCCGATATTCGGTTGCCCGGTGAACTGGACCGCCTGAGAGCATGCGCGGCATGCCTCTTCTGATCAGTGATGTCGTCACGCCCGGCACCCTTGCCCGGCAGCCGCAGCCCGTGATCCCCGCCGCGGGCGGTCTGGTGCTCCGCCCGTGGAAGGACGAGGACGCCCCGGCCGTCCATGAGGTGTTCCAGGACCCGCTGATGCGTCGGTGGCACCACTACACGACCGAGTCGGTGACGGAGGCCCTCGGCATGATCGAGAGCTGGCGGGCCGCCTGGGCGGGGGAGGACAACGCGTACTGGGCGGTCGCGGACGAGGGCACGGACCAGTTGTTCGGGCGCGCGGCCCTGCGCCATGTCGAACCGGCCGACGGGACCGCCGAAATCGCGTACTGGACCGCGTCCGCGGCGCGCGGCCGGGGGGTCGCCCCGCGTGCGGTGACGGCCCTGACCGGCTGGGCGTTCGAGAGCATCGGCTTCCACCGCCTGGAGCTGACGCACGCAGTGCACAACGAGGCGTCGTGCCGCGTCGCGGAGAAGACGGGCTTCGCGCTGGAGGGCACCAAGCGCAGCGCCCTCCTCCACCCCGACGGCTGGCATGACATGCACCTGCACGCGCGGATCGCCGTGTGAGGTGCGTCGTCGGCGGCGGCCGTCAGGGGCTACGCGGTGGGTGTGCCCTCCTGCTCCGCCTCCACGCGGGCGTTCCACTCGCGCTTCGAGGACTGCCAGCCGTCCTCGTTGTGGCCGAGGCGCCAGTAGCCGGAGATCGAGAGATGCTCGCGGGGGATCTGACGCTCGACGCGCAGCAGCCGTCGCAGGTCCTTGACGAAGCCGGCCTCGCCGTGGACGAACGCGTGCATCCTGCCCTCGGGGAACTCCAGGGCGCGGACCGCCTCCACCAGGGCCTCGCCGACCGGTCGGCCGCCGCGGTGCAGCCAGACGACCTCCGTGTCGGAGTCGATCTTCTGCTCCTCCGCGGCGGAGGCGACCTCGACGAAGGCGCGGGCCTCGGCACCGTCGGGCAGCGCCTCCAGGGCCGCCGCGATCGCGGGCAGCGCGCTCTCGTCCCCGGCGAGCAGATGCCAGTCGGCGGTCGGGTCCGGCGCGTAGGCGCCACCGGGGCCCATGAAGCGCACGGTCTCGTCGGGCCGTACGCGCACCGCCCACGGTCCGGCGAGGCCCTCGTCGCCATGGATCACGAAGTCCAGCGTCAGCTCGCGGTGGACGGGGTCGAAGGCACGCACCGTGTAGGTCCGGGTCGTCGGCCACTGCTCGCGCGGGAACTCCTCGCGGACGCGCTGGAGATCGAACGGCTCGGGGTAGGTGACGCCCGCGGCCGGGAACAGCAGCTTCACATAGTGGTCGGTGCAGGTCTCCGCCCGGAAGTCGGCCAGTCCCGCACCGCCGAGCACCACGCGCTGCATGTGCGGGGTCAGCCGCTCCGTGCGGATCACCTGCGCGGAGTGAGTCCTGCGTGCCCTGCCTGCCGGGCGCTCTGCCATGTCGACCTCCCAGATGTACATGGTGAGGTTTACCTAAGTTAGCAGCTTGATCCGGCCACGGCAGCCTGTTGACGACAGCATGACCGGCGGGTGGTCCACGCCGTCACACGGCCAGCGTGCTCAGCAGCCGCCGCAGCGATCCGCCCAGGCCCCAGCGGTCCCCCAGCGCCTCCAGCGCGGCCGGGTCGCGGGGGGTGCGCGGCAGCGCCGTATCGACATCCGGCAGAGGGACGTCGCGGGCGACCCGTACGACCTCGGGGGCGACACTTACATACGCGCGCGCCTCGTCGAGCCGCTTGCGCTGCGAAGGGGTGAGCCTGGCCGCGGGGTCGTCGACGGCGGCCATGATGCCCGCCAGGTCACCGAACTCGGCGAGCAGCTTCGCGGCCGTCTTCTCCCCGATGCCCGGCACGCCCGGCAGGCCGTCGCTCGGGTCACCGCGCAGCAGCGCCAGGTCCGCGTACCCCCGGCCGTCGACGCCGTACTTCTCGCGCAGCACCGCCTCGTCGGTGAGCCGGAGCGTGCCGACCCCCTTGAGCGGGTAGAGCACGCGCACCCCGCGGGCGTCGTCGACCAGTTGATACAGGTCGCGGTCGCCGGTGACGATGTCGACCGGGCCCGCGGCGCGCGCGGTGAACGTGCCGATCACGTCGTCCGCCTCGTAGCGCGCGACGCCCACGCGCGCGATGCCGAGCGCGTCCAGAACCTCCTCGATGACCGGGACCTGCGGCGTCAGGGTGTCCGGCACCTCTTCCTCGTCGGGGCCCGGCTCGTGCTCCTCGGCCACGCGGTGCGCCTTGTAGGTGGGGATCAGCTCGACGCGCCAGTGCGGGCGCCAGTCCGCGTCCATGCAGGCCACCAGGTCGTCCGGGCGGTGGTCGCGGACCAGGCGCTCGATGAACTCGAGCAGCCCGCGCACGGCGTTCACGGGGGTGCCGTCCGGGGCGCGGACGGAGTCCGGGACGCCGTAGTAGGCGCGGAAGTACAGCGAGGCGGTGTCGAGGAGCATCAGACGTCGGGTCACGCTTCGCATCATGCCGTACGGCACTGACAGCGGATCGGCCGCGCAGCGTAGTCAAGCCTGTGACCTGCGTGAAGTGCCTGTGAACTGGGCCACGGAAGGTTTGCCCTGCCCGACTCCGGGCAGGCGCGCCTCGAAGTGATGCCAGTTGCAATGTCAACCGTTTGCAGCGGCTCGGAGGCTTCCGATCGAGAGGTACCTGTGTCATCCAGGCTAGAAGCCGAACATCTGTACAAGGTGTTCGGCAGACGACAGAACGAGGCGGTGGAACGGCTCCGGAACGGAGCGGACCGGGAGGAACTGCGCGCTGACGGCACCACCGCCGCCGTGATCGACGCGTCCTTCACGGTGGAGCCAGGCCAGATCTTCGTCGTCATGGGCCTGTCCGGCTCGGGTAAGTCGACGCTGTTGCGCATGCTCAACGGTCTGCTGGAGCCGACCGCGGGGCACGTGCGCTTCGACGGCCAGGACCTCACCGAACTCGGCGCCGCCGAGCTGCGCGCGGTCCGGTCCCGGAAGATCAGCATGGTCTTCCAGCACTTCGCGCTCTTCCCGCACCGCAGCGTGCGCGAGAACGCCGCCTATGGCCTGGAAGTGCAGGGCGTGCCCCGCGCCGAGCGCGAGAAGCGCGCCGACGAGGCGCTCGCCCTGTGCGGCCTGGCCGGGTGGGAGAAGTCCTGGCCCGACGAGCTGTCCGGCGGTATGCAGCAGCGCGTCGGCCTCGCGCGGGCGCTGGCCACGGACGCCGACCTGCTGCTGATGGACGAGTCCTTCAGCGCGCTGGACCCGCTGATCCGCCGCGATATGCAGGACCAGCTTCTGGAGCTCCAGAAGACCCTGAAGAAGACGATCGTGTTCATCACGCACGACCTCAACGAGGCCATGCGTCTTGGCGACAGCATCGCGGTGATGCGTGACGGCCGCATCGTGCAGATCGGCAGCGCCGAGGACATCCTCATGCGCCCCGCCGACGACTACGTGGCCTCCTTCACCCAGGACGTCGACCGCTCGCGCGTGCTGACCGCGGGCGCCGTCATGGACACCGCCGTACGCGGCGACGAGGCGGACTGCGGCTGTGAGACCGCGACGCCCGGCACGCCGTTCGTGGAGCTGTGCGCGCTCAGCGCCCGCCTCACGCACCCGGTGGCAGTCCTCGACGAGCAGCGCGAACTGGTGGGCGTCGTACCCCGCCAGCGCGTCCTCGACTTCCTCGCCGACGGGGCCAGTGATGCCGTCCCCTGCGACGCCCCGCGTGACGGGCAGGTGATCGCCCATGCCTAGAGTTCCGTTCGGCGACTGGATCAACTCCGCGGTCGACTGGCTGACCAACCACATGGCCTGGCTGTTCGACCTCTGCAAGACCGTCTTCCAGGGCACCTACGACGGCATCGACACCGTTCTCCAGGCCCCGCAACCCCTGCTGCTCGCGGGCATCTTCGCGGTGATCGCGTTCTGGCTGCGCGGCACGTCCGCCGGTGTCCTCGCCTTCCTGGGCTTCGCGTTCATCGACTCCCTCGGGCTGTGGGAGAACGCGATGGTCACGCTCTCGCTCGTCCTGGTGGCGACGATCATCGCGCTGGTCATCTCCGTGCCCGTGGGCATCTGGGCGGCGCGCTCCAGCCGCGTGAGCGGAGTGGTCCGGCCGGTCCTCGACTTCATGCAGACGCTGCCCGCGATGATCTACCTCATCCCGGCGATCCTGTTCTTCGGCACCGGCGCCCCCGCGGGCATCGTGGCCACCTTGATCTTCGCCCTCGCACCCGGCGTCCGCATGACCGAGCTGGGCATCCGCCAGGTCGACAAGGAACTGGTCGAGGCCGCCGAGGCGTTCGGCACCACCCCGCGCAACACGCTGCTGCGCGTCCAGCTCCCGCTCGCCCTGCCCACCGTCATGGCCGGTGTCAACCAGGTCATCATGCTGGGTCTGTCCATGGCCGCGATCGCGGGCATGGTGGGCACCGGCGGCCTCGGCGGTGACGTGAACGAGGCCATCGGCCAGCTCGATGTGGGCCTCGGCTCCGAAGCCGGTATCGCCATCGTCATCCTGGCGATCTACCTGGACCGGATGACCAGCGCCCTCGGCACCCAGGTCTCCCCGCTCGGCCGTCGCGCCGCCGCCCGGCTGCGTGCCGCGCAGGGCCTGAAGATCTGGTCCTACCGCCCCCGGCCCGCCGTGGCCGTGATCGGTGTCGTCGTGCTCGCGCTCGTCGCGGGCGGCATGGGGGTCTTCGGCGGCACCAAGAACAGCGGCGACACCACCGCCGACGCGCAGAACGTCGGCCAGGGCAAGCGGATCAGCATCGGCTACATCCCGTGGGACGAGGGCGTCGCCTCCACCTTCCTCTGGAAGGAGATCCTGGAGCAGCGCGGCTACAAGGTCGACGCGAGGCAGTTCGACGCCGGGCCGCTCTACACCTCGCTCGCCCAGGGCGACATCGACTTCGAGACCGACTCCTGGCTGCCCATCACGCACGAGTCGTACTGGAAGAAGTGGGGGAGCCGACTGGACGACCTGGGCTCCTGGTACGGCCCGACGTCGCTGGAGCTGAGCGTGCCCTCGTACATGAAGGGCATCGACTCGCTGGAGGACCTCAAGGGCAAGGCCGGTCTGTTCGGCGGGAAGATCACCGGCATCGAGTCGAGCGCCGGTGAGATGGCCCTGCTCAAGAGCAAGGTCCTCAAGGCGTACGGCCTGGACAAGGAGTACAAGGTCGTCGACAGCTCCACGCCCGCGATGATGGCCGAGCTGAAGCGCGCCTACGCCAAGAAGAAGCCCGTCGTCGTGACGCTCTGGTCGCCGCACTGGGCGTACAGCGACTACGACCTGAAGAAGCTCAAGGACCCCAAGGGTGCCTGGGGCAAGGGCGACGGCGTGCACACGCTCGCCCGCAAGGGGTTCGCGAAGGACAACCCCGTGGTCGGCAAGTGGCTGAAGGACTTCCGGCTGGAGGAGCAGCAGCTCACCGGCCTGGAGGCGGAGATCAACAAGGCGGGCAAGGGCCATCAGCAGGAGGCCGTGCGCGCCTGGCTGGCCAAGAACCCCGGCCTCGTCGACAAGCTCGCCCCGGTCCAGAAGAGTGCCGCCACTCCGGCCGAGGCCAAGCGCGCGGTGAACGTCGCCTGGTTCCCCTGGGACGAGGACGTCGCCGTCACCTACCTGTGGAAGAACGTCCTGGAGCGGCGCGGCTACAAGCTGAACCTGAAGCAGATGGACGTCGGCCCCGTCTACACGGGCCTGGCCGGTGGTGACCTCGACCTCAACTTCGACGCGTGGCTGCCGTACGCGCAGAAGAACTACTGGGACAAGAGCAAGGCCCACCTCAAGGACCTGGGGACCTGGTACCAGCCGACCTCGCTGGAGGTCGCGGTCCCCTCGTACGTGAAGGACGTCAAGTCCCTGGCGGACCTCAAGGGCAAGGCGAAGACCTTCGGCGGCCGGATCATCGGCATCGAGCCGGGCACCGGGGAGATGACCCTGCTCAAGGACAAGGTCCTGCCCGGCTACGGCCTGGACAAGGAGTACAAGGTCGTCGACGGCTCCACGCCCGCGATGCTGGCCGAGCTGAAGCGCGCCTACGCCAAGAAGAAGCCCGTCGCCGTCGTGCTGTGGTCGCCGCACTGGGCCTACAGCGAGTACCAGCTCACCAAGCTGAAGGACGACAAGAAGCTCTTCGGCGAGGGCAACACGATCCGCACCATCTCCAGCAGCGCCTTCCCGGAGCGGTACCCGCAGCTCACCGAGTGGATCAAGAACTTCACGATGAGCGAGAAGGAGCTGGGCAGCCTGGAGGCCGAGATCAAGAAGCGGGGGCACGGCCATGAGGAGGACGCCGTGGCCGCCTGGCTGGAGGAGCACCCGGACATGGTGGAGCGGATGACTCCGCAGTAGCCGCCGCGCCGCTGGTCACGGGACGGATCCGGTCAACCCCGTCCGTGCCGCGGCCACCCCCTTCCGCGCACCCTGCCGACGCCGTACCGAATGCTTGTTCGGTACAGGTCGTCGGCAGGGTGCGCTGCTCCGGGGGTGTGCCCGCCCCCGCCCCTGGGTACCGGGACGCCGACGGGAGGCCCTGAGGGACCTGCCGCCGCGCGCTGCCGCGAGAGCCCGCCCCGGACCTCACACGGCAGCACTGACCAGCCCTTTCGCCAGCGACGGGGACGGTACTCAAGGGACGGCGGGGCGACTTGTCCGGTGGCGCGAATAGTGACCTCCGCCACTCTGGTACGGGGCGGTGATGTGACGGGCCCATGAAACGGTTTGCCGAACATGCGTAGGGTGCAGAGAGCGCACCTTGGACCGACGAGGACGGGAGGGAGCGGGAGCGATGGGCGACCACAAGGAGCAGCCCCTTCGGGTCGGCGCGGCCATCCGGCGCCGCCGCCGGGCACTGGAGCTCACCCTCGCCGTCGTGTCCGAGCGCAGCGGACTGTCGGTCCCCTTCCTGAGCCAGGTCGAGAACGAGCGGGCGCGCCCCAGCAAGCCCTCCCTGGAGCGGATCGCCGACGCCCTCGGCACCACCGCCCCCGATCTGCTCGCCGCGGCCGACCCGGCGTGCAGTGTGGACGTCCTGCGCGCCGACGACGAGGCGCTCGAACCGGGACAGGCGCGGCTGCGCCCGCTGGTGCGCGGACACCATCAACTGCACGCGATGGAGTTCATCGGGGATCACGACGAGCGGCGTGAATTCCAGCACCGCAACGACGAGTTGATGTACGTCGTCGAGGGCGCCGTCGAGGTCGAGGCGGAGGGCCGCGCGCATCGGCTGGGGCGCGGCGACACGCTGTACCTCAGCGGGGGAGTGCGGCACCGCTGGCGGGCGACCGTGCCGGACACCCGCGTGATCGTGGTCGCGGTCGCCGACCACATCGAGGCGATCGAGGACCGCCCGCGCCGCCGCTGACCCGGTGGGCCGCCGGTGACCCGATCGGGGGAGCGGTGACGAAGTATCCGCGTACGTGTCCGCCCGCGCCCGCGTCCCGTATCCGCGCCTGCATCCCGTATCCGCGTACGTCAGCGGCGAGGTGCCGCGAGGAGCTTGCCGCCGACGACGCCCCGGCCGGTGTGGACCGCCGCGACGGCCCAGGCGGTGAGGAGCAGCAGATACAGGCCGACGGCGAGCGCGTCGAAGGCGGCGAGCCCGGTGCGCCGGGCCAGTGCCTCCGCGCCGGTCACACAGGTGCCGACCGGGAACGTGAACGCCCACCAGGTCATCGCGAACCCCATGCCCTGCCGCCGGGCGCGTACCACCAGCGCGGCGGCCAGGCTCAGCCACAGCAGGGCGAAGCCCATGACGGGGACGCCGTAGAGGAGGGCGAGGACGCCGAGGCCACCGGCATAGGGGGCCGGTACGACGTCCGGGGCGGCGGTCGCGATCGCGCCGACGGCGGTGGTGGACTGGCCCAGCGGGCCGAGGACCAGGAACAGGGTCGGGGTCAGCACGAGCGGCAGCGGGCCCGCGGTGATCAGCCGCCCGAGCACCAGCGGCAGCGTCACCAGCGTGGCCAGCAGGCTCAGGCCGAACATCGCGAGGCAGGCGAGCAGCAGGGTCTGCCGGGGCTCACCGGCGGGCAGATGCGGGACCAGCAACGGGCCCAGGGCCGCGGAGACCATGGGCGCGACCAGCGGCAGCAGCCACACGGGGGAGGCCTGGTCCGGCTCGATGCGGTGCCGGGCGACCATCAGATACGGGACGGCGACGGCGGCGACGAGACCGATGACCGTACCGGCCGTGAACAGCACCGCGTTCACGGCGACGGCCGGGCCCGTGCCGATCCAGTCCCGGCCGACCGCCATGGTGCCGCCGCCGACGGCCAGCAGGGCCATCGCCAGACAGCCGTAGAACGGGGCCATCGCGGGATCGAGGAGATGGGCGCGGGCCTGGTCGCGGTGGTGGACCCAGTGCAGGGTCCGGGCGGCGAGCAGGGTGCCGAGCAGGGCCGCGGACAGCGCCCAGACGGCCGCGGCGACCGTCCGCAGGCCGGGCAGGTGCGCGGCGCCGGGCAGGTGGACACCGGCCGTGGCCACGATCGCGGTGCCCATCACGGCGGCGTACCAGTTCGGTCCGAGATGCCGTACGGCGGCGGCGCGGGGACGGCGGGCGGGCGGGGCGAGGGGCTCGACTGTGACGACCATACGGACACGCTCGCGCCGGGCCGGGTTCCTCACCAGGGGGTATGGCTCTATGAGGGCATAACCTGGGCTTATGAGCAAGGGTGGTGACGGCGGGCCGCCGGTGGCCGGTCTGGCGCACCGGGTCCCGGATCTGGGTGCGCTGGAGCTGCTGCTGGCCGTGGCGCGGCTGGGCAGCTTCGGGCGGGCCGCGCGGGAGCTGGGGATCACCCAGCCCGCGGTGAGCAGCCGGATCCGGTCGATGGAGCGGCAGCTCGGCGTGGCGCTGGTGGAGCGCTCGCCGCGGGGTTCGCGACTGACCGACGCGGGGGCGCTGGTCACCGACTGGGCGCGGCGGATCGTGGAGGCGGCGGAGGCGTTCGACGCGGGGGCGCAGGCGCTCCGGGGGCGCCGGGACTCCCGGCTGCGGGTGGCCGCGAGCATGACGATCGCCGAGTATCTGCTGCCGGGCTGGCTGATGGCGCTGCGCGCCGAGCGGCCCGATACGGCGGTGTCGCTGCTCGCGGGGAACTCGGCGACGGTCGCCGAGCGGCTGCTCGCCGGTGAGGCGGACCTCGGGTTCGTGGAGGGGCTGGCCGTGCCGCCGGGCTTCGACTCGGCCGTCGTCGGCCATGACCGGCTGGTCGTGGTGACCGCGCCGGGGCACCCCTGGGCGCGCCGCCGCAGCCCGCTCCCGGCCGAGGAGCTGGCGTCGACCCCGCTGATCCTCCGCGAGGAGGGCTCGGGCACCCGGCAGGTCCTGGACACGGCCCTCGGCGGTCTGGCCCGCCCGCTGCTCGAACTGTCCTCGACCACGGCGGTCAAGTCCTCGGCGGTCAGCGGCGCGGGCCCGGCCGTGCTGAGCGAACTCGCCGTCGGGGAGGAGCTGTCGGCCCGCCGCCTGGTGAGCATCCCCGTCGCGGGCGTACGCCTGGACCGGACCCTGCGCGCGGTGTGGCGCACGGGCCACCGTCCGACGGGGCCGGGCCGCGACCTGCTCGGGCTGACACGGGGGTAGGGCCCGGCGTGTGAACGGCCCTCGCAGACCCGGGAGATGGTGGGCCCTGCCCAGCACCGCATAGAGTGATCAGAGTGAGCAGTGCGCCCCCACCCGGCTGGTACCGCGACCCCTCCTACCCGCTCACCGAACGCTGGTGGGACGGAGCGGCGTGGAGTGACCACCGACGCCAGCCCCAGACACCCGAGCAGCCCCTGGCCTCCCCGCCGCCCCCCGAGCGCGGCAACTCCCGGCGTACGAAGGTGATCGCGCTCGCCACGGCCGGTGTCGTCCTGGTCGCGGGCGTCGTCGTCGGCGCGGTCGTCCTCGGGCGCGGCGGAGGAGACGACGCGCATGCCGCGTCCTCGCCCACGCCCCCGCCGCCGGCCCCCACCGACACCACGGACTCGCCGTCCCCGTCCCCCTCCGGCAGCGGGGATCCGCATGTCGTCGTGGACCAACTCAACGGTGTCACCTACCCCGTGCTCAAGGGCTGGGGCCTTCCCAAGGACCCCGTGGACGACACCACCGTGCTGACCACGGACCCGGAGACGTTCGACTGCCCCGGCGACGCCGGTCTCTGCTACCACGGCCTCGTGTACTCGCGTACGGGCGCCACCGGCACGTCCCTGGAGAACCTCGTCAAGGACGACATCAAGGACGCGGCGGACGTGGCGTACGGCCGCAACGGGATGGACGCGCGGCCCTACGGCGACATCACCTCCCACCAGGTGGTGAAGTCCGGGCAGGTCGCGGTCGCGGGCCGCGCCGGGTACTTCGTGCGCTGGCGCGTCAACACCACGAAGGGGTCCGGAGGTTACGTCGAGTCGATGGCCTTCGCGTCCAGCACGGGCTCGCAGGCGCCCGTGCTCGTCCGCTTCGTCTTCCAGGCGGGCCCCGACGGGCCGCCGCTCACCGACATGGACCGGATCACCCAGGGGATCCGCTCGGTCGACGGCTCGGGGACGGGCGGGGGTGTGGGCAGCAGCATCGGCACCGGTCAGTGACGGTCCCGGCCAGTGACCGCACGGTCATTCGGTCACTCGGGCACTCGGTCATTCGGGCACTCGGTCAGAGGAAGGTCCGCCCCTCACCGCGGTACGTCGGCACCGTCGCCGTGACCGTGTCGCCCTCGACCAGGTGCAGCGCGTCGAAGCGTTCGCACAGCTCGCCCGCCTTGGCGTGCCGGAACCACACCTTGTCGCCGATGAGCAGGTCGTCGGCCGGTGCGCCCAGCAACGGCGTCTGCACCTCGCCGGGACCCTCCTGCGGGTCGTAGACCAGGCCTTCGGGCAGATACGGGACGGGCAGCCGGTCACGGCCCGCGGCCCCCGACGCCGGATAGCCGCCGCCCAGTACGGTCACCACCCCGACCCCCGGCCTGCGGACGACCGGCAGGGCGAACAGGGCGGCCGGACGGCCCCTGAACGACGTGTAGTTGTCGAACAGCCGCGGTACGTACAGCCCCGAGCCCGCCGCGACCTCCGTCACCGCGTCCTCGGCAGCCGTGTGCTGCACACTGCCCGTGCCGCCGCCGTTGACGAACTCGAGTCGCGGGGCCACGGCCCGTACGGCCCGCACCACCTCGGCACGCCGCCGCGCCAACTCCCGGCGCGCGGTGGCCTGCATCAAGCGGACGGCCCGTGACCGCAGCGGCTGTCCGGCCACCGAGTCCCCGACCCCGGCGACATGACCCTCGTACGCCATGAGCCCCACCAGTTCGAAGCCGGGCGTCCGCGCGACCAGGCGGGCCAACTCCACGATCTGGGCCGGGGAATGGAGCGGGGAGCGCCGCGCGCCGATCCGTACGCGTCCGCCGAGCAGCTTCAGCGAGGTGTCCAACTCCAGGCAGATACGGACGACTTCGGTACCGCCCTGGCGGGCGCCGTCGATCAGGCGGAGCTGGGCCGGGTCGTCGATCATCACGGTGACGGCGGCGGCGAGCTTGGGGTCGGCGGTCAGTTCGGCGAAGCCCTGCCGGTCGGCCGACGGGTAGGCGAGCAGGACGTCCTCGACGCCGGAGCGGGCCAGCCACAGGGACTCGGCGAGGGTGAAGGACATCACGCCCGCGAAGCCCTCGCGGGCCAGGACGCGTTCGAGCAGAGCACGGCAGCGGACGGACTTGCTGGCGACCCGGATCGGCTTGCCGCCCGCCCGGCGCCGGAGGTCGTCGGCGTTCGCGTCGAACGCCGCCAGGTCCACGATCGCGAGCGGGGCGTCGAGGTGGGCGGTGGCCCGGTCGTAGCGGGTCCGGTCCGAGGCACGGGCAGTCATGAACGAAGCCTGCCAGATGCGAATACCGCAGGGTAGAGGGATGTTCCGGGCAGATGCCCCGGCGCCGCGGACCGGGGTCCCGTTTCCCGCGGTTCTCCCCGTAGAGTGACGCGCACGCGAGGAGCGGGGGCTCGGCCCGGTGCGGACACCTGGGATGGGCGTCCGCCGCCACGGGTATGCCTGCCCGAAACGGGCGGCACGTCCCGACCGCGCCGGATCCGGGGTGGCCCGGCCACACGACGAAACGGGGGGTGCATGAGCACGGAAGCACGCCGCCCCTCCATCCCCCCACACCCCTCAGCCCCCCCACGCCCCACGACCCCACCACCACCGCCGGACGAGGAGACCACCGACCCGGCGCCGTCAACTCCTCGCGGCGAAGCCGCTGGTCCGGCCCCCTCAACTCCCCGCAGCGAAGCCGCCGATCCGGTTCCCTCGGTTCCCCGAAGTCGTCTCGGTGGCCCAGTCCCGCCCCCTCCCCAGCGTCCGCCCGTACCGGCGGGTGGGTCCGGGCCGCCGCCTCCTGTGGCCTCTGCGCGGTTTCCTGATGTGCCGCCGGTTGCGGGAGGGGCGCCCGAGGAGGCCGTGGAGACCACCGTGCGGCTGCGGGTGCGGGCCGCTGTGGTGGCTCGGCCTCGGGTGACTCTCGCGCAGCCCGATACCTCCGATGTCGACACCGCGCGTCCGCGGCGCTTCGGTGCGCGGTCCAGGGTGGTCGCGGCAGCCGCCTGTCTGGTGCTCGGGCTCGGGCTCATCGGTGGTGCCGCGGCCGGGAGTTGGCTCACCGAGGAGTCCGACGGCGGAACCCGGGACGCGTACGCCGTGACCGGCGCCCTGTGGCACAGCGTGCCCGTCGACCAGCTCTTCCCGCCCACCCTCCACGGACCCGGCGCGGGCCCCGGCGGCGCCGACCGCACCTGGACGCGGATCGCCGTCGCCCCCGACAGCGGCTGCAAGGACGCCTTCGACCCCCTCCTGAGCACGGCCCTCGCCCCCGCCGGCTGCCTGCGCCTGCTGCGCGCCACCTACCTGGACGCGACCCGCAGCCATGTCACCACCGTCGGGCTGCTGTTCACCCGCGCCGACGCCGCCGCCATGCGCGCCCTGCACCACCGCTTCAAGGACGAGGGCCTCGACCGGCGCACCGATCTGATGCCCCGCCCCTACGCCGTACCGGACACCGCCGCCGCCGACTTCGGCGACGCCCAGCGCGCCTCCTGGGCGATCTCGGTGCGCACGGACGCCCCCGTCGTCGTCTACACCGTCTCCGGCTTCGCCGACGGCCGCCCCGTCAGCGAACCGCAGCCCGCCGCGCAGGCCAGGAAGACCGGCGCCACCACGGCCCCCGCCCAGGCGGGCCTCGGCCACGAGGCGGCGGGCGTCGCCGACCGTATCGAGGCGCGCCTGAAGCGAACCGTCACCTCGGCCACGGAGAAGCCGTCATGACCCGCACGGCCGGTGCCCGGCTCCTCGCCGCCCTCCTCGTCGGCTTCCTCGCCCTGGTGCCCTCCACCGCCGCGCACGCCGACGGGATACGCGCCCAGCAGTGGGCCCTGGACGCCCTGCACGTCCGGGAGGCCTGGCGCACCACCGAGGGCCAGGGCGTCACCGTCGCCGTCCTCGACACCGGGGTCGACACCGGCCATCCCGACCTGGCGGGCAACGTCCTCGAGGGCAAGGACATGGTCGGCTTCGGCGCCCACAGCGGTGACCGCGCCTGGGCCCGGCACGGCACCGCGATGGCCGGCATCATCGCCGGGCACGGCCACGGCATCGGCGACGCCGACGGGGTCATGGGCATCGCCCCGAAGGCGAAGATCCTCCCCGTCCGCGTCATCCTGGAGGACGGCGACCCGGCCCGCGTCAGGGCCCGCACCAGCCGCGGCAACGCCCTGGCCGCGGGCATCCGCTGGGCCGCCGACCACGGCGCGGACGTCATCAACCTCTCCCTGGGCGACGACTCCGCCTCCGCGCACCCCGAAGCGGCCGAGGACGAGGCCGTGCAGTACGCCCTGAAGAAGGGCGCCGTGGTTGTCGCCTCGGCCGGCAACGGCGGCGAGAAGGGCGACCACGTCTCGTACCCGGCGGCCTACCCCGGCGTCATCGCCGTGACCGCCGTCGACCGCTACGGCACCCGCGCCTCCTTCTCCACCCGCCGCTGGTACGCCACGGTCAGCGCGCCCGGCGTCGACGTCGTCATCGCCGACCCGGACCGCAAGTACTACGAGGGCTGGGGCACGAGCGCGGCGTCCGCGTTCGTCTCGGGTGCCGTCGCGCTGGTCAAGGCGGCGCATCCGGATCTGTCCCCGGCGCAGCTCAAGCAGCTCCTGGAGAAGACGGCCCGGAACGCCCCGACCGGTGGCCGCGACGACTCCCGCGGATTCGGCTTCGTCGACCCCGCGGCGGCCGTCAAGGAAGCGGCGCACCTGCACCCGGAGGACCTGCGGACGACGGCGTACGGCCGGGAGTACTTCGGCCGGGGACCGGACCGGACCGACGGCCCGCGCTCCCTCGGCTGGGCGGGCCCGCTCGCGGGCGCCCTCGGCGTGGTGCTGCTGGCCTCGGCGGTGCTGCTGTGGCGCAGGCGCCCGGACAGGGGCGGCGCACGCCTGGTGGACCCGCCCCGCTAGGCTCGGTCACCGTGGCGAACTTGAACATTCCCGACCCCGGCTTCTCCGACGACGACGGCTCCGCCGACCCCCGGCTGAGCGCGGCGCTCGCCGCCTGGGCCGAGGACAGGACCGCCGTGGGGCCGGTCCTGGAGGCCCTGAAGGGCACGCGCGTCCTCGTCCCCGTCGTCGCGGTGCTCGGTGAGGTCTTCGGCGAGTCCGAGGACGGGCACCACTGCAAGGGCGCCGGGCTGCGCCGCGCGAAGACCAGCGAGATGGCCGTCCCGAGCCTCAAGGCGGGCGACCGCACGGCCCTGCCCGCCTTCACGTCCACCGACGCCCTGACCCTGTGGGACCCGGCGGCCCGCCCCGTCGCCGTCCCTCTGGAGCAGGCCATCCACGCGGCCATCCACGAGAAGGCCGACACGCTCCTGCTGGACATGTCCGGGCCCGTGCCCTTCGAACTGACCGGCACCGCGCTGCTCGCCCTCGCCGAGGGCCGCACCACGACCGACCCGCTCGCCGACCCGGCCGTCACCGACGCCGTACGCGCCGCGGTGGCCGCCGAGCCCGCCGTCCTGCGCGCCCACCTGGGGCCGGGCGAGGCGGACGGCATCCTGGCGCTCGTCCTGGACCCCGCCGCGACGGCGGCCGAGGCCGTCCGCGCGGTGGCGGGCCGCATGGCCGCCGACGACACACTGAGGGCCCGCCTGGTGCGCGGCCTCGACCTGGCAGTCCTGCCGGCCGAGGCGACGCCGCCGGGCGAGCCCCTGTTCGTACGCGCGTGACCCGGTGCCCCTTGCCGGGGCACCGGACGACGTCCTAGCCGTAGACCGGGCCGGTGTACTTCTCACCAGGGCCCTGGCCCGGCTCGTCCGGGACGATCGACGCCTCACGGAAGGCCAGTTGGAGCGACTTCAGGCCGTCCCGCAGCGGGGCCGCGTGGAAGGAGCTGATCTCCGTCGCGCTCGCGTCCAGCAGCCCGGCCAGCGCGTGCACCAGCTTGCGGGCCTCGTCCAGGTCCTTGTGCGCGTCGCCCTCCTCGGTCAGACCGAGCTTCACGGCGGCGGCGCTCATCAGGTTCACGGCGACCGTCACGATCACCTCGACCGCGGGGACCTCGGCGATGTCGCGGGTCATGCTGTCGAAGTCGGTGCTGTCGGGGGCGGCCGTCGCGGCCGGGCCCTGCGCGGGGGAGGTGTCACTCATGCTCCCCACGATAGGCCCCGGTGCGCGGCGCCCCGCGCCCAGGAGGCCGCGTGAGCACGCGGTACGAGCACCGGCGGACACCGGTTCGCACCAGCCCCGGTGAGCTGCTAGCCTTGTGTGACGACCGGCCGGACACGGCAGTGTTCCGGCCCACAAGTGGAGGCTCCGATCTCCCACCTGACCGTCCCCAGGACGGCGGGTCACCGGTCAGACGAACGTCACCTCTCCGTACGGACGGTGAAGTCGTCCGAAAGCGCGCCCCGCGGCTCACCGCGGCGGTGCTCCGGAAATCTCGGAGTCCCGCCTGTGTTCCGTCCGGGGCATTTTTCATGCGCCGAGATGGTTGGTCCCCATGTCAACCGGACATACGCGGCTGTCCAGCCAGGCGGCCGTATGGTGCTACCGAGGAGGATCCATCAGCGCCGAGCCCCGCATCAACGACCGGATTCGCGTTCCCGAGGTGCGACTTGTCGGTCCCAGTGGCGAGCAGGTCGGCATTGTGCCGCTTGCCAAGGCCCTGGAGCTTGCGCAGGAGTACGACCTGGACCTGGTCGAGGTCGCGGCGAACGCCCGTCCGCCCGTGTGCAAGCTCATGGACTACGGGAAGTTCAAGTACGAGTCGGCCATGAAGGCCCGTGAGGCGCGCAAGAACCAGGCGCACACGGTCATCAAGGAGATGAAGCTCCGGCCGAAGATCGACCCGCACGACTATGACACCAAGAAGGGTCACGTCGTCCGGTTCCTCAAGCAGGGCGACAAGGTCAAGATCACGATCATGTTCCGTGGTCGCGAGCAGTCCCGGCCCGAGCTGGGCTACCGACTGCTGCAGCGTCTCGCGGAGGACGTCCAGGACCTCGGTTTCGTCGAGTCGAACCCGAAGCAGGACGGCCGGAACATGATCATGGTTCTCGGTCCGCACAAGAAGAAGACCGAGGCGATGGCCGAGGCCCGTCAGGCGCAGGAGGCCCGCAGGGCGGAAGCGAAGGCCAACCCTGGTCGCTCGCAGAATGCCGCTGACGCCGAGATCGCCGAGGCAGAGACCACCGAGGCCGAGACGGCCGAGGCTTCCGCAGAGGCCTGATCCCGGGGCGAAGCCCCGGGGGAACGCCGGACGTACGGACGTACGACCGCCGCACAGCGGACGTACGCACCCCGGAAAGCCCGGGACGCCAGTCCCAGGTTGTAACCGAAACAAGAGCGACGCTCCATCGTGCCCGGTTCTCGTGACCGGGCACCGGAGCGCCACCGACGAGGAGAGAACGGCGCTATGCCGAAGAACAAGTCGCACAGCGGTGCCAGCAAGCGCTTCAAGGTCACCGGCTCCGGCAAGGTGCTCCGTGAGCGCGCCGGCAAGCGCCACCTGCTCGAGCACAAGTCGTCTCGTCTGACGCGTCGCCTCACCGGCAACGCCGAGATGGCCCCGGGCGACGCCAAGAAGATCAAGAAGCTTCTCGGCAAGTGACGCGGCGGCGCGTGAGCGCCCTGCGTCCGGACCGGGACCCAATCGTTTCCGGGCCGCGTGAGTACCCCCGCGGCCCCGCTACAAGGAGTTAACAAGTGGCACGCGTCAAGCGGGCAGTCAACGCCCACAAGAAGCGCCGGGCGATCCTCGAGCAGGCCTCCGGCTACCGCGGTCAGCGTTCGCGCCTGTACCGCAAGGCCAAGGAGCAGGTCACCCACTCGCTGGTCTACAACTACAACGACCGCAAGAAGCGCAAGGGCGACTTCCGTCAGCTGTGGATCCAGCGCATCAATGCCGCTGCCCGCGCCAACGGCATGACCTACAACCGCTTCATCCAGGGTCTGAAGGCCGCGAACGTCGAGATCGACCGCAAGATCCTCGCCGAGCTCGCCGTCAACGACGCGGGTGCGTTCGCCGCGCTCGTCGAGGTCGCGCAGAAGGCGCTGCCGTCGGACGTGAACGCGCCGAAGGCGGCGTGACGTCGCGCCGGCGCTCGCCGGACAGGAACGGACCCGCAGGCTTACGCGGCCTGCGGGTCCGTTCGCGTGAGACCCCAGATCCGTACGTTTCGAAGGTGACCCCCATGCCCCCCGCCACCCCCGAGCTGATCTCCCCCCGCTCACCCCGCGTCCAGGCCGCGCGCAAGCTGGCCAAGCGGAACGTCCGGGGCAAGGAGCGACTGTTCCTCGCGGAGGGGCCGCAGGCCGTACGGGAGGCCGCCGGGCACCGCGCCGACGGCGGGGCCACGCTGGTCGAGCTGTTCACCACCCCCGAGGCCGCGGAGCGGTACGCCGACATCATCGGCGAGGCACGCACCGCGGGCGCGCGCGTCCACCTCGCCGCCGAGGAGGTGATCGCCGACATCTCCACGACCGTCACCCCGCAGGGCCTCGTCGGTGTCTGCCGCTTCCTCGACACCCCCTTCGACGCGATCCTCGCCGCCCGCCCGAAGCTCGTCGCCGTCCTCGCCCACGTCCGTGACCCCGGCAACGCCGGGACCGTACTGCGCTGCGCCGACGCGGCCGGGGCCGAAGCCGTGATCCTCACCGATGCCTCCGTCGACCTGTACAACCCCAAGGCCGTCCGCGCCTCCGTGGGCTCCCTCTTCCACCTGCCCGTCGCCGTCGGCGTCCCCGTCGAGCGCGCCGTGGCCGGGCTCAAGGACGCGGGCGTACGGATCCTGGCCGCCGACGGAGCGGGCGAGCACGACCTGGACGAGGAGCTGGACAAGGGCACCATGGGCGGCCCCAGCGCCTGGGTGTTCGGCAACGAGGCCTGGGGACTGCCGGAGGAGACCCGGGCGCTGGCCGACGCCGTCGTGCGCGTGCCCATCCACGGGAAGGCGGAGAGCCTGAACCTCGCCACCGCCGCCGCCGTATGCCTCTATGCTTCCGCCCGTGCACAGCGCGCCACCGGCGGGTGCCGTTCCCATACCCACGGCTAGTAGGGTGGCGGGCTCGGGCGGCGGGGACCCCAGGAGCGCAGTGACGCAGTCCCACGCCAGCAGAGAGGTGGGATACGGGGATGAGGGTCGGCACGAGCAGGGCACCGGGCACACGGGACGCGTACCCTCCACCCGCGTCCTCGTACGGTGATCCCGCCGCACCCGGTACCGCCGGACCCGGTGTCAGCGAAGCCGGTGTCGACCCGGACGAACTCCCCGACGGGCTCGTGATCGCCGACGAGCAGGGCCGGGTGATCCGCTTCAACGCCGCCGCCGAACGCGTCACCGCCGTCCGCGCCGCCGACGCCCTCGGGCAACCGTTAGCGAACGCCCTGCCGTTGGAGGATCTGGAGGGGCGCCGCTGGTGGCAGCTCACCGACCCCTACGGAGGGCTCGCCATCCGGGTGCGCCAGCCCGAGCGCAATCTGCTGCTGCCCGGCGGCCGGGAAGTACTCGTCTCGGCCCGCTACGTCCGCGCCCGCCCCACCGGACCGGTCCGCCGGGTCGTCGTCTGCCTGCGCGACACCGAGGCGCGGCGCCGCACCGAACGCAGCCACGCCGAACTGATCGCCACCGTGGCCCATGAGCTGCGCTCGCCCCTCACCTCCGTCAAGGGCTTCACCGCCACGCTGCTCGCCAAGTGGGAGCGCTTCACCGACGACCAGAAGCGGCTGATGCTGGAGACCGTCGACGCCGACGCCGACCGGGTCACCCGGCTCATCGCCGAGCTGCTGGACATCTCCCGGATCGACTCCGGGCGCCTTGAGGTGCGCCGCCAGCCCGTCGACCTCGGCGCCGCCGTCGGACGGCACATCCAGGCCTACGTCACCGCAGGTCAGCCCGTCGACCGGTTCCTGCTGCGCACCGAGCGGCCGCTGCCCGCGCTCTGGGCCGACCCCGACAAGATCGACCAGGTGCTGGGCAATCTGCTGGAAAATGCGGTGCGGCACGGGGAGGGAACCGTCACGATCGATGTCACGCCCTCGGCGTCCCCCCGCGAAGGGGCGGACCCGGGCAGCGACGACAACACCGCCACGTCGGTCACGGTGAGCGACGAGGGCCCCGGCATCCCGGAGGAATCCATGAACCGCGTCTTCACCCGCTTCTGGCGGGGCAGCAAGCGCGGTGGCACCGGGCTCGGGCTCTATATCGTCAAGGGCATCGTGGAGGCCCACGGCGGCACCATCACGGTCGGGCGCGCCCGTGGCGGCGGCGCCCAGTTCCGATTTACGTTGCCCGTGGGCACCCCGGCGCATCTCCAGTAGGAGCGGTCCGAGCACCCACGGGCGCATTTCCTCACCTCAGCCCCGTTAGACTCGGCCTTTGGCACCTTTGCGTCCCGAAGTCGGCGACGATCAGTCATCGGACGAGTGACGGGGACCTATCAGCCAGCCAATCGGAAGCACGGGAAGAGATGTCGGCACCCAATAAGTCGTACGACCCTGTCGAGGTCGAGGCCTTGAAACCGGAAGAGATCGAGCGCATGCGGGACGAGGCGCTCGCCGCCTTCGCCGCCGCGGACTCCCTCGACGCCCTTCACGAGGCCAAGGTCGCCCACACCGGCCCCGCCTCGCCGCTGTCCCTGGCCAACCGCGAGATCGGCGCCCTGCCCCCGCATGCCAAGGCCGAGGCCGGCAAGCGCGTCGGCATGGCCCGCGGCGCGGTGAACAAGGCGCTCGCCGCCCGCCAGACGGAACTGGAGGCCGAGCGGGACGCCCGCGTGCTGGTCGAGGAGTCGGTGGACGTCACGCTGCCCTACGACCGCGTACCGGCGGGCGCCCGGCACCCGCTGACCACGTTCATGGAGCGCGTCGCGGACGTCTTCGTGTCCATGGGGTACGAGGTCGCGGAGGGCCCCGAGGTCGAGGCGGAGTGGTTCAACTTCGACGCCCTGAACTTCACGCCCGACCACCCGGCCCGGCAGATGCAGGACACGTTCTTCGTCGAGGGCCCGAAGGGCGATCACGGCGAGTCCGGTGTCGTGCTGCGCACCCACACCTCGCCCGTGCAGGCCCGCTCCCTGCTCGACCGCGAGCCGCCCGTCTACATCGTCTGCCCCGGCCGGGTGTACCGCACCGACGAGCTGGACGCCACGCACACCCCGGTCTTCCACCAGATCGAGCTGCTGGCCATCGACGAGGGCCTGACCATGGCGGACCTCAAGGGCACCCTGGACCACATGGTCAAGTCGCTCTTCGGCCCGGAGATGAAGACGCGGCTGCGCCCGAACTACTTCCCCTTCACCGAGCCGTCCGCCGAGATGGACATGCTCTGCTACGTCTGCAAGGGCGCCTCCGTCGGCAACCCCGACCGTCCCTGCCGTACCTGCTCCAGCGAGGGCTGGATCGAGCTGGGCGGCTGCGGCATGGTCAACCCCCGGGTGCTCACCGCCTGCGGTGTGGACCCCGAGAAGTACAGCGGATTCGCCTTCGGGTTCGGCATCGAGCGGATGCTGATGTTCCGCCACAACGTCGAAGACATGCGAGACATGGTCGAGGGTGACGTCCGGTTCACCCGGCCGTTCGGGATGGAGATCTGATGCGGATCCCGCTTTCTTGGCTGCGGGAGTACGTCGACCTGCCGGCGACGGAGACCGGGCGCGACGTCCAGGCCAAGCTCATTTCGGTCGGCCTCGAGGTCGAGACCGTCGAGCAGCTCGGCGCCGATCTCAAGGGCCCCCTGGTCGTCGGCCAGGTGCTCACCATCGAGGAGCTGGAGGGCTTCAAGAAGCCGATCCGGTTCTGCACGGTCGACGTCGGCCAGGCCAACGGCACGGGTGAGCCGCAGGAGATCGTCTGCGGCGCCCGCAACTTCGCCGTCGGCGACAAGGTCGTCGTGGTCCTGCCGGGCGCCGTGCTGCCCGGCGGCTTCGCGATCTCCGCCCGCAAGACCTACGGCAAGAAGTCGCACGGCATGATCTGCTCGACCGACGAGCTGGGCATGGGCGACGACGGCACCAAGGGCATCATCGTCCTGCCGCCGGAGTACGAGGTCGGCACCGACGCGATCGAGCTGCTCGAGCTGGTCGACGAGGTCCTCGACATCGCGGTCACCCCCGACCGCGGCTACTGCCTCTCGCTGCGCGGCATCGCCCGCGAGGCCGCCATCGCCTACGGTCTGCCGCTGCGCGACCCGGCGCTGCTCGACGTCCCGGCGCCGAACGCCTTCGGCTACCCGGTGAAGATCTCCGAGCCGCACGGCTGTGACCGCTTCGTCGCCCGTACGGTCTCCGGCCTCGACCCGGAGGCGCGCTCCCCGATCTGGCTGAAGCGTCGGCTTCAGAAGGCCGGTATGCGCCCGATCTCGCTGGCCGTCGACGTCACCAACTACGTGATGCTGGAGCTGGGCCAGCCCCTGCACGCCTACGACCGCGCCCGCGTCCAGGGACCGATCGGGGTGCGCCGGGCCGAGCCGGGCGAGAAGATCGGCACCCTCGACGGCGTCTCGCGCACGCTGGACGCCGAGGACCTCGTGATCACCGACGACCGCGGCCCCATCGGCCTCGCGGGCGTCATGGGCGGCGCCAACACGGAGATCGCGGACGACGACCACGAGACCGGTGGCACCACCGACGTCGTGATCGAGGCCGCCCACTTCGACGCGGTCACGATCGCGCGCACGGCCCGCCGCCACAAGCTGTCCTCCGAGGCGTCGCGCCGCTTCGAGCGCGGTGTCGACCCGCAGGCCGCCTCCGCCGCCGCCCAGCGCACGGTCGATCTGCTGGTGCTGCTCGCGGGCGGCACCGCCGACGCGGGCGTCACCGAGGTCGTCGCCCCGTCCGCGCCGCGCACGATCACCATCCCGGCCGACCACCCCGACAAGGTGGCGGGTGTGGCGTACGGCCGCGAGACCGTCGTCCGCAGGCTCCAGGAGGTCGGCTGCGCCGTCTCCGGTCAGGACGAGCTGGTCGTCACCGTCCCGTCCTGGCGGCCCGACCTGAACGACCCCAATGACCTGGCCGAAGAGGTCATCCGGCTGGAGGGCTACGAGAACCTGCCCGCCACGCTGCCGAAGCCCCCGGCCGGTCTCGGGCTGACCGACCGCCAGCGGCTGCAGCGCCGTATCGGGCGGGCGCTGGCCGGTGCCGGGTATGTCGAGGCGCTGAACTACCCGTTCCTCGGTGCGCAGGTCTTCGACCAGTTCGGCCTGGCCGACGACGACGCCCGCCGTACGGTCGTCAAGCTGGTCAACCCGCTCTCCGACGAGGAGCCCGCCCTTCGTACGACGCTGCTGCCGGGCCTGCTCGGCGCGCTGCGCCGCAACGACGGCCGCGGCTCGCACGACCTCGCGCTGTTCGAGACGGGGCTGGTCTTCCAGCCGCGTACGGAGCGGTGTGTCGCCGTACGCCTGCCCGTCGACCGTCGGCCGACCGACGAGGAGGTCGCGTCCCTGACCGCGGCGCTCCCCGAGCAGCCGCGGCATGCCGCGGTGGTCCTCGCGGGCGCCCGTGAGCAGACCGGCTGGTGGGGCAAGGGCCGCCCGGCCGACTGGGCCGACGCCGTCGAGGCCGCGCGTACCCTCGCCCACGAGACCGGGACCGAACTGATCGTCCGCAAGGGCCAGTTCGCTCCCTGGCACCCCGGCCGCTGCGCCGAGCTGGCCGTGCTGGTCGACGGGGCCGAGAAGGTCATCGGGTACGCGGGCGAGCTGCACCCGGGCGTCGTGAAGACCCTGGGCCTGCCCGCGCGCACCTGCGCGATGGAGCTGGACCTGGACGTGCTGGAGGAGGCGGGCGCGGGTCTTGTGAAGGGCCCGCGGATCGCCACCTTCCCGGTCGCCACCCAGGACGTCGCGCTGGTCGTGGACGCGGCCGTGCCGCACGCGGACGTCGAGGCGGCGCTGCGCGAGGGCGCCGGTGAACTGCTGGAGTCCGTCCGGCTGTTCGACGTCTACGAGAGCGAGCAGCTCGGCGCGGGCCGGAAGTCGCTGGCGTACGCGCTGCGCTTCCGCGCCGCCGACCGCACGCTGACCGTGGACGAGGCGTCCGCGGCCCGCGACGCGGCGGTCGCCCTGGCCGCCGAGCGCACCGGGGCCGTACTCCGCGGCTGACCCCCGCTGTCGCGCGGTTCCCCACGCCCCTGCACGGGGTCGTGGGGAACCGCGCGACTGTTTCCACCGAACCCGCACCCGCCGGGCCGACCGCATGGCCCGGCCCTTTCGGCGGAGTGCCGTCGCCGACATGCCGTCCGCCCGGCCACGGAGTGCCGGGCAGGCGGCCGGGCGGACGGCTCGGAACGGGCCGTCGCACTGGAACGAGGGGGAGCCGACGGCCCGGTCGGCCTCTTGCGAGGTCTCTCAGTGAACCGGCCCTCGCCCCGGCGCGACAGCGCGCGTACGGCCCGGATGCTCGCATTTGGTTCACACCCCGTGTGAACCGGGGCGCACTACGCTGTCCCCACCGAGCCGACGGGGGGCCTTCCATGCAGCCCAACACACTGCTCGACGCGATTCTCGACGAGGCCGGGGTCTCCCATGCGGGCCTGGCCGCCCATGTCAACCAGGCGGGACGGGCCCGCGGACTCGCGCTGAGGTACGAACACACCGCCGTGGCGCGGTGGTTGAAGGGTCAGCGGCCCCGCGGCCAGGTGCCCGACCTGATCTGCGAGGTGCTCGCCGTCCGGCTGCACCGCCCGGTGACCCTGGACGACATCGGCCTCGGCGTCCCCGGCGAACCGGCCGCCTCGCACGGCGCCGGTCTGTCCGGCTTCGTGGAGCGGGCCACCGCGCTGTGGCGCTCGGACGAACAGCAACGCCCCCATCTCCTGGGCGCCCCGGCCGTCACGGGCACCCCCGCCGTCATGCCGGTATGGGAGTGGGAGAACCCGCCCGAGGACGTCGACGTCTCCCGGGGCGGCCGGCAGCGGGTCACCGTGGCCGACATAGACATGCTGCGCGCGGCCCGCGCCCACTACGAGCAGATGTACCGCAAGGCCGGTGGCATCGCGACCCGCAGCCGGGTCGTCGGCTTCCTCAACACCGAGACGGCGCCCCTGCTGCGCGGCGGCTACACCGACGCGCTCGGCCGCCAACTGCACCGCGCCACAGGCGGGTTGGTGGCGATCGCGGGCATCTGCGCCTATGACTCGGACGCCCACGGCCTCGCCCAGCGCTACTTCCACCAGGCGCTGCGCCTGGCGAAGGCCAGCGGAGACCGGCGGCTCGGCGCGTATGTGATAGCCCTGCTGGTCAACCAGTCGCTGTTCATGAGGGAGTACCGGCAGGCCGTCGCGTTCGCCGAGGCCGCGCTGCGCACCGCGGGCCGGCACATCACCCCGGCGCTCGCCTCCGACCTGTACGCGATGCAGGCGAAGGCGTACGCGCATCTCGGCGACGCGACGAGCGCCCTGTCCTGCATCCGGCAGGCCGAGTCGGCCGCCGAGCGCATCCGGCGCGGCCATGAACCGGACGAGACCGGCTACGTCCAGCCCGGCCTCGTCAACGTCCAGGTCGCGGAGGCGCTGCTCAGCCTCGGGGACGTGGCGGCGGCGGGGGAGCACGCGGCGGCGGCCGTGGACACGCCCGCGCACGACCGCGGCCGGGTGCACCGCCTCGCCATGCTCACCCAGATCGAACTGCGCCAGGGCAACGCGGACAAGGCGGCGGCCACGGCGGTCGAGATGACCGAGCAGGCGCGGGGCGTGGAGTCCATGCGGCTGCGCGACAGACTCCGGGCGGTGCGGGAACACCTCGTACGCAACGGCAGTGCCGGAACGGCCGAAGCGGCCGAACTCATCGACGCGGCCCTGCGCGTACCGCTGTAACCACCGCCCCACCCCCCCCCGGCCGAAGAGCCGTGCTCCCTGACCGGTGCGCGTGACGACTGCGCCCGCGCCTGCGCCGAGTGTGCGCCGCTGTGAGTCTTCCGAGCCGACGCTCCCGCTGCCTGAGATGACAGTCGAACTGCGATATTGCCACTTCACTCAGCGGAAGGTGGCATTACCGTGCAGTGGACGAAACTGAACGAACAGACTGTGTACGCAAATCGCTGGTTCAGCGTCAATCTCGCAGATGTCGCGTTGCCCGACGGCCGTCATCTCGACCACTTCCTCATACGGATGCGGCCCGTGGCCGTGGCCACGGTCGTGAACGAGGCCAATGAGGTCCTGCTGCTGTGGCGGCACCGCTTCATCACCGACAGCTGGGGATGGGAGCTGGCGGCGGGCGTCGTCGAGGACGGCGAGGACATCGCCGCGGCGGCGGCCCGTGAGCTGGAGGAGGAGACGGGCTGGCGGCCGGGACCCCTGCGGCACCTGATGAGTGTCGAGCCGTCCAACGGACTGACCGACGCCCGGCATCACATCTACTGGGCCGACGAGGGCGAGTACGTCGGACATCCCGTGGACGACTTCGAGTCGGACCGCCGGGAATGGGTGCCCCTCAAGCTCGTCCCCGACATGGTCGCCCGCGGCGAGGTCCCGGCCGCCAACATGGCAGCCGCGCTGCTGCTGTTGCACCACCTCAGGCTCGGGCAGGACATCCATCCCTGATCCCCGCCACCGGGGCCTGCGTGGAGTTCGGGTCCCGCACGGGCCCTGGGGCGGCCGGTGCCTTGCGTGGCACTAGCGCCCCAGGGCCTGCCATATGGTCACGGCGAGCGCGCCCACGGACGTGAGGGCCGCGACCGCGGGCAACGGCCAGCGGGTGTGTTCCAGTTGGACGATCCGCCCACTCAGATCGTCCAGATCCTTGGCTGTCTCTTCGGCACGATGGCTGAGCAGCGCCAGCCCTCCCTCGACATGGGCGTTGCCCACATCGAGGCGACGGCGTAACTCTGCGAGTTCCCCCTGAAGAACAGGATGCTCGGGGTCGGCGGGCACGAGTCCGCTCCTTTCCGTAGTCGGCACATCCCTTGCATACGCATGGAGAGTCAACTCGCCTGGTGGGCGCGTGGGGAGAGTGCGCGAGGGGCATATGCGAGTCCGCCGCGCACACGGTGTGTGAATGCCGCGGACCCGGCACCGGCCAAGGGTGCCGGGTCCGCGGGGAGTTGACGGTGACAGTCCGTCACGAGTTGTACGTCTCCGTCGCGCCCTCCGAGCGCACCCCGCAACGGGCTGGCTCTTTGGTGCCGTTGGCGCAAGTGCGCCGCCGCCTTCCCTTCTTCGCCTCCCTGTCTCACGGATAGCTTTCGGCTCGCACCCCTTGGCGATCACACGGGACGCCCCACCCGGCCGTTCCGTGCTGCTCGCTGACCTCCGGGGTGACGATCCGTTCAGCTAGGAGAGGCAGATGCCGAATTCCGCACGCGGGAGATCTCGGAGACGACTGCTCAGTACGTCTGTGGCGGTCGCGCTCGGGACGATGATCGCGGGCCTGCCGGCCGCGGGCGCCGTCCAGGCGGCGACCGGTACGCCGTCGGGCACCGCGTCCCAGCTCGTCGGCGCCACCGAGCAGCACAAGCCCCGGTCCGTGACGCTCATCACCGGCGACAAGGTGACGCTCACTCAGGGACCGGACGGCAAGCGCGCCGTCACCGTGACCCCCGCCCCCGGTACCGCCAAGACCTACCGCACCCTCACCACTCCCGACGGCGATCTGTACGTCTACCCGTCGGACTCCGTGGCCGGTATCGCCGCTCAGACGCTCGACCGGAACCTGTTCAACGTCACACGGCTGCTGGCCGACGGCCAGGCGGACGGCTCCACCGACCGGGTCCCGGTCATCGTCGAGTACGCCGACAAGGCCTCCCGTGCCACCCTCACCCGCCGTGCGAAGGACCTGCCGTCCGGCAAGCCGGGCGTGGTGCTCGACCGGCTCGACATGGCGGCGGTCCGGGTCGAGAAGAAGGGCGCCGCGGGCTTCTGGCACGCCGTCACCCCCGCGCTGACGAAGAAGAACGCCGCCGCGCGGTCCTCGTCCGCCACCGGCCCCGTCGCGAAGATCTGGTACGACGCGAAGGCCAAGGTCGCCCTCGACCAGAGCGTGCCGCAGATCGGGGCACCCGCGGCCTGGGCGGCGGGACTCGACGGCAAGGGCACCAAGGTCGCCGTCCTCGACACCGGCGTCGACACCACCCACCCCGACCTCAAGAACCGGATCGGCGCGACCAGGAGCTTCCTGACCGGAGTCGACACCGTCACCGACGGCCATGGCCACGGCACCCATGTCGCGTCGACCGTGGCGGGCACCGGCGCGGCGTCCGACGGCCGCCTCAAGGGCGTCGCCCCCGGGGCGGAGCTGATGATCGGCAAGGTTCTCGACGACGCGGGCAGCGGACCCATCTCCGGGATCATCGCCGGTATGGAGTGGGCCGTCGACCAGGGCGCGGACGTCGTCAGCATGAGCCTGGGCTCAGCGGCCTCGACCGGCGGTGACCCGACCCGGGAGGCCGTGGACCGGCTCAGCGCCTCCAGCGACACCCTCTTCGTGGTCGCCGCGGGCAACAGCGGACCCGGCGAGTCGACCTTGGACTCCCCGGGCACCGCCGACTCCGCCCTCACCGTGGGCGCGGTCGACAAGTCGGACCACATGGCGGAGTTCTCCAGCCGAGGTCCCCGCGTCGGCGACAGCGGCCTCAAGCCCGATCTGACCGCTCCCGGCGTCGGCATCGTCGCCGCACGCGCCGCGGGCACCGCCATGGGCACGGTCGTCGACGAGCACTACACCTCGGCCAACGGCACCTCGATGGCCACCCCGCACGTAGCGGGCGCGGCGGCGCTGCTCAAGGAGCGCTACCCGGACTGGACCGGCGAGCAGCTCAAGGCGGCGCTCGTCTCCCACACCCAGCAGGGTGACACCACCGTCTACGACCAGGGCAGCGGTCGCACCGCGGTCGACGCCAGCCTGGACGCGTCCGTGGACATCGAGGGCAACGTCGACTTCGGCTTCCTCGACTTCGACCCCAAGAACGCCCCGGAGCCGCGCACGCTGACCCTGCGCAACCGTTCCGACAAGGCCGTGACGGTCTCCCTGGCCGCCGAGGCCACGAGCGGGTCCGGCAAGGCACTGCCGGCGGGCGCGCTGACGTTCGCCGCGCCCGAGGTCACCGTCGCGGCGCACGGCACCGCCCAGGCGAAGGTCACGCTCGACCCGGCCGAGGCCGAACCCGGTGTCTACTCCGGCGCGGTGACCGCCTCGGCCGACGGCGCCGCCGTGGCGCACACGGCCGTGGGCTTCACCCGTGACACCGAGCGGTTCGACCTGACCGTACGTCTGAAGGACCGGCACGGCGGGACCGCGAGTTCGGCCGACGTCCTCGTCATGGGTCTCGACAACGACACCTTCGAGCCGCGCACGGTCAGCGGGGTCACCAGCGAGACCTTCCGCGTGCCGAGCGGCCGTTACGCCGTCCTCGGCTCCGTCGCCACCGGCACGAGCGGCTTCCCGCTCGACTACGAGTTCTACCGGACACACGAAGCGACGGACCTCTACGACCTCGACGACGTCACCGTGGCCAGAGCGGCCACCGCGGTGAGCGTGGACGCTTCCAAGGCCGTCGACGTCAAGGCGAAGGTCGCGGACGAGAAGCGGCCCCTCGAGCGGTCCGCCCTCGACTACGAGGTGACCCGGATCAACGAGAAGCGCATGGGCACGACCTACAGCGTGATGGCCTACCCCTCGTCCTCGGACGAGGTGTTCGGCGTGATCCCCAGCGCCGCGCCCCGCAGCGGCACCTCGGCCGTCTCGTTCTTCGAGCGCAACACCCAGCCCGTCCTGACGGCGGACGTCAAGGGAGCCCACGGGTTCCCGCTGACCGTGCGGACCGCGCCCGATCTGGCCCGGTTCAGCGGCACCAAGAACCTCGCCGTGGTCGACGCGGGGACGGCGTCCCCCGCGGACCTCGCCAAGGTGGACGTCAAGGGCAAGGCCGCTCTGGTCCGCCACGACGACCCCGTGCACATCGGGAACCGGCTCGAGGCACTGAAGGACGCGGGCGCCGCGGCCGTCGTCCTGCTGCCCGTGCCCGACGCCCCGTACAACGTGTACACGGCGACCTCCTCGCTCCCGGTCTTCGCCACCGGCGCCTCCGACGGCGCCGCGCTCGCCCAGCGCGTCTCGCAGGGCGCGACCACCATCACCCTGCACGGCCGGGAACACTCCGCGTACGCGTACTCGGGGCAGTGGAGCTTCGAGAAGGGGATACCGGAGAACCCCTCCCTCACAGCGCACAAGCGGGACTTCGCCACACTCCACAACAGCGTGTACGGCGACGACGGCCCGTCGAAGGCCTGGTACTCCCTCAGCTCCTGGAGCCCGCTGTTCCCCTTGTCGATCCGTCCGTGGCAGCAGGTGCGGCGCGGCGTCACGTATGACGAGTACGTCTACGCCGCCGATTCCCGCCAGCAGTTCCTGCAGATGATGGCGCCGGGCGAGGAACCCTGGCTGTTCGAGCTGGAGACGCCGAAGACGTACCGGCCCGGTCAGGTCGTCGACGGGACCTGGTTCGCTGGGCCTCTGACACCGGCCCCGCTGGGGTCCCGCACCCCGTGCGTCTTCTGCCGCACCGGTGACACCTTCCTGCTGTACACGGCGCCGCACGACTCCGAGCCGGACCACGTGCTGTCGGACTCCTTCTCCAGCGGCACCTGGGAGGCGTACCGCGACGGCGAGCCCATCGACGTCTTCATGGGAATCGCCGACGGCGTGCCGGAGAAGGCCGACTACCGGTTCGTGACGAAGTTCGCCTACGACAGTGCGAACGCGGTCGAGGGCATCCGGCACAGCACCGACATCACGACCGACTACCGCTTCACCTCGCAGGCCCCGACCGACCAGGCCGCTGACTGCGGTATCAGCGACATGGAGTACTGCGCCTACGAAGCGGTGATCAACCCCGGGTACGACCTGCGACTCGACCTCCTCAACCGGGCCCAGGCCAACAAGCCGTACTCCTTCACCCTCGACGCGGATCGCCCGGAGGGCTGGAAGGGCTCCACGGCGACCTCCGGGGCGAAGGTGTCCGTCAGCTACGACGGCGGGACCACGTGGCAGCGGACCGAGGTGAAGCGGCTGGACCAGGACTCCTTCCGGGTCTCCTACCGTCACCCGAAGCTCGCGTCCACCGACGGCTATGTCGCGGTCAAGGTCGAGCTATGGGACGACCACGGCAGCCGCACCTTGCAGAGCATCGAGAAGGCCTATGCGCTGCGCTGACGGCGGGCGGGTGAGAGGCACGGCATGAACACAGGGGCCGGGTACGGGTGTTGCCGCCCGCGCCCGGCCCCTGTACGTCATCGGACCACCCGGCTCGGGCGGCATCAACCCTGTGTCTCGGCGACCCGGACCCAGCCGCGCTGCGCCGCGTACCAGCCGAGTTGCATACGGGTCGCGACACCGGCGCGGTTCATCAGGCCACGCGCGCGGCGCAGTACGGTGCGACGACCGACGCCGAGGTGGCGGGCGACCGCCTCGTCGGTCAGCCCGCTCAGGAGCAGGGTGAGCAACCGGGTGTCGTCGACGTCGAGTTCCGCGCGTGCCTGGGTGGACACCGAGGCACGGTCGAGGGGCACGCTGTCGGCCCAGACCCGTTCGAACAGCTCGATCAGCCCGTCGAGCAGCGGGCTCGGTCTGATGATCGCGGAGGCGCCGGGGAACGTCACGTCGCCCCAGAGCGCGGGCAGGACCGCCACCTCGCGGTCGACGATCATCACCTTCATCGGCAGCCGGGCCGTCACCCTGGCCTGTTCGCCCGCCTCGACGCACTGATCGATGCGGGCCATCGCGCCGGGGTAGGCGACGGCCTGCCGGTCGTAGACGGTCCGGTAGGACACGCCCGTGGACTGCTGCTGGAGCTGGACATCGTTGTCTACCGACCAGTAGGGAGGGGTGTCGAAGTAGAGCACCTCGCGGCGGGCGTCGCGCCGTATCTGGTCGGCGCGGCGCGCGACCGCGCTCTCCGGCGTGTACTCCACCGGCACCTTGCCGCGCTCCTGGTGGCCGGTGCTGTGGTACTCCTCGGCCAGGCGTGCCAACTCGGCCTGTGCGACGGCCAGTTCCTGCATCCGGTGGCGGACCAGGACCTCCCCGGCCACGTCGGGCGGCAGCGCCTCGAAACGCCCGTCCTTCTCGGCGACCACCAGGCTCCGGACGATCAGCCTCCGCAGGGCCGCCACCACCTCCTCGGCGGGCACGCCGAGCGCCGCGGCCACCTTCCCGGAACTGCGGGCCCCGCCGTGGATCAGCTCTGTGTAGACACGCGTCTCGATGTCCGACAGCCCCAGAACTTCCAGCATCGCGTTCCCTTTCCCGCCCCGGCCGTCGGTGTCGGCCATGGCTCCGGAACGCATGCCGAACGGCCGGTGCCGTCCCGAGTGCGACCGGCGTGATGATCGTTCAGATCATCTTGCCCGGCGGGGCCAAGTCGACACCTGGCCGTCCGGCCTGAACGGACCTGTCTCCGAAGCCGGAGCCGGGTCACGGCGCCCGGTGTGTGTCGCGGTCGCGCGCCGCGGACTGGATGGCCTCGACGTACGGTATGTCCTGACGCTGCGTGGGCTTGTCCAGCAACTCGAAGGGAACCAGGGCCGGATGACGCGGATTCCGGGTCTCCATCCAGGCCGCCCAGGCGTCGTGCACGTCGACCTCCGTGACATGCACGCCTTTCGCTCGCATGAGGACGGCGTACATGAGGAACAGGGCGTCCGCGTCCTCCGGCGGGCAGGCGTACGTGGGCAGATGGGATCTGATGAGCCGGGCGTCGTCCCGCAGATAGGTCATGCGAGCAGCCTGCCCAGACACAGCAGCCCGTGCAACAGAGCGAAGACCCACGGGATCATCCGTTCACTGAAACCCAGTTCGATGTACCGGGTCCGTGAACGGGCCGAGGGCGCCCGGACCAGGAGCTGCCATTCGTCCGTGAAGATCTTGACCGGGAGCCGTGTCTCGATCGCGTTGATGACCTCGAACTTCGCCCGGTTGAGGTCCCGATAGCTGCGCAGTTGCAGCCACCAGGTCGTCGAGATCGCGATCCCCGTCAGGGCGATGACCGGCGCGGTCCACAACGGTCTCTGCTCGGCATCAGCCAGGGAGATGCCGATCGCACCGACGAAGGCCGTCTGCACGGACAGGAAGAACGCGTTGGCCAGACCCCGTCACGCGGAGACCCGGTCGGCCATCTCCACAGCCAGCGTGTACAGCTCCAGCACCGACGGCGATAACTCCGGTACCCCGGCGGCGGAGCCCTCCTCGTCCTTGGCCGAACCTTCGGTTCCATCCGCGGCCGGGGCGGGCACCGGGGCGTTGCGTGGCTCAGGCATCATGGCCACCATCATGACGTGCGGGCCGTCACACGTGGCCGCATTGCCACAACCGGCCACGCCCACTTCGTGATCCCTTCGCCCACCGATCCCGCCCGAAGGCCGGCCGCTCTGCGGCACCTTGATCCGACCGCGCATCCGGCAGGCCGCCTCATTCGGCCTCGGTAATTGTGTCCCGATTGCCCGCCGGGCCAGGGTGCGCCCGGGTACTCTCGACAAGCTCGTGGCCCGAGTTCGGCCGTTCATCCCCCCGCAGCCCGCAGCCCGCAGCCCGCAGCCCGCACATCGCCGACGACGGCGAAACCTCCGAGTGTGCCCCGACCCAGTCCTTGCTTCCGCGTCGAGGAGCGGCATGGATCATCAGTTACCGGAACAGCGTCGGATGCGCGGGTACACCGCGGAAGCGACAGGACGCACCGTGCGCTGGACCGGCTTCGCCCTCGCTGTCGGGGTCAGCGGTGTTCTTGCCCGACACATGTTCTTCGAGCCGACATCTGAGTTTGCGCAACTGCACCTCGCCGTGCGCATCGTCATCTACGCGGCGGTCCTTCTGGGCGGCTGGGGCGCCTACTCCGCAGGCCGAAGAGTCGCGGTGTGGGGCAAGCGACACCGCGCTCCGCTGGTTCACCCGTTGGAAGGCCTGCTCGGGGAGCAATACCTGCTGTATCTACGGCCGTTCACCGTGGACCGCGAGCTTGCGCAGGCGCCGCCGGAGGCCCCAGGCTTGTGGGGCAACAGGGTCCCCGAGGTGCCGGGCCTCACCTCGGAGGAATTCCTGATCAAGCAGTTCACCGGCTGCGGCAGGGTGGTGGCCATCGGCCGACCCGGCGAACGGTTGCCGCTGTTGGGCGCGGAGCGCGGCTATCTTCCGCTGCATCACTGGCAGCACACCGTGAGCAAGTTGATCCAGGGCGCGCACGGTGTGCTGATGTTCGTGGCACCGGGGCCCGGAACGGTCTGGGAATACACGGAGGCCCTGCGTACTGCCTCCCCCGAGCGGCTGGTGCTGATGGTCGGTTGCAGTACGGAGGAGTTCGACGCGTTCCGCGCGGCGGCCAGGAAGAGGTATGCCGAGCGCACGGCCGCGGAGCCTGGCGAGTCCTGGGCGCCGCTGCCCGACCTGCCGGAATGTCCGCGAGAGCCCCGGGTGTCCAGACGGGAATGGGAGATGCCGCTCCGGGCTTTCATCACCTTCGACGTGAACTGGCGCCCCCAGGTACACCCGTTCAAGGTCACGGCGAAGCCGCTGCGCCACTTCAGGACGGTACGACGCGTGGTCAGCGGCCAGGTGCATCCCGTCCTCGGCCCGCTGGCCGCGCTGCCGCGCCGTCCGTGGCCGCCGGACCAACACATTGCTCTTCCCCTTGAGGATGAGCCTCCCGTCGAGGCCGTACCGGAGCCTCTCCGCCAGCCGCTGCTCGGCAGTGTTCACTCGCAGCAGGGGTTCGGACGTAGAGGGCGGCGGCCGAGGCGGCCCTGAGGACGTGGCGGCCTGGTTCCGCGTCCGTCACGGACGACTGCGGGCCTGACACGGAAGTTCCCGTGTCAGGCCCGCAGTTGAGGCGTTGAGTGCCGTCAGGCGTACGAGTAGAACCCCGACCCCGACTTACGCCCGAGCCGCCCGGCCTCCACCATGCGCTGGAGCAGCGGGGGAGCGGCGTACAGGGGCTCCTTGTACTCCTCGTACATGGAGTTGGCGATGGAGACGATGGTGTCCAGGCCGATCAGGTCGGCGAGCCGCAGCGGGCCCATCGGGTGGGCGCAGCCCAGTTCCATGCCGTTGTCGATGTCCTCGCGGCCCGCGATGCCCGACTCGAACATCCGGATGGCGGAGAGGAGATAGGGCACGAGCAGGGCGTTGACCACGAAGCCCGAGCGGTCCTGGGCGCGGATCGCGTGCTTGCCGAGGGCCTTCTCGGCGAACAACTGGGCGCGGCTCAGGGTGCCTTCGGAGGTGGTGAGCGCCGGGATCAGCTCGACGAGCTTCTGCACGGGGGCCGGGTTGAAGAAGTGGATGCCGACCACGTGGTCCGGGCGCGAGGTGGCGACCGCGAGCTTGACCAGCGGGATGGAGGAGGTGTTGGAGGCGAGGATGGCGTCCGGGCGGGTCACCACCTGGTCGAGGACCTGGAAGATCTCCGTCTTCACCTGCTCGTTCTCCACGACGGCCTCGATGACCAGGTCGCGGTCCGCGAACTCGCCGAGGTCGGTGGTGAAGCGCAGCCGGTCCTGCGTGGCCTGACGCTCCTCCTCGGAGATCTTGCCGCGTTCGGCCGCCTTGGACAGGGAGTTGAACAGCCGGGTCCGGCCGATCTCCAGGGCTTCGCCGGTGGTCTCGGCGACCACCACATCCAGTCCGGCGCGGGCGCACACCTCCGCGATGCCCGCTCCCATCTGGCCGCAGCCCACCACTCCGACGCGCTCGATGTCGGTCACATCGTCCCTTTCGCTGATCTACGGCTGTGGGCAGGACCTCCGGGGTGCGGCGCCTGCTCCGATCGTGCACGTTACCTCCAAGTATCGATGATCGATCGTTCGGGTGGGGTGCATTCTTGGGCCCAATGACGATCCGTGAGGGAGCGGATCCGGAGCGTAGGGAGTGATGGATGGGGCCCTTGTCGCGTCGCGCGTTCACGGTCGCCGGGCTGTCGTTGCTCACGGCGGGGGCGGCGGCCCCCCGCCGCCGCGAGGAGGCGCGAGGAGAGGGACGGGAGGAAGAACGAGAGAGGGAACGGGAGGACGGGACCGAGGAGATGCGGGGCATGTGGCTGGCGACCGTGGCCAACCGCGACTGGCCCTCCCGCCCCGGCCTCACGGCCGCCACGCAGCGCGCCGAGTTGCGCGCCCATCTCGACATGGCGGTCAGGCGTCGGCTCAACACCGTGTTCCTCCAGGTCCGTCCCACGGCCGACGCGCTGTGGCCCTCCCCGTACGAGCCGTGGTCGCAGTGTCTGACGGGTACCCAGGGCAAGAACCCCGGCTGGGACCCGCTCGGCACCGCCGTGGAGGAGGCGCACGCGCGCGGGCTCGAACTGCACGCGTGGTTCAACCCGTTCCGCGTCGCGAACCACGCCGACCCGAAGCGGCTCGCCGCCGCGCATCCCGCCCGTAAGCACCCTGACTGGGTCGTGTCCTACGGCGGCAAGCTCTACTACGACCCGGGGCTGCCGCAGGTACGGGCCTTCGTGGAGAAGGCGATCCTCGACGCCGTACGCCGCTATGCCGTGGACGGCGTCCACTTCGACGACTACTTCTATCCGTATCCCGTCAAGGGCCACACCTTCGACGACGCCAAGACGTACGCGGCCCACGGTGGCGGCTTCCGGGACCGGGCCGCCTGGCGCCGCCACAACATCGACCTGCTGATCCGGGAGACCGGGGCGCAGGTCCGGCAGGCGCGGCCCGAGGCCCGCTTCGGGGTCAGCCCCTTCGGGGTGTGGCGCAACGCCGCGAAGGACTCCCGCGGTTCGGACACCCGCGCCGGAGTGCAGACGTACGACGACCTGTACGCGGACACGCGCGGCTGGGTCAGGTCCGGGTGGCTGGACTACATCTGCCCGCAGCTCTACTGGAACATCGGCTTCGCGGCGGCGGACTACGCCGAACTCGTGGACTGGTGGGCCAAGGTCACCGAGGGCACCGCGGTGCGGCTCTATCTGGGGGAGGCGCTGTACAAGGCCGGTGACCCGGCGCAGCCCGCCCCCTGGCGGGACCCGGCGGAACTGTCCCGGCATCTCGCCCTCGCCGCGTCCTACCCGCAGGCGCGCGGGCATGTCTTCTTCGCCGCCAAGGAGGTTGCGGCGGATCCGGTCGGCGCGATGACGCGCGTGGTCGCCGACCACTACCCGTGGCCGGTGGACCCGCCGCGCTGAGCACGCCGACCGCTCTCCTGGCGACCGCTCTACTGCCGGACCTGCCGGGAGGCCTCCTCGTGGCGGATCTCGGAGTCGGGGCCCGGAGAGCACACCGCCTCGTGCCCGTCCTGGAAGCGGACGCGGTACGGAGGTGTGCCTTCCGTACCCATCACCTCGACGATCTCGGCGACCTTGTCGTGCTGGCCGACGACCCTGCCGTGCTGTACCAGCTTGTCGCCCACAGTTGCGCGCATCTTTGAGGCGCCTCCTCGTCACGTACGGGAGTATCGGTCCGTGGCCACGAGCCTGCGGCCGGGGCGCCGGTCGACCCGGCCCGTGCGCCTCGCCTCGGGTCAGCTCCGCGCCCGCTGCGTGGCCGCGATACAGGCCAGGACGGCGGCGGCCGTGAGCGGTACGGCCGGGGTGAGGTGCTCGCCGAGGAGCAGTACCGACCACACCAGTGTGAGCAGCGGCTGTGCGAGCTGCAACTGGCTGGCCTTCGGGACGCCGATCGCCGCCATGCCCCGGTACCAGACGATCAGACCGAGGAACTGCGAACCGGCCGCGACCCACAGCACCCCGGTCACGCCGTGCGCCGTGAGGTGGATCGGCTCGTACGACAGGGCCAGGAGCGCCCCGGGCACGGCGAGCGGCAGGCACAGCACCAGCGCCCAGCCGATGACCTGCCGGCCGGGCATGATCCGGGCCAGTCGGCCGCCCTCGGTGTAGCCGGCCGCGCAGATCAGCAGGGCGCCGAAGAGGTAGGCGTCCGCGCCGGTCAGCGCGCCCCCGCTCTGCTGGACGGTGAACGCGATGACCGCGGCGGCGCCCCCGACGGCGGCGCCCCAGAACGTCCGGGAGGGGCGGGCGCCCGTGCGCAGCGCCGAGAAGAGGGCCGTGGTGAGCGGGAGCAGTCCGACGACCACGGCGGCGTGCGCGGTGGTCGAGGTCCGCAGGGCGAGGGTGGTCAGCAGCGGGAAGCCGAGCACGACGCCTGCCGCGACGACCGCGAGTCCCGCCCAGTGCGCTCGTACGGGCAGGGGTGTCCGCCGCGCGAGCAGGCACCCGCCCGCGATGAGGGCGGCCAGCACGCTGCGCACGGCCACGAGCGACCAGGGCCCGAAGCTCTCGAGCCCCCAGGCGGTGGCGGGGAACGTGAGGGAGAAGGCGACGACCCCGAGGGCGGCCTGGAGGGTGCCGACCCGGCTCGGATGTCCTGTCCCGGCTTCCGGCGTCGCGCCTGTGGTCGGGGCCGAGGCCGTGGTGACCGCTATCGGGGCCGGTGCGGTAGCGCTATTCTGTGCTCTCATGCAAGAGCGTAGCAGTGTCATGAACCTCGCGCAGAAGCTGCGGTTGGAGCTGAACCGCTACTCTCCCGGTGAGAAGCTGCCGTCCAGTCGTGTGCTCGTCGAGCGGTTCCGGGTCAGCCCGGTGACCGTGTCGCGGGCGCTGGCGCAGTTGGCCGCGGAGGGGCTCGTGGTCACCCGGCCGGGGGCCGGGGCGTTCCGCGCCGAGCCGCGCGCCGTGACCCCGGCGGCGGGGGACACCGCCTGGCAGGAGGTCGCGCTCAGCGCGGACGCCTCCGTCGAACTCGTGCCGCGTACCGTCGACGCCTCCGGTGTGCTGGCCTCCCTGGCCGCGCCACCCGCCGAGGTCGTCGAGTTCAACGGCGGCTATCTGCACCCGTCGTTGCAGCCCGAGCGGGCGATGGGGGCCGCGCTGGCGCGGGCCGGACGCCGCCCCGGTGTCTGGGCGAAGCCGCCCGTGGAGGGGATCACCGAGCTGCGCGCGTGGTTCGCGCGGGGCATCGGCGGCGCGATCACCGCGTCCGACGTGCTGATCACGGCCGCCGGTCAGTCCGCGCTGACCATCGCGCTGCGGGCCCTGGCGCCTCCGGGCGCCCCGGTCCTGGTCGAGTCGCCCGGCTACCCCGGCATGCTGGCGATCGCCCGCGCGGCGGGGCTCAGGCCCGTGCCCGTGCCGGTCGACGCGGACGGGGTGAAGCCGTCGCTGCTCGCCGACGCGTTCCGGGCGACGGGTGCCCGCGTGTTCGTCTGCCAGCCGCTGTTCCAGAACCCGACCGGTGCCGTTCTCGCGCCCGAGCGGCGACGCGAGGTGCTGCGGATCGCGCGGGACGCCGGGGCGTTCGTGATCGAGGACGACTTCGCGCGGCGACTGGCCCACGAGGACGCCGGGCCGCTGCCCGCTCCGCTCGCCGCCGAGGACCCCGACGGCGTCGTCGTGCACGTCTGCTCGCTCACCAAGGCGACCTCGCCCAGCTTCCGGGTCGGTGCGCTGGCCGCCCGCGGGCCGGTGCTGGAGCGGCTGCGGGCCATCCACATCGTCGACACGTTCTTCGTGCCCCGCCCCTTGCAGGAGGCCGCGCTGGAACTCGTCGGCTCGCCCGCCTGGCCGCGTCATCTGCGCGCCGTGGCCGCCGAGTTGAGGCACCGCCGCGACACGATGACCGCGGCCCTGCGGCTGCGGCTGCCCGAACTCACCGTGCCGCACGTCCCGTACGGCGGCCACCACCTGTGGGTACGCCTGCCCGAAGGCTGCGACGAGTCCGTCTTCGTCGCGGGTGCCCTGCGCGCGGGCGTGGCCGTCGCCCCCGGCAGGCCCTACTTCAGCGCCGAGCCGCCCGCCGCGCAGGTGCGCCTGAGCTTCGCGGCCGTCGCGGGGGCCGAGGAGATCATGGAGGGCGTCCGCAGGCTGCGCACCGCGGTGGACGAGCTGCCGCGCCCTCGGTGAACAGCCGTGCGAGGGCCCTGGCTCCCAAACCCTCGACAGCGCGGTCCCCGGCCTGGAAGTCTCCGGTCATGACCGACACACCCCGCTTCCCCGACGGCTACGAGTTCTCCGCCGACACCGCCCGCATCGACGTCGACCGCACCCACCGCTGGCTCGCGACCGACGCGTACTGGGCGCTGGACCGCCCCCGCGACAAGCATGAGCGCGCGGTGGCGAACTCCCTCAACTTCGGTGCGTACGACCTCAGTTCGGGCGAGCAGGTGGGGTACGCGCGCGTGGTGACCGACGGGGAGCTGTTCGCCTGGCTCTGTGACGTCTACGTCGACCGCTCGGTACGGGGCAAGGGGGTCGGCACGGCGCTGACCCGCGCGGTCCGCGACCACCTCGCCGCGCTCGGGGTACGCCGCGTCCTGCTGGCCACGAACGACGCCCACGGCGTCTACGCGAAGCTCGGCTTCGAGCCACTGGAGAAGCCGGACCAGTGGATGGCGCTGTGGTTCGACCGGCCGAACGGCTCCACCGACACGCAGGTCGCCCCCTGAGCCACTTGTGACCCCTGGGTCACCTCTCTTGACCGGCCGGGCGGCGCAGGGCGCCGGACCCTCCGTCCGGAGGCTGTCTCGCCGAAAGCCCGTACGCGCACGTCCTCCCGGGCGCGCCGCAGCGTGCGTCGGCTGTTCTCGTTGGGCATCGTGAATCCGTCCCGGTAGGCGGGCGCGTCATGGCGGAACTGGATTGCATAAACGTACAGCGGATCGTATAGTCATGCCATCGGAGGAGGATTCCATGGCGGTAACTGCGGCGGTGGCGGGAGCGAGTGGGTATGCGGGCGGGGAGCTGCTGCGCCTGTTGCTCGTACACCCCGAGGTCGAGATCGGCACCCTGACCGGCAACTCCAACGCGGGGCAGCGGATCGGCGCGTTGCAGCCGCATCTGCTCCCGCTCGCGGACCGGATCCTGGAGGAGACGACCGCCGAGACCCTCGCCGGGCACGACGTCGTCTTCCTGGCCCTGCCCCACGGGCAGTCCGCCGCCGTCGCCGAGCAGCTCGGCCCGGATGTCCTCGTGATCGACATGGGCGCCGACTTCCGGCTCCAGAACCCGGCGGACTGGGAGCGGTTCTACGGCACCGCGCACGCCGGGACCTGGCCCTACGGCCTGCCCGAGCTGCCGGGCGCGCGCGCCGCGCTCAAGGGCACCAAGCGCATCGCGGTGCCGGGCTGCTACCCGACCGCCGCCTCGCTCGCGCTCTTCCCCGCGTACACCGCGGGCCTGGTCGAGAACGAGGCCGTGATCGTCGCCGCCTCCGGCACCTCCGGAGCGGGCAAGGCGCCCAAGCCCCATCTGCTCGGCTCCGAGGTCATGGGCGCCATGTCCCCGTACGGCGTCGGCGGCGTCCACCGCCACACCCCCGAGATGGTCCAGAACCTCAGCGCGGCGGCCGGTGAGAAGGTCACCGTCTCCTTCACCCCGACCCTCGCGCCGATGGCCCGCGGCATCCTCGCCACGTGCAGCGCGAAGGCGACGTCCGAGGCCACCGCCGAGTCGGTCCGCGCGGCGTACGAGAAGGCCTGCGCCGACGAGCCGTTCCTCCACCTCCTTCCGGAGGGGCAGTGGCCCAGCACCGCGTCCGTCCACGGGTCCAACGCCGTTCAGGTACAGGTCGCCTACGACGCCGCCGCGCACCGCGTCATCGCGATCAGCGCCATCGACAATCTGGCCAAGGGCACCGCGGGCGGCGCCGTCCAGAGCATGAACATCGCCCTCGGGCTCGACGAGACCACCGGGCTGTCCACGATCGGGGTCGCACCGTGACACGCGCGCGTGCGACCACCCGGCCGCGGACGACCGAGAGCACCTTCCGGGCCGTCCGGGCACCGGGAGAGCAGACCGCGCCAGGGCACCGCGCGGGCGGAGAGAACACCAAGGAGACGCAGTGAGTGTCACGGCAGCACAGGGGTTCACGGCGGCGGGTATCGCCGCCGGGATCAAGAAGAGCGGTAACCCGGACCTCGCCCTCGTGGTCAACAACGGGCCCCGCCGAGCCGCCGCGGGCGTCTTCACCTCCAACCGTGTGAAGGCGGCCCCGGTGCTGTGGTCCGAGCAGGTCCTCAAGAGCGGGCAGCTCTCCGCCGTCGTCCTCAACTCCGGTGGCGCGAACGCCTGCACCGGACCCCAGGGCTTCCAGGACACCCACGCCACCGCCGAGAAGGCCGCGGAGGTGCTGGGTGTCGGCGCGGGCGAGGTGGCCGTCTGCTCCACCGGACTCATCGGCGAACTCCTCCCGATGGACAAGATCCTGCCGGGCGTCGAGACGGCGGCCGCCGCGCTGAGCGAGCACGGCGGCGAGAAGGCGGCCATCGCCATCAAGACCACCGACACCGTCCACAAGACGTGCGTCGTCACGAAGGACGGCTGGACCGTCGGCGGGATGGCCAAGGGCGCGGGCATGCTCGCGCCGGGCCTCGCCACGATGCTCGTCGTGCTCACCACCGACGCCGACGTCGACAGCGCGACGCTTCAGGCGGCCCTGCGCTCCGCCACCCAGGTCACCTTCGACCGCGTCGACTCCGACGGCTGCATGTCCACCAACGACACCGTGCTGCTGCTGGCCTCGGGCGCCGCCGGGATCACCCCCGGCGCCGAGGACTTCGCCGAGGCCGTCCGGGCCGTGTGCGCCGACCTGGCCCGGCAGCTCATCGGGGACGCCGAGGGCGCGAGCAAGGACATCAAGGTCGAGGTGATCAACGCGGCGACCGAGGACGACGCCGTCGAGGTGGGCCGGGTCATCGCCCGCAACAACCTCCTCAAGTGCGCCATACACGGTGAGGACCCCAACTGGGGCCGTGTCCTGTCCGCCATCGGCACCACGCAGGCGGCCTTCGACCCGGACCAGCTCAACGTCGCCATCAACGGCGTCTGGGTCTGCAAGAACGGCGGCGTCGGCGAGGACCGCGCCCTGGTCGACATGCGCTACCGCGAGGTCCACATCGTCGCCGACCTGGCCGCGGGCCCCGCGACCGCCACCATCTGGACCAACGACCTCACCGCGGACTACGTCCACGAGAACAGCGCCTACTCCTCATGAGCCGGCCGATCACCAAGCCCAGCAGCATGCGCAAGCACACCGCTCTGCCCAAGGCCCGGATCCTCGTCGAGGCGCTGCCCTGGCTGACCCGCCATCACGGCAAGACGGTCGTCATCAAGTTCGGCGGAAACGCCATGGTGAACGACGAGTTGAAGGCCGCCTTCGCGCAGGACGTCGTCTTCCTGCGCCACGCGGGCCTCCGGCCGGTCGTCGTGCACGGCGGCGGCCCCCAGATCAGCGCCGCCCTCGACAGGCACGGCATCGCCAGCGAGTTCAAGGCGGGCCTGCGCGTCACCTCCGAGGACGCCATGGACGTCGTCCGCATGGTGCTCGTCGGCCAGGTGCAGCGCGAACTGGTCGGGCTGCTCAACCAGCACGGCCCGCTCGCCGTCGGCATCACCGGCGAGGACGCGCACACCATCACCGCCACCAAGCACCGGCCCGAGATCGACGGCCAGTTGGTCGACATCGGGCGGGTGGGAGAGATCACCGAGATCGACACAGGCGCGATCGAGGCGCTGCTCGCCGACGGCCGCATCCCGGTCGTGTCCTCGATCGCCCGGAGCCAGGACGACGGACATGTCTACAACGTCAATGCTGATACGGCGGCTGCGGCACTCGCTGCGGCGCTGGGCGCCGAGATCCTCATGGTCCTCACCGATGTCGAGGGCCTCTACGAGGACTGGCCCCACTCCGACGAGGTGATCAGCCGCCTCACGGCCGCCCAGCTCGAGCGGCTCCTGCCGGAGTTGTCCTCGGGCATGGTGCCGAAGATGGAGGGCTGTCTGCACGCCGTACGCAACGGCGTCAGCACCGCCCGCGTGATCGACGGCCGCGTCCAGCACTCGATCCTGCTGGAGATCTTCACGGATGACGGAATCGGCACGATGGTCGTGCCCGACGGACACAGCCTGGACGACGGCGCGTCCGACGCGTCCGACCCGGGTGACAAGGGGGACGCGGCATGACCGCCAACGACGAGCTGACCCAGCGCTGGCAGGGCGCGCTCATGAACAACTACGGCACCCCCCGGCTGCCCCTCGTCCGCGGTGCGGGCGCACGGCTGTGGGACGCCGACGGCAAGGAGTACGTCGACTTCGTCGGCGGGATCGCGGTCAACGCGCTCGGCCACGCCCACCCCGCGATCGTCGAGGCCGTCAGCACGCAGATCGCGTCCCTCGGCCATGTCTCCAACCTGTTCATCGCCGAACCGCCCGTCGCGCTCGCCGAGCGGCTGCTCCAGCTCTTCGGCCGGGACGGCAAGGTCTACTTCTGCAACTCCGGGGCCGAGGCCAACGAGGGCGCCTTCAAGATCGGCCGACTGACCGGGCGCGCCCATGTCGTCGCCACCGAGGGCGGCTTCCACGGCCGCACCATGGGCGCCCTCGCGCTCACCGGCCAGCCCGGCAAGCAGGAGCCGTTCCTGCCGCTGCCCGGTGAGGTCACCCATGTCCCGTACGGCGACGCCCAGGCGCTGGCCGCCGCGGTCACCGAGGAGACCGCCCTGGTCGTGATCGAGCCGATCCAGGGCGAGAACGGCGTCGTGGTCCCGCCCGCCGGCTACCTCAAGGCGGCGCGTGCGATCACCGCCGCCACCGGGGCGCTGCTCGTCCTCGACGAGGTGCAGACCGGTATCGGCCGCACCGGGCACTGGTTCGCGTACCAGGCCCACGAGGGCGTCCTGCCCGACATCGTCACCCTCGCCAAGGGCGTCGGCGGCGGCCTGCCGCTCGGTGCCACCGTCGCCTTCGGCCGGGCCGCCGAGCTGCTCCGCCCCGGCCAGCACGGCACGACCTTCGGCGGCAACCCCGTCGCCTGCGCCGCCGGACTCGCGGTCCTCGGCGCCATCGAGGACGAGGGCCTGCTGGAGAACGTGCGGCGGCAGAGCAAGCGGCTGAGGGACGGAATCGAGTCGCTCGGCCACCCGATGATCAGCCACGTCCGTGGCGAAGGCCTTCTCCTGGGTATCGTGCTCACCGAGCCGCTCGCGCAGCAGGCGCAGCAGGCGGCTGAGGATGCCGGCTTCCTGGTGAACGCACCCGCCCCGAACGTCGTACGGCTGATGCCGCCGCTGAACCTCGGCGATGACGAAGCGGACGCGTTCGTCCGCGCACTGCCGGGCATCCTCGACGCTGTGAACGGGGACGGACGATCCGGAGAATGAGACGACGATGAGTCAGGCGCAGGACCACGACAACACGGGGCCCGCCGTGCCGCAGACCCGTACCGCACGCCACCGACGGATCGTGGACATCCTCAACCGGCAACCGGTGCGCTCCCAGAGCCAGTTGGCGAAGCTGCTCGCCGACGACGGGCTGAGCGTCACGCAGGCGACGCTCTCCCGGGACCTGGACGAGCTGAACGCGGTGAAGATCCGCAACAACGACGGCGACCTCATCTACGCGGTCCCGAGCGAGGGCGGCTTCCGCACCCCGCGCGCTCCGCTCGGCGAGTCGGCCAAGGAGGAGCGGATGCGGCGGCTGTCCCAGGAGCTGCTGATCTCGGCGGAGGCCTCCGCCAACCTCGTGGTCCTGCGCACCCCGCCCGGTGCGGCGCAGTTCCTCGCCTCGGCGATCGACCAGGCCGAACTGCACGACATCCTCGGCACGATCGCGGGCGACGACACGCTCCTGCTCATCAGCCGCGACCCGAGCGGCGGCCAGGCCCTGGCGGACCATCTGCTGCGGCTGGCACAGAACGGCCAGTGACGCAGAACGGCCGGTGACCCCTGCGGGGACGGCGGTACGGCAGAGCCCGTACGCCGTCCCCGCGGGCGTTCAGCCCAGCCAGGCCGCCAGCCCGCGCGTGCACCGCGCCTCGCCCCGCGCCGTGATCAGCAGGGCCTCCACCTCCGGCAGGGACTCCAGCCAGTCCAGCGCCCGCCGCGCGCCCATCGCGAAGGCGGCCGTCGCCCAGGCGTCCGCCCACGTCAGCCGGGGACCCACCGTGGTCACGGCCACCAGGTCGGTGACCGCGGGCCTGCCGGTGCGGGGATCCATGATGTGCGCGCCGCGCTCCGCGGTCCCGGAGGTGGCCACGGCCAGCCCGGCGGCACCCGCCGCGGACACCACCGCGGCCAGCCCGCCCGCGCGCAGGGGATCCGCCACTCCGACCCGCCAGGAGCGGTGCGGACCGGGCGCTCCGTACATCTGCACGTCCCCGCCGCCGTTGACGCTCACCCCGGTCGCGCCCGCCGCCGCCAGCCGCCGGGCCGCCCGTTCGACCGCCCAGCCCTTCACGATGCCGGTCGGGTCGGTCCGTCCCGCGTACCGGGTGCTGAACCAGCCCTCGCTGAGCCGCTCCGCCGCCTCGCCCAGGGCGAGCACCTCGGCCACCTCCGGGGCGCAGTCCGCCACGGTCAGCTCGCCGCGGGAGAGCCGCGAGAGCTGGCTGTGCTCCCGGTAGGTGGTGAACACCTCGTCCACCCGGTGGAGTCCGTCGATCGCCTCCGCCAGCGCGCGCCGTACGGTCGCGGGCTCGCCGCCGCGCACGTCGAAGGAGAAGACGGTGCCCATCACCTCTTCCGCGTGCCGCAGCGTCAACGCGGGACCGGTCGTCCGGGCGGTCATTCAGCCACCCGCCTTGTCCAGGGCCGACTGGAGAGACCGCCGGTATCCGGCACTGGTGTAACTCGCGCCGGAGACCGCGTCGATGCTCGCGCTCTGCGCGGCCAGCGCCTCCCGGGTGAGCTGCGGGACGGCGTAGCCGCTGATCGACCGGTCCCTCGGGTTGTCCTGGGGGGTGGCGATCGCCGTGACATCGGTGAGCCTGCCGTCCGTCACCGTGATCCGGACCTGGACGGGGCCGTAGCGGGTCGGGACCGTGTCACCGGTGACGGTCCGCGTCCCGGCCGGGGCCGACCCGCCCGACGGGTGTCCGCCCGACGGGGCGGACGAGGGCGCGGCCAGGGCGAGACCGGGTGCGGTGTGCGGCTTGAGCGACAGCAGTAGCACCACCCCGGAGACGGTGGCGGCGCTCGCCAGGACGACCCGGCGCAGCGGGTTCTTCCTCTTCAACGGATGCATGCGGGCCTCACAGTGCGAACGACTCGTGGTGGATACGGCGATCGGGGACCCCGGCCGCCCGCAGCACCTCGTACATGGCCTCAGCGAATCCGGGCGGACCGCACAGGTAGACGTCGTGTCCGGCGAGGTCGGGCACCGCGGAGCGCAGATGTCCGGGCGTGAGGTACGGGCGCGAGCCGTCCGGGCCGTTGAGGGCGTACAGCACGCGGGCGCCGCGCTCGCGCGCTATGGCCTCCAACTCGGCGCCCAGGGCAAGGTCCTGGGCCGAGCGCGCCCGGTACAGCAGCGTCACCTCGCCCGGCAGCGTCTCGAACAGGGCGCGGATCGGGGTGACTCCGACGCCGCCCGCGATCAACAGCGCCCGGCCGCCGGTCCGCCGGTCCGCGGTCAGTGATCCGTACGGTCCCTCCGCCCACACCTTCGTGCCCGGCCGCAGCCGAGCCACCGACGCGCTGTGGCCGCCGAGCGCCTTCACGGTGATGCGCAGCCGGGTCCGGCGGGGCGGTGCCGACAGCGAGTACGGCGTGGACGTCCAGCGCAGGCCGTCCGTGAGGAACCGCCAGCGCAGGAACTGCCCCGGCCGGGCGCCCAGTTGCTCCAGCCGCCGACCGCTCATCACCACGGACCACACGCCCGGTGCCTCGGGATACACCGACTCCACCCGCAGCCGGTGGCGCCGGTTGAGCCGTACCGGCGTCAGGATCCGGAACCACACCACCAGGGCCGCGACGCCGAGGTACAGCGCGTACCAGGCGGCCCGAGCGACCGCGCTCCCGGTGAACTGCGCGCCGAGCGCGAGCTGGTGGCCGAAGGCGAGGAAGACCGCGCCGTAGGTCAGGAGATGCGCGTAGTACCAGAACTCATGGGTGACCCTGCGGCGCACGGCCCGCGCCGAGACGACGCCCACGGCGACCAGGACGGCCGCGCCGAGCGTGCCCTTGAGCATCTCCGGGTAGTGCAGGACCACGGTGACCAGCTCGCCCACCGGCGAGATCCGGTCCTGGGCCGCGTACCCGCAGCCGATCAGGACGACGTGCGCGACCAGCAGACAGACCGTGTACCGCCCGGCCGTCGCGTGCCAGCGCGTCACCCGGTCCGAGCCGACGCCCCGCTCCAGGAGCGGCACACGGGCCATCAGCCCGACGAGCACGGCGCAGGCGTATCCGCACAGCAGCCCGGTGAGCCGCCCGGCCCCGGTCAGCCAGCCCGCCGCGCCCACGACCGAGTCGGTGTCCCGCCACCACAGCGCGACCACGGCCGCGGCCCCGGCCCACAGGAGCGCCGGAAGCAGGCCCGCGGGCAAGCGCCGGACGAGCGGCGGCGCCTGCCGCTGATACACCGTGGCCATGTGCGTTCCCTTCGGACGAGGCCGCCGGTACGACCCGTACGCCACTGTGCAGGCCGAACCTCAGAGTCCGCTCTGAAACCCCGGCCCAGGCGCTCATAGGGAACTCAGAGGCGCCCGCGGCACCGGGCGCTCTCCGGCGTGCGGGATGCTGGTAAGCGCGATGAACACCTTCCGCCCCGGCCGCCCTGCCCTCGCCCGTCCCGACGGCACACCTGTGCACGTGCTCGTCGTCGACGACGACCCGGACCTCGCCGAGGTGCTGTCCGGGGCCCTGCGCTACGAGGGCTGGGACGTCCGCACGGCCGGGGACGGCGCCACGGCCGTCGCCGAGGCCCGCACGCTGCTGCCCGACGCCGTCGTCCTGGACGTGCTGCTCCCGGACGCCGACGGCTTCGCCGTCCTCGGGTCCCTGCGCGCGGTGAAGCCGGATGTCTGTGTGCTCTTCCTCACCGCGCGGGACGCCGTCGAGGACCGCATCGCGGGGATCACCGCGGGCGGCGACGACTATGTGACCAAGCCGTTCAGTCTGGAGGAGGTCGTCGCCCGGCTGCGCGGGCTGCTGCGCCGCGCGGGCATGGCCCGGCAGATCGTGGACGGACCCCGGCTGACCGTGGGGGACCTGGTCATGGACGAGGAGGCCCGTGAGGTGACCCGGGCGGGCGAGCTGATCGAGCTGTCGCCCACCGAGTTCGAGCTGCTGCGCTTCCTGATGCTCAACCCGCGGCGCGTGCTCAGCAAGCCACAGATCCTCGACCGGGTGTGGTCCTACGACTTCGGCGGCAAGGCCCATGTCGTCGAGCTGTACATCTCCTATCTGCGCAAGAAGGTGGACGCGGGCCGCGCGCCCATGATCCACACGGTGCGCGGGTCCGGATACGTACTCAAGCCGGTGGCCCGGTGAGGGCGCGGTCCGTAGCGCGGTGGGTGCGACGCCTGCCCCGGCCGCGCACCCTGCGCGCCCGGCTCACCGCCGGGCTCGTCGTGCTGCTCGCGCTGAGCTGCGCCGCCGTCGGCCTAGCCGCCGTGGTCGAGCTGAACGGCTTCCTCACCGGCCGCCTCGACCAGCAGTTGCGCGAGGTGGGCCCGCGCTTCCCGGCGAGCCTGGAGCACCGCGTCGAACCGTCCGACCACGACGGCGACGAGCACGGCGACACGCGCAGGCAGTCCACCGGTACCTTCGGCGCCCGGCTGGTCGGGGGCACGGTCACCAACGCCGCCGTGGTGCGCCCCGGCAGCGACACCACCGGTCTGCGGGCCCCGCTGAGCGCGGCGGACGCACACACGCTCGCGGCGGTCGCCGTGGACGGCAGGGGCCATGGCGTACGTCTGTCGTCGCTCGGGGAGTACCGGCTGATGGCGGTCGAGGGCGCGGACGGCGACGTACTGATCACCGGACTGCCGCTGGAGCCGGTGGCGGCCGCGGTGCACCGGCTGGAACTCGTCTGCGCCGTCGTCTTCGGCGCGGCTCTCACGGTCACCGGCGTCGCGGGTGCCCTCTGGGTGCGCCGCCCTCTTCGGCCGCTCAGCCGGGTCGCCGCGACCGCGACCCAGGTCAGCGAGCTTCCGCTGGCCAGTGGCGAGGTCACGCTGCCGCCGCGCGTCCCGGAGGTCGATCCGCGCAGCGAGGTGGGCCAGGTGGGCGCCGCCTTCAACCGCATGCTCGGCCATGTCGAGAACGCGCTGACCAAGCGGCACGCGAGCGAGGAGCGGCTGCGCCGCTTCGCCGCCGACGCCAGCCACGAACTGCGCACCCCGGTCGCCTCGGTCCGCGGCCACGCCGAGCTGGCTCTGCTGCACCCCGGACCCGTCCCGCCGGAGGTGAGCCGGGCCCTGGAGCGGATCGCCGCCGAGTCGGCGCGCATGGGCGAGATGGTCGACGATCTGCTGCTGCTGGCCCGGCTGGACGCGGGCCGCCCGCTGGAACGGCTCCCCGTCGACGTCACCCGGCTCGTGCTCGACGCGGTCACGGACGCACGGGCCGCGGGCCCCGGCCACCACTGGAGGATGGAGCTGCCCGAGGAGCCGGTGAAGGTGACCGGGGACGGCCACCGGCTCCACCAGTTGCTGGCCAACCTGCTGGCCAACGCGCGTCTGCACACGCCGCCGGGCACGAAGGTGACCGTCTCGCTGGAGACGGAGGCCGACCTGGTCGTCCTCGCGGTCCACGACGACGGTCCCGGCGTCCCCGAGTCGGTGCGGCCCGGCGTCTTCGAGCGCTTCACCCGGGCCGACCACCGCCGTCGCCCGGAGCCGCGGGGCGGCGGCGCGGGCCTCGGCCTGTCGATCGTGGCGGCGGTGGCGGAGGCGCACGAGGGGAGCGTGGGACTGATGAGCGGTCCGGGGTCGACGACCTTCACCGTGCGCCTTCCCGTACGAGCGAACGGGCCGGGGGACGGCCCGATCAGTAGCGGGTGAGCGCCGTCGCCCCGCCCGTCGTCCCGATCGCGATATGGGGCCGCCGTGCCGGGTCGGCCCACGCCAGGATCCGGCGCATCGCGGCCTCGGGCACCGACACACAACCGGCCGTCGCCCCCTTGCCGTTGACGTGCAGGAAGATGCCCGCGCCGCGCCCCGGCACCGGCCGCCGGTAGTTGAAGCCGACGACGAGGGCGTAGCCGTACTGCGACCCATAGTCGATCAGATGCTCCGACTCGGCGGCGCGGCAGTCGGCCGGGAGCGGCCGGGTCCAGCGGTTGTAGGAGCGCGACCGCGTGTCCTGGCACCACCAGGTGTCCCGGTGCACCCGGCGGTAGGGCGTCCTCGTGCCGGTGGGCGCGGGGCGGACGCCGAACGCGTACGGCAGTGAGTACAGGCCCGTCGGGGTCGTGTTCGTGCCCTGTCTGCGGGAGGCGCCCTCGGCGAGGCCCTGCGCGCCGAAGCGGGCCGGTGCGGAGCCGGTCCTCGACCAGCGCCCGCCGCGCCGGTCCCACCAGGTGACCGTGCCGGTGGTGGCATCAGGGTTGGGTGCTTGCGCGGTGATCAACTGGCTGCCGCCGCCGGTGTCCACCATCCGCTCGGGCAGGGGGACCCTCGCGGGGGTGGCGGGCATCACCAGGGCGGCGGAGACGAGGGCGGCGACGACACCGGGGCGCATGCCTCAGACCGTAGAGGGCGGCAGGGGCAACGGCAGCCCCGGCAGGCCGTCCAGGCTCCGTTCGACGTGCTCCTTCCGCCGGAAGTACTCATCGAGGGAGGCGTCGTCCTCGCGCGCGAACCGCCTGCCGTGCAGATCGCGGTCCTCCTCGTACGTCATCAGGGGCACCGCGTAGCCGCAGGTGTCCCGGATGTGCTCGGCGGTCACGACGATGACCGCGCGCAGCCCGTGCGCCGCCGGGTCGATGTCCGGGAAGCGGGCGAGCAGTTCCCTGAAGCGGGGGTCGTCGCGGAAGACCGGCTCGCCGCGGCCGTGCACGCGGACGATGTTCGGCGGGCCCTGGAAGGCGCACCACATCAGGGTGATCCGGCCGTTCTCCCGCAGATGGGCGATGGTCTCGGCGTTGCTTCCCGCGAAGTCCAGATACGCCACGGTCCGCTCGTCGAGCACGGCGAAGGACCCCTTGAGGCCCTTCGGGGAGAGGTTGACCGTGCCGTCGCCGGACAGCGGAGCGGTCGCGGTGAAGAAGAGGGGCTGGGACTCGATGAACGTACGCAGCCTGCCGTCCAGGCGCTCATGACTCTTTCCCATGGTCACCGAGTATCCCCGCGGAGCCCCCGTTCGGGTGAGGAACGGGCGACACACCCGTCTCGGATTGACGAATCATGCAGGACCCTGCATACTCATGCATATCAGCGAATGCACTGTGAGGGAGAAACCCGTGACCGAGCGCGTCGTACTCGCCTATTCCGGCGGTCTGGACACCTCCGTCGCCATCGGCTGGATCGCCGAGGAGACGGGCGCCGAGGTCATCGCCGTTGCGGTCGACGTCGGCCAGGGCGGCGAGGACCTGGATGTCATCCGTAAGCGCGCCCTCGCCTGCGGCGCCGTCGAGGCCGAGGTCGCCGACGCCAAGGACGAGTTCGCCGAGGGGTACTGCCTCCCGGCGATCAAGGCCAACGCCCTCTACATGGACCGCTATCCGCTGGTCTCCGCCCTCTCGCGGCCGACCATCGTCAAGCACCTCGTGGCCGCCGCGCAGAAGCACGGCGCCACCACCGTCGCCCACGGCTGCACGGGCAAGGGCAACGACCAGGTCCGCTTCGAGGCCGGCATCGTCGCCCTCGCCCCCGACCTCAAGTGCATCGCCCCGGTCCGTGACTACGCGATGACCCGCGACAAGGCGATCGCGTTCTGCGAGGCGAAGAACCTCCCGATCGCGACCACGAAGAAGTCCCCGTACTCCATCGACCAGAACGTCTTCGGCCGCGCCGTCGAGACCGGCTTCCTCGAGGACATCTGGAACGCGCCGATCGAGGACATCTACGAGTACACCTCCAACCCGGCCGAGCACCGCGAGGCCGACGAGGTCGTCATCACCTTCAAGGAGGGCGTCCCGGTCGCCGTCGACGGCCGCCCCGTCACCGTCCTCCAGGCGATCCAGCAGCTCAACGAGCGCGCGGGCGCCCAGGGCATCGGCCGGATCGACATGGTCGAGGACCGGCTCGTGGGCATCAAGTCCCGCGAGGTGTACGAGGCGCCGGGCGCGATCGCCCTGATCACCGCCCACCAGGAGCTGGAGAACGTCACCGTCGAGCGCGAACTGGCCCGCTACAAGCGCCAGGTCGAGCAGCGCTGGGGCGAACTGGTCTACGACGGCCAGTGGTTCTCCCCGCTCAAGCGCGCCCTGGACGGCTTCATCAACGAGGCCAACCAGCAGGTCTCCGGCGACATCCGGATGACCCTGCACGGCGGTCGCGCGGTCGTCACCGGCCGGCGCTCCGACCAGTCGCTGTACGACTTCAACCTCGCGACCTACGACACCGGCGACACGTTCGACCAGTCCGCCGCCAAGGGCTTCATCGACATCTACAGCCTGTCGTCGAAGATCGCCGCGCAGCGCGACCTGGCGGGCTGAGCCCGAGCGGTGCCCGTACGGGTCACCTCGTCCACAACAGCCTGACAGCCGCCTCCTCACCTGCAAGGGTGGGGAGGCGGTCGCACAGAGACATCTTCCGAGGAGCAACGCAAGTGAGCAGCAACAGCGGTGACGTACGGCTCTGGGGCGGCCGTTTCGCCGACGGTCCCGCCGAGGCCCTGGCCAAGCTGTCCGCGTCCGTCCACTTCGACTGGCGTCTCGCGCCCTACGACATCGCCGGTTCCCGCGCCCACGCGCGCGTGCTCCACAAGGCGGGGCTCCTCGACGACGACGAGCTGACGCAGATGATCGCCGGACTCGACCGGCTGGAGGCGGACGTGGCGTCGGGCGCCTTCACCGGCACCATCGCCGACGAGGACGTCCACACCGCCCTGGAGCGCGGCCTCCTGGAGCGCCTCGGCGCCGACCTCGGCGGCAAGCTGCGCGCCGGACGCTCCCGCAACGACCAGGTCGCGACGCTCTTCCGGATGTATCTGCGCGACCACGCGCGGACCGTCGGCGGTCTGATCGCCGACCTCCAGGACGCGCTGGTCGGCCTCGCCGAGGCCCACCCCGACGTCGCGATGCCCGGCCGTACGCATCTCCAGCACGCCCAGCCGGTGCTCTTCGCGCACCATGTCCTCGCCCATGTCCAGGCGCTGTCCCGGGACGCCGAGCGGCTGCGCCAGTGGGACGAGCGCACGGCCGTGTCCCCGTACGGCTCGGGCGCGCTCGCCGGAAGCAGCCTCGGCCTCGACCCGGAGGCCGTCGCGCAGGACCTCGGCTTCGAGCACGGCAGCTCGGCCAACTCCATCGACGGCACGGCCTCGCGTGACTTCGTCGCCGAGTTCGCCTTCATCACCGCGATGATCGGCGTCAACCTCTCCCGGATCGCCGAGGAGGTCATCATCTGGAACACGAAGGAGTTCTCCTTCGTCACGCTCCACGACGCCTTCTCCACCGGCTCCTCGATCATGCCGCAGAAGAAGAACCCCGACATCGCGGAGCTGGCCCGCGGCAAGAGCGGCCGGCTGATCGGCAATCTGACGGGCCTGCTCGCCACCCTCAAGGCGCTTCCGCTCGCGTACAACCGCGACCTCCAGGAGGACAAGGAGCCGGTCTTCGACTCCATCGACCAACTGGAGATCCTGCTCCCGGCGTTCACCGGCATGATGGCCACGCTCACCGTGCACCGCGAGCGCATGGAGGAGCTGGCCCCGGCCGGGTTCTCCCTCGCCACCGACATCGCCGAGTGGCTGGTCAAGCAGGGCGTGCCGTTCCGGGTGGCGCATGAGGTCGCCGGTGAGTGCGTGAAGGTCGCCGAGGCCGAGGGCAAGGAACTGGACGAGCTGACGGACGACCAGTTCGCGAAGATCTCCGCGCATCTGACGCCCGAGGTCCGCTCGGTCCTCAACGTCCCCGGCGCCCTCGCCTCCCGCGACGGCCGCGGCGGTACGGCCCCCGAGGCGGTCGCCGTCCAGCTCGCCGAGGTCAAGGAGAACGTGGCGGCCCAGCACGCGTGGGCCACCGCGAAGCGGAAGTAGCGGGCGCGTATGCGTGGGGCGGCGCGGGTTACGTTGGTCGGCAGTCCAAGCAGCCGACCGAACGGAACCCGCGATGCCCTTCGCCAGACTGGCCTCGGCGACGACCCCCACCTGCCACCTCGGACTGGGCCTCGCCGCCGTCGGCCGCCCCGGCTACATCAACCTCGGCCGCGAGCGCGACCTTCCGGCCGTGCGCAGCGTCGAGGCCCTGCGCGAGCGCACCCATGAACTCCTCGACGCCGCCTACGCGCAGGGCGTGCGCTACATCGACGCGGCCCGCTCGTACGGCCGCGCCGAGGAGTTCCTCGCCGACTGGCTCGGCGCCCACCCCGACCTCGACGACCTCGTCGTGGGCAGCAAGTGGGGCTACACCTACACCGCGGACTGGCGCACCGACGCCGAGCGGCACGAGGTCAAGGACCACAGCGTGGCCACGTACGAGCGGCAGCGCGCCGAGACGGCGGCCCTGCTCGGCGACCGGCTGGACCTCTACCAGATCCACTCCCTCACCCCGGACAGCCCGGCCCTCACCGACAGGGCCCTGCACGCCGAACTGGCCGAGGCCGCGGCCGGGGGCGTCACGATCGGCTTCTCCACCAGCGGCCCGGCCCAGGCCGACGCGATCCGCGCCGCGCTCGCGGTGACGGTCGACGGCGCGCCCCTGTTCCGTGCCGTGCAGTCCACGTACAACGTGCTGGAGACCTCGGCCGCCCCCGCGCTCGCCGAGGCCCATGACGCCGGGCTCACGGTGATCGTCAAGGAGGGCATGGCCAACGGGCGGCTCGCCGATCCCGTGGCGCCGGACGCCGTGCGGGCGGTGGCCGAGGAGACGTCCCTCGGCTCCGACGCGGTCGCCCTCGCCTTCGTGCTGCGGCAGCCCTGGGTCTCGGTCGTCCTCTCGGGCGCGGCGACGACCGGTCAGCTCGCCTCGAACCTGCACGCCCCCGTGGTCGACCTCACCGAGGACCGGCTCGCCCGCCTCGACGCACTGGCCGAGGACCCGCGGGCCTACTGGGAGCGGCGCGCGCGGCTGCCCTGGCAGTGAGTGGGGCACGCGCGCGGGGAGGTCTGCGGTTACGCGGCCTTCGCCTTGGTCGCGTACATGTCGACGTACTCCTGACCCGACAACTGCATGACCTCGGTCATCACGGAGTCGGTCACCGCGCGCAGCACGTACCGGTCGCGGTCCATGCCCTCGTAGCGGGAGAACTCCATCGGCTCGCCGAAGCGGACCGTGACCCGGCCGGGCCGCGGCATGCCCTTGCCGCCCGGCTGGAGCTTGTCCGTGCCGATCACCGCGAAGGGGACGACGGGGGCGCCGGTCATCAGGGTGAGCCGGGCGATCCCCGTACGGCCGCGGTACAGACGGCCGTCGGGGGAGCGGGTGCCCTCGGGGTAGATACCGAAGACCTTGCCCTCCTCGAGAATCCGGCGGCCGGTCATCAGCGCGGCCACGCCGCCGTTCGCGCCGTCCCGGTCCACCGGGATCATGCCGACGCCCGTGAAGAACCACGCCATCAGACGGCCCTTGAGACCCTTGCCGGTGACGTACTCGTCCTTGCCGATGAAGAACACCTGGCGCTTGGTCACCACCGGCAGCACGATCGAGTCGATGAACGTCAGGTGGTTGCCGGCCATGATGACGGGGCCGTCGGCCGGGATGTGCTCCAAGCCCTCCACCCGTGGGCGGAACATCAGGCGCATGATCGGTGCGAGCACTGCCTTGATGAGCGTGAAGCGGGACAACGGACCCTCCGATGTCAAGGGAAGCGGTATGAGTCTGTGCAGGTGAGGACGATACTCGCGGTGCCCGGCAAGTCGCACATCGGGTTCACACAGCGGACACGTGTCATGGACGAGTGTTTACCTGCGACGGCACCCCGTTCACACGGGTGTCACGCGCGAGGTCGTGGTGACGCACATCACGTACGCCGCATGACGGACCGTCACCCTGCCCCGAGGCGCAGGCCGTTGTCCGATCCCTGACGGACGGGCCACGTCCGCCGCGCGTTCCGTTGTATGTCTTCCGGCCGTCACCCGGACGCACCTACCATCGAGCCGCTTCGAACACGTGTGAGGGAAGGAGCCCGATGGGTTCGCAGGAGACGCAGGAGTCGTACGGGCAGGGACGAGGGGCGGGCCGCCGGGCGTTGCTCGGGGCCGCGGTGCTCGGCGCGAGCGGAGCGCTGCTCGGGCTGCCCGGTACCGCGCAGGCGGACCCGCGGCAGAAGGGGCCGAAGGGCGGCGGCCTGGCGGGCCTGCCCGTGCCGACGATCGTCGGGCACCGGGGGACCAGCGGCTACCGGCCCGAGCACACCTTCGGCTCCTACGACCTGGCCCTCGACATGGGGGCCGACATCGTGGAGGCCGGTGACCTGGTGCCCACCAAGGACGGCCACCTCGTGTGCCGGCACGAGCCGGAGATCGGCGGCACCACCGATGTCGCCGACCACCCCGAGTTCGCCGACCGCAAGACCACCAAGCTCCTGGACGGCGTCTCCACGACCGGCTGGTTCACCGAGGACTTCACGCTCGCCGAGCTGAAGACCCTGCGCGCGATCGAGCGCATCCCGGCCACCCGCCCGCGCAACACCCTCTACGACGGCCGCTGGGAGATCCCCACCTTCGAAGAGGTGCTCCGGTGGCAGGACGAGCAGACCCGCAAGCGCGGCAAGCAGGTGTGGATCTACCCCGAGCTCAAGCACCCCACCTACTTCCGTGAGCAGGGCCTCGGCCTGGAGGAGCGGCTCGCGAAGATCCTGCGCAGGCACGGCAAGCACAAGAAGAACTCGCCGGTCGTCGTCCAGTCCTTCGAGCCGACCAGCATCCAGCGGATGAACAAGCTCGTGGACAACCCGCTCGTCGTGCTGCTGTCGGACGCGGGCTCCCGTCCCTGGGACTTCGAGACGACGGGCGACCGGCGCACGGTCGCCGACCTCGTCACCCGCAAGGGCCTCAAGGAGATCGCGTCGTACGCCCAGGGCATCGGCCCGACGCTCGACCTCGTCATCCCGAAGGACGCGAAGGGCAACCTCGCCGCGCCGACCACGCTCGTCGCCGACGCGCACGCCGCCGGGCTGATCCTGCACCCGTACACGATGCGCAACGAGAACACCTTCCTGCCGGCGAACTTCCGCAAGGGCACGGACCCGGCCGCGTACGGGGACGCCTTCGGCGCCTTCGCGGCGTACTTCGCCACCGGGATCGACGGTGTCTTCACCGACAACGCCGACACCGGCCTGCTCGCCCGCGAGGACTTCCTGCGCCGCCGCTGAGGCGTCAACGCGCGTCCTCGCGGCCCGGATCGGGCTGACACGCGACCGCTCCGGCAACTCGCCGCCGGGGCGGTCGCCTTCCGTCCCGTGGCGGCTCTGCTCGACCCCATGCACCTGAAGTACCGGGAATTCACAGGCGAGTTGGGTATCTCACAGGGCGGTCTTGGGGTGGAACATGCCAAATGCCTGGGATGTCTTCGTCGTTTGCCCGCGGCGGAGGTTGCGGCCCTCGCGGCGCGGGGAAAGGTGAGGGGGAACGACCGGTGATCAGGTGAGCGAGAGGCGTGCGCACATGGGCATGAGCGTGACCATCTCTGCGGCGGCCGAGCAGGACGCCGAGCAGATCTTCAGGTTGCAGTACCTGTGCTTCCAGGGCGAGGCCGCGCTGTACGGCAACTACCGCATCGCCCCGCTCGTCCAGACCCTGGACTCGGTCCGCGAGGAGGTCGCCGCGCACTGCGTGTTCGTGGCCCGGCTGGGCGACGAAGTGGTCGGCTCCGTGCGCGGCAGGGTGGCCGAGGACGGCGCGGCGGTCATCGGCAGGCTGTGCGTGCACCCGCGGCTGCAGGGCCATGGCATCGGCGCCCGCCTGCTGCGCGCGGTGGAGGCGGCGCTGGTGGAGCTGGGCCCCCAGCGGTTCCGGATCAGCACGGGCCACCGCAGCGAGGGCAACCTCCGGCTGTACCGCCGCGTCGGCTACGAGACGATCGGTACGTCCCAGGGCGAGGACGGCGTCCAGTTGATCGTCCTGGAGAAGCAGGTCCCGGCGGGGACGTACGCGACCACGGCGTGAGCGGACCGACGGCCGGACCTCGGCGGGCCCGGCCGTCGCCGCTCAGGACTCCTGGCGCGGCGCGTGCGACGTGCGCAGCCAGTACAGGGCCGACAGCGGCAGCAGTACGGGGATGAAGAGGTACCCCCTGCCGTAGTCGGACCACACGGTCGTGTCGGGGAACGCGGACGGCTCGACCAGGGTCCAGGTGCCCACGATCAGCACGCCCGCCAGCTCGACGGCGCAGCACAGCCGCGCCGCCCTGCGCGCCGTCTCCCCGCCGCGCACCAGGGAGTAGGTGATGAAGCCGTAGACGACACCGGCCACCGCCGAGAGGGAGTACGCCAGCGGGGCCTTGCCGAACTCCGTCGAGATCTGCACCGCCGAGCGGGACACCGCCCCGACCACCATCACGCCGTACAGCCAGACGAGCAGCATGCCGGGCCCGCTGATGAGCCGCGTCCGTGCCGGCTTCTCCTGCGTGGCCGTCATCTCAGCCTCCCCAGATGTCATAGAGCCGCACCTGCAGCACGGCGAGGACCACACCGCCGGCCGCGACCGTCACCGAACCCCAACGCGTGCGCTCGGCCAGCGACATGAAGCCGGCCACCGGAACGCACGCGAACGCCCCGAGCAGATACGCCACGAAGATCGTCGTGCCCTGCGCGGGCTTCTCGCCGCGCGCCAACTGGACGATGCCGACGACCAACTGGATCACGGTCAGCAGCGTCACCACGGCCATGCCGATGAAGTGCCAGTCCTTGGTGGGCCGATCACGGTAGGCCGCCCAGCCGCACCAGGCGGCGAGAAGCAGCGCGGCGACACCGGTCACCAGCGTCAGGGCATCAAGCATGCCGCGACCCTATTACGGGCCAAAGGGCCCCACGCGCCCGGCCCCGGCCGTGCCCGCCCGGCGTGCGACCCCGGGCGCCCCGCCCCCGTACGGTCTTCGTGGCGTTGGCCACAGCCCGCCTGTCCACGGGTTGGACGCCCGTCCGGCGGTGAGAGGCTTGTCGCCCTTGCCCTCCCTGGTCACCGGGGTGTCGAAGGGCGCGTCGGCACCGCCCGCGACTGTCCACGGCCGTCCAGTATGCGGACAAGGGTGGCGACTCCCACCCGCCCGTCTGCTTTACTGCTCCCATGACCACGACGAGCAGCCGCACCCTTGCGACCGAGGCGACCATGACGCCCGGTGCTCGTTGTATGCGTCCTGTGCGTCGAATGTGCGCCTTCTAGAGGGCCCCTGCACCATCTGAGCCTCGCGCCCCGAAGCGAGAGCCCGCTCACCTCCGCGTCCGCGCCCGTACCCCTGGCGCCCGCGGCCGAGCCCCTTCCCGCGCGCACGTTTCTCCCCCGCCACCGGCGCCCCGGTGAGAACCGTGCTGCGTTCTGGCTGTACCCGACCATGAACGCCGTGCCCGGCGCCCGCTCGCGCCGCGCACTCGACAGTGACGGAAACCCCCACGTGATCACCACATCGGGCCTCACCAAGGTCTACCGCTCGCGAGGCCGCGAGGTCACCGCCCTCGACGGTGTCGACCTGCATGTCCGCGAAGGCGAGGTGTACGGCGTCATCGGCCAGTCGGGCGCCGGCAAGTCCTCACTCATCCGCTGCGTCAATCTGCTGGAGCGCCCCACCTCCGGCACGGTCACCGTCGACGGGCAGGACCTCACCGCCCTCGCCGGTCGCGGGCCGCGCGCCGGCAAGGAGCTGCGGCGGGCGCGCTCCCGGATCGGCATGGTCTTCCAGCACTTCAACCTGCTGTCCTCGCGCACGGTGCGGGACAACGTCGAGCTTCCGCTGGAGATCCTCGGCCTGTCCGGGAGGGAACGTTCCCGCAGGGCGCTCGAACTGCTCGACCTGGTCGGCCTCGCCGACAAGGCGGGCGCCTACCCCGCCCAGCTCTCCGGCGGCCAGAAGCAGCGCGTCGGCATCGCCCGCTCGCTGGCCGGTGACCCCAAGGTGCTGCTCTCCGACGAGGCCACCAGCGCCCTGGACCCGGAGACCACCCGCTCCATCCTCCAGCTCCTGCGCGACCTGAACCGCACGCTCGGCCTGACCGTCCTGCTCATCACGCACGAGATGGACGTCGTGAAGTCGATCTGCGACTCGGCGGCGCTCATGGAGAAGGGCCGCGTCGTCGAGTCCGGCACGGTCGGCGAGCTGCTCGCCACGCCGGGCTCGGAGCTGGCCGCCGCGCTCTTCCCGGTCGGCGGCGACCCCTCGGGCCCGGACCGGACCGTCATCGACGTCACCTTCCAGGGCGAGGCCGCCACCCAGCCCGTCATCTCGCAGCTCTCCCGCACCTACAACATCGACATCTCGATCCTCGGCGCCGCCCTCGACACCGTCGGCGGCCTTCAGGTCGGCCGGATGCGCATCGAACTGCCCGGCCGCTACGAGGACAACGTCGTGCCCATCGGCTTCCTGCGCGAGCAGGGCCTCCAGATCGACGTCGCCGGGCCGCAGGCCTCGCTGGTGAAGGACGGTGCCAAGTGACCTGGTCCGAGATGCAGCCCCTGCTGTCCCAGGCGTGTTGGGACACCCTCTACATGGTCGGCTGGTCCACGGTCATCGCCGTCGCCGCCGGACTGCCGCTCGGCCTGCTGCTGGTCCTCACCGACCGGGGCGGCCTGCTGCAGAACATCGTCGCCAACAAGCTGCTCGGGCAGGTGGTGAACATCGCCCGCTCGATGCCGTTCATCATCCTGATGGTCGCCCTGATGAGCTTCACCCGCTGGGTCACGGGCAACACCATCGGCCGCGAGGCCGCCATCGTGCCGCTCGCCATCGGTGCCATCCCGTTCTTCGCCCGCCTCGTCGAGACGGCCGTACGGGAAGTGGACGGCGGGCTCGTCGAAGCCGTGCAGTCGATGGGCGGCAACACCTGGACCGTCGTCCGCAAGGTCCTCGTCCCCGAGTCGCTGCCCTCGCTGATCGCCGGCACCACCACCACGATCGTCACTCTCATCGGCTACTCGGCGATGGCCGGCACGGTCGGCGCCGGAGGCCTCGGCGACATCGCCATCCGCTACGGCTACCAGCGCTTCGACACCCAGCTCATGTGGATCACCGTGGCGATCCTCGCCGTGGTCATCTCCGTCATCCAGTTCATCGGCGACTTCGCCGCCCGCTCCCTGCACCGCCGCGGCGGAGGCCGCTCCGGCCCGGGGCCGAGGCTGCGGCTGCTGAAGGACAGGAAGCAGAAGACGGCCGACGTCTCCAAGGCCGCCTGAGGCCCGGGGCCTCACCCCAGACTCCCCCGCTCGTGAAGCGGGGGCGCACCACCCCAAGGAAAGGCACTTTTCGTGCGTAACACCGCCAAGATCACCGCCGCTGTCCTGACCGCCGGAGCCCTCACGCTCGGGCTCACCGCCTGCGGCTCGGACTCCGACTCCGGCAAGGGCGACCCCGACGCCGCCCTGACGGTCGCCGCCACCCCCAACCCCCAGGGCGAGATCCTCACCTATGTGAAGGACCACCTGGCGAAGAAGGCCGGCCTCAAGCTGGAGGTCAAGGAGTTCACCGACTACGTGACCCCCAACACGGCCGTGCAGCAGGGCCAGGTCGGCGCCAACTACTTCCAGCACAAGCCGTACCTCGACGACTTCAACAAGAAGAACGGCACCGACCTCGTGCCGGCGCCCGGCGGCGCCGTGCACCTGGAGCCGCTCGGCGTCTACTCCCACAGCGTCAAGAAGCTCGCGGACCTCAAGAAGGGCGCCAGTGTCGCCGTCCCCAACGACACGACCAACGAGGCCCGCGCCCTGAAGCTGCTGGAGGCCAACGGCCTGATCAAGCTGAAGGCGGGCGCCGGTTACGAGGCGACCCCCAAGGACATCACCGAGAACCCGAGGAACCTGTCTTTCAAGGAGCTGGAGGCACCCCAACTGCCGCGCTCCCTCGCTGATGTCGACGCCGCGGTGATCAACGGCAACTACGCGCTGGAGGGCCACCTCAACCCGGCCAAGGACGCGATCGCCGCCGAGTCCGCCAAGGACAACCCGTACGCGAACATCCTCGTGGTGAAGAAGGGCGACGAGAACGACCCGCGCGTCAAGAAGCTGGTCAAGCTGCTGACGTCGCCCGAGGTGAAGAAGTTCATCGAGGACAAGTACGACGGCGCGGTCGTCCCCGCGTTCTGATCGAGGCACCGACCCGCCTGCCGCCACGCACGGGGTCCTCTTCCGCCCAGGGTGGGGGAGAGGACCCCGTGGTGCGTGCGAGGGCCGGGATGCTGCATGCTGGGCAACTCAGCGGGCCCTGTCGGCGTTGTGGGCCTGACGGTACTTCCGAGCTACGGAGCGGCGCATGACTGGCACCTTCCCCAACATCTCCCTCAGCACGGAGCGGTTGGTGCTGCGTCCTCTGGACGAGGCCGACGCCCCCGCGCTCGCCGAGATGATGAACGACGAACAGGTCGGGGCCTGGACCCACGTCCCCCAGCCGTTCACCGAGGAGCGCGCCCGCTCCTGGATCACCGACTACGCCCCGACCGAGCGCGCGGCGGGCCACGGCATCGACTTCGCGGTCACCGAGTTCCTCACCCAGCGCCTGGTCGGCATCGTCCAGCTCTCCAAGACCAACTGGCACGTCCGCGCCACCGAGCTGTCGTACATCATCGCCCCCTGGGCCCGCGGCGAGGGCTACGCCTCCGAGGCGGCCGTGGCCGTCGCCCAATGGCTCTTCGGGGACCAGAAGTTCGAGCGGATCGAGCTGCGCACGGCGGCCGACAACACCGCCTCCCAGCAGGTCGCCCAGAAGATCGGCTGCATCAGCGAGGGCGTCCTGCGCAACGCGTGCATAGCGCACGTCCGCGCCGAGGACGGCACCTGGACCGACGTACGCACCGATTTCATCGTCTGGAGCCTGCTCCCGGAGGATCTCGACGGTGTCAGCGAGGAGTTGGCCGACACCGGCGGTTTCACGTCGTTCTCGAACTGGAACTGACCCAAGAGGGACCCGCGATCAGCGGCCGGGCCCGCGCGGGCGCACGCGGCCGGACCGGGTACCCTCACGGAGCCCGCGCGTGCGGGCCACTCCCTGACGACCTGCGTGAACCCCCTGGAGACTGACGACGATGGCCGACCGGGTCACGGTGATCGGCTGGGACGGCTCGCCGCTGACCGCCGCGGCACGCTCCGCCCTCGGCGCCGCCACCCTGGTCGCCGGCGCGGCCCACCATCTCGCCCTCCCCGAAGTACCGGGGGCGGCCGAGCGCATCCGCCTCGGCAGCGTCGCCCTCGCCGCCCGCCGTATCGCCGCCCACCGCGGCACCGCCGTGGTCCTCGCCGACGGCGACCCGGGCTTCTTCGGCGTCGTACGCACCCTGCGCGCCCCCGAGTTCGGTCTGGAGGTCGAGGTCGTACCGGCCGTCTCCTCGGTGGCCGCCGCTTTCGCGCGCGCGGGCATGCCCTGGGACGACGCACAGGTGGTCGTCGCACACCGCCGCACCCTGCGCCGCGCGGTGAACGTATGCCGCGCCCACACCAAGGTCGCCGTACTCACCTCACCCGGCGCCGGACCCGCCGAACTCGGCCTGCTCCTCGAGGGAGTCCACCGCACCTTCGTCATCTGCGAGGAACTCGGCACCGAACGCGAACAGGTCTCCGTCGTCACCTCCGAGCGGGCCGTCGACCACGCCTGGCGCGACCCCAACGTCGTCATCGTCATCGGCGGAGCCGTGACCGCGGCCGACGGCGGCTGGATCGCGGGCCGCGACCCCGGCGCCGGGCCGCGCGGCTGGGCCCTGCCCGCCGAGGAGTACGGCGGCGGACTCGGCGAAGGCGAGACGGAACCGCTGCGCGCCGCCCAACTCGCCAAGCTGGGCCCCCGGGTGGGCGACCTGGTGTGGGACATCGGCTCGGGCAGCGGGGCCTTCGCCGTGGAGGCCGCCCGCTGCGGGGCCGCCGTCCTCGCCGTCGACCGCGACGCGGACGCCTGCGGCCGTACGGTGGCCGCCGCGCGCCGCTTCGGAGTTCAGCTCCAGGTCGTGCACGGCACCGCCCCGCACATCCTGGAGAACCTGCCCGAACCGGACGTCGTACGGATCGGGGGCGGGGGAGCCGCAGTCGTCTCGGCCGTCGCCGACCGCCGCCCGCAGCGCATCGTCGCGCACGCCGGGACCCGGGACGCGGCCGAGCTGATGGGCAGGGATCTGTCGGAGCACGGCTACGACGTCACGTGCGCGCTGCTCCAGTCCGTCGAACTCGACACCCGGGCCTGGACGGAGACGGAGCGGAGCGTCGCGTTCCTGCTCAGCGGCCGATTGCCCGAACGCTCCCGTTGATCCCCAGGCCCCGCCGGCGCGGTAGGCTGGCGGATTGTTGTACCTCACTCGGGTGATCCGGCGCTTCGTCAGTCAATGTCCGGAAAGCAGCTCCCTTTTGGGGCGGGTGTGGTACCGCAGAACCGGAGGGCGCGCAGTGTGGCGCAGTCCACAGCGGGCCGTGGCGGAATCAAGCTGCCACGACGGTGGAACGGCCGCGAGAATGCCAGTTGATGGCTCGGCAGTCATCGTCGGCGGGTCGTTCGTGCCGCTGGGCACGCACGCTCGTTCTCCACTGCGGGCGGTCGGCGCGCCGTTCCGGGCGAGCTGGTCGTGGAAGCACTAATCGATGGGCGAGGGATACGCATGACCGACACCGGCCAGGTCCCGGGCGAGGGACAGCCGGAGAACGCAGGCATGGTGGAGCAGCCGGGCGTCCTCGCGCCGGGCGCGTACGCCTACCTCGACCCCTCCGACACCCCTGCCGATGACGACGACCTGCTCCTGATGCCCGGCCAGAACGGCGCCTGGGGCAACGAGGTGCACCAGCCCGCCCCGGCCCCGCTCGGCCACGAGCCCGGCCCGCACGAGACGGCCGGGCGCGACAGCGGCTCGGTCGACCTCGGCGCGGTCCGTACGCCCCCCGCGCCGACCGTGTCGCACCCGACCCCGCCGCGCCCGCTGCACCTCGGCCCGCCCACGCCGAGCACGTCCTTCAGCCCGGTGCGTTCGCTGTCCGACCGCGGCCCGGCGGACGCCCCGATGCGGCCCTCGGGTCCGCCGACCCTCGGCCCCGAGTACCTCGACGTCCCGCAGTTCGCGGAGCAGACCTCGCAGGGGGCGGCGCCGTGGGGTACGCAGGGCGCCGCGGCGCCGGTGGCCGAGCAGCCGCCCGCGGCTGCCGCGCCGGTCGCCGCTCCGGCGCCCGCGGTCGAGCCGACGCCTGTGGCTGAGCCTGCGCCCGCGCCGACGGCCGAGCCCGTGGTGGTGGCCGAGCCGCCCGCGCCGGTCGCCGCGACGCCTCCTCCTGCGGCCGAGCCGGTCGCGGCGCCTGTCGCGCCCGAGGCCGCCCCGGCTCCCGAGGCCGTCGTGCCGCAGGCCGTCGCCGCTGAGCCTGTCGTGTCCGAGCCTGTCGTGGCCGAGCCTCAGGTCCAGGAGCAGGCGGCCCCGGCCGTCGTCGAGCCGGTCGCGGAGACGGCTGAGTCGTCCGCAGCGCCGGTCGCCGCGGCGGAGGCGCCGCAGCCGACCGTGCCGCCCGTGGCCGCCGCCCCGGCCGTGCCGGTACCCGAGCCCACCCCGGCCCCCGAGGCCGTACCGGCGGCGGTGGAGACGCCCGCCCCGGCAGAGGTGCCCGCCCCGGTCGCCCCTCAGGAGCCGGAAGCCGCGCCCGCGGCGGAAGCGCAGGTGCCGGACGCCGCGCCGCCCGCCCCCGTACCGGACGCACCGCAGCCGGTGGACGTCACGCCGCCGCAGGCCGAAGCGCCCGCGCCCCCCGTCGAAGCGGCCGTCCCCGCGCCGGAAGCCGTGGTCCCCGCGGCCCCCGAGGTCACGGTGCCGCCCGCGTCCGAGCCCGCCCCGGCCCCCGAGGCCGTCACCCCCGTACCGGACCCGCAGCCTGTCCCCGAGGCCGCGGCCCAAGTCCCGGACGCCGCACAGCAGTTCACCGTAGAGGCCGCGCAGCCCGAGGAAGTCGTACCGGCGGAGACGGCCCAGCCCGTGCCGGACGCCGTGGCGGCCCCGCCCGTCGCACCCGAGGCGTCCGCCGAGCAGGCGTCCGTCGAGCAGCCCGAGCCCGCCGAGCCGGTCGCCGCCCCGATGGAGCCCGAGGCGGCCCAGCCGATGGTCGTGGAGGAGGCCGCCCCGAGCGCGCCGTCCGCTCCCGCCGAGGAGCAGGCCGCCGCGCAGGAGCCCGCTGTGCAGGAGCCCGCCGAGGAGCAGCCCGCCGCGCAGGAGCCCGCGCCGGTCGCCGCCGACGAGCAGGAGCCCGTGGCCGCCGCCCCGGTCGTCGCCGAAGTGCCCGTGGCCGTCGCCCCGGCCGCCGTCGAAGAGGTCGCGGAGGTCGCCGAGCAGGAGCCCGTGGCCGTCGCCGAAGCGCCCGTCGCCCCGGCCGCCGTAGCGGATCCCGCGCCCGTCGCCCCGGCCGCCGTAGCGGAGCCCGCGCCCGAGCCCGCCCCGGCCCCCCAGCAGCCCGTCCCCACCGTCCCGGCCCCCCGCGACGGCGACGCCCCTGCGCCCGGCCACCCCGTCCCGGACCCCGCGGTCGCCCAGCAGGCGGAGGATCTGGACACCAGGGTCGCGGACGACGAGGAGGACGTACACGAGTCCGCCGGACCCGCCGCTCCCGGATACGCCGACGCCGAGCGCGAGGCGGTGCTGCGCGTGATGCGCGAGCGCCGCGACATCCGCAACGGCTTCCGCAGCGACCCGATCCCGCACGAGGTGCTGCTGCGCGTCCTGGAGGCGGCCCACACGGCGCCGTCCGTCGGGCACTCCCAGCCCTGGGACTTCGTCGTCATCCGCTCCGCCGAGACCCGTCGCACGATGCACGAACTGGCCGAGCGTCAGCGCGAGGCCTACGCCAAGTCGCTGCCCAAGGGCCGGGCGAAGCAGTTCAAGGAACTGAAGATCGAGGCCATCCTCGACACCCCGGTGAACATCGTGGTCACGGCCGACCCCACCCGTGGCGGTCGGCACACCCTCGGTCGCCACACCCAGCCGCAGATGGCCCCGTATTCCTCCGCGCTGGCCGTCCAGAACCTGTGGCTCGCCGCCCGCGCCGAGGGCCTCGGCGTCGGCTGGGTCAGCTTCTTCGACGAGCGGGAGATGGTCCGCGCCCTCGGCCTGCCCGAGCATCTGGAGGTCGTGGCCTACCTCTGCATGGGCTATGTCGACGAGTTCCCGAAGGAGCCCGAGTTGACGCAGGCGGGCTGGTCCAAGCGCCGCCCGCTGTCCTGGGTCGTGCACGAGGAGACGTACGGCCGTCGCGCGCTGCCCGGCGAGGAGCCGCACGACCTGCTCGCCGAGACCGTGGCGGGCATCCGTCCGCTGGACGCGAAGGCCCTCGGCGAGGCCTGGGAGCGGCAGAAGCGGATGACCAAGCCCGCGGGCGCGCTCGGCATGCTGGAGATCATCTCCGCGCAGTTGTCCGGCCTGTCCCGGCAGTGCCCGCCGCCGATCCCGGAGCCCGCGGCCGTCGCGATCTTCGCCGGGGACCACGGGGTGCACGCCCAGGGCGTCACCCCCTGGCCCCAGGAGGTCACCGGCCAGATGGTCGCCAACTTCCTGCGCGGCGGCGCGGTGTGCAACGCCTTCGCGACCCAGGTGGGCGCCGAGGTCTGCGTAGTCGACGTCGGCGTGGCCGCCGACCTGCCCGCCACCCCGGGCCTGCTGCCGCGCAAGGTGCGCGCGGGCACGGCGGACATGACGGCCGGTCCCGCGCTCACCCGCGAGGAGGTCAAGCAGGCGATCGAGGTCGGCATCGAGACGGCCCGCGACCTCGTGGCGGCGGGCAACAAGGCGCTGCTCACCGGCGAGATGGGCATCGCGAACACCACGGCCTCGGCCGCCCTGATCTCGGTCTTCACCGGCACCGACCCCGCCGAGGTGACGGGCCGTGGCACGGGCGTCAGCGACGAGACGCTGGCGCACAAGACAGAGGTCGTACGGCGTGCGATCGCCCTGCACCAGCCGGATCCGGCCGATCCGATCGGCGTCCTGGCGGCGTTCGGCGGGCTGGAGCACGCGGCCATGGTGGGTCTGCTGCTGGGCGGTGCGTCCCTGCGGACCCCGGTGATCCTGGACGGTGTCAGCGCGGGCGCCGCCGCCCTGGTGGCCCGCGCGATCGCCCCCGAGGTCCTCGCCGCCTGCATCGCCGGGCACCGCAGCGCGGAGCCGGGCCATGTCGCCGCCCTCAACAAGCTGGGCCTGCGCCCCCTGGTCGACCTGGATCTGCGCCTCGGCGAAGGCACGGGCGCGATCCTGGCCCTGCCGCTGGTCCAGAGCGCGGCCAGGGCGATGCACGAGGTGGCGACGTTCGACACGGCGGGAGTCACCGAGAAGTAGGGCTCCAGCGGGCCCACGACACCCGGTGCTCGGCCCCCACCCGGCCGAGCACCGGCGCGGCCCGCATAGGATCCCCACGTCAGGGCCCTTCACTGCCGCAGAGGCCCGGTACCGCATCGCCGCAAGAGGAGCCGCACCTCCATGGCCGCACATCCCCCTTACCCCGTAGGGCTCCGCCTCGGTGGTCGCCGTGTCGTCGTGCTCGGCGGCGGCCAGGTCGCCCAGCGCCGTCTGCCCGCGCTGATCGCGGCCGGCGCGGACGTCCACCTGGTGTCCCCCGAGGCGACCCCCTCCGTCGAGGCCATGGCGGACACCGGGGAGATCACCTGGCTGAAGCGCCCGTACCGGCCCGGTGACCTGGCGGACGCCTGGTACGCCCTCATCGCCACCGACGACCCCGAGGCGAACTCCCTGGCCTCCGCGGAGGCCGAGGCGCACCGGGTGTGGTGCGTGCGCTCCGACGACGCCGACGCGGCCACCGCCTGGACCCCCGCGACCGGCCGCAGCGAAGGCGTCACGGTCGCCGTGCTCACCACCGACGCCGAGGGCCGCGACCCCCGGCACACCGCGGCCGTCCGTGACGCGGTGGTGGAGGGCCTGCGCGACGGCACCCTCGTCGCCCCGCACCACCGCACCCGCACCCCCGGTGTCGCCCTGGTCGGCGGCGGCCCCGGCGACCCCGACCTGATCACCGTCCGCGGCCGACGCCTGCTCGCCGAGGCCGACGTGGTCATCGCGGACCGCCTCGGCCCCCGCGACCTGCTCGCCGAACTCCCGCCGCAGGTCGAGGTGATCGACGCGGCGAAGATCCCGTACGGCCGGTTCATGGCCCAGGAGGCCATCAACAACGCGCTGATCGAACACGCGCGGCAGGGCAAGTCGGTCGTCCGGCTCAAGGGCGGCGACCCCTTCGTCTTCGGCCGGGGCATGGAGGAGGCCCAGGCGCTGGCCGAGGCGGGCATACCCTGCACGGTGGTCCCGGGCATCTCCAGCGCGATCTCGGTGCCGGGCGCCGCCGGGATCCCCGTCACCCACCGCGGTGTCGCCCATGAGTTCACGGTGGTCAGCGGCCATGTCGCCCCGGACGACGCGCGCTCGCTGGTCGACTGGCCGTCCCTGGCGAAGCTGACCGGCACCCTGGTCGTCCTCATGGGCGTCGACAAGATCGGGAAGATCGCCGAGACGCTCGTCGCCCACGGCAAGGCGCCCGACACCCCCGTCGCCCTGGTCCAGGAGGGCACGACGGCCGCCCAGCGCCGCGTCGACGCGACACTCGCGACGGTCGAGGAGACCGTACGGGCCGAGGGCGTGAAGCCCCCCGCGGTCATCGTCATCGGCGCGGTCGTCACCGTGGGCCCCGCCCGGTAACCCGGGCCACCCGCCCTCCCGTCCAGCCGCCCGCACCCCCTTCACGACAAGGCAGTAACACCCCGTGGCCGAACTCATCACCATCGAGGACCCCGACGACCCGCGCCTGCACGACTACACCGGCCTGACCGACGTGGAGCTGCGCCGCAGGCGCGAACCCGCCGAGGGGCTGTTCATCGCGGAGGGCGAGAAGGTCATCCGGCGGGCCAGGAGCGCCGGTTACGAGACGCGGTCCATGCTGCTGTCCGCGAAGTGGGTCGATGTCATGCGGGACGTCATCGACGAACTCCCGGCCCCGGTCTACGTGGTCACCCCGGACCTCGCCGAGCAGGTCACCGGCTACCACGTGCACCGCGGCGCGCTCGCCTCCCTACAGCGCAAGCCGCTGCCCACGGCGGACGAACTCCTGGCCACCACCCGCCGGGTCGTGATCATGGAGTCGGTGAACGACCACACCAACATCGGGGCCATATTCCGCTCGGCGGCGGCCCTCGGCATGGACGCGGTCCTGCTCTCCCCCGACTGCGCCGACCCGCTCTACCGCCGCAGCGTGAAGGTCTCCATGGGCGCGGTCTTCTCGGTGCCGTACGCGCGCCTCGACACCTGGCCCAGGGGTCTGGAGTCGGTCCGTGAGGCAGGCTTCACGCTCCTCGCGCTGACCCCCGACGAGCGGGCCAAGACCCTTGAGGAGACGGCACCGCACACGAAGGAGCGCGTCGCCCTGATGCTCGGCGCGGAGGGCAGCGGCCTGACCGGCCGGGCACTGGCCGCCGCGGACGAATGGGTCCGTATCCCCATGGCCCACGGTGTCGACTCCCTCAACGTGGGCGCGGCAGCCGCGGTCGCCTTCTACGCGGTGGCCACCGGACGCCCCGGCTCCTGACGTACGAAGCCCTGAACTACGGCCCGTAGCTCAGTCGTTCCCGTCCCGCGCGGCCGTCGGGTCGCCGGGCAGGGGAGCGGACGACTGCCGTACGTCCGCGCGGTGGCCGTCGCCGCCCAGTCCGCGGCTCGGCCCCTGGCAGCCCTGGGCCGCCGCGATACCCAGCGCCACCAGCAGCGTCACCACGACGAACACGAACAGCCGTTGCCGCAGCAGCCGCGGGTTGGCCGGGCGCAGCCTGGTCCCGGTGGTGCGAGGCGCCGGACGTCCGGTTCCGCTGCGCGGCGCGGGCCGGGCACCGGAGCGGGGCGAGGCGCGCTGCGCGGGCGTCGGACGCGCCCCGGACCGGGGGTTGTTGCCGCGCGGCGGCGGAGTGGTACCGGGGCCCGGCCGCCGTACCGTGCGCTGCTCGGCGTACTGCTCGGCCAGCCGCCCCGACGGCCGGTCCGGATCGCCCCGCCGCTCGGGCGGCCGTACGTCCGAGATCCCCTGGGCCTCCCGGGCCGCGATCTCCTTGAGCCGCAGCGAGAGCTGGAGGGTGCTCGGCCGTTCCTCGGGGTCCTTGGCCAGACAGGCGTGGACCAGCGGGGCCAGCGCGTCCGGTACGCCGTGCAGTTGGGGCGACTCGTGCACCACGCGGTAGAGCATCACCTCGGAGCTGCCGTGCCCGAAGGGCGAGTCACCGGTCGCCGCGTACGCCAGCGTGGCGCCCAGCGAGAACACGTCCGTGGCCGGGGTGACGGCGGCCCCGCGCACCTGCTCGGGGGCGAGGAAGCCGGGCGATCCGACGGCCGTGCCGACGTGCGTGAGCGTGGAGGCACCGGTCGCCCAGGCGATGCCGAAGTCGATGATCCGCGGGCCCTTCGGGGACAGCAGGATGTTGGACGGCTTCAGATCGCGGTGGACGACCCCCGCCTCGTGCACCGCCACCAGCCCCTCGGAGAGCGCGGCGCCCACGGCGGCCACCTCGGCGGCCGTGAGCGGCCCCTCCTCGGCGACCTTGTCGTGCAGGGAGGGCCCGGGGACGTACTGCGTGGCGAACCACGGGCGGTCCGTGTCCAGATCGGCGGCGACGAGCCGTGCCGTACAGCCGCCGCGGATCCGGCGTGCCGCCGCGACCTCACGCGCGAACCGCGACCGGAACTCCTGATCCTCCGCGAGGTCCGGCCGGATCACCTTCAGCGCGACCCGCTGGCCCCGCTTGTCGGAACCGAGGTAGACGACGCCCATCCCGCCCGCGCCGAGCCGCCGGTGAAGTCTGAACGAGCCGACGACACGCGGGTCCTCACGCCTCAGGCGCATCATCGCCATGTCCATCCCCGCTGCCCGGTCCGTCTGCCGTGCCACAGCTTACGTTTCCACGGCCGGGTGCGCGCAGAGGCCGCGCCCTCTCGTCCCGATCGATTGTCGTTACGGGGGAAGCGACTTGACAGACGGTCAGCGTGACGGCGAACCGGACGGCCCTGTCTCACGTCCGGTCCCAACCCCCGGCTCTGGAAGGGAGGTTGAGGTGCTCACCAAGGAACGTGCGGAGGTTGCGGCAGTGGCCGAGGACAGGACGCCGGGACAGGCGGCGGTGGTGGGCGGCGCGGCTCAGGAGGCGGAGAGACCGCCGCGCGACGGCGTCATGGAAGTGAGTGAAGTCACCCGACGGTGGGTCCCGACGGTGGGCCCGAAGTCCTTCCGGCCGGTGGGGAAGGGCTGTTGCGCGCACGGCGCGCCTCGGGGGAGCCGGGGCGCCGCCTTCCGGGCACAAGGGGCACGTCAGACGTCCCCTCCGGGAGGACCCCGAGATCCGGGCGCGCGTCTCCACCCAGAGGAGTACACCCCGGCGCGGGGCTCATCCTCCGGGAGGCCAGGCAATCGGTACGAGGGCATGACGACCCCCACCCGGCCCGGCGCCTAGGTTTGAGGTCAAGCGGCGGGTGCGGTACTCGTCCCCCGAGGTCGGACACTCGCCGCTGCCAAGGACAACAGAACCACGGTCAGGAGAGGGACCATGGCCCAGACGGCACCGCGGACGATGGTCCGCACGCAGGGGCGCAGGGCGTACGGCGCCGCGTTCGGCACCCGCCGCTCCGGCCGTCGCCACCCGCTGGTGGCGACGGCGATGGTCCTCCCCCTGGCGACCCTGCTGGTGTACGTGTTCGGCGGCTGGGACGCAGTGGTCACACAAGCGTCGTCCGTGGGAGTGATGCTGGGGCGCTGAGCGGCGCCCCGGGCCCGGAAGAGCGGTCCGGGCGGGGACATCCACCCATGAAACCCCGTGGGGACGGGGGTGCGGCGGACGGCACAGACGCCCGCGTAGCTGGGGAGCTGCGCGGGCGTTGCCTTTGCCCGTACCTAAGGGCTGTCCCAGCCCCCCGTACGCTTCCGGGCACAGCCCCGGACCCACTCAGGGAAGCCCGTGAACGCCCTTCTGCCCGCGCTCACCGCGACGGCACGCGCCGCAGCGCACGCGAACCCCGGCACCGACTGCCGCTGCCCGGACCCCGGCACGGTCCTCGCCGACCGCGCGGACGACGCCGTCGTCGTCCGCCACGGCGGCATCGTCGCCAAGGCCCACGACCCCGGCACCGATCCCGCCGGGCTCTCGCTCCGCCTGACCGTCGCGGCCCGCCTGCCCGGCGTCCTCCTCGCCCCGCTCGACCCCGCACCCGTCACCGTGCACGGCCGCCTCGTGACCCGCTGGCCGTACGGCACCCCCGTGGACCCGGATACTCCTTGGGACGCCCCCTGGGAGGCGGCGGCCTCCCTCCTCGCCCGGCTGCACCGGGCCCCGGCCCCCGCGGGCCTGCCCGCCATGCGCGGCCCCGCCAAGGCCGCCCGCGCGATCGGGCGCCTGCGCGCGCTGGGCCCCCACCCCGCCGCGGGGCCCGTGCTCCGCGCCTGGTCCGCCCTGCCGGCCTGGGCCCGCGCCGAGGCGCCCCCGCCCTCCGCACAGCACCTCTGCCACGGCGACCTCCACCTCGGCCAGCTCGTACGCCATCCCGCGGACACCGGCCCCTGGCGCCTCATCGACGTGGACGACCTGGGGGTGGGCGACCCGGCCTGGGACCTGGCCCGCCCGGCGGCCTGGTACGCCTGCGGGCTGCTCCCGCCCGACGAGTGGACCCGCTTCCTCGCCGCGTACCGGCGGGAGGGCGGCCCGGCCGTCCCCGCCGAGGGCGACCCCTGGCCCGCTCTCGACGTCCCCGCCCGCGCCCTCACCGTGCAGACGGCGGCCCTGGCCGTCGTCAAGTCCCATGCGGGGGAGCGGCAGTTGGACGAGGTGGAGCAGGCCGTGGTCGACGCGTGTGTCCGAATGGGCGCCGTCGCACCGGAGTTGACGCACGGATGCGCGATATAGGCTGCAACCGGCCAGGACCGGAGCGAGTCTCTACCTGGCGAAGCACCACCGACCGGCGAGGAGTTGAGCCGACCATGCAGTGTCCGAAGTGTCATGCACCGATGCACACGTACAACCGGAACGGCGTCCAGATCGAGCAGTGCAGCGGGTGCCGCGGCATTTTCCTGGACTACGGGGAGCTGGAAGCCCTGACGCGCGTGGAGGCCCAGTGGGGGCAGCCCGCTCCGCAGGCGTATCCGCAGCAGCCCGCCCCGCCGGCCTATCCGGCGGCTCCCGCCTGGGGCGCCCCGCAGGGTGGCCACTACGGCCACCACCGCCACAAGAGCTTCGGCCACATGCTGTTCTCGAGCTGAGATGACGAAGAAGCCCCCGACCACAAGGCCGGGGGCTTCGAAGTGTGGACGATACTGGGATTGAACCAGTGACCTCTTCCGTGTCAGGGAAGCGCTCTCCCGCTGAGCTAATCGTCCTCGGGATCATGACCACTCCGTAGAGACGGTCATGTGTACCGCGTGCGCGATACTGGGATTGAACCAGTGACCTCTTCCGTGTCAGGGAAGCGCTCTCCCGCTGAGCTAATCGCGCGGGGATCCTCGCGGATCGGGGTCCTTGCGGACCAGTGGACGATACTGGGATTGAACCAGTGACCTCTTCCGTGTCAGGGAAGCGCTCTCCCGCTGAGCTAATCGTCCTTGGAGGTGGAGACGGGATTTGAACCCGTGTAGACGGCTTTGCAGGCCGTTGCCTCGCCTCTCGGCCACTCCACCAGGAGTACAAGGGATCGGGATCCCCTGCTTCCTACGAGCGGACGACGAGGCTCGAACTCGCGACCTCAACCTTGGCAAGGTTGCGCTCTACCAACTGAGCTACGTCCGCCTGTCGTTTCGGTCCGCTTCCGCGTCCCGGCGACGTGTTGAACTCTAGCGGATTCCCGGGCCAGTACAAAAACGCGTTTGCGCAGGGTGCCGCGTTGCCCCTGCTCGAGGACGTGGTCAGGGCATCTGAGCGGATCCTCCGGACCTCGCGCGAGGGCCCCGTCCCTAGACTCGACAGTGTGCTGGATCTACCCCCTCTCGCCCGTTTCGGCGACCGTGTCGCCACCGGTCTCCTCGATGTCACCCACGACCCCGCGGCGCTCGACTCCACCGGCTTCTGGGCCGTCTGCGCGGACTACGAGGGGCGGCTGACCTGCGCCCGCTTCCGCGAGGTGCGCGAGGCGCCGGTCCCCGCCCCCGTACCGGGAAGCTGGCGGGGCCCGGCGGCCGACGACTGGACGTCCTCCCTCGACCACGCCGCGTACACGGCGGGCGTACGGCGCATCCGCGAGCACATCGCGGCCGGCGAGGTCTACCAGGTGAACCTCTGCCGGGTGCTCTCCGCCCCGATCGCACCCGACGCCGACGTGGACGCCCTGACCGCCGTGCTGGCGCGCGGCAACCCGGCGCCGTACGCGGGCACGATCCGCCTGCCGGAGCACGGCGTGGAGATCGCCACCGCCTCCCCCGAGCTGTTCCTGCGCCGCGCCGGCCGCGCCGTGGAGTCCGGGCCGATCAAGGGCACCGGGCGCACCGAGGCGGACCTCACGGAGAAGGACCACGCCGAGAACGTGATGATCGCGGACCTGGTCCGCAACGACCTCGGGCGCGTCTGTGTCACCGGCAGCGTGACCGTCCCCGATCTGTGCGCCGTCGAGAAGCACCCCGGCCTGGTCCACCTCGTCTCCACGATCGCCGGTGAACTGCGCGCGGAGGCGGGCTGGCCGGAGCTGCTCGCGGCCACCTTCCCGGCGGGCTCGATCACCGGAGCCCCCAAGTCCAGCGCCCTGAAGATCATCGACGCCCTGGAGACCGCGCCGCGCGGCCCCTACTGCGGCGGCATCGGCTGGGTCGACGCGGACCGGGGGACGGGCGAGCTGGCCGTCGGCATCCGCACCTTCTGGATCGACCGGGACGCGGGCGCCCTGCGCTTCGGCGCGGGCGCGGGCATCACCTGGGGCTCCGACCCCGAGGGGGAGTGGCGCGAGACGGAGCTGAAGGCCGAGCGGCTGCTCGCGATAGCGTCGGGGGAGCACCAGGACAGCGGACCGTGGTGAGCCCTCTCACCTGCCGCTCCGACCAGCGAGGGAAAGACCAGTGAAGCTCTGGCTCGACGGCAGGCTGGAGGACCTCGAGTCCGCCCGTGTCTCCGTCTTCGATCACGGACTGACCGTCGGCGACGGCGTCTTCGAGACCGTCAAGGCCGTGGACGGCCGGCCGTTCGCGCTGACCCGCCACCTCGACCGGCTCACCCGCTCGGCGCGCGGCCTCGGCCTCGCGGACCCCGACCTCGACGAGGTCCGTGCGGCGTGCGCCGCCGTGCTGGCGGCCAACCCGATGCCGCTCGGCCGCCTGCGGATCACCTACACCGGCGGCGAGGGCCCGCTCGGCTCCGGCCGCGGCGAGGCCGGTCCGACCCTCGTGGTCGCCCTCGGCGAGATCGCCCCGCGCCCCGACTCCACCGCCGTGGTCACGGTGCCGTGGACCCGTAACGAACGGGGCGCGCTCACGGGACTGAAGACCACGTCGTACGCCGAGAACGTCGTCGCGCTCGCGAGGGCCGCCCAACAGGGCGCGTCCGAGGCGCTGTTCGCCAACACGGTCGGCCAACTCTGCGAGGGCACCGGGTCGAACGTCTTCGTCGTTCTCGACGGCGAGATCCACACCCCGCCGACGGCCTCCGGCTGTCTCGCGGGCATCACGCGCGCGCTCGCCGTCGAGTGGACCGGGGCCAGGGAGAGCGACCTCCCGCTGGACGTCCTGGAGCGCGCGGACGAGATCTTCCTCACGTCCACGACCCGCGATGTGCAGGCCGTGCACCGCGTCGACGACCGTGAACTGCCGGGCGCGCCAGGCCCGGTGACCGCCAAGGCCATGCGGATCTTCACGGAGCGCTCCGGTGACGACCTCGATCCGTGAGAGCCGCGGAAATTCGGCTGACGGCGGTCTTCGCGCGGGGTAGAACACCCTTGATGACCACCACCCTGCGGCCGACCGAGCCGCTTCAGCGCACCCCGGACGGCACGCGATCACGGCACTACGAGGTGTGTGTGAACGGCCGTCCGGTCGGCGCACTCCACCTCGGTACGGCCCCAGGCCTCGGCGACGCAATGGCGCAACTCCTCGACCTGCGCGTCGAGGAGCCGGACCGGCGGCGCGGCCGGGCCACGGTGGCCGCGCTCGCCGCGGAGGAGGTGGCGCGGGGCTGGGGCTGCGGCCAGATCGAGGCCGTGGTCCCCGCGGGTGCCGAGGCGGCCCTGCGGCTCGCCGAGGCGCTCGGCTACGTCCTGCGCAGCCGCAACATGGCGAAGCGGCTGGGCGACATACCCCCCGAACTGCCCGCCGGGAGCCGCGCACGGCCCATGACGGACGCCGAGTTCGACCAGTGGTACGCGCAGGAGTCGGAGCACTACGCGCGCAGTTGGATCGAGCGGGGCGTCCCCGAGGCCGAGGCGTACGCCAAGGCGCGGCGCGACCACGCACGGGTCCTGCCGGACGGCCTGCGCAGCGAGAACGTGATGTTCAGCGTTCTGGAGCACGAGGGCGTGCCCGTGGGCAGCCTGTGGCTGGGGCTCCGCGAGGACGAGGCGTACGTCTACGACGTGCGGACCGAGCCGGCCCACCGCGGGCGAGGGCACGGACGCACGCTCATGCTCCTCGCCGAGGCCCAGGCGCTGGCCGCCGACCGGCGTCTCCTCGGACTGCACGTGTTCGCGGGCAACACTCCGGCCGAGCGCCTGTACGCGTCACTCGGCCATGAGACGACGCTGTACGTCTTCGCCAAGCCCCTGGTGTAGGACGGCGACGACGGCCCGGCCGGGGGTCGGGCAGGGGTCAGTCCTGCGGCTGGTCCGCGAGCAGCCGGTCCGCGATCTCCTCGATGCGCGCGCGCAGCCCCTCCTGGCTCTTGCCGCCGTCGAGCCGCTCGCCGCCGATGACATACGTCGGCGTACCGGTCACCCCGATCGCCTTGCCCTCGGCCTGGTCGGCGTCGACGATCAGGATGTGCCGTCCGTCGATCAGCGCGGTGTCGAACTCCTCGGCGTCCAGGCCGAGTTCGCGGGCCAGCTCGACGAGGAAGGACTCTCCCGCGCGGTTCAGTTCCTCGATCCGGCCGAGCAGCGCCTCGACATACGGCCAGCACTGCCCCTGCTCCAGGGCCTCCTCGGCGGCCTGCGCGGCGGCGAAGGCGTGCCGGTTCTTCTCCAGCGGGAAGTGCCGCAGCCGAAGCTCCAGCCGGTCCCCGTAGCGGGCGCGCAGGGCACGCAGGTCGTCGAGCGCGCGGTGGCAGTCGGGGCACTGGAGATCGGTCCAGAAGTCCAGAACGGGAGCGGCGGCGGGTGCGGCGGGGGAGTCACTCATGGTCATCAGTCTTCCAGCACCCCGGCCCCCGCCCCACACCGGTCGCGGCGAGGTGCTTTCGGCCCTGAGGAGGAGCCGACCCGGAGATCTCCCTGAGGTCTCGCCGGATCATGGCATCCGGGCCGCCGGACGGTGCAGGATGGAAGAGATGCACCACCTTGCCCGATCGATGCACCGCCTTGCCCGACCGATTCCCGCCTGGAGGACCGGATGATTGCCGAGACCGTCTGTTCCGCCGTCTCCGCGGCCGGCCTGGGCATCGCCGCGGTCATGGCCTACCGCAAGCGCTTCCACCGCGCGGGCCGTATCGCCGCGTACGCGCTCGTCCCGCTCGGCCTGGTGATGACGGGAGCCGTCGGCTGGCTCGCCCACACGGCGTTCAGCATCATGGCCTGGGCAGGCTTCGGTGTGCTGGGTCTCGCCTGGCTGCTGTTCATGAGCACCCGCGCCGTGGAGCGCCGGAGCGGTGGAACGCGCAAGGAACGCAAGACCGCGCGGGCTGCCCAGGGCGACGCGGTGGCGCCGTCCGCCTCCACGCCGACGCTGGGCGCGGCGAACCGCCCGGCCCCCACGCGCCGCGGCTCCGACTCCGCCTCGGACGACTTCTCGGACATCGAGGCCATCCTCAAGAAGCACGGCATATGACGGGCCGACGCACGGCCTGTGACGTGCGGGAACGGCTGACGGGCCGAACGGCCAAGTGATCAGCTCGGGGCGCGCGATGATCACAACAGCGCACGCCGAGAACACTCCCGGGCGTGCATCACGGATATTCGCGAACTCGCAGTCATTCCGGGCGTGTTGATCGCTCAGTGGGTCGCCACTACGCCATGATCGCCGCGAGATGCTGGACAGAACCCAGAGCGACACCGCCGCTCCTCCCGAGGAGCGCCGGGGCTGTCTCTTCGCGCTTTCCCAGCCACCGCTGATGATCTTCCTTGCGGTGATCGGCTGCCTGCTGCTCATGGCATCACTGCACGACCTGCTGATGCTCTGAGCCGTATGCGGAGCCCCTGGCGTCACCCGCCGCGGGCTCCGTCAGCCCCGCCGATCCGCCGGCGCGCGACAAGGGGAGGTCCCGTCCGCCGCTCTCGTCAGCCCGCCGCTTCCTTCCGCCGTGCCCGGTACGCGGCCACGTGGAGGCGGTTGCCGCAGGTACGGCTGTCGCAGTAGCGCCGGGAGCGGTTACGCGAGAGGTCCACGAAGGCCCGTCGGCAGTCGGGAGCCTCGCAGCGGCGCAGTCGCTCCTGCTCCCCGGCCACGACGAAGAACGCCAGCGCCATCCCGCAGTCCGCGGCGATGTGATCGGCGACGGAGGCGCCGGGCGCGAAGTAGTGCACATGCCAGTCGTAGCCGTCGTGGTCGGTCAGCCGGGGCGTGGTCCCCGCCGCCGCGACCAGCTCGTTGATCACAGCGGCCGCGGTCCGGCCGTCGGTCGTGGCGAAGACGGCGGCGAACCGCCCGCGGATCGCGCGCACCGCCGCGAGGTCGGACTCCGTGAGCACACCGACATCGCTGAGGTCGTGCTCGCGCGCGAAGTCGACCAGGGCGGCGACATCCGGGAGCCCCTCCGCGTCGTCGCCCTCGGGTGCGGTGTTCACCAGATCCACCACGAGGTCGAGCGCGCACCGGGTGTCATGGGTGATCAGCACGTGTCGCTCCCTGGCCTGGGGGTCGGGGTCGGGCGTGCGCCCGCCGGTGCTGGCCGAGCCTAGCGGTAACGCGCGGAGGTCGTCGTGACACGTGGTGATGTCACCGGTCCGCGGACCCGTGGCGGCGGCCCCACGGCAAGAGCGTTCCTCGTCACCTTCGTGCCCCGCGCACCGGAGCGCCGCCTCCACGAGATTCCGTGGAGGCGGCGCCCGGTGTGCCGTATGCGGTTGTCCCGGCCCGAGCCGTCTCCCCGAGTGGACGGCGCCGGGCGGCTTGAGGATCTCGCGCTAGCTCTCCGCCAGGATGTGGGAGAGCTCGGTGTCGAGATCGAAATGGCGGTGTTCCGTACCGGGTGGCACGGCCGCGTCCGTCCGCTTCAGAAACGACTCGAGGGCCCGCGCCGGGGCCTCGAGCAGAGCCTCACCTTCCGGAGAACTCAGGGCGATGCAAACAACGCCCTGACCGTGGCTACGGGACGGCCAGACGCGGACGTCGCCGGTTCCTGTGGGCCGGTGCAGGCCCTCCGCGAGGAGGTCGCGGGCGAACACCCACTCGACGGTCTCCTCGGCTCCGGTATGGAAGGTGGCGTGCACGGCATAGGGATCGGCCGTGTCATACCGCAGTCCTGCGGGAACAGGCAGTGAGGACTCGCTCGACACAACGAGGCGCAGGTGCAGCTCGCAGCTGACCGTGGTGTTCATAAGCGCCAGGGCCTTTCGCTCAGTGTGCGCTCGGGGATTCGCACGTCGGCGAAATCGACATGCCACCTACGGTGCCGTTGTAAACCCCTCTGCGTGTTTTGCCTGGCTTTACGTAGCTCATCCGGCCGAGACATCGTTCGCGTGATGCGTCCATTCCGGTGACCGGATTCTCACGGGCGGCGTTCGACGGTTCGAATACGAAGAGTGACGGTCGCGGGAGAAGGTGTCATGGCCGCGACCATCCCGCGGCGCGCCGAGGTCCGGAGGTTTGGCCTCGCCGACCTCCGGGAACGCGGGTGCGCGGCGAGCGGGGGTCGATGGCCGGGAAGGTGGTCGGGGGCACTCCCTGACATGGGGTAATGTTCTTCCTGCACCCGGGCGATTAGCTCAGCGGGAGAGCGCTTCGTTCACACCGAAGAGGTCACTGGTTCGATCCCAGTATCGCCCACAAGATCGAGGGCGGCGTGTGCTCGGCGAAAGCCGGGCCGCGCCGCCCTTGTCGTATGCCGTCAGGTATGCCGCCGTGGAATTCGAAATCCCCGGGCGCATTCCGGAACGCCGTCATCGGATTCCGTCGCGAGCGTTCTGCTCGGCCTCAAGTCGCCGGTGGGTATCCGGAATTGGTCCGGCCGTTCCCCGTCGGCCGCGAGGGCGGCGCGCCGGACGGGGCGAGGGCTGCTCGGTCAGGGGTCGCCGGGGAGCCGCAGCAGGGGCCGTACCGAAGCGGTTTGAACGGACCCCGTCCCGACATGTATTGTTCAGTGCGTTCCCGGGCGATTAGCTCAGCGGGAGAGCGCTTCGTTCACACCGAAGAGGTCACTGGTTCGATCCCAGTATCGCCCACAAGATCGAGGGTGACGTCTGCACGCGGAGAGCGCGAGCGACGTCACCTTCGTCGTTTCGTTCCGCGTGTGTTCACGCCGCCGCCGACAGCTCCGGGCGCAGCGGCCACGCCGTATCCACCTGTTCGTCCGAGCCGCTGCGCGCGAACCACGCCTGAAGTCCGCGGGCCTGGGCCGCGTGCCATCCCGTCTGCAAGGTGTGCAGTTCGGCCGGCGTCAGCCGCTCCAGACGGGTCGCGAACCGGCGCCCCACCGCCCGTACGACCTCCATCGCCGCCAGCGCGTCCGCCGCCGCGTCGTGGGCGTCCTCCAGCGTGACCTCGTAGTGCGCGCACAGATCGGTGAGGGTGCGGCGGCCCTTGCGGTAGCGGTCCAGGTGCTTGTCCAGGACCCGCGGATCGAGCACGCACAGCGGCGCCGACGGGAACCAGCGGTCCAGCGAGGAGGCGCGATGGCGGCGCAACTCCCGGTCCAGGAGCGTCAGATCGAAGGGGGCGTTCATCACCACCAGCGGTCGGCCCCGCAGGGCCTGTTCCGCCAGCTCCCGGGCCAGTTCCTCCATCACCGGTGACGGCCAACGGCCGTTGCGCTGGAGGTACTCCTCCGTCAGGCCGTGCACCGCCGTCGCCGCCGCGGGCACCGGCACCCCCGGGTTCACCAGCCAGCGGTTCACCCGCGGTCGGGTGTCCGGTGCGTCCTGGACGACGAGGGCGGCCGACACGATGCGGTCGGTCTCGACGTCCACGCCCGTGGTCTCCGTGTCGAACGCGGCCAGGGGGCCCTCGTACCAGCACGTCATGCGCACGCAACTCCTCTGTCCAGCCGGGCAGTTGACGTACGGTCGGCTGCCCGGTCCGGTGATACCCGGGCCGTTTGCGCGCTACGCCCGAAGGAGACAACAGGAGTACGGGTCTTTGCAGTTCACAGGCCCGTGGCAGCGATTCACCGAATTGGGAAGGCTGTTGATCATGGCGATCGCGCAGCCCGAGCGGGGCGGGCTGCTGCCCGAGCGGACGTCACCCTCTCGCGGCGCACTCGCCATCACCGCCTGCATGGAGACGCTCCAGGTGGGCTATCTGCACGCGGTCGCCGCGGCGGCCGGCTGCTCGCTGTCGCAGCCCTTCCCGGACAACGGCATCGACTGGCACATCAGTCACACCGCCCCGGGACACACGGTCGACGACGAGGCCACCATCAAGGTGCAGCTCAAGTGCACCTACCAACTCCCGCCCCGCGGGCCCGCCGACCGCTTCTTCTCCTTCACGCTCGACAACGAGCACCTGACGAAGCTCGCCCGCACCCCCGTCTCCGTACACAAGATCCTCGTCGTGATGCTCGCGCCCCGGTCGCAGGACGACTGGCTGCGCGCCGGACACGACCGCCTGGACCTGCGGCACTGCTGCTACTGGGCCAACCTCGCCGGACACCCCGTCACGGGCCGGCGCCGCACCACCGTACGTATCTCGACCGCGCGAATCTTCGACGACCGGGCGCTGTGCGAGATCATGACCCGGGTCGGAACGGGAGGCAGACCGTGACCCACCGCCCCGTCGACGGACCGGCCCGCGCCGTCCGGCCGCACCCCGCCGAGCCGCTCCGGTCCCGGCCGCCCGCACCCGACCAGGTCGACCCGGCCGTCCTCGGCGCCCTGCTGCACCGGCACGGCTGGCAGCGCCGCGGCGGCGCCCGCGGGCGCTACGGCCGCTGGACCCCACCGGGCCCCGGCGGCAGCGGTACGAGCCTGCTGGTGCCGGAGAGCCGCGCCTACCCCGACAGCGACGACCTGCTCGGCGAGGCCCTGGTCGCCCTGTCCCGCAGCGCCTTGCCCGCCGCGCGGGACGTCCTGCTCGGGCTCGTCGTGCCCAGCGACGAGATCCACTGGTGGCGCGACGTGCCCACCGGCCCTCTCGGCGCGGCGCCCTGGGACGTCGAGGACCAGTTGCGCACCGCCGCCCGCGGACTGCTTCTCGCGGGAGCCCTCGCCACCCGCGCGCGGGCCGGGTACTTCGGCGCCCGGCACCGCGGGCCCGCCGCCGCGTCCCTGGAGCACGTCCTGGTCGGCGCCGCCCCCGGAGGCCGCAGCCTCACCGCCGTCGTGCCCGTCTCGCCGGGCCGACCGCTCGCCGTCCGTCTGCACCAGGCGCTGTACGCGGCCCGGGAGGCCACCGACTACCGGCGGGCCACCGGCGGCATGGACGCCTTCGACGCCGCCGTCGAAGCGGGGGTGAGCCATGAGCTGGTCGAGGCGCTCGTCTCCCTCGTACGCGGCTCCGAGGGCGCCCGTATCGCCGTCGACTGGGCGCCCGCCGCCCCGGCCCCCGAGGGGTGCGCGACGGACGCCGAACCGGTCGAGTTCTCGCCCGGCGACCTGCCCGCGCTGCGCGAGGCCGCGGCCCGCTATCTGCGCGAGGAACCGTCCGTACCGGTGCGGCTCACCGGGGCCGTCGTACGGCTGCGCAGGTCGGGGCCGCGCGGCGAGGGCCAGGTGCGGCTGCGGGTCATCGCCGGAGCCGAGGTCCCACAGGTGCGGATGACGCTGGACGAGGAGGCGTACCGGATCGCGGGCCACGCCCATCTCGTCGGGCTGCCGGTGCGCGTGCACGGGCGGCTGGAGAGCCAGGGCGGCTTCCGGCGCCTGGTGAACGCCTCCGCGGTGACGCCGGTCCAGGTGGACGACGCCGAACGCGACCGGCTGATGAAGTCCCTCCAGGAGACCGCGGAGATCACCGCCTTCTTCGAGGAGGCATGCGGCGGTGACGGACAGTAACCGTTTCGCGGACGGTGGCTCCGGGTCGGTACGATCCCAGTCATGCGCGCGCTCCAGGTATGGCGCCGCATCCCCAGTAGTCAGGAGAGACCGGTGTCAGACGTCCGTGTGATCATCCAACGCGATTCCGAGCGGGAAGAACGCGTGGTGACGACGGGCACCACGGCCGCCGAGCTCTTCGCGGGCGAGCGCTCGATCATCGCCGCGCGGGTGGCCGGCGAGCTGAAGGACCTCGCCTACGAGGTCAAGGACGGCGAGACCGTCGAGGCCGTGGAGATCTCCTCGGAGGACGGTCTCAACATCCTGCGCCACTCGACCGCGCATGTGATGGCGCAGGCCGTGCAGGAGCTGTTCCCCGAGGCCAAGCTGGGCATCGGCCCGCCGGTCAGGGACGGCTTCTACTACGACTTCGACGTCGAGAAGCCGTTCACGCCCGAGGATCTCAAGGCCATCGAGAAGAAGATGCAGGAGATCCAGAAGCGCGGCCAGCGCTTCGCCCGTCGCGTCGTCACCGACGAGGCCGCCCGTGCGGAACTGGCCGACGAGCCCTACAAGCTGGAGCTGATCGGCCTCAAGGGCTCGGCCTCCAGCGAGGACGGCGCGGACGTCGAGGTCGGCGGCGGCGAGCTGACGATCTACGACAACGTGGACGCCAAGACCGGCGACCTGTGCTGGAAGGACCTCTGCCGCGGTCCCCACCTGCCCACGACCCGCAACATCCCCGCGTTCAAGCTGATGCGCAACGCCGCCGCCTACTGGCGCGGCAGCGAGAAGAACCCCATGCTCCAGCGCATCTACGGCACGGCCTGGCCGTCCAAGGACGAGCTGAAGGCGCATCTGGACTTCCTCGCCGAGGCCGAGAAGCGCGACCACCGCAAGCTCGGCTCCGAGCTGGACCTCTTCTCGATCCCCGAGCAGATCGGCTCCGGCCTCGCCGTCTTCCACCCCAAGGGCGGCATCGTCCGCCGGGTGATGGAGGACTACTCGCGCCGCCGCCACGAGGAAGAGGGCTACGAGTTCGTCTACACCCCGCACGCGACGAAGGGGAAGCTCTTCGAGACCTCGGGCCACCTGGACTGGTACGCCGACGGCATGTACCCGCCCATGCAGCTCGACGAGGGCGTGGACTACTACCTCAAGCCCATGAACTGCCCGATGCACAACCTGATCTTCGACGCGCGCGGCCGGTCCTACCGTGAACTGCCGCTGCGCCTCTTCGAGTTCGGGACCGTGTACCGGTACGAGAAGTCGGGCGTCGTGCACGGCCTGACCCGCGCCCGCGGCTTCACCCAGGACGACGCGCACATCTACTGCACGCGCGAGCAGATGGCCGAGGAGCTCGACAAGACGCTCACCTTCGTGCTGAACCTGCTGCGCGACTACGGTCTGACGGACTTCTATCTGGAGCTGTCCACCAAGGACCCGGAGAAGTTCGTCGGCTCGGACGAGGCCTGGGAAGAGGCCACCGAGACGCTGCGCCAGGTCGCCGAGAAGCAGGGCCTGCCCCTGGTCCCCGACCCGGGCGGCGCCGCGTTCTACGGGCCGAAGATCTCGGTCCAGGCTCGTGACGCCATCGGCCGCACCTGGCAGATGTCGACGGTCCAGCTCGACTTCAACCTGCCGGAGCGCTTCGACCTCGAGTACACCCACTCGGACGGCTCGAAGCAGCGCCCGGTCATGATCCACCGAGCCCTCTTCGGTTCGATCGAGCGGTTCTTCGCGGTGCTCCTCGAGCACTACGCGGGCGCCTTCCCGGCGTGGCTGGCCCCGGTGCAGGCCATCGGCATCCCGATCGGCGACGCCCACGTCGAGTACCTGGAGAAGTTCGCCGCGGCGGCCAAGAAGAAGGGCCTGCGCGTCGACGTCGACTCCTCCTCGGACCGGATGCAGAAGAAGATCCGCAACGCCCAGAAGCAGAAGGTGCCCTTCATGGTCATCGCGGGCGACGAGGACATGGCGGGCGACTCGGTGTCGTTCCGCTACCGGGACGGCTCGCAGGAGAACGGGATCCCGTTCGACGAGGCCATCGCGAAGATCGCGAAGGTCGTCGAGGAGCGGGCCCAGGTCTGACGCAGGACAGCGCCGAAGGCCCCGGGACGTGCGCGTTCCCGGGGCCTTCGGGCTCTTCGCGTCCCTCGGTCCCCGGCCTCGAACCCCTCCGGGACACCGCGCACCGGTAAGGCCATATGCTGCACTGCATGACGAGTGAGCCGGAACAGCAGATCGGAGTGGGAACGCAGGACGCGTTCCAGCGCCTGTGGACGCCCCACCGGATGGCCTACATCCAGGGCGAGAACAAGCCGACCGGTCCGGGGGCCGGTGACGGCTGCCCGTTCTGCTCGATCCCGGCCAAGTCCGACGAGGACGGGCTGATCATCAAGCGGGGCACGCAGGTCTACGCGGTCCTCAACCTGTACCCGTACAACGGCGGCCACCTCATGGTCGTGCCCTACCGCCACGTCGCCGACTACACGGACCTGACCGACGCGGAGACCGCCGAACTCGCCGAGCTGACCAAGCAGGCCATGACCGCGCTGCGGACGGCCTCCGGGGCCCATGGCTTCAACATCGGGATGAACCAGGGCGCGGTCGCCGGTGCGGGCATCGCCGCCCATCTGCACCAGCACATCGTCCCGCGCTGGGGCGGCGACACGAACTTCATGCCGGTGGTGGGCCACACGAAGGTGCTGCCGCAACTCCTCGCCGACACCCGCAAGATGCTGGCGGAGGCCTGGCCCACCGCGTGAGCCCGGCCCCCGGCCGCTTCCGTCGTCGGGGGTCTACGCGTCGTACACGTCGGCCTTGCGCGGCGACGCCTCCTGCACCATGCCGCTGAGCACCGACGAGCGGTTGCCGAACTTGTCCGTGTTCACGCCGTGCTCCTCCAGCACGCGGATCGCCGCCGAGTGCACCACCCGCAGCACCGGCGTGGCCGCGCGCAGCGCGTCGTCCGCCATGAAGCGGTGCCGCCACGGCTGGTCCGCCCAGGCGTGGCGCAGCCCGAACGGCTCGGGCAGGGTCAGCGAGCCGCCGAGCCAGTTCAACAGCGGCGGATACCAGGTGAGCGGCGCGCGCACCGCGAGCCGGACCACCTCGTCCGCGTCGACCAGCGGGAGCTTCACCTCGCGGGTCTCCCAGAACCTGACCGACTTCTGCACCTTCTTGGTCGGCGCCTCCGGCTTGGAGGTGAACAGCGAGTTCACGGGGCCCAGCGCGTGGCCGGTGACCTCGATGCGCAGCGTCTCGTGCAGCACCGTCACCGTGATCATCATGGTGATGACCAACTGGCCGTCCCACAGGGTCCATTGGACCCCCAGATAGTGCCGCTCGCCGCTGCCGAACTGCTGCTTGTTGCAGATGTCCTGTATGGCGTGGGGCTTGACCTGGTACGCGTCCACGTCCTCGCCCTCCGGGCGGGACACCGAGTCCGCCTTCTCCCCGATCGGGTTGACGATCCAGTGCCGGACGGAGGGCTTCGGGAAGCCGCCGGTGTTCAGCGGGCCGCGCTCCAGCAGGCTGAGCTGGTCGTGGATGGCCTTGATCACGTCCCAACTGCGGAAGGGATGGATCTCCTTGCCCAGGTCGCGGGGGAGCAGATCCTCGGCGAGCTGCCAGCTTCCCCAGCGCGTGCCCATGCCGAGTATGCCCTTGGGGCCGGCGTAGAAGACGGAGTTGGACTGCTGCTCGGCGCTGAGCCGGGCCAGGGACTGGCGCAGCCGCTCGGCGGCAACCTCGCCGGGGCTGCCGGGCACGGCCTCGGGGATCTTCGCGCCGATGCCGCCGCCGGAGAGGAGCCCCGACCAGCGGTCGCGCAGATCCTTCGCGGTCCGCTCGCACAACTGCTTCGCCCAGTACCAGCCGATCACCGGCATGACGACCGCCGCGCGGAGGTACCAGGACCAGAAGCCCGTGAACGGCAGGCGGATGAGGAAGATCACGGCGACGACGGCCACCGCCACCAGCAGCGCGGTGCCGATCGCGGAGGAGCGCTTGCCCTCGCGCTTGGCCGCGATGGCGCGGAGCTGGAAGACCAGCAGCCATGCCAGCATCCCCGGCAGGAAGAGCACCCCGCACAGCACGGTCACCGCCGAGAGCCAGTTGTCCCGGTCCCGGCGCAGGCGGTGGGCGGCCAGGCAGTGCTCCACGACCACCTGCGGCTCGGTGCCGAAGGACTGGATGAGCGGTTTGCGGCCGGCGCCCAGCATGCGGTCGCGCACGGCCACCGAGAAGGCCTCGCCGAGGTTCGGCCGGAAGAGCTTCGCCCAGGAGCGGCCGGGGTTGACCTTCGACTGGTGCCACTCGTTGTCGGCGTCGAGGATCTTCTCGATCGCCGCGTCCCGGTAGGCCGCCGAGGCCAGCGCGAAGGTCGCCGCCGTCTCTCCCGCGGAGCCCGACAGGGGCACCTGCGCCCCGGGGCTGAAATCGAATCCGTCCGTCACTGCCGCCCCCATCGCTGCTCAACCCGCTTCTGCGGCCTTCCCGACTTCCTTGCTCCGCACACCTGTTGAACAGGCCATCGTGTCGATCTCGTCCTGACGTGCGTGTCGGTCCCGTCCCGACGTGATCAGGTGATCAGCGTATCCGCAGGCGGCGGCGTGCGTCGGCGGACGGCCAAGAAGCCGTCCGCCGAAGGGAGGTGAGGGGAGTGCGATGCCAACTACGGGGCGTCCTCGGTCTGTTCGCGCACCTTCGCCGCGATCTGCGGCGGCATCGGCTCGTGCCGCGCGTAGGCGCGGCTGAAGCTCGCCGTGCCGTGCGAGAGGGAGCGCAGGTCGATCGCGTACCGGCCGATCTCGATCTCCGGTACCTCGGCCCGTACGAGCGTGCGTCCGCCGACCGTCTGCTCGGTGCCGAGCACCCGGCCGCGCCGCCCGGACAGGTCGCTCATCACGGCGCCGACGTAGTCGTCGCCGACGAGCACCGTCACCTCGGCCACCGGTTCCAGCAGATGGATCGTCGCGTCACGCGAGGCCTCGCGCAGGGCGAGCGCGCCCGCCGTCTGGAAGGCCGCGTCGGACGAATCCACCGAGTGCGCCTTGCCGTCCAGGAGGGTCACCCGTACGTCGATGAGCGGGTGGCCCGCGGCCACACCCTTGGCGGCCTGGGCGCGGATGCCCTTCTCGACGGAGGGGATGAACTGCCGGGGCACGGCCCCGCCGACCACCTTGTCCACGAACTCGATGCCGGAGCCGCCGGGCAGGGGCTCGACCTCGATCTCGCAGATCGCGTACTGGCCGTGCCCGCCGGACTGCTTGACATGCCGGCCGCGCCCGGCCGACCTGCCCGCGAACGTCTCCCGGAGGGCGACCTTGTGCGGGACCACGTCGACCTGGACGCCGTACCGGCTGCGCAGCCGCTCCAGGGCGACGTCCGCGTGGGCCTCGCCCAGACACCACAGCACCACCTGATGGGTGTCCTGGTTCTGTTCGAGCCGCATGGTCGGGTCCTCGGCGACCAGTCGCGCGAGCCCCTGGCTGAGCTTGTCCTCGTCCGGCTTGCTGTGCGCCTGGATGGCGAGCGGCAGCAGCGGGTCGGGCATCTCCCAGGGCTCCATGAGCAGCGGGTCGTCCTTGGCCGACAGGGTGTCGCCGGTCTCGGCCCGGTTCAGCTTCGCCACGCAGGCCAGATCGCCCGCGATGCAGTGCGCCAGGGGGCGCTGCTGCTTGCCGAAGGGGGCGGACAGGGCGCCGACGCGCTCGTCGACGTCATGGTCCTCATGGCCGCGGTCGGTCAGCCCGTGCCCGGACACATGCACCGTCTCGTCGGGGCGCAGGGTGCCGGAGAACACACGGACCAGCGAGATACGGCCCACATACGGGTCGGACGCGGTCTTCACGACCTCCGCGACCAGCGGCCCGTCCGGGTCGCACGGCGCCGTCTCGCGGGGCTTGCCGTCCGGCGTGGAGACCGTGGGCGCCTCCCGCTCCAGCGGGGTGGGGAAGCCGCCGGTGACCAGCTCCAGCAGCTCGACCGTGCCGAGGCCCTGGCGGGCGCCGTCGGTGGCGGGCGCGGCGGCCAGGACGGGGAAGAACGTGCCGCGGGCGACGGCCCGCTCCAGGTCCTGGACGAGCGTGTCGATGCCGATCTTCTCGCCGCCCAGATAGCGGTCCATGAGGGTCTCGTCCTCGCTCTCCGCGATGATCCCCTCGATGAGCCGGTCGCGGGCCTCCTCGATCCGCGTGAGCTGCTCGGGCCCCGGCTCGGACTCCTTGCGCTCGCCCGACGAGTAGTCGAACAGCTTCTGCGTCAGCAGCCCCATCAGACCGGTGACGGGGGCGTGCCCGTCGGGGCCCTCGGGGCCGTGCAGCGGCAGATACAGCGGGAGGACGGCGTCGGGGTCGTCCGCGCCGAACGCCTCCGCGCAGGTGCGGGTCATCTCGTCGAAGTCGGAGCGGGCGGCCTCGAGATGCGTGATCACGATGGCGCGCGGCATGCCGACGGCCGCGCACTCGTCCCACACCATGCGGGTCGAGCCGTCCACGCCGTCCGAGGCCGAGACGACGAAGAGGGCCGCGTCCGCCGCCCGCAGACCGGCCCGCAGCTCCCCGACGAAGTCGGCGTATCCAGGAGTGTCCAGCAGATTGATCTTGACCCCGTCCTGTTGGACGGGGACCAGGGAGAGCTGTACCGAGCGGTGCTGCCGGTGCTCGATCTCGTCGTAGTCCGAGACGGTGCCGCCGTCCTCGACCCGGCCCGCCCGGTTCACCGCTCCCGCCGTCAGCGCGAGAGCCTCCACCAACGTCGTCTTGCCCGCTCCGCTGTGGCCGACCAGCACCACATTCCGTACGGATGCGGGGCGGTCGGCCGCCATAGCCCTGCCGGCGGCTCCGGGGGTTGTGTTCGCCTTGTCGCCCATGGCCTTGCCTCCCGTGCACGGTGAGGTCACTGGGGGCGCGGACACACGGACCCGCGTGCGATGGCGGCTCCGATGACGCCCGCGGTGACTTCGAGCTTCGCACCGACGTCAGGGCGCGTCCATACGAGGGACACGATCCCGTCACCCGGCCCCGCCTCACGGGTCACGCGGTCACCTCCGGACGTCCGTGGGCCTGCGCGTCACGCGCGTGTGACGCCGGGGGCGCGGGTGCCCGGCCGCCGCGTGTCCCCGCGCGTGACTACGATGGGCCAGCCGGGCGGCCACCAAGGCCGCGGCTCACCGACCGTCGGGAAGGCCATGCTGAACAAGTACGCGCGTGCATTCTTCACGCGTGTCCTCACACCGTTCGCCGCGTTTTTGATCCGCCGGGGCGTCAGCCCCGACACGGTCACGCTGATCGGTACGGCCGGCGTGGTCGCGGGTGCGCTGGTCTTCTATCCCCGGGGCGAGTTCTTCTGGGGCACGGTCGTCATCACCCTGTTCGTGTTCTCGGACCTGGTCGACGGCAACATGGCCCGCCAGCTCGGCCGCTCCAGCCGCTGGGGCGCCTTCCTGGACTCCACGCTCGACCGCGTCGCCGACGGCGCGATCTTCGGCGGCTTCGCCCTGTGGTACGCGGGCAACGGCGACGACAACACGCTCTGCGCGGTCTCGATCTTCTGCCTGGCCAGCGGCCAGGTGGTGTCCTACACCAAGGCGCGCGGCGAGTCGATCGGACTGCCCGTCGCGGTCAACGGACTGGTCGAGCGGGCCGAACGCCTGGTGATCTCGCTGGTCGCGGCCGGGTTCTCCGGACTGCACGCGTTCGGTGTGCCCGGCATCCAGGTGCTGCTGCCCATCGCCCTGTGGATCGTCGCCGTGGGCAGCCTGATCACGCTGATCCAGCGGGTGGTCACGGTCCGCAGGGAGTCCGCCGAGGCGGACGCCGAGGCGCGGAACGCCTCGCACGGCGGAGCGGCCACATGAGCGCCGGACGGGAGAGCGGGGCGGCGACGTGAGCAGTCTGCGGGAACGACTGGCGGACGGGCTCTACGGCCTCGGCTGGAGCACCGTCAAGACCCTGCCCGAGCCCGTCGCCACCCGGCTGGGCCGGACCGTCGCCGACCTCGCCTGGAAGCAGCGCGGCAAGGGTGTGCGACGGCTCGCGGGCAACTACGCGCGCGTGGTGCCAGGCGCGAGCCCCGAGCGGCTCGCCGAACTCACCCGCGCGGGCATGCGCTCGTATCTGCGCTACTGGATGGAGTCCTTCCGGCTTCCCGTGTGGACCCCGGAGCGCATACGCGGCGGCGTCGAGGTCAAGGACGTGCACCAGCTGACCGACGGACTGGCCGCGGGCAAGGGCGTCGTCCTCGCTCTGCCGCACATGGCCAACTACGACCTGGCCGGTGCCTGGGTCACCACCACGCTGCGGACGCCGTTCACCACGGTCGCCGAGCGGCTCAAGCCCGAGACCCTCTACGACCGGTTCGTCGCCTACCGCGAGGGCCTCGGCATGGAGGTACTGCCGCACAGCGGCGGCGCCGCCTTCGGCACGCTGGCCCGGCGGCTGCGCGACGGGGGGCTGGTCTGCCTGGTGGCCGACCGCGATCTGTCCGCCTCCGGCGTCGAGGTCTCCTTCTTCGGCGAGACGGCCCGGATGCCCGCGGGCCCGGCGCTGCTCGCCCAGCACACCGGCGCGCTGCTGCTGCCGGTGACGCTCTGGTACGACGACTCGCGTGTCATGCGCGGGCGCGTGCATCCGGCGATCGACGTACCGGAGTCAGGTACCCGGGCCGAGAAGACGTCTGTCATGACACAGGCGCTGGCCGACGCCTTCGCCACGGGAATCGCGGAACATCCGGAGGACTGGCACATGCTGCAACGGCTGTGGCTCGCCGATCTGGATCCCGGCGACGCCCCCCGGAAGGGGACATCGTGAGGATCGGCATCGTCTGCCCCTACGCGTGGGACGTGCCGGGCGGTGTCCAGTTCCACATCCGGGACCTGGCCGAGTACTTCATCCGGCTCGGCCACGAGGTCTCCGTCCTCGCCCCCGCCGACGACGACACCCCGCTGCCCCCGTACGTGGTCTCGGCGGGCCGCGCGGTCCCCGTGCCCTACAACGGCTCGGTGGCCCGCCTGAACTTCGGCTTCCTGAGCGCCGCCCGGGTGCGGCGCTGGCTGCACGAGGGCGCGTTCGACGTCATCCACATCCACGAGCCGACCTCGCCCTCCCTGGGCCTGCTGACCTGCTGGGCGGCGCAGGGCCCGATCGTCGCGACCTTCCACACCTCGAACCCGCGGTCGAGAGCGATGATCGCCGCGTACGCGATCCTCCAGGCGGCCCTGGAGAAGATCAGCGCACGGATCGCCGTCAGCGAGTACGCGCGCCGCACGCTCGTCGAACACCTGGGCGGCGACGCCGTGGTGATCCCGAACGGCGTGGACGTCCACTTCTTCGCCAAGGCCGAGCCCCGACCCGAGTGGCAGGCCGGAGCGGACCGGGAGGACGGCGGGACGATCGGCTTCATCGGGCGGATCGACGAGCCCCGCAAGGGCCTGCCCGTGCTGATGAAGGCCCTGCCGAAGATCCTGGCCGCCCGCCCGCGCACCCGGCTGCTGGTCGCCGGGCGCGGCGACACGGAGGAGGCGGTGGCGACGCTGCCCCCCGAGCTGCGCTCGCGCGTGGAGTTCCTCGGCATGGTCAGCGACGAGGACAAGGCGCGCCTGCTGCGCAGCGTCGACCTGTACGTGGCGCCCAACACCGGCGGGGAGAGCTTCGGGATCATCCTGGTCGAGGCGATGTCGGCCGGGGCCCCCGTACTCGCCTCCGACCTGGACGCCTTCGCGCAGGTCCTCGACCACGGGGCGGCCGGTGAGCTGTTCGCCAACGAGGACGCCGACGCGCTCGCCGACGCGGCGCTGCGGCTGCTCGGGGACCCGAAGCGGCGGGCCGAACTGCGCGCGCGGGGCAGCGCCCATGTGCGGCGCTTCGACTGGTCGAGGGTCGGCGCGGACATCCTGTCGGTCTACGAGACGGTGACGGACGGGGCCGCAGCGGTGGCGGCGGACGAGCGCTCCGGGCGGCGGGCGCGCTTCGGCCTGGCGCGGAGCTGAGCCCGGCCGCCGTGGACGGCACCCCGAGGGGGCCGTAGGGCGGCCCGGTAGCCTTGCCGCCCGTGACCGCAACCCTGATCTGGATCCTTGTCGCCCTCGTCGTGATCGGCCTCTACCTGAGCTGGACCGCGGGGCGCCTCGACCGGCTGCACGCCCGGATCGACGCGGCGCGCGCCGCGCTCGACGCGCAGTTGGTGCGGCGGGCCTCGGTCGCCCAGGAGGTGGCGACCTCCGGGGTCCTCGACCCGGCCGCGTCGATCGTCCTGTACGAGGCCGCGCACGCGGCACGGCAGGCGGAGGAGGAGCAGCGGGAGGTCGCCGAGAGCGAGCTGAGCCAGGCGCTGCGGGCCGTCTTCGCGGAACCGGAGCAACTGGCGGCCGTGCGGGAGGCGCCCGGCGGGGAGCAGGCGGCGCGTGAGCTGACCGAGGCGGTGCGCAGGGTGCCGATGGCCCGGCGGTTCCACAACGACGCGGTACGGGCGGCCCGCGCGCTGCGCCGCCACCGCAAGGTGCGCTGGTTCCGTCTCGCGGGCCACGCCCCCTTCCCGCTGGCCGTCGAGATGGACGACGAACCACCGGCGCCCCTCACGGACCGTCAGACCCCCTGAGACGCCTGCCCGGACCGAGAGTCTGAGTGGCCCGAGGCGGCCTGTCCGGCGCCGACACGGACGGGACGGGAGCAACCGGCCGTACCCCCGGCTCCCGGGCAAAACGATCCACCGGCTCCCCATTGGCCCTTGCTGTGGCCTGCTGGTTTCCCGTTGTCTCGGTCCAGCAGAAATTCCTCTTCGCAGAGTGAGGTCACCCCGTGTCCAGCGCGCTTTCCACCCCCCAGACCCCCGAGACCGGCACCGCCCGCGTCAAGCGCGGCATGGCCGAGCAGCTCAAGGGCGGCGTGATCATGGACGTCGTCACGCCGGAGCAGGCGAAGATCGCCGAGGACGCGGGCGCCGTCGCCGTCATGGCACTGGAGCGGGTCCCGGCCGACATCCGCAAGGACGGCGGGGTGGCCCGGATGTCCGACCCGGACATGATCGAGGGCATCATCGACGCCGTGTCCATCCCGGTGATGGCCAAGTCGCGGATCGGCCACTTCGTCGAGGCCCAGGTCCTGCAGTCCCTCGGCGTCGACTACATCGACGAGTCCGAGGTCCTCACCCCGGCCGACGAGGTCAACCACTCCGACAAGTGGTCCTTCACCACCCCCTTCGTCTGCGGCGCCACCAACCTGGGCGAGGCCCTGCGCCGGATCGCCGAGGGCGCCGCGATGATCCGCTCCAAGGGCGAGGCCGGCACCGGCAACGTCGTCGAGGCCGTCCGCCACCTGCGCCAGATCAAGAACGAGATCGCCAAGCTGCGCGGCTTCGACAACCACGAGCTGTACGCCGCCGCCAAGGAGCTGCGCGCCCCGTACGAGCTGGTCAAGGAGGTCGCCGAGCTGGGCAAGCTCCCGGTCGTGCTGTTCTCCGCCGGTGGCGTGGCCACCCCGGCCGACGCCGCCCTGATGCGTCAGCTCGGCGCCGAGGGCGTCTTCGTCGGCTCCGGCATCTTCAAGTCCGGCGACCCGGCCAAGCGCGCCGCCGCCATCGTGAAGGCGACCACCTTCTACGACGACCCGAAGATCATCGCCGACGCGTCCCGCAACCTGGGCGAGGCCATGGTCGGCATCAACTGCGACACCCTCCCCGACACCGAGCGCTACGCCAACCGCGGCTGGTGACAGGGCAGTTCGCAGACGACGACGTACAGGAACCACACGTAGATGACTGACGCACCCGTCATAGGCGTCCTGGCACTCCAGGGCGACGTACGGGAGCACCTCATCGCCCTGGCCGCGGCCGACGCCGTGGCCAGGCCGGTGCGGCGCCCCGAAGAACTCGCCGAGGTCGACGGCCTCGTGCTCCCCGGTGGCGAGTCCACCACCATCTCCAAGCTGGCCGTTCTCTTCGGGGTGCTGGACCCGCTGCGCGCGCGTGTGCGCGACGGCATGCCCGTCTACGGCACCTGCGCGGGCATGATCATGCTCGCCGACAAGATCCTCGACCCGCGCTCGGGCCAGGAGACCATCGGCGGCATCGACATGATCGTGCGCCGCAACGCCTTCGGACGGCAGAACGAGTCCTTCGAAGCGGCGGTCGACGTCAAGGGCGTCGAGGGCGATCCTGTAGAGGGCGTCTTCATCCGCGCCCCCTGGGTCGAGTCCGTCGGCGCCGAGACCGAGGTGCTCGCCGAGCACGACGGCCATATCGTCGCCGTGCGCCAGGGCAACGCCCTCGCGACGTCGTTCCACCCGGAACTGACCGGCGACCACCGCGTGCACGCCTTGTTCGTCGACATGGTGCGCGCCTGGCGGGCCCCGGATCCCTTGTAGGATCTCGGGGGGTCCCCCCACCCTCAAGGTCTGGGGGAGTTCGTACGGAGATGGGTTTACGCGAAGGAGACAGGCAGATGTCCGGCCACTCTAAATGGGCCACGACGAAGCACAAGAAGGCCGTCATCGATGCCAAGCGTGGCAAGCTCTTCGCAAAGCTGATCAAGAACGTCGAGGTCGCGGCCCGCATGGGCGGCGCCGACGTGGACGGTAACCCGACGCTGTACGACGCCGTGCAGAAGGCGAAGAAGCAGTCGGTCCCGAACAAGAACATCGACTCGGCGATCAAGCGCGGCGCGGGCCTGGAGGCCGGTGGCGCCGACTACGAGACGATCATGTACGAGGGTTACGGTCCCAACGGTGTCGCGGTGCTCATCGAGTGCCTCACCGACAACCGCAACCGCGCCGCCTCGGACGTCCGCGTCGCCATGACCCGCAACGGCGGCAACATGGCCGACCCGGGTTCGGTGTCGTACCTCTTCAACCGCAAGGGCGTCGTCATCGTCCCCAAGGGCGAGCTGACCGAGGACGACGTGCTCGGCGCCGTCCTGGACGCGGGTGCCGAGGAAGTCAACGACCTCGGCGAGTCCTTCGAGGTGCTCAGCGAGGCCACGGACATGGTCGCCGTCCGCACCGCCCTCCAGGCGGCCGGTATCGACTACGACTCCGCCGAGGCCAACTTCGTCCCGACCATGCAGGTCGAGCTGGACGAAGAGGGCGCCAAGAAGATCTTCAAGCTGATCGACGCGCTGGAGGACAGCGACGACGTGCAGAACGTCTTCGCCAACTTCGACGTCAGCGACGAGATCATGGAGCAGGTCGGGGCGTAACGCCGCCGCTGGGCTTGCACGGGCCGACGGGGACACACCCGTCGGCCCGTCGCTTTGCCGGGCGTTGTCAGTGGCACCCGATAGCCTGCACGGACTTGGGGGTACTCACCGTCCGGCAGTGGCCGGGGGCGATCGAAGGAGGGGCGCTGGTGCGCGTACTGGGGGTGGACCCGGGACTGACGCGCTGCGGGGTCGGCGTGGTCGAGGGCGTGGCCGGACGACCGCTGACCATGCGCGGCGTCGGCGTCGTCCGCACACCCGCCGACGCGGAGCTGGCCCACCGCCTCGTCGCCCTCGAACAGGGCCTTGAGCAGTGGCTGGACGAACAGCGGCCCGAGTACGTCGCCGTGGAACGCGTGTTCAGCCAGCACAACGTCCGTACGGTGATGGGCACCGCCCAGGCCAGCGCCGTCGCCATGCTCTGCGCCGCCCGCCGCGGCATCCCCGTCGCCCTGCACACACCCAGCGAGGTCAAGGCCGCCGTCACCGGCACCGGCCGCGCCGACAAGGCCCAGGTGGGCGCCATGGTCACCCGGCTGCTCCGGCTCGACGCGCCGCCCAGACCGGCCGACGCCGCCGACGCCCTCGCCCTCGCGATCTGCCACATCTGGCGCGCGCCCGCCCAGAACCGACTCCAGCAGGCCGTCGCCCTGCACACCTCGAAAGGCCGTTCCGCATGATCGCCTTCGTCAGCGGCCCGGTCGCCGCCCTCGCCCCGGACTCCGCGGTGGTCGAGGTGGGCGGCATCGGCATCGCCGTCCAGTGCACACCGAACACGCTCTCCGGGCTCAGGACCGGTCAGCCGGCCAAGCTCGCCACGTCCCTGGTCGTCCGCGAGGACTCGCTCACGCTGTACGGCTTCGCGGACGACGACGAACGCCAGGTGTTCGAGCTGCTCCAGACCGCGAGCGGCGTCGGCCCCCGCCTGGCCCAGGCGATGCTGGCCGTGCACAGCCCGGACGCCCTGCGCCGCGCCGTGGCGAGCGGTGACGAGAAGGCCCTCACGGCCGTCCCCGGCATCGGCAAGAAGGGCGCCCAGAAGCTGCTCCTGGAGCTGAAGGACCGCCTCGGCGCCCCGGTCGGCGCCCCCGCGGTCGGCGCGCCGGTCACCTCCGGCTGGCGCGACCAACTGCACGCGGCCCTGATCGGCCTCGGGTACGCCACCCGCGAGGCGGACGAGGCCGTCACCGCGGTCGCCCCGCAGGCCGAGGCCGCCGGTGGCACACCCCAGGTGGGCGCCCTCCTCAAGGCGGCCCTCCAGAGCCTGAACAGAGCGCGCTGACCGGCCCCCGCACGGCGCCCCCGCGTAGACCGAACCCACCGCGACCCCCGAGGCACACGCAATGAACTGGGACGACACCGCCGACACGGCCGACACCCCCGCCCCCGAGCGGCTCGTCGGCTCGGTCGCCGACCGTGAGGACCAGGCCGTCGAGGCCGCCCTGCGCCCCAAGGACCTGGACGAGTTCATCGGCCAGGAGAAGGTCCGCGAACAGCTCGACCTCGTGCTGCGCGCGGCGCGGGCGCGCGGCGCCACCGCCGACCATGTGCTGCTCTCCGGCGCCCCCGGCCTCGGCAAGACCACCCTTTCGATGATCATCGCGGCCGAGATGGGCGCCCCCATCCGCATCACCAGCGGCCCCGCCATCCAGCACGCCGGCGACCTCGCGGCGATCCTCTCCTCCCTCCAGGAGGGCGAGGTCCTCTTCCTCGACGAGATCCACCGCATGTCCCGGCCCGCCGAGGAGATGCTCTACATGGCGATGGAGGACTTCCGCGTCGACGTCATCGTCGGCAAGGGCCCCGGCGCCACCGCCATCCCCCTCGAACTGCCGCCGTTCACCCTGGTCGGTGCCACCACACGCGCGGGCCTGCTGCCGCCCCCGCTGCGCGACCGCTTCGGCTTCACGGCGCACATGGAGTTCTACGAGCCCGCCGAACTCCAGCGCGTGATCCACCGCTCGGCGCTGCTGCTCGATGTCGAGATCGCCGCCGAAGGCGCGGCCGAGATCGCCGGCCGTTCCCGGGGCACGCCCCGTATCGCCAACCGGCTGCTGCGCCGCGTCCGCGACTACGCGCAGGTCAAGGCCGACGGCGTGATCACGAAGGAGATCGCCGCCGCCGCCCTGTCCGTCTACGAGGTCGACTCCCGCGGGCTCGACCGCCTCGACCGCGCCGTCCTGGAGGCCCTGCTCAAGCTGTTCGGCGGCGGCCCCGTCGGCCTGTCGACGCTGGCCGTCGCGGTGGGGGAGGAGCGCGAGACGGTCGAGGAGGTCGCCGAGCCCTTCCTCGTACGGGAGGGCCTGCTCGCCCGTACGCCACGGGGACGGGTGGCGACCCCGGCCGCCTGGACCCACCTCGGTCTCACCGCGCCACACGGGGCGATAGGCGGAACCACCGGTGGAAACGGACAACCGGAGCTGTTCGGGACGTGACGGCGCGGTACTCGCGTGCCCAGGAACCTGGGTGCCATGCTGAGCGTTGTTCCTTGCGTGCGGACTCGCTTAGACTCCGCCGATGCCGCCTTTGCGGGCGGCGCCGACTCCACCCATCCACCAGGCCGCCGATCCAGCAGTCGAGCGGTCGTGCGAAGGAAATTCCGTCCCGTGAGTATCAACGCATTCCTCCCGCTCATCGTGATCATCGGGGCCATGTTCCTCATGACGCGCTCGGCCAAGAAGAAGCAGCAGCAGGCCGTCAACATGCGTAATGAGATGCAGCCCGGCAGTGGTGTGCGCACCATCGGGGGCATGTACGCGACGGTCAAGGAGGTCAACGACGACACGGTTCTCCTCGACGCCGGCCCGGGTGTGGAGCTGCTCTTCGCGAAGAACTCCATCGGCGCCGTCCTCACCGACGACGAGTACAACAGGATCGTCCACGGTATCGAGCACGACCTGAAGGCCGACGGCACCGTCGTTCCGGACGACGCGTCCTCCCTCACCGAGACCGACGAGCCCGCCGACGCCGCTTCCGGCGACGGCACCGTCGACCTCGGCAAGAAGGACGCGGACAAGGCGGACGCGGACAAGGCGGACGCCGACGGGGCGAAGGCCGACGAGGCGAAGGCCGACGCAGCGGAGCCCAAGAAGACCGACGGCGAGTCCGACGCGAAGTAGTGACGCCCCGGGAGCACGGCGCGACGCGTTCGCGCCGTGCTCCCGGGACGCGTGCGTCGTTCTCGAACCGAGTCCGACACCATGTCATGGCCGCCCACGTGCCCACGCGGGGCCGGGCGGCCCGAGAGGGAGTACGAGAAGGTGGCAGCACCTAAGAAGGGCCGGAGCGCGGGCGCCCAGGGCAAGCCGGGGCGCTCGCTGGCTCTCATCCTGATCGCCATCGCGGCGCTCACCGGAGGAATGTTCGTCTCCGGGCATACCTCCCCGCGTCTCGGCATCGACCTCGCCGGTGGCACGAGCATCACGCTCAAGGCGAAGAGCGGCCAGGAATCCGCGATCAACAAGACGAACCTGGACACCGCGGTCGACATCATGGAGCGCCGCGTCAACGGTCTGGGCGTCTCCGAAGCGGAGGTCCAGACCCAGGGCGATCGCAACATCATCGTCAACATCCCCAAGGGCACGAACTCCCAGCAGGCCCGGGAACAGGTCGGCACCACGGCCAAGCTGTACTTCCGCCCCGTCCTGACCACCGAGCTCGCCAACCCGCCCGCCTCGGCCAATCCCTCGCCGAGCGCCTCCGGCAGCCCCTCGCCGAAGGCCGACGGTTCGGCGTCCCCGTCCAGCACCGCGACCTCCTCCGGCTCCGCGAGCCCGTCGGCCACGGCCACCTCGCAGGGCCGCGCGGTCACCGACGCGCTGAAGGCCGACGCCACGACCTCGCCGTCCGCGTCGCAGTCGGCGTCCACCTCGCCGAGCGCCAAGGCCTCCACCTCTGCTGACGCCTCCCCGTCGGCGAACGGTTCCGACGCCGCCGCGGCCAAGCTCCAGCAGCAGTACGCCACGCTCGACTGCTCCGACCCGGCCGCCCGCGCCAAGACCGGTGTCGGCGCCAAGCCCACCGAGCCCACCCTGGCCTGCGGCCAGAACGCGCAGAAGCAGTGGCAGAAGTACATCCTCGGCCCGGCCGAGGTCGCGGGCACGGACGTGAAGAAGGCCCAGGCCGTCTACGACACGCAGGGCGCCGGCGGCTGGAAGGTCACCATGGACTTCACGTCCGCGGGGACCAAGAAGTTCGCGAGCATCACCGGCAAGCTGGCGCAGAACCAGTCGCCGCAGAACCAGTTCGCGATCGTCCTCGACGGTGAGGTCGTCTCCGACCCGTACGTCCGCGAGGCGCTGACCGCCGGAAACGCCGAGATCAGCGGCAGCTTCGACCAGACCGAGGCCAAGAACCTCGCGAACGTCCTGTCGTACGGCGCGCTCCCGCTCTCCTTCGAGGAGCAGAGCGTCACCACCGTCACCGCCGCGCTCGGTGGCGAGCAGCTCCACGCCGGTCTGATCGCGGGCGCGATCGGCCTCGCCCTGGTCGTCATCTACCTGGTGGTCTACTACCGCGGCCTGTCGCTGATCGCGATCGCCTCGCTGCTGGTCTCCGCCGCCCTGACCTACGTGATCATGGCGCTGCTCGGCCCGACCATCGGCTTCGCGCTGAACCTCCCGGCGGTCTGCGGTGCCATCGTCGCGATCGGTATCACGGCGGACTCGTTCATCGTGTTCTTCGAGCGCATCCGGGACGAGATCCGCGAGGGCCGCTCGCTGCGCCCCTCCGTCGAGCGGGCCTGGCCGCGCGCCCGGCGCACCATCCTGGTCTCCGACTTCGTGTCGTTCCTGGCCGCCGCGGTGCTGTTCGTCGTCACGGTCGGCAAGGTCCAGGGCTTCGCGTTCACGCTGGGTCTCACCACGATCTTCGACGTGGTGGTCGTCTTCCTGTTCACCAAGCCGCTGATGACGATCCTCGCCCGCAAGAAGTTCTTCGCCGACGGACACAGCTGGTCCGGCCTCGACCCCAAGCGCCTCGGTGCCAAGCCGCCCCTGCGGCGTACCCGTCGTCCCTCCGCCCCCGTCGACCCGAAGGAGGCGTGAGAGATGTCGAAGCTCGGCAACCTCGGCGCCAGGCTCCACCGAGGCGAAGTCGGTTACGACTTCATCCGCAACCGCAAGATCTGGTACGGAATCTCGATCCTCATCACCATCACGGCCATCCTCGGCCTGACGGTGCGGGGCCTGAACATGGGCATCGAGTTCCAGGGCGGCGCCGTCTTCACCACCCCGAAGACCAGCGTCTCCGTGGCGCAGGCCGAGGAGTTCGCTCAGGACTCCTCCGGCCATGAGGCGGTCGTCCAGAAGCTCGGCACGGGCGGTCTGCGCATCCAGATCGCGGGCATCGACACGGCCAAGTCGGACCACATCAAGGCGGACCTCGCCAAGGACCTGAAGGTCGACTCGGAGAAGATCAACGCCGATCTGGTGGGCCCCAGTTGGGGTGAGCAGATCGCCAACAAGGCCTGGCAGGGTCTGGCGATCTTCATGGTGCTCGTCGTGATCTATCTGGCGATCGCCTTCGAGTGGCGCATGGCCGTCGCGGCGCTGGTCGCGCTGATCCACGACATCACCATCACGGTCGGCATCTACGCCCTCGTCGGCTTCGAGGTGACGCCGGGCACGGTCATCGGTCTGCTGACGATCCTCGGTTACTCGCTGTACGACACGGTCGTCGTGTTCGACAGCCTCAAGGAATCGACGAAGGACCTCACCAAACAGACCCGCTGGACCTACAGCGACGTCGCCAACCGCTCGATCAACGGCACGCTGGTCCGCTCGATCAACACCACCGTGGTGGCGCTGCTGCCGGTCGCCGGCCTGCTGTTCATCGGCGGTGGCGTCCTCGGTGCGGGTACGCTCAACGACATCTCCCTGTCGCTGTTCGTCGGCCTCGCGGCCGGCGCCTACTCGTCGATCTTCATCGCCACGCCGCTCGTCGCCGACCTCAAGGAGCGCGAGCCGCAGATGAAGGCCCTCAAGAAGCGGGTGCTCGCCAAGCGTGCGCAGGCCGCGGCGGGGGAGGAGCTGGTCGAGGCCCGGACCGTCGGTGGTCCGCTCGTCGACGACGAGCCGCAGGATGCCGCACCCGCGGTAGTCGGCCAGCGCAACCAGCCCGCCGCCCGTAACCGCGGGCGCGGCCGACCCTCAGGAAAGCGTCGATGACCGACATAAAGGAACTGCTGCTCAGTCGCATCCGTGACGTGGCCGACTATCCGGAGCCGGGCGTGATGTTCAAGGACATCACCCCGCTGCTCGCGGACCCGGCGGCGTTCACCGCGCTCACGGACACGCTGGCGGAGCTGGCCGTGGAGCACGGCGCGACGAAGATCGTCGGCCTGGAGGCCCGAGGCTTCATCCTCGGCGCCCCGGTCGCCGTCCGCGCCGGTGTCGGTTTCGTCCCCGTACGCAAGGCGGGCAAGCTCCCCGGAGCGACGCTCAGCCAGGCCTACGACCTCGAGTACGGCTCGGCCGAGATCGAGGTGCACGCCGAGGACCTGACCGCGGCCGACCGCGTCATGGTCGTGGACGACGTCCTCGCCACCGGCGGCACCGCCGAGGCCTCCCTGCGGCTCATCCGCCGCGCGGGCGCCCAGGTCGCCGGTGTCTCCGTCCTCATGGAGCTGGGCTTCCTCGGCGGGCGCGCCCGCCTGGCGCCCGCCCTGGACGGCGCCCCGCTGAAGGCGCTGCTCGAGGTCTGAGCGCCCCCGGCGTCGGCGCCTGTGAGGGCCGTACGACGCCGCTGAGGCGGGCCCGGAGGAATCCGGCGCCCGCCTCATACGTTTCACCAGGGGAAGGCCGCCCCAGCGGCCTGGAGGCGAGCCCGGAGCCCGGGATCGCTACCATGGGTCCTCCGGAGCCTGACCGGGGACCCGGATCGCGCATGAGGAGCCCTCTTGCCAGACGAGGCCCAGCCACTGTCTCCCAGAGCCGAACGCCTGGGGGCATCCGCAGCCGCCAAGCCCGAGTCGGCGTCGCAGGCCGCGGCCACATCCGCGCGCAGCGCGAAGAACGCCCCGCGCGGGCCGGTCGAGCGCGCCTCCGGCACGCCGGGCGAGCAGACGGCCGAGTCGTCGCGCCCCAAGCCGGCCCCGGCCGAGCGCACCCCCGCGGTCCGCCCGACCCCGGCCGCGCCCGCCCGCTCCGGCTCCTCCAACCGCGTCCGCGCCCGCCTCGCCCGCCTCGGTGTGCAGCGCGCCAACCCGTACAACCCGGTCCTGGAGCCGCTGCTGCGCATAGTGCGCGGCAACGACCCGAAGATCGACGCGGCGACGCTGCGCCAGGTCGAGCGCGCGTACCAGGTGGCCGAGCGCTGGCACCGCGGCCAGAAGCGCAAGAGCGGCGACCCGTACATCACCCACCCGCTCGCGGTGACCACGATCCTCGCCGAGCTGGGCATGGACCCGGCCACCTTGATGGCGGGCCTGCTGCACGACACGGTCGAGGACACCGAGTACGGCCTCGACCAGCTCCGCCGCGACTTCGGCGACACCGTGGCCCTGCTGGTCGACGGCGTCACCAAGCTGGACAAGGTCAAGTTCGGCGAGGCCGCGCAGGCCGAGACCGTCCGCAAGATGGTCGTCGCCATGGCCAAGGACCCCCGCGTCCTGGTGATCAAGCTCGCCGACCGCCTGCACAACATGCGCACCATGCGCTACCTCAAGCGCGAGAAGCAGGAGAAGAAGGCGCGCGAGACCCTGGAGATCTACGCGCCGCTCGCCCACCGCCTGGGCATGAACACCATCAAGTGGGAACTGGAGGACCTCGCCTTCGCGATCCTCTACCCCAAGATGTACGACGAGATCGTCCGCCTGGTCGCCGAACGCGCCCCCAAGCGGGACGAGTACCTCGCCATAGTGACCGACGAGGTCCAGGCCGACCTGCGCGCCGCCCGCATCAAGGCGACCGTCACCGGCCGCCCCAAGCACTACTACAGCGTCTACCAGAAGATGATCGTCCGCGGTCGCGACTTCGCGGAGATCTACGACCTGGTCGGCATCCGCGTCCTCGTCGACACGGTCCGCGACTGCTACGCGGCGCTGGGCACGGTCCACGCCCGCTGGAACCCGGTTCCCGGGCGGTTCAAGGACTACATCGCGATGCCCAAGTTCAACATGTACCAGTCGCTGCACACCACGGTGATCGGTCCCAACGGCAAGCCCGTCGAACTCCAGATCCGTACGTTCGACATGCACCGCCGCGCCGAGTACGGCATCGCGGCGCACTGGAAGTACAAGCAGGAGGCCGTCGCCGGTGCCTCCAAGGTCCGTACGGACGCGCCGCGTTCGACGACCAAGGACAAGGACGCCGTCAACGACATGGCGTGGCTGCGCCAGTTGCTCGACTGGCAGAAGGAGACCGAGGACCCGAGCGAGTTCCTGGAGTCCCTGCGCTTCGACCTGTCCCGCAACGAGGTCTTCGTCTTCACGCCGAAGGGCGACGTCATAGCGCTGCCGGCCGGTGCCACCCCGGTGGACTTCGCGTACGCGGTCCATACCGAGGTCGGCCACCGGACGATCGGGGCCAGGGTCAACGGCCGTCTGGTCCCGCTGGAGTCGACGCTGGACAACGGCGATCTGGTGGAGGTCTTCACCTCCAAGGCGACCGGCGCGGGCCCCTCCCGCGACTGGCTCGGCTTCGTGAAGTCGCCGCGCGCCCGCAACAAGATCCGGGCCTGGTTCTCCAAGGAGCGGCGCGACGAGGCGATCGAGCAGGGCAAGGACGCGATCGCGCGGGCCATGCGCAAGCAGAACCTGCCGATCCAGCGCATCCTGACCGGCGACTCACTGGTGACGCTCGCCCATGAGATGCGCTACCCCGACATCTCGTCGCTGTACGCGGCGATCGGCGAGGGCCATGTCGCCGCGCAGAACGTCGTGCAGAAGTTGGTGCAGGCGCTCGGCGGCGAGGAGGCCGCCACCGAGGAGATCGACGAGGCCGTGCCGCCCGCGCGGGGCCGTGGCCGTAAGCAGCGCCGCAGGGAGGACCCCGGCGTCGTGGTCAAGGGCGTCGACGACGTGTGGGTCAAACTGGCCCGCTGCTGCACGCCCGTTCCCGGTGACCGCATCATCGGCTTCGTCACCCGCGGCAGCGGTGTCTCCGTGCACCGCAATGACTGCGTCAACGTCGAGTCCCTGTCGCGCGAGCCCGAGCGCATCCTCGAGGTGGAGTGGGCCCCGACGCAGTCCTCGGTGTTCCTGGTCGCGATCCAGGTGGAGGCGCTGGACCGCTCGCGTCTGCTCTCGGACGTCACCCGGGTCCTGTCCGACCAGCACGTCAACATCCTCTCGGCGGCGGTCCAGACGTCCCGCGACCGCGTGGCCACCTCCCGCTTCACCTTCGAGATGGGCGACCCGAAGCACCTCGGTCACGTCCTGAAGGCCGTACGGGGCGTGGAGGGCGTGTACGACGTGTACCGCGTGACGTCGGCCCGCAGGCCGTGACCGCGAACTGCCCGGTGCCGTAAGGGACTTGAGGCCATAAGGAACCTGAGGGCATAGGGAACCTGAGGCCATAAGGAAGGGGGCTTCCGTACCGAAGTACGGAAGCCCCCTTCCCGCGAGCAGGCGACGGAGTCAGCCGCCGAACTCCTGAAGACCCTTCAGGGCCTGGTCCAGCAGCGCCTGGCGGCCCTCCAGCTCCCGCTCCAGCTTCTCGGCCTTCGCGGTGTTGCCCGCGGCCCGAGCCTGCTCGATCTGGCCCGTCAACTTGTCCACGGCCGCCTGGAGTTGACCGGTGAGACCCGCGGCACGCGCGCGCGCCTCAGGGTTCGTACGGCGCCACTCCGCCTCCTCGGCCTCCTGGATGGCCCGCTCGACCGTGTGCATCCGGCCCTCGACCTTCGGGCGCGCGTCCCGCGGCACATGGCCGATGGCCTCCCAGCGCTCGTTGATCGAACGGAAGGCGGACCGCGCGGACTTCAGGTCCGTGACCGGCAGCAGCTTCTCCGCCTCCCCGGCCAACTCCTCCTTCAGCTTGAGGTTCTCGGCCTGCTCGGCGTCACGCTCGGCGAAGATCGAGCTGCGCGCGGCGAAGAACACGTCCTGGGCGCCGCGGAAGCGGTTCCACAGATCGTCCTCGTGCTCGCGCTGGGCGCGGCCCGCGGCCTTCCAGTCGGCCATCAGCTCGCGATAGCGCGCCGCCGTCGGACCCCAGTCCGTCGAACCCGACAGCGCCTCGGCCTCGGCGACCAGCTTCTCCTTGACCTTGCGGGCGTCCTCGCGCTGGGAGTCGAGCTGCGCGAAGTGCGCCTTGCGGCGCTTGGAGAACGCCGAGCGGGCGTGCGAGAAGCGGTGCCACAGTTCGTCGTCCGACTTGCGGTCCAGACGCGGCAGACCCTTCCACGTGTCCACCAGCGCCCGCAGCCGCTCGCCGGCCGACCGCCACTGGTCGGACTGCGCCAGCTCCTCCGCCTCGACGACCAGCGCCTCCTTGGCATGGCGCGCCTCGTCGGACTGCTTCGCCCGCTGCACCTTGCGCTCCTCGCGGCGCGCCTCGACGGTCTCCACGAGCTTGTCCAGGCGGGTCCGCAGCGCGGCGAGATCGCCCACCGCGTGGTGCGCGTCCACCTGCTCGCGCAGGTGGCCGATCGCGGCCTGGGCATCCTTCGCCGACAGGTCGGTGGTCTTCACTCGCCGCTCGAGGAGGCCGATCTCCACAACCAGGCCCTCGTACTTGCGCTCGAAGTAGGCCAACGCCTCCTCGGGGGAGCCGGCCTGCCACGAACCGACGACCTGCTCGCCATCGGCTGTCCGCACGTACACGGTCCCCGTCTCGTCGACGCGGCCCCACGGGTCGCTGCTCACAGCGCCTCCTCCACATGATGCCTGCGCAGGGCCTTGGCACCCCCGGGCATCGTCCACAGTTTCGTCACGGCCAACATAGGCGACCGGCGGGGCGGCTGTCCGCATCCCGCGCGACCGAACTTTCGCTGCTGAGGGTCTAGGACTTCGTCACCGTCGCCTTGTTGATCACCACGGTCGCGTTCGGTGCGCCGTCACCCGCTCCGGTGCTCTCCCCGGCCGTGGCGATCTTCTTCAGTACGTCCAGGCCCTTCTTGTCGATGGTCCCGAACGGTGTGTAGGTGGGCGGCAACTGACTGTCCTGGTAGACCAGGAAGAACTGGCTGCCGCCGGTGTGCGGCTGGCCCGTGTTCGCCATCGCGACCGTGCCCGCCGGATACACGTTGCCCTTCAGGCTCTTGTCCTTGAGGTTCTCGTCCGGGAGCGTGTAACCGGGACCGCCGTTGCCGATGCCCTTCGGGTCACCGCACTGCAGCACGTAGATGCCGTTGGTGGTGAGCCGGTGGCACTTGGTGTGGTCGAAGTAGCCTTCGCCCGCGAGGAAGTTGAAGGAGTTGACGGTGTGCGGGGCCGCCGACTTCAGCGCGATGCCGATGTCACCGCAGGTGGTCGCCAGCTTCATCGTGTACGTCGCCGACGTGTCGATGGCCATCGCCGGCTCCTTCTTCCAGCTCAGCGACTTGATCTTGCCCGGAGCGGGCTTCTCGCACGGGTCCGGCGCCTTGCTGGGCGTGGGCTCGGCGCTCGGGGTCACCTCCGCCGCCGCGTTCTCCTTGGTGTCGTCGCCCTTGAAGGCGTCGGTCGCGTAGAGCGCCACGCTGCCCACGACGACCACGCCGAGCACCGACGCGATCACGGAATTACGCACACGTGACTTGCGCCGGGCGTCCGTACGCCGCTGCTGCTGCCGCAAGAACTTCTCCCGGGCGAGCTGTCGCCGCCGCTGTTCCTGGCTGACCACGGGGTTGTCTCCTCATGCGTCTCGTCCGCCGACCGGTACGCGTGCGTCGGATGTGCCGAGCGCGTGCGTGTGCCCCGTACCGTATATGGGTTCGCTGGGGAAACGGCAGCGCCGGTAGGCTCTGCCCCACAGCCAGCCACTTCTGTACGACACGACTAAGAAGGACGAACGTGCTGATTGCCGGGTTCCCCGCCGGGGCCTGGGGGACCAATTGTTACCTGGTCGCCCCCGCCGCGGGGGAGGAGTGCGTGATCATCGACCCGGGCCATCGGGCCTCCCAGGGGGTCGAGGAGGCACTGAAGAAGCATCGGCTCAAGCCCGTCGCGGCCGTCCTCACCCATGGCCATGTCGATCATGTGGCCTCGGTCGTCCCGCTCTGCGGCGCGCACGACGTGCCCGCGTGGATCCACCCGAGCGACCGGTACATGATGAGCGACCCGGAGAAGGCGCTCGGCCGCTCCCTCGGGACGCCGCTGATGGGCGAGCTGACCATGGGGGAGCCGGACGACCTCAGGGAGCTGTCCGACGGTACGAAGCTGGAGCTGGCCGGTCTGGAGCTGTCCGTCGCGCATGCGCCCGGCCATACCAAGGGGTCGGTGACCTTCCGGCTGCCCGAGACCGCGGACATCCCGTCGGTCTTCTTCACGGGCGACCTGCTGTTCGCCGGCTCCATCGGACGCACCGACCTGCCCGGCGGTGACATGGCCGAGATGCTCGACTCGCTGGCCCGCGTGTGCCTGCCGCTCGAGGACTCGACCGTGGTGCTGTCGGGCCACGGTCCCCAGACGACCATCGGCCAGGAGCGCGCCACCAACCCGTATCTGCGGCAGGTGGCCGCCGGCCAGGGAGCCCCGACCGCTCCCCGACGAGGAATGTGACGAGAGACCTTCCGTGAGCACCTTCAAGGCCCCCAAGGGCACTTACGACCTGATCCCGCCCGCGTCCGCCGCCTACCTGGCGGTGCGCGAGGCGATCGCGGCCCCGCTGCGCAACTCCGGCTACGGCTACATCGAGACGCCCGGCTTCGAGAACGTCGAGCTGTTCGCGCGCGGCGTCGGCGAGTCCACCGACATCGTCACGAAGGAGATGTACGCCTTCGAGACCAAGGGCGGCGACCGGCTCGCCCTGCGCCCCGAGGGCACCGCCTCCGTGCTGCGCGCCGCGCTGGAGGCGAACCTGCACAAGGCGGGCAACCTGCCCGTCAAGCTCTGGTACTCCGGCTCGTACTACCGCTACGAGCGCCCGCAGAAGGGCCGCTACCGCCACTTCTCGCAGGTCGGCGCGGAGGCGATCGGCGCCGAGGACCCGGCGCTCGACGCCGAGCTGATCATCCTGGCCGACCAGGCGTACCGCTCGCTCGGCCTCAGGAACTTCCGCATCCTGCTCAACAGCCTGGGCGACCGCGAGTGCCGCCCGGTGTACCGGGCAGCGCTCCAGGACTTCCTGCGCGGCCTGGACCTCGACGAGGACACCCTGCGCCGCGCGGAGCTGAACCCGCTGCGCGTCCTGGACGACAAGCGCCCGGACGTCCAGAAGCAACTGGGCGACGCCCCGCTGCTGCGGGACTACCTCTGCGACGCGTGCAAGGCGTACCACGAGGAGGTCCGCGAGCTGATCACCGCCGCGGGGGTGTCCTTCGAGGACGACCCGAAGCTGGTCCGCGGCCTGGACTACTACACGCGTACGACCTTCGAGTTCGTCCACGACGGCCTCGGCTCGCAGTCCGCGGTGGGCGGCGGCGGCCGTTACGACGGCCTCTCGGAGATGATCGGCGGCCCCGCGCTGCCGTCCGTGGGCTGGGCGCTCGGCGTCGACCGCACGGTGCTGGCGCTGGAGGCGGAGGGCGTCGAGCTCCAGCTCCCCGCGGCCACGAGCGTGTTCGCCGTCCCGCTCGGGGAGGAGGCCCGCCGCGTCCTGTTCGCGACGGTCACCGAACTGCGCAGGCAGGGCGTCGCCGCCGACTTCGGCTACGGACACAAGGGCCTCAAGGCCGCGATGAAGGCAGCCAACCGGTCCGGGGCGCGCTATGCCCTGGTGCTCGGCGAGCGGGACCTCGCCGAGGGCGTCGTCCAGCTCAAGGACATGGAGTCCGGCGAGCAGCAGGCGGTCGGCGTGGACACGATCGTCGCCGAACTGGCGAAGCGACTCGGCTGACGGCCGGGCCGGGCGGCCGTGTGCCGCCCGGCCGAGGCACCGCGGACCGTCAACTTCGCGAGCGCCGATTCGCCCGTCCCGGTGCTCCCACTTTCGAGGCATCGCACGGTGGACTCCACAGGTACGTGCGGCACAATGACCCCAGTCCGCAGGCCCACCACTCGAGCATCGGAAGCGGCGTGATGAGCAAGACGACAGTCAAGGACGTCTCCATGGGGTCCAGCGAGCGCGAACCCGCAGCCGTCTCCAGGACGGCGGGCGGCAGCCGCGCGTTCGCCCTGCTGCTGGCGATCACCGGTGCGGCCGGTGTGCTCGCCGCATGGGTCATCACCCTCGACAAGTTCCAGATCCTCGAGGGAAAGCTGGCCGGCAAGACCGTCGTCCCCAGTTGCAACCTCAACCCGATCATTTCCTGCGGCAGCGTCATGGAGAGCAAGCAGGCGGGTGTCTTCGGGTTCCCCAACCCGATGCTCGGCCTCGTCTGCTACGGCATCGTCGTCTGCGTCGGCGTGAGCCTGCTCGTCGGCGCCCGCTTCCCGCGCTGGTACTGGCTGACGTTCAACGCCGGCACGGTGTTCGGAGTGGGCTTCTGCACCTGGCTGATGTTCCAGTCGCTGTACCGGATCAACGCGCTGTGCCTGTGGTGCACGCTGGCCTGGATCGCCACGCTCGTCATGTTCTGGTACGTGACCTCGTTCAACATCCGCAACGACTTCCTGCCCGCCCCGCGCCCGGTGAAGAACTTCCTGAGCGAGTTCACCTGGGTCCTGCCGGTCACGCACACGGGCATCATCGCCATGCTGATCCTGACCCGCTGGGGCAGCCAGCTCTGGGCCTGAGCCGCGGCCGGGGCACCGGCCCCGGCGGCGTTGTCAGTCCGGTGACATAGGGTTTCGAGAGTGGAGCCCGACCTGTTCACCGCAGCCGCAGAAGAACGCCAGGAGAAGGACCCGACCGGCAGCCCCCTGGCGGTCCGGATGCGCCCACGCACTCTCGACGAGGTGGTGGGCCAGCAGCATCTGCTGGGGCCGGGATCCCCGCTGCGCAGACTGGTCGGCGCGGGCGACGGCGGCCCCGCCGGACCCTCCTCAGTGATCCTCTGGGGCCCGCCCGGCACCGGCAAGACGACACTGGCGTACGTCGTCTCGAAGGCCACCAACAAGCGCTTCGTCGAGCTGTCGGCGATCACGGCGGGCGTGAAGGAGGTCCGCGCGGTGATCGACAGCGCCCGCCGGGCCACCGGCGGCTTCGGCACCGAGACCGTCCTCTTCCTGGACGAGATCCACCGCTTCAGCAAGGCCCAGCAGGACTCCCTGCTCCCGGCCGTGGAGAACCGCTGGGTCACCCTGATCGCGGCCACCACGGAGAACCCGTACTTCTCGGTGATCTCCCCGCTGCTCTCCCGCTCCCTGCTGCTCACCCTCGAACCGCTCACGGACGACGACATACGCGGCCTGCTGCGCCGGGCCCTGGCCGCCGAGCGGGGCCTGGGCGGCGCCGTCACGCTCCCCGAGGACACCGAGGCCCATCTGCTGCGCATCGCCGGCGGTGACGCCCGCCGCGCCCTGACGGCCCTGGAGGCCGCGGCCGGGGCCGCCCTCGACCAGGGTGAGCCGGAGATCGGCCTCGCCACCCTGGAGCAGACCGTCGACCGCGCCGCGGTGAAGTACGACCGCGACGGCGACCAGCACTACGACGTCGCGAGCGCCCTGATCAAGTCCATCCGCGGCTCGGACGTCGACGCCGCGCTGCACTACCTGGCCCGGATGATCGAGGCGGGCGAGGACCCCCGCTTCATCGCCCGCCGTCTGATGATCTCCGCCAGCGAGGACATCGGCCTGGCCGACCCCAACGCGCTGCCGATCGCCGTCGCCGCCGCCCAGGCCGTCGCGATGATCGGCTTCCCCGAGGCCGCGCTCACCCTCAGCCACGCCACCATCGCCCTCGCCCTGGCCCCCAAGTCCAACACGGCGACCACGGCGATCGGCGCGGCCCTGGACGACGTCCGCAAGGGGCTCGCCGGACCGGTCCCCACGCATCTGCGCGACGGCCACTACAAGGGCGCGGCCAAGCTCGGCCACGCCCAGGGGTATGTGTATCCGCACGATCTGGCGGAGGGCATCGCCGCCCAGCAGTACGCCCCGGACGCGCTCAAGGACCGCGAGTACTACACCCCGACCCGGCACGGCGCCGAGGCGCGGTACGCGGACGCCGTGGAGTGGACCCGCAAGCACCTCGGCCGACGCCGGTCCTGACCCCCGAGGGGGCCGGGTTCCCGGGGTCGAAGGCGGTCATGGGCACCCTGTAGACTGCTCCCCAGTGCTGCGTCCCGTGTCCGACTCCGGTCGGCACCACCAGAACGGGACATCCAGCCGGAACCCCACCGCCGTACGGCGAGGGGATCCAGGAGCGTCGCGCACCGTCGAACGGTGTCGCGGGCAGCCCACCACCTCCCCGGCAGCCCCGGAGAACAGGTCGGTGGGCCTCTCGCGTGCTGCACGTATGTGCCCAGACCAGGGAGCGGCTGCCCGGCAGGTCCCACGCGGACCCGCGGGGTTTCCCCGGCTGCGGATGCGACCTCCCCTAACCCTGGTGAAGCCGTATTCATACAGAAACACGAGGTGTTTGGTTCATGGCGAACCAGTCCCGCCCCAAGGTCAAGAAGTCGCGTGCCCTCGGTATCGCGCTGACCCCGAAGGCCGTCAAGTACTTCGAGGCCCGCCCCTACCCGCCGGGTGAGCACGGCCGCGGCCGCAAGCAGAACTCGGACTACAAGGTCCGTCTGCTGGAGAAGCAGCGTCTGCGCGCTCAGTACGACATCTCCGAGCGTCAGCTCGTGCGCGCCTACGAGCGTGCCTCCAAGGTCCAGGGCAAGACCGGTGAGGCCCTGATCGTGGAGCTGGAGCGCCGTCTCGACGCGCTGGTCCTGCGTTCGGGCATCGCCCGCACGATCTACCAGGCCCGCCAGATGGTCGTCCACGGCCACATCGAGGTCAACGGCCAGAAGGTCGACAAGCCGTCGTTCCGCGTCCGTCCCGACGACGTCGTGATGGTCCGCGAGCGCAGCCGTGAGAAGTCGCTCTTCCAGGTCGCCCGCGAGGGTGGCTTCGCCCCCGACGGCGAGACCCCGCGCTACCTCCAGGTGAACCTCAAGGCCCTGGCGTTCCGCCTGGACCGTGAGCCGAACCGCAAGGAGATCCCGGTGATCTGCGACGAGCAGCTCGTCGTCGAGTACTACGCCCGCTGATCACTCAGCAGCGACGCGTCACTCGCAGCACGTCAAGCCCGTCGTCTCCCGCCTCCCGGCGGCGAGACGGCGGGCTTGCCGCGTCCGGGGCGGGCGCCGCGGCGCCCTCGCCCCCGTCCCCCGAACCGCCCGGAATCCGGTACGGACGCACCGCCCCGGCGCGATAGGCTCGGAGAACGACTTTTCAATGTTCAGACACGTTCCAGGGAGCGGGTGCGCACGGTGTCCGGTGGAGAGGTAGCCGGGATCCTCGTGGCCGTCTTCTGGGCGATCCTGGTCTCCTTCCTGGCTGTCGCGCTCGCCAGACTGGCCCAGACGCTCAGGACGACCACCAAGCTGATCGCGGACGTGACCGACCAGGCCGTCCCATTGCTGGCCGACGCCTCCGACGCGGTGCGCTCCGCACAGACCCAGATCGACCGGGTCGACGCGATCGCCTCCGATGTCCAGGAGGTCACGTCCAACGCCTCGGCGCTGTCGTCGACGGTGGCGTCCACCTTCGGCGGCCCCCTGGTGAAGGTCGCGGCGTTCGGCTACGGCGTCCGCAGCGCCATCGCGGGCCGCCGGGAGAACGTGACCGCCAAGGTGCCCCGGCGTACCGTGATCGTGGGCCGTACCGTCCCGACCTCCGCGCGCCGGAGGAAGCGGAACAACCGGGGAAGCAACCGGGAAGAGGGGCTCTGACCGAGCGATGTTCCGCCGTTCGTTCTGGTTCACCACAGGCGTCGCCGCCGGTGTGTGGGCCACCACCAAGGTCAACCGCAAGCTGAGGCAGCTCACCCCCGAGAGCCTCGCCGCGCAGGCGGCGAACAAGGCGATCGAGGCGGGCCACCGGCTCAAGGACCGCGCCACGGACTTCGCGCTCGACGTCCGGGCGGGCATGGCCCAGCGCGAGGCCGAACTCGACGACGCGCTCGGCCTGTCCGCGCCGGTCGACGAGCTTCCCGCCCCCCGGCGGTTCACCGCCATCGAGAACCACAACAACCCGAAGTACGTCGAGAGGTCGACGTACTCGTACAACCGGAATGAGGACCACTGATGGAGTCGGCTGAAATCCGCCGCCGCTGGTTGAGCTTCTTCGAGGAGCGCGGTCACACCGTCGTCCCTTCGGCGTCGCTCATCGCGGACGACCCGACTCTGCTCCTCGTCCCGGCCGGCATGGTGCCCTTCAAGCCCTACTTCCTGGGTGAGGTCAAGCCGCCGGCCCCGCGCGCCACCAGCGTGCAGAAGTGCGTGCGCACGCCCGACATCGAAGAGGTCGGCAAGACCACGCGGCACGGCACGTTCTTCCAGATGTGCGGCAACTTCTCCTTCGGCGACTACTTCAAGGAAGGCGCCATCAAGTACGCCTGGGAGCTGCTCACCACGCCCCAGGACAAGGGTGGTTACGGGCTGGACCCCGAGCGCCTGTGGGTCACCGTCTACCAGGACGACGACGAGGCCGAGCAGATCTGGCGCGACGTCGTGGGCGTCCCGGCCGAGCGCATCCAGCGCCTGGGCAAGAAGGACAACTTCTGGTCCATGGGCGTGCCCGGCCCGTGCGGACCCTGCTCCGAGATCAACTACGACCGCGGCCCCGAGTTCGGCGTCGAGGGCGGCCCCGCCGTCAACGACGAGCGGTACGTGGAGATCTGGAACCTCGTCTTCATGCAGTACGAGCGGGGCAAGGGCATCGGCAAGGAGGACTTCGAGATCCTCGGCGACCTGCCGAGCAAGAACATCGACACGGGCCTCGGCCTGGAGCGGCTCGCCATGATTCTGCAGGGTGTGCAGAACATGTTCGAGATCGACACCTCCATGGCCGTGATCAAGAGGGCCACCGAGCTGACCGGCGTGGCCTACGGCGAGGCGCACGCCTCGGACGTGTCCCTGCGCGTGGTCACCGACCACATGCGCACCGCCACGATGCTCATCGGCGACGGCGTCACCCCGGGCAACGAGGGCCGCGGCTATGTCCTGCGCCGCATCATGCGCCGCGCCATCCGCAACATGCGTCTGCTCGGCGCCACCGGTCCGGTCGTCAAGGACCTGGTCGACGTCGTGATCGGCATGATGGGCCAGCAGTACCCCGAGCTGATCACCGACCGCGAGCGCATCGAGAAGGTCGCCGTCGCCGAGGAGAACGCCTTCCTCAAGACGCTGAAGGCCGGCACCAACATCCTCGACACCGCCGTGACCGAGACCAAGGCCACGGGCTCCACGATCCTGCCCGGCGACAAGGCGTTCCTGCTCCACGACACCTGGGGCTTCCCGATCGACCTCACCCTGGAGATGGCCGCCGAACAGGGCCTGTCCGTGGACGAGGAGGGCTTCCGCCGCCTGATGAAGGAGCAGCGGGAGCGCGCCAAGGCCGACGCCCAGGCCAAGAAGACGGGCCACGCCGACCTCGGCGCCTACCGCGAGATCGCCGACGCCGCCGGAGCGACCGACTTCATCGGCTACTCCGACACCGAGGGCGAGTCCACGATCGTCGGCATCCTCGTCGACGGCGTCTCCTCCCCGGCCGCCTCCGAGGGCGACGACGTCGAGATCGTCCTGGACCGTACCCCGTTCTACGCGGAGGGCGGCGGTCAGATCGGTGACACCGGCCGCATCAAGGTCGACTCCGGTGCCGTCATCGAGGTCCGCGACTGCCAGAAGCCCGTCCCGGGTGTCTACGTCCACAAGGGCGTCGTCCAGGTCGGCGAGGTCACCCTCGGCGCCAAGGCCCACGCCTCGATCGACGCCCGCCGCCGCAAGGCCATCGCCCGCGCCCACTCGGCCACCCACCTCACCCACCAGGCCCTGCGCGACGCCCTCGGCCCGACGGCCGCCCAGGCCGGTTCGGAGAACCAGCCCGGCCGCTTCCGCTTCGACTTCGGCTCGCCGTCCGCCGTCCCGACGGCCGTGATGACCGACGTCGAGCAGAAGATCAACGAGGTGCTCGCCCGCGACCTCGACGTGCACGCCGAGGTCATGGGTATCGACGAGGCCAAGAAGCAGGGCGCCATCGCCGAGTTCGGCGAGAAGTACGGCGAGCGCGTCCGCGTCGTGACCATCGGCGACTTCTCCAAGGAGCTGTGCGGCGGCACGCATGTGCACAACACCGCCTCGCTCGGCCTGGTGAAGCTGCTCGGCGAGTCCTCGATCGGCTCCGGTGTGCGCCGTATCGAGGCCCTGGTCGGTGTGGACGCCTACAGCTTCCTCGCCCGCGAGCACACGGTCGTCAACCAGCTCACCGAGCTGCTCAAGGGCCGCTCGGAGGAACTGCCGGAGAAGGTCGCCGGGATGCTCGGCAAGCTGAAGGACGCCGAGAAGGAGATCGAGAAGTTCCGCGCCGAGAAGGTGCTCCAGGCCGCCGCCGGTCTCGCCGAGTCCGCCAAGGACGTCCGCGGGATCGCCGTGGTCACCGGGCAGGTGCCGGACGGCACGACGCCCGACGACCTGCGCAGGCTGGTCCTGGACGTACGCGGCCGTATCCAGGGCGGCCGGGCCGTCGTGGTCGCCCTGTTCACCGTCAACAACGGCAAGCCGCTCACGGTCATCGCGACCAACGAGGGCGCCCGTGAGCGCGGTCTGAAGGCCGGTGAGCTGGTGCGGACCGCCGCCAAGACCCTCGGCGGCGGCGGTGGCGGCAAGCCGGACGTCGCCCAGGGCGGCGGCCAGAACCCGGCCGCCGTCGGCGAGGCGGTCGAGGCCGTCGAGCGCCTGGTCGCCGAGACCGCCAACTAGGAAGCGGTCACACGTAATGAGAAGAGGACGCCGACTCGCGATCGATGTCGGTGACGCCCGGATCGGGGTCGCCTCGTGCGACCCCGACGGGATCCTCGCCACTCCGGTGGAGACGGTCCCGGGACGTGACATCCCGGCAGCCCAGCGGCGCTTGAAGCAGCTCGTCGAGGAGTACGAGCCGATCGAGGTCGTCGTCGGGCTGCCCCGCTCCCTCAAGGGGGGCGAGGGCCCGGCCGCGGTCAAGGTCCGCGGCTTCACCCAGGAACTGGCCCGCATGATCGCGCCGGTTCCGGTCAGGCTCGTGGACGAGCGGATGACCACGGTGACGGCGAGCCAGGGACTGCGCGCCTCCGGCGTCAGGTCCAAGAAGGGCCGCGCGGTGATCGACCAGGCCGCGGCCGTCATCATCCTCCAACAGGCCCTGGAATCCGAAAGGGTGTCAGGGAAGTCCCCGGGCGAGGGCGTCGAAGTGGTCATCTGATCGCGATACGGTAACGTTCCGCGCGATGCGATGGCATTCGAACAGCCGCCGCACAGCAAAGAGGCGGAACGCGGGCCGAGCCGGCGGCGCCTCGCGGCTCTAGGGGATTGATGACTGAGTATGGCCGGGGCCCCGGCTCCGAACCGTGGCATCCCGAGGACCCGTTGTACGGGGACGGTGGATGGGGAGGACAGCAGGCCCAGGCCCACGGGGCCCAGTCCCCGTACGGCGGCCACCCGCAGCAGTACCCGCAGCAGCCGCAGCCGCAGCAGCAGAACTACGGCGACTGGGGAGGCGGCCAGCCCGGCGGCTACGACCAAGGGCAGCAGCAGTACCCCCAGCAGTACCCGAACCCCTATCCCGGCCAGGGGCAGGACCCCTACCAGCAGCAGGGCGGGCAGCCCTACCAGCAGCCAGGGCAGCAGTACCCGCCCCAGATGCAGCAGGGCCAGGGCAACGGCGGCTGGGTCGGCGGAGGTCAGGGCAACGTCCCCTACCCCGGCGACCCGGCCGACCCGTACGGCACGCAGGGCGGCCCCCAGGCCGGTGCCCAAGGCGGCGGACAGTCCGACTACTACCAGTCGCCCGAGGCGTACCCGCCCTCCGAACCGCAGCCGTCCGAGCCGCAGACCCGCCGCGCCGAACCGGAGCCGGAGACCGACTGGGATCCCGGCCCCGACCAGGGCGAACACGCCTTCTTCGCGGGCGACGGCGAGGACGACGACCACGACGACGAGGCGGACGGCCGCCGGGGCCGCGCCGAGCGGCGAGGGCGCGGCGGCAAGGAGAAGAAGCGGCGCAGCAGGACCGCCTGCCTGGTCGTCGTCCTGATCCTCGGCGGCGGGATCGGCGGGATCGGCTATGTCGGCTACCAGTACTACCAAAGCCACTTCGGCTCGGCGCCCGACTACGAGGGCCAGGGCACGAGCGAGTTGGTCACGGTCACGATCCCGCGGGGCGCCGTCGGTTCCACCATCGGGCAGGCGCTGAAGAAGGCCGGTGTCGTCAAGAGCGTCGACGCGTTCGTGGCGGCCCAGCAGGCGAACCCGCACGGCAACGCCATCCAGGCGGGCACGTACACGTTGCACAAGCACATGTCCGCGGCCAGCGCCGTCGAGTTGATGCTCAGCCCGAAGAGCAAGAACAACCTGATCATCGCCGAGGGCTGGCGCAACGCCAAGATCTACGAGGCGATCGACGCGCGGCTCAAGCTCGAGCCGGGCACCACCAAGGGCATCGCCAAGAGCAAGTGGAAGAGCTTCGGCCTGCCCGACTGGGCCAACACGGACAAGGACATAAAGGACCCGCTGGAAGGGTTCCTGTATCCGTCCAGCTATCCGGTCTCCAAGGGGATGACGCCCGAGGACGTCCTGAAGCAGATGGTCGGCATGGCCAAGGAGAAGTACGCCGAGTTCGGCCTCAAGGACAAGGCCGACAGCCTCGACCTGCAGAACCCGCTGCAACTGCTGACGGTGGCGAGTCTCGTCCAGGCGGAGGGCAAGACCCACGAGGACTTCCGCAAGATGGCCGAGGTGGTCTACAACCGCCTCAAGCCGACGAACACGGAGACCAACCAACTCCTCCAGTTCGACTCGACGTTCAACTACCTCAAGGGCCAGAGCAACATCCATATCTCCGAGTCCGAGATCAACAAGAACCAGGACCCGTACAACACCTACACGCAGAAGGGCCTGCCGCCCGGCCCCATCGACAACCCCGGCGACGAGGCCCTGCGGGCGGCGCTGAACCCGACCCACGACGGCTGGATCTACTTCGTGGCGACCGATGGCATAAGCAAGACCGAGTTCGCCAAGACCTACGCCGAGTTCAAGAAGCTCAGGGACAAGTTCAATGCCGCGCCGACCCACTGAGGGCCGCCGGGCCGCCGTGCTCGGTTCGCCCATCGCGCACTCCCTCTCTCCCGTGCTGCACCGCGCCGCGTACGCGGAGCTGGGGCTGAGCGACTGGTCCTACGACCGGTTCGACGTCGACGAGGAGCACCTGCCCGGGTTCTTCGCCGAACTCGGCCCGGAATGGGCCGGGTTGTCGCTGACCATGCCGCTCAAGCGGGCCGTCATCCCGCTGCTCGACTCGATCAGCGACGCGGCGGCCTCGGTCGAAGCGGTCAACACCGTCCTGTTCACCGAGGACGGACGGCGGGTCGGTGACAACACCGACATCCCCGGGATGGTGGCCGCCCTGCGCGAACGGGGCGTCGAGCAGGTGGAGTCCGCCGCGATCCTCGGCGCCGGCGCCACCGCCTCCTCCGCCCTCGCCGCACTCGCCCGGATCTGCACCGGCGAGGTCGTCGCCTACGTCCGCAGCGCGGCGCGGGCCGACGAGATGCGGCAGTGGGGCGAGCGGCTCGACGTCGACGTCCGCACGGCCGACTGGGCGGACGCCGACCAGGCGCTGCGCGCCCCGCTGGTCATCGCCACCACCCCGGCCGGGACGACGGACGCGCTGGCCGCTGCCGTCCCGGAGCGTCCCGCGACCCTGTTCGACGTGCTCTACGACCCCTGGCCCACCGCGCTCGCGGCGCGCTGGTCCGCGTACGGGGGCGCCGTCGTCGGAGGCCTCGACCTGCTGGTGCACCAGGCGGTGCTCCAGGTCGAGCGGATGACGGGCCGTTCCCCGGCCCCGCTGGACGCCATGCGCCGGGCGGGCGAGCACGCCCTCGCCGCGCGGTAGCCACCGGCTCGTCACGCACCCCGCTGACGTCCGCCTTGTGGACCTGGGCCCACCACCCCCCACGGACGTGGGAGGATCGGAGGTGGCGGGCCGGGGCCGCGCACCCGGTCGCCGTCGCCGTACGCGAGACGCGCGTACAGAGAGAGGACCAGGGCGCGAGCACTGAGGAGCACCGTTGAGCAGGTTGCGCTGGCTGACCGCGGGGGAGTCCCACGGTCCCGCACTTGTCGCGACGCTGGAGGGCCTTCCCGCCGGCGTACCGATCACCACGGAGATGGTGGCGGACCATCTGGCGAGGCGGCGGCTGGGCTATGGGCGCGGTGCCCGGATGAAGTTCGAGCGTGACCAGGTCACCTTCCTCGGCGGAGTCCGGCACGGCCGCACCCTCGGCTCCCCGGTGGCGATCATGGTCGGCAACACCGAGTGGCCCAAGTGGGAACAGGTGATGGCGCCCGACCCGGTGGACCCGGAGGTCCTGGAGGGGCTGGCCCGCAGCGCCCCGCTGACCCGGCCGCGCCCCGGCCACGCCGACCTCGCGGGCATGCAGAAGTACGGGTTCGACGAGGCCCGGCCGATCCTGGAGCGCGCCTCGGCCCGGGAGACCGCGGCCCGCGTCGCGCTCGGCGCGGTGGCGCGGTCGTACCTGAAGGAGACGGCGGGCATCGAGATCGTCTCGCACGTGGTCGAACTGGCCGCGGCGAAGGCGCCCTACGGGGTCCTGCCGACGCCCGCGGACGTGGAGAAGCTGGACGCCGACCCCGTGCGCTGCCTGGACCCGGACGCGTCGAAGGCGATGGTCGCGGAGATCGACCAGGCGCACAAGGACGGTGACACCCTCGGCGGCGTGGTCGAGGTCCTCGCCTACGGTGTGCCGGTGGGCCTCGGTTCGCATGTGCACTGGGACCGGCGGCTGGACGCCCGGCTCGCGGCGGCGCTCATGGGTATCCAGGCGATCAAGGGCGTCGAGGTCGGCGACGGCTTCGACCTGGCGCGGGTGCCGGGCTCGAAGGCGCACGACGAGATCGTCACCACACCCGAGGGCATCAGGCGGACCACGGGCCGCTCCGGCGGCACCGAGGGCGGTCTGTCCACCGGTGAACTGCTGCGCGTGCGGGCCGCGATGAAGCCGATCGCGACTGTGCCCCGCGCGCTGAAGACCGTGGACGTCGTCACGGGCGAGCCCGCGCAGGCGCACCACCAGCGCTCGGACGTGTGCGCGGTCCCGGCCGCCGGGATCGTCGCGGAGGCCATGGTGGCCCTGGTCCTCGCCGACGCGGTGGCGGAGAAGTTCGGCGGCGACAGCGTCCCCGAGACCCGCCGGAACGTCCGCTCGTACCTCGAGAACCTGGCGATCCGGTGAGCGCGCCCCTGGTCGTCCTGATCGGGCCGATGGGGGTCGGCAAGTCCACCGTCGGGCGGCTGATCGCCGAGCGCCTCGGCGTCGGCTACCGGGACACGGACGACGACATCATGGCCGAACAGGGCCGTACCATCGCCGACATCTTCGTGGACGACGGCGAGCCGGCCTTCCGCGCCATGGAGAAGGACGCGGTCCGCAGGGCTCTCCTCGAGCACCCGGGCGTCCTCGCCCTGGGCGGGGGCGCGATCCTCGACGCCGACACCCGCGCCCTGCTGGCCGCGCACCGGGTGGCGTATCTCTCGATGGACGTCGAGGAAGCCGTCAAGCGCACCGGGCTGAACGTGGCCCGCCCGCTGCTCGCGGTCAACCCGCGCCGCCAGTGGCGCGAGTTGATGGAGGCCCGCCGCCATCTGTACACCGAGGTCGCCCGCACGGTCGTGCCCACCGATGGCCGTACCGCCGAAGAGGTTGCCCAAGCCGTCCTGGACGCACTGGAGTTGAACGAAGCATGAGCGAGGCTGTGACGCGGATCCGGGTCGGCGGCACGGAGGGCACCGATCCCTACGAGGTCCTGGTCGGCCATCAACTCCTCGGTGAACTGGGCGGGTTGATCGGCCAGAAGGCCAAGCGGGTCGCGATCGTGCACCCCGAGGCGCTGGCCGAGACGGGGGAGGCGCTGCGCGCCGACCTCGCCGAGCAGGGCTTCGAGGCGATCGCCATCCAGGTGCCGAACGCGGAGGAGGCCAAGACCGCCGAGGTCGCCGCCTACTGCTGGAAGGCGCTCGGCCAGTCCGGCTTCACCCGCACCGATGTCATCGTGGGCGTGGGCGGCGGCGCGACCACCGACCTGGCCGGGTTCGTGGCCGCGACCTGGCTGCGCGGGGTCCGCTGGATCGCGATCCCGACGACCGTCCTGGCCATGGTGGACGCGGCGGTCGGTGGCAAGACCGGCATCAACACCGCCGAGGGCAAGAACCTGGTGGGCGCCTTCCATCCGCCCGCGGGCGTCCTGTGCGACCTCGCCGCCCTCGACTCCCTCCCGGTCAACGACTACGTCTCCGGTCTCGCGGAGGTCATCAAGGCCGGCTTCATCGCCGACCCGGTGATCCTCGATCTGATCGAGGAGGACCCGCAGGCCGCCCGCACCCCGGCCGGTCCGCACACCGCCGAGCTGATCGAGCGCTCCATCAGGGTCAAGGCCGAGGTCGTCTCCAGCGACCTGAAGGAGTCGGGCCTGCGCGAGATCCTCAACTACGGCCATACGCTGGCCCATGCGATCGAGAAGAACGAGCGCTACAAGTGGCGCCATGGCGCGGCCGTCGCCGTCGGTATGCACTTCGCGGCCGAACTCGCGCGCCTGGCCGGGCGGTTGGACGACGCTACCGCCGACCGGCACCGCTCGGTCCTGGAGTCGGTCGGACTGCCCCTGCAATACCGCTACGACCAGTGGCCCAAGCTGCTGCAGACCATGAAGGTCGACAAGAAGTCCCGCGGCGACCTGCTCCGCTTCATCGTGCTGGACGGCCTGGCCAAGCCCACCGTGTTCGAGGGCCCCGACCCGGCGATCCTGCTCGCCGCCTACGGCGAGGTGGCCGAGTAACTCTCCCCGCCCCGGCCCCGCCACGCCGTGGTCGACTCATCCTTCTTGCCATGGGTTGACCGAAATCGCCTGCGCGAAGGGGCACTTCGCGCCGTCCCCGGCCGTTCACACAACAACGGCCGGGGACGGTACCGTTCGGTACGGCGCGGGGTGCCCCACCCCGCTGCCAGCGTCAGTCGCCTGCACGAGACGGAGTGGCACCGGATGCAGCATGCAGTGGGAGCCCCGCTGCCGCCGCCCCATCAGCCGGGGCACGGCCCGGCTGTCGCCTGGTCATCGGCCGCACCACACCCGGGACACGCGGACCCCACCCCGACCCTGCCGCTGAAGGCGCCAAACTTCGCGGGTCCTCCGGTGCCGCCCGGAGCGCCGCAGCCCCAGGCCCCGCAGCAGCACGCCCCCGCTCCGCCCACGTCGGACATCACGGGGCATATGCGGCTCCCGGCGGGCAACCTGGTCGGGATGCCGAGCGCGCCGTCGGCCGCGGGCGTGCCCGACCCCACGTCGATCACGCTGGCGGTGCTGCTCATCGGCCCCGCGGGCGCGGGCAAGACCAGCGTCGCCAAGTACTGGGCCGACCACCGCCGGGTCCCGACCGCGCACATCAGCCTCGACGACGTCCGCGAATGGGTGCGCTCCGGCTTCGCCGACCCACAGTCCGGGTGGAACGACAACTCGGAGGCGCAGTACCGCCTCGCCCGCCGCACCTGCGGCTTCGCCGCCCGTAACTTCCTGGCCAACGGCATCTCGTGCATCCTCGACGACGCCGTCTTCCCGGACCGCCCGGTCGTCGGTCTCGGTGGCTGGAAGAGGCATGTGGGCCCCGGACTGCTCCCGGTCGTCCTCCTGCCCGGACTGGAGATCGTGCTGGAGCGCAACGCGCAGCGCACGGGCAACCGCCGGCTGTCCGACGAGGAGGTCGCCCGTATCCACGGCCGGATGGCCGGGTGGTACGGCTCCGGGCTGCCGATCATCGACAACTCCCAGCTCGATGTGGCGGGGACGGCCCAGGTCCTCGACGAGATCCTGACCCGCGCGATCGCGAGCCCGCCGCAGTGGTGAGCCCCGGGGACGCCCCGGGGAGCCACCGGACACGCCCGGAGCCGGGGCGGCGCACGCTCGCGGCGTCAGGGCGACCAGCCGCCCGTCCGGCCCCGCTGGAACGGCGATATCCGGCCACGCCTCGTAGGCTCGGGTCATGTCAGAGGTGTACGCGGCCCGCCGCGAGCGGCTGAGGGAACGCTCCAGCGCGGGCGGCAGTGCCACGGCGCTGGTCTCCCGCCCCGCCAATGTCCGCTATCTCGCGGGCACCGTGCCCCACGGTGCCGTGCTGCTGCTGGGCGTGGACGAGGACGTACTGGTGTGCGCCGACGCGCTGGACGAACAGTCCGCCGACGCGCGGCCCGACCAGGCGCTGCGCGTGGAGACGCTGCCCGCGCCCGGCGGCGACTGCGCCGTCGCGGCGGCCGGACTCGCCGCCGCGCAGGGCGCCGACTCGCTCGCGGTGGAGGAACACCACCTCACGGTCGCCCGGCACCGCGCCCTCGGGTCGGTCGCGCCCCGGCTGCGGCTCGGCGACCTCGGCACCGCGGTCGAGCAGTTGCGCCTCGTCAAGGACGAGGAGGAGATCTCCCTGCTCAGGATCGGCGCGGAGATCGCCGACCAGGCCCTGAGCGAGCTGCTCGAATCCATCCTCGTGGGCCGCACCGAGCGCCATCTCGCCCTCGAACTGGAGCGCCGCCTCGTCGACCACGGCGCCGACGGCCCCGCCTTCACCACCTCGGTCGCCACCGGCCCGAACGCGGGCCGCCGCGGGCACCGCCCCACGGACCGGCGGGTGGAGGAGGGCGACTTCCTCTCCGTCTGCCTGGGCGCCGCCTACCGCGGCTATCGCTGCGAGATCGGCCGTACCTTCGTCATCGGCACCTCGCCCGCGGACTGGCAGGTCGAGCTGTACGACCTCGTCTTCGCCGCCCAGCGCGCCGGACGGCAGGCCCTGGTGCCCGGCGCCGCCTGCCGCGAGGTGGACCGGGCCGCCCGTCAGGTGCTGGACTCCGCGGGGTACAGTGAGGGGCTTGCGCCGACGACCGGGCACGGAGTGGGACTCGAAATCGACGAGGACCCTCGGCTGGCCCCCTCCGCCATGGGTAAACTGGACGCTTGCGTGCCGGTCACTGTCGAACCGGGGGTCCACCTCCCCGGCCGGGGTGGTGTCCGGATCGATGACACGCTCGTCGTACGCCCCGAGGCGGACGGCGGACCCGAGCTACTCACCATCACGACCAAGGAGCTGCTCGCGCTGTAGCGCGTGCCCCGGGGTCGTACGTCTGTCCAGGAGATTCCGCAACCGTGGCTTCCACGAACGACCTCAAGAACGGCATGGTGCTCAAGCTCGAAGGCGGCCAGCTCTGGTCCGTCGTCGAGTTCCAGCACGTCAAGCCCGGCAAGGGCCCGGCTTTCGTGCGCACCAAGCTCAAGAACGTGCTCTCCGGCAAGGTCGTCGACAAGACCTTCAACGCCGGCGTCAAGGTCGAGACGGCCACTGTCGACAAGCGCGACATGCAGTTCTCGTACATGGACGGCGACTACTTCGTCTTCATGGACATGGAGACGTACGACCAGCTCCACGTGGACCGCAAGGCCGTGGGCAACGCCGCCAACTTCCTGATCGAGGGCTTCGAGGCCACCGTCGCGCAGCACGAGGGCGAGGTGCTCTTCGTCGAGCTCCCGGCCGCCGTCGAGCTGGTCGTCGCCGAGACCGAGCCGGGCGTCCAGGGCGACCGCTCCACCGGTGGCACCAAGCCCGCCAAGCTGGAGACCGGCCACCAGATCCAGGTCCCGCTCTTCATCACCACCGGTGAGAAGATCAAGGTCGACACCCGTACGAGCGACTACCTCGGCCGGGTGAACAGCTAACCGTGGCTGCCCGTAACACGGCCCGTAAGCGCGCCTTCCAGATCCTCTTCGAGGGCGACCAGCGCGGGGTCGACGTCCTCACGGTCCTCGCGGACTGGGTCCGGCACTCGCGGTCCGACACCCGGCAGCCGCCGGTGAGCGAGTACACGATGCAGTTGGTCGAGGGCTACGCGGAGCACGCGCGGCGCATCGACGAGCTGATCGCTCAGTACGCCGTCGGCTGGACGCTCGACCGGATGCCGGTCGTCGACCGCAACATCCTGCGCCTGGGCGCCCATGAGCTGATCTGGGTCGACGAGACCCCGGACGCCGTGGTGCTCGACGAGATGGTGCAGCTCGCCAAGGAGTTCTCCACGGACGAGTCGCCCGCGTTCGTCAACGGCCTGCTCGGCCGCCTGAAGGACCTGAAGCCGTCGCTGCGCCGCGACGAGAGCTGAGACGCGTCGACGCCGTGGGGCCCCAGCATCCGTGCTGGGGCCCCACGGCGTTCGCGTGGGCGGGGGAGTGGGCCAGGCGTGGCCGGGAGCGCGAGAACGCCGTCGGGGTGGCCGGAACCATACGATTCCGGCCACCCCGACGGCACGTTTCTGCTGGGCTGAGGGTCAGCTCTCCTCGTGGGAGACCGCGCGGCGCGCGTCCGCGTCCAGGACTCCCCAGCTGATGAGCTGCTCGGTCAGGACGGAGGGCGACTGGTCGTAGATGACCGCGAGCGTGCGCAGGTCGTCCTGGCGGATCGACAGCACCTTGCCGTTGTAGTCACCGCGCTGCGACTGGATCGTCGCGGCGTACCGCTGGAGCGGGCCCGCCTTCTCGGCCGGCACGGTGGCCAGACGCTCCAGGTCGAGGACGAGCTTCGGCGGCGGCTCGGCGGCACCGCCCGGCGTCGTACCGGGCAGCAGTTCCTGGACCGGAACCCCGTAGAAGTCCGCCAGCTCGGCGAGGCGCTGCACGGTGACGGCGCGGTCTCCACGCTCGTACGAGCCGACCACGACCGCCTTCCAGCGTCCCTGGGACTTCTCCTCCACACCGTGGAGGGAAAGGCCCTGCTGGGTGCGGATGGCCCGGAGCTTGGCCCCGAGCTGCTTGGCGTATTCGCTGGACATATAGCTCCCCGGACACGGTGTCGACGTGCGGCTCGGCCGCGCGGCTGGTAACTCACTGTGAGGTTACGCAGCGTTACTCTCCCCCGTCAAGCCGAATGGTCCGGACCGACTCTTCCGAGGAAGGCGGTGTGCCATGACGCCAGGGGGGTGATGTGGGGAGCCAGGGGGGTGAGTCGGCTCGCCCTCGGCGGGCTGGTAGCGTAGATGGCGCAAATCCGACGTCCTTTAAGGTCCGTCCCGTGAGGCGGAGAAGGAGGTCCGTTTCGTATGGACACGCAGCATTCCGATGCGCGGGCCGTTCTCGAAGGCCCCGACATCGCGCGGGTGTTGACCCGTATCGCCCATGAGATCGTCGAGCGCGCCAAAGGCGCCGACGACGTGGTGCTCCTCGGCATCCCGACCCGAGGTGTCTTCCTCGCCCGGCGGCTCGCCGTCAAGCTGGAGCAGGTGACCGGCCGCGCCGTGCCGGTCGGCTCCCTCGACATCACCATGTACCGCGACGACCTGCGCCTGCAGCCGCCGCGTGCGCTGGCCCGCACGGAGATCCCCGGTGACGGCATCGACGGCCGTCTCGTCGTCCTCGTCGACGACGTGCTCTTCTCGGGCCGCACCATCCGCGCCGCCCTCGACGCCCTGAACGACATCGGGCGTCCGCGCGCGGTCCAGCTCGCGGTCCTCGTCGACCGCGGCCACCGTGAACTTCCGATCCGCGCCGACTACGTCGGCAAGAACCTCCCCACGTCGCTGCGGGAGACGGTCAAGGTCCACCTCGCCGAGGAGGACGGTCGTGACACCGTCCTGCTCGGAGTGAAGCAGACCCCCCAGGGCGCACAGCGGTAGCACCCGGCGCAGGCCGTCGACCCACGCCCCGTGCGTGCGCCCAGGCGTGCCCGTCCGCCCAGCCCTGCCCTCCGCGGGACCTTCAAGCCCCCGCCTCCCCATGAACTGCCTTACGGAGCCTGAAAGATGCACCGTCATCTCATCTCGGCCGCCGACCTCACCCGCGACGACGCCGTCCTGATCCTCGACACCGCCGAGGAGATGGCCCGGGTCGCCGACCGGCCGATCAAGAAGCTGCCGACCCTGCGCGGTCGCACCGTCGTCAACCTCTTCTTCGAGGATTCCACCCGCACCCGGATCTCCTTCGAGGCCGCCGAGAAGCGGCTGTCCGCGGACGTGATCAACTTCTCCGCGAAGGGGTCGAGCGTGTCCAAGGGCGAGTCCCTCAAGGACACCGCCCAGACGCTGGAGGCCATGGGCGTCGACGCCGTCGTCATCCGGCACGGCGCCTCCGGAGCCCCCTACCGCCTCGCCACCTCCGGCTGGATCGACGCCGCCGTCATCAACGCGGGCGACGGCACCCACCAGCACCCCACCCAGGCCCTGCTCGACGCCTTCACCATGCGGCGCCGCCTGGTCGGCCGGGACACCGGGCTCGGCCGCGACCTGGCCGGCAAGCGCATCACGCTCGTCGGCGACGTGCTGCACAGCCGGGTCGCCCGCTCCAACGTCGACCTGCTGCACACCCTCGGCGCCGAGGTCACCCTCGTCGCCCCGCCCACGCTGCTGCCGGTCGGCGCGCACTCCTGGCCCTGCGAGATCGCCTACGACCTCGACTCCGCCTTGCCCAAGTCGGACGCGGTGATGATGCTGCGCGTCCAGCGCGAGCGCATGAACGCGGCGTTCTTCCCCACCGAGCGCGAGTACGCGCGGCGCTACGGTCTGGACGGCGACCGCATGGCGAAGATGCCCGAGCACGCGATCGTGATGCACCCCGGCCCGATGGTCCGCGGCATGGAGATCACCGCCGAGGTCGCCGACTCGCCGCGCTGCACCGCCGTCGAGCAGGTCGCCAACGGCGTCTCCATCCGGATGGCGGTCCTCTACCTGCTGCTCGGCGGTGCCGTGTTCGACCCGAAGACCGCCCCCGACGCCGCCACCGCGCCCGCCGCCCAGCCCCGTACCGAGGAGAAGTGACCCCCATGAGCAAGACCCTGATCCGTGGTGCGAAGGTGCTCGGCGGCGCGCCGCAGGACGTCCTGATCGACGGTGAGACCATCGAGGCCGTCGGCAGCGGCCTTTCGGCCGAGGGCGCCGAGATCGTCGAGGCCGACGGCAAGGTGCTCCTGCCGGGCCTGGTCGACCTGCACACCCATCTGCGCGAGCCCGGCCGCGAGGACTCCGAGACGGTCCTCACCGGCACGCGCGCGGCGGCGGCCGGCGGCTTCACCGCCGTATTCGCCATGGCCAACACCTTCCCGGTCGCCGACACCGCCGGTGTCGTCGAGCAGGTCTGGCGCCTGGGCCGCGAGCACGGCTACTGCGACGTACAGCCCATCGGCGCCGTCACCGTGGGCCTGGAAGGCCGGAACCTCGCCGAGCTGGGCGCCATGCACGAGTCTGCGGCGGGCGTCACGGTCTTCTCCGACGACGGCAAGTGCGTGCACGACGCGGTGATCATGCGCCGGGCGCTGGAGTACGTGAAGGCATTCGGCGGCGTCGTCGCCCAGCACGCCCAGGAGCCACGGCTGACCGAGGGCGCCCAGATGAACGAGGGCGTCGTCTCCGCCGAGCTGGGCCTCGGCGGCTGGCCGGCGGTCGCCGAGGAGTCGATCATCGCCCGCGACGTCCTGCTCGCCGAGCACGTCGGCTCCCGCGTCCACATCTGCCATCTCTCCACCGCCGGGTCGGTCGAGATCGTGCGCTGGGCCAAGTCCCGCGGCATCGACGTCACCGCCGAGGTCACCCCGCACCACCTCCTGCTCACCGACGAACTGGTGCGCACCTACAACCCGGTCTACAAGGTCAACCCGCCGCTGCGCACCGAGCGCGATGTGACGGCGCTGCGCGAGGCCCTCGCCGACGGCACGATCGACATCGTCGCCACCGACCACGCCCCGCACCCGCACGAGGACAAGGACTGCGAGTGGGCCGCCGCCGCCATGGGCATGGTCGGCCTGGAGACCGCGCTGTCCGTGGTCCAGCGGACGATGGTCGACACCGGGCTGCTCGACTGGGCGGGCGTCGCCGACCGGATGTCCTTCACCCCCGCGCGGATCGGCCGGGCCGCGGGCCACGGACGCCCCGTCTCGGCAGGCGAGCCCGCGAACCTCACCCTCGTCGACACGGCATACCGTGGGCAGGTGGACCCCGCGGGCTTCGCCTCGCGCAGCCGCAACACCCCCTACGAGGGCCGTGAGCTGCCGGGCCGTGTCACCCACACCTGGCTCCGGGGCAAGGCCACCCTCGTCGACGGGAAGCTCGCGTGACATCTCTCTACCTGCTGGCCGCCGAGAAGACCTCGGCGGACGTGACCAACTGGCCCGCCCGTATCGGCTGGCTCGTCGGCCTCGCCCTGTTCGTCGCGCTCGTCTACTGGCTGATGCGCGAAGGCTGGAAGTGGCGCGGCACGCTCCAGAGCGACCTGCCGGAACTGCCCGGCGCGCCCGACAGCCCCGGCGAGGCCAGACTGACCATGAGGGGCCGCTACCACGGCTCCACCACGGCCGGGCAGTGGCTGGACCGCATCGTGGCCCATGGCCTCGGCACCCGCAGCCGGGTCGAGCTGACGCTGACGGACGCGGGCCTGGACGTCGTACGCCCCGGCGCGAGCGACTTCTTCGTCCCGGCCGGGCGACTGCGCGAGGCCCGGCTCGACAAGGGCATCGCGGGCAAGGTCCTCACCGAGGGCGGCCTGCTGATCGTGACCTGGGAGCACGGCGGCAAGCTGATCGACTCCGGCTTCCGCTCCGACCACGCGGCCGAGCACCCCGAGTGGGTCGACACCCTGAACAAGATGATCAACAAGACGGAAGGCGCACGATGACGACCTCCACCCGGGGAGCTTCCAAGGTTCCCGCCGTACTCGTCCTGGAGGACGGCCGGATCTTCCGCGGCCGTGCCTACGGGGCCGTGGGGGTGACCTTCGGCGAAGCCGTGTTCTCCACCGGCATGACCGGCTACCAGGAGACCCTCACCGACCCGTCGTACCACCGCCAGGTCGTGGTGATGACCGCCCCGCACGTCGGCAACACCGGCGTCAACGACGAGGACCCCGAGTCGCAGCGGATCTGGGTCGCCGGTTACGTGGTGCGCGACCCCGCGCGCGTGCCCTCCAACTGGCGCGCCCGGCGGTCGCTGGAGGACGAGCTGCGCCGGCAGGGCGTCGTCGGCATCAGCGGCATCGACACGCGGGCGCTCACCCGCCATCTGCGCGAGCGCGGCGCCATGCGCGTCGGCATCTTCTCCGGCAACGCGCTGCCCGACGAGGGCACCATGCTCGCCGAGGTGCGCCAGGCCCCCGAGATGACGGGCGCCGACCTCTCCGCCGAGGTCGCCACCCAGGAGGCGTACGTCGTCCCGGCGATCGGTGAGAAGAAGTTCACCGTCGCCGCCGTCGACCTCGGCATCAAGGGCATGACCCCGCACCGCATGGCCGAGCGCGGCATCGAGGTGCACGTCCTGCCCGCGACCGCGACCGCCGAGGACGTCTACGCCGTCAACCCCGACGGTGTGTTCTTCTCCAACGGCCCCGGCGACCCGGCCACCGCCGACCACCCCGTCGCCGTCATGCAAGCCGTCCTGGAGCGCCGCACGCCCCTGTTCGGCATCTGCTTCGGCAACCAGATCCTCGGCCGCGCGCTCGGCTTCGGCACCTACAAGCTGAAGTACGGCCACCGCGGCATCAACCAGCCGGTGCAGGACCGTACGACCGGCAAGGTCGAGGTCACCGCGCACAACCACGGCTTCGCCGTCGACGCCCCCCTCGACCAGGTGTCCGACACCCCCTACGGCCGCGCCGAGGTCTCCCACGTCTGCCTCAACGACGACGTGGTGGAGGGCCTCCACCTGCTCGACCGCCCGGCCTTCAGCGTCCAGTACCACCCCGAAGCGGCAGCGGGCCCCCACGACGCCGCCTACCTGTTCGACCGCTTCGTTTCCCTGATGGAGGGCCAGCGTGCCTAAGCGCACCGATATCCAGTCCGTCCTGGTCATCGGCTCCGGCCCGATCGTCATCGGTCAGGCCGCGGAGTTCGACTACTCCGGCACCCAGGCGTGCCGGGTCCTGAGGTCCGAGGGCCTTCGCGTCGTCCTGGTGAACTCCAACCCGGCGACGATCATGACCGACCCGGAGATCGCCGACGCCACCTACGTCGAGCCGATCACCCCCGAGTTCGTCGAGAAGATCATCGCCAAGGAGCGGCCCGACGCGCTGCTGCCCACCCTGGGCGGTCAGACGGCGCTCAACACCGCGATCTCGCTGCACGAGAACGGCGTCCTCACGAAGTACGGCGTCGAACTGATCGGCGCCAACGTCGAGGCGATCCACAAGGGCGAGGACCGCGACCTGTTCAAGGACGTCGTCAAGGCCGTCCGCGCCAAGATCGGGCACGGCGAGTCCGCCCGCTCGGTCATCTGCCACACCATGGACGAGGTGCTCGCGGGCGTCGACGAACTCGGCGGCTACCCCGTCGTCGTACGCCCCTCCTTCACCATGGGCGGCGCCGGCTCCGGCTTCGCGCACGACGAGGAAGAGCTGCGCCGCATCGCCGGACAGGGCCTCACCCTCTCGCCCACCACCGAGGTGCTCCTGGAGGAGTCCATCCTCGGCTGGAAGGAGTACGAGCTGGAGCTGATGCGCGACAAGCACGACAACGTCGTGGTCGTCTGCTCCATCGAGAACTTCGACCCGATGGGCGTGCACACCGGTGACTCGATCACCGTCGCCCCGGCGATGACCCTGACCGACCGCGAGTACCAGATCCTGCGCGACATCGGCATCGCCGTCATCCGCGAGGTCGGCGTCGACACCGGCGGCTGCAACATCCAGTTCGCGGTGAACCCCGAGGACGGTCGCGTGATCGTCATCGAGATGAACCCGCGCGTGTCGCGTTCGTCCGCCCTCGCCTCCAAGGCGACCGGCTTCCCGATCGCCAAGATCGCCGCCAAGCTCGCCGTCGGCTACACGCTCGACGAGATCCCGAACGACATCACCCAGGAGACCCCGGCCTCCTTCGAGCCGACCCTGGACTACGTGGTCGTCAAGGCGCCGCGGTTCGCCTTCGAGAAGTTCCCGAGCGCCGACAGCACGCTGACCACGACCATGAAGTCGGTCGGCGAGGCCATGGCGATCGGCCGCAACTTCACCGAGGCGTTCCAGAAGGCGCTGCGCTCGCTGGAGAAGAAGGGCAGCCAGTTCACCTTCGTCGGCGAGACCGGGGACAAGGCGGAGCTGCTGCGCGCCGCCGTGCGCCCCACCGACGGCCGGATCAACACGGTCATGGAGGCCATCCGCGCGGGCGCCACGCCGGAGGAGGTCTTCGAGGCCACCAAGATCGACCCGTGGTTCGTCGACCAGCTCTTCCTGATCAAGGAGATCGCCGACGAGCTGGCCGAGGCGCCCGAGCTGACCCCCGAACTGCTGGCCGAGGCCAAGCGTCACGGCTTCTCCGACCACCAGATCGGCGAGATCCGCGGGCTGCGCGAGGACATCGTCCGCGAGGTGCGGCACGCGCTGGGCGTGCGCCCGGTCTACAAGACGGTCGACACCTGCGCCGCCGAGTTCGCGGCCAGGACGCCGTACTTCTACTCCTCCTACGACGAGGAGAGCGAGGTCGCGGCCCGCGAGAAGCCCGCGGTCATCATCCTGGGCTCCGGCCCGAACCGCATCGGCCAGGGCATCGAGTTCGACTACTCCTGCGTCCACGCCTCCTTCGCGCTGTCCGCCGCCGGGTACGAGACCGTGATGGTCAACTGCAACCCCGAGACGGTCTCCACGGACTACGACACCTCCGACCGCCTGTACTTCGAGCCGCTGACGCTCGAGGACGTGCTGGAGATCGTCCACGCCGAGCAGCAGGCCGGACCGGTCGCGGGCGTCGTGGTCCAGCTCGGCGGCCAGACGCCGCTCGGCCTCGCGCAGGCGCTGAAGGACAACGGCGTGCCGATCGTCGGCACCCCGCCCGAGGCGATCCACGCCGCCGAGGACCGCGGCGCGTTCGGCCGCGTGCTGGCGGAGGCGGGCCTGCCCGCCCCCAAGCACGGCACCGCCACCACGTTCGAGGAGGCCAAGGCCATCGCGGACGAGATCGGCTACCCGGTCCTCGTCCGGCCCTCCTACGTGCTCGGCGGGCGCGGCATGGAGATCGTGTACGAGGAGGCCCGTCTCGCCTCCTACATCGCCGAGTCGACCGAGATCAGCCCCTCTCGGCCGGTGCTGGTCGACCGCTTCCTCGACGACGCGATCGAGATCGACGTCGACGCCCTGTACGACGGCGAGGAGCTGTACCTCGGCGGCGTCATGGAGCACATCGAGGAGGCCGGTATCCACTCCGGCGACTCGGCGTGCGCGCTGCCGCCGATCACGCTGGGCGGCTTCGACATCAAGCGGCTGCGCGCCTCCACGGAGGCCATCGCCCGCGGCGTCGGCGTCCGGGGCCTGATCAACATCCAGTTCGCGATGGCGGGCGACATCCTCTACGTCCTGGAGGCCAACCCGCGCGCGTCCCGTACGGTCCCCTTCACCTCGAAGGCGACCGCGGTGCCGCTCGCGAAGGCCGCCGCGCGGATCTCGCTGGGCGCCACCGTCGCCGAACTGCGCGCGGAGGGCCTGCTGCCGAAGCACGGCGACGGGGGCACCCTGCCGCTGGACGCGCCGATCTCCGTCAAGGAAGCCGTCATGCCCTGGTCGCGCTTCCGCGACATCCACGGCCGCGGCGTCGACACGGTGCTCGGCCCGGAGATGCGCTCCACCGGCGAGGTCATGGGCATCGACACCGTCTTCGGCACGGCGTACGCCAAGTCGCAGGCGGGCGCCTACGGTCCGCTGCCGACCAAGGGCCGTGCCTTCATCTCGGTCGCCAACCGGGACAAGCGCTCGATGATCTTCCCCGCGCGGGAACTGGTCGCCCACGGCTTCGAGCTGCTCGCCACCTCCGGCACGGCCGAGGTGCTCCGGCGCAACGGCATCCACGCGACGGTCGTGCGCAAGCAGTCCGAGGGCACGGGGCCCGACGGTGAGAAGACCATCGTCCAGCTCATCCACGCCGGCGAGGTCGACCTCATCGTCAACACCCCGTACGGCACCGGAGGCCGCCTCGACGGCTACGAGATCCGGACGGCGGCCGTGGCACGGTCCGTGCCGTGTCTGACGACGGTCCAGGCGCTCGCCGCGGCGGTGCAGGGCATCGACGCCCTCACCCACGGCGACGTGAGCGTCTGCTCGCTCCAGGAACACGCGGATCACCTGACCGCGGCCCGCGACTAGCAGCCGACCAGGGGGGACATCGGAAACGGTGTCCCCCTCGTCGTGAGGACACCCCCATGTACAGACTCTTCTTCCGTCTCGTCTTCACCCGGATGGACCCGGAGAACGCCCACCACCTGGCCTTCCGCTGGATCCGCCTGGCCGCCCGCGTCCCGGTCTTGCGCACCTTCGCCGCCGCCTGCCTGGCGCCCCGTCACAAGGAGCTGCGCACCGAGGCCTTCGGGCTGCGGATGCACGGCCCCTTCGGGCTCGCGGCCGGCTTCGACAAGAACGCGGTCGCGATCGACGGCATGTCGATGCTCGGCTTCGACCACGTCGAGATCGGCACGGTGACCGGAGAGCCGCAGCCGGGCAACCCGAAGAAGCGGTTGTTCCGTCTCGTCCCGGACCGGGCGCTCATCAACCGGATGGGCTTCAACAACGAGGGCTCGCAGGCCGTCGCCGCGCGCCTGGCGTCCCGCAGGCCCGTCTTCAAGACCGTCGTCGGCGTCAACATCGGCAAGACCAAGGTCGTCCCGGAGGCCGAGGCCGTCGCGGACTACGTGAAGTCCGCCGAGCGCCTCGCGCCGTACGCCGACTACCTGGTCGTCAACGTCTCCTCGCCGAACACCCCCGGGCTGCGCGACCTCCAGGCGACCGAGGCGCTGCGACCGCTGCTGAGCGCCGTCCGTGCGGCCGCCGACCGCGCGGTCACCGCACGGCGCGTCCCGCTCCTTGTGAAGATCGCCCCCGACCTGGCCGACGAGGACATCGACGCCGTCGCCGACCTCGCCGTGGAGCTGGGCCTGGACGGGATCATCGCCACGAACACCACCATCGCGCGCGACGGCCTCGGCCTGACCTCCGACCCCGCCCTGGTGAAGGAGACCGGCGGGCTGTCGGGCGCGCCGCTGAAGGCACGCTCCCTGGAGGTGCTGCGCCGCCTCTACGCGCGCGTGGGCGACCGCATCACCCTCGTGGGCGTCGGCGGCATCGAGAACGCCGAGGACGCCTGGCAGCGCATCCTGGCCGGCGCCACGCTGATCCAGGGCTACAGCGCCTTCATCTACGAGGGACCCTGCTGGGCCCGCGCCCTCCACAAGGGGCTCGCCGCGCGCCTGCGCACGAGCCCGTACGCCACCCTCGCCGACGCGGTCGGCGCCGATGTGAGGAAGACCGCATGACCGAACCCTTTGGCGCGCGTCTTCGCCGGGCCATGGACGAGCGCGGCCCGCTGTGCGTCGGCATCGACCCGCACGCCTCCCTGCTCGCCGAGTGGGGGCTGGACGACGACGTCGCGGGCCTGGAGCGGTTCAGCCGCACGGTCGTCGAGGCCGTGGCCGAGCGGGTCGCCGTCCTCAAGCCGCAGAGCGCGTTCTTCGAGCGCTTCGGGTCGCGCGGCGTCGCGGTCCTGGAGACGACCGTGCAGGAGGCGCGGGAGGCCGGGGCGCTGGTCGTCATGGACGCCAAGCGCGGTGACATCGGCTCGACCATGGCCGCGTACGCCGAGTCCTTCCTGCACCAGGACGCCCCGCTGTTCTCCGACGCGCTGACCGTCTCGCCCTACCTCGGCTACGGCTCGCTGGCCCCGGCCGTGGAGCTGGCGCGCGAGAACGGCGCCGGGCTCTTCGTCCTCGCGCTGACCTCCAACCCGGAGGGCGGCGAGGTGCAGCACGCGGTGCGCGCGGACGGCCGCAGCGTCGCGGCGACGATGCTCGCCCATCTCGCCGCCGAGAACGCGGGCGAGGCGCCCCTCGGCTCCTTCGGCGCGGTGGTCGGGGCCACGCTCGGCGACCTGTCCTCGTACGACCTCGACATCAACGGCCCCCTCCTCGCGCCCGGTATCGGCGCCCAGGGAGCCACCGCGGCCGACCTTCCCGCGGTCTTCGGCTCGGCGGTCCGCAACGTGGTGCCGAACGTGAGCCGGGGGGTGCTGCGGTACGGCCCCGACGTCCTCGCGCTGCGCGAGGCGGCGGACCGTTTCGCCGAGGAGATCCGGGCGGCGGTGGCGGCGGCCTAGACGCGCCCCGGGGTCCCGCGTCCGGTGCTTCGGGGCGGGCCGGAGAGTGGATCCATCCGCGAATCCGGGGCAGTATGTCCCAAAAGTCCGTCTCGACAGAGGCTGACCAGGACTTTTCCGCTGTTCTCGCTGACTCCGGCGGACTTGCCCGCTAGTCTCCGACGAGTGGGGGCACCTCCCACGCCCTTGAGGCAGTGGGGGAGAACGGGCAAGCGTGTTGCTCGTGGCCCCCCAGGTGTGGGGCGACTAGGTTCCTCACCGGTCCGTATCCGACAGTTCAACATCCGAGGTGACGTAGGCGTGGCTCTTCCGCCCCTTACCCCCGAACAGCGCGCAGCCGCGCTCGAAAAGGCCGCCGCGGCTCGCCGGGAGCGGGCCGAGGTCAAGAATCGACTCAAGCACTCCGGCGCCTCTCTTCACGAGGTCATCAAGCAGGGCCAGGAGAACGACGTCATCGGCAAGATGAAGGTCTCCGCCCTGCTCGAGTCCCTGCCCGGCGTGGGCAAGGTCCGTGCCAAGCAGATCATGGAGCGACTCGGGATCTCCGAGAGCCGTCGTGTGCGTGGCCTTGGTTCCAACCAGATCGCCTCCCTGGAGCGCGAGTTCGGCGGTGCCGCCAGCTGAGTCCGGGGCACCCCGGATTTGCTGGAATAATCGCTGCATGAGTGAACGTCCGCGGCTGACCGTGCTCTCCGGCCCCTCCGGGGTCGGCAAGAGCACGGTCGTCGCCCATATGCGCAAGGAATACCCCGGGGTATGGCTCTCGGTGTCGGCGACGACCCGCCGCCCCCGTCCCGGGGAGCAGCACGGAGTCCACTACTTCTTCGTCAGCGACGAGGAGATGGACAAGCTGATCGCCAACGGCGAGCTGCTGGAGTGGGCCGAGTTCGCCGGTAATCGCTACGGCACACCACGGGCCGCCGTGCTGGAGCACCTGGAGGCCGGTGTACCGGTGCTGCTGGAGATCGACCTCCAGGGCGCCCGGCAGGTGCGCGAGTCGATGCCCGAGGCCCAGCTCGTGTTCCTGGCTCCCCCCTCCTGGGAGGAGCTGGTGCGCAGGCTCACCGGCCGCGGCACCGAGTCGCCCGAGGTCATCGAGCGCCGACTGGCGGCGGCCCGGGTCGAGCTGGCGGCCGAGCCGGAGTTCGATGTCACCCTGGTCAACACCTCCGTCGAGGACGTGGCGCGCGAGCTGCTAGCCTTGATGAACGTTGTGTGATCAGGGTTGTGTGATCAGGTCTGATCTTTTCCCATCTTCGGAAGGTAGAGCGTGTCCTCTTCCATCACCACGCCCGAGGGCATCATCAACCCGCCGATCGACGAGCTCCTCGAGGCTACCGACTCGAAGTACAGCCTCGTGATCTACGCGGCCAAGCGGGCCCGCCAGATCAACGCGTACTACTCGCAGCTCGGTGAGGGCCTCCTCGAGTACGTCGGTCCGCTCGTGGACACCCACGTCCACGAGAAGCCGCTGTCGATCGCCCTGCGCGAGATCAACGCGGGTCTGCTCACGTCCGAGGCCATCGAGGGCCCGGCGCAGTAACAACGCGCGCGGCGTCAGCACGCGGCGAGCGACATGTCAGATCCGCGGCTTGCAACAGGCCTTCCGCAGGCCCGGCAGAGGGGCACTTCCAGCATCGGCTGGGGGAGCGACTGCCGGGCCTGCGGTGTGTCATAGACGCGTACGCCCGAGACAGGCGCGTACGCCCTGGCAAGCCGCGGTGTCACGGATTCACGAGTACGGGGAGGCCCGGTGGGCAAGCCGAAGGTCGTTCTGGGGGTCAGCGGTGGCATCGCCGCGTACAAGGCGTGCGAGCTGCTGCGCCGACTGACGGAGTCGGGCCACGACGTACAGGTCGTCCCCACCGCCTCCGCCCTGCACTTCGTCGGCGCCGCCACCTGGTCCGCGCTGTCCGGCAAGCCGGTCTCGACCGAGGTCTGGGACGACGTCCACGAGGTGCCGCACGTCCGGATCGGACAGCACGCCGACCTGGTGGTCGTGGCCCCCGCGACGGCCGACATGCTCGCCAAGGCGGCCCACGGCCTCGCCGACGACCTGCTGACGAACACGCTGCTCACGGCCCGCTGCCCGGTCGTCTTCGCCCCGGCCATGCACACCGAGATGTGGGAGCACCCGGCCACCCAGGAGAACGTGGCGACGCTGCGGCGCCGCGGCGCCGTGGTGATCGAGCCCGCGGTGGGCCGGCTGACCGGCGTCGACACGGGCAAGGGCCGGCTGCCCGACCCCACCGAGATCTTCGAGGTCTGCCGACGCGTGCTCGCGCGAGGCGTCCGTGAGCCGGACCTCGCGGGCCGCCATGTCGTCGTCAGCGCGGGCGGCACCCGCGAGCCCCTCGACCCCGTCCGCTTCCTCGGCAACCGCTCCTCCGGCAAGCAGGGCTACGCCCTCGCGCGCACGGCGGCGGCCCGCGGCGCCCGGGTCACCCTGATCGCCGCGAACACCGGCCTGCCCGACCCGGCGGGCGTGGACGTCATACCGGTGGGCACCGCGGTCCAACTGCGCGAGGCGGCCCTGAAGGCCGCCGCCGACGCGGACGTCGTCGTGATGGCGGCGGCGGTCGCGGACTTCCGGCCCGCCGTGTACGCGCCGGGGAAGATCAAGAAGAAGGACGGGCAGGAGCCGGAGCCGATCGCCCTGGTCAGGAATCCGGACATTCTCGCGGAGCTGTCCGCCGACCGCGCCCGGCCGGGCCAGGTGGTCGTCGGCTTCGCCGCGGAGACCGACGACGTGCTGGTCAACGGCCGCGCGAAGCTGGCCCGCAAGGGCTGTGACCTGCTCGTGGTGAACGAGGTAGGGGAGGCCAAGACCTTCGGCACCGAGGAGAACGAGGCGGTCGTGCTGGGCGCCGACGGCAGTGAGACTCCTGTGCCGTACGGGCCCAAGGAGGCGCTGGCCGAGACGGTCTGGGACCTTGTGGTCCGCCGCCTGGCCTGAATGATTCATTTCACTTCGCGGCTCGGCTTCCCTGGCACATTCAGGCGTGGCGACCCTGGTAAACAGCGTGTGGCATTGGGCAGAATGCCCGTGCCGCAGGTCACAGGGTTCCCGAGAGGCGAGACAGGTGGGCCGGTGGCCGAGCGCGACCGATAAACTGTCCCTCGGACGAACGCCTGGGCGCAGCCCCTGTACGTCCGGTCAATGATCAGCCAGCAGCCGCTGCAACCACAGGGAGCGTTGTGTCCCGTCGCCTGTTCACCTCGGAGTCCGTGACCGAGGGCCACCCCGACAAGATCGCTGACCAGATCAGCGACGCCATTCTCGACGCGCTTCTGCGGGAGGACCCGACGTCCCGGGTCGCCGTGGAGACGCTGATCACGACCGGCCTGGTGCATGTGGCCGGTGAGGTCACGACCAAGGCCTACGCGGACATCGCGACGCTGGTCCGCAACACGATCCTCGGAATCGGCTACGACTCCTCGAAGAAGGGCTTCGACGGCGCCTCCTGTGGTGTCTCGGTGTCGATCGGCGCGCAGTCCCCGGACATCGCGCAGGGTGTGGACACGGCGTACGAGACCCGTGTCGAGGGCGACGAGGACGAGCTGGACCGGCAGGGCGCGGGCGACCAGGGCCTGATGTTCGGCTACGCGTCGGACGAGACCCCGACGCTGATGCCGCTGCCGATCTTCCTGGCGCACCGCCTGTCCAAGCGCCTGTCCGACGTCCGCAAGAACGGCACGATCCCCTACCTGCGCCCGGACGGCAAGACCCAGGTCACCATCGAGTACGACGGCGACAAGGCGGTCCGCCTGGACACGGTGGTCATCTCCTCGCAGCACGCGAGCGACATCGACCTGGAGTCCCTGCTCGCCCCCGACATCCGCGAGTTCGTCGTGGAGCCCGAGCTGAAGGCGCTCCTGGACGAGGGCATCAAGCTGGAGACGGACGGCTACCGGCTGCTCGTCAACCCCACCGGCCGCTTCGAGATCGGCGGCCCGATGGGCGACGCCGGTCTGACCGGCCGCAAGATCATCATCGACACCTACGGCGGTATGGCCCGCCACGGCGGCGGCGCCTTCTCCGGCAAGGACCCGTCCAAGGTCGACCGCTCGGCGGCGTACGCGATGCGCTGGGTCGCCAAGAACGTGGTCGCCGCGGGCCTGGCCTCCCGCTGCGAGGTCCAGGTCGCGTACGCGATCGGCAAGGCCGAGCCGGTGGGCCTGTTCGTCGAGACCTTCGGCACGGCCAAGGTCGACACCGACAAGATCGAGGCCGCGATCAGCGAGGTCTTCGACCTGCGCCCGGCCGCGATCATCCGCGACCTCGACCTGCTCCGCCCGATCTACGCCCAGACGGCGGCCTACGGCCACTTCGGCCGCGAGCTGCCCGACTTCACCTGGGAGCGCACCGACCGAGTGGAGGCGCTGCGCAAGGCCGCCGGTCTGTAGGACCGCACTGTCCGTCGGCGAAGCCCGGCGCCCCCGCTCGACGCGGGGCGCCGGGCTTCGGCGTGAGCGCTGTCGGCGGGCGGGCGGCGGTGTCAGTGGCGTTTGGTAAGAATGCAAGCGTGAGCAGCGGGAACGGGCAGCAGTCGGCGGGCGGGGGAGAGGCCGCGCCGCCCGAGCAGCTTGCGCTGATACGCGACGCCGTACGGAAGGCCAGGACGCCCAAGGCCAAGCCGCGGACGTGGCGCGGGGCCGCGCTCGCCAAGGACCGGCCCGTCGCGCGGGTCGTGGTCGACAAGGGCGTGCTGCATCTGGACCGGTACTTCGACTACGCGGTACCGGAGGAACTCGACGCCGTGGCGCAGCCCGGGGTGCGGGTACGGGTGCGGTTCGGGGCCGGTGGGCGCACGGTGCGCGAGGGGCGGCGCGAGGGCGGCGGGCTCATCGACGGGTTCCTCGTCGAGCGCGTGGCCGAGTCCGACTACCGCGGACCGCTCGCCGCGCTCGCCCAGGTCGTGTCGCCCGAGCCGGTGCTCTCGCCCGAACTGCTGGACCTCGCCCGCGCGGTCGCCGACCGGTACGCGGGCAGCCTCGCCGATGTGCTCCAACTCGCCGTACCGCCACGGCATGCCCGCGCCGAGGCCGCGACGACGGGGCCGCCGCCCGCGCCGCCCGTGGCGCCCGCCCCCGGCTCCTGGGTGCGGTACGGGCGCGGGGCGGACTTCCTGCGGTCGCTGGCGCAGGGCGGCGCACCGCGCGCGGTATGGACCGCCCTGCCCGGACCCGAGTGGGCCGAGGAGATCGCGCGGGCCGTGCAGGCCACGCTCGCCTCCGGCCGGGGTGCGCTGGTCGTCCTGCCCGCGGGGCGGCCCGCCGCCCGGGTCGACGCCGCGCTGCGGGAGCTGATCGGGGAGGGGCACCATGCCCTGCTGACGGCCGACGCCGGTCAGGAGCGGCGCTACCGGGAGTGGCTCGCCGTGCGGCGCGGGGCCGTACGGGCCGTCGTCGGGACCCGGGCCGCCATGTTCGCGCCGGTCCGCGATCTGGGGCTCGTCGTCGTCTGGGACGACGGGGACGCGGGGCACAGCGCCGACAACGCCCCGTACCCCCATGTCCGCGAGGTGCTGGAACTGCGGGCCACGCGCGACAAGTGCGCCTTCCTGCTGGGGAGTCGGAGCTGCACCGTCGAGGCCGCCCAGCTCGTGGCGAGCGGCTGGGCCGCGCCGCTCGTCGCCGACCGCGAGCGGGTACGGGCCGCGGCGCCCCTCGTACGGACCGTGGGGGACGAGGACCTCGCGCGGGACGAGGCGGCGCGGGCGGCACGGCTGCCGTCGCTCGCCTGGCAGGTGGCGCGGGAGGGGCTGCGGCACGGTCCCGTGCTGGTGCAGGTGCCCCGGCGCGGCTATGTGCCCAAGCTGGCCTGTGCGCGCTGCCGGGCGCCCGCGCGGTGCCGCCACTGCGCCGGGCCGCTGGCCGCGCAGGACGCGGGGGAGCTGCGCTGCGGCTGGTGCGGGCGGGAGGAGGCCTCCTGGCACTGCCCGGAGTGCGGCGGGTTCCGGCTGCGGGCGCAGATCGTGGGAGCGCGGCGCACGGCCGAGGAACTGGGGCGCGCGTTCCCGGCCGTCCCCGTGCGGACGTCGGGGCGCGAGCAGGTGCTGGACACGGTGCCCGCGGCGCCCGCGCTCGTGGTGAGCACTCCGGGCGCCGAGCCCGTCGCCGAGGGCGGCTACGCGGCGGCGCTGCTTCTCGACGGCTGGGCCATGCTCGGGCGGCCCGACCTCAGGGCGGGCGAGGAGGCGCTGCGGCGGTGGATCGGCGCGAGCGCGCTCGTCCGGCCGCAGTCGGCGGGGGGCACGGTCGTGATCGTCGCCGAGGCGACGCTGCGGCCCGTGCAGGCGCTGGTCCGCTGGGATCCCGTCGGGCACGCGGTGCGGGAACTGTCCGAGCGGGCCGAGCTGGGGTTCCCACCGGTGTCGCGCATGGCCGCCGTGACCGGACCGTCCGAAGCACTGGCGAGCTTCCTCAGCGCTGCCGAACTGCCGCCGGACGCCGAGGTGTTGGGCCCGATCCCAGCACCGCCGAGCGAGGCCGGGCGCCCACGAAAGCCCGGTGGGCCACCCCCGGGCGAACCCTGGGAGCGAGCGCTCGTCCGAGTACCACCCGGCAGCGGCTCGGCACTGGCCGCAGCCCTGAAGACGACACTCGCGACCCGAACGGCACGCGGCGGCAGCGGGGGCGGGGAGACGGTACGGATCCGGATCGATCCGCCGGACATTGGGTGAGGCGGGGGCGGGCAGGCGACCGCCTCCCGGCCCGGCACCATCCGGTCAGCCGTTGCATGGGCCTAGGAAGGCCGTTGGCCTCGGCTCGTTGTGTAGGGCGGGGTGATGGTGTGGATCCGGGGCGATCCGCCGAAGTGGGCTCTGGGGCGGGCAGGCGGCCGCCTCCCGGTCCGGTGCCCGGGAGGCGGGGAGGGCGGTTGGTCAGCCGTTTCGCGGGCCGGGGAAGGCCGTTGGCCTTGGGTCGTCGTGCAGGGCTGGGGTGCTTGCTGTCGGCTGGGTCGGCATCGAGCGGGCCGTGGGGACTGCGGAGATGCCCGCGCCCACGTTGAGCGTGCGGGTACCCGACGGCTCCGGTGTGCGCTCGGCCTCGGCGGCGGCCTGGGTCGTGGCCCGGCGGGCGCCGTAACGGCGGTGCACGGCCTGCTTGGTGACGCCCAGCGCGGAGCCGACGGCGTCCCACGAGAAGCCGAGCGAGCGGTCGAAGTCCACGGCGGCCGTCACCAGGGTCTCGACGCTGTCCCGCAACTCCTGGGCGAGACGGACGGTCGGGGCGGGCGCGCGCCCGTAGACGACGAACCCCGTCGACGGGCCGGAGCGGCGCGGACGGTAGACGTTGCCCAACTGGGCGGTGAGCGTGCGCAGTGCGTCCACCTGCCGGCGGACCCGCTCGATGTCCCGCACCAGCAAGTGCAGGCTGGCCCGAGCCTGGGCGTCGTGGGTTGCGTGGTCGGCCATGAACAAGCCTCTCGAACCGGCGTTGCAAGGGACCGGGCCGTGGTCACGGCCCGTTTAGGTCAACTCTCTCTTGACAACGCGTTTCCGGGCTTGTGGTCACGGTGCGGGGGCGCAAGGGCATATGCCTACGCCCCTGAGCGGCGATGCGCGCCGCGCGGCACACGATCCGCTGGGCCGGGACGGCCCTCGCACCGCCGGGCTGCCCGCCCCCATAGACTGGTGCGCTGCCCGTACGCCTTCGCGCAGCCGCAGGCGTGAGGGCCCGTCACACTCCCGCCCGAGAGGCCGTCCTTCACCCATGAGGCTTGTGTTCGCAGGTACCCCCGAGGTCGCCGTTCCCGCACTGGACGCGCTGATCGCGTCCGAGCGGCACGAGGTGGTGGCCGTCGTCACCCGGCCCGACGCACCGGCCGGGCGCGGCCGCAGGCTCGTCGCCAGCCCCGTGGCCCAGCGCGCGGAGGAGGCCGGGATCGAGATCCTCAAGCCCGAGCGGCCCCGCGACGAGGACTTCCTCGCCCGGCTGCGCGAGATCGCGCCCGACTGCTGCCCCGTCGTCGCCTACGGTGCGCTCCTGCCGCGCGTCGCCCTCGACATCCCCGTGCACGGCTGGGTCAACCTGCACTTCTCCCTGCTCCCCGCCTGGCGCGGCGCCGCCCCCGTGCAGCACTCCCTGCTGGCGGGCGACGAGATCACCGGCGCCACCACCTTCCTCATCGAGGAGGGGCTCGACTCCGGGCCCGTCTACGGCACCGTGACCGAGGAGATCCGCCGCACCGACACCAGCGGCGATCTGCTCACCCGGCTCGCCTTCGCCGGTTCCGGACTGCTCGCCGCCACCGTGGACGGGATCGAGGACGGCACCCTCAAGGCCGTGCCGCAGCCCGCCGAGGGCATCACGCTCGCACCGAAGATCACCGTCGAGGACGCGCACGTCGACTGGTCCGTCCCCGCGCTCCGCGCCGACCGCGTGGTGCGCGCCTGCACGCCCGCGCCCGGCGCCTGGACCACCTTCCGCGGCGAGCGCCTCAAGCTGATCCAGGTCACCCCCGTGCCCGAGCGGACGGACCTCGCCCCGGGGCAGCTCGCCGTCGGCAAGAACAGCGTGCACGTGGGCACGGGTTCGTACGCCGTCGAGCTGCTGTGGGTGCAGGCCCAGGGCAAGAAGCCGATGCGGGCCGCGGACTGGGCGCGCGGGGCGCGGATCGCCGACACGGAGACGCTCGGCGGCTGACCCTCCGCCCGCGCGACCCCCGTCGACCCTCCCGGCCTTCCCGCCCCCCGGCGGACGTAGGCTGGGAGCCGTATCCCACCCCACATCCGGAGCACCTTTTCGTGAGCGACCAGTCCCGTCGTCCCCGCAAGCCGGGCAAGCCCTACCGCCGGCCCCAGAAGGACCCCGTCCGCATCCTCGCCTTCGACGCGCTCAGGGCCGTCGACGAGCGGGACGCGTACGCGAACCTCGTCCTGCCGCCGCTGCTGCGCAAGGCGCGCGAGAAGGACGGCTTCGACGGCCGGGACGCGGCGCTGGCCACCGAGCTGGTGTACGGGACGCTGCGTCGCCAGGGGACGTACGACGCGATCATCGCGGCCTGCGTGGACCGGCCGCTGCGCGAGGTCGACCCGCCCGTGCTCGACGTGCTGAGCCTCGGGGTGCATCAACTGCTCGGGACGCGCATCCCCAGCCACGCCGCCGTGTCCGCCACGGTCGAGCTGGCCCGGGTCGTGCTCGGCGACGGACGGGCCAAGTTCGTCAACGCCGTGCTGCGCAAGGTCACCCAGCACGACCTCGACGGCTGGCTGGAACAGGTCGCCCCGCCGTACGACGAGGACCCCGAGGACCACCTCGCCGTCGTGCACTCCCACCCCCGCTGGATCGTCTCCGCCCTGTGGGACTCCCTCGGCGGACCGCGCGCCGGGATCGAGGATCTGCTGGAGGCCGACAACGAGCGGCCCGAGGTCACGCTCGTCGCCCGTCCGGGGCGCTCCACCCCCGACGAGCTGCTGCGCGAGGAGGCCGCGGTGCCGGGCCGCTGGTCGCCGTACGCCGTCCGGCTCACCGAGGGCGGCGAGCCCGGTGCCGTCGAGGCGGTACGCGAAGGCCGCGCGGGCGTGCAGGACGAGGGCAGCCAGCTCGTCGCGCTCGCCTTCGCGAACGCCCCCCTCGACGGACCCGACCGCGCCTGGCTCGACGGCTGCGCGGGCCCCGGCGGCAAGGCCGCCCTGCTCGCCGCCCTGGCCGCCGAGCGCGGAGCCGTCCTGCTCGCCTCCGAGAAGCAGCCGCACCGCGCCGGACTCGTGGCCAAGGCGCTCGCCGGGAACCCCGGCCCGTACCAGGTCATCGCCGCCGACGGGACCCGGCCGCCGTGGCGCCCCGGCTCCTTCGACCGCGTCCTGATGGACGTGCCCTGCACCGGACTCGGCGCCCTGCGCCGCCGTCCCGAGGCCCGCTGGCGGCGCAGGCCGGAGGATCTCGACGGGTTCGCGCCGCTCCAGCGCGGCCTGCTGCGCACGGCTCTCGAGTCCGTACGCGTGGGAGGCGTCGTCGGCTACGCGACCTGCTCGCCCCATCTCGCCGAGACCCGCGCCGTCGTCGACGACGTGCTGCGGCAGTACGGGGACGCCGAGCTGATCGACGCCCGGCCGCTGCTGCCCGGCGTACCGGCCCTCGGCGACGGCCCCGACGTCCAGTTGTGGCCGCATCTGCACGGCACCGACGCGATGTACCTGGCGATCATCCGGCGCACGGGCTGACACCGCTCGACAGCCCCCGGGGACGCTCGTGACGGCCCCCGGGGACCGGCCCGGTCCAAAGCGGCCGGATCCCGCCGGGACCGGCGCGAGCGACGCGTCCTGGGCATGGCAGGCTTGGGTCATGGCCGTGCAGATCAACCCCAGCATCCTGTCCGCCGACTTCGCGCGCCTCGCCGAGGAGGCGAAGGCCGTCGACGGCGCCGACTGGCTCCACGTCGATGTCATGGACAACCACTTCGTCCCTAACCTGACGCTCGGCGTGCCGATCGTGGAGTCCCTGGCCCGCGCCACGGACACCCCGCTGGACTGCCATCTGATGATCGAGGACGCCGACCGGTGGGCGCCGCAGTACGTCGAGGCGGGCGCCGGTTCGGTCACCTTCCACGCGGAGGCCGCCGCCGCGCCGGTCCGGCTCGCCCGCGAGATCCGCGCCAAGGGCGCCCGCGCCTCCATGGCCCTCAAGCCCGCGACCCCGATCGAGCCGTACGAGGACCTGCTGCCCGAGCTGGACATGCTGCTCATCATGACGGTGGAGCCCGGCTTCGGCGGGCAGGCGTTCCTCGACATCATGCTCCCGAAGATCCGCCGTACCCGTGAGCTGATCAGCAAGCACGGCCTTGAACTCTGGCTCCAGGTAGACGGCGGAGTCTCGGCTTCCACCATCGAGCGGTGCGCCGAGGCGGGCGCGGATGTCTTCGTCGCCGGTTCCGCGGTGTACGGCGCGGCCGACCCCTCCGCGGCGGTCCACGCCCTGCGTGACCAGGCACAGCGGGCCACGGCCCAGGCCTCCTGGGCATGCGACCACTGAGCCAACAGAACCTGAACGCCGAACGTCCGGGCAGATCGGCCCCGCCGAATCTGCAAGGATGAACAGCGTATGCACAGTGTGAAGAGCAGTGAGGAGATGGCTGTGTCGGGTATGACGGCGGGCCGGTCAGCCATGCGGATGGGACCCGCTGAGCTGGTGCAGGCGGCGGCCATGGCCCGTCGCTTCTACCTCGAGGGCAAATCCAAGATCCAGATCGCGGAGGAGTTCGGCGTCAGCCGCTTCAAGGTGGCCCGGGTCCTGGAGACCGCCCTCGAACGGGATCTCGTACGGATCGAGATCCGGGTGCCGGCCGAACTGGACGCCGAGCGCTCCGACGCCCTGCGCGCCCGTTACGGCCTCAGGCACGCGGTGGTGGTCGAGTCCCCGGCCGAGGCCGAGGAGTCGCCCGACCCCGAGAACCTCGGTGAGGTCGCCGCCGATCTGCTCGGCGAACTGGTGACCGAGGGCGATGTGCTGGGACTGGCCTGGGGCCGCTCCACCATCAACATGGCAGCCGCCCTGAACCGGCTGCCCCCGTGCACGGTGGTGCAGCTCACGGGCGTGTACGACGCCGGGACCGCCGAGCGCGGGTCGGTGGAGGCCGTCCGCCGTGCCGCGCAGGTCTCGGGCGGGGACGCCCACCCCATCTACGCGCCGATGCTGCTGCCGGACGAGGCGACCGCGGCGGCGCTGCGCAACCAGACGGGGATCGCCCGCGCCTACGAGTACTTCGACAAGGTGACGGTCGCCTGCGTCTCCATCGGCTCCTGGGCGCCGGGCATCTCGACGGTGCACGACATGCTCAGCGAGGAGGAGCGCGCGCACTACGCCTCGCTCGGTGTCGCCGCCGAGATGTCCGCGCACCTCTTCGACGCCGAGGGGCGCCGGATCGGGCGGGACCTGGGGGAGCGGTGCATCACCGTCAAGGCGGACCAGCTCCGCCGTGTCCCCGAGGTCGTCGCGATCGCGGGCGGCCAGCGCAAGGCGGCGGCCATCGACGCGGTGCTGCGGTCCGGGCTCGTCACCAGCCTGGTCACGGACACGGCGGCGGCCGACTATCTGATGACGGCGGGGCAGCCGCCGAAGCCCGCCCTGAACCGCGCGGATCCCGACGGTTCCTGAGAACGGGGCGGCCGCGGTGGCATCGACACATGCCGCCGCGGCCGTCCCCGTTCTGCCGTAGGGCGTTCTGCCGTACGGCGTTCTGCTGCACGGCCGAAACCCGTCCCCCGCGACGCGACCGGGACACCGGGTCCACGATCCTTGAGCCATGCGTGCCGCCCGCCTGCTCCGCATGGCGCTCCTCGTCCAGTCGAGCCCCGGCCTGACCGCCGAGGCCCTCGCCCGTGCGCTGGACATCTCCCGGCGCACGGTGATCCGTGACGCCCAGGCGCTCCAGGAGGCGGGCGTGCCCATCCGGGCCGAGCGCGGCCGGGCGGGCGGCTACCACCTGGCGCCCGGCCACCGCACCCGGCTCACCACCCTGCATCCCACCGAGGCCGAGACGCTCTACCTCTCCGGACTGCCGACCGCCCTGCGGGACCTGGGGCTCTCGGACGCGGCGGACACGGCCCGGCTGAAGCTGTCGGCCACCCTGCTCCCCTCGCTGCGCGCGGCGGCCGAGTCGTCGGTGCGGCGCTTCCACCTCGACGCCCCGGCCTGGTTCCGCGAGCCGTCGGCCCCGGAGCTGCTGCCGGACCTGGCCCGCGCCGTATGGTCCGACCGCACCGTCGAGCTGTCCTACGCGCGACCGGGCCGGGACGGCGCGCCGCACCGCGTGGTGAGCCGGGTCCTGGAGCCGTACGGGCTCGTGCTGAAGGCGGGCGTGTGGTACCTCGTGGGCCGCGTCCCGAGGGAGCCGACGGGCCGTCTCCCGGGGGAGCCCACGGGCCGGGACGCCTGGCGCACCTACCGCGTCGACCGCGTCACGGCCCTTGCCCCCGCGCCCGGCGCCGAGGACCCCTTCGTCCGCGACCCGTCCTTCGACCTGGCCGCGCACTGGCGGGACCGGGCCGACGCGTTCGCGCGGGCGCTGCTGCGGACGACGGTCACCGTGCGCCTGACGGAGCGCGGCCTGCGCCGCCTGCCCGACGTGGTGGAGTCCGCCAGTGTCAGCGGCGCGACCCCGGCCGCCACGACCACGCCGGACGCCACCGGGCAGATCACGCTCGACCTGCCGGTGGAGTCGGAGGACATCGCCTTCGCCCAGTTGACCGGGCTGGGCGCGGACGTGGAGGTGCTGGCCCCGGCGGGCCTGCGCGCCCGCTTCCGCGCGCACGCGCGGGCCCTGGCCGCCCTGTACGGCGCGGAGCCGGAGCGTCAGCGGTAGTCGTCCACCGAGCAGTCCTTCCCGGCGTACCGGGCGTCCTCGATGTACGCGAGCGAGTCCGGCCTGCTGCCGTCCACGTCCCGTACGTCGTAGGCCCTGGCGAGATCCGCGCTGGAGGCCGACCTGCCGTTCCACCGCGCGGCCCGGTCCGGGTCGGCGGCGAGCGCGGCGACCCCGCGGGCGAGGTAGTACGGCGACTCGGCGATGGCGAAGTACGGCTCCTGGGCGATCGCGTCGCGCCAGTTCTCCTCCGTCACGCCGAAATGGGTGAGCATCTGCTCCGAGCGCAGGAAGCCCGGAGTGACGGCGACGGCCGTGCCCCCGTACTCCGCCAGCTCCTCGCCCAGCCCGAAGGCCATCCGGATCGGCGCGTTCTTCGCGAGGTCGTAGTAGAGGTTCTCGCGGTAGCGGCGGTTGAACGACGCCGTGCCGTCGGTGACTTCCACGTGCAGCGGCGCGTCCGAGCGGATGAGGAGCGGCAGGGCAAGCGCCGCGGTGATGACGTGCGAGCGCACCCCGAGGTCCAGGATGCGCAGGCCCGCCGCGAGCGGCGTCTGCCAGCTCTTCTTGCCGAAGACGGAGTCGACGAGCAACTGCTCGCCGCCCCAGAGGTCGTTGACGAGGATGTCGAGCCGCCCCCGCTCGCGGTCGATCCGCTCGACCAGGGCGGTCACCCGGTCCGGGTCCAGGTGGTCGGTCGGGACGGCGACGCCGGTGCCGCCCGCCGCCGTGACCAGCTCCGCCGTCTCCTCGATGGTCTCCGTGGCCCGGCCGACCTCGCTGGTGTGCGTACGGGTGGTGCGGCCGGTGACGTAGACGGTGGCGCCCGAGCGGCCGAGTTCGACGGCGAGGGCGCGCCCGGCGCCGCGGGTGGCCCCGGCGACGAGCGCGATCCGGCCGGTGAGCGGGGCCTCCTGGGCGGGGGAGGGGGCGCGGGTGTCGGTGAAGTCGTCCATGCCCCTCACGGTGCACGCCAAAGGTGACAGTTCACGTCACCGTTTCCGCGCGGCCTGTTCCCGCCCTCTTGGAGGATCCCCCGAAGACCCCGCTGACCTGCCTGGACGATCCGTCCGGGCATCGCCCGCCCCCCGCCATGGGAGAATGAAGTACGTGCTTTTCCCCCTGGCTGACCCGTCAGGGGGCCACCTCTGATCGACCGGGATGTGCAGCACGTGCGTTTCCTCAATGACATCCAGCCCGCGTACGACCTGACGTACGACGACGTCTTCATGGTGCCGAGCCGCTCCTCGGTGGGCTCCCGCCACGGTGTGGACCTCTCCTCCCCGGACGGCTCGGGGACGACGATCCCGCTGGTCGTCGCCAACATGACCGCGATCGCCGGCCGCCGTATGGCCGAGACGGTCGCCCGCCGCGGCGGACTCGTCGTGATCCCCCAGGACATCCCGATCGACGTGGTCGCCGAGGTCGTCTCCTGGGTCAAGGAACGTCATCTGGTCCTCGACACCCCGATCGTGCTCGCCCCGCACCAGACGGTCGCCGACGCGCTCGTGCTGCTGCCGAAGCGCGCGCACAACGCCGGTGTCGTCGTGGACGCCGAGCACCGGCCGATCGGTGTCGTCACCGAGGCCGACCTGTCCGGCGTGGACCGCTTCACCCAGCTCGAAGTGGTGATGTCGAAGGACCTGCTGCTGCTCGACGCCGCCATCGACCCGCGCGAGGCCTTCAACGTCCTCGACGGCGCCAACCGCCGCTACGCCCCGGCCGTGGACGAGGACGGCAGGCTCGCCGGCATCCTCACCCGCAAGGGCGCGCTGCGCGCCACGCTCTACACGCCCGCCACCGACGCCGACGGCAAGCTGCGGATCGCCGCGGCCGTCGGCATCAACGGCGACGTCGCGGGCAAGGCCAAGCAACTGCTCGAAGCGGGCGTCGACACGCTCGTCGTCGACACCGCGCACGGCCACCAGGAGTCGATGATCAGCGCCGTCCGCACCGTGCGCGCGCTCGACCCCCAGGTGCCGATCGTGGCCGGCAACGTGGTCGCCGCGCAGGGCGTGCGCGACCTGATCGAGGCGGGCGCGGACATCGTCAAGGTCGGCGTGGGCCCCGGCGCCATGTGCACCACGCGCATGATGACCGGCGTCGGCCGCCCGCAGTTCTCGGCGGTCCTGGAGTGCGCCGCCGAGGCGAAGAAGTACGGCAAGCACGTGTGGGCCGACGGCGGTGTCCGCCACCCGCGCGATGTCGCGATGGCGCTGGCGGCCGGCGCGTCCAACGTGATGGTCGGCTCGTGGTTCGCGGGCACGTACGAGTCCCCGGGCGACCTCCAGCAGGACGCGGAGGGCCGCTTCTACAAGGAGTCGTTCGGCATGGCGTCCGCGCGCGCGGTCCTCAACCGCACGTCGGAGGAGTCGTCGTACGACCGCGCCCGCAAGGCCCTGTTCGAGGAGGGCATCTCGACCTCCCGCATGTTCCTCGACATGGCCCGTCCGGGCGTCGAGGACCTGATCGACTCGATCATCGCGGGCGTCCGCTCGTCCTGCACCTACGCGGGCGCCGACTCGCTCGAGGAGTTCGCCGAGCGGGCCGTCGTGGGCATCCAGAGTGCCGCGGGCTACGCGGAGGGCAAGCCGCTGCACGCCAGTTGGAGCTGAGCCAGGCCCCCCGCTCGTACGACTGGCCCCCTCTCCGCACCGACGGGAGGGGGCCGTCGTACGAGGTGAGGCGGTGGCCGGAGGGGGAGGGCCGCGGGGCAGGTGTTCTACTTCTGTGGGCCACCGGCGTTCCCGGTCGGCCGCCGTCGCGTCCGCCGTCGTGGACCGTACGGCACCGCATGTCATACGCAGAGAAGTGAACCACCCGCCTTGCTGAACGATCTCGACGAACGCATCGTGCACGCCCTTGCCGAGGACGCCCGCCGCTCCTACGCGGACATCGGCCAACAGGTCGGCCTGTCCGCACCCGCCGTGAAGCGGCGCGTGGACCGGCTGCGCGCCACCGGCGCCATCACCGGCTTCACCGTCCGCCTCGACCCTGGAGCGCTCGGCTGGCAGACCGAGGGATACGTCGAGATCTACTGCCGCCGCAACACCTCGCCCGAGACCATCCAGCGGGGCCTGGAGCGCTACCAGGAGGTCGTGGCGGCCTCCACCGTCACCGGTGAGGCGGACGCGATCGTCCAGGTCTTCGCCTCCGACATGCGCCACTTCGAGCGCGTACTGGAACGGATCGCCGGGGAGCCGTTCGTGGAGCGCACCAAGTCCGTGCTGGTCCTCTCCCCGCTGCTGCGCCGGTTCTCGTAGCACCCGGCCGGGCGGCGCGCAACGAATCGCCGCCGGGCCGCGTACGGACGCAACGAACAGCGCGTCGGCGCGCAACGGGTCCTGCTTGTCCGGCCCGGCGCGCCGACCGTAGCGTCTTCTTCACCTCCCGAATCCCTTCCTTTGGTGGAGAACACGCATGCGCACCGCCCTGCTCCAGAGCTCCGGCACGCCCGGTTCCGTCGCCGAGAACCTCGCGGTGCTCGACGAGGCCGCGGGCCGTGCCGCCGCCCGCGGCGCCGGGCTGCTGATCGCGCCGGAGATGTTCCTCACCGGGTACGCGATCGGTGCCGAGGTCGGTCGGCTCGCTGAGGCGGCCGACGGCGAACAGGCCGACGCGGTCGCCGAGATCGCCGCGCGGCGGGGGCTCGCGATCGCCTACGGCTACCCGGAGCGGGACGGCGAACGCGTCTTCAATTCCGCCCAGTTGATCTCCACCGACGGCACCCGCCTCCTCGGCTACCGCAAGACCCATCTGTACGGCGGCTTCGAACGCGACCACTTCACCCCGGGTGAACAGCCGGTCGCCCAGGCCGAGTTGGGCGGTCTGCGGGTCGGGCTGATGATCTGCTACGACGTCGAGTTCCCGGAGAACGCCCGCGCCCACGCCCTGGCCGGGACCGACCTCCTCGTGGTCCCGACAGCCCTGATGCACCCGTACCAGTTCGTCGCCGAGTCCGTCGTCCCGGTGCGCGCCTTCGAGAACCAGATGTACGTCGCGTACGCCAACCGGGTCGGCCGTGAAGGGGAGTTCGAGTTCACCGGGCTGTCCGCCCTCGCCGGGCCCGACGGGGTCGTCCGGGCGCGCGCGGGCCGCGCCGAGGAACTCGTCGTCGCCGACGTCGACCCCGGCCGTCTCGCCGCCTCCCGCGCGGCGAACCCGTATCTGGCGGACCGCCGCCCCGGCCTCTACACGTCCCTCGTCTGACCCCGCGCCCGACCCTCGTTCGACCTCTCGGCTCGCCCCAAGAGCCGGTTCCCCGCAAGGAGTTCGCACCGCCATGACCTCCACGGTGCCCACCGCCGTCCCGCACACCGACGGGCAGCAGCCGCCGATCACCATGTTCGGGCCGGACTTCCCCTACGCGTACGACGACTACCTCGCCCACCCGGCGGGCCTCGGGCAGATACCCGCGACCGCGCACGGCAGCGAGGTCGCGGTCATCGGCGGCGGCCTGTCCGGCATCGTCGCCGCGTACGAGCTGATGAAGATGGGCCTGAAGCCCGTCGTGTACGAGGCCGACCAGATCGGCGGCCGACTGCGGACCGTCGGCTTCGAGGGCTGCGACCCCTCGCTGACCGCCGAGATGGGCGCCATGCGCTTCCCGCCGTCCTCCACGGCGCTCCAGCACTACATCGACCTGGTGGGCCTGGAGACCAGGCCGTTCCCCAACCCGCTGGCCGAGGCGACCCCGTCGACCGTCGTCGACCTCAAGGGCGAGACCCACTACGCCGAGACCCTGGACGATCTGCCGCAGGTCTACCGCGATGTGGCCGCCGCCTGGAACGCCTGCCTGGAGGAGGGCGCCGACTTCTCCGCGATGAACCGCGCCCTGCGCGAGCGGGACGTCCCGAGCATCCGCGCGATCTGGTCGAGGCTGGTCGAGAAGCTCGACAACCAGACGTTCTACGGCTTCCTCTGCGACTCCGAGGCCTTCCGGTCCTTCCGGCACCGCGAGATCTTCGGCCAGGTCGGCTTCGGCACCGGCGGCTGGGACACCGACTTCCCGAACTCCATCCTGGAGATCCTGCGCGTCGTCTACACCGAGGCCGACGACCACCACCGCGGCATCGTGGGCGGCTCCCAGCAACTGCCCCTGCGGCTGTGGGAGCGGGAGCCGGAGAAGCTCGTGCACTGGGCGTACGGCACCTCGCTGAAGTCCCTGCACGCGCACGGTGAACCGCGCCCCGCGGTGACCCGGCTGCACCGCACCGCGGGCAACCGGATCACCGTCACCGACGCGAGCGGCGACATCCGTACGTACGGGGCGGCCGTCTTCACCGCCCAGTCCTGGATGCTGCTCTCCAAGATCGCCTGCGATGACGCGCTCTTCCCGATCGACCACTGGACGGCGATCGAGCGCACGCACTACATGGAGTCGAGCAAGCTCTTCGTGCCCGTGGACCGGCCGTTCTGGCGGGACAAGGACGAGCGCACGGGCCGCGACGTCATGTCGATGACGCTCACCGACCGGATGACCCGCGGCACCTATCTGCTGGACGACGGCCCGGACAGGCCCGCCGTGATCTGTCTGTCGTACACCTGGTGCGACGACAGTCTGAAGTGGCTGCCGCTGTCCGCGAACGAGCGGATGGAGGTCATGCTGACCTCGCTCGGCGAGATCTACCCGGACGTCGACATCAGGAAGCACATCATCGGCAGCCCGGTGACGGTCTCCTGGGAGAACGAGCCCTGCTTCATGGGCGCGTTCAAGGCGAACCTGCCCGGCCACTACCGCTACCAGCGGCGCCTGTTCACCCACTTCATGCAGGACCGGCTGCCCGCCGACCAGCGAGGGATCTTCCTCGCGGGCGACGACATCTCCTGGACGGCGGGCTGGGCCGAGGGCGCCGTGCAGACCGCGCTCAACGCGGTGTGGGGCGTCATGCACCACTTCGGCGGCACGACCGACCCGACCAACCCCGGCCCCGGCGACCTCTACGACGAGCTCGCACCGGTCGAGCTGCCCGAGGACTGAGCCCGGCTGCGCGGGCGGATCAGACTCCGGCCGCCCGCGCCTTCTCGTACAGTTCCGTGGCGATGTCCGTCAGCTCCGCGGCGTTCCGCGCGCTCGACTGGAGGTCCACGCAGATCTCCTCCATGCCGATCTCCGCGTGGGCGAGCAGGTCCTCGACGAGCTGGTCGGTGCTGCCGTGGAACGCGGCCCGGCCGGTGCCCTCGACCGGCTTCGCCGTGAGCCGGGCGTTGGCCCGCAGCACCGTCCGGATCGGCTCCGTACGGCCGCGTTCGGCGGCCAGCTCCCGCAGCGTCCGCCACTGGCTCGCGATCTGCTCCACCCCCGCGCCGACCGGCAGCCAGCCGTCGGCACGGTCGACCAGTCGCTCCTGTGCCCGGCGCGAGGCGGCGGCCAGCATGATCGGGATCGGCCGGGCCGGTTTGGGACCGACCACGGCCGAGTCGATCGTGGTGATCCGCCCGGTGTAGCGCACCGGGTCCGGTCCCCACACGGCCCGGCAGACGTCGATCACCTCGTCCAGGACCCGGCCGCGCTCCTTGATCGGCCGCACGCCGGTGGCCGCGTACTCGTCCAGCGACCAGCCCGTGCCGAAGCCCGCGATGACCCGCCCGCCACTGGCGGCGTCCAGCGACGCGAGGGCCTTGGCGAGCTGGAAGGGAAGGTGCAGCGGCGCCACGAGCACGCTGCTGCCCAGTTCGGCCCGTTCCGTGGCCGTCGCCGCCAGGGTGAGCGTCACCAGCGGGTCCGCGACATGGCGGTAGGAGTCGGGCCAGGGCAGTCCCTCGATGCCGTACAGCCCCTGCGTGGCCGGTTCGGGGAACAGGGCCCGCTCGAACACCCACAGGCTGTCGTAGCCGACGCGTTCCAGGTCGCGTGCCACGTCGGGCACGTCCTTGCCGAGGTCGTACTGCCGCATCTGCGGGAGGCCGAGTCCCAGACGGATCGTCATGGTGCTGCTCCTTCGTGATCGCGGGTCGGCGGTCAACCTACCGTGACGGCAGGGCAGTTCCGAGGACCTCGGGCGATCGTGGCGGATTCCGCGCGTACGGTGTCCGGCGTGGCACCGGGGCACCGGGGAAGGGGCGTGAGCAGCAGCCGGCTCGCGAAGCCGACGGTCAGGTCCAGGCGCCGGGTGAACTCCTCGGCGATCTCCGGCAGTTCCCTGAGCGCCCACAGGGCACGTGCCGCGGCCCAGGCGGCCTCGCGCGCCCGCTCCAGGTTCCACGCGCTGATCAGATGAGTGAGCGGATCGGCGACATGGAGCAGCTCGGGGGAGGGCGCCAACTCGTCGTGGACGCGCTCCTCCAGCGCGTCGAGGATGTCGCCCACGGCGTCGAACTCGTCCTTCAGATCGGCCGGTCCACAGCCCAGGGAGCGACAGGCGGCCACGACGGCCAGCGCGAGATCGTGCCCGACGTGCGCGTTGACAGCGGCGAGCGCGAACTGCACCGGGAGGACGCCGGGATGGTGCCGTGACCGGAACAACGGGCGCCAGCAGGCGGGCGGTTCGCCCTGCTCGGCCGCCGTCAGATACCGCTCGGCGAACCGCACGTCCAGCGTGGTCGCGGCCCGCCGGTCCGGGAAGCGCCCGGCGTCCGGAGCGCGCCCGGCCTCCTCGGTGACGGTGAGGTACACGCGGTTGAAGACCGCGACACCGTCACCGGGCGGCCATGCGGCGTCGAGCGCGCGCATCCGTGAGACGACCGTGCCCACTCCGGTGGTGAACCGCTCCACCTGCTCCACCTGCTCCGACCGCGCCATGCGGGAAGGGTGGCAGCCCTGGGCCGAGCGGGAGGGCTCCAGGCCGCAGGCTTCCCCGGAACGGGGGAACGCGGCGCCGGTCCGGGCGGGGGAGCGTCAGCCCTCGGATCTCAGCCCTCAGACCTCGGATCTCAGATCTCAGGTCTCAGGCGGACGCTCCCCGCAGGGCACCGCCTACGAGTCGGCGCGCCGGTCCGTGTCGCGAGCGCCGTCCGCGCCCTCGCCGTCCTCGTTGTACGAGGACGTGCCCGAGTCCAGCAGCGGCTCCTGCGCCTTCAGATGCGCGGGGGCCATCGCCCGCAGCGCGTGGTACCCGGTGATGACGACCAGCGTGCCCAGCGCGATACCGCTCAGGGTGAAGGTGTCGGTGAACTTCATCGTGACGTTGCCGACGCCGATGATGATGCCCGCCGCGGCCGGCACCAGGTTCAGCGGATTGCGCAGATCCACCTTGGACTTGATCCAGATCTGCGCGCCGAGCAGACCGATCATGCCGTACAGGATGACGGTGATACCGCCGAGCACACCGCCGGGGATCGCGGCCACGATCGCGCCGAACTTCGGGCAGATGCCGAAGAGAAGCGCGAAGCCGGCCGCCGCCCAGTACGCGGCGGTCGAGTAGACACGGGTGGCGGCCATCACGCCGATGTTCTCGGAGTACGTCGTGTTGGGCGGGCCGCCGACCGCGGTCGAGAGCATGGAGGCGACACCGTCCGCGGAGATCGCCGTGCCCAGCTTGTCGTCCAGGGTGGCGCCGGTCATCTCACCGACCGCCTTGACATGTCCCGCGTTCTCCGCGACCAGCGCGATCACCACGGGCAGCGCGACCAGGATCGCGGACCACTGGAAGGACGGGCCGTGGAAGGAGGGCAGACCGATCCAGTCCGCGTGGCCGACGCCCGAGAGGTCCAGCCGCCAGTGGTCGGTGACCTTGCCGCTGCCGTCCACCGAGTGGATCTTGCCGAAGATCCGGTCGAACGCCCAGGAGATCCCGTAGCCGAAGATCAGCCCCAGGAAGATCGCGACCCTGGACCAGAAGCCGCGCAGACACACCACGGCCAGCCCCGTGAAGAGCATGACCAGCAGGGCGGTCCACTGGTCCTGCGGCCAGTAGGTGGACGCGGTCACGGGCGCGAGGTTGAAACCGATCAGCATCACGACCGCGCCGGTCACGATCGGCGGCATCGCCGCGTGGATGATCCGCGCCCCGAACCGCTGGACCGCGAGGCCCACGAGGAACAGCACCACACCCACGACGAACACCGCGCCGGTCACCGTGGCGCTGGTGCCGCCCTGCGCCCGGATCACCGCGGCGACGCCCACGAAGGAGAGCGAGCAGCCGAGATAGCTGGGTACCCGGCCGCGGGTCGCCAGCAGGAAGATCACGGTCGCGACACCGGACATCATGATCGCGAGGTTGGGGTCGAGCCCCATCAGCACGGGAGCCACGAAGCTCGCCCCGAACATGGCCACCACGTGCTGGGCGCCGAGTCCTACCGTGCGGGGCCAGGAGAGCCGTTCATCGGGGCGGACGACCGCCCCCGGCGCGGGCGTGCGCCCGTCACCGTGCAGCTTCCAGCGCACGCCGAGGTCCATGGTGAGGCTTCGCTTTCTCTTACCCGAACAACTGTCCCAACCATTGTCACGGTCACCAGGGGGTCCTCCGCACCCAAGACCCCTCGTGAGCTGGGTCTCAGCGGGGACGAAGCGTCGAAAGGCGCCCGCCCGCGCCCGGTTACCGCCGCTCGTCTGTGACCATGTTCACGTCCAGTTCGCCTCAGGTTCGCGGATCGGGCACCCCAGCGCTCGGCGGAGCGACCTTCGCACGGTCGCCCGCGCGCAGCACTCCCGCGAACACCGCGAGCCCGCACGTCAGCACCGTCACCAGACCGAACGACACCGTCAGATCAGTCAGCTGGGCCAGCCCACCGACCGCGCTCGGCGCGATCAGCCCCGAGGTGTACGTGATTGTCGCGACGCCCGCGATGGCCTGGCTGGGGTCGGTGCCGCTGTGCCCCGCCGCCGCGAAGCACAGCGGTACGACGACGGCGAGACCGAGCCCCATCAGGGCGAATCCGCCGATGGCCACCGCCGGGACGCCCGCGACGACGACGAGCAGGCCGCCGAGCGCGGCGAGCACCCCGCCCACGCGGACGGTACGGACGGCGCCGTAGCGGTCGACCACCCGGTCGCCCGCGAGCCGTACGACCGCCATGGTGAGCGTGAAGCCCGTGGTGCACGCGGCGGCGAGACCGGCCGAACTGCCCACCCGGTCCCGCAGATAGACCGCCGACCAGTCCAGACTCGCGCCCTCCGCGAACACCGCGCAGAAGCCGACCGCACCGATGAGCAGCGCGGACCTCGGCGGCAGCGCGAACCGGGGCGGCGGCTCCGCGTCGTCGGTGGACCGCAGGTCGAGCACCCAGGCGCAGGCCACGAGGCCGAGCAGGGTCAGGGCCCCGGCCGCCAGCGCGTGGTGCAGCCGGGCGTCCGAGCCCAGGTGGGCGGCGAGCGTGCCTGCCGCCGAGCCCACCACCGCGCCCGTGCTCCACAGACCGTGCAGCCCGGACATGATCGACCGGCCCAGCCGGTTCTCGATCTCCACGCCCAGCGCGTTCATCGCCACGTCCGACATGCCGGACGCGGCGCCGTACGCGAACAGCGCCACACACAGCGTCGGCAGGTTCGGCGAGAGGGACGGCAGGACCAGGGACAGCGTCCACAGCGAGAGCAGGAGGCGCAGCGCCGTGCGCGTGCCGAGGCGGTGGCTGATCCGGCCCGCGAGCGGCATGGCGAGGGACGCGCCGAACGCGGGGAAGGCGAGGGCGATGCCCAACTGCCCGGCGCCGAGCTGTGCGTGGTCCTGGATCCACGGGACGCGGGTCGCGAACGAGCCGGTGACGGAGCCGTGCACGGCGAACACCGCGGCCACGGCGTACCGGGCGCGCCTCACCTCCCGCGCCCCGCGCCCCTGTGTGCCCCTCTCGCTCATCCTCGGGCTCCTCCCCTCGGTGTCCACCCCGCTCCGCGCACGCAGACTACGGCGCGGTGCCGGAGAGGGGAGGACCGTCGCCGGTCGTGTTCCACACGCACCCGGACCAGGTGTCATATGCCCTGCGCGGAGCGGGAGTCGGGCGCGCCGACGAGAGGTGCTGCACAGATGAGGCCGGTGATGTCCAGTGCCCGTACGCGTGAGGTACGCCACACCCCCTCACCCGCATGGCCGTCTGGCGGCGTGGCACACTGACCGTGTACCAGAAGCAGCGCACTCCGGGGTCGGTGAAAGTCCGAACCGGCGGTTACAGTCCGCGACCCGGTCGCCTCCAGCGACCGGTTGACCAGGTGAAATTCCTGGACCGACGGTTAAAGTCCGGATGGGAGGCAGTGCGCGGCGGGCGGGCATTCGTGCGCGCCGCCGTATCAGCCCGTCCGTTCGGACGGGCTCTGTTCGGCGTCGCCTGGTGTCCTCGCTTGCTCTGATCTGTCGTCATCGACAGGCCCCGGAGTCGTGCCCTAAGAGGCAGGAGGACCCGGGAAGTGTTCACCGGAATCGTCGAAGAGCTGGGTGAGATCACCGCCGCCGAGAACCTCGGCGACTCCTTCCGCTTCCGACTCCGCGGACCCGTCGTCACCGAAGGCGCCCGCCACGGTGACTCCATCGCCGTCAACGGCGTGTGTCTCACGGTCGTGGAGCACGAGGGCGACGAGTTCACCGCCGACGTCATGGCGGAGACCTTGAACCGCTCCAGCCTCGGCGCCCTCGCCGTCGGCTCCCGGGTCAACCTCGAACGTCCCACGGCCGTCGGCGCGCGCCTCGGCGGGCACATCGTGCAGGGTCATGTCGACGGCACCGGCACGATCCTCGCGCGCGAGCCCTCCGAGCACTGGGACCTGGTCACCGTCTCGCTCCCCGCGGACCTCTCGCGCTATGTGGTCGAGAAGGGCTCCATCACCGTCGACGGCGTCAGCCTCACGGTCGTGGAAGCCGCGGCCGACCGCTTCACCATCAGCCTCATCCCCACGACCCTCGCGCTGACCACACTCGGCGTCAAACAGCCCGGCGACCCGGTCAACCTCGAGGTCGACATCATCGCCAAGTACGTCGAGCGGCTGCTGACCAGCGAGGGAGCCACCCGGTGAGCTGGCTCAACTCCGAAGCCTTCACTCTGTTCGGCCAGCACATCAAGTGGTCGGACATGATCGGCAACATCATCGGTCTGGCCGGCCTCGCGTTCGGCTGGCGCCGCTCCCTGTGGAGCTGGCCCGTACAGTTCCTGTCCGGTGTCATCCTCTTCACCGCCTTCGCGTCGGCCCACCTCTCCGGCAGCGCGGGCAAGCAGATCGTCGTCATGGGCGTGGCCGTCTACGGCTGGTGGCGGTGGAGCCGCGGCACGGGGCGCACGAAGGACGGCCAGATCACCGTACGGTTCGCCACCTGGCGCGAGCGCGGCATCCTCGTGGGCGCCGCGGCCCTCGGCACGCTCGCCGTCGCGGGCCTGTTCACCGCGATCCCCACCCTGTCCTGGGACCCCTGGCCCGACGCCTACATATTCGTCGGCACCATCGTCGCGATGTACGCCCAGGCGCGCGGCATGGTCGAGTTCTGGTTCGCCTGGCTCCTGGTCGACGCCGTCGGCGTCCCCCTCAACTTCGCCAACGGCTTCGCCTTCTCCGGCTTCGTCTACATCCTCTACGGCGCACTCGTCCTGTGGGGCATGCGCGACTGGTGGCTGCGCTCGCGCACGGCAGAGCAGCGGCCCGCCCTGGAAGGAGTCCCGGCATGACCACAGCGCCGGTTCTGTACCGCACCGACCCCCTCGAGGAGTACACGCTCGACCCCGTCGAGCAGGCCATCGCCGACATCGCGGCCGGGCGACCGGTCGTGGTCGTCGACGACGAGGACCGCGAGAACGAGGGCGACCTCGTCATCGCCGCCGAGAAGGCGACCCCCGAGATCGTCGCCTTCATGATGAGCGAGTGCCGCGGCCTGATCTGCGCCCCCATGGAAGGCGACGAACTCGACCGCCTCCGGCTTCCGCAGATGGTCGAGCACAACACCGAGTCGATGCGCACCGCGTTCACCGTGTCCGTCGACGCGACCGGCGCCCACGGCGTGAGCACCGGTATCTCCGCGGCCGACCGCGCCACCACCCTGCGGCTGCTCGCCGGAGGGACCGCGGGCCCCGGCGACTTCGTCCGCCCCGGCCACATCTTCCCGCTGCGCGCCCGGCCCGGCGGCGTCCTCGTCCGCGACGGCCACACCGAGGCCGCCGTCGACCTCGCGCGGCTCGCCGGACTGCGCCCGGCCGGAGCGATCGTGGAGATCGCCGGTGCCGACGGCCGCATGCTGCGCCTGCCCGAGCTGATCCCGTTCGCCCGCGAGCACGGCCTGACGATCATCTCCATCGCGGACCTGATCGCCCACCGCCGGGCCACCGAGCCTCCGGTGCGCCGCGAGGCCGAGGTCCGACTTCCCACCGCCTTCGGCGAGTTCACGGCGTACGGCTATCGCTCCACCCGCGACGGCGTCGAGCACATCGCCCTCGTCCACGGCGAGATCGGCGACGGCGAGGACCTCCTGGTCCGCGTCCACTCCGAATGCCTCACCGGCGATGTCTTCCACTCCCTGCGCTGCGACTGCGGCCCCCAGTTGGAGGCCTCCCTGCGGCGGATCCAGGCCGAGGGCCGGGGCGCGGTCGTCTATCTGCGTGGCCACGAGGGCCGCGGCATCGGGCTGCTGTCCAAGCTGCGCGCGTACGAACTCCAGGAACGCGGCCACGACACGCTGGACGCCAACCTGGCGCTCGGTCTGCCCGCCGACGCCCGCGACTACGCGGCCGGTGCCCTGATCCTCCGCGATCTCGGCGTACGCGGGGTGCGGCTGCTGACCAACAACCCCGACAAGACCGACGCCCTGCACCGGCACGGCCTCAAGATCACCGGCCGGGAGCCCATGCCCGTACAGGCGGGCGAACACAACCTCCGCTACCTGCGCACCAAGCGGGACCGGATGGGCCACGACCTGCCCTGGCTGGACGCGACCGCCGGGTCCGCCCGCGCCGACCAGTAGCTGTTCGGCGAGCCGACGCCGACCAGCAGACGACCGCCGACCGACAACAGAACGCGACCGGCGAGACAACGCCGACCAGCAAGACAACGCCGACCGGCAAGAGAACACGGAGGAGACACGTGAGCGGCAAGGGTGCACCGGAGCTGTCCGTCCACAACGCGAGCGACCTGAGGGTCGCCGTCGTCGCGGCGCAGTGGCACGAGAAGGTGATGGACGGCCTGGTCGACGGAGCCCTGCGCGCCCTCGGCGAACTGGGCATCGACGAGCCGACCCTGCTGCGGGTCCCCGGCAGCTTCGAACTCCCGGTCGCCGCCAAGGTCCTCGCGGCCCGCGGCTACCACGCGATCGTCGCCCTCGGGGTCGTCATCCGCGGCGGCACCCCCCACTTCGACTACGTCTGCCAGGGCGTCACCCAGGGGCTGACCCAGGTGTCCGTCGAGTCCGGCGTCCCCGTCGGCTTCGGCGTGCTCACCTGCGACACGGAGGAGCAGGCGCTGGACCGCGCGGGTCTTCCGGGATCGTCCGAGGACAAGGGACACGAGGCGGTCACCGCGGCCGTGGCGACCGCCGCCACGCTCCGCTCGGTATCCGAACCCTGGCACTGAGGCGAGGACGAGAGCGCGTAGGGTTAGACCACCATGTCGAAGAAGACGTTCGAGGAGCTGTTCACCGAGCTCCAGCACAAGGCCGTCCACGGCGATCCCGCCACTTCCCGCACCGCAGAGCTGGTCGGCAAGGGCGTCCATGCCATCGGCAAGAAGATCGTCGAGGAGGCCGCCGAGGTGTGGATGGCCGCCGAGCACGAGGGCGAGGACGCCGCCGCGGAGGAGATCTCCCAGCTCCTGTACCACGTTCAGGTGATGATGGTCGCCCGAGGGATCTCCCTGGACGACGTCTACGCCCATCTCTGAGCCGCACCACGCCCCCTCAACCCAGCACGCACCGACACGAAGGAAGCCCCCCTCATGCTGCGCATCGCGGTCCCCAACAAGGGTTCACTGTCCGGCCCTGCGGCGGAGATGCTGCATGAGGCGGGCTACCAGCAGCGCCGGGAGTCCAAGGAACTGCGGATCGTCGACCCGGTCAACGAGGTCGAGTTCTTCTACCTCCGCCCCCGCGACATCGCGATCTACGTCTCCTCCGGCCGCCTCGACATCGGCATCACCGGCCGCGACCTGCTGATCGACTCCGGCGCCGGCGCCGAGGAGATCCTCTCGCTCGGCTTCGCCCGCTCCACCTTCCGCTTCGCCACCAAGCCCGGCACGGCGCAGGGCATCGAGGACCTCGCGGGCAAGACGGTCGCGACGTCCTACGAGGGCATCGTCGCCAAGCACCTCGCCGACCAGGGCATCGACGCCTCCGTCGTCCACCTCGACGGCGCCGTGGAGACGGCGATCGAGCTGGGGGTCGCCGAGATCATCGCGGACGTCGTGGAGACCGGCACCTCGCTGCGCAACGCGGGCCTCGAGGTCTTCGGCGAGCCGATCATGAAGTCCGAGGCCATCGTCGTCCGCCGTACCGGCGCCGACACCGAGGACCCCAAGGTGCAGCAGTTCCTGCGCCGCCTCCAGGGCGTCCTGGTGGCCCGTACGTACGTGATGATGGACTACGACTGCCGGGTCGAGCAGTTGGAGAAGGCCGTCGGGCTCACCCCGGGCCTGGAGTCCCCGACCGTCTCGCCGCTGCACAACGAGGGCTGGGTCGCCGTCCGGGCGATGGTCCCCGCCCGGGAAGCCCAGCGGATCATGGACGACCTGTACGAGATCGGCGCGCGAGCCATCCTGACCACGGCCATCCACGCCTGCCGCCTCTGAGAGCTCCCGAGAGACCGTACCGATGCCCGATCTGCCCAGCCTCCCCGTCACCTTCCGGCCGGGACGCACCCGCGCCGTGCTCCTCACCGTCGGCCTGGCGACGTTCGTGTCCATCACGACCATCGCGATGCTGCTGGAGGGGCTCAGCGCCGGAGAACGCCTCAGCTTCGTCTTCACGGCGGGCCTCTTCGCCGGTGTGCTGTTCCTGTTGGCCCGGCCCAAGGTCGTCGCCGACGAGAGCGGGATCACCGTGGTGAATATCACCAGCCACCGCCGTCTGGCCTGGGCGGAGATCATCCAGGTGAACCTGCGTCCGGGTGACCCCTGGGTGTTCCTCAACCTCAGCGACGGCACCAGCCTGCCCGCCCTGGGCATCCAGCCGGGCATCGCCAAGCAGCGCGCCATACAGGACGCCCGCGCGCTCCGAGACCTGGCCGAGGCCCGCTCCACGGCCGAGCCCGAGCGGCATCAGGGATGACTCAGGGCCGTCCACCCTGCCGCACATCCCGATGTCTTGATTAATCTGGAGAAGGAGGCACCTCCGTTGGGCCTCCACCCCTGCTGTTCCGCCCGGTGCTCAGGGGTTCCTGCTACCCGAGGAGTGACTCCCTCCGGCGATGGACGGATCGTCCTGTAGTACCTGCGCCGCCCCCTGCCGACATACCGCGGACCCGCTGCCCTCACCGGCAACGGTCCGCGATCACGCGGAGGCGGCGGCATCATGACCACCCCCTTGCTGCTCCTCGGAGCGGCGTTCCTGCTGATCCTGGCCAACGGCTTCTTCGTCGCGGCCGAGTTCGGACTCATCACGGTCGAGCGGGCCGACGCCGAGAAGGCGGCCGCCGCGGGCGACCGACGGGCCCGTACGGTCGTCGCCTCGCTCAAGGAGCTGTCCTTCCAGCTCTCCGGCACCCAGCTCGGCATCACCATCACCTCACTAGTCGTCGGCATGCTCGCCGAACCGGCCCTCGAGGGCCTGCTGCGCGAGCCCTTCCTCGCGATCGGCATCCCCGAGGGCGCCGTCTCGGGCATCGCCGTCGTCGTCGGCATGCTGTTCGCGTCGGCCGCCCAGATGGTGATCGGCGAACTCGTGCCCAAGAACTGGGCGGTGTCCCGGCCCCTCCAGGTGGCCCGCTTCGTCGCGGGGCCGCAGCACCTGTTCGCGCGGCTGTTCCGGCCCGTGATCGCGGCGCTCAACGCGGTCGCCGACCGGCTGGTGCGCGCCCTGGGCGTGGAGCCCGCCGAGGAACTCGCCTCCGCCCGTACCCCCGGCGAGCTGGTCTCGCTCGCCCGGCACTCGGCGCGGGCCGGAGCGCTGGAGCAGGACACGGCCGACCTGTTCGTCCGCACCCTGTCCCTGGCCGAGCTGACCGCCCAGCATGTGATGACCCCGCGCGTGAAGGTGAGCGCGCTCCAGTCCTCCGCCACCGCGGAGGACGTGGTCAACCTCACCCGCGCCACCGGTCTGTCCCGCTTCCCCGTCTACCGGGAGAAGATCGACGAAGTGATCGGCATGGTGTACCTCAAGAACGCCCTCGCGGTGCCCTCGCAGGAACGCCTGCGCACCCCCGTCGTCCGGATCGCCCAGGCACCGCTGCTCGTCCCGGAGACCCTGCCCGTGCAGCCCTTGCTGGAGCGGCTGCGCAGCGAGCAGCCCATCGCCGTCGTCGTCGACGAGTACGGCGGCACCGCGGGCGTCGTCACCCTGGAGGACATCGTCGAGGAACTGGTGGGCGAGGTGCGCGACGAGCACGACGGTCTCGACCTGCCCGAACTCGCCGTCGCGCCGCCCGAGGACGGGCGGCCCGCGTGGGACGCCGACGGCAGTTGCCGGGTCGACATCCTGCGCCGGATAGGCCTGGACGTCCCGGAAGGCCCGTACGAGACCGTGGCCGGACTCGTCGCCGATCTGCTCGGCCGGATCCCCGCCCGTGGGGACCGCGCCGAACTGCCGGGCTGGCGCCTCACGGTGCACGAGGTCGGGCACTACCGCGCCGAGCGGGTCAGGCTCGTCAAGCTCGCGGAGATCACCGTGCCGGCCGTGGAGGCGGCCCGATGAGCCTCCTGCAACTCCTGCTCGCCGCGCTGCTGGTGCTCGTCAACGGGTTCTTCGTCGGCGCCGAGTTCGCGCTCGTGTCCGTACGCCGCAGCCAGATCGAGCCCCTCAGGACCGCGCGAGCGCGGCAGGTGCTCTACGGTCTGGAGCGGCTGCCGCAGATGATGGCCGCGGCCCAGTTCGGCATCACCGTGTGCTCCCTGACGCTGGGCGCGGTCGCCGAGCCGACCGTGGCGCGCCTGCTGGAGCCGCTGTTCGCCGCCGTGCGCGTCCCCGACAAGATGGTTCACCCGCTCGGGTACGTGATCGCGCTCGCCGCGGTCGTGTTCTTCCATCTGGTCATCGGCGAGATGGTGCCGAAGAACCTGGCGATGGCGGCGCCGGAGAAGGTCTCCCTGTGGCTGAGTCCGGGCCTGGTGGCGTTCGCGCGACTGTGCCGGCCGGTGACGGTCGCGCTGAGCGCCTGCGCCCGGGTGATCCTCAAGCTGTTCCGGGTGGAGCCGAAGGACGAGGTCGAGGCGGTCTTCACCAGCGAACAGCTCAACCGGCTGGTGGAGGACTCCGGCCAGGCGGGGCTGCTCGACCCCGAGGAGCAGGAGCGGCTGGAGGACGCGCTGGAACTGGGCTCGCGCCCGGTGACGGACGTCCTGCTGGACCGGGACCTGCTGGTGACGGTGGAGCCCACGGTGACCCCCGCCCAGGTGGTGGCGCTCACCGCGCGCACCGGGTACTCCCGGTTCCCCGTGGTCGCCCCGGACGGAGCCTTCAAGGGCTACCTCCATGTGAAGGACGTCCTCGACATGGAGGACTCCGAGCGGGCGGTGCCGCCGCAGTTGTGGTGGCCGATGGCCACGCTCTCCGCGGACCTTCCGGCGGACGACGCGCTGACCGTGATGCGCCGCGCGGCCACGCATCTGGCGCAGGTCGCGGACGCCTCCGGGCGGGTGCTCGGCCTGGTCGCCCTGGAGGACGTACTGGAACTCCTGGTCGGCGAGGTCAGCGACCCGGCCCACCGGGAGGCCCCGCCACAGCCGCGCATGCCGGAGCAGCCGGAGCAACTGCGACAGCCCGAGCAGCAGGAACCGAAGGAAGCACCGGTACCGAGCTGACCGGCTGATCGATCGATCGGTTGACCGACCGGGGTCCTCCGTGCCGCACCGCGGGCACGGGGGACCCCGCGGCGTCTTACGGGCTGCTCACCAGCCCGGCGGATCCTGCGGCCCCCGCCCCGAGAGCACCTCGCCGTACGCCTGCATCAGATCGGGCAGCCGCAGCGTCGACAGGTCGTCCCGGGACGGTATGTGGGGATACCCCGTCAGCCGCAGATCCCGGTACGCGCAGCTCTTCTCGTACAGCGTCCGCAGGAACCGCCCGTTGCCCAGCTCGTCGATCCAGCCCTGGTCCACCACATGCCCGGCGATCGAGCGCAGCTCCTCCAGGGCCTCCTCGTCCCAGACGTCCCCGTTCTCCGCCGCCAGCACCTCGCCGATCGAGGTCAGTTCCAGTGGGCGGTACGAGGGGAAGTCGACCCGGGTGGTGAAGCGCGAGGACAGCCCGGGGTTGGCGGCCAGCAGCCGGTCCATCCCCTCGGGGTAGCCCGCGAGGATCACCACCAGATGGTCGCGGTTGTCCTCCGCCCGCTTCAGCAGCACCTGGAGGGCCTCGTCGCCGTACGCGTCGCCCTTGCCGTAGCCGGAGTTGGACAGCGAGTAGGCCTCGTCCACGAACAGCACACCGCCGATCGCCGAGTCGATCAGCTCGTTGGCCTTCACCGCGGTCTGCCCCAGGTACTCGCCGACCAGATCGGCCCGTTGGGCCTCCACGAGATGGTCGCCGCCGAGCAGGCCGAGCGCGTAGAAGACCCGGCCCAGAATGCGCGCCACGGTGGTCTTGCCGGTGCCCGAGGGGCCCGAGAAGACGAAGTGGCGCTTGGGCGGCTGCACGGGCAGGCCCTGCTCCGCCCGCAGCCGTGCCATGTTCAACTGGGCCGACAGCGCCCTGACTTGGCGTTTCACCGGCTCCAGGCCGACCATGCGCTCCAGCTCGGCCAGCGCCTCCTCCAGCAGGGCCGCGTCGGTCGGCCCGGCGGGCAGCGGCTGCGCCGGCGGTACGTCCTTCGCGCGCACGGCGTCGCTCTGCGCGGGCAGCGCGCCCGGCGGCGGTGGCTCGGGTTCGGGCTCGGAGAGCTTCACCTCCCGCCCCTCGGCGCCGAAGAGCGGATCGAGACCGTCGGGCCCGTCCAGGACGTCCCCGCCCCCGGCGAACGCCATCGCCGTGAGGTCGGTGGACTCGTCGTACCCGTCGCCCTCGGCGATCGCCGCGAGCCGTGCGGAGGTGTCCATGAACGCCGGGTCGACGCGGTGCACCGCGCGGTAGAGGGGCAGGGCGGCGGCCGAGCGGCCCGTGCCCTCGTGGGCCCGCGCCAACCAGTAGCGCAGTTCCTTGCGTTGGGGCTGTTCGCTGCGGCAGCGCATCAGGGCGGCGGAGAGCAGCGGCTCGGCCTGCCCGTACATCTCGAGGCGGACCCGGGCCATCCCGCCGAACAGCCCGACCTCGATGCCCAGCAGGGTGTCGTCGATCAGCGGATCGGTGTGCCGGACCAACTGCTCCCAGTCCTTGACCAGATAGGCCCGGCAGGCGTGCAGGAAGCGGACCTGGGGGTCGGTGTCCACGGGCGGCAGCCCGGCGAGCGCCCGGTCCAGTTCGGGGACATGGCGGCCGTCCAGCCAGTGCGAGGCGTGGGCGAGCAGCAGATCGCGCGGGCTCTCCAGCACCGGCTGCACCCACCAGCCCAGCCAGTACCAGGAGTTGAAGGCGCGCCGATGGCGGGCGCGCTGCTCCCCGAAGCGGTCGCGGTGGCGGAACATCCGCAGCAGCGCGGTCGTCGTGTCGACGCGCAGCGCGTGCAGCCCGAGCCAGCCGTCGGCCATCCCGGGATCCAGCCGGACCGCCGTGCGGAACTCCTCCTCCGCCTGCGGATAGGCGCCCATCGTGTAGGCGTCGACGCCTCGCAGCCAGGCGAGGTCGGCCGGGGCCTCGGGGCCCTGCGTGCCGAAGTCCATCACGTCCCCCACAAACCGTGACTCCGTTGGTTCACCGCCGGGTCCTCACCCGCCGACCGGAATGTTCGAACCGCCGTGCCGTGGAACGGAGTTGCTACGGTGCGCAGAGCAGTCGTCCGAAGGCCGCACCGAGAGGCATCGTACCTGCGGGAGAGGGGCGCGCCGTAGGGTGCGGCACGGGCTGATCGGCGAGAGCGGGGCGGGCGGCGCGCGCCGCGTGTGGTGACCGAGGGTGAACGAATCCGGCCGATCGGCGCCCGTGGAAGGCGACTTGGGCAGAACGAAGCCCCCGATCACGGGGGAACAACCGGGGGCTTCGTGTCTGTGGGCGGCTTCAGAAACCGCACATTGAGAACGTAAGTCCTGTACGGCCCCTGGGTCAAGCGGAGTTGAAGTACTCAAGGAAGTTCCCCCGCAAGGGTCTTCACACGTTCAGCACACCGCCGATGATCCGTCACGGTGAGTGAAATCGTGGTTCGGATCAACCGTCCCACCCGGCCCCGGCAGCACCTCGTACCCCATGGGTCCCTGGCGTACCAGAAGGTCGGCGAAGGGCCGGGACGGATCCTCGGCGAAGTGCGCGCGTTCCGCCGCGACCCAGCCGTCCCAGAAGGCGCGTTGCTCCTCGCCGTCGCGGTCCCGGCCGCGCCGCCAGGCCTCCTCGCACGGCAGATCCATCCACAACAGCCGTGCCAGATAGGGCCGCAGGGCCCGGCGGCCGGCGCCGACCCCCTCGATCAGGAGCACGGGAGCGGGCGCGAGCGCGCGGGCGGTGCCGAAGCGCCGGGTGCGCCAGTCGTAGGGGCGGTAGTGCGCGGTCTCGCCGCGCCCGAGGGGCTCGATCACCTCGCGCAGCAGCCGCTCCGTCCAGGCGAACAGCTCCTCGTGGGTGGCGATGTCGTCGAGCCGCAGCACGGGCGCGCCGCCGAGCGCCGTCGCCAACCGCCCGGCGAACGTGGACTTCCCGGACCCGGCGTGCCCGTCGACCCCGACGAGGCGGACCGGGCCGCACGACGGGGGCAGATGCCGCAGACGGGAAGCGAGGTCGTGAATGGTGTCGTCCTGAGGGAGGGAAGGGGGCGGGTGTCTCTCGAAGGAATCCTACGTGCTGGGTACCTCTGTACGGTCAGTGGTCGAGACCAATATTGGTGGACGCGCCGGGCGACGAAGTGCTGGCAGAAGTCCCGGGGCAGCGGCCATAGTTGGCGCACACTGTGACGTCTGAGCCGCCGCTTCCGGATACCTGGGGGTCACCACCGATGACCAGAGCTTCAGAGCCGTCCCGCAGAACCATCCTCGCCGCGGCGGTCGCCGTGGCCACCGTGGCCGGTGCCGCGGGCCCGGCCGCCGCGGCCTCCTCGGCCGCCCGGCCGACGAAAGCAGCCCCGAGCCTCGTGGACAACCGCGCCTGGACCTCGTACCCCGACTGGCGCTCCGGCACCGCGCATGGTGTCCGCGCCGTGCCCGGCCGCCGCCCCGGCGTGGTGATCGCCACCCCCGTCGGCCGTGTCGACTACACCGATCCGCACACCGGCAAGTCCGCCACCTGGGAGTACGCCACCTGGACGGCCCCGGCGCACCGGCTCGCCGTCCCCGCCACCGAGGTCATCGCGTCCTGGAACGCCGACACCCCGGCGGGCACCTGGATCCAGGTGGAGCTGAAGGGCACGTACTCCGACGGAACGGACACGCCCTGGTATGTGATGGGCCGCTGGGCGGCCGGTGACCAGGACATCCGGCGGACGTCGGTCGACGGTCAGTCCGACGGCAAGAGCAATGTCTGGACCGACACGTTCGCCATCGCCGACGCCGCCTCGGGCCTGCGCCTGGTCTCGTACCGCCTGCGCCTGACCCTCTACCGCAAGCCCGGCACCGAGCGCACGCCGACCGTGTGGCGGCTCGGCGCCATGGGCTCCGCCGTCCCCGACCGCTTCACCGTCCCGGCCTCCACCCCCGGCCTCGCCCGCGAGCTGACCGTCCCGCGCTACTCGCAGGAGATCCACAAGGGCCAGTACCCGGAGTACGACAACGGCGGCGAGGCCTGGTGCAGCCCCACCTCCTCGCAGATGATCGTCGAGTACTGGGGCCGGAAGCTCACCCCCGAGCAACTGTCCTGGGTCGACTCCTCGTACGCCGACCCGCAGGTCTGCCACGCGGCCCGCTTCACCTACGACTACCAGTACGAGGGCTGTGGCAACTGGCCGTTCAACGCGGCCTACGCGGCGACCTTCGAGGACCTCCAGGGCGTGGTCACGCGGCTGTCCTCGCTCGCCGACCTGGAGACGCTGATCGCGGCGGGCATCCCGGCCATAACGTCCCAGTCGTTCCTGAAGGAGGAGCTGACGGGCGCCGGGTACGGCACCTCGGGCCATCTGATGACCGTGATCGGCTTCACCCCCGAGGGTGATGTGATCGCCAACGACCCCGCCTCGCCCGGCGACGAGGCGGTGCGCCGTGTGTACCGGCGGCGCGAGTGGGAGAACATCTGGCTGCGCACCAAGCGGTACAACGCCTCCGGCGCGGTCGTCTCCGGCACGGGCGGCGTCTGCTACCTCTACTTCCCGGCTCAGCTCAGCGGGAGGCAGCGCAAGGCGCTGGCGGCGGTGGGCGTCCGCTGACGCCGTAGGTAGCGACCACATGCCGAGACCCCCGGGAGACCGGGGGTCTCGGCATGTCGGGGTACCCGCCTGGTCGCTGCCCCGTTCGGGCTAATGGTTCAGACCATTCAGGCGAGCGGGAATCTTCTGAAAGTAAGCGCTCGTTAACTGGTGACTCGCTGCCTCTGATCGGGCATACTCCAACCGCACAGCCGCTGGTCAGCCGCGTCCGAGACCCGGAGTGGGGAGCGTCGGCTGGGCCAGTGAGACCCGGCGGAGCCGCCCCACCGAAGCGCGAGTCCGCCGATGTGCCCGAGAGGGAGGAGAGCGTTGCCATGCCCGACCGCGCCCCGCAGCCGGTTGACCGACAACTGCCCACGGACGAGGCCCGAGAGCTGATCTCACTCGTCCGAGACATCGCGCAGCGCGAGATCGCCCCGAAGGCGGCCGAGGAGGAGGACGCCGGGATCTTCCCGCGCGAGGTCTTCCGCCTGCTCTCCGAGTCCGGCCTGCTCGGCCTGCCGTACGACTCCGAGTACGGCGGCGGGGACCAGCCCTACGAGGTCTACCTCCAGGTCCTCGAAGAGCTGGCCGCCGCCCGGCTCACCGTGGGCCTCGGCGTCAGCGTCCACACCCTGGCCTGTCACGGTCTGGCGTACTACGGCACCAAGGAGCAGCGGGCCGAGCATCTGCCCGCGATGCTCGGGGGCGGTCTGCTGGGCGCGTACTGCCTGTCCGAGGCCGCCTCCGGGTCGGACGCGGCGTCGCTGCGGACCCGAGCCGTCCGGGGCGACGACGGGCGCTGGACGCTCGACGGCAGCAAGTCCTGGATCACGCACGGCGGGATCGCGGACTTCTACACCCTGATGGCGCGCACCGGCCCCGAGGGCCCGCGCGGCATCACCGCGTTCCTGGTGCCCGGCGACATCGAGGGGCTCAGCAGCGCGGCGCCGGAGAAGAAGATGGGCATGAAGGGGTCGCCCACCGCGCAGGTCCACTTCGACGGCGTACGTCTCGGTGACGACCGCCGTCTCGGGGAGGAGGGGCAGGGCTTCGCGATCGCCCTGTCCGCGCTCGACTCCGGGCGCCTCGGTATCGCGGCGTGCGCCATCGGCGTGGCCCAGGCGGCGCTCGACGAGGCGGTCGCCTACGCCACCGGGCGGCAGCAGTTCGGGCGGCCGATCTCCGACTTCCAGGGGCTGCGCTTCATGCTCGCCGACATGGCGACCCAGATCGAGGCCGGGCGGGCGCTGTATCTGGCGGCGGCGCGGCTGCGTGACGCCGGTCTGCCGTTCGCCAAGCAGGCGGCCATGGCCAAGCTGCACTGCACCGACACGGTGATGCGGGTGACCACGGACGCCGTCCAGGTGCTCGGTGGGTACGGCTACACGGCGGACTTCCCGGTCGAGCGCTATATGCGCGAGGCCAAGGTCCTGCAGATCGTCGAGGGCACGAATCAGATCCAGCGCATGGTCATCGCCCGTCACCTCGCAGGACCCGAGACGCGCTGAACGGATCCAGGCCCGCCGTGAGCAGGCCCTGGCCGAACGGGGGCGCCATGAGCCGTACCCACTCCGGGTCGTGGCGCCCCGGCAGCGTACGTCCGCGATCGGCCCAGACCCGCATCAGCGCACGGTAGATGGGCGGGTCCTGATGCTGCGGCGGCGGAAGCGATACGGCCGGCGTCGGAACGAGCATCCAGCGTCGACGCCCGCTGTCTGTGGCGGTCATGCATGAACAACGCCGGGGCGCGGGCACAGGTCACCGCCGCCGGTCGTCGAGCGTGAGTTCCCGTTCCCACGGGCCGCGGAGGGAAGTGCGTACGGAGACGTACGCACGGAAGACGTACCGAAGGGGGCCTCAGGCGGCCAGACGCCGCATCGGGCGCGAACCCGGCCCGCCGACGTGCGAGAACGGCTGGGTCCGCCAGTTGAGCCCCTGAGGGAGCGTCAACAGCAGGGCCGTGCCCTGTTCCTGGGGCTTCGTGGACTCGTCCGCGGGCCGGGTGTCGGCCGCCGCGCGGCCCGTACCGGGGCAGACCGTGAGACCGAACGGGTTCCACGGCGAGGCGCACAGCGCGTGCTCGGGCAGGATGTCCTCGTCCGCCAGAAGAGCGATGGGCTGCGCGCAGTCCGGGCAGATCACCCGGTACATCTCGAAGGTGTCGTACGCGCCGAACTCGTCGTCGGCTTCGACGTCGTCCGGCTCGGGCTCGACAGCGGGCTGGAGCCGCTTGGGCGCGCCACGACCACGGCGCTTCAGACTCTGCATGGGATTCTCCCCCTCGGGCTGGGTCGAACAAGCCGCTTCGGCGTCGACCACAGCAAGCACTTCCCGTCCGGTCTCGGCGGTAATCACGAGTGCATCACGAAGCCGGTCCGGACGGTGTGGCGTTCATCACATACGGCTTGCGCATGTCCGCCCCGGTGGGTTTGTCCCGCACGCGGCATCCGCCGGGAACGGCCGCCCTGTAGGTTCTAGCGCCATGGAGGAGCTGGACCGACAGATCGTGGAGCTGCTCGTCACGGACGGGCGGATGAGCTACACCGACCTGGGCAAGGCTACGGGCCTGTCCACGTCGGCGGTGCACCAGCGGGTGCGTCGGCTGGAGCAGCGCGGCGTCATCCGCGGGTACGCCGCGGTCGTCGACGCGGAGGCCGTGGGGCTGTCGCTGACCGCGTTCATCTCGGTGAAGCCGTTCGATCCCAGCGCCCCCGACGACATCGCCGAACGCCTCGCCGGCGTCCCGGAGATCGAGGCGTGCCACAGCGTGGCGGGCGACGAGAACTACATCCTCAAGGTCCGCGTGGCCACCCCGCACGAGCTGGAGGAACTCCTGGCCCGGGTGCGCTCGCTCGCGGGCGTCTCGACCCGCACCACGGTGGTCCTGTCGACCCCGTACGAGGCGAGACCGCCCAAGATCTGACGCGCCTGGGCCCGGTGTCCGGGATCTTCGAGGAGGCCCTCGGTGCGGGACGGGCCGGGCGAGGCGCGAGACTGGTCTCATGAATGAGCGCACCACCCCGCCGCGGACCGTTCTGCTGCGCCGAGGAGAAGTCCACAGCCCCGTCGACCCCTTCGCCACCGCCATGGTGGTCGAGCGCGGTCAGGTCGCCTGGGTCGGCTCCGAAGGCGCCGCCGACGCCTTCGCGGACGGCGTGGACGAGGTCGTCGACCTGGACGGCGCCCTCGTCACCCCGGCGTTCACCGACGCGCACGTCCACACCACCTCCACCGGGCTCGCGCTCACCGGTCTCGACCTGTCGAGCGCGCCGTCCCTGGCCGCCGCCCTCGCCCGCGTCCGCGACTTCGCCGCCGCGCACCCGGACGACCGGGTGCTGCTGGGCCACGGCTGGGACGCGGCCTGCTGGCCCGAAGGCCGGGCGCCCCGGCAGGACGAGCTGGACGAGGTGACCGGGGGCCGACCGCTCTATCTGAGCCGTATCGACGTCCACTCGGCCGTCGCCACCACCGCCCTGCTCGACCTGGCACCGGGCGTACGGGACAAGGCCGGCTTCGTGGCCGGGGAGCCGCTCACCCGCGACGCCCACCACGCCGTGCGCGCCGCCGCGTTCGCGGCCGTCACCCCCGCCCAGCGCACCGAGGCCCAGCGCGCCGCCCTCGCCCACGCCGCCTCCCTCGGTATCGGTTCGGTCCATGAGTGCGCGGGCCCGGACATCTCCTCCGAGGACGACTTCACGGGACTGCTGAGCCTGGCCGCGCGGGAGTCGGGCCCCCGGGTCGTCGGCTACTGGGCCGAGCGCGATGTCGACAAGGCGCGGGAGCTGGGCGCGCTCGGTGCCGCCGGTGACCTGTTCGTCGACGGTTCGCTCGGCTCGCACTCCGCCTGCCTGCACGAGCCGTACGCCGACGCGGCCCACCGCGGCACCGCGAACCTCGACGCGGCCGACATCGCCACCCATGTCGTCGCCTGCACCGAGGCCGGGCTCCAGGCGGGCTTCCACGCGATCGGGGACGCGGCCGTGACCGCGGTGATCGAGGGGATGCGCGCCGCCGCCGAGAAGCTCGGCCTCGCCCGCGTGCGCGCCGCCCGCCATCGCGTCGAGCACGCGGAGATGCTCACCCCCGAGACCATCGCGGCCTTCGCCGAACTCGGCCTGACCGCCTCCGTGCAGCCCGCCTTCGACGCGCTGTGGGGCGGCGAGGAGGGCATGTACGCCCAGCGCCTCGGCGTGGCGCGGGCCCGCACGCTGAACCCCTTCGCGGCCCTGCTGCGCACCGGCGTCCCGCTCGCCTTCGGCTCCGACAGCCCCGTCACCCCGCTCGATCCCTGGGGCACGGTCCGCGCCGCGGCCTTCCACCGCACCCCCGAGCACCGGGTCTCCGTACGGGCCGCGTTCACCGCGCACACACGCGGCGGCTGGCGGGCGGTCGGACGGGACGACGCGGGCGTCCTGGCGCCGGGCGCGCCCGCGGACTACGCGGTGTGGCGCACCGACGAGCTGGTGGTCCAGGCCCCCGACGACCGGGTCGCCCGCTGGTCCACGGACCCCCGTTCGGGCACCCCCGGACTGCCGGATCTGACCCCGGGCCGCGACCTGCCCGTCTGTCTGCGCACCGTCGTGGGCGGCCGGACGGTGTTCGTACGGCCGGGCGAGTGATCTCCAGGAGCGGTGCGGCGGCGATCACCCGCCGAACCTTCGTCGCGCGACCTGTACGTTCTCTGCCCTGACCAGGGCGGCGAGCGAAGAAGCGCAGGTCGCACGGCTATTGACAGTGGGGAGCCGCGGGCCGGTAGGTTCTGCCGGGTCCACCACCGGACGTCCGACCGGGGAACCTCCACGCCGTCGCCGGAGCGCCGCTGGGTCGGGGATGTGCCGCACCGGCACATCGCCACTGGGAGCCAGGCCCAGCGCCCCTGCCACGGCGAGGGAGCGTTCCGGCCGGTCGGCAGGGTGTGACCCGGGTGGGGGCCCGGTCGTTCAGTAGACAACGGCTTTCGGTCGGCCCGCAGCCAGCGGGTCCCAGGTCGGCCCGAAGGGCGCCGGGCCCCGATCCCCGCACCGAACGGGCAAAATCAGCTTCTTACCCGACTCTTGTGGAAACGACACCCCCGTGCGCACCTGCCGCTCCATCGGCCCATGTCGGAGGCCACTATGGTGGACCCCTGCGTACGGAACGAAGGGGCAGCAGTGAACGACGGCGACGGGACCCGCGCGGCGGACGGCCAGGGAAGGCAATTCGGTCCGCTCGGTACCGCCCTGGTGATCATTCCGACCTACAACGAGGCGGAGAACATCAAGGCGATCGTCGGCCGGGTACGGTCGGCCGTGCCCGAGGCGCACATCCTGGTGGCCGACGACAACAGCCCTGACGGCACGGGCAAGCTCGCGGACGAGCTGGCGGCCGAGGACGAGCAGGTGCATGTCCTGCACCGCAAGGGCAAGGAAGGGCTCGGCGCCGCCTATATCGCGGGCTTCCGCTGGGGCCTGGAGCACGACTACGGCGTCCTGATCGAGATGGACGCGGACGGCTCCCACCAGCCCGAGGAGCTGCCGCGGCTGCTGACCGCGCTCTCGGGCGCCGACCTGGTGCTCGGCTCGCGCTGGGTGCCGGGCGGCCGGACGGTGAACTGGCCGAGGTCCCGCCAGGTCATCTCCCGCGGCGGCAGCCTCTACTCGCGGCTGGCCCTCGGCCTGCCGCTGCGCGACATCACGGGCGGCTACCGCGCCTTCCGCCGCGAGACCCTGGAGGGCCTCGGCCTGGCCGAGGTCGCCTCGCAGGGGTACTGCTTCCAGGTCGACCTGGCCCGCCGCGCGGTCAAGGCGGGCTACCACGTGGTCGAGGTGCCCATCACCTTCGTCGAGCGCGAGTTGGGCGACTCCAAGATGAGCCGCGACATCGTCGTGGAGGCGCTGTGGCGCGTCACGGCGTGGGGCGTGGGGGAGCGCGTCGCCAAGGTCACGGGCCGCACCAAGTCGTCCTGAGCCTCCGGTGCTGAGCGGGCGGCCGGACGGATGCACACTGGGAACATGACCACTGGCACATCGACTTCCCCCCGCTCCTTTCGGCCGCGGCGATCCCGGCTGCTCACCCTCCTGCCCTTGGGTGTCGCCGCCTGGCTTGTGCTGGAGATCTGGCTGCTCCTGCTGGTCGCGAACGCGGCCGGCGGGTTCACGGTGTTCCTGCTGCTGGCCATCGGTGTCGTCCTGGGCGCCGTGATCGTCAAGACGGCAGGTCGCCGCGCCTTCCAGAACCTCGGCGAGACCCTGCGCCCCGGCAGGAGCGGCGCGGCACCCTCGGCAGGCGGCAACGGCCTGATGATGCTCGGCGGCGTGCTCCTGATGCTGCCCGGCATGATCTCCGACGTGGTGGGGCTGCTGCTCCTCGTGCCGCCGGTCCAGCGGCTGGTGGGCCGCACCGCGGAGCGCACGATCGACCGCACGCTGCGCAGGACGCCGTTCGGCAGCGTCGGTGGGGCCTTCCAGCGGGCGCGGATGCACCGCCACGACGGCAAGGTCGTCCAGGGCGAGGTCGTCGACGACGAGCGGGGTACGGACTCGACGCCGCCGGGCCCGCGTCCGCCGCTCGGCCGCTGAGCCCACAGACACCCTGAGCACACCGAACAGCGGGCGCCCTACGTCGAGATGACGTAGGGCGCCCGCTGTTCACTGGCGTGTTGTGCCCCGCCCAACCCCCGGAGGGACTACGCGGATTTGCGGCTGTCTCGCGGATGGACCGCGATGTTCATCGCACCGGAGCGGAGAACGGCCAGGCGCTCCTCGAGGACCTCTTCGAGCTCCTCACGGGTACGCCGCTCCATCAGCATGTCCCAATGCGTACGCGCGGGCTTGCCCTTCTTCTCTTCCGGGCCGTCGCCGTCCACCAGGAGTGCCTGGGCCCCGCAGACCTTGCACTCCCACTCCGGCGGGATCTCCGCCTCGACCGAGAAGGGCATCTCAAAACGATGCCCCTTCTCACATGCGTACTCCACGGCCTGGCGCGGGGCCAGGTCGATGCCGCGGTCCGTCTCGTAGCTGGTCACCACGAGGCGCGTGCCGCGAAGAGCTCGCTCACTCATGAATCGTGCCTCCCGGGCTTGTCGCCCACAGGACAGGTGTCGCTGTCGTCGTCATCCGGTCAACGTCCGGTCGGCGGTAAAGATTCCCGTTCCGGGCCATGCGTCGCCGTCGTAGCCGCCCCTTGTTGTACCCACCGGCGCCCGGTTTGTCACATCTGCTCACAGATGTCACCCAGCGTTTCGTCTTCATCGACGCGCAGTAACGGTACGCCTGGTAAGCCAACCGCGTACATTACAGGCCTTTCCGGCCAGGTGTTAAATCCTTTCGGGAACGGGATTGCCCGCGTCGCGTATCGCCTGCCGCAGCGGCACCCGCGCGAGCAGCACGAACCCGATCGCGAAGAACGCCACCAGCGAGATGATCGCGTCCCGATAGCTGCCGGTGAGCTGGTAGGTGAGGCCGAACAGCAGGGGCCCCAGCCAGCTCATCCCGCGGTCGCTCATCTCGTACGCCGAGAAGTACTCGGCCTCCTTGCCGGGAGGGACCAGATGCGAGAACAGCGAGCGGGACAGCGCCTGGCTGCCGCCGAGGACCAGCCCGATGCCGATCGCCAGAACGAAGAACCCGGCCGGTACGCCCGCCGGGAGGAAGTAGGCGGCGGCCAGCGTCACCGTCCACGCGATCAGCGAGCCGAGGATCGTGCGCTTGGCGCCGTACGCGCGGGCCAGCCGCCCCATGCCCAGCGCGCCGCCCACCGCCAGCACCTGCACCAGGAGCACGGAGACGATCAGCGTGGACTGGCTCAGGCCCAGCTCCTCCGAGCCGTACACCGACGCCTGCGAGATCACCGTCTGGATGCCGTCGTTGTAGACGAGGTAGGCCAGCAGGAAGGCGAGGGTGAGCGGCTTGTCGCGCATGCCCCGGACCGTGGCCGCCAACTGCCGCCAGCCGTGCACCGAAGGGGTGGTGGCCGCCGTCGGCGGCGTACGGCGGTCGCGCAGACGGCGCAGCGGTACGAGCGTGAAGGCGCCCCACCAGACCCCCGCCGAGGCCAGACAGATCCGGACGGACGTCGATTCGGAGACACCGAAGGAGTCATGGGCCGTGAACAGGACCAGGTTCGCGATCAGGACCAGCGCACCGGCCGCGTAGCCGAAGGCCCACCCGCGCGAGGAGACGGCGTCGCGCTCCTCGGGCGTCGCGATCTGCGGCAGATAGGAGTTGTAGACGACCATCGAGACGCCCACCGACGCGTTCGCGACGATCAGCAGGAGGCCCCCGAGCAGATAGCGGTCGCCGTCCAGGAAGAACATCCCGGTGGTGGCCGCGGCGCCCAGATACGCGCTCACGGCGAGCAGCGGCTTCTTGCGGCCGCCGCGATCGGCCGCGGCGCCCGCGAGCGGCATGACGACGATCGCCACGACGATGGAGGCCGAGACGCAGTACGCGAAGAACGATCCCGCGCGCACCGGCAGCCCCAGCGGGTGCACATATCCGTCCGCGTCCGCCGCGGACTTGGCCACCGAGGTGAGATAGGGGCCGAGGAACACGGTCAGCACGCTCGTCGAATAGACCGAGCACGCCCAGTCGTAGAAGTACCAGCCGTGTTGTTCCCGCCGCCGCTCACCGGCCTCGTCGGTCACCGTCGCCACCACGGTGTCGTTGCCCACCCCAGCCCCTCGCTTCCCCGTGAACGTGCTTGTGCGCGGGGCGTTCAGGCCCAGGTACCCCGGTCCTCGAGAACCGTGCGCAGTGTGTCGATGTGATCGGTCATGATGCCATCGACCCCGAGGTCCAGGAGCCGGTGCATCCGATCCGGTTCGTTGATCGTCCACACATGGACCTGCAGCCCGAGCGCGTGCGCGGTGCGGACGAAGCGGTGGTCGACGACGGGGACGCCGGACCGGGACTCCGGGACCTGGGCGGCGATCGCCGAGCGGCGCAGGGCCACGGGCACGCCCCAGGAGCGCAGCCGCAGGCCCAGCACGCCACGGATGCCGTACGACGTCGCCAGGCGCGGCCCGGCCAGCCGCTGGGCGCGGGCCACGCGCGCCTCGGAGAACGAGCCGACACAGACCCGGTCCCAGGCGTTCATGCGTTCGATCAGGGTGAGCAGGGGGCGCAGGGCGGGCTCCGCCTTCATGTCCACGTTCCAACGGACCTCGGGGAACTCCGCCAGCAGGTCCTCGAAGAGGGGCACCGGTTCGCTGCCCGCTACGCGCGCGTGCCGTACGGCCTCCCAGGGCAGGTCGGCGATCCGACCCGTCCCGTCCGTCACCCGGTCCAGCGTCGCGTCGTGGAACGCCACCAGCTTCCCGTCGGCGGTGGTGTGGACGTCCGTCTCGATGTAGCGGTACCCCGCCGCCACCGCGCGCCGGAACTGGGCCGCGGTGTTCTCCAGGCCGTCCGCCGCCCCGCCCCGGTGGGCGAAGGCGATCGGGCCGGGGTGGTCGAGATAGGGGTGGCGTATGAGGGTGGTCACCGGGGCAGTATGGCCTCCTCCCGCTGCCCGGTGGCAACGACCGTGCTGCGGGCCGGTGCCGAGAGGGCGGCGAACAGGCGGAGGAAGAACTGGGCGAGCGGGCCGATGGCCAGCGCGTACAGGACGGTGCCGATCCCGACGGTGCCGCCGAGGGCGAAACCGGTCACGACGACAGCGAGTTCCACGGCGGTGCGCAGCAGACGGATCGAGCGGCCGGTGCGCTGGTGCAGCCCGGTCATCAGGCCGTCGCGTGCAGCCCGGTCATCAGGCCGTCGCGCGGGCCGGGACCGAAGTTCGCGGATATGTAGAGGCCGGTCGCCACGCCGTTGAGGACGACACCCGCGAGCAGCAGGGGGACCCGTACGGCCAGCCGGTGGGCGTCGGGGAGGGCGGCCAGGGTGGCGTCCATGGCGAAGCCGATCACGAGGACGTTGGAGATGGTGCCGAGGCCGGGGCGCTGACGCAGCGGGATCCACAGCAGCAGGACCCCGGCGCCCACGATCGTCAGCACCACGCCCATGCTGAGCCCGGTCAGCTCCGACAGGCCCTGGTGCAGGACGTTCCACGGCTCCAGACCGAGCCCGGCCTCGACGAGAAGGGCGGAACTCGCGCCGTACAGCACGAGCCCCGCGTAGAGCTGGACCAGGCGTCGCCCGAGACGACGCCGGGTGGATGGTTCGGTGGCCGGTTCTGTGGACAAGAGATACCCCCTGTGGTGGCGGTGGACCGATGCATGTCACTCTGTGGCTTGGAAACAGAAGCCATCCATGGCCAATTCGGGGAAGGTGGACTGGGAATCGTGGCGCAGTGGACCTCAGCCGTGGGGGCTGCACAGCTCGCGCGGCTGCTCAACTCCCAGCAGGACCGACCCGCGGGCCCCGGCAGCCGCCGCCCGCCCGCCTATCGCGCGCTCGCCGACGGCATCCGGCTGCTCGTCCTGGAAGGCCGCGTGCCGGTCGCGGCCCGGCTGCCCGCCGAGCGGGAACTGGCCCTCGCGCTGTCCGTGAGCCGTACGACGGTCGCCGCCGCCTACGAGGCGCTGCGCACCGAGGGGTTCCTCGGCTCCCGCCGCGGCGCCGGTAGCTGGACGGCCGTCCCGGCCGGCAACCCGCTGCCCGCGCGCGGTCTGGAGCCGCTGCCGCCGGAGGCGCTCGGCTCGATGATCGACCTCGGCTGCGCGGCGCTTCCCGCGCCGGAGCCCTGGCTCACCCGCGCCACCCAGGGCGCCCTGGAGGAACTGCCGCCCTACGCGCACACCCACGGCGACTACCCGGCGGGCCTGCCCGCCCTGCGCGCGATGCTCGCCGAGCGCTACACCGCACGCGGCGTCCCGACCATGCCCGAGCAGATCATGGTGACCACGGGCGCCATGGGCGCGATCGACGCGATCTGCCATCTCTTCGCCGGGCGCGGCGAGCGCATCGCGGTGGAGTCGCCGTCCTACGCCAACATCCTTCAGTTGATGCGGGAGGCGGGAGCCCGGCTGGTCCCCGTCGCCATGTCCGAGGGGCTCGGCGGCTGGGACCTGGACCGCTGGCGCCAGGTGCTGCGCGAGGCCGCGCCGCGGCTCGCCTACGTGGTCGCGGACTTCCACAACCCGACCGGCGCGCTGGCCGACGAGGACCAGCGGCGCCGGCTCGTGGACACCGCCCGCTCGGCCGGGACGGTCCTGATCGTCGACGAGACGATGAGCGAGCTGTACCTGGAGGACGGCATGGAGATGCCGCGCCGGGTCTGCGCGTTCGACCCCGCCGGGTCCACGGTCATCACGGTCGGCTCGGCGAGCAAGGCGTTCTGGGCGGGGCTGCGCATCGGCTGGGTGCGGGCGGCTCCCGATGTGATCCGCAGCCTGGTCGCGGCCCGCGCGTACGCCGACCTCGGCACCCCCGTACTGGAGCAGTTGGCCGTGAACTGGCTGCTGAGCACGGGCGGTTGGGAGCAGGCGGTGGAGCTGCGGCGCGCCCAGGCCCGGGAGAACCGGGACGCCCTCGTCGCCGCCGTGCGCAGGGAGCTGCCGTCGTGGGAGTTCTCGGTGCCCAAGGGCGGTCTGACGCTGTGGGTGCGGACGGGCGGTCTGTCGGGGTCCCGGCTCGCCGTGGCCGGTGAGCGGGTCGGCGTCCGGGTGCCGTCGGGGCCGCGCTTCGGTGTGGACGGCGCCTTCGAGGGGTATGTGCGGCTGCCGTTCACGGTCAGCGGGGCGGTGGCCGAGGAGGCGGCGGTGCGTCTGGCGGCGGCGGCGCACCTGGTGGAGACGGGCGTGCCGGGACCTGTGGAGGATCCGCGCACCTTCGTCGCCTGACCGGAAGTCATCCGACGGACGTCACCCGACGGACGTCACCCGGCCGGAAGGCGAGTCTCATCTCTCCGCGGCGACCGCCTCCACCGGCCGCTCCGGGGCCTTCTCCACGGCCGGTGCCTCCACCGGTACGGGCTTCACGGTCACCGTCCGCACCGTCATGGTCTCGACTGCCTCGGCGGGCTCGCTCCGCTGCGGCAGCAGCTCCAGCACCGCCTGCCGGTGGTTCTCGCTGGTCGCGTCGTCGTACGGGTCCGGGGTGACCGGTACCTGGAGGCGGTGGACGGGGCCCGAGCCCAGGCGGGCGTAGCCGCGGCCGGGCGGGACCTCCCTGACCTGCGTGGTGTGCGGCGACGCGCCGAGGACCGCCGCGAGGTCGTCGGGGGCCGCCGGGCCGAGCACCACACGCGCGCGCGTGTGCTGCCGTACCGCGTCGGACAGGCCGTCCACACCGTCGAACTGCTCGGCGACCACGACCGTCACGTTCGCCGCGCGACCGTGCCGCAGCGGCACCTGGAGCAGCGCCTGGGGGTCGCGATGCCCCTCGGCCGCGGCGAGGTGTCCGAGGACGCTCGGGCGGTCCAGCAGGATCCACAGGGGCCGCTTGACGTCCTCCGGCGGCGGATGCCCGGCCTGCCGCGCGCGGTTCGCCGCGATCAGCCTGCGCTCCGTCTCATGGGTCGCCCACTCCAGGCTGGCCATCGCCCCCGCGAGCCCCGACTCCACGGCCATGACGCCCTCGCGGCCCGCCAGGCACGCGTACTCGCCGGTGCCGCCGCCCTCGACGATCAGGATGTCGCCGCGTTGGAGCGCTTGCAGCGCGATGGAGCGCATCAGTGTCGTCGTACCGCTGCCGGGGCCGCCGACGACCAGGAGATGCGGTTCGGTGGAGCGCGCGCCCGTGCGCCACACCACCGGGGGCACGTCGCGCTGCTGCTCGCCGTGGGTGAGCGGGAGGGTGCGCTGGACCCCGGTCGAGTCGGTGAAGCCGAGGACCACCTCGCCGGGCGCGGTCACGAACCGCTGGGCGGTGATGTCGGTGGGCAGCGGCGGCAGCGCGGTCACGGTCAGTTCGTTGCCCTCCTCGTCCCACGCGAAGTGGTACTCGCGGCCCCGGCCCGCCTTGGCGTGCAGCAGATGCTCGATGCGGGCCCTGGAGTCGGCCTCGCCGTCGGTGAAGTAGGCCGGGTAGCGGATGAGCAGCCGCGAGATGCGCCCACTCTCCTCGAACTCGTAGGACGAGAACGCCCGCGTCCATTCGCCGCCGTGCGTGTACAGGGGCGCCGGGTCCTCGGCCGTCGAGAAGTACGGCACCAGCGCCTCGTACAGCGACCGCAGCCGCTTGCTCTGCGCGGGGTCGGGGCCCGTTTGCTGCGGTGTCCGGCGTTCGCGGCCCTTCCAGCCGGCCGCCGCCATCAGGGTGATGGCGGCGAGCATCGGCCCGTACGGCACCAGGGCCACGACCAGGATCACTGTCGCGACCAGGAAGAGGAGCGGCCCCCGCCGGTCTTTGGGTGTGTCCGCCCAGGTGCGGTGCGCGGCTGCGGCGAGTCGGCGCAGTCCACGGGTGATGGTGATCAGCGGATGGAGGATGTCGGTGGCGCCGTCGGCGGCCGTCCGGGCCAGCTCCCGGCTGCGGGCGATCGGTGCGCTGCCGTGGGTCAGGATGCGGGGGAGGGGGCGGCGGGCCACGTCGTTCTCCTGGAAGTCGCGAGCGGACGGGGGCGGGTCAGAAGTTGATCCCGCCGATGAGGTTCGCGAGGCTCGAACCGCCGGCCTTGATGCTCGGGGCGATGGCGGTACTCGAGAGATAGAACCCGAAGAGCCCGCTGATCAGCGCGTGCGATCCCTTGAGCCCGTCCTTGCGGCAGTAGAGGAAGACGATGACGCCGAGCAGTACGACGCCTGACATGTTCAGAATCATTGCGCTCTCCTGGGTCATGGGGTGAAGTCACCATGAGTACTTCCAGGCTCACAGGATGTATCTGTACGACAAAAGGTGCAACTGAGTGGAAACCCCTCGAATTGCCCCACTTGGCAGCGTCGGGCCGCTCTCCCGGGCCGGACTGCCGTGCTCACGCGGTGCTGCCACGCCCGCGCGAGCGCGAGAGCGGGCAGGGGGCGCGTAAGCCAGTACGCTGGCGATTCACCCGTACGGCGTCACCGCTCGACGTCGCACGGCCCCGCGTACGGCCGCCCCGCTCGCTGCCGTATGCTCCCGCAGTCCCCAGAGTCGTAGCAGTTCGTAGTTGAGAGGCGGTCCGGCGATGAGTGAAGCCCCCGACCCCGAGGTCGTGGAGCTGGCGACCAAGATCTTCGATCTGGCGCGCCGAGGCGAGACCAAGACGCTCGCGGCGTACGTCGACGCGGGTGTCCCGGCCGACCTCACCAACGACCGCGGTGACTCCCTCGTGATGCTGGCCGCCTACCACGGCCACGCCGACGCCGTCCGCGCTCTGCTGGAGCGCGGCGCCGACGTCGACCGCGTCAACGACCGGGGTCAGACCCCGCTCGCGGGTGCGGTTTTCAAGGGTGAGACGGAGGTCGTCCGGGCCCTGCTGGAGCGCGGCGCCGACCCGGCCGCGGGCACGCCCTCGGCGATCGACACCGCGCGGATGTTCGGCAAGGCGGAGCTGCTCGAACTGTTCGGCGCATCCTGATCCGACCGTTCTGACCAGCGAGAACGCGGACAATGGGGGAGGTAGTACGGGGCCGCCCGAAATAAGGTCGCGGCAGGCGAAGACAGCGGGTCATCATGACGTCGTGATTCACGGACGCGATGACTGGGCACGAGTTGCTGCACCGCGCGGACCGTGAAGCGGTCCGTATGGGCCACCGACGAGAGGCAGAGGAAATGGTCTACAGCAAGCAAGAGACGGCGGGCACCCCGACGTGTTGGCGCGCGGCCAGGTAGTGGGTGATACCCGGTTGCGTCGACGCTTGATATGAGGCTGTTTCCCATGTTCGAACCGGTCATAGCGCCCAGCGGAACCCTGCTCGGCCTCCTCCAGAGGGGCCGCGGCGACGGGACGCTGCACGCGCTCACCGCACCGCGAGCCGAAGCGCTCGCCGCCCTCGACCACTGTGTGCTGCGCGACCCCCGCCACGACTGGCAGGTGGAGAACCGCTCCCTGTACTACGCCCGCCTCTACCTCGACCTGCACGGCGAGCTGGACGCGATCGAGGCGCACCTCTTCGGCGCCGAGGACGTCCTGGACACCGACGAGTGCCGCACCGGGCTCGCCCTGGCGGTCCTCGGCCACCTCGCCTCGTACGGCAGACAGGACGCGCTCGCGCTCCTGCGCAGATACGCGGCCTCGGGCGCCAACTGGGCCTGGGCCCTGGACGAACTCGCGCTGCGTGACGACGACGCGGGCCTGCGCGCCCTCTCCGTACCCGTCCTGGCCCGCTTCCCGGCCGACGCCGAGGGCGAGGCCGACCTCACCGCCGCGGTACGCGACGCCTTCGAACCGCGCCCCTGGCGGCTGTGGGCGGAGGACCCCCGCCCCGCCGTCGGCGCGCGCGTGCGCGCCGCTCAGGAAGCGGGCAGCTTCGACCGGTGGCAGCGGCAGATGCGGCCCCAGGGGCCCCGCCCGGGATGGAGCGTGCAGGCCGTCTTCGACTGGGCCCAGCAGGGCCTGGAACGCGGCGCCGTGCTCCATGTGCCGGCCGCGCGCTGTCTCACCGCCGTCGCGGGCCCCGAGAACCGGCACGAGATCGTCGAGGCCGCCCGCGCGGGCGGTGACGGGGCGCGCTGCACCGCCCTGCGCTATCTCGCCGACAGCGACGACCCCGACGCCCTCGACCTGGTCGAGGCCGCCGTGTCGACCGGTTCCGCGCTGGTCGTCGACGCGGCGGTCGACGCCTTCGAACGCATGCGCAGCGTCGCCGCCGTCGACCGCGCGCGCGGCTGGGCCCGCAGGCCGGACGCCCTCGGGGCCGCCGCCGGGCGCGTCCTCGCCTGCCGGGGCGGGGCACAGGACCGCGACCTGGTCCTCGCCGCGCTGCGGGAGGCGGTCCGGGGCGAAGGCCCCGACGCGCAGACCCTGTGGACGCTCGTCGACGGGGCCGGACGGCTCGGTATCGCCTGCGCGGCCCCCGTGCTGCGCCATGTCTACCGCGAGACCGCCTCGTCGCATCTGCGGGGCCGCGCCGCCCGCGCGCTGGCCGCCACGGACCCCTCCTTCGCCGCCGGGTTCGCCGTCGAATGCCTGTGGGACTGCGAGGAGTCGACCCGCGAGATCGCCGCGCGGCACGCCGAGACCGGGGACACGCGCGTCGTGGACCAACTGCGCCGACTTGCCGCTGATCCGGCCGAGGAGGCCGAGGTCCAGACGGCCGTACGCAGCCGGATCGGGCCCGATATGCCCGCGGTGTGAGCCCTGGGCGCCCTGGCGGGACACAAGCGCACGCCAGGGCGCCTCCGCACCGTTTGGGTCCTTGTCGGACCGAGGACCTAATCTGTGCACGTGACTTCGCCTGCACCGACGGATCCTGTTCCGCCCCAGCTCAGCGCGGGGCCGCGCCCCGCCGCGGGCCCGGCCGCCGACGAAGGGCTGGCGCGGCGGCTGCGCGCGCTCGCCTGCACCGCGCCGATCCACGACCTGGACGCGCGCAAGGCGAACCTCGCGGGTGAGTACTCGGTGTACGGGATGGCGGAGGTCGCCCTCGCCGCCATCGACCTCGTCACGCTGAACATGGACTTCGACACCGGCGCGGACCACGAGCAGATCGTCGCCCGCCTCGTCCCGCGCGTCGCCGCCCAGGCCCCCGGCCGCCCGGCCCCCGAGCACGAGCGGGTGGCCCGCTGGGTGCTGGAGAACCTGATCAACGTCGGCAGCGCCGACCGCGGCTTCCGGGCCGTGTACGGTACGTTCGCCTCCGACGGCACCTACGTCCGCCGCGATTACGACTTCAAGCTGATCGAAGAGGTGCCGGGCTACGGCGGCCTCGTCTACCTCCGTACGACCGACGAGGCGGTCAACGTCCTCGTCGGCGCCCTCGACACGGATGTCACCAGCGCCCAGATCGCCGCCGAGGTCAAGCTGGACGTGCTGATCAGCCGCGGGCGCCTTGCCGACGCCCAACTCGCCGCCGAGCAGGCGCGCTACCGCACCGTGCAGTACTCCGAGTCGCTGCGCCGGGCCCTGGAGGCGACCCGGCGCAACGTCCGCGCGGTGGACTGGCTGAAGGCGGTCCCGGACATGATCGCCGAGGCCCTCGAGCACGTCGCCGACCGCTACCGCCATGAGAACGCGATCCTCACCAACATCCGCAAGGCCCGCGACGAGTCGGAGGACCCCGAGCAGAAGCGGCGCGCCGCCGAGCTCGTCGACATCGTCAAGGACTGCATCCGCCGCCACACCCAGCTCCAGTCGCGGCTCCTGGAGGCGGGCCCGCTCTTCCGCGCCGAACAGGACCGGCAGGCGTTCGCCACCCCGATGACGACCTCGGGCACGGACCTCTACGGGCATCTCGTCGCGCCCGTCCTGCCGCTGCCGCTGGAACAGGCGATACGTGTCACGGACGCCTTCTTCGCGCACGGGACGGGGCTGCGCACGCCCGTGTCCGTACGCGTGGGCGACCTGGTCGACCTGCTGCTGACGCCGCCCGTGGAGCGCGAGCACCTCGGCGCCGAGATGCCCGAGCCGGATCTGATCGCCACGCCGGACGACAGCCGGTTCAGCGAGGAGCAACTCGCCGCCGCGACGCAGTTGCTGGACCTCCCGGCGGACGCGCCCCGGCGGCTGTCCGGACTGCTGGCCGAGGCCCGCAAAACGGACCCCGAGCTGCCGTATCTGGTGGCGCTGCTGGCCGTGCACGCGGCCAGCCCCCCGGTCGGCACGGCCTACCGGCAGGGCGAGGAGAAGCTCCTGTTCGCCGTGGACGACGGCACCGAGCTGGACGACCCCGAGTTCGGCGGCGCGGACCTCGTCGTCGGGACGGCCCTGCTGGACGCGGCGGGCATGGCCGCGGCCCGGACGGAAGCCACATGAGCGAGACGGCCCGGACAGAAGCCACTTGAGCATGCCGGGCCCGGACGCAGCCCACTTGAGCACGACGGGCCCGGACGCAGCCCACATGAGCCGAGAACGAGTACCAGCGCACCAAGGAGCCCCCACCGTGACCGAGCACGTCGACCCGAGCGAGCCGGAGACCGCCGCGCCGGCCAGTGCCGCCGTCACCCCCGCCGACACCGCCGACGCGGCGCGGCTCGTCGCCTTCGGGCTCCAGCCGAAGCTCCAGCCCGCGCGCGACCAGGAGTACGCCGACCTGCTGCGCCGCTACCGCGAGGACCCGCCGTTCGCGCGGCTCGTCGACGCCGTCGCCACCGGGCTCGGCCTGATCGTCCTCGAGGTGTCCCCGCGCGCCGGTATGGCCGTGACCGCGGCCGAGGACTCCGTGTTCGCCGTCCGCATGGGCGACTACGCGCGTCGTACCGCGGCCGACTCCGCGGACCGCTTCCTGCACGGACTGGCCCATCTCGCCGTCGCCGCCCTGGCGTTCCCGCGCCCCGAGGACCTCGCCGACGACGGCTACATCGGGCGTGTCACGGTCAACGGCGTCGACGCCTTCGTACGCCAGGCCTGCCGCCGCCTGGAGGAGCGGGCCGGGGAACAGGGCGAGAACACCGACCCGGTGAGCGACGCGCCCGGCCTGGAGGCCGCCTGGCGGATCTGGGCCCGGCGCACCGCGACCGGGGCCACCAAGGACGCGCGCCGACTGGCGGGTTCGACCACCGGCATCGTCGGCAAGGCCGTCGCCTTCCTCACCGACTCCGGGTTCCTGCAGCGCACGGGCGACGACCACGGCGGCACCTACCGCACGACCGCCCGCTACCAGCTTCAGGTACGCGACATGGCGGCCGGCGCCGCCATGACCGAGCTGCTCGACCTCGGCGTCGTCCCGGTCACCGACGGCACGGCGACCCTGCTGCCCGCCGAGGACACCGACGACCTGGAACTGGTGGCCGACGCCGGACTGCCGTTCCACTCCTGACGTCCCCGACGTTCCCGGAGCCCCAACGGTCGCGGACAGCCGCGACCATCCGTGAACGTCCCCTGACGTCCCCGCCTGCCCTTACGTTTGCCCACCCCAGCACGAATCACGACGAGAGTCCGCCGCCATGTACGAGTTGTCCCGGGTCCGCCTCTACTCCATCGGCCCGGCCGGTGCGCGCTATGCCGACACCGTGCTGGACCTGCGGGGTGTGGGTGATCCGGTGCCCGACCCCGCGCCCGTCCAGGCGGAGTTCTTCGAGCAGGAGCCCGCCGGGCCGCCCCGCCGCCCCGCGCCCGCCGGTGTGCTCTTCCTGGAGAACGGCGGCGGCAAGTCCGTCCTGCTCAAGCTGATCTTCTCGGTGATGCTGCCCGGCCACCGCAACACGCTCGGCGGCGCCAGCTCCGGTGTGCTGCGCAAGTTCCTGCTCGCCGACGACTGCGGGCATGTGGCGCTGGAGTGGCAGCACACCCTGACCGGCGAGTGCGTCGTCGTCGGCAAGGCCAGCGAGTGGCGCGGACGCCAGGTCTCCAACGACCCGCGGAAGTTCGCCGAGGCCTGGTACTCCTTCCGGCCGGGCCCCGGCCTCAGCCTCGACAACCTCCCGGTCGCCGAGTCCACCGCCGTACGGCCGCCCGTCGAGGGCGCGTCCGGGGCGCAGGGCAGGCGCCGCACGATGAAGGGCTTCCGGGACGCCCTCACGGAGGCGGGCCGGACGTACCCGCATCTGGAGGTGCACTGGGAGGAGATCCACGACCGCTGGAACGAGCATCTGACGGACCTCGGCCTCGACCCCGAACTCTTCCGCTACCAGCGGGAGATGAACGCCGACGAGGGTGAGGCCGCGGGCCTCTTCGCGGTCAAGAAGGACTCCGACTTCACCGACCTGCTGCTGCGCGCCGTCACCGACACCCGCGACACCGACGGACTCGCCGACCTGGTCAGCGGGTTCGGCAACAAGCTGGGGCGGCGCGCCGAGCTGATGGCCGAACGCGACTTCACCGCGGGCTCGGTGGACCTGCTCGGCCGCATCGTCGAGGCCGCCGAGACGCGGTCGCGGGCCCGGGACGTCCACGCGGGCGCCGAACGGCGCACCCGCACCCTGGCCCGGCGGCTGTCCGCGCGGGGCGTGCGGGAGCGGGTACGGGCCGCCGACCTGGCCCAGCGCGTGACCGCCGCCGCGTACGCCGTCACCCACGCCGAGGGCGCCCGCGCGCGCAGCGCCCTGGTCGCCGCCGAACTCGCCTACCGGCACGCCTCGTTGGCGCTCACCGGCGCGGAGAAGGCCGCCACCGCGCAGAAGCGTGAACTGGCCGACGCCCGCCAGTTGTTCAGCGCGTGGCAGGCGGCGGAGGCTGTGCTGCGCCACCGTGCCGCCGCCGACCGCTCCGCGCGCGTGGCCGCCGCGATCCGCGAGGCCGAGCGGGACGCCGCGCCCGCGCTCGCCGCTCGCGCCAAGGCCGCCGTTGATCTCGTACGGGCGCTGCACACGGCCGCCGAGAGCGCCGAGACGCTCGCCAACGAGGAGGAGGAGCGCTCCGCCGCGCTCCAGGAGGTCGGCGAGGGCGCCTACCGGGACTCGACCGCCGCCGCCACCCAGGCACAGCGCGCGCGCAGCGAGGCCGGGCATCTGCGCCAGCGCCTGAGCGAGGTCGAGCAGGAGACCGCCGAGGCCGTACGGGCGGGCTGGCTGGACGACAGCGCGCCCGACGCCGACCCGGCACGGGCCGCGCTCGCCGCGAGCGACGCCGAGAAGACGGCCGTCGCCGCCTGGGACACCGCGCGCGAGGCGTCCCGCCGGGCGACCGAGCACGCGCGCGAGGCGGCGTCCACCGAGGCCCGCGCGGAGCTGACCGCGGCCCGCGCGGCCGACGCGGCCACGGCCGCCGAGCGGTCGTACGAGGCGGAACGCCGCACGGCGCAGGCGCTCGCGGCCGAGGAGCGGCTGGCCGAACTGCTGGGCCTGTCCGCCGCGGCGGGCGAGGGCCCGCTCGGCGCGGAGCAACTGGACGGCTTCGCCGACGAGTTGCGCGAACTGCTCGACACCTCCGTCTCCTCCGCCGAACGGCAGCTCTTCGAGCTGCGGACCGCCGCCGCCGACGACGCGCGCATCCTGGGCGCCCTCGGCGACGGCGGGCTGCTGCCGCCGGGTCCGGACGTCCTGGCGACCGTCGAGTTCCTCGGCGAGCACGGCATCCCGGCGCTGCCCGGCTGGCGCTACCTCGCACAGTCCGTCGACCCCGTCGACCACGCGCGCGTGCTGGCCGCCCGGCCCGAGCTGGTCGACGGCGTGATCATCACGGACCCGGACTCGCACGCCCGCGCCCGCGAGGCGCTCGGCGACGCCGCGCTGCTGCCGCGCTCCGCCGTCGCCGTCGGTACGGCCGCCGCGCTGCTCGCCCCCACCCCGGCCCGGGACGAGGACAGCGGCGTCTTCCTCGTACCGCCGAACCCGGCCATGCACGACGAACTCGCCGCCGACGAGGAACGCCAGACGCTGCGCGCGCGGGCCACCGACCGGGACGAGGAGATCCGCACGCTCGCGGCCCGGCTCGGCAAGGACCGCGAACTCGCGGCCCGGCTGGCGTCCTGGCGCACCGGTTGCCCGGCCGGCCGGCTCACCGAACTCGCCACGGCCGCCGAGGAAGCGCGCGCCTTCGCCGAGGAGACCGAGGCCGAACTGGCCGAGGCACGCGGCCTCCGGGCCGAGGCCGAGGAAGCCGCCGCCGAGGCCGCGCAGCTCCGCGACGAGCGCCAGGAGGCCGCGCAGAAGGCCCGGCGCGCCGCCGACGCGCTCTCCGGACTCGCCTTCCGGCTGCGGGAACGCGCGGGCTGGCAGGTCACGGTGCGCGAACTCGCCGACGAGGCGGTCGAGGCGGAGGCCCGCGCCCAGACCTGCCTCGAGCGCGCACGCGTCGCCGACGAGGACCGGCGCGCCGCCCAGCGCGCCGCCGACGACGCGCGCCGCACGGCCCGCTCGCTGCGCGCCGAACGCGCCGAGATCGCGGGCGCCCCGGACGACGTACCCGAGGACGGCGCCCACGCGTCGAAGGCGTCCCTGCCCGCCCTTCGCGAGGCCTACCGGGCCGCCTCCCAGGTGTACGAGAAGGTCGGCGTCGGCGCCGATCTGCGGGCCGAACAGGCGCGGGCCGAGAGCGACGAGTCCGCCGCGCTCGCCGAACTGGACCGGCTCAGCAACAAGGTCCGTACGCGCGCCGAGCAGCTCCTGACCTCCCCGGACGGCTCCGACGGCCCCTCCCGGCAGGCCGCCGCCGCACGCGCCGAGGAGTTGGTGCAGCTCCTGGAGACCCGTATGTCCACGGCGAGCGAGCAACTCGGGCGCCTGCGCGGCGAAGCCGAGCGGCACGCGCCCGAGAACGGCGAGGCGCACACCGACCTGCCCGAGGAGCTTCTCCCGCGCGACACCGAGCACGCCCAGGCGCTGCTGCGCACGGCCACCGGTGAACTGGCCACCCGCACCGAGGCGCTCGGCCGGGCTCGCGAGGCCCACGCCGAACTCCTCGCCGCCCACCGGGCCGCCGAGGACGCCGCGAGCGGCTTCGACGAGGTCGCCGCGATGCTCCGCGATCTGCTGCGCGAGCAGGCCGTGGAGGAGGAGCAGGAGGAGTCCGAGCCCTACCCCGGCACGCTCGACGAGGCCCGGCGCTCCGCCGCCGAGGCCCGCCGGTCGCTGCGCGGGTGCGCCGCCGAGCTGTCCGCCGCCGAGGGAGGCGTGCGCGAGGCGAGCGACGTGCTCGTACGGCACGCCAACTCCACGCGGTACGAGCAGGTCCGTACGCCCGCGCGGCAGCAGATCCGTGAACTGCCGGCGTCCGCGCTGCCGGAGCACGCGCAGAAGTGGGCGGAGGCCTTCGCGCCCCGGCTCCGGGTCCTCACCGACGAACTCGCGCAGCTCGAACGCAACCGCGACTCGATCGTGGACCGGCTGCGGGGACTGGTCGAGTCGGCCCTGGCCACCCTGCGGTCGGCGCAGCGGCTCTCCCGCCTCCCCGAAGGGCTCGGCGAGTGGTCCGGGCAGGAGTTCCTGCGCATCCGCTTCGAGGAGCCCGACCAGGCCACGCTCACCGAACGGCTCGGCGAGGTCATCGACGAGGCGACCCGCGCGGCCGTGAAGAAGAACTCCGACCTCAGGCGCGACGGAATGTCCCTCCTGCTCCGGGGCGTCGGCGCGGCGCTCCAGCCCAAGGGCGTCGCCGTGGAGATCCTCAAGCCGGACGCCGTGCTGCGCGCCGAGCGCGTGCCGGTCGGGCAGATGGGAGACGTGTTCTCGGGCGGTCAGTTGCTCACCGCCGCGATCGCGCTCTACTGCACGATGGCCGCGCTGCGCTCCAACGACCGGGGCCGCGACAAGCACCGCCACGCGGGCACGCTGTTCCTGGACAACCCCATCGGGCGCGCCAACGCGACGTATCTGCTGGAGCTCCAGCGGGCCGTCTCGGATGCGCTCGGCGTCCAGCTCCTGTACACCACGGGCCTGTTCGACACGACCGCGCTCGCGGAGTTCCCGCTGGTCATCCGGTTGCGCAACGACGCGGACCTGCGGGCCGGACTGAAGTACATCCGGGTCGAGGAACATCTGAGGCCGGGGCTGCCGCAGCAGCCGCAGGCCGGAGAGACGGTGCACAGCGAGATCACCGCGACCCGGATGTTCAAGCGGCCGACGGCGGACGCCGTGTGACGGGCGGTGTACGCGGTCACGGGTGCGGACGGCCCGCCCCGTGACCGCGGCCTCACGGATGCGGCAACTGCCGCGTGACCGAGGGCCTCATGGACGCGGCTACGGTCCCGTGACCGCGGGCCTCACGGGTGTGACAACTGCCCCGCGCCGCCCTGCCCGGGTATGCGCTTCTGGGCCCGCGCGGCGGCCCGCGCCTGCCGACGGGCCGTACGGCGCTCGCGGCGCAGCGCACGGGCCGTGCTGCTCGGGGCCGACACCACTCCATGGCGCTGGTTCCACACCTGGCGTGTCACCCAGACGTCGAGCGCGCCCCAGGTCGCCGCGACCGTACTGGCCACGCTGCTCAGCACCATGGGGAAGGCGAGCCAGGACTCGGCCAACGTGCACAGGAAGGCGACCATCGCCTGGATCAGCGTCACCGAGATGAGGAGCACCGCCCGCACCGCGGCCGTACGCACCGGATCCGGCAGCCGCCGTCGGCGCGCGGGCTCCTCGACCCACAACGGACGGCGGTACGCCGCCTCGTGGCGCGCCTTGCTCATCAACTCGTCCTCCCCACCGCCCGCAGACCGCTCGTCCCGGTGTCGATCGACACCGGCCCCCAGTGATTGCCCGGCTTGCTCCGCTTTACGCCGCCTGGGCGCGGCATGCGGCGCCTGTGGCCGATTCCGCCCCCTTCTCATAGAGGTAGACGATCGGCGTTCCATGAAGATTCCCATCGAAAGGAAGATCTCGGCCGAGGGAGGAATTCCGGCCAACCGGCCCCGGACCCCCACCGGGAGCCGTCCCCCGCGGCAGGGCGGTTCCGCGGCGGTGATCTCCCGTAATGACGTGACAACTCCCCATGTCCCGTTGGGCGTTCAAGCGGCGACGGGCCAGTTCGCCCCCTTCGAGATCCCTATGAGTCGGTAGTAGGCTCACGCCGTTTGCTGACGAACATGTGTACCCCCCGTCACATCGGAGGGGCGAGCTGGGGGAGGCCATGCGCTTTCGCGGGAAGTCCATCCGCCGGAAGATCGTGGCGCTGCTTCTCGTGCCGCTGCTGTCCCTGACCTCCATCTGGGCCTTCGCGACGCTGCTCACCGGCCGTGCGGCGCAGTCGCTGTTCACCGTCTCCCGCATCGTCGAGAAGGTCGGCTACCCCACCGAGGACACCGTCCGCGTACTCCAGCAGGAACGCCGCCAGTCCCTGGTCTACCTCGCCGACCCGCGTGCCTCCGACGCCCTCGTCGCGCTGCACCGCAGCCGCGCCGCCACCGACGAGGCCGTGGCCACGCTCCGCGAGAACAGCAGGGACGGGGACCTGCACGACGACATGGGCGAGGGCACCACCGGGCGCCTCACCTCGATCCTGGACGCCCTCGACGGCATCGGGACGCTGCGCCGCAGCGTCGAGGACGGCACCGTCGACCGCGCCCAGGCCCTCGACCTCTACAACCGCCTGGTCGACCCCTGCTTCATGCTTCTGACCAATCTGCGTGTCCTCGACAACGTGGAGATGGACAAGCAGGGCCGGGCGCTCGTCACCGTCTCCCGCGCCCGTGAACTGCTCTCCCGCGAGGACGCCCTGCTCGGCTCCGCGCTCGTCGCCGGCCGGCTGACCCGCGACGACATCCACGGCGTCTCCGACCTCGCCGCTCAGCGCACCGTGCTGTACGACGTCGGCCTGCCGATGCTGCCCACCTCGGAGAGCGCGCGCTTCGAGCACTACTGGAAGGACGCCGGTACCGCGCCCTTACGCGTGGCCGAACGGACCGTCATCGACGCCGCCCCCGGCGCCCCGCACGGCGTGACCGCCAAGAGCTGGGACACGGCCGCCGGGCAGGTCCTGGCCCGGCTCGACAAGATGAGCGCCCAGGTGGACGACCGCTACCACGACCGGGTCCGCCCCCGCGCCGGCAACGTCATCGTCAAGGCGGTCATCGCGGGCGTCCTCGGCCTCGTCGCCCTGCTGGTCTCACTGATCCTCTCCGTCCGTGTCGGCCGCGGCCTCATCCGCGATCTGCGCGGGCTGCGTCTGGAGGCCCACGAGGCGTCCGGAGTGCGGCTGCCCAGCGTGATGCGCCGCCTCTCGGCGGGCGAACAGATCGACGTCGAGACCGAGGTGCCGCGCCTGACGTACGACAAGAACGAGATCGGCGAGGTCGGCCAGGCCCTCAACACCCTTCAGCGCGCCGCCGTCGAGGCCGCCGTCAAACAGGCCGAACTGCGCGCCGGGGTCTCCGAGGTCTTCGTCAACCTCGCCCGCCGCAGCCAGGTCCTGCTGCACAAGCAGCTCACCCTGCTCGACGCCATGGAGCGCAGGACCGAGGACACCGACGAACTCGCCGACCTGTTCCGTCTCGACCACCTCACCACGCGCATGCGCCGCCACGCCGAGGGGCTGGTCATCCTCTCCGGCGCGGCCCCCTCCCGGCAGTGGCGCAAGCCCATCCAGCTCATGGACGTGGTGCGGGCCGCCGTCGCCGAGGTCGAGGACTACGAGCGCATCGAGGTACGGCGGCTGCCCCGGGTCGCCGTCACCGGATCCGCGGTCGCCGACCTCACCCACCTGGTGGCCGAACTCCTGGAGAACGCCACGGTGTTCTCCCCGCCGCACACCGCCGTGCAGGTCGTCGGTGAGCGCGTCGCCAAGGGCTTCACCCTGGAGATCCACGACCGCGGCCTCGGTATGGCGGCCGAGGCGCTGCTGGACGCCAATCTGCGGCTCGCCGAGACCCCTGAGTTCGAACTCTCCGACACCGACCGGCTCGGCCTCTTCGTGGTCAGCCGGCTCGCCCGACGGCAGAACGTCCGTGTCTCCCTCCAGCCGTCCCCGTACGGCGGCACCACGGCCGTCGTCTTCATCCCCGACGCACTGCTCACCGACGACGTCCCCGACACCAACGGCATCGGCTTCCGTCTCGACCGCGTTCCGTCCGGCACCGAGGCCGGGACCGGGGAGGAGCGCACGGCGGCGCGGTCCCCGCGGCCCGGCAGGCGCCCCGGTGCCGCGGCCTCGTTCCTGGACGGGCCGGTGGAGCTGGAGGCGCCGGTCGGCCAGGACGCGCTCGACGGCTTCCCGGCCGCTCTCGACGTGGACGCCTTTGACACGGACCCCGTGGGTGACATGGGTGGCATGGGGGAGCGGCACAGCGACCGCGGTGGACTGCTCCGCCCCCGCCCGTCCCTCGTCAAGGTCCCGGACGAGCCGCACCGGCAGCCGCGCGACCGGCGGCGCGAGACGGCCCGCCCCGACGGCGATCCGGATGCCCCGGTCCCGCTGCCCCGCCGCCGGACCCCCAAGCTGGTCAGCTCCCACGGCCGCCCTGTGAAGGAAGCCGCACCGGAAGCCGAACCGGGCGTCGACGGCGAACCAGGTCCGCGCGAGCGGAACATGACGCGGCGTCGGGACGCCGACCGGTCCTCCGGCCGCCCGGAGCAGGCTTCCAAGGACGCCGAGCGAGGAGACAGCTCGCGCCCTCCCGCTCTGCCGCGGCGGCGCCGCACCCCGCCCCCGGCCGACCCGGACCGGACCGCACCGCGCCGTGTCCCGCGGACCGGACCGGCGGATCCGGGCCCGGACGAGCTGCCCCGCCGTGTGCGGCAGGCCAGCCTCGCCCCGCAGTTGAAGGAAGACCCCGCCCGGCGCGACGACGAGCAGTCCCGCACCGCGCCCGCCGAGGGACTCGCCGAACGCGACGCCGATGAGGTCCGCAGCCGTTTCGCCTCGCTCCAGCGGGGCTGGCGGCGGGGCCGCGAGGAGAACGCCGCGGGCGACGAGGCCCAGGACGACCCAGCACCAGGAACGACGAAGGGGGACGGTCGATGACCGCACCGAAGGCCGCAGGGCCCACCGCGACCAGCACGCCATCGCGAGAGCTGAACTGGCTGCTCGACGACCTGGTGGCACGCGTCGCCGGTATCCGCAAGGCACTCGTGCTCTCCGGCGACGGCCTGCCCACCGGCGTCTCCAGCGAGCTGTCCCGGGAGGACAGCGAGCACCTCGCGGCCGTCGCCTCCGGCTTCCACAGCCTCGCCAAGGGGGTCGGCCGGCACTTCGAGGCCGGGGGCGTCCGCCAGACCCTCGTCGAACTCGACGAGGCCTTCCTCTTCGTCACCGCCGCGGGGGACGGCGGCTGTCTCGCCGTCCTGGCCGACGCCGACCCCGACGTCGGCCAGGTCGCCTACGAGATGACGCTCCTGGTCAAGCGCGTCGGAGCGCATCTGGGGTCCGCGCCACGCACCGATCTGCCCTCGGGCGGGTAGTGGGACGGCATGAGCGGAGACGGTCAGGGAAGCAGTCAGTGGTTCGACGACGAGGCCGGGCCGGTGGTCCGTCCGTACGCCATGACGCGCGGCCGTACCCGGCACGCGGCCCAGCACCGCCTCGACCTGATCGCGGTGGTCTTCTCGGAGCCGCGCACGGGCCTGCCCGAGACGGACCCGGCGCTGTCCCCGGAACACATGGCCATCGTCGAACTGTCCCGGGACACCCCGCAGTCGGTCGCCGAACTCGCCGCCGAACTCGATCTGCCGGTCGGCGTGGTGCGCGTGCTCCTCGGCGATCTCGTGGACCGGGAACTGGTGCGCGTGACGCGCCCCGTGCCCCCTGCCGAACTGGTGGACGAGAGCGTCCTGCGCGAGGTCATCGACGGCCTGCGCGCCCTGTGAGCCACCCCCGATATGCTCGGACCGAGCACCGACAAGCCGCAACGCGGCTCCTGATCTGCCGCGAACACCATTGCGAACAGCGCGATCGGAGACACGGACGTGACCACGGGCTGGCAGTTCTGGGTCGACCGCGGCGGCACCTTCACCGATGTCGTGGCACGCCGCCCCGACGGGCGCGTACTCACCCACAAGCTGCTGTCGGACAACCCCCACCGCTACGCGGACGCGGCCGTCGCGGGCGTCCGCGCGCTCCTCGACGACGGACCCGTCGACGTCGTCCGCATGGGCACCACCGTCGCCACCAACGCCCTCCTGGAACGCAAGGGCGAACGCACCCTCCTCGTCATCACCCGCGGCTTCCGCGACGCCCTGCGCATCGCCTACCAGAACCGCCCCGCCATCTTCGCCCGCGCGATCGAACTGCCCGAGCTGCTGTACGAGCGGGTCGTCGAGGTCGACGAACGCCTCGCCGCCGACGGCACCGTGCTGCGCGCCCCCGACCTCGACGCCCTCGCCGGGCCGCTCCAGGAGGCCTACGACGACGGGATCCGCGCCCTCGCCGTGGTCTGTATGCACAGCCATCTGCACCCCGCCCACGAGCGGGCCGTCGGTGAACTCGCCGCCCGTATCGGCTTCCCGCAGATCTCGCTCTCCAGCGAGGTCAGCCCCCTGATGAAGCTGGTCCCGCGCGGTGACACCGCCGTCGTCGACGCCTACCTCTCGCCCGTCCTGCGCCGTTACGTCCAGCACGTCGCCGACGAACTCGCGGGCGTGCGGCTGATGTTCATGCAGTCCAACGGCGGTCTCACCGAGGCCGGACAGTTCCGCGGCAAGGACGCCGTCCTGTCCGGACCCGCGGGCGGCATCGTCGGCATGGCCCGGATGTCGCAACTCGCGGGCTTCGACCGCGTGATCGGCTTCGACATGGGCGGCACGTCCACCGACGTCTCGCACTTCGCCGGTGAGTACGAACGCGTCTTCACCACTCGACTCGCCGGTGTGCGGCTGCGCGCGCCCATGCTCGACATCCACACCGTCGCGGCGGGCGGCGGCTCGGTCCTGCACTTCGACGGCTCCCGCTACCGCGTAGGGCCGGACTCGGCGGGCGCGGACCCGGGACCCGCCTGCTACCGGGGCGGCGGCCCGCTCACCGTCACCGACGCCAACGTCATGCTCGGCCGCATCCAAAGCGCCCACTTCCCGCGGGTGTTCGGCCCGGACGGAGACCAGCCGCTCGACGACGCGCTGGTGCGCGACCGCTTCGCCGCGCTGGCGCGCGAGATCCACGAGCACACCGGCGACCGGCGCACCCCCGAACAGGTCGCCGAGGGATACCTCCAGATCGCCGTCGCCAACATCGCCCATGCCGTCAAGCGGATCTCCGTCCAGCAGGGCCACGACGTGACCCGCTACGCCCTCACCACCTTCGGGGGAGCGGGCGGCCAGCACGCGTGCCGCGTCGCGGACTCCCTGGGCATCCGCACCGTCCTCGTACCCCCCATGGCCGGAGTGCTCTCCGCGCTCGGGATCGGCCTCGCCGACACCACGGCCATGCGCGAGCAGTCGGTGGAGGAACCGCTGGAGCACGCCTCGATGCCCGCGATCCTGCGGACCGCCGCGGACCTGGAGGGCGCCGCCCGCGCCGAACTCCTCGCCGAGGACGTGCCGAAGGAGCGGATCCGGACCACCCGGCGGGCGCAGTTGCGCTACGACGGCACGGACACCGCCCTCGTCGTCGAGCTGACCGACCCCGACACGATGCGGCACGCCTTCGAAGAACGTCATCGCGCCACGTACTCCTTCACCCTCGACCGCCCGATCGTCGTCGAAGCCCTCTCCGTGGAAGCCACCGGCCTCACCACACCCCCCGATCTCTCCGCCCTCGCCCCGTACGAAGGCCACCGCGCCGCTCCCGAGACTGTCCGCCTCCACACGGGCGGCGCCTGGCGCGACGTACCCCTGCACCGCCGGGAGCATCTGCCTCCCGGCGAAGCCGTCACCGGCCCCGCGATCATCACCGAGGCCGGCGCGACGACCGTCGTCGACGACGGCTGGCGGGCCGCGGCGAGCGCCGAGGGGCATCTGGTCATGGAACGCACGGCGATTACGGAGAGTTCCCGTCTCGCTACACAAGTCGACCCGGTTCTTCTCGAGGTCTTCAACAACCTCTTCATGTCCATCGCCGAACAGATGGGCGCGCGCCTGGAGTCCACCGCCCAGTCCGTCAACATCAAGGAGCGGCTGGACTTCTCCTGCGCCCTCTTCGACCCCGAGGGCGATCTCGTCGCCAACGCCCCCCACATCCCGGTCCATCTGGGCTCGATGGGCACCAGCGTCAAGGAGGTGATCCGGCGGCGTGCGGGCGCCATGCGCCCCGGCGACAGCTACGCCGTCAACGACCCGTACCACGGCGGCACCCATCTGCCCGACGTCACCGTCATCACCCCCGTCTTCGACCCCGAGGGCGAGCGGATCCTGTTCTATGTCGCCTCCCGCGGCCACCACGCGGAGATCGGCGGCATCGCGCCCGGGTCCATGCCCGCGCACAGCCGCACGATCGAGGAGGAGGGCGTCCTCTTCGACAACTGGCTCCTGACCGAACAGGGCCGCTTCCGCGAGGAGGAGACATCGCGCCTGCTCACCGGGGCGCGTCACCCCTCGCGCAACCCGAAGACCAACCTCGCCGACCTGCGCGCCCAGATCGCGGCCAACCAGAAGGGCGTCGACGAGGTCGGCCGCATGATCGACACCTTCGGACTCGATGTCGTCCAGGCCTATATGAAGCATGTCCAGGACAACGCGGAGGACGCCGTCCGCCGCGTCATCGACGCCCTGGACGACGGTGAGTACGCCTACGAGACCGACTCCGGCGCCGTCATCCGCGTACGCGTACGCGTGGACCGCGACAACCGCTCCGCGACCATCGACTTCACCGGCACCTCCCCGCAGTCGGCCACGAACTTCAACGCGCCCCGCTCGGTCGTCAACGCCGCCGTCCTGTACGTCTTCCGCACCCTCGTCGCCGACGACATCCCGCTCAACGACGGCTGTCTGCGCCCCCTGGACATCATCGTGCCGCCCGGCTCGATGCTCGCGCCCGAGCCGCCGGCCGCCGTCGTCGCGGGCAACGTCGAGACGTCCCAGGCCGTCACCGGCGCCCTGTACGCCGCCCTCGGGGTGCAGGCCGAGGGCTCCGGCACCATGAACAACGTGACCTTCGGCAACGACCGGTACCAGTACTACGAGACCGTGGCCTCCGGTTCCGGCGCGGGCGACGGCTTCCCGGGAGCCCCCGTCGTGCAGACCCACATGACCAACTCGCGCCTGACCGACCCCGAGGTCCTCGAAGGCAGACTGCCGGTCGTGCTCGAGGAGTTCGCGGTACGGCCCGGCAGCGGCGGCGCGGGCCGCTGGCGCGGCGGGGACGGCGCCGTGCGCCGCATCCGCTTCCAGGAGCCCATGACGATCTCCACGCTCTCCCAGCACCGCAGGGTCCCGCCCTACGGCATGGCGGGCGGCGAGCCCGGCGCCCTCGGCGCGAACCGCGTCGAGCGCGCCGACGGAACCGTGGTGCCCCTCAAGGGCAGCGACACGACGGACGTCGGCCCCGGTGACGTCCTGGTGGTCGAGACCCCGGGCGGCGGCGGGTACGGGGCACCCTTCCCGGAACCCCTCCCCGACTGATAGATGCAGGGGACATGACACGACTCTCCGTCGCGGTACGCGGCATCGTCACCGCGCTCGCCGCCCTCCTGTCCGTCGCGTCCGCCTCCGCCACCGCCCAGGCCGCCCCCGAACCCAAGGCACCCGCGGACTTCGTGGCCCTCAGATCCGTGGACCCGACCATCGTCGAGGAGATCCGCTACTTCACCCCGCACAATTTCGTCGGACAACGCGTCGACGGCTACCGCCAGCCCCTGTGCATCCTCACGCGCCCGGCCGCCGAAGCCCTCCACAAGGCGCAGACGCAACTGCTGCGCCAGGGCTACACGCTCAAGGTGTACGACTGCTACCGGCCGCAGCGCGCCGTCGACCACTTCGTACGCTGGGCGAAGGACCTCAACGACCAGAAGATGAAGGCCGAGTTCTATCCGCAGGTCGACAAGACCCGCCTGTTCGCCGACGGTTACATCGCGGAGCAGTCCGGACACAGCCGCGGCTCCACCATGGATCTGACGATCGTACGGCTCCCGGCCCGGCCGACCCACCCGTACGTCCCGAACCAGCCGCTCGTGCCCTGCTACGCGCCCCAGGACGAGCGCTTCCCCGACAACTCCGTCGACATGGGGACGGGCTTCGACTGCTTCGACACCCTGGCCCACACCGACGACCCGCGGATCACCGGCGCGCGGCGCGCCAACCGGCAACTCCTGAAGAGCACGCTGGAGAACCTCGGATTCGTCAACCTCGCCGAGGAATGGTGGCACTACACCTTCAAGCCGGAGCCGTACCCCGACACCTACTTCGACTTCCCGGTCTCCCGCGCGTCGCTCGCCCCCGGCCACTGAGCCGCCCTCGCCGCCATCGGCTACAGTCCGCCCCGTGTCCGAATCCCCGTTCCCTTCCGCCGACTTCGCGGCGGACTCCCACTGTTCGAGCTGCGGAGCGCCCTACGGAGAGGGCGTCTCCGGCTGGCCGCGCACCTGCGCCTCCTGCGGCACGGTGGCCTACCGCAACCCCCTGCCCGTCGCGGTGGCCCTCCAGCCCGTGTACGACACCGGGGGCGCGGCCCTGGTCGTCATCACCCGCACCATCCCTCCCGCGCGCGGGGGCATCGCGCTGCCGGGAGGGTTCATCGAACAGCGCGAGGACTGGCGGCACGCCGTCGTACGCGAGTTGAAGGAGGAGACCGGTATCGAAGCGGCCGGCCGTGAGGTGCGGCTGGCGGACGCGATGAGTTCGGCCGACGGCTACCTGCTGCTGTTCGGGCTCCTGCCCGAACGCGCCGCCGCCGACCTGCCGCCGTCCGTCGGCACGGACGAGACGGAGGGCTGGCAGTTGCTGCGCCGACCGGCCGACCTGGCCTTCCCGCTGCACACGCGTGCGGTGCGGAGCTGGTTCGAGGGCCGGTACGGGTGAGCCACCGGGCGGGACGGCAGCACACGCGCGCGTCCCGCCCACGGCCCGGACGAGCAGGCCAACACCTTCCAGCGCGGCACACACGCGCGCGCGTCCCGCCCGGCACTGCACCCGCCCCTCGCCGCAGCGTCCCCCTGGCGTCGCGTCACCCCTGGCTGAGCCCCCGGACGTGGACCGGATGCGGGACCTCGCCGCGGTCCTCGTCCCCGTCCCACCGGACGACCACGCCGTGGCCCTTCCACCGGCTCACATACCGCTCGACCTCCGGCTCCGCCCAGCCGCCACCCGTTTCCCGCGCCACCACCCCGCCCCCGGACCGTCCCGGCGCAGGCGCCCAGGCCTCCAGCTCAAGACCCCCGTCCGCCCCTTGCAGGGGCAGAACGGCGCCCGCGCGCGCGAGCACCGGAATCCGTGACAACGGCGCGTCGACCACCACCCTGCCGGGCCCCTGGAACGCCTCCTCGGTCACCGTGTCGTACCAGCGCCCCCTCGGCAGCGGCACCGTCCGCCGGGTCGCGCCGGGCTCCAGCACCGGCGCCACCAGGAGATTGTCGCCGAGCAGGAACGCGTCCCCGCAGTCCCGCAGCGTCCGGTCCCGGGGCGTGTCCCACCACAGGGGCCGCACATAGGGCGCACCCGTGCGGCGCGCCACATGCGCCAGCGTGACGAAGTACGGCAGCAGCCGCCGCCGTCGCATGAGCGCCTCGCGCGCGTGCGCGAGGACCTCGTCGCCGAACTCCCAGGGCTCCCGGCGCCCGGCCCGCAGACTCGCGTGCGTACGGAACAGCGGCAGGTACGAGGCGAGTTGGAACCAGCGCAGATACAGCTCCGGCGACGGGCTCCCGTCGAAGCCGCCCACATCAGGGCCGGAGTACGGCACTCCGCACAGCCCGAGCCCCATCACCAGCGACAGCGAAGCGCGCAACCCGGGCCACCCGGTGGCCACATCCCCGGACCAGGTGCCCCCGTAGCGCTGCATGCCCGCCCACCCGGACCGCGAGAAGAGGAACGGCCGCTCCTGCGGAGCGAGTACGCGCAGGCTTTCGTACGCGGCCTGGGCCATGCACAGCGCGTACACGTTGTGGGCCTCGCGATGGTCGCCGCCGCGCCCTTCCAGCGCGTGCCGGGCCGAGCGGGGCAGGGTGTTCTCCCCGAAGGCCGTGAACGACACCGGTTCGTTCATGTCGTGCCAGAACCCGGCGAAGCCCTGCGCGAGGCGATCCTCGTAGTGCCCGCCCCACCACCGCCTCACGCGCGCGTGTGTGAAGTCCGGGTAGACGGACTCCCCGGGCCATACGACCCCTTGGACCACCCGGCCCGACGCGTCCCGTACGAACGCGTCCTCGGCCGCGCCGCTGTCGTACACCGGGTCGCCCGGCTCGGCCTTGACCGCGGGGTCGACGATCGACACCAGCCGGATCCCGTCCCGCCGCAGCTCCTCGGCGAGCCCCGGCAGGTCCGGGAAGCGGTCCCGGTCGACCGTGAACACCCGGTGACCGTCGTAGTGGTCGATGTCCAGATGGACGGCGTCCAGCACAAGCCCGCGCTCCCGGTAGCCCGCCACGATCCGCCGCACCTCCGCCTCGCTGCCGAAGCCCCAGCGCGCGTGATGGTGCCCCAGCGCCCAGGCCGGCGGCAGCGCGGGCGCGCCGGTCAGCGACGCCCAGACGCGCAGCACGCGCGCGGGGGTGCCCACCATCACCCAGCACCGCAGCGGCCCGCCGTCCATCCGCAGTTCGCAGCTCCCCGCCCGGTCGTGCCCGGACCCCGCACCCTCCTCGCCCTCGCGCAGGGCCACCGTGCCGTCCCACGGCGTGTCGTGGAACACCAGGTGCGTGCCCGCGTCGGCGACCACCAACTGCACCGGCATGGTGAGGTACAGCGGGTCGTCGCCGGGCACGAAGGGACGGCCGGGGTCCGTGTTCCACAACCGGTAGCTCCCCTCGGCCAGCCGCGGTCCCGCGGCCCGCCCGCCGAGCCCGAAGAACCGTGCGTCCGGCGCCACTTCGGACCGCTGCATCCAGCGCGCGGCACCCCCGTCCACCGGTTCCCACCAGCGGGGCGGCAGGTCCCGGCGCAGCGTCACTCCGCCCGGCGTACGCACCTCGATCGCGCCCTGCCGCGACACCGTGACCGTGACGCGCTTCGCCACGACCCGCCAGCCCCCGTCCGTGTCCGGCTCCAGCGCCACCCGCCGGTCCGGCTCGGGGCCATGGCCGACGAGCGCGTACGACGGCTGCGGTCCGGCCCCGTCCCAGCCCCAGAACACGGCCCCGTTCACGGTGACCGCGATCCGCAGCTCGGACCGGGCGAAGCGGACGACACCGCCGCCGGGCTCGGGCCGCACCTCTTGCAGGGCGCCGGGCACCCGGGCCCGTTCCGCCCCCCGCCGCGGCAGTCCGGCCGCGTCGGCGCGTCTCCTGCGCCACGCGGCCCGTACCGTGCGCAAGCCCCGCACGGCACCCCCCGAACCGACCGCCTTCACCGAACGCACCAGGTCACGACCGTCCATTCGCTCACCTTGCCATGGACATCCCGGTACGGCGGCATCGTTCAACTGCCGTTCACCCAGGGCAGGAGCACATCGTCATGAGGCCAACTATGTGTGGCGCACCCTGGTGCAGAAGTCGATCACATGGCATCGTCCCTGTCAGCCGCGTGACGCGCACACCTCAGCCGTGCGCGGACCACGCCCACCACGCGTACAGTCCGGGAGCCGCCCCATGACCGCAGCGAACCCCATGCCGCTCTGGCAGCCCGACGCCGACCGCGTCGCGCGGGCACAGATCACCAGGTTCCAGGCCTGGGCGGCCGACCACCACGGAGCCCCCCGCGAAGGCGGCTACGCCGCCCTGCACCGCTGGTCCGTGGACGAGCTGGACACGTTCTGGAAGGCCGTCACGGAGTGGTTCGACGTACGGTTCTCCACGCCGTACACGCGCGTGCTCGGCAGCCGCGCCATGCCCGGCGCCACCTGGTTCCCCGGCGCGACCCTGAACTACGCCGAACACGCCCTGCGCGCGGCCGACACCCGCGCGGACGAGCCCGCCCTCCTGGCCGTCGACGAGACCCACGAGCCCCGCCCGGTCACCTGGTCCGAACTGCGCCGCCAGGTCGGCTCCCTCGCCGCCGAGCTGCGCGCCCTCGGCGTCCGTCCCGGAGACCGCGTCAGCGGCTACCTCCCCAACATCCCGCAGGCCGTCGTCGCCCTCCTCGCCACCGCCGCCGTCGGCGGGGTGTGGACCTCCTGCGCCCCCGACTTCGGCGCCCGCAGCGTCCTGGACCGCTTCCAGCAGGTCGAACCCGTCGTCCTGTTCACGGTCGACGGCTACCGCTACGGCGGCAAGGAGCACGACCGCCGCGACGTCGTCACCGAACTGCGCCGCGAACTGCCCACCCTGCGCGCCGTCGTCCACATCCCGCTGCTCGGCACCGACGCCCCCGAAGGGGCCCTGGACTGGGCGGCGCTGACCTCGGCGGACGTCGAGCCGGTCTTCGAGCAGGTCCCCTTCGACCACCCGCTGTGGGTGCTGTACTCCTCGGGGACGACCGGACTGCCCAAGGCCATCGTCCAGTCCCAGGGCGGCATCCTCGTCGAGCACCTCAAGCAGCTCGGCCTGCACTGCGACCTCGGCCCCGAGGACCGCTTCTTCTGGTACACCTCCACCGGCTGGATGATGTGGAACTTCCTCGTCTCCGGCCTGCTGACCGGCACCACGATCGTCCTGTACGACGGCAGCCCCGGGTACCCCGACACCGGCGCCCAGTGGAGCATCGCCGCACGCACCGGCGCCACCCTCTACGGCACGTCCGCCGCGTATGTCATGGCCTGCCGCAAGGCGGGCGTGCACCCGGCGCGCGACTACGACCTCGCGCGCGTGCGCTGCGTGGCGACGACGGGCTCGCCGCTGCCGCCGGACGGCTTCGCCTGGCTGCACGACGAGGTCGGCGAGGACCTGTGGATCGCCTCCGTCAGCGGCGGCACGGACGTGTGCTCCTGTTTCGCGGGAGCCGTACCGACCCTCCCGGTGTACATCGGTGAACTCCAGGCGCCCAGCCTGGGCACCGACCTCCGATCCTGGGACCCCAGCGGCAACCCCCTGATCGACGAGGTCGGCGAACTGGTCGTCACCAACCCGATGCCCTCCATGCCGATCCGCTTCTGGAACGACCCCGACGGCAGCCGCTACCACGACAGCTACTTCGACATGTATCCCGGAGTGTGGCGCCACGGGGACTGGATCACCCTGACCTCCCGCGGCTCCGTGATCATCCACGGCCGCTCGGACTCCACCCTCAACCGCCAGGGCGTCCGCATGGGTTCGGCCGACATCTACGAAGCCGTCGAGCGCCTCCCCGAGATCAAGGAATCCCTCGTCATCGGCGTGGAACAGCCCGACGGCGGCTACTGGATGCCCCTCTTCGTCCACCTGGCCCCCGGAGCCGTCCTCGACGAGACCCTCCTGAACCGCATCAAACAGACCATCCGCGAACAGCTCTCGCCCCGGCACGTCCCCGACGAGGTCATCGAGGTCCCGGGCGTCCCGCACACCCTCACGGGCAAGCGGATCGAGGTCCCGGTCAAACGCCTCCTCCAGGGCACCCCCATGGACAAGGCCGTGAACCCGGGCTCCATCGACAACCTCGACCTCCTCCACTTCTTCGAGGATCTCGCCCGCAAACGGGAGTGACCCGCCCCGCGGGCACCCCACCAGCCCCCTCGCCACCGCGGCCGACCGGCGTTGTCAGTGCCTCCCGTTACTGTGAGTGAGCATTGATCGACCGCATGTAGGGGGAACCATGCCGTACACCGAGCACGACACCGTGCGACGCGTCCTGCGCCGCGAAGTCGCGGGAATCATCGGTCTGCTGACCGACGAAGACGACTTCACCACGATGCGGCGCTACCGCACCTTCGCCTTCGACGACCACACGACCTATCTCCGACAAGTGGAAGCCCTGCTCAAGAGCCTTGCCGAGCAGGGCAGTCACACCACGGTCGCCCTCTTCGACCCACAGGAGTACGCGGACTTCTGCGCCGACAGCGGCCTGGAACCCGACGACCCCGCCAGCCGCAGCCGCTTCACAGCGGAACTGGCCGCCCTGGGACCCACCGTCCCCTACGACGGCCGACCCCTGGACGAACTCGTCCCGGACCTGGTCGACGAGGCCGTACGACAGGCCACTTGGCAGTACGCGACCACCGTGCTCGCCCACCTCGGCCCCTGCGCCGCCTGCGGCGAGGACATCGGACACGCCGCCTTCGCCCGAGCGACCCGACTCCTCGGCCGCATCCTCGACACCGCGAGCCCCGGCCACCACCACCTCGTATGCAGCGTCTCGACCACACCCGAGTCCCTCGTCGCGGCGCTGCACGCCGACGGGGACCCTGACGGCACGACCCAGCTCGACCAGACCCAGGCCCTCGAGTTCACCACTGTCCTCGCCCTCGGCATCGCCACCCGCTGCGCAGGCGGACTCGTCATGCGCACCATCGCACCGGGCACGGCGGACCGCGTCTACGGCTGGCGCCTGCGCGCGGAACGTCTCGAACCCCTCAGCGCGGGAGAGGTCTTCGACGCCTACTGCACCGACGTCGAATCCGGCGATCTCATCTCACCCGAGTCCAACGTCGACTACTGCGCACCACCCGACCTCGGAGACGAAGGACCGGCGAGCCATACCCATGGCACGGACGAGCCGGACCCACCGAGGCACGCATGATCCCAACCCACTGAACAACCGACAGGCGCCCGAACACACGCGGGGCGCCCCACCCGCAGGTGGAGCGCCCCGCGCCCATCGAAGCCATGCGGCTACTCGCCGGACAGCACCGCCTGCGCCGCCCGGCGCGCCCCGTCGGCGGAGTCGGCGGCCCGCGCCGCCGCCGCGGCACGCTCGCACTGCGCCAGCGTGTACTTCGCCAGCGTCCCCCGGACATAGGGAAGCGACGCCGCACCCATGGACAGGGAGGTGACACCCAGACCGGTCAGCACACATGCGAGCAGCGGATCCGACGCGGCCTCACCGCAGACCCCGCAGCTCTTGCCCTCGGCCTTCGCCGCGTCCGCGGACAGCGCGACCAGGTCGAGCAGCGCGGGCTGCCACGGATCCTGAAGCCGCGAGAGCGCGCCCACCTGACGGTCGGCGGCGAACGCGTACTGCGCGAGGTCGTTGGTCCCCAGCGACAGGAACTCGACCTCCTGGAGAATCGAGCGCGCGCGCAACGCGGCGGACGGGATCTCCACCATGGCGCCGAACTTCGCGTGCAGCCCGGCCTCACGGCAGGCGTCCGCGAACGCCTTCGCGTCGGTGCGGTCGGCGACCATCGGCGCCATGACCTCCAGGTAGACCGGCAGCCCCGCCGCGGCCTGCGCGAGCGCGGTCAACTGCGTACGCAGCACCTCGGGGTGGTCGAGCAGCGTCCGCAGACCGCGCACGCCGAGCGCCGGGTTCGGCTCGTCCGCCGGAGTCAGGAAGTCCAGCGGTTTGTCCGCACCCGCGTCCAGCACCCGCACCACGACACGGCCCTCCGGGAAGGCCTCGAGCACCTGCCGGTACGCCTCGACCTGCTTCTCCCGGGACGGCGCCTTCCGGTCGTCGTCCAGGAAGAGGAACTCCGTACGGAACAGACCGACGCCCTCGGCCCCGGCCTCGACGGCGGCGGGCACATCCGCGGGGCCGCCGATGTTCGCCAGCAACGGCACCTTGTGACCGTCGGCGGTGGCCCCCGGCCCGGTCGACGCCGCCAGAGCGGCCTTGCGCTCGACGGCCGCCGCCGACAACTGCGCCTTCTTCTCGGTGCTCGGGTTCACGAAGACCTCACCGGTACTGCCGTCGACGGCGATCACCGTGCCCTCGGTGAGCTCTCCGGCACCCGCGAGCGCCACCACCGCGGGGACACCGAGCGCCCGAGCCAGGATCGCGCTGTGACTGGTGGGCCCACCCTCCTCGGTGACGAACCCGAGGACCAGGGTCGGATCCAGCAGAGCCGTGTCGGCAGGCGCGAGATCACGGGCGACGAGGACGTACGGCTCGTCGCTGTCCGGGACACCCGGCATCGGCACGCCCAGCAGCCGGGCGACGATACGGTTCCGCACGTCGTCGAGGTCGGCCACGCGACCGGCGAGGTACTCTCCGGCGGCGGCCAGCAGTTCGCGGTACGCGGCGAAGGCGTCGTACACCGCCCGCTCCGCCGTGCTCCCGACGGCGATACGGCGCTCCACGTCCGCCATCAGCTCGGGGTCCTGCGCCATCAGGGCCTGGGCTTCCAGCACGGCCTGGGCCTCGCCCCCCGCCAGGTTGCCGCGCGCGACGAGATCGGCGGCCACCGCTTCGACGGCCTGGCGCGCGCGCCCCTGTTCGCGTTCCGCGTCGTCCGTCGGAATCTGCTTGGCCGGCGGTTCGAGCACCGCCGTCCCCATATGCCGAACCTCGCCGATCGCAAGGCCGTGACTCACCCCGACGCCTCGCAGCGTTGTCTCCATCTCACCCGTCTCCGAATCACGCGGCGGGTCCGCCACCGCGATGGTTGTCTGCGTCGTGTCTCAGTACGGTGTGCCTCGGTACGGCGTCGGCGTCACTGCCAGGCGAAGAGCTGGGCGCCCGTGGTCACTTCGCCGTCCTCGAGCAGACCGGACAGGGAATCGGCCGTGGCCTCGAGCGCTACCACCGGGCACACCGGAGATCTTCCGGCCCGCTCCACGGCGGCCGGGTCCCAGCGCACGACCGCCTGACCGCGCGTCACGGTGTCGCCCTTGTGGACCAGTACCTCGAAGCCCTCACCGTTGAGTTGCACGGTGTCGATGCCCAGGTGTGTCAGCACACCGTGACCTTCGGCGTCCACGACGACGAACGCGTGCGGATGGAGCGAGACGAGAACCCCGTCGACGGGGGAGACGGCCTCCGAGGGCTCGCGCACGGGGTCGACCGCGGTACCCGGCCCGACCATCGCTCCCGAGAAGACGGGGTCCGGCACGGCGGCCAGTCCGATCACGCGTCCTGTGACAGGGGACGTCACGGTGGTCATGGGAAGCCTCCCGACGGTGGAGTTCAACCGGGCGGCCGTCACTGTGTGTCCCGGACGGCGCACTGTGCATGCAGCGTATGTCAGATGAAGTGCCGGTTCCTTATAAGACGTAGGGGTTGGCGGCCCGAGGAGAGGGCTCAACTGGTTTGCGTGGGCTCCGCACCCCGTGTACTGTCGTACCCCTGCCTGGGGCTGAGCGGCGCGATCGAGCGTCCCGGCCGGGCAGCATCCAACTCGTCAGTCCCTCTCTTAGAGGTCGTTCCGCATGCCTGCGGAACGGTGGTCAGAGAGGCGGGAAAATACTGATAAAGTCGGAGCCGCCGGAAAGGGAAACGCGAGAGCGAGAACCTGGAAAGCACCGAGGAAATCGGATCGGAAAGATCTGATAGAGTCGGAAACACCGAAGGGAAAG
>NZ_JBVJNF010000010.1:0-245205 GCF_055583785.1 Streptomyces sp. NPDC104371
TGCAGGGGGGACCCTGTGGGAGAGTAGGACGCCGCCGAACTAATATTGAGGAAACCCCGCACCTTTTGGTGCGGGGTTTCCTGCGTTTACGGGGTGAAAATCGAGGCGCGTCCACTGTGTCCTGTGGCTACTGTGGCCGCATGCAGCAGAAGATCCGGTCCATACGTTCTGATGAGTGGCTCGCGGTGAAGGAGCTGAGGCTTGCCGCGCTCCAGGACGAGGTCGCGCACCTCGCCTTCCTGGAGACCTATGAGGAAGCCGCCGCCAAGCCCGACGCGTTCTGGCAGGAGCGGGCCGCTGGAGCCGCTGAAGGGGCGCTCGGCGTACAGCAGTTCATCGCCGAGACCCCGGACGGGGACTGGGGCGGCACAGTGACCGTGCTGATGGAAGAGGCCGGTACGACGGACTGGGCCGGGCACGCGGTCGAGCGGCGGCAGGCGCATGTCATCGGGGTGTTCGTACGGCCCGAGCACCGTGGCACCGGGCTGATCAAGGCGCTGTTCGACGCCGGCCTGGAGTGGGCCTGGGGCCGCGGCGCCGAGCGCGTGCGACTCCTCGTGCACGAGGAGAACGGGCGGGCCGGTGCCGCCTACCGCAAGATGGGGTTCGTGCCGAGCGGGGTCACCGTACGGCTGTCCGAGGGCTCGCAGGAGTCCGAGCTGGAGATGGTGATCGAGCGGAACTGAGCTGACTACACCGGGAGTTCATGGTGTGGCCAGCGGGTGCGGGCCTGTTCGCGGGAGCGGAGCAGGGCCAGGGTCGGCAGGCCGCGGTCCGCTCCGGTGGACAGGAGTTCCGGGAGCTGGGGGAGGGGAGCCACGGCCGCCACATCGTCCAGGACGAGCGTGAGTGGTGGGTCGAGGCGACCGGAGGATGACCGTTCGGCCATGCGGCGGCCGCGCTCGACCACGCTGGAGGCGAGGGCAGTCAACAGCGGCATGGCGCCGGGACGTTGTCTGGGGTCCTCGATGGGCTCGCCCACTACGTAAAGCGTGCCCCCTTCGTTGACGAAGGAATCCAAGGCAAGGCTGTCAGTTCGATGTGGTGTGCATGCCTCGCGGATGTTCACCGTGGAGAGGGAGGCCAGCGCGCGGCCCGTCAACTCCTGGGCCATGTCACGGCGTTCGGGATGCGAGGTCAGCGCGGCCTCCAACTCGCCGGCCGTGCCGGACGACGCCTTGGGATTCGTCCGCAGAGCGCGTACCGCCTCCTGGATCTGGGTGCCCTGGGCCCAGCGGTGGAGGTGCCGGATGGTGCGGCCGTCTATCGCGGCGGCGTGCAGATAGCTCCGCAGCAGGGTCTCCGCCACGTCCGCGAGCGCCTCGTCGATACGGGCCGTGGGGCGGACGGGGGCGAGCAGCGCGACGGCGCGTGCCGCCGCCGTGGCCTTGTCCTCGCAGCCGACGGTCGGGGCCCAGTGCAGCCGGGCCGGGGTCTCGCACAGATGCGAGGGGTCATAGAGGAGGACGGGGCCGAGCTTGGCGCGGGCGTCCTTGGTCTCCGACCACAGGGCAGGGCTGGACGTGACGACGAGCGCGGGCCCTTCCGCTTCCCGCAGGGCCTGGGCGGCGATGGGGTGACGTACGTCCGGGGCACCGAGGATGACCGAGGGAGCCGTCTGGAGAGCCGAGGAGGCCGTCTGGACGCTGCCTGTCTGCACCGCCGGGGCCGGTGGTGCCGCCTGCACTGTCTGCGGTTCGTCGGCGGACAGGGCCGCGGGGGCGACCGTCAGCGGTGCGGGCACGGCGGGAGCCTCGGTGGGTTCTGCGGCCGGGCGGGGCGTGGGCACGTGCTCGGTCACCGGGATCTCGCGCGTCACGGGCGCCTCCCGCGTCTCCCGTGTCTCCGCCGGGACCTCGTGCGTGCTCGACGGCGCGGTCGGCCGCTGCTCGGGCGCTTCGTGCCCCCGCTCCGGTCCCGGGCCCGCCGTCCTGCGGTGCGCGCGGAGCGCCCGCCACCGGGTCACCGTGCCGATCGCGAACACGCTGAGCACCACCAGCACCATCAGTTCGCTGATGAACAGGCCCCAGAACAGCCCGTACCCGGAGAGCTGGTCGGCCGGGGTGTCCGGCCACGCGCCCGCGAGATCGTGGGGCTGGGCCAGCAGTTGCCGTATGGCCATCGGCGTACGGCTGAACCGGACGCCGTGCGGCCAGGCACCCCGGGCGAACCAGCCCGCGATACCCGTGGCGGTCCACACCATCAGCGTGACGCCGAGCAGGAAGGTGAGCATGCCCACCAGCAGCCCGTCGGGGATGCCCTCCTGCTTCTGCCGCTCCCTGCCTGGTCTCATACGGGCCCGCCTGTTCCTATGCCACCGTCGACTCGGACGTGCCGTCCAGGTCGCTCAGCCGCTGTTCCATGAACGCCGCCGCACGCTCCTCCGCCTCCAACTCCGCGGCGCGCAGGGCGTCGTCCGTCAGGTCGCTCGACGACTCCGTCATCGCGCGGTCGGTGAAGACGAGCGGCCGTTCCATCTCCGTGATCAGGTGTTTGACCACCTGCACATTGCCGTTGACGTCCCAGACCGCGATACCGGGCGTCAGCGACGGGATGATCTCCACGGCCCACCGGGGCAGGCCGAGGACCCGGCCTGTCGCGCGCGCCTCGTCCGCCTTCTGGGCGTAGATCGTCCTGGTGGAGGCCATCTTCAGGATCGCCGCCGCCTCCTTCGCCGCCGCCCCGTCCACCACGTCGCTCAGATGGTGCACGACGGCCACGAAGGACAGTCCGAGCCGCCGGCCGAACTTCAGCAGCCGCTGGAACAGTTGGGCCACGAACGGGCTGTTGATGATGTGCCAGGCCTCTTCGACCAGGAAGATGCGCTTCTTGCGGTCCGGGCGGATCCAGGTGTGCTCCAGCCACACACCCACGATCGCCATCAGGATCGGCATGGCGATGGAGTTGCGGTCGATATGGGAGAGGTCGAACACGATCAGCGGGGCGTCCAGGTCGATACCGACCGTGGTGGGCCCGTCGAACATGCCCCGCAGGTCACCGTCGACCAGGCGGTCCAGGACCAGCGCCACGTCCAGGCCCCAGGCGCGTACGTCGTCCAGGGCGACGTTCATCGCCTCCGCCGACTCCGGTTCGGGATGGCGCAGTTGCTCCACGATGTCGGTCAGGACCGGCTGGCGCTCGACGATCGTCTCGTTGACGTAGGCGTGGGCGACCTTGAGGGCGAAGCCGGAGCGTTCGTCCAGGCCGTGCCCCATCGCGACCTCGATGATCGTGCGCAGCAGCGCGAGCTGGCCGGTCGTCGTGATCGACGGGTCGAGCGGGTTGAGCCGGATGCCGTGGTCGAGTGCCGCGGTCGGGTCGAGCCGGATGGGGGTGATCCCCAGCTCCTCCGCGATCAGGTTCCACTCGCCGACCCCGTCCTCGCCCTGCGCGTCCAGGACGACGACCTGGCGGTCGCGGAAGCGCAGTTGGCGCAGGACGTATGTCTTCTCCAGCGCCGACTTGCCGTTGCCGGACTCACCGAGCACGAGCCAGTGCGGGGCCGGGAGTTGCTGGCCGTAGAGCTGGAAGGGGTCGTAGATATAGCCCTTCCCGGAGTACACCTCGCGGCCGATGATCACGCCGGAGTCGCCGAGGCCGGGCGCGGCCGTCGGCAGATAGACGGCCTGCGCCTGGCCCGTGGAGGTGCGGACGGGCAGCCGGGTCGTCTCGACCTTGCCGAAGAGGAAGGACGCGAAGGAGTCGGTCAGGACGGACAGCGGATCCCGCATCAGGCCTTACCTCCGAATGCCGGTGGCGAAGGGGAGCGTGTTGACGAAGGCCCGGTGGTGCTCGCGGTCGCACCACTCCAGCTTCAGATACGACTTGCCCGCCGAGGCGCGGATCGTGCGCTTGTCGCGGGCGAGGGCCTCCGGAGAGCGGGCGGAGACGGTGATGTAGCCGACGAGGTTGACGCCTGCGGCGCCGCTCGCGAGGTCCTCGCCGCGCTGGTCGAGGCGGGAGTTGGCGGCGAGGTCGCGGGGGTCGACGGTGCGGTTCATCTTGGCGGCGCGGCTGGCTTCGGCGTCGTCGTTGGTCTTCTCGGTCAGCATCCGCTCGATGGCGACCTCGGTGGGTTCGAGGTCCATGGTGACGGCGACCGTGCGGATGACGTCCGGGGTGTGGACGAGCAGGGGCGCGAGGAAGTTCACGCCGACCGGGGTCATCGGCCACTCCTTGATCCACGCGGTGGCGTGGCACCAGGGGGCGCGGGTCGAGGACTCGCGGGTTTTCGCCTGGAGGTAGGTGGGCTCCATGGCGTCCAGCTCGGCGGGCCAGGCGTTGCGCCGGGTCATCGCCTGGATGTGGTCGATGGGGTGGTCGGGGTCGTACATGGAGTGGATGAGGGAGGCGAGCCGTCCCTGTCCGAGCGGCTGCCGTACGCGGATGTCGGCTTCCTGGAGCCGTGAGCAGATGTCGGTCAGCTCGCGGGCCATGACGATGGCGAGGCCCGCGTCCCGGTCGACCTTCCTGACGCCCTGCGGCCGTGCGGCGCGCGCCATGGCCTGGGCCTCGGCGGCGAGGTCGCGGGTGTAGTGCATACAGGCGACGAGGTAGGCGCGGTGCTGCTCGCTGCTGGTGGACACCATGGACTGGAGCTGGTCGTAGGACCGTTGCAGCCAGGCCGGGGAGCGCATGTCGCCGCGCTGGACGACGTCCTTGGCGTGGGCGTCGGGGTCGGCGGGCAGGGTGCGGGCCAGCATCTGGAGGCGGGTGACGAAGCCGTCGCCGTTCGCGACGTGCTTGAGGAGCGTGCCGAAGCGGTCGACGAGCGCTTCCTGGTCCTCGCTGTCGCGCAGGCCGACGCCGGGGCCCTCGATCTCGATCGCGGCCGTGACGGTGCGCCGGTCGGCGTGCAGCAGGACGGCGATCTCGTCGGGGCCGAAGGGGGCGGCGAGCCAGGAGATCCGGCCGATGCCCGGGGGCGGTCCGATCTCGACCTCGCGTCCGTCGAGGTGGGTGCCCGCCTCGACGGCGCCCGACCGGTAGGCGGTGCCCTGGCGCAGGGTCCGCCGGTAACTGCGGTTGATCTCGTACCACTTGTAGAACGTGCGCTGCCGGTACGGGACGTAGACGGCGCCCAGCGCGATCAGCGGGAAGCCCATCAGGAGCCCGATGCGCAGCAAGAAGATCTTGATGAAGAGCCCGCACATCATGCCGATGAACGCGCCCGCGATGATCAGCGCGATCTCGCCGGTCTCGCGGTTGCGGCCGACGATCGCATTCGGCCGGGCACGCCCGATCAGATATGTCCGGCGGGGCGTGACCGCGGGGGACAGATGGGACTCGGTCGTCAACGCCCTTCACCTCCCGTGCGGTTGGTACTGCTGTTGCGGGTGTTGCTGGAGTGCGGGGAGTCGGCCGGGCTGGTGCGCGGCGGCGGGGGAGCGGCGGCTCCGCCGCCCTGGCCCCGGGTGCTGTGCGCGGCCACGCCGCCGGACATCTGGTTGGCGGGGCGCGCGGCTCCGCCGCCTCCGCCGCCCTGGCTGTCGGCGCGGCTGCTGTGGGTCTTGATGCCCTGGGCGACGAGGGTCGCCGGGGAGCTGATGACGGCCGCGGCCTTGCGCTCGGCGCCCTGCATGATGCGGTTGTTGCGCGAGGCGGCGATGTCGTCGCCGAAGCCGGGCACGAACCGGTAGATCATGGCGCTCGAGAAGATGGCGAGCAGGATGATGGCGAGCCCGGAGACGACGGCCGCGAGGGAGTCCGGGCCGGTGCCCGTGGCCAGGGCCCCGGCGAGGCCGAGCACGATGACGATCACCGGTTTGACCAGGATCACCGCGATCATGATGCCCGCCCAGCGGCGGACATGGCCCCAGAGGTTCTTGTCGACGAGGCCCGAGTAGACGACGACGCCGAGGAGGGCGCCGACGTACAGCAGGACCGCGCGCAGGAACAGCTCCAGGTACAGGACCCCCGCCGCGACGATGGAGACGAGCGACACCAGGATCAGCATGATCGGGCCGCCGCCGATGTCCGTGCCCTTGCTGAGGGCGCCGGAGAACGCGCCGAAGAACGTGTCGGTCTGGTTGCCGGAGGCCTTGGCGAGGACGTCGCTGACGCTGTCCGTCGCCGAGACGACGGTGTAGAGGATCAGCGGGGTGAACGCGGAGGCGACGACGGTCAGCCAGAGGAACCCTATGGCCTCGGACATCGCGGTGCCGAAGGGGACCCCGCGGATGGCCCGCTTCGCGACGGCCAGCAGCCACAGCACCAGGGTCAGGATGGCCGAGGCCGCGAAGACGATGGCGTACTGCTGAAGGAACTTGTGGTTGGTGAAGTCGACACTGGCCGTCTCCTTGATGGCCTTGCTGAGCTGGTCGACGGTCCAGGAGGCGGCGTCGGCGAAGCCCTTGGCGAGCGAGGAGAGGGGGTCCTGGGGGGTGCTGGTGAGGTCGTTGGAGGGGGCGCCGCCCTTCGAGGGGGAGTTGCCCATCTCGCAGTACTTCTTGGCGTCGCCGACGATGAGGTCGCAGGGGTTCTTGCTGGGCGACGGCGACGGCGACGGCGACCCGGACGACGGGGACGTGGGGGTGGGGCTGGGATCGGCGAGGGCGCGGGTGGCCAGCAGCACCACCGCCGTCTGCGCGGCTGTGGCGGCTGCGGCGACCTTGAGTACGCAGCGGTTAGCGGGCATACGTGAACCCTCCGTACTCTTCGGTGGCCTTGCGGATCTCGTCGGAGCCGGCGGCCCGGTCGTCACCGGGGACAGGGGCGGGGCCGTTCTTCTGCTCGTCGGAGGCGATCTTCCAGTCGCCGTTGGACCATTGCAGATCGAACGTCCACGTCTTCCAGGTCGAGGTGATGGGGTCGGTCGACTTCTCGCCGGACATGCCGATGAGCCCCAGGTACCAGACCGCGACCTTGGCGTTGTCGGCGGAGTACCGCTGGACCGTGGTGCCCACGGGGACCACGCGGGAGACGAAGGTGCTGCCCGCCGGTGCGTTGCCGTCGGCGTCGAGGCCCATCTTGCCGAGAAGGTCGGCCGAGTAGGCCTGGTCCATCGCGCCCTGGAGCCGGGCTGCCGCGTCGGGGGTGTAGAGGCGCTTCAGAAGGGCTCGTCTGCTGTCTGTCTTGAACATGGCGTCAGAACCCAGCGCCACCGCGTAGTTCGCGGCAGCGGACTGCGCCCCCTCCTCGTCATGGCCGAAGCCCGAGGGGATGCCCTCCGTCTTCGTACGGACCGGGTGGGCGCCGGAGGCGGCTGTCGGGGCCGCGGCGGCCTTGTCGCCGTGGTGGTCGCCGCCCGGCGAGGAGCCACCGCCGCCGCGGTTCGCGAAGGCGATCGCCGCGATCAGCAGGACGACCACGCCGACGACCATGACCAGTCTCCGCGACGAGGACCGGCCCCGCCGGGCACCCCCGTACACATCGCCGCCCCGCTCGGGCAGCCGGGTACGGGTCTGCCCGACCCCTCCGTACTCTCCGTCGCCCCCCCGGGAGCCACCGTCATCGAGACTCACGCCGAGCACGCCCCCTCGACCTCATAGCCACTCCGCACCTCGTGTCGAAACGCGTAGATGTACGACGGTAGCCGTGCTGGTAGCCGCGCGGGCGCGGTGTGGTGACTCGACATCAGGGAAACGCAACCTCAGCCGGTGGGCGCGACGGACGGATGGGTCGGGAGAGGAACCGGGCGCGCCCGGCCGGGACCTGACGGAGCGCCAGGCGGTGCGTGGCGGTCCGGGGCGGGGCTAGACGGCCATGCCGTACACGATCGTGAACAGCGTGCCGAGCGAACCGATGATGAAGACCCCGGTGAGGCCCGCGATGATCAGCCCCTTGCCCTGTTCCGCGCTGAAGGTGTCGCGCAGGGCTGTCGCGCCGATGCGCTGCTTGGCGGCGCCCCAGATCGCGATCGCCAGGCAGAGGATGATGGCCACGGCCATCACCACCTCGACCATCACGCGTGCTTCGTTGCCCAGGCTGCCGAAGGGCCCCCAGTTCGGAGCGATACCGCCGATGATCGTGTTGATGTCGCCTTTTGCGGCCGCGAGCTCCATGTAAGTCACCGCCCCTGGTGGGTAGTTCTGTACCCCCTGCCACAGTTGCAGAGGTCAGGCTCATTCTCGCCGACAACGAGGCTGTCGTATGTCGACTTGGCGTCATTGAATTGGCCGATTTCGTATGGGCCCCCTGATTCCGATCCCCGCAGGCCCCTCGTGGGGGCGCGGGGCGGTATTCGAAGACACGTATGGTTACTCTGCGTATCTGTGTATCACGGCAGGTCACACCGGGCAATGACGCCTGAGCGGAACCCGTGGTGCGGTCCCGCTGTCGACCCCGTTCGCACCGCGCGGCCCTCGATCGGCCCGCGGTGCCGCCCGCTCAACTTGCCGGTGGCGTACGGCTGTCACCCGTACGAGCGGAAGGCTATCCCCGGTTCGCGGCGCCCGGCGCACAGGGTGGTGGCGCAACGAGGGACCGCCGGGTCTTCCTCCCTCGGGCCCCGCTTCCCCGTGCGCGGGCGATGCCCCCGTGCGCGGGGCACGCCTCGCGCCATGCGTCCCCGGAGCGGCCGAGCGTCCCCGGAGTGTCAGACGCCCTGACGCCCCTGAATACGACTCTTCCTCCCGATTTATCGTTTCTGCGAGTGAAGGCAGGGGCATCGCGGGAACCACTCATACAGAACAGATGTATGGAGGCGAGAGGAATGGCTCAGCAGAAGTCGTCGTCGGACCTTCCCGAGCCGCTGCGGACCATGGTCTCCGCGCTGCGCAGGGTGCCCGGTGCGGAGACAGTCGGCAGGGCCACCGAAGGCGCGCTGAACGCGGTCGGAGCCGTGTCTCCGCGCGGGCGGCGGCTGGCCGTGTACACAGGCGCCGGGGTGCTCGGCGCCGTAGGCCTCGTGGAGTGGCCCGTCGCGGTCACCGGTGCGGCCGTGGCCTGGCTGACCCAGTCGCGGCCCGAGCAGTCGGAGCGGTCCGCGCAGGCGGACGGTTCCCGGAGCACCCAGCGCACGGCGTCCGGCGCGCGCAAGACCGCCTCGGCCCGCAGCACCGCCTCCGGCCGGAGTGCCGCGAAGAGCGCCGCGAGGAGTGCCACGAGGAACGCCGCCAAGGCGGCGAAGGCCGCGAAGAGTGCCGACAGCGCCGGTACGACGCGGCACCGCCGTACCACCGTCGCCACCTGAGGGCGTGCGATGGGGCCAGAAGCGGGGGTGACGCGTCCCTCGACCGCCACCGGCCTCGTCCGGGCCGCCCCCGGGCGGCTGGTGCGCGGCGCCCCGGCCGCGGTGGGAGCGGCGGCAGGCGCCCTCACGGCGGCGGCGCGGGCCGGGGTCCACGGTGCCGACAGCGCGGTACGGGTCGCCCGGGTGGTGCGCAACGCCCTGCCCGGCGACACCGGCCAGTGGCGGTCCGGTGCGCGGGCCCATCTGACGCTGCGGCTCGCCGAACCCGGCCGCGCCGGGCGCGGGAACGCCGTACGACGCGTGGCACAGGCGTCCCGCAGGGTGGCCGAGGCGCTGGCCGAGCGGTCGGACGTGGTCTCCGCGTACTGGGACGGCGGGCTGACCCGGCTGGTGATCACGGCCACCGAGGCGGAGCTGACCGACCAGGTGGTGGAGCGCGCCACCGGCCTGGCCGGACGGTGGGGGCTCACCGTCGCGGCCGACCCGGAGGAGGAGTTCTCCCATCCCGGCGACCCCGCCGCCGTACGGACCGCCGCGGCGGCGCTCGCGGCCGACGTCCTCGGCGCGGGCACCGCGATCGCCGGTGCCGTCCTGCGGCTGCCGCACACCCCGCGCGTCCTGACCGCGGTGGTGACCCTGCTGCGCGAGAACCCGCGCTTTCGCACCTGGCTCACGGGCCGCCTCGGCCGGTCCGGGATGGATCTGACGCTCGGCCTCGCCAACGCGGTGGCGCACACCGCGGGCGGTACGCCGACCGCCCTGGTGCTCGACGGCGGGCTGCGCGCCTGCCAGTTGACGGAGCGGGTGGCGCGCGCGGTCGCGTTCGACGCGACGCACGACCAGTGGTGCGGGCCCGCGCGGACCGGTGTGCCCGCCGATCACTGTCCGCGCCCGCCGCTGCGCATCTCCCCGACCCAGGAGTACGCCGCCCACACCTCCGTCGGCAGCGTGCTCGCGGCGGTGGCGACGGAACTGGTCAAGCGCGACATCGAGGAGGCGGCGGAGGCGGTGCTCGCGGGCTCGCCCAAGGCCGCCCGCTACGGCCCCGCCGCCTTCCACTCCGTCCTGAGCGGCGCCCTGGCGAGGCAGGGCGTACTGGTCCGGGAGCCCGAGCGGCTGCGCCACCTGGAACTGGCCGAGACGCTCGTCCTGCACCCCAGCGCGCTGCTGACCCCGGGCGGCGCGGATCCGTGGATCGAGGCCGTCCTGGACGCGGCGCGCCACGCCGGGCTGCGGGTGGTGATGGTCGACCACCCGGCGCTGGCCGACTTCACGGGGCTCGCCGACCGGGTCGTCGGCGGCGACCGGCCGCTGGAGCAGGTGGTGGAGGAGCTGCGCGAGGACGGCGAGGGCGGGACCGTGGTCACCGTCGCCCGGCCCGCCTCGGCCGAGCAGGACGAGGTGCTCGCCGGTCTGCTCGGCAGCGATGTCGCCATCGCCCTCACGGACCGGGACGGGGTGGTCGTCTGGGGCGCCGATGTGCTCGCCCCGCACGGTCTGGCCGATGCCTGGCGGGTGCTGACCGCGATCCCGGCCGCGCGCGGGGTCGCGGGGAGGTCGCAGACGCTCGCCCGGTCCGGGGCGGCCCTGTCCGGGCTCCTCGTGGCCGTGCGCGGGGCTCGTCCCTCGCGCCGGTGGCCGCTGCCCGGACTGCGGCACACCCCGGTCGACGCGGCCACGGCCGCCGCCCTGCTGATGGGCGTACGGGCGGCGCTCCGCGTGGCCGCGGCCCCGCCCCCGCAGCCGCGCCCGCGGGTCGCCTGGCACGCGCTGGAGCCCGAGGAGGTCCAGGAGCGGCTGGAGCGGCAGCCCGAGCCGGAGGCCGAGCGCGCGAGCGATCGGGCGCGGAGCATCGTGCGGGCCCTGGCCGGGCACCCCTGGCTGCGGCCCGCGAGCGGCCCGGTGCGCTGGACGGTGCGGCTGGCCCGCGCCGTACGGGGGGAACTCGACGATCCGCTCACCCCCGTGCTGGCGGTCGGCTCGGCCGCGTCGGCGATCCTCGGCTCCGCCGCGGACGCGTTGCTGGTCGTCGGCGCGCTCGATCTGAACGCCCTGGTCGGCGGCGTCCAGCGGCTGCGGGCGGAGCGGGCGCTGTCGGGGCTGGTGGCCGAGCAGAAGCGCAAGGCCCGGCTGCGGCAGCGGCGGGGGGCGCACCGGCCCCGCAGGCGGGGCGCGCGGACCGTGGACGCCGCCGAGCTGCGCCCGGGGGACATCATCGAGCTGGAGGGCGACGACGTCGTACCGGCCGACGCGCGGCTGCTGTGGGAGGACGGCCTGGAGATCGACGAGTCCGCGCTGACCGGGGAGTCCCTGCCGGCGGACAAGCAGACCGACTCGACCCCGCGCGCCGCCGTCGCCGACCGCCGCTGCATGGTCTTCGAGGGCACCACCGTGGTGGCCGGGCGGGCCCGCGCGGTCGTGGTGGAGGCCGGTGACCGCACCGAGGCGGCCCGCGCCGTCTCCCTCGCCGCCCGCAAGCCCGCGGCCGCCGGGGTGCAGGCCAGGCTCCAGGAACTCACTCGCAAGGCACTGCCGTTGACGCTCGCGGGCGGGGCCGCGGTGACCGGCCTGTCCCTGCTGCACGGCACACCGATCCGCCGCGCGGTCAGCGGCGGGGTGTCGGTGGCCGTCGCCGCCGTTCCCGAGGGGCTGCCGCTCGTGGCGACGGTGGCCCAGCTCGCCGCCGCCCGGCGGCTGAGCAGGCAGGGCGTCCTGGTCCGTACCCCGCGCACGCTGGAGGCGCTCGGCCGGATGGACACGCTCTGCTTCGACAAGACCGGCACGCTCACCGAGAACCGGTTGCGGGTGGTGCGGGCCGCGGACGCCGACGGCGCCGTACGGGCGGCCGATCACCTCGGATCGGCGCGGGCCCTGTGCGTCGCGGCCCGTGCCTGCCCCCGGCTGACCGGCGAGGAGGACGGCAGGTCGGCGCACGCCACCGACGAGGCCGTCCTGGACGCGGCCGGGTCCGATCCGCACTGGACGCAGACCGAGGGCCGCCCCTTCGAGGCCGGTCGCGGGTACGCCGCAGCGGTGGGCCGTTGCGAGGACGGCGCCCGGGTGCTCGTGGTCAAGGGCGCCCCCGAGATCGTGCTCCCCGCCTGCGCCGGACTGCCGGACCGGGTCTCCGCCGCGGCCCAGGCGCTGGCCGGCGCGGGGCTGCGCGTGCTGGCGGTGGCCGAGCGTCCGCTGACCGGGGACGAGAGGGACGAGGAGGTGCTGGAGCAGGCCCTCGCGGGGCTCCGGTGCACCGGCCTGCTGGCTCTGTCGGACGTGCCGCGGGAGACGTCCACCGCCCTCGTCCAGGGCCTGCGGCGCATCGGCGTACGGCCGGTCATGCTCACCGGCGACCATCCGCAGACCGCGCGGGCGATCGCCGTGGAGCTGGGCTGGCCCGGGGACACGGCCGTGGTCACCGGCGACGAACTGGCCGCCGCGGACCGGGCGGCACGGGCCCGGATGCTGCGGGACGCGGACGTCGTGGCCCGGGTCGCGCCCGAGCAGAAGCTCCAGGTGATCGAGGCGCTGCGGGACGCGGGACGGGTCGTAGGGATGGTGGGCGACGGCGCCAACGACGCCGCGGCCATCCGCGCCGCCGACATCGGCGTGGGCATCAGCGCCCGTGGCTCGGCCGCCGCCCGCAACGCCGCCGACCTCGTCCTCGTCGACTCCGATCTGACCGTGCTGATCGAGACGGTGGCCGAGGGCCGCGCGCTGTGGCACGGCGTCGCCGACGCCATCGCCATCCTCATCGGCGGCAACGCGGGCGAGGTCGGCTTCGGCATCCTCGGCGGGCTGCTGTGGGGCGCGTCCCCGCTCTCCACCCGCCAGATGCTGCTGGTCAACCTGTTCACGGACCTGTTCCCGGCGGTCGCGGTGGCGGTGACCCCCGACCGGGAGCGGCGCGACGGGGCCGATACCGGCAGCGAGCCGGGCGGACGGCTGCTCACCTCTCTCCTCGGGCCCGCGCTGATCCGGCAGATCCGCCACCGCGCCCTGGCGACCTGCCTGGGCGCGAGCGTGGCCTGGCTGATCGGCCGTTTCACCCCGGGCACCGCCCGCCGCGCCACCACGATGGCCCTGTGCGCGCTCGTGGGCACCCAGCTCGCCCAGACCATGGCCGACCGCCGGGACAGCCTGCTGGTGCGGGCCACGGCCCTCGGTTCGGCCGCGGCGCTCGTCGCCCTGGTGCAGACCCCGGGCGTGAGCCAGGCCCTCGGCTGCACCCCGCTCGGCCCGGTCGCCTGGGCGGGTGTGGTGGCGGCCATCGCGGTCGCCGTGGCCGGGCACCGGGCGCTGCCGGGGGTGGAGCGGGCCGTGCTGCGGTGGTGGCGCTCCTCCGAGAGCGCCCCGCCCGAGACACCGGCAGGCAACGCGGCGCGGTCCGTCTCGGAGGCGGCGCGGTCGGTCTCCGATCTGGCGCGCAACGCCTCTGACATCCTGCGCAAGGCCTCCAGCGCCGGTCCGCCGCCCACGGCCGAGCCCCCGGACGGCAGTTGATCCCGCGCGGCCGCGGCCCGAGCCGGCGGCCCTCGGGTGCCCCGAAAGGGGGAAGCAGACGTGGGCCGAATGCGCGCGGCACTCCGCGACGGTGCACCCTCACAGTGGAATTTCACGGCGCTCACGGCGAAATTCCCCCCGGTGTGGTTCACAGTAAGAGGCGATGAACGCCATCAGACGCCCCCATGGCAACCGCCGGCTCGCCTTCCTCGGTGCCCTCGTCCTGCTGGCCGTCACGACGTCCTCCGTGGCGGCGGCCGACGGCGGCGGCGGACCGCTGGGCGCGACCGTCCAGGCGGAGGCCGGTCTGGACAACGCGCGCATCGGACCGCTCTTCGGCTCCAGCGCCCTGGAGGGCGGCCACTTCTGCACCGCCTCCGTGGTGCACAGCGAGCGCGGCAACCTCATCGTCACCGCCGCGCACTGCCTGATGAGCAAGGGCGCGCTCTGGTTCGCCCCCGGCTACCGGGACGGCAAGGCGCCGTACGGGGTGTGGAAGGTGACCAAGACGTTCCTCGGCGGCGGCTGGAGCAGCGGCGACCCGGACGAGAACAGCGACGTCGCCTTCGCCGCCCTGGAGTCGGTCGGCGGCGCGAACGTCGAGGACATCGTCGGCGGCAACAAGTTCGTCACCGGGCGGAAGACCGGCGCCACCGCCGTCACCGTCACGGGATACCCCAACTCCGAGGAATCCCCGATCACCTGCACGAACAAGCCGACCGCCCAGACGCCGACCCAACAGCGCATCGAGTGCCCCGAGTTCACCGGCGGCACCAGCGGCAGCCCCTGGGTGAACAGCGACGGTGAGGTCGTCGGCATCCTCGGCGGCCACGAACAGGGCGGCTCCACCTCCGACATCTCCTACAGCGTCGTCCTCGGCAGCGAGGCCGCGGCCCTGTACCGGACCGCCTCGCGCGGCTGACCCCAGCCACACCCGTCACCGCGGTTCGCACACAGGCTCTGTTCGCCCTGGTTCCGTCCGCGTACGCGCCCCTACACTGACCGTCGGCGTACTCCCGGGCGGCGAGGGGCGGTTGACGGTGCGTAAGGCGTGGGTGTGGGTCACCGCTACCGTCGGCGCCGGGCTCGGCTTCGTGCTGCTGCTCGTCATCGGGGTCTACCTGAACGCCGGGAACCTCTCAGGCGGAGGCGGCGCCCAGGGGTCCGTCGGGCTCGCCAAGAACGCCGTACCCGCCGCGTACTCCTCGCTCGTACAGCGGTGGGGCAATCTGTGCGGCGCGATCAACCCCGCGCTGCTCGCCGCCCAGCTCTACCAGGAGAGCGGCTTCAACCCGAGTGCCAAGAGCCCCGCGCAGGCCGAGGGGATAGCGCAGTTCATGCCCGGCACCTGGGCCACCCACGGCCTCGACGCCAACGGCGACGGCAACGCCGACGTCTGGGACCCGGCCGACGCGATCCCGTCGGCAGCCTCGTACGACTGCAAGCTCGCCTCGTACGTGAAGGACGTGCCCGGCGACCCGACGAAGAACATGCTGGCGTCGTACAACGCGGGGGCGTACGCGGTCATCAAGTACGGCGGTGTGCCGCCGTACAAGGAGACCCAGAACTACGTGAAGACCATCACCACCCTGGCGCAGAGCTTCGCCGCGCCCGTGAGCCGGGTCGACCCCTCCAAGCAGGCGGCCGGGGCGATCTACTACGCGCAGAAGAAGCTCGGCACGCCCTATCTGTGGGGTGGCGAGGGCACCAGGGACCAGGGCGGGCGCTTCGACTGTTCCGGGCTGACCAAGGCCGCGTACGACAGCGTCGGCATCACGCTGCCGCGCGTCGCCAACGACCAGTACAACGCGGGGCCGCACCCGAAGCGGAACGAACTGCTCCCGGGCGACCTGGTGTTCTTCTCGGACGACCTGACCGATTCGCGGGCCATCCGGCACGTCGGGATCTACGTCGGCGGCGGCTACATGATCGACGCGCCCCGGACGGGGGCCGTGATCCGGTTCGACCCCATCGACACCCCGGACTACTTCGGCGCGACGCGGGTCACCCAGGACGGCGCGCAGGCGCTGCCGACGACGGTGTGAACGGGGGGCGCGAACGGCGCGTGCGAGGGCGCACGCATCCGTAACCCTCCGCCGCGCCCCTTCTTCTGAGCTGCGAGGACGAGTCTCTCTTCGATAACGTCTGCGTGATCGTTCGGTTGAGTGCGGAACGCGGACCACCGGCCTGTGCGTTGCTTCTCACGTAGAGCGTCGACGTACGGCAACCGGTTTGACGTGAAGCGGATCTACGACCACGGGGGTGGTGGGCGGCGCGCACAGGCGCGTCCGCGGTAAGGGACAGACGAAGGGGCCGCACACGATGGCTGGACTCGCCGCATCCGGTTCGAACCCCGACGTCGAACTGCTCTACGACATCAACGGCCTGGCCCAGGACGCCCCGCGCTGGTTCGACCGCGTCGTGACGTTCATCGGCGAGTACGGCCTGCTGCTCGCGATGGTCCTGCTGGTGCTCGGCTGCTGGTGGAGCCTGCGCCGACGCGGCGGCGAGCACGCGGCACCGTCCATGGCCGCGCTGCTCTGGGCCCCGCTCGCCGCGGGCGTCGCGGTCCTGGTGAACGTACCGATCCGGGGCTTCGTGGAACGCCCCCGGCCGTTCGTCGACCACCAGGGACTCGACGTCCTCGTCAGCGGCAAGAACGACTACTCCTTCGTCAGCGACCACGCCACGCTCACGATGGCGATGGCGGCCGGACTGTTCCTCGCGCACCGCAAGTTCGGGATCATCGGCCTCGGGCTCGCGCTGCTCGAAGGGTTCTGCCGGGTCTATATGGGCGTGCACTACCCGACGGACGTCATCGGCGGCTTCGCCCTCGGCACGGCCGTGGCCCTGCTGCTCTCGCCGCTCGCCACGGCGCTGTTGACCCCGCTCGCCGAGGCGGCCGAACGCTCACCGCGCTTCGGCACGCTGATCCGGGCCCGCGGAGCGCATCCCGCGCGGGCCGTGATCCCCGGCGCGCGGACGGAGGCGGCGGCCGAGGAGCGGGACCTGGCGGCCTGATCGGTACGGCTAGCCGTCGGCGTGACCCCGCGCGTCCGTTCTGGCCAGGCTGCGGGCCCTGCGGGCCGGGCCGCGCCAGCCGCAGGCGCAGCGAGCGAAACAGAAGCGGCCCTGTTCGACCGTGGTCGTGCGGTGCTCGCCATGAGAGGCGGCGCTGTCCTGCTGGTCCACTCCCGCAGGTTACCCAAGGCGGACGCGGCCTGTGCGCCGACCGCGTGACGGGTCCCGTCGGCCGTCGTTAAGCGGAACGACAGGAGGGACACCGGGACGGACCTGCTGGGGGTAGACGGCGATGGTGGTGCGGCGGCACGGTCGGGCGAACGCGGCATGCGCCACGACGGTGGCACTCCTGGTCTGCACCGCCTCGGTCACGGGCTGCTCGAGCGGCGGCGCCGCCGCCGAGGACGCGCGCGCGGCCACCGGCTCGGTCGCCCTGCTGCGTCAGGCCTCCGCGGCCCTGGTGCGCGCGGGCAGCTCCCGGGCCCGTACGTCGATGGAGATGGCCACGGGCGGCACCCGCGTCACCATCCGCGGCGAGGGCGTGTACGACTTCCACGGCCGCCTCGGCCGACTCACGGTGACCCTGCCGCAGGACCCCACGGGCGCCCAGGAACACCGCCCCATCACCGAACTGCTCGCCGCGGGCGCCCTGTTCATGAAGAACCGGGGCGCGGGCGTGCCCCCGGACAAATGGGTACGGGTCGACACGGCCACGCTCTCCGACGGCAACCTCGTCACCGGCGGCGCCACCGACCCGTACACCGCGGCCGAACTGCTGCGCGGGGTGCGCGAGGCGACGTACGTCGGGCGGACCGAGATCGACGGGACCCCGGTGCGGCACTATCGCGGGATCACGGACATCGGGCGCGCGGCGCGCGGCGCGGCCGAGGGGGACAAGGGGGCGTTGCGCGCGGCGGCGCGAGGGTTCGCCACGGCCGAGGTCCCCTTCGACGCCTATCTCGACGACGAGGGGCGTATCCGCAAGCTCCGCCAGCGGTTCGGCTTCGTCAACGGCGACCGCAAGGCCACGGTCGCTGTGACCTCGACCACGGTGCTGTACGGCTTCGGGGCACCGGCCGAGGTGGTGCTCCCGGCGGCCGGGGACATCTTCGCCGGGAAGATCGCGGAGCGGTGAGAGGGGCCGTGGGGCCGGTGGGCGGGTGGGGAAGTGGCGCGGCTGAGGGGCTGGAAATGGTCCGTCCGTGCCATGCGCCGGGCATGGGCCGCTCCCTACCCTAGGAGGTCGGTGACGGCAGAAAGAGGTGATGCGCGTGGCTTTGCTGGGCGGTACGGCAGTCCATGACCACGTGGCCCTCGCCGAGATCGAGCTGTGCGGCGACCTGATCATCGCGGCCTCGAGCGCGCGCGAGGACCGGCTGAGTCTGGAAAGCATCGACGAGGTGCTGCGGGTGGCCAAGGAGCGGGACCGCTTCGGCGGCTGAGCCGCCCCGCGCGTCCCGCCCGCGTCTTCGCCGACCCGGACGTCAGGTCCGCAGCAGTCGCGCGATCGCCTTCGTCGCCTCCTCGACCTTCGCGTCGATCTCCGTGCCGCCCTTGAGCGCGGCGTCCGCGACGCAGTGGCGCAGATGCTCGTCGAGGAGCTGGAGCGCGAAGGACTGCAGGGCCTTCGTCGAGGCGGAGACCTGCGTGAGTATGTCGATGCAGTACACGTCCTCGTCGACCATCCGCTGCAGCCCGCGGATCTGGCCCTCGATGCGGCGCAGCCGCTTGAGGTGCTCGTCCTTCTGGTGGTGGTAGCCGTGGACGCCGTGGTCGTGGTCGGTCATCACGGCCTCGGCACCCTCGGAGGGCGTCGGCGCGCCGGCCTCGGTGGTCGTCATCGCGTCCTCCTGGAGACGGTGGGCCCGGCGGACCGGGCGTGGGACAGTGCACTCGCGGACGTGGCTCCCGCGTCGCGAAACGGACATATACCCCTGACGGGTATATGGTAACGAACTTTGCCGAGGAGCAGGATCCCTTCGTAGGCCCTGGCCACGGGCCTCGGCCGCCCTCGGCCGCCCCTCGTACGGCCCCCGTGCCGACCACGACGGCCGATGGGCGACACTGGAGACGACCCGTAGCCGTGGCCGGATGATGTGCTTAGCATCAGCCTGACCGAAACCGAAGCACCTGAGGACCCCACGTGCGCTTTCGTCTGACCCCCAGGGAGACGAGCTTCTACGACATGTTCGCCGCATCCGCGGACAACATCGTCACGGGCTCGAAACTCCTGATGGAACTGCTCGGGGCGGACCCCTCCGACCGGGCCGAGATCGCAGAGCGTATGCGGGCCGCGGAACACGCCGGTGACGACGCCACACACGCGATCTTCCACCAGCTGAACTCCTCGTTCATCACGCCCTTCGACCGCGAGGACATCTACGCCCTCGCCTCCTCCCTCGACGACATCATGGACTTCATGGAGGAGGCCGTCGACCTCGTCGTCCTCTACAACGTCGAGGAACTGCCCAAGGGCGTCGCCCAGCAGATCGAGGTGCTGGCGCGGGCGGCGGAGCTGACCGCCGAGGCGATGCCGAACCTCCGCACGATGCAGAACCTCACCGAGTACTGGATCGAGGTGAACCGCCTGGAGAACCAGGCGGACCAGATCCACCGCAAGCTGCTCGCCCATCTCTTCAACGGCAAGTACGACGCGATCGAGGTGCTGAAGCTCAAGCAGATCGTGGACGTGCTGGAGGAGGCCGCGGACGCTTTCGAGCACGTGGCCAACACGGTGGAGACCATCGCGGTCAAGGAGTCCTGAGGCGTCGATGGACACCTTTGCTCTGATCCTGACCATCCTGGTCGCACTCTTCTTCACCTATACGAACGGCTTCCACGACTCGGCGAACGCGATCGCGACGTCGGTGTCGACGCGCGCGCTGACCCCGCGGGCGGCGCTGGCGATGGCCGCGGCGATGAACCTCGCGGGCGCGTTCATCGGCACCGGCGTCGCGGCGACGGTCAGCAAGGGCCTGATCCAGACGCCCGAAGGCGGCAAGGGGATGGCGATCCTCTTCGCGGCGCTGGTCGGTGCCATCGCCTGGAACCTCACCACCTGGTACTTCGGTCTGCCCTCGTCGTCCTCGCACGCGCTGTTCGGCGGCATGGTCGGCGCGGCGCTCGCGGGCGGTACGACGGTGTACTGGTCCGGCGTCCTGGACAAGATCGTCATCCCCATGTTCCTGTCCCCGGTGGTCGGCCTGATCGTCGGCTACCTGGTGATGACGCTGATCATGTGGCTCTTCCGGCGGACCAACCCGCACAAGGCGAAGCGTGGCTTCCGCATAGCGCAGACCGTGTCGGCGGCCGGTATGGCCCTCGGTCACGGTCTCCAGGACGCGCAGAAGACGATGGGCATCGTGGTGATGGCCCTGGTCATCGCCGATGTCCAGGACTACGGGGATCCGATCCCGGTGTGGGTGAAGATCGTCTGCGCGATGATGCTGTCGCTGGGCACGTACGCGGGCGGCTGGCGCATCATGCGCACCCTGGGCCGCAAGATCATCGAGCTGGACCCGCCGCAGGGCTTCGCCGCGGAGGCGACGGGGGCCTCGATCATGTTCACGACGGCGTACCTGTTCCGGGCGCCGATCTCGACGACGCATGTGATCACCTCGGCGATCATGGGCGTGGGCGCGACGAAGCGTGTGAACGCCGTGCGCTGGGGCGTCGCGAAGAACATCGTCCTGGGCTGGTTCATCACCATGCCGGCCGCGGCGATCGTCGCGGCGTGCGGGTACTGGCTGATCGACCTGGCGGTCCTGTAACGCCCCGAGATGCGGTAGTCGGTGGCACGAGAAGACTGGACCTATGACTACCAAGGCACTCCTCGAAGGCGGGCCGGACGATCTGGCGGGCACCCTGGCGCCGATCGTTCCTCCGGGACAAGAGCTGAAGATCCCTCACCGCGGCGGATACGAGCACTACAAGGTCACGTCGCGCCACGAGGACAGCCAGGAAGGTCGGGTCACCGTCTACCAGTGGTGGGAACGCACGGAAGTAGCCGAGTAGAAGCCGAGTAGCGAGAGGGCCCGCCCCTGGGAGCCAGGGGCGGGCCCTCCTTCCTCGCGGTGGCACCGCCATGCAGCACCGCGAGGGGTCTTCCGCCGCTGCGGCCGGCTCAGCCGAAGCGGCCCGAGATGTAGTCCTCGGTCGCCTGCACCGAGGGGTTGGAGAAGATCCGCTCCGTCTCGTCGATCTCGATCAGCTTGCCCGGCTGGCCCACGCCCGCCAGGTTGAAGAACGCCGTACGGTCCGAGACGCGCGCGGCCTGCTGCATGTTGTGCGTCACGATGACGATCGTGAAGCGTTCCTTCAGCTCGCCGATCAGGTCCTCGATGGCCAGCGTCGAGATCGGGTCCAGGGCCGAGCAGGGCTCGTCCATCAGCAGGACCTTCGGCTCGACGGCGATCGCGCGGGCGATGCACAGCCGCTGCTGCTGACCGCCCGACAGCCCCGAGCCCGGCTTGTTCAGGCGGTCCTTGACCTCGTTCCAGAGGTTCGCGCCCTTGAGGGACCTCTCGACGATGTCGCTCAGCTCCGACTTGCGGTGGTCGCCGTTCAGCCGCAGGCCCGCCGCCACGTTGTCGAAGATCGACATCGTGGGGAAGGGGTTGGGGCGCTGGAAGACCATGCCCACCTCGCGGCGGACGGCGACCGGGTCGACGCCCGCGCCGTACAGGTCCTCGTCGTCCAGGAGCACCTTGCCCTCGACGCGTCCGCCCGGGGTCACCTCGTGCATACGGTTGAGGGTCCGCAGGAACGTCGACTTGCCGCAGCCGGAGGGGCCGATGAACGCCGTCACCGACCGCGGCTCGACCGTCATCGAGATGTCCTCGATCGCCTTGTGGGAGCCGTAGTAGGCGGTGAGTCCGCTTACGTCGATTCGCTTGGCCATGTCACTTCCAAAGTCTGATGGTTCGTAAGGGTCCGCGTGGCGGCAGCGGCACCTCGGTGCCCCACGCGGTGGGGGCCGCTGACGGTCAGCGTGGGGACTTCCAGCGGGCGATTCCGCGAGCCACCAGGTTGAGGATCATCACGAAGGCGATCAGTGCGAGCGAGGCCGCCCAGGCGCGGTCGTACGCCGGGTCGGCACCCGCACCGTACTGCTGATAGATGTACAGCGGCAGCGACGCCTGTGCACCCTCGAAGGGGTTGGCGTTGATGAACCGGTTGCCGAAGACCAGCAGCAGGACCGGCGCGGTCTCACCGGCGATACGGGCGATCGCCAGCATGACGCCGGTGGTGATACCGCCGATGGAGGTCGGCAGGACCACCTTCAGGATGGTGCGCCACTTGGGGATACCCAGTGCGAGGGAGGCCTCGCGCAGCTCGTTCGGGACGAGCTTGAGCATCTCCTCCGTGGAGCGGACCACGACCGGCATCATCAGGATGGCCAGGGCCAGCGATCCGGCGAAGCCGAACGGCTGCATGTCGAGGATCAGCATCAGGCTGAGGATGAACAGACCGGCGACGATCGACGGGATACCCGTCATCACGTCCACGAAGAAGGTGACGGCACGGGCGAGCCTGCCGCGGCCGTACTCCACCAGGTAGACGGCGGTGAGCACACCGATCGGCGCGCCGAGCAGGGTGGCGAGGCCGACCTGCTCCAGGCTGCCGAGGATCGCGTGGTAGATGCCGCCGCCCGGCTGGGAGTCGGCGACCACGCCCATCGAGTGGCTCAGGAAGTAGAAGTCGAGGACCTTCACACCGCGCTGCACGGTCACCCAGATCAGGGAGATCAGCGGCACCAGGGCGAGCAGGAAGGCGACCCACACCAGGGAGGTCGCGACCCGGTCCTTGGCCTGGCGGCGGCCCTCGACGCGGGCCGCGATGCCGTAGGTGGCCAGGACGAAGAGGAGTGCGGCGATCAGGCCCTGCTGGACGTGGCTGTGCAGTCCGGCGGCGGCGCCGATGCCGAGCGCGACGGCGACGGAGCCCGCGGCGATGGCCCAGGGGGACCAGCGCGGGAGGGTGGCGCCGCGCAGGGTGCTGCGCTTGTCGGTGACGGCTGCGGTGCTCATGCGTTGGCCCCCGAGTACTCCTTGCGGCGGGCGATGATCACGCGGGCCGCGCCGTTGACCAGCAGGGTGATGACGAACAGGACCAGACCGGAGGCGATCAGCGCGTCCCGGCCGAACTCCGACGCCTCACTGAACTTGCTGGCGATGTTCTGGGCGAAGGTGCCGCCGCCCGGGTTGAGCAGGCTGCCGTGGATGAGGAAGTCCGGGGAGAGCACGGTGGCGACGGCCATCGTCTCGCCGAGCGCGCGGCCGAGGCCGAGCATGGAGGCGGAGATGACGCCGGAGCGGCCGAAGGGCAGGACGGCCATGCGGACGACCTCCCAGCGCGTGGCGCCGAGGGCCAGGGCCGCCTCCTCGTGCATCCGCGGGACCTGCCGGAAGACCTCGCGGCTCACATTGGTGATGATCGGCAGGATCATGATCGCGAGCAGGATGCCGACGGTGAGCATCGAGCGCGGCGCGCCGCCGTCCCAGGAGAAGACGCCGGTCCAGCCGAGGTAGGTGTCCAGCCAGCCGAACAGCCCGTTCAGGTTCGGTACGAGGATCAGGGCGCCCCACAGGCCGTAGACGATGGACGGCACGGCGGCGAGCAGGTCGATCACGTACGCGATGGGCCCGGAGATCTTGCGCGGGGCGTAGTGCGTGAGGAAGAGCGCGATGGCGACCGCGACCGGGACCGCGAGGACCATGGCGATGACCGAGGAGACCACCGTGCCGAAGGCCAGTACGGCGATGCCGAAGACCGGCGGGGTGACGCCGGTGTTCCACTCCAGGGTGGTGAGGAAGTTGCCGTGGTCCTTGGTGATGGCCAGGGACGCGCGGTAGGCGAGGAAGGCCGCGATCGCGGCCATGATCACCAGGAGCAGGATGCCCGCGCCGCGGGAGAGGCCGAGGAAGATGCGGTCTCCGGGCCGGGTGGCGGTGTGCTTGCGCCCGGTCGCGGGAGGCCGCGGAGCGGGGTGGGGCTCTTGTGTGTCGGGTGTAGTTATGTCCATCGGGTTCTCCGGTCTGCGGAGCCGCACGCGGTGTGCGGCTCCAGGCGGCGGTGCACCGGACGGTGCGGCCCGGTCTCTTGGGGGACCGGACCGCACACTCAGGTCAGCTCAGGCCCTCGATGGTGCTGCGGACCTTGGTGATGATGGCGTCGGGGATCGGGGCGTAGTCGTTCTGGGTCAGCACCGACTGGCCGTCCGTGCTGGCGAGGTAGCGCAGGAAGGCCTTGGTGGCGGGCAGGGTGTCCGCCTTGTTGCCCTTGTCGCAGGCGATCTCGTAGGTGACCAGGACGATCGGGTAGGCGCCGTCGGCCTTGGTGCCGTAGTTCAGCTCCAGCGCGAGGTCCTTGCCGGTGCCGACGACCTTGGCGTCCGCGATGGCCTTGGTGGCGTTGTCGACGGTGGCCTTGACCGGGGCGGAGGCGCCCGTGGCGATGGAGACCGTGGACATGTCCTTGGCGTACGACAGCTCGAAGTAGCCGATGGCGCCCGCGGTCTGCTTGACCTGCGCGGCCACACCCGAGGACTGCGGAGCGGACTGGCCGTCCTTGGCCTCCCAGGCCTTGCCGCCGGCGTACTTGCCCCAGACGGACGGGGCGGCGGCCTTCAGGTACTTGGTGAAGTTGTCCGTGGTGCCGGACTCGTCCGAGCGGTGGAAGGCCTGGATCTTGGTGGAGGGCAGCTTGGCGTCGGGGTTCAGCTTCTTGATCGCCGCGTCGTCCCACTTCTTGATCTGGCCGTCGAAGATCTTGGCCAGGGTCTCGGCGTCCAGCACCAGGTTGTCGACGCCCGGCAGGTTGTAGCCGACCGCGATCGGGCCGCCGACCATCGGCAGGTCGACGGCCTGGCCGCCCTTGCAGACCTGCTTGGAGGCCTCGATCTCCTCGGGCTTCAGCGCCGAGTCCGAACCGGCGAAGGCGACCTGGCCCTGGGTGAACGCGGTGACGCCCGCGCCGGAGCCCTGGCCCTTGTAGTTGATCTGCACACCGGAGCAGGCCTGGGAGAACTGCGCGACCCAGGCGTCGATCGCGTTCTTCTGCGCCGAGGAGCCGTCGGCGAGGAGCTGGCCCTTGGCGTCGTCACACTTGATCGAGCCGGCCTTCGCCGCCGAGGAGGCCGAGGGGCTGCTCTTGTCGCCCGTGTCGTCGGAGCCGCACGCCGTGAGGGCCAGGGCGCCGGAGACGGCGAGAGCACCGAGGGTGAGGGCCCGCCGGTTCATGCGCTGAAGCTTCACTTTCGGGTGTTCCTTCCAGGAGCCGCCATCCTGTTCGGCGGCGTGCGAAGTGGGGGAGGGGCGTCCGCGTCCTCGACGAGGCCGCGCCCGCTTCCTCTGGTAAGGCCGAAATTAGGCAGATCAGGTGAAGGCGCCTATGGACGTGAGTGAACGGAGGGTGAACCCCTGCGGACGGTGTGGTGAGGTCACGGAACGCTTACGTCCGCGGCCGAGTACGCCGGGGTGGCACGGGAGGCCACCGCGGTGCGCGGGGCACGGCCGTGGCCTATATCGGGTTCAACGCCTGGAGAACGATGTCCACGAGCTCGCGGTCACGCGGCCGGGTGAGCCGGATCCGGGTCGCGGCCGGCGGAAGCCACAGGATCCGGTCCACCTCACGGCTGGGCGTGAAGGAGCCGTCGCCCGCCTCGGCCGCCCAGTAGCGGACCTGCTTGGGGCGGCCGTTCGCCACGTAATGGACGGTGGGCAGGACGATGCCGGGCAGCGCGGCGTACCCCGTCTCCTCCGCCACCTCCCGCAGCGCGCCCGTGAGCGGGTCCTCGCCCGACTTGAGCTTGCCCTTCGGATGCGACCAGTCGTCGTACTTCGGCCGGTGGACCAGACAGATCTCCACCTCGCCGTCGACGGGGGAGCGGCGCCACAGGACACAGCCCGCCGCGCGGATGATGTCGTCGGTCATCGGGTGCTCACGGCTCCTTCCTCGTGACCGCGGCGCGCCGCGCCGCCGTACAGGTGCCTACGCGGTCCCCACCGTCTGCCTCTGCCACGACTGCTGGAAGGCGAAACGGGCGGCCTCCACTTCATGACGCTGGTCGGCGTGCAGCACGCCGAGGGCGTACGCCGTGGCCGGGGCGATGCGCGGGGTACGCGCCGCCCCGGCCGCCGCGGCGGCCGCCTCCGCGGCGTCGCGGTGCCGGTCCAGGGCCTGGCCTGCGGCGGGCAGTCGTACGTCGACGGGCGTGTCCTCGCCCTGGACCTCCTGGGCGTAGCGGTACAGCCGCAGCAGCAGCCGGGCCTGATGCCAGGGGCCGTCCTGCGGATGCGGGGCCGGGTCCGGGGACAGGCTGCCGACCAGGGCCGCGGCGGTGTACGGCTGGCCCGAGGTGATCAGCGGCAGCGCGGTCACCGCCTCGTACAGCCGCTCCTGCGCCGCCGCGACGGGTCGGCACAGATCGGCGCCGGCCGCGGCGGACGTGAGCGGGACCTCGCTGGCGAGGACGGCGACGCTGTCGGCCACCGCGTGGAAGCGGCTGGATCCGAGGGCCTGGAGGGCCGCCGAGTGCGCGCGGGTGCGGGCCAGGGTGAGCTGGCGGTCCAGCAGGGCGCCCGCCTTCGCCGCGCCGACGGTCAGGGCGCCGCGCTCCGGGGCGCCGGAGGTCCGGCCCGTGCTCCCCGGCTGCGCGGGCAGCGCCGTGGAGCCGGACAGCCGGTGCAGGGCGGTGAGCAGCCGTTCGAGCCGGGCCGCGTAGGCGTGCTCGCGGGCCAGCGTGCCCGACAGCCAGGCCAGTTCGGCGCGCATCCGCTCGGACCAGTCGGCGTCGAGCAGCGGGCGGAACGTATGGAGGGTGCCGCTGATGCGGCGGGCCGAGCGGCGCAGCGCGAGCGCCGCGTCCCCGAGGTCCTCCGTGCTCCCGGCCTCCCCTCTGTCCTGGTGGTGGCGCAGCGCGCGGAGGAACCCCGTGGCCTGGGCTCTCAGATAGTCGGCGAGAGCCTCCCCGGGCAGCAGATCCTCCCCGGGCAGGGTCGGGGCCGCGCGGCCGGTGGTGGATGGGTCAAGGTGCTGCTGTGCCACGCCGGCGCCTCCGGGCGTCAATGAGCATCTCCTGGATGTTGCGCAGGGGCTGGCCGTCCGCGTCGGTCGCGTGCCGGGTCCACTCGCCGTCCGCCCCCAGGTGCCAGGAGGAGGTGGTGTCGGACATACCGGTCTCCAGGAGCCGGTTGAGGGTCGCCCGGTGCGCCGGGTCGGTGACCCTGACGAGTGCCTCGATACGGCGGTCGAGGTTGCGGTGCATCATGTCGGCGCTGCCGATCCATACTTCGGGTTCGCCGCCGCCCGCGAAGACGAAGACGCGGGAGTGCTCGAGGAAGCGGCCGAGGACGGACCGTACGCGGATGTTCTCGGACAGGCCGGGGACGCCGGGCCGCAGCGCGCAGATGCCGCGCACCCAGACGTCGACGGGGACACCGGCCGTGGACGCCCGGTAGAGCGCGTCGACGACCGCCTCGTCCACCATCGAGTTGACCTTGATCCGGACGTACGCGGGCCGTCCGGCGTTGTGGTGCTGGATCTCCTTGTCGATCCGGGAGATCAGCCCGTCGCGCAGGGACCTCGGTGCGACGAGCAGGCGGCGGTAGGTCTCGCGGCGCGAGTAGCCCGAGAGCCGGTTGAAGAGGTCGGACAGATCCGCGCCGACCTGCGGATCGGCGGTCAGCAGCCCCAGGTCCTCGTACAGACGTGCGGTCTTGGGGTGGTAGTTGCCCGTGCCCACATGGCTGTAGCGGCGCAGCGTGTCGCCCTCCTGCCGTACGACGAGCGACAGCTTGCAGTGGGTCTTCAGGCCCACGAGGCCGTACACGACATGGCAGCCCGCCTCCTCCAGCTTGCGGGCCCAACTGATGTTGGCCTGCTCGTCGAAGCGGGCCTTGATCTCGACCAGGACCAGGACCTGCTTGCCCGACTCCGCCGCGTCTATGAGCGCGTCGACGATCGGCGAGGTGTCCGAGGTCCGGTACAGGGTCTGCTTGATGGCGAGGACGTCCGGGTCCCCGGCGGCCTGCTCCAGGAACGCCTGGACGGAGGTGGAGAAGGAGTCGTACGGATGGTGCAGCAGCACGTCCCGCTCGCGCAGCGCCGCGAAGATGTCGGGCGCCGAGGCCGACTCGACCTCGGCGAGGTCGCGGTGGGTGCCCGCGACGAACTTCTGGTACTTCAGCTCGGGGCGGTCGAGGTTGGCGATGCCGAACAGGCCCGTGAGGTCCAGGGGACCGGGCAGCGGGTACACCTCGGCCTCGGAGATCTTCAGCTCGCGCACCAGGAGATCGAGGACGTAACGGTCGATCGACTCCTCCACCTCCAGCCGCACCGGCGGCCCGAAGCGGCGTCGCATCAGCTCCTTCTCCAGGGCCTGGAGCAGGTTCTCGGCGTCGTCCTCCTCGACCTCCAGGTCCTCGTTGCGGGTGATCCGGAAGGTGTGGTGCTCCAGGACCTCCATGCCCGGGAACAGCTCCTCCAGATGCGCGGCGATGACGTCCTCGATGGGGACGTAGCGCTGCGGGGAGGCCTCCAGGAAGCGGGAGAGCAGCGGCGGGACCTTGACGCGCGCGAAGTGACGGTGGCCGGAGACCGGGTTGCGCACGACGACCGCGAGGTTCAGGGACAGCCCCGAGATGTACGGGAAGGGGTGCGCGGGGTCCACGGCCAGCGGGGTCAGCACCGGGAAGATCTGGTGCCGGAAGAGCGTGAACAGGCGCGCCTGCTCCTTCTCGGTCAGCTCGCTCCAGCGCACGAGCTGTATGCCCTCGTCCGCGAGCGCCGGGGCGACGTCCTCGTGGAAGCAGGCCGCGTGCCGGGCCATGAGCTCGCGGGACCGGGCCCATATCATCTCCAGCACCTCGCGCGGCTGGAGGCCGGAGGCGGAGTGGGTGGCGACTCCGGTGGCGATACGGCGCTTGAGGCCCGCGACCCGGACCATGAAGAACTCGTCCAGGTTGCTCGCGAAGATCGCCAGGAACTTCGCGCGTTCGAGCAGCGGGGTGTGCGGGTCCTCGGCCAGCTCCAGCACCCGCTCGTTGAACTGGAGCCAGCTCCGCTCCCGGTCGAGGAAGCGGCCCGGCGGGAGGTGGGCGCCCTCGGGCTCCTCGTACACGTCCAGGTCGGCGTCGAGGTCCGGCTCCAGGTCGGAGACCGCCCCGGCCACGGCGTGGGGGCGGCGCGCGGTGAGGGAGCCCACGGAGGGCTGCCGGGTCCGCGCGCCCGCGCGACCCGAGGACTCTGCCTCGGTGGGGGCCGACCGCTCCTGCGCCGGCGGCTCGTCCTGTGCCCGCTGGTCCTGTGCCCGCTGTGCTGCCTCGGCATTCTGCTGGCTCATGAACCCATTCTTCCGCGCCGAACGGGTGACGGGCGCGTCGGAGCGCGAAGGCGGCGGCGCGGCGAGGCGGCGCCCGCGCTCCGCACCGGCCCCGGATCGCGGGGGCGGCAGGGGCTCTGGGGCGGCATTCATTGGCCGAGCGTCGCAAGCCCGTCTGAATCAATGGTTACGGCCACATGACGTGCGGGATAGCGGGGGGAGGCTCGCGGACGTCCGTGATCGACCGTCGCCGTCCGCGGACGGGTCGTGAGGGAGGCGGAGCGGCGGTACGGAGCCCCGCGGGCGCGGCGGTACGGAGCCCTGTGGGCGCGCGGCGCGTGGAAATTCTTCCGGCGGACCGAAAATTCTTCCCGAGGACGTGAACCGATCGCGGGGGCTCGTCCGATGAAGGGGCGTGAGGGAAACGAGAAGTGACGGGGAGCTGCTGCGTGCCGCGGCAGACGGGGACCGTCGCGCCTTCGAGGAGCTGTACCGGCGGTATGCGCCGTGGCTCACGGCACGCCTGCGCGGCAGATGCGCCGACCCGGGGCTCGTGGACGACGTCGTGCAGGAGACGTTCCTCGCGGTCTGGCGCGGCAGTGCGCGCTACCGCGAGGACGGCGACGTGGCCGGCTGGCTCTGGCGCGTGGGCGCCCGGCGGCTGGTGGACGCGCTGCGCGGCGACGGCGCGCGGGGCCGGCTGCGCCAGGCGCTGGCGCGGCTGCGGCACCGCCATGAGGACTCCGCGGAAGAACGCGTCCTGGCGGGGGTGCAGCACGGCGACCTGGCGGGGGCGCTGATAAGGCTCTCGCCGGAGCTGCGCGCGGTCCTCCAGGCGACGGTGGTCGACGGACTGACGACCAAGGAGGCGGCCGTGGTTCTCGGCATCCCTCCCGGCACGGTCAAGACACGGGCGCAGCGTGCGCGAAGGCGACTGCGGGAGGAGCTGGCATGAGAGACACCGAGCGCGACGCCATGGGATGGCACGCGGACACCGACGACCTGCGCGCCTACGCGCGCGGCGAGCTGGAGGCGCCCCGCCTGTGGTCCGTCGACACGCATCTGCTGGCGTGCGCGCCCTGTCGGCTGGCCCTCGCGGAGGCCACCGAGCCGCGCGCCCTGGACCTCGGCTGGGAGCGGCTGGACGCCGAGCTGGACGCTCCCCGGCCGGGGGTCTTCGAGGCCCTGCTGATGCGGTGCGGCGTCGCCGACCACACGGCGCGCCTGCTGGCCGCCACACCGGTGCTGCGCGCCTCCTGGCTGGGCGCGGTCCTGCTGGTGCTGCTCATGACCGTGGTCAGCGTGTACACGGTGCACTCGCCCTCCCTCTTCCTCGCCCTGGCCCCGCTGCTTCCCCTGGCGGGCGTCGCGCTGTCCTACGGTCCGGCGCTCGACCCGACCTACGAGATGGCGCTCGTCGCCCCGCTGCACGGCTTCCGCCTGCTGATGATCCGCACGGTCGCGGTGCTGGTCGCCAGTCTCGGGCTCAACGGCCTGGCGAGCCTGGCCCTCCCCGGGTACGGGCTGCGCGCGCTGGCCTGGCTGCTGCCCGCCCTCGCGCTGACCGCGACCGGGCTCGCGCTGACCGCACGGCTGGGTCAGGTCACCGCCCCCGCCCTGGTCAGCGGTGCGTGGATCGCCCTGCTGGCCGTGGCCGCGGCGACCGGCCACAAGACGCTCCCGCCGTTCACGGGCGTGGGCCAGGGCGTGGCGGCCCTGGTCGCCGTGACCGCGGCCGTCCTGCTGCACCGCCTGCGCGACAGGTTCGACACCGCCTCGGCCCCGTCCCTTCCCACCGACCTCGCCCACAGGAGCGTCGCATGACCCCCCATCCCACCGTCTCGGGCTCCGGCCTGACCGTGCGCTACGGCGGCAGCCCGGCGCTGGACAACGTCTCGATTCACCTCCAGGAGGGCGTCACCGGGCTGCTCGGGCCCAACGGCGCGGGCAAGACGACCCTGTTGCGGGTGCTCGCCACCGCCACACCCCCCGACCGAGGCGACTTCACGGTGCTCGGGCACGACCCGGGCACGGGCGCGGGCCGCCAGGAGGTGCGCCGCCGCCTGGGCTATCTGCCGCAGAACCCCGGCTTCCACCCGGACTTCACGGCGTTCGCGTTCGTCGACTACGTGGCGATCCTCAAGGAGTTCGCCGACCGGTCCGCCCGCCACCGCGAGGTGCGGCGCGTGCTGGAAGCCGTGAACCTCTCCGAGGTGCGCGGCAAGCGCATCAAGCGGCTCTCCGGCGGAATGCGCCAGCGTGTGGCCCTGGCCGCCGCGCTCCTCGGGGATCCGGGCCTGCTGCTGCTCGACGAACCGACCGTGGGCCTCGACCCCGAACAGCGCATGCAGTTCCGGGAGGTGATCGCCGAGGCGGGCCGGCACCGGACGGTGCTGCTGTCCACGCATCAGACCGAGGACGTGGCGATGCTCTGCCAGCGCGTCATCGTCATGGCCCAGGGCCGCGTCCGCTTCGAGGGCACCCCGGCCGAGCTGACCGCACGGGCGGCGGGCCGGGTCTGGAGCAGCACGGAACGCGACCCGCAGGCCCGCGCGGGCTGGCGGACGGGCCTGGGCACCTTCCGCAACGTCGGCGACCCGCCCCGGGGCGCCGATCTTCTCGAACCCACCTTGGAGGACGGCTACTTGCTCGCTCTCGACGCGCAGTCGGTGGAGGCGATGTCCGCATGAGCGCCGTCATCGACCAGGCCCCCACGGTCTCGGAACCCCTGCGGACCGGACGCCGCCCGGCCGCGGCGGTCCTCGCGCTGGCCCGCTTCGAGGCCCGCGAACTCCTGCGGCAGCCCACGGTGTTGGTCGTCTTCCTGCTCTACGCGGGCTATACGTACTGGCAGTTGCTGTTCCCCGCGGACGCCATGGACCGCTACCCGGTCCTGCACAACGCCGACCGCGCGACGCAGCCCGGCACGCTGGCCCTGGCCCTCGTCGTCCTCCTCGCCGCGAACATCACCGCGCAGCGCTCCCGGCGCCAGGGCACGGACCAGCACTTCGACATCCTGGTCATGGAGCGCTGGCGGCGCACGCTCGCGCACGCGCTGTCGGTGGTGCCGCTCGCCGCGCTCACCGCGCTGATCGTCGCGGTCGAGTTCGCCTGGACGGCGCTGAAGCCGGGCGCGGTCGGCCACGGTTCGGTCGCCGAGCTGGCGGTGGGGCCGCTGGTGACGCTGGCCGCGGGGATCCTGGGAGTGCTGGCCGCGCGGGTGATCCCGAGCGTGCTCGGCGGTGCCGTCGTCGTGGCCCTGGGAGGCATCGCGTCCCTGATCGCCTCCCTCGTCACCGAAACGGACGCGGTGCACTGGCTGGACTGGCTGAACCCCGTGGTCTCCGAGAACGGGGTCGACCCGATCCCCTCCGCGCTCCTCGGCCGCCCGGCCGGCTGGCACGTCCTGTATCTGGCGGGCCTGACCGCCCTGCTGCTGTGCGTCACGCTCCTGCTGAGCGGAGGACGTACCCGCCTGGTGAAGGCGGGCACGGCGGTGGCCCTCGCGGCCACGGTCGGCGGGGTCGCCGGACAGTCCCCGAGCCATGACGCCGCCCTGACCGCGGCCCGGACGAAGGCGAGCCATGCGCCGGTCACGGCCCAGTCCTGTGTGACGCACCACCGGTCGACGTACTGCTCCTTCCCGGAGTGGACCGCCTGGCGGGACGACTGGGCGCAGGTCGTCGACCGAGTCCAGGGCCTCGCGGGCGGGAGCACCCGAGGAGCACGGCTGACGATCCGGCAGCGGATACCGGTCATCGTCAACCTGACGGACGACTCCGCCATCACGCCGCTGCGGACCCCGGGCGAGATCACCGCCGGTACGCGCTGGGGCGGCAACCGCGTCCCCGAGTTCGCCGTCGGAGTCGCGTCGGTCCTGGTGGCGGGGGACGAGGAAGCGGCCTCCAAGATGTGCGACGCCCGCGTGGTGACGGTCATGTGGCTGGCGCTGGCCGCGCAGGACGACCCGATGAAGGCGCTCCGCGATGTCCGCATCGACAACAGCGTCAGCGGCGCCGCCGGCGCGCTGAGCATCACGGACCCGGTCCTGATGAGCACCGAACAGACCCGGATCGTCCGAGAACTCCTGAAGCGTCCGCGCTACAGCGTCACGGCCCGGATGAAGACGCACTGGGCGGAGCTGACGTCCCCGAAGACCTCGCTGACCCAGGTGGCGGAGCTGCTCGGGGTGCCGGCCGGCAAGGCAGCCGCCGAGGACAAGAAGTCCCAGGGGGAGGAGGGGGCGTGCTAGGGCCTGTTGCGAAAGTCGCGTCGTTCGCCCGGAGGGCGGGCCTGGCGGCGTCCGGTGCGGTGCATCGCAAGGCGGAGGGTCGCCCGCGTACTGGATGTACGCGGGTGATCCCGACAACGCGGCGAGGTGCCGTGCCGGGCGTCGCCAGGCAGGCGGGACTTTCGCAACAGGCCCTAGACGGCAGATGCGCGGGGATCGCGGCTCTCGTGCCGCCCGTGGGGCGGTCGCTGCCCTGGGGCGTGCTCGGTGCCGCCGCCGGGCTGGGCCCGGTACTCGGCTGGGTCACCCGGCTGACGCAGGAGGGGGCCGGTACCGCCTTGGCCGTCTTCCTCCTGCGGGTCGCCGCGGTCGGCCTGGCCCTGGGCCTCGCGTTTCTGCTGGACGATCCGGCTCGGCAGACCACCGCGGTGGTGCCGACCCGGCGGGTGGTGCGCAGCGGGGTGCGGCTGATGCTCGTCGCCCCGCTCGCGGCGGCGAGTTGGGCGGCGGCCCTGCTGCTCGTACCGGAGCGGATACGGCCCCCGGCCGGCGATCTCACCCTGGAGGCCGCGGCGCTGGTGGTCCTGGCGCTCTCCGGTGCCGCGTGCGCCGTACGGTTCAGTGACGCGCCGCGGCCCGGGGTGGCGGTGGCGGCGACGCTGCTGACAGGCACGCTGCTGGCGACGCTGCTCCCCACGTCAGGGGCGCTGTTCGTCCAGGTGGACGCCGCGAGCTGGGCGGCGGCGCATCAGCGATGGGCGGCCCTGCTGACGCTCGCCCTCCTGGCGGGCGCGGCCCTCCAGCCGGAGCCGGTCCGCAAACACCGGCTCCGACCGGAGCGCAAGCACCAGCCCCGGCTGAAGGGCAAGCACCGGTCGGCCTGAAGGGCAGGCACCGGTCGGCGGCCCGCGCCGCCCGCCGCTGACGCCGCCGCGCGGGGCCCCTCAGGTCTCCGTCCGGTACATCAGGTCCGTCTCGTGGGTCGTGAAGCCCAGCCGTTCGTAGACGGTGAGCGCGGCCTTGTTGTCCGCGTCGACGTACAGCATCACGGTCGGCAGGCCCTGGGCCGCCAGATGCCGCAGGCCGATCGTGGTGAGGGCGCGGCCGAGGCCGCCGCCCTGGACGCCGGGGCGGACGCCGAGGACGTACACCTCGCCGAGCCGCTCCTCGGCGTGGACCTTGGTCCAGTGGAAGCCGATGAGTTCCGGGCCGTGCTCGCCCTCGCGTTCGGCGAGGAAGAAGCCCTGCGGGTCGAACCACGCCTCGGCCATCCGGGCGTCCAGGTCGCGCTGGGTCAGCGAGCCCTGCTCGGGGTGGTGGGCGAACGCGGACGCGTTGAGGGCGAGCCAGGCCGCGTCGTCCCGGCCGGGCACGAAGGTGCGCACGGTGACGCCGTCGGGCAGCTTCGGCTCGGCCAGGTCGAGGTCGGTCAACGGGCGGCGCATCTGGCGCAGTTCGCGGAAGAGGGTCAGGCCGAGCACCTGGGCCAGATGCCGGGCCGCGGAGTGACCGCCGTGCGCCCACACCCGCAGCCGCTTGCCGGAGGCGGCGAGGAGCGCGGAGCCGAGGGCCCGGCCGTGCCCATGGCCGCGGTACGAGGGGTGCACGACCAGCTCGGCGGCCGGAGCCTCCACCGGGTCGGTGTCCTCCAGTTGCGCGTATCCGACGAGCGTGTCGCCGGTCGTCAGCAGAAGATGGGAGACGCCCTCCCGCTCACCGCCGCGCAGTTGCAGGCGCCCCTGCTCGGACACGGCCGGCTGGCCGTCGATCCGGGCGGCCTCGGTGAGCAACGCGAGCACGGACTCGGCCTGTTCGGGCGAGAGCGCGCCGACGGTGTCGATGGAGCGGGGCGATGCCGGGCGTGCGGAGTCGTCGCTGGTCATGAGTACGAGAGTAAAGGGGCCGCCCGGGAATCGAGAGGCATATGACGCCTTGTTGTAACCCAGGACCCCTGTTCCGCTACGCGCGTTGACCCTAGGCTGCGCGAGCGACGGTCTCGGCGCGCTCCTCATGCGGCGCACGCGAGACGGTCAGGTCCGGACAGACCGGACAGCACAGTCGCGGACGGCGGGTCCGGCCGCGCACACCTGGCGGAACAGCGCGCACACCTCAGGGGAGCACATGCCACCGACGACAGACCGGCACAGACGTACGCACCGCATCCTCGGTGCCGCCGCGGGCCTTGCCACCGTGGGCGCCCTGGTGTCGGCGCTGCCGGCCGACGCGCAGGAGAACAAGGGTCAGGGCAACCCGCAGTCGGGTCGCTACCAGGACGTGCAGTTGCTGTCGTTCAACGACCTGCACGGCAACCTGGAGCCGCCCACCGGTTCCTCGGGCCGGGTCACCGAGCACGAGGCCGACGGCACCACCAAGACCATCGACGCGGGCGGCGTGGAGTACCTCGCCACGCATCTGCGGCAGGCGCGCCAGGGCCACAAGTACTCCGTCACGGCCGGAGCCGGTGACATGGTCGGCGCCTCGCCGCTGCTGTCCGGGCTGTTCCACGACGAGCCGACCATCGACGCGCTCAACAAGCTGGACCTGGACGTCACGAGCGTCGGCAACCACGAGTTCGACGAGGGTGCGAAGGAACTGGCGCGGCTCCAGAACGGCGGCTGCCACCCCGAGGACGGCTGCTACGACAAGAGCCAGAAGTTCAAGGGCGCGAACTTCCCCTATCTGACCGCGAACGTGACGGACGACAAGACCGGCAAGCCGCTCCTCAAGCCGTACTGGGTCTGGAAGAAGTCCGGCGTCAAGATCGGCTTCATCGGGGTGACGCTGAAGGGCACGCCGAACATCGTCTCCGCCGAGGGCGTCAAGGGCCTGAAGTTCGGCGACGAGGTGGAGACGATCAACAAGTACGCCAAGGAGCTGCAGAAGCAGCACGTCCAGTCGATCGTCGCGCTGATCCACGAGGGCGGCATGCCCGCGTCGGGCGACTACAACTACGACTGCGACAGCCCGGGTCCCGGCGACGGCATCTCCGGTCCGATCGCGGACATCGCCAAGCACGTCACCCCGGCCGTGGACGCGCTGGTCACCGGCCACACCCACCAGGCGTATGTGTGCACGATCCCCGACCCGGCGGGCCACCCTCGCATGGTGACCTCGGCGTCCTCGTTCGGCCGCCTGTACACGGACACGACGCTGACCTACGACCGCGCGACCGGTGACGTCGTCCGTACGGCGGTGAAGTCCGCGAACCACGTGGTCACCCGGGACGTCGCCAAGGCCTCCGACATCACCGGGCTGATCGACCGGTGGAACACGCTCGCCGCGCCCGTCGCCTCCCGGCCCGTCGGCTACATCGCGGGCGAGATCGACACCAACGGCACCGAGTCCCCGTTGGGTGACCTGATCGCGGACGCGCAGCTCGCGTACGCCAAGTCCCTCGACCCCGAGGCGGTCCTCGCCCTGATGAACCCCGGCGGCATCCGCGCGCCGCTCACCTACGCGGCGAGCGGCAGCGAGGGTGACGGTGTGGTGACGTACGGGGAGGCGTACACGGTCCAGCCGTTCGCCAACACCGTGAACCTGGTCGACCTGACCGGCGCCCAGGTGATCACCGCGCTGCAGCAGCAGGTCAGCGGCGCGAACGAGGCCTCGCCGAAGATCCTTCAGGTGTCCGAGGGCCTGACCTACACGCTGGACCTGACGAAGTCGGGCGCCGCGCGCGTGGTCACGGACTCGGTCAGGCTGAACGGCAGCGCGATCGACCCGGCCGCCACCTACCGCGTCGCGATGAACTCCTTCCTCGCGGGCGGCGGCGACGGCTTCACCGAGCTGGGCAACGGCACGGACATGCTGATCGGCGGCGACGACCTGGAGGCGTTCGGGGCGTATCTGACGGCCAACTCGTCGGCCTCGGCGCCCTACGCGGTGCCGACCGCGGACCGGATCACCGTCCAGCAGTGACACCCGGCGGTCCGTCCCCGTCCCGCGCACAGGCGGTGCCGGGGACGGACCGCTTCGGTCTTCAGGGCAGCGCCTCCTGCGCCACCGCGGGCGGCGGGGTCGGCGCCCCCGGCAGCCGTACCGTGGCGACCGTCCCCCCGCCCTCCGCCGGGGTCAGGGCCACCTCGCCGCCCGCCTGCTGGACCGTGCGGGCCACGATCGACAGGCCGAGCCCCGAGCCCGGCAGCGCGCGCGCCGTGGGCGAGCGCCAGAACCGGTCGAAGACATAGGGGAGTTCCTCGGCCGCGATCCCCGGACCGTGATCGCGCACCGTCAGGGTGCCGTCCGTCAGCGAGACCTCGACCGTGCCGCCGTCGGGGCTGAACTTCACCGCGTTGTCCAGGACGTTCACGACCGCCCGCTCCAGCGCGGACGGCTCCGCGCGGACGTACCACGGCCTGAGGTCGGCGTTGATCGTCAGTTCCGGGCCGCGCAGCCGGGCGCGGCCCAGGGCGGTCTCGACGATGTCCTGCCAGGCCAGCACCTGCGCCTTCCCGGTGTGCTGGCCCTTCTCCGGCCGCGAGAGTTCCTGAAGGTCCCCGATCAGGGACGCCAGCTCCGACATCTGCGCCGTCACCGAGGTGAGCAGCGCCCGGCGGTCCTCCGTGGGCAGCGGGCGGCCCGTCTCCTCGCTGCGGGAGAGCAGTTCGATGTTGGTGCGCAGCGAGGTGAGCGGCGTCCGCAGCTCGTGGCCCGCGTCCGCGATCAACTGCTGCTGGAGGTCGCGCGAGCTGGCCAGGGCCGACGTCATGGAGTTGAAGGAGCGGGAGAGACGGGCGATCTCGTCCTCGCTGTGCTGGTCCACCGGGATCCTGGTGGTCAGGTCCTCGGTGCGGGCGATGTGCTCGACGGCCGCCGTGAGCTTGTCGACGGGTCGCAGCCCGGCGCGGGCCACGGCGAGGCCCACGGCCCCGGCGCCCATGACCCCGAGCCCGGACACGATCAGCAGGAGCAGGGCCAGATCGCTCAGGGTCTTCGTGGTGTCCTGGAGCGGATAGGCGACGAGCAGCGCGTAGTCCTGGTAGAGCTGCGGGCCCGCCGGACCCTCGCTGACCAGCGGTGTCGTCAGGACCCGTACCGCGTTGCCCTTGCTGTCGGTGCCGTTGTGGAGCACGCCCCGCACCGGGTTCCGCGCGATGTCGGTGTCGCTGCCGGTGACATGGACGAGGCCCGCCGAGTTCGGGTAGACGCAGGAGTCACCGCTCGTGGTGACCACCTGGGTGTAGTACGTACGGGGCTGGGGGCCGCGGTCGTCCTGCGCGGCGGGCGTGGTCGTGCAGTTGCCCAGCACGGTCGCGAGGCCCCCCGCCCGCACGGGCTGGCTCGTGTTCTTCAGATTGCTGTCCACCTGCTGGTACAGCTTCCCCTGCACGATGAACCAGCAGCTCACCGACACCGCGGCCACGCCGAACGCGACGGCCGCCGCCACCAGCAGGGCCAGCCGGGAGCGGAGCGGAAGGGCGCGGAATCGTCTGATCACTCGACGCCGCCCTGCCGCAGTACATAGCCGACGCCGCGGACGGTGTGCACGAGGCGCGGCTCGCCGCCCGCCTCTGTCTTGCGCCGCAGATACATCACATACACATCGAGCGAGTTCGACGACGGCTCGAAGTCGAAGCCCCAGACCGCCTGGAGGATCTGCTCACGGGTGAGCACCTGGCGCGGATGGGCCATGAACATCTCCAGGAGCGTGAACTCCGTACGGGTCAGTTCCACGGCCCGCTCGCTGCGGGTGACCTCGCGTGTCGCCAGGTCCATCCGGAGGTCGGCGAATGTCAGCGCCTCGTCCTCCGCGGCGCCGAGCGCCGTGGCCGCGTACGAGCTGCGCCGCAGCAGGGCCCGGATACGGGCGAACAGCTCGTCCAGTTCGAACGGCTTGACCAGGTAGTCGTCGGCCCCCGCGTCCAGGCCGGTGACGCGGTCGCCCACCGTGTCGCGGGCGGTGAGCATGAGGATCGGGGTGGTGGTGCCCGCGCCGCGCATCCGGCGGGCGGCGGTGAGGCCGTCCATCCGCGGCATCTGGATGTCCAGGACGACCAGATCGGGCCCGTACCCGGTCGCCTTCTCCAGGGCGTCCGCGCCGTCCACGGCGACCGCGGTGTCGTACCCCTCGAAGGCGAGGCTGCGCTGGAGGGCTTCGCGCACCGCGGGCTCGTCGTCGACGATCAGGATGCGCTGGGATTCACGGTCGCCTTCGGCGGGGCTCATGGCTGTGGAGTTCCTCAAGGTGCGATCGGACGGGGCTGCACTCATTCAGACTCGCACGTTTCCGGGCAGAGGCGGAGAGATCGGCCAGGTGCTGTGACGGGGACCGCTGCGCGGCGTACGGCGGACGGCTCAGCCCAGGACGGCGGTGAGCCGGTTCAGCGGCACCTTGCGGCGGTGGGTCCGCCGGGGGCCGGTGCGCAGGCCCATCAGTTGCGGGACGGCCACTTCCGGGGTCCGCACCACGGTGGTGCGCAGCTCGCAGGCCGGCGGCCGGCGGGGCGCGGGGACATGGAGGTCGTGGGCCACGGCCAGGGCCAGGGTGAGGCCGGCGGGGCCGACGGGACCGGTGACGTCGTGGACTATCCGCCTGATCATGTCGTACTCCTTCTCACTTGCTCACTTGCTCGCTTGCCCGTTCTCGTCCGGCAGGTTCCGCGGCCCGGCTCCCGGAGCCGGTGGTCAGCTCTCGGAGCCGCCGCGAAGCTTCGCCAGGTCGGACGTGACGGTGTTGATCGGGATGGCGAAGCCGAGGCCGACGCTGCCGGCGCTCGTCGAGGTCGAGCCCGAACCGTCCGAGTACATCGCCGAGTTGATGCCGATGACGTTGCCGTTCATGTCGATGAGGGCGCCGCCGGAGTTGCCCGGGTTCAAGGACGCGTCCGTCTGGATCGCCTGGTACGTCGTCGTGGACGAGCCCGTGTCGCCGTTGAAGTGGCGGCCGTCGAACTCGAAGGGCCACTGGCCGTCCGGGTCCTGGCTCTGGCTCTCGTCGGTCGAGACGGTGACGCTGCGGTGCAGGGCCGAGACGATGCCGCTGGTGACCGTGCCGCTCAGTCCCTCGGGCGAGCCGATCGCCACGACCTGGTCGCCGACCTGGATGCCGGAGGAATTGCCGAGCGTGGCGGCCTTCAGACCGGTGGCGTTCTCCAGCCTGATCAGCGCGAGGTCCTTCGCGCTGTCGGTGCCGACGACCCGCGCGGTGTACGCCGTGCCGTCGCTCGTCCGCACCTTGACCGAGGAGGCGCCGGAGACGACGTGGTTGTTGGTGATGACCTCGCCCCCGCTGGTGATGATCACACCGGAGCCGGTCGACCGGCCGGACTCGGAGGTGGCGCTGACCTCCACGATGCTCGGGCTGACCGCGGCGGCCACCCCGGCGACCGTGCCCTTCTTGGCTGTGGGCACCACATTGGTGTCGGTGGAGCTGGAGGAGACCGTGTTCTTGCCGGTCAGCTCCTGGATGCCGTACGCCGTGCCGCCTCCGACGGCCGCGGCGGCGATCGCCACGGCGGCGAGGAGGACGAGCGGCCCCTTGGCGCGCCTGTGCGACGCGGGTGCGGGCGTCGGCGCGTAGGCCGGCGGCGTCGGCCACGGGGTCGAGGCCGTGGGGGAGGAGGGGTGCTTCTGCTGGGGGTACGCGGACGCGGACTGCCGTCCGTCACCGTCGGGGTCGTCGTACTCGCCACTGCGGCGGAAGCTCTCGGTCGTCATGCAAGAGAGAGTGTCCCGCGATCATGAGAGCTTCGTGAGTCGTCCCTGAGAAGCCCGACAGAACCCTGTATGTCCGACATAAGAGCTGCTCAGGGCGGGGCCGCGCACCGGGCGGCCCCCGGGGGTCACGCGCAGCCGCAGGACTGCCGTACGACCAGGCGCGAGGGGAACAGCCGCAGCCGCTCGCGGCGCGAGCCCGTCACCCGGAGGCTGTCGTCGAGCACCAGGTCGACGGCGGCGCGGGCCATGGCCGAGCGGTCGGTGGCGACGGTGGTCAGCGGCGGGTCCGTGAGCGCCGCCTCCTTGACGTCGTCGAACCCGGCGACCGCCAGCTCGTCCGGCACCTCGAGACGCAGCTCGCGCGCGGCGCGCAGCACCCCGATCGCCTGGTCGTCGGTGGAGCAGAAGACGGCGGGCGGGCGGTTCGGGCCCGCCAGCAGGTCCAGGGCCACGCGATAGGCGTCGTAGCGGTTGTACGGCGCCTCGAAGAGGCGGCCCTCCGTGGGGATCCCGGCCTCCTGCATGGCGCGCCGCCAGCCCTCGACATGGTCGGAGACCGGGTCGCCGACCGCCGGGGTCTGCTCGGTGCCGCCCATGCAGGCGACATACGGGTAGCCGTGCTCCAGGAGGTGGCGTACGGCGAGCTGGGCGCCGCCGATGTCGTCCGTGACCACCGCGACGTCGTCGATCGCCTCGGGGCGTTCGTGCAGCAGCACCACGCGGGCGTCCCAGGCGTCGATCTCCGCGGCGGCGTGGTCGCTGAGCGCGTGGCTGACCAGGATCAGGCCCGAGACGCGCATACCGAGGAAGGCCCGCAGATAGTGGACCTCGCGCTCGGCGACGTAGTCGGAGTTGCCGACCAGCACCATCTTCCCGCGCTCGGCGGCGGCCTGTTCGACCGCGTGCGCCATCTCCCCGAAGAAGGGCTGGCGCGCGTCCGGCACGATCATGCCTATGAGGTCCGTCCGCCGCGACGCCATGGCCTGGGCGACCCGGTCGGGCCGGTACCCCAGCTCCTTGATCGCGGCGAGGACACGCTCGCGCGTGGCCGGGGCGACCGGCCGGGGTCCGTTGTTGATGACATAGCTGACGACGGCGGTGGACGTCCCCGCCAGCCGCGCCACATCATCCCGAGTCACCTTGGCCACGCGCGGAGTCTACGCGGATGGAACGCCACTGGGCAGGGCGTACGCCTGTTCCTGTGTCTTCGCCGCGCCCGTCCCTATGCCTCGGCGGCGGCCTCGGGCGCCGCGACGCGCGCCGGACCGCCCGCGTTCCGCTGCCCCGCCCGCGCCGTCCCGGCCTTCGTGTCCTCCGGCTTCTCCGGGGTCACGAAGCGGTAGCCGACATTGCGTACGGTGCCGATCAGCGACTCGTTCTCGGGCCCGAGCTTGGCCCGCAGCCGCCGTACATGGACGTCGACCGTGCGCGTGCCGCCGAAGTAGTCGTAGCCCCAGACCTCTTGCAGGAGCTGGGCGCGGGTGAAGACCCGGCCGGGGTGCTGCGCCAGGTACTTCAGCAGCTCGAACTCCTTGAACGTGAGGTCGAGGACGCGGCCCTTGAGCTTGGCGCTGTAGGTCGCCTCGTCCACGGACAGGTCGCCGTTGCGGATCTCCATCGGGGAGTCGTCGCCCGCGAGCTGCTGCCGCCCCACGGCCAGCCGCAGCCGGGCCTCCACCTCGGCGGGCCCCGCCGTGTCCAGCAGCACGTCGTCGATGCCCCAGTCGGCGGTGACGGCCGCCAGACCGCCCTCGGTGACGACGAGGAGGAGGGGGCAGCCGAGCCCGGTGGAGCGCAGCAGGCGGCACAGGCTGCGTACCTGGGGGAGGTCGCGCCGCCCGTCGACGAGGATGACGTCGGCGCTCGGGGTGTCGACCAGCGCGGGGCCTTCCGCCGGGGCCACGCGTACCTCGTGCAGCAGCAGGCCGAGGGCGGGGAGCACCTCGGCCGACGGCTGGAGGGCGTTGGTCAGCAGCAGCAGGGAACTCATCGCGCGCCTCCCGCGTACGCGGACAGGGGTGGGCCCCCGGCCTCGGCCGTCCTGCGCTCGTGCACGGTTCGCTCGCCCATAACGTCTGGTTCCTCCTCGGTCCCTGCGTCTGCGGCACGGCAATGCTTCCGAAAGCACAAAAGGACCCGGGGGCAACGCTGCCCGAGTCCTCTGCCCAGCAGAATAGCCCACATGAGCACCGGTCGGTCAGGTCAAAGGGGACAATCTATCATTCGTCCTACCATTCGTTCGAATTCCCACCCGGGGTGTCGAGGTCCTGTGCGAACGTTCCTGCGCACGGTCGACGGCGTGCCGATCGACGCGGCCTACGACCCGGGCGCCGCCGCCCCCGGCGCGCCCGCGATCGTCGTCGCGCACGGCTTCACCGGCGATCTGGAGCGCCCCCACGTCCGCCGGGTGGCGAGCGCCCTCGCGCGGTACGGCGCGGTGGTCACGTTCTCCTTCCGGGGCCACGGCGCGTCGGGCGGACGCTCGACCGTCGGGGACCGCGAGGTCGAGGACCTGGCGGCGGCGGTGGCGTGGGCGCGCGAGCTGGGCCACTCCCGGGTGGCCACCGTCGGCTTCTCGATGGGCGGCTCCGTGGTGCTGCGGCACGCGGCGCGGCACCACGAGGACGCGCACCCGGACGCGGTGGTCTCGGTCAGCTCGCCCGCCCGCTGGTTCTACCGGGGCACGGCACCCATGCGGCGTCTGCACTGGCTCGTCCTGCGCCCCGAGGGCCGGCTGGTCGGCCGCTACGGCCTGCGCACCCGCATCGACCACCGCACCTGGGACCCCGTACCGCCCTCCCCCACGGAGTCCGTCCCGCTGATCGCGCCGACGCCCCTGCTGATCGTCCACGGTGACCAGGACGGCTACTTCCCCCTCGACCACCCCCGGATGCTGGCGCACGCCGCCCCGGACGCCGAGCTGTGGCTGGAGCCCGGCATGGGCCACGCCGAACACGCCAGCGACGAGGCCCTGCTGGCGCGGATCGGCGCCTGGGTGGTCTCGCATGCGGGTGACCTCGGGCCGGGGCCGGGGCACTAGCCTGGCGATGTTCATGACGGACCGAGTGAGGAAGCAGATGGCAAAGGGCACGGTGCGTTACTGGGCCGCCGCGAAGGCGGCCGCCGGGGCCGCCGAGGAGCCGTACGACGCGATCACGCTCGCGGAGGCGCTCGGTGCGGCCCGCGAGCGACACCCCGGCGAACTCGTCCGCGTCCTGCGGCGATGCTCCTTCCTCGTCGACGGTGACCCCGTGGGGACCCGCGCGCATGAGACGGTACGGCTGGCCGAGGGCGGCACGGTCGAGGTGCTCCCGCCGTTCGCAGGAGGATGAGCGAAGCGATGAGCAACCAGCCGTACGAGGGCTACGACCCGTACCAGCAGCAGCCACCGCAGCAGCAGGGGCAGGGGTGGTACGACCCGAACACGGGCGCCGCGTACCCGCAGCAGCCGCAGCCTCACCCGCAACAGCCGTACCAGCAGGAGCCGTACGCACAACAGCCGTATCCGCAGCAGCCGTACGCGCAGCAGTGGGACGGGCAGGCGTACGGAGGCGCGGGCGCGCAGCCGCTGCCGCCGGAGGCGTCGCTGCACGAGTCCCACGGTTACGCGACCCCCGGCGCCGAGGGCCTCGCCCACCCGTCCGCGCCGAACAGCGGTGGCGGCACCGGCACGACGACGCCCGAGGCGCCCGCCGTCGACATCTCCCGTCTCCCGGCCAACCAGCGCGCCCGGCTCGAAGGCCGTTCGCCGATCATCGAGCCGGGGATCCAGCCCGCCGCGCTCACCGCGGTGCTCGGGGCGCTGCTCGCCGGGGGCGCGGCCCTCGGGTCGTACGCCCTGGTCGTCCCGCTGGTGATCCTTCAGGCCGTGACGGCCGCCGGTTGGTTCCGGCTGAACGGCATGTGGCCCGCCCGGCAGGGCATCGCGCTGGCGTTCCTCGGCGCGGTCGTCTCGGACGTCGCGCTGCTTGCGGTGGGCCGGGACAACGGGCCCGCGGTGATCCTCGGGACTCTCGGCGTCTGGCTGCTGCTGACCCTCGTCCTGCAACTGCGCTCGCACGCCGACCCGGACACCCGGATGTACGGCCTGATGGCGACCGTCGTCTCGGCCGCGCTGGCGATCATGGCGACGGGGCATCTGGCCGCCCCGCACACCGCCGTCACCGTCGGCGCGCTCTCCGTCGCGGCGGCGATCCTTGTGCGCGCGCTGCCGCTGCCGACCGTGCTCTCCGTGGTCGTCGCGCTGGCGGCGGCGGGTGGCGCGGGCTTCGCGCTGGGCCGGGCGACGAGCCTCGGCACGCCCGGGGTCTACCTCGGCCTGGCCGCGGGTGTCTGCGCCCTGATCGGCCACCGGGTCGCCTCCTACGACTACCCGTCCCGCTTCGTCCACTTCACGGCGGGCGTCGCCCTGCCCCTGACGGCGGCGGCCCCGGTGGTCTGGGTCCTGGGACGCGCGCTGGTCTGACGTGCCGTTGCCCGGGGTCGGCGCCGCCCGGCCCCGGGCACCCACGGCGGGTGGGTCGTCTGTCACAGGTGATCCACGATTCCCCCGATCCTCCTCCCCGGAGCGTTACAGTCGCGCTCGACGGCTGTGCGTTCATCGGCGGCCGTCGCCGACGACCGCAGAGGGTGGGGGACTCCGAGCATGCGCGCACTGCGAATACTGCTGATCACGGCAGTGATCCTGGGCGGCCTCCTCGTGATCGGGGACCGCGTCGCCGTCCACTTCGCGGAGGGCGTGGTCGCCGACCAGATCAAGACCCAGGAGAACCTGTCCACCACCCCGGACGTGTCCATCAACGGCTTCCCCTACCTCACCCAGCTCGCCGCCGGTGAGCTGGACGACGTCGAGATCGGCATCAAGAGCTACGAGGCGGCGGCCACCGACGAGGGCGGCGGGGCCGGGGGCGGCGAGAAGATCCGTATCGACGATCTGAACGCCCGGATGAAGGGCGTGAAGTTCTCCGGGAACTTCAGCTCGGTCACCGCCACCGAGGCCACCGGCACCGCGCGCGTCACGTACGACGAGCTGCTGAAGACGGCCAAGTCGGACGCCACGCAGGTCGCCCCCGGGGTCACCGCCCGGGTCGTCGGCCTCTCGGACGGCGGCAACGGCAAGATCAAGGTCGCGGTGGAGGCGACGGTGCTCGGCGCCAAGCTGCCGAGGCCGGTCTATGTGGTCAGCTCGCTCGAGGTCCGGGACGGCGAGGTGAAGGTGCACGCGGACGCCCTGCCCCGGTTCGGCGGCATCCAGCTCCCCGAGTCCCGGATCCGGGGGATCACGGACTTCCAGCAGAAGATCGAGGGGCTCCCCTACGGCATACGGCTCGACAAGGTCGAGGGGGCCGAGGACGGCGTGCGGATCACGGTCAAGGGCTCGGACATCAAGCTGGCCGGGTAAGGGCCGGGGCCCGAAGTCCGCAGAGCGAGACAACTCCGTCCGCATGTGCGGACAAGGCGGGGGAAGGCGCGGGCTCCGGACGCTCGTGAGGCCCTCCGGACCCCACCCTCGTCCCGCATTCCGGACGATCGCGTCTCATATCGCGACACACCGGTGACACGCCCGCCTCTCCCTCCCTACGATCGGCCGCATGCGACGACAGGCGGATCTCACGAAGCGACGGGCAGTTGATCTGTGCCGCGTCGCCGCCATGCTCTGTCGCCCTTACTGAGCTTCCCGAGCGGGAGAGCGGACTCCCGCGGCCCCCGGCCCGATCTGGCGCCCGGATGCCGATGCCCTGATGCTGGAGACAGGGCCCTTCGGATCCCGGCCCCGGTGCCATGCGTGCCTCACGAACGCCATCGCTGAACGGCGTATCCGCACCCTTCTCTCGCATGTCCCCGCCGCAACGCCCGGAGGAGAAAGAGCATGAGCCGTAGCGACGTCCTGGTCGACGCAGACTGGCTGCAGGACCACCTGGACGACTCGGACATCGCCGTCGTCGAGGTGGACGAAGACACGTCCGCGTACGACAAGAACCACATCAGGAACGCCATCCGGATCGACTGGACGCAGGATCTCCAGGACCCGGTCCGCCGTGACTTCATCGACCAGGCCGGCTTCGAGAAGCTGCTGTCGGCCAAGGGCATCGGCAACGACACGCTGGTGGTCCTCTACGGCGGCAACAACAACTGGTTCGCGTCCTACGCCTACTGGTACTTCAAGCTCTACGGCCACGAGAACGTCAAGCTCCTCGACGGCGGCCGCAAGAAGTGGGAGCTGGACGCCCGCGAGCTGGTCGACGGCGACGAGGTCCCGGTGCGCCCGGCCACCGACTACAAGGCCCAGCCGCAGGACACCTCGCTGCGCGCGTTCCGCGACGAGGTGATCGCCGCGATCGGTACGCAGAACCTCGTCGACGTCCGCTCGCCCGACGAGTTCTCCGGCAAGCTGCTCGCCCCCGCGCATCTGCCGCAGGAGCAGTCGCAGCGTCCGGGCCACGTCCCGAGCGCGCGCAACATCCCGTGGTCCAAGAACGCCAACGACGACGGCACGTTCAAGTCGGACGACGAGCTGAGGAGGCTCTACACCGACGAGAAGATCGACCTGGCCGTGGACACCATCGCCTACTGCCGCATCGGTGAGCGTTCCGCGCTGACCTGGTTCGTGCTGCACGAGCTGCTCGGCGTCGAGAACGTCAAGAACTACGACGGCTCCTGGACCGAGTACGGCTCGCTCGTCGGTGTGCCGATCGAGCTGGGCGCCGCCAAGTAACCCCCGGGACCCCCGGACCCCGGACCGACCAGGAGGAAGAACCATGTGTGGAGCGAAGGCCGGTGGCCCCGACGCCTCGACGATCAAGCCCGGTGAGACCACGATCCAGGGCCAGGTGACCCGCGACGGCGAGCCCGTCTCCGGGTACGTGCGCCTGCTGGACGCGACGGGCGAGTTCACCGCCGAGGTCCCCACCTCGGCGACCGGACAGTTCCGCTTCTACGCGGCCGAGGGCACGTGGACCGTCCGCGCCCTGGTGCCGGGCGGCACCGCGGACCGTACGGTCGTGGCGCGGAAGGGCGGGCTCGCGGAGGTCGCGATCGCCGTCTGACCGATTGATACGTCACGGCGGTCCCAGACCGTCCGTGTGCGCCGAAGGGCCGCACCCCCGGGGGTTGGACGCCATTCCGGTCGGGGCGCGGCCCTTCGGCGTGCCCCGGCCTAGCCTGGAGGTATGTACGCACGGCGGCGGCACGTCTACTTCGCCATGATGGGCACCTGCGTCGGGCTGTTCGTCCTGGCCTGGGGTGTCGTACGGCTCTGGTCGGTGCCCGCGGCCGTGGCGATGTGCGTCGTCGCGATGGTCATCCCGCCGCTGGCCGCGATCGTGGCGAACCGGCGTGGTCCCGAGGACCGCTGGTGGGACGACCCGTCCGGGGACCCGAAGTCCGACGAGTGGTGGGACGAACTGGACGGCAAGAAGCGCCGCTAGCGGGGCGAGCGCCCCGCTTCGGCCTCAGTACCTCAGTAGACGAGCGCCTGGGTGTCGTCCGCCAGCGCTTCCTGGACGAACACCTGGGACCCGGCGATCCGTACGCCCTCGATGACGTCCTTCTCCGTGATCTCGCGACGGGTCGCGCACTGCGTGCACAGGGTGATCCGGCCCGCCGCCAGGACCGAGTCGATCAGGTCGCGCAGCGGAGCCGCGTGCGGCAGCTCGAACTCGGCGGCCCGGCCCGGCAGTGCGAACCACGACGACTCACCGGTCAGCCACAGCGAGACATCGACACCGCTGGCCACCGCCACGGCCGCCACGGTGAACGCCTGCGAGCAGCGTTCCGGGGCGTCCGCCCCGGCCGTCACCTTGATCACGAGCTTCTTAGCCATGCCCGCAGCCTAGTGCCGGGCGCGCCGGGTCATGCGCGGTGCTCCTCCCGAAGGTGACGGCACAGCAGGACGTTCGCGTCCGTCTCCGCGCTGCGGTCGTACTCGGCCAGCGCGGCCTCCCGTCGCTTGGCCAGCTCCGTACAGTCCGGGCAGCCGGGGACCGGCAGCGGCGGGCGGCTCAGATCGGCGGGGTCCGGCGCGCTCGCCCCGGCCGCCCAGGTGCGCTCGTTCGCCGCCCGTACCCCGGCCCGCATCCGCTCCCGTGGGGTGGCCGGGCGGAGCACGGCCGGGTCGGCCTGCCACTCCCGGCCCCCGCCGACCGGGCGCAGCAGCGCGTACGGGCCCGCCGCGTCCTGGTACTCGCCCACCCGGTCCACCGCCGGGTCGTAGACGAGCGCCCCACGCTCCAAGGGCTCCGACTGCGTTGTCGACTCCGCCGTCATCCGTTCCGTTCCTTTCCCCGAACGCCTGCGCACAGCGATGGCTGAACTACGCTCCGTATTCTCGACAGTACGAGCATGACCCCTGAGCAGGGACCCAACCGCCGTGGCCCAGGTCACTTTCTGTGCCTCTCGGCGCTCTTTCCACACGCGCCACGGCCTCATCCATGAAGGAGCACGATGCCGCCGAGACGGGTGATTACGGGGCGCAGTCAGGAGCCGCGCAGGCGCTTCGCGGAGGAGCCGCGGTTGCTGCGTACGGAACGGGGGTTGAGCCTGCGGAAGCTGGGTGAGGCGCTGGGGAGCCCGGAGGGTGACGTGGCGTAAGAGCAGTTACGGCAACTCGGGCGGCGGTCAGTGCGTCGAGTTCGTCCCCGACCTCCCCTCCGTCGTCCCCGTCCGGGACAGCAAGGACCCCGCGCGTGGTGCGCTCGTCTTCGAGGCCGCCGCCTGGGCCCGGTTCATAGCCGGCGTCAAGCGCCGCTGAATCGTGATCAACGCCCGTACAACTTCATGAACTTGGTGTGAGTCTCCTGTGAAGCGCGGACGTCGGAATCCGCGATTCCCGTTTCACAGGGAGACGTCATGGAAACGCCTGAAAGACCCCGGCGCGGGCGCACCACCGCGTTGATCGCGGGGGCTGCCGTCCTGGGTGTCGTGGCCGGTGTCTGCACCGGCTACGTCGTCCAAGCCGGGCGCCCACCCGCACAACTGCCCCCGCTGTCACAGCCCGTCGTCCCACAGGCCAAGGGGGCGGTGGAGCCCCTGACGGCGGCGCAGGACCGGCGCGTGAAGACCGACGGAGACCTGCGCAAGCTGCTGCTGCCGCGACCGAGGGACGCGAGGGACACCGGCCAACTCAGCAGCGACCACTGGCTGAGCTTGGCCGACTCCGCGGAGACGTCCAGCAGGCCTGATCTGGCCTTCCGTTGGGATCTGGAGAACGAGTTCCGGCGTGGCGCCACCACCAGTTGGAACGCCGGCGGTGACTACGAGGTCGAGATACGGCTCCTCCAGTACCGCCAGGTGGCCAAGCCCGGTGCCTATGTCGCGATCAACGACCAGAAGATCGCGGCGGACGAGGAGCCGAACACCGACAGTTGGCCGCTCCCTGACACGAGCGACGGCATGGTGTACGTGCACCACGCGCGTACGTCCGTCGGCTACGTGGCCGAGGCGGCGGCCTCGCGCGGGGACATCCTCATGTTGATGTGGGTCTCCGACACGAAGCCGGTCCCCAAGAAGAAGATCATGGACCTCGCTAAGCGGCAGGTGGCCCGGCTGTGAACCCGGCTGTGCAGGAGAAGAAGACCTCTCGGCGGCGCATGGGCCGGATGATCGGGGCGGGGCTGTTGGCCGTCGCGGTCGTCAGCGGGGTCGCGTTCACTGTCGTACGTGTCGACGGGGCCGACCGGGACGCCGGGAAGCCCGTGTGGAAGTTCCCGGCGACCGCCAAGCACGACCAGGGCGACCAGGGCGAGTTCGACGCGCGGGGGAACAAGGACACCGCGGGGCTGCGCGCGCTGCTCATGCCGTACAGCCACGGGGCCAGGGGGTACGGGCCGGGGCCGGACGTCGACGAGTTCGGCAACGACGCGGTGCTCGACGGGCGCGAGGCGACCGCCCTGGCGAAGCGGGATCTCCACGGTATGCCGCAGCAGACCCGGCGGAAGCTGGAGGGGCTGATCGACAAGAAGCACATCCAGGGCATGGCGCTGCGGAGCTACGCACCGGTCGACGACTACGAGGACCTCCCGCAGGCGTTCACGATCAGCTTCCGACTGGTCCGGATGGAGGGCGCGCGCGAGGACTCGAACGTCAGGCGCGAGGCCTTCGAGAGCCTCGGGTTCTTCCCGAAGGGACCGTCGATCGACGGACACAAGGAAGCGGCGTGCTTCCTGTGGCCGAAGGTGGCCGAACTGAAGCTGGACCGCATGGTCTGCACGGCGTACGTGGGCGACGTACTCGTCACCGTCGACGCGTCCGGTATCCGCCCGCTCGGCAGCAACCGCGTCGCCGTCTTCATCGGCAACCAGCTCGACCGCATCAAGGACACGGGGAAGGCGATATGAGCGAGCACCAGACCCCCGAGTCCGCAACGCCCCCCACCGAGCCCCTTACGAAAGCCCCCGCACCCACGACGGAGCCCCTGAAGACCGCCGCACCTCCGGCAGAGCCCCCGAAAACCCCCGAGGCTCCCGCCCCCGCTGAGGCTGTCCGTGAGATTGCCGCGCCTGCGGCGGAGATCCCGGGAACTCCCGAGGCCCCCGCCCCCGCCGAGGCCGCCCGGGAGACTGCCGCGCCCGCGGCGGAGACCCCGGAGGCCGTCGCGCCTGCGGCGGAGACCTCCGAGGTGGCCGTGCCTCTCGCCCTCTCCGAGGCCGCCCCGGACGCCCCCGCACCCCTCGCGGAGACCCCGGAGCCCCCCACACCCCAGAGGCGCCGTCGTCTCCGGGGCGTTCTGCGGTGGACCGCCGCCGTGCTGGTCTTCGCTGTGGCCGGGGCGTCGAGTGCGTACGGCGTCGCGCGGATGGAGCGGGCCGAGCTGCCCGGACTCTCCACCCTCTCGGACGGTCGCTGGGAGTACCCGCGGATCGTCCACCCGCCGCTGCCCGCGGGCCGTCCGGGCCCGTCCGACGACGACAACCTGGCCCTCGTCCACTACGCCGACCTGCGCAAGCTCGTCCTGCCCGCGCCGAAGGGCGCCAAGGCGGATCCGAAGTTCGCCGACCACGGGTGGGTGAAGCCGGAGACGTACATCGCGGAGTACGAGCTCGAGGACGACCGGGACCTGCTCAAGAGCATGCTCGTCGACCGCGGCCTCCGGCACATCGCCGGGCGCGCCTGGACGATGTCGGACGGCACCCGGACCCGGATCTATCTGCTCCAGTTCGAGACCGGCCTGGTCGTCAGCGAGGTGCATGAGAACCACTTCTCCGGCTACGCCACCCCGACGCGCCCCCTGCGCGGGGCGCTCGCGAGCGACACGGACGCGTCGTTCCCCGAGGCCGTGAGCGACGGGATCCTGATGAACGCGTACGTCGAGGCGAAGCCGTACGGCGCCGAGCAGGTCCGGCACGCGTACCTCACCTCCGGTGACGTGATCGCGCTGGTCGTGCAGTCCCGCAAGGGCGGGGCAGAACAGATCCCGTTCCAGCAGACCGTGGCGCTCCAGCGGCAGCTCCTGGACTGAGACCTCGCCACGAGGGCCGGAGCCCGGCCGCGTAAGCTGGGCTCCGGCCCTGTCGTATGCCCACCCTCGCTCAAGGAGCACTCGTGGAGATCTTCTTCGAAACCCTGCTGGTCCTGGTCTGCGTCGGCGTTCTCGCCTTCTTCGGCCTGACCATGAAGAAGCTGTACCAGGGCCAGCGCTGACCATCCACCCAGGAAAGCTCCGCTCATGATCGAGATCCCGTCCGACCTCCACAAGGACCTGGTCCCCCTCGCCTTCCTGCTCGGCAACTGGGCGGGCGCGGGCGTGCACGACTTCCCCGGCGCCGAGAAGTGCAACTTCGGGCAGGAGGTCTCCTTCACCCACGACGGCCGGGACTTCCTGGAGTACCACTCCCGCACCTGGGTGCTGGACAACGAGGGCAACAAGGTCAGGCCGCTGGAGAGCGAGTCCGGCTACTGGCGGATCGACGCCGACCGCAAGGTCGAGGTCACGATGGTCCGCAACGACGGGGTCGTCGAGGTCTGGTACGGCGAGCTGGCGCACAAGAAGCCGCAGATCGACCTCGTGACGGACGCCGTCGCCCGCACGGCCGCCTCGGGCCCGTACACCGGCGGCAAGCGGCTGTACGGCTATGTGAAGGGCGACCTCATGTGGGTCGGCGAGAAGCAGACCCCCGAGGTCCCGCTCCGCCCCTACATGTCGGCCCAGCTCAAGAAGGCCGTCACCCCGGAAGACGTCGAACGCTGGGCCAAGGCCCTCCCGGACGACCTCCCGGACGACGGCATCGCCTTCTTCAAGTAGTCCTCCGCTCACCCGGTCCAGACGACGTTGCAGACGTAGACGCACTCGTGCCGGGGGACCGCCAGGAACTGGATGAAGCCGCGTCCGCCGAAGATGGGGAAGTTCCGGAGCCCACCGGGCTTCCCCTCAGGACGGGTGCCCGCCGTCTCGGCGTCCTGCCCGAGGGCGGCGAGTTCGGTGGCGATGCGTTCCACCTCAGCGACCACGCCGACCGGGAGCCCTGCGGTCAGGTGCTCCTCGCTCGGGTTGTAGTCCCACTTCCAGTCGCTCACAGACCGGCCTCCGCCTCGGCCTCGGCGTGGATCCGCCGGATTTCGGCGATGGCGTCCGTCGGATCCTCGACGCCCGCGCTGATCGATTCCTCCAGCCGACGCAGGCGTGCCGCGCGGGAGGGGTACCGCTGGATCGCGACGAACACTCCCCAGGTGTGGACGAAGGCGCGCAGCGGCGCGAGCGACTGAGTCTGCTGCGCGTTGGTCGTCGCCTCGACGAGATCCTGTACGAACGCGGGTACGCGGCTCGGTGTCAGCCTCTCGACCGCGGTACGCAGTGCCTCGGGCGTGAGCGCAGGCATGGGAAGCAGCGGCTCGGGGCGCGGTTCTGGGTGCTGAGCGGTCACGGGAGGTTCCTCTTGCGTCGAGGGCCGGGTAGCTGTGCCGACAGTACCCGTCCCGCGGTTTCAGGCGCGGTGCGGAACCGGTGCCGGGCAATGGGACGCCTACCGCACCCCGCCCTCCTACACTGGGCCTGTGGTGAGCACCGACTGGAAGAGTGATCTGCGGCAGCGCGGCTACCGGCTGACCCCCCAGCGGCAACTCGTGCTCGAAGCCGTGGACACGCTGGAGCACGCGACCCCCGACGACATCCTCTGCGAGGTGCGCAAGACCGCGTCGGGGGTGAACATCTCCACCGTCTACCGGACCCTGGAGCTGCTGGAGGAGCTGGGGCTGGTCAGTCACGCGCATCTGGGGCACGGCGCCCCGACGTACCACCTCGCGGACCGGCACCACCACATCCACCTGGTCTGCCGTGACTGCACGGCCGTCATCGAGGCCGACCTCTCCGTGGCCGCCGAGTTCACCGCCAAGCTGCGCGAGACCTTCGGCTTCGACACCGACATGAAGCACTTCGCGATCTTCGGCCGGTGCCAGGACTGCTCCCCCAAGAGTTCAACTACCCCGTCGTAGGCTTGGATCCATGAAGAGTCCCCTGCTGTCCCTGCCCGGCGCCGTCCCCGCCGAGGGCGTGGACGAAGGCGTCGCCGCCCACTACGGCGACCTGTTCCGCGAGCAGCGTGCCCTCGCCGAGGGCACCGGGTTCGTGGACCTCTCGCACCGGGGCGTCATCACCGTCAGCGGCGCCGACCGGCTGAGCTGGCTGCATCTCCTGCTCACCCAGCACGTCAGCGAACTCCCTCCGCACCAGGCCACCGAGGCCCTCGTCCTGTCCGCGCACGGCCACGTCGAGCACGCGCTGTACCTGGTCGACGACGGCGAGACGGTCTGGGCCCATGTCGAGCCCGGCACCCAGGACGCGCTGCTCGCGTACCTGGAGTCGATGAAGTTCTTCTACCGCGTCGAAGTCGCCGACCGCACGGACGAGTTCGCGGTGGTGCATCTGCCCGCCGGTTCGATCACCGAGGTCCCGGCGGACGTCCTCGTCCGCGAGACGCCGTACGGCCGCGATCTCTTCCTCCCGCGTACGGACCTGGAGGCGTACGCCGAGCAGCACGGCCCCGCGGCCGGGCTCCTCGCCTACGAGGCGCTGCGCGTCGAACAGCACCGCCCGCGCCTCGGCTTCGAGACCGACCACCGCACCATCCCGCACGAACTGGGCTGGATCGGCACGGCCGTTCACCTCCAGAAGGGCTGCTACCGCGGCCAGGAGACGGTCGCCCGCGTCCAGAACCTCGGCAAGCCCCCGCGCCGCCTGGTCTTCCTCCACCTCGACGGCAGCGAGGTCCATCTGCCGCCGCACGGCGCGGAGTTGCGCCTCGCGGACGAGGGCCCCGAGGGCCGCAAGGTCGGCTTCGTGACGACGTCCGTACGCCATCACGAGCTGGGCCCGGTCGCCCTCGCCCTGGTCAAGCGGAACGTCCCGGTCGACGCCCGCCTCCTCGCGGACACCACGGCGGCGGCTCAGGAAGTGATCGTCGAGCCGTAGCGGCGGTTCACATCTCCAGCAGCACCGTGAACGGGCCGTCGTTCGTCAGCCCCACCCGCATCCGCGCGCCGAACCGGCCCGTCGCGACCGTCGCGCCCAGCGCGCGGAGCTGCGCCACGACCTCGTCCACCAGCGGCTCGGCGACCTCGCCCGGCGCCGCCGCGTTCCAGGTGGGCCGGCGGCCCTTGCGGGCGTCCCCGTAGAGCGTGAACTGGCTGATCACGAGGAGCGGCGCGTCGATGTCGGAGCACGACGTCTCGTCGTGCAGCATCCGGATCGACCAGAGCTTGCGGGCGAGTTGGGCCGCCTTCTCCTTGGTGTCCTCATGCGTGACCCCGACGAGGACGCACAGTCCCTCGCCGCTGATCTCGCCGACCGTCTCGCCGTCCACGACGACGCTCGCGCCGTCCACCCTCTGCACCACCGCACGCATGAGGACCATGATGCCGTGCGCCCCCGAGGCGCCCGAAAGGGGCCGACACAACCCCGGTCCCTCCAAGGCGCCACTCCCTGATGCGCTTGGGCTCGTTGTGCATCGGTGATGCCCTTGTGCCCCGTGTTGCCGTCCGGTTCTCTTCCGGTTCTCTTCCGGACGCGTCCTCATTGGTCCATAACGCCCCCATCTGGGGCTGATCGGGGGCACTCGGTCACACAACGGCCACTCACGGTGGCACGATGCGTGTGTTGCGGCGTATCCGTGGGGTGCCGCGCCGGTCGAGGGGACGGTTGAGAGGTACATGAGCACACCGAGTACCGGGCTGCCGCCGGAGGCCGTGGCGCCCGCCTGCACGGGCAGTACGGGGGAGATCCGGCCGACCGTGGGCAGTACGGGCGAGATCCGTCCGCCCGTGCAGCGTACGGACAGTTGCCTGCCCGCGGACCCTCCCGAGGACGACCTGTCCGCGCTGCGCCTGGCCGAGCTGCGCACGCTGCGCCGGGACGCCCAGCGGGACGAGGCCGACCTCAGCTACGTACGGCGGCTGCTCCAGGGCCGTATCGACATCCTGCGGGCCGAGCTGGCCCGGCGCGGCGGACGGGCCGCCTCGGAGGGGGTCGTGGAGCGGCTCTCGGAGATCCTCGCGGACGCTCCGGCCCGGCAGCGCTCCTCCGCCCGCCATGTGACGCTCGGCACACCGCGTGGCGAGGAGTACCGGCGGCTGGCGGCGGAGATGCTCGCCGAGGTCGAGCTGTCCGACCTGCTGGCGCGCACGGACGAGGAGTTGGCCGCGGGCCTCGGCCGTCTCGTGGCCTACGAGCAGCAGGCGTCCCGGCGGCGGCAGCGGTTGCAGCGCACGGCGGACGGATGCAGTGCCGAAATCGCGCGCAGGTACCGTGAAGGAGAAGCACAAGTAGACGACCTGCTCATGTGACGTGGTGGGCTCCGGCGAACCCGGAGCCCGCCGGTGCGCACGGCGGCCCCAGACCCCGGTGCCGGTCGCGGCCCGGAAGAGTCCGGGTGGCGCGGCGGACGGGAGCGCCTGGGCCGTACGCGGTGCCGTGTCCGGTGGGATCCCACCGGGCCGGAAGGCGCCGGGCGGGTCCCCCGTCGACCCGAAGGCCGCCGCCCATGTCCACCGCTGTCCAGATCACCACCCCGTCCGCTCCGTCCGCCGTCCCCCCGGTGCTCGCCGAGGTCGTCCGCTCCGGGTTCGTCGAAGGGCGCCACCGGGGCAGCCTCGTCGTGCTGGCCGCCGACGGCAGCGTGGAGATGGCGCTCGGGGACGCGACGGCGCCGGTCTTCCCGCGCTCGTCCAACAAGCCGATGCAGGCGGCCGGTGTGCTGCGGGCGGGCCTGGAGCTGACCGGGGAGCGGCTGGCGATCGCCGCCGCGAGCCACTCGGGCGAGGCCTTCCACCGGGACCTGGTGCGCACGCTGCTCGCGGAGCACCGCCTCACCGAGGAGCAGCTCCAGTGCCCGCCGGACCTCCCGCTGGACCCGGAGGAGGCCGAGGCGTACCTGGCCTCGGGCGCCGTACGCGAGCGGGTCACCATGAACTGCTCCGGCAAGCACACGGCGATGCTGGCGGCGTGCGCGCTGCGCGGCTGGCCGCTGGACTCCTACCTCGACCCCGCCCACCCGCTCCAGCAGTTGATCCACTCCGTGGTGGAGGAGGCCGCCGGGGAGCCCGTGGCGGCGGTCGGTACGGACGGCTGCGGAGCCCCGCTGATGGCGATCAGCCTCGTCGGCCTGGCCCGCGCCTTCCGCTCCTTCGTCCTCGCCGCGCCGGGCACGGCGGAGCGCCGCGTGGCCGACGCGATGCGCGCGCACCCGGAGTACGTGGCGGGCACGCGCCGCCCCGACACCTGGCTGATGCGCGAGATCCCCGGCGCCCTGTCGAAGATGGGCGCGGAGGCGGTCCAGGCGGTGGCCCTGCCGGACGGCCGGGCCCTGGCCTTCAAGGTGGACGACGGCGCGGTCCGCGCACTCGGCCCGGTCCTGGCGCGAGCCCTGCCCCTGCTGGGCGTCGAGGGCCCGGTACTGGAACGGATCGGCAAGGCACCCCTGCTGGGCGGCGGCCGTGAGGTGGGGGAGATACGGGCGGTGTTCTAGAACCTGCGGGGCCGGGGGCTTCGTCGGGCCGGTGGGCGCCGCGAAACCCCCGCGACAGGTCCGTGGGCGTGCGTCTAGCGTGACCCCATGAGCCGCCGCATGCGCGACATCGACGTACGCCCCGTCACCGAGGGTGACATCCCCGACTGGACCCGCGCCCTCAACACCGGGTTCCTGCGTTCCTCGGCCTCCACCGAGGCCGAGTTCGCCGACCGCGGCAGCTACCTCGTCCCCTCCCGCACCCTCGGCGCCTTCGACGACGGCCGCTGTGTGGCGACGTTCCGCTCCTTCGCGCAGGAGCTGACCGCGGTCGGCGGCAGGCCCGTCCCGGCCGACGCGATCAGCAACGTCACGGTCACCGCCACGCACCGCCGCCGGGGCCTGCTCACGCGCATGATGGCGCTCGACCTCGCCGCCGCGAAGGAGCGCGGCGATGTCGTGGCGACGCTCATCGCCGCCGAGTACCCGATCTACGGCCGCTACGGCTTCGGCCCGGCCACGCACACCGCCGAGTGGACCGTCGACGTCCCGCGCACCGGTCTCGACCGCCACCGCCCCGTCCCGGACGACGGCGGCCGGATCGACCTCGTGGACCCCGCCGAGGTGCGCAAGCTCGGCCCCGAACTCTTCGAACGCGTGCGGAGCACGCAGCCCGGCGCCATCAATCGCGACGACCGTTGGTGGCGGGTGAACACGGGCGAGATCCGCCTGGCCCGCGCGCCCTGGAGCGAGCCCTTCTACGCCGTCCACCGCGCCGCCTCCGGTGAGGTCGAGGGGCTCGCGGCCTACGTGTGCGACGACCGCTGGAACGACGACAAGCGGCCCCTGAACACGGCGACCGTCAAGGGCCTGATCGCCACGAGCCCGGCCGCCGAGCGCGCCCTGTGGCACTACCTGTGCTCCATCGACTGGATCACCACGGTGAAGTCGGGCTACCGCGCCCCGGACGACCTGCTGCCGCACCTCCTGCCCGACCCGCGCGCCGCCCGCCTCACCACGTACGCCGACTGGCTGTGGGTACGCGTCCTGGACGTCCAACGGGCCCTGGAGGCACGGACGTACGCGACCTCGGGCACGCTCGTACTGGACGTGGTGGACGAGGCGGGCCTGGCCGGGGGCCGCTATCTCCTGGAGGCCGGACCGGACGGCGCGCGGTGCACGCGGACCGACCGGGAGGCCCAGTTGACCCTGTCCGTGGGCGAGTTGGGCACCCTGTGGCTGGGCGACGAGTCCGCCGTGCGGCTCGCGGCGCTCGGGCGGGTGCGGGAACAGCAAGAGGGCGCCGCCTTGGTCGCCGACGCCCTGCTGCGTACGTCCAGGCGACCGTGGTGCCCGGACATGTTCTGAGCCTCGCGGCTCGTGGGAGGGGTACTCCTTCCGCGCGCGTGGGTGGCCGCTGTACTGGTGCCGTTCATCCGTAGCGATTCGAGCGATTCAGTTGTGGTGGTGCGGCAGGACGCGAACCGGCGGGGCTCCCGGCTCCCCTCTGGAAGGGAGCCTCGTCGGCGGTACATCCGGGACCTGGCAGAAGTTGGCGACCAACTCCCCGTAACTATCTCCGCGTCCACATGTCTCATAACCGCCTTTCACCGAACTATCCCAAGATGGCGCCAAGTTGAAGGTGCCGTGCGGACGCGTGGCGGCGGGACCCGTTGTATCGGCCGGTCCGCGACGTGGTCGGTCTGCGCCAACCTCTCTCCACAACTCCCCATGGCTACAGGCTGGTTGTAGCGTCGATGGCGTGGCCCAGGAGGAGAACGGTGCAGTGAACGGCAGCGGAAGGTTCTCGCCCCAGGACATCGCCGACGCCCTGCGGACCCGTATCCGCACCGGCGACCTGAGGACGGGCGACCGCCTGCCGACCCAGGCCGAACTCGCCGAGGAGTTCAGGGTGGAGCGCGGCGCGGTCCGCCAGGCCCTGCGCGTCCTCCAGGGGGACGGGCTGCTCAGCGATGTCAGCAAGGGCAGCCCGCCCCGGATCGCCGAACCCCGGCCGACGAGGGACGAGCCGCAGTCGCCGCTGGTCGGGCTCGCGCCGAGACTCACGGCGGCGTTCGCCGCGCCGCATGTGCGTATCGACGCCGCCTGTCTGACCGCCGAGACGCTGACGCTGGCACTGGGCGAACCGGTACGGCTGATCCACGAGGGCAGGATCCGCCCGGTGTCGATCGACGTCCGCATCCTGCTTCCGTCCCGCGACATCAATCTGGCGTTCCCCGTCCCGGTCGACGCGGGCGGCGAGGACGCCCCGGTCCACAAGCGCTGGCTGGACCAGCGCAACGCCCAGGGCCATGTCCTGCGCCACAACCTCCAACTCCTGCGCTCCTCGCACGACATCGACGTCCATGTGACGTTCCGCGCGCTTCCGTTCACCCCTCCGGTGAAGCTGTACCTCCTCAACGGAACGGAGGCGCTGCTGGCGTACTACATGCTCACGAAGCGCGAGGAACAGGTGGAGAGCCGGACGCTGGAGATGTACGACACCCTGGGCGCCAAGTCCCTTCTCTTCTCCTTCGAACGCCGCACCGGCCGACGCGACGCGGCGTTCGTGGACCAGTCCCAGAAGTGGTTCGACGCCCTGTGGGAGACGATCACCACGGACCTGACGCTCTCCTCGTGACGTGGAGCCGCGATCAGGTGCCTACACGTTCCTGTACGTGCACTGCGCCAACTCCACGACATCGGCGACCACGCAACTGACGTTGTCGGGGCCACCGGACTCGTTGGCGAGGGCGATCAGTTCGCGGACCGCCCGGTCGGGCTCACCGGTCTCGCTGAGTACCCGGCGGATCTCCTCGGTCGGCACGACGGTGGACAGACCGTCGGAGCAGAGCAGATACCGGTCTCCCGACAGGGCGTCCTGGAGGCGCAGTTCGGGGGTGCCGTCGGCGCCCTCGCCCAAGCCCCGTACGAGCAGGGACCGTTGGGGATGCGAGGCGGCCTCCTCCGGGGTGAGACGCCCCTCGTCGATCATCGACTGCACCAGGGTGTGGTCATGGGTGATCTGGAACAACTCCCCGTCGCGCAGCAGGTAGATGCGTGAGTCACCGATGTGGACGAGCGCCAGACGCGAACCGGTCCAGAGCATCGCCGTGAGGGTCGTACCGGCGCCCTTCGGCCACGCTCCGGCCCCGGCGACGCCCCGCACGGCCCGCCCGGCCTGTTCGACGGCGTCCTCCAGGACGTCGAGAAGATCGCCCGCCGGGACGCTCTCGGTCTCCAGACGCTTGAGCGCGTCGACGGCGGCGGCGCTCGCGGGTGCCCCCGCGCTGCCGAACCCGTCGGCGACGGCGAGCAGTCGGGAGCCCGCGTAGGCGGTGGCCTGGTTGCTCTCCCGGACGAGCCCGGTGTCGGACAGTGCGGCGTAGCGGATGCCCAGGGGTTGGGCGGTCGCGGTCATGAGAGGGTCCTTCCAGGTCAGTTGGTCGATGAGGAAGGTGGCCAGGTCCCGCCGCGCGGCGGTGTCGGCCTCGACCGCGGCCCAGTACGCGCGGACCTCGCGGGCCGCCGGGCCCGCCTCCAGCGTGCAGACGTACTGGATACGGGCCAGCGGCATCCCGATCCGCCGGAGCCAGGCGACCAGTCGGGCCTGGTCCAACTGCTCCGGTGCGTAGCGGCGATAGCCGGTGACCGGGTCGACGCGGGCGGGGGCCAGCAGACCGAGTTCGTCGTACAGCCGCAGTGCCTTCGGCGACAGCCGGGACGCCTTCGCGAACGCCCCGATGGTCAGCAACCCCATGCCCCGCCCCTCCCTCGTACCGAGCACGTCGCCCGGCCCCACCGATGCTGCGGCTTCCCCCAAGGTGAAGGTCAACCACCGCCCTCCGGTCGCATACGTCAGCCCTCGCCGCGGGTGGCCACCACCGCCCAGGTGCGATGCGGGACGTCGAGAACCTCGCCGGGGAAGCGGTCGTTCAGCACCCGGCCGAGGGCGTCGTCGAACCGTTCCACCTCGTCCGTCGGCAGCGCGGCGCCGACTCCGGCACTGGCCCGGATCCGGCCCCGCCACGCCGTGGGCGAGTACGGCACGGCGAGGTCGAAGGAGAAGGTCTCGATACCGGTGAAGCCCGCGGTCGCCAGGTCGGTCAGCCAGCGCGGGTACAGGCCGGTGCCGCCGCCCATCGTCCAGGCCGGGTTGACGGAGAGGATCAACTCCTCGGTCGCCTCGACCACGGTGCCCGGCAGCGGCAGCCAGTCGAAGTGGGCGATGACGGCCCGGCCGCCGGGGCGCAGCAGCCGCCGTACCTCGGCGGTGGCCTTCGGCGCGTCGAACCAGTGCCAGCACTGACCGGCGCTCACCACGTCGTACGACGCGTCCGGCAGCCCGGTCGACTCCGCCGTGCCCACCCGGTAGTCGATCTCCACTCCGGCTTCCCTGTCCAGCTCCCGAGCCTGCTCCAGCAGCGGCTGCGCCGGGTCCAGCCCGGTCACTCGCGCCCCGGCCCGCGCGAACAGCCGGCCAAGGGCGCCGGTACCGGTCCCGAGGTCGAGCACGTCCTTGCCGGGGAAGGCGATGCCGTGCCGGTACAGGTGGGCGACGATCTGCGGCGGGAATCCGGCGCGGTGGCGACCGTAGTCCTGCGCGGTGAGCCCGAAGTCGGGACGGAACGAGGTGGTCATGAAGGGCCTCCTGGCAGCGGAAGGGGGCATGCGGGACGCGGGATTCGAGCCGGGCTGTTCCGGCTGGTCGGATCCCCGCATGACGGATGGGTCGCGACTGAGCCATGCCTATGGCTCGGCGCAAGACATACCCACCCTGCTGGACCGGATCGCCCCGGAACCGAAGCCCGAGCTGTGGAGCGACCTGTGGTCGGCGCTGTGCCATCAGGGCAGCGTCTACTCGGCCGGCTTCGCGGCGCTGCCAGCGAGGACTACGCGCTCTCGGACGGCGACGGCGATGTCGAGAAGAGACCGCTGCTCCCGGCCGCCCCGGCGAACCTGGACGGCATCGGCCGCCGTCTCCACGCCATCGCCCGCGCCGACGGCCGACACGAGGTCGCCCACGCACTGACCCACGTATTCGGCCACGCGACGTGCCCGGCGTGCGAAACCCACCTCTCCGTGGCCGACCGGTGTCCTGTCCCAGATAACTGTGAGCAGGGCGAGGTGCTGACGTGCGGTGCCTACGGTTGGGTGGGACGAGCTTCCCTCCGCCCGTCCCACCCAACCGTAGGCAGCCGCCCACCTGACCAGGCTCGTCCCTGCGCTCAGGCCGATCTCAGTTGATGTGGTCCGACTTCGCTGTGCCGTCGGCCGCAACCGGACCGCTGGCGTGGCTAGGACTGACGGCGTGCGAAGAGGACCGCACCTGGAACGCTCTCGTCGGGGGTGATCAGCATTTGGGCCTCGACGGTGAACCCGGCATCGCGTAGCCAGGCCGCCACTTGGTCAGGCTGGCGGCGGTGAACGTGGACGTTCATCGGGTGGCCGCCGTAGCCCTGCGTCTTCAGCCTTGACCCGTCGCCGACGTGAAAGCCGAGCAGCAGTGGTCCGCCGGGACGCAACACGCGCCGGAAGTGGCCGAAGACCGTGGGCACTGTTTCGTCGGGGACGTGAATCAACGACCAAAATGCGAGCAGGCCGACGACTGAAGCATCTGCGAGGTCGAGGTCGGTCATCGAGCCCACCTCGAACCGCAGGCTGGGGTGGTCACGTCGAGCCATGTCGATCATCCCGGATGAAAGGTCGATGCCGAAAGCGTCCACACCCAGCTTGTGCAGGTGAGCGGTGACGTGTCCAGGTCCGCAGCCCACGTCCGCCACTGGGCCACTGCCAGCGGCGTGCACTAAGTCGGCGAACAGCGCCAGAGCCGCCCGAAGATATGGCGCCCCGGCCAGAGCCTCGCGTAGTTGGTCGGCATAGCTGACAGCGACCGTGTCGTAGGAGGTCCGGGTGTCTGCCAACCAGTGGTCCGCGTTCATGGCTCGACAGAGTAGTGCAGCGGTCAGGATGACGAACCAGAGCAACTGAGTTCAACGACGAATCAGACCAGGCCACTTGAGACGGAGACCAGATCCTTCGAGAAGGAACAGCGTCCTAGGATCTCGACCGATGCCGAGCTGTCCCATCTCAGATGGGTCCGGGCAGCGTAGGCCGTTGACCAGGGACGCTCAGAGCTGAGTGGGGCGAGGAAGGTGTGGGGCGTCACGGTTGGCGATGAGCGTGGCCACGGCCTCGGGGTTGCCGAGCCGATACTCGATCTCCGCGGCCGATGACTTGACGGTCTTCGTGAGCCAGACGCGGCTGGTGCCCCGAAGCGTGCTCTTGGTGGGGAAGCGCTGGTGGAACTGGGCGATGCTGCTGAGGGAGACGTAGAAGTCGTCGCTCATCGCCAGTTTCCTCCAGTGGGGTGACGTGAACATGTGGATCAGCGCGACGCGTTCGGGGAAACCGGCTGCTGTCAGCCAGGGTGCCTTCCTGTCCGGCTCGACTTCGGGTCCTTTGACTCGGACCAGGTCGTGAAGGGTCTCGGCGCGGTGGACGAGCCGGTAGTGGCGGTGGGCGAGGCCTGTCCAGAGCCCTGTGGTGAGTTCTTCGCAGAGGTCGATCAGGGCCGGGCCGTGATGTCGGCGAAGGCGCCAGTACTTCTGCTGTGCTCGAACGACATCGGGGGTGCGGGACAGATCGAGCTGCTCCTCGGGCGCGTAGACGTGCTGACCGACCCAGAGTTTGTGGCGGATGCAGACGTTGTCGTGGACGGGTGCCCAGATCTGGGCGGGCAGTGCCGCGCCGGTGCGCGCGACGACGCAGCGGCGGCAGGCCCAGCGAAGGACGTGGTCATCCGGGATGGCGGGCCGATCCGCAGGGCGGCCGTCGGTCTGAAGGTCAGGGAGTGTGCGGACCAGGCGTTGTCGAGTCTGACCGCTGAGGATGCAGAGGACATTGACGCTGGTCAGCTGCGATTCCAGCCAGCGTGACGGTGCCCGCAGCCGGGCCAGAGGGACATGGTTGGCCAGGGCCAGTCGGGACCAGTAGGACGACTCGCACTCGCCGGGAAACGGCGGCAGAGGGATGGGCAGAGGACGGATCAGAGCCGGGCGGAACATGTTCATCCCGCGTGGGGCAGGGACGAGGGACGGCCGTGGCCGGAGGATTCGCTGCTGTGGTCGATGCGGATGTTCTTGATCGTGGCCCGCGTGATGCGTTCACTCTGGTCGAGGATCGCGGAAATGGCCGCGGCCCGAACGAGGTGGGAAAGGCTTCCGATCATGCCGCCTGTGCGCTGGTGCAGGTATCTCACCATCTTCACCAGGGTGTTCGGCTCGTGCTGGTGGAGGCGCAGGGTGTTCTCCATGGACGCGATCAAAGACCGCCACTCGGTGTTGAGGGGGAAGGGGCCGGTGCGAAGAAGGACGCAGCGGCCGGCGAGCTGCTTGCCGCGGATGCCGGTGAACAGCCCCGACTGCTCGACGTTGATGCCGGCATAGACGAAGGTCGCGGGCAGGTGCTCCGTGAAGTACTTCAGGTGGTCGGAGAGGTCTTCCCCGGCGATGGTGGCGTGATTGAGCAGGTGGATCTCGTCGACCAGGACCAGGTCCGTGCGCGCTTCGATGAGCACCTGGCAGACAGCGCTGGTGACGTCGATGGTGTTGTGCCGCGGGCCGATCACGGGCAGGCCGAGGAACCGGGCGAACTCCATCGCGAGTTTGCGCGGCGAGCCCTTGGGCGGGGCGGTGATGTAGACGACCGGGTCGCTTCCCGGATAGCGCTGCCGGACACGGAGTTCGTGCAGGCGGCCGAGCTGCTTGAGCGCGGTGGTCTTCCCGGTGGTCCACTCCCCGGAGACGATGAGTCCGCGACGGGCGCCGTGCTCGCGCTGGTTGAGCAGGGTCAGAAGCCGCCCCTGGTGGGCGATGTCCTTGACCGTGGACGTGCCAGCCGCACCAGTTGCCCTGGCCTCGGAAAGCCGGGAACCGACGCTCGGGTCGTACGGACTCGAACCGCACCGGCCACAACCAAAGGCCCCCGCTCACGGACACCGGCCGTGCTGACGTACTCCAGCTCGATGTCCTCCGCCGACACCTCATCCGCATCCATCCCGGGCCTCCGGTACGACGCCGACCAGCCGCTCCGACCGTAGAAGCGCCGTGACCGCCGTACCTACACAAGACCGGAACTCTCCAGAACTTGCCTACACATGACCGGGACCCAGCCCCGTATGCCTACAGATGAATGGGACTGCCTACACATCGCAGAGACAGGACAGGCCGGTCGGTGTCAGGATCAGTCGCCGACCGGCAGGTCAACGGGTTCGACACACTCTTGCAAGCAGATGCTTGCAAGAGTTAGCGCCGATGAGGCAAGGTGGAGGCATGGCATCGCTCAACGTCGGCGGTCTTGGTGAGTACCTGCGCGAACAGCGGCGCAACGCGCAACTGTCGCTCAGGCAGCTCGCCGATGCCGCCGGGGTGTCCAATCCGTATCTGAGTCAGATCGAGCGCGGGCTGCGCAAGCCGAGCGCGGAGGTGCTCCAGCAGGTCGCCAAGGCGCTGCGGATCTCCGCCGAGACGCTGTACGTGCGGGCCGGCATCCTCGACGCCGAACGGGACCCGCAGGAGTGGCGGAGGGAAGAGGCGACACGCGCCGCTCTCCTCCACGACCCCACGCTCACCGAGCGGCAGAAGCAGGTGCTGCTCCAGATCTACGAGTCCTTCCGCAAGGAGAACGGCTTCGAAGCCGCGCGGGCAGGCGCGGCGGCTCAGGACGCGGACGACGACACCCAGGACGCCGCGGCCCCCGGCCCCCATACGGCCGATGGCGGCGACGTCGGTCCGCGGCCGACGGTCAGTTGACCGGGACGATGACGAGACGATCGGGGCAACCGAGATGATCGGGACGATCAGGATCATCGGGACGACGGGAAGGCGCCCGCGGACCGCCCCTCAACCCTCAACCGAAAGCCGAACCGGGAGGACCATCCCCATGGCCATCACCGACGACCTGCGCAAGACCCTCAGCGACCCGACCCCGCTCTACTTCGCCGCCGGCACCGCCGACCTGGCCTTCCAGCAGGCCAAGAAGGTGCCCGGCCTGATGGAGCAGTTGCGCGCCGAGGCCCCGGCCCGTATCGACGCCGTCCGCAACGCCGACCCCAAGGTCGTGCAGGAGAAGGCGACCGCGCGTGCCAAGGAGGCCTCCGCCCGGGTCAAGGAGACGCAGGAGAGCATCCAGACGAAGGTCGGCGAGATCCTCAGCTCGCTCGACCTGGACATCAAGAAGCTCGGCAGCAACCTCGACGCCGACCTGAAGAAGCTCAGCGAGGGCGCCCAGGACCTCGCCCTGCGGGGCGTGGGCGTCGCCGCCGAGTACGCGGTCAGGGCCCGTGAGACCTACGAGAAGGTCGCCGAACACGGCGAGCAGGCCGTACGGACCTGGCGCGGTGAGGCCGCCGACGGGATCGAGGAGCTGGCGGTCGCCGTCGAGCCGTCCGCGGAGCCCGTCGAGGTCAAGGACGAGCCGAAGCCGGCCGCGTCCGAGGCCGAGCAGGCCAGGAAGCCCGCGATGAAGAAGGCCCCGGCCCGCAAGCCCGCGGCGAAGAAGACCATGCCGCCGGCCCAGTAGAAGCCACGACGGGGAACGGGCCGGGCACTCTGGAAGTCTCCGGCCCGTTCTTACGGGTACACGGCCGCCGGACACGGGTACGGTGGCCGGAGGAACGACTCGACTCGGGTGGTGGGCATTGTGCTGATGACGGCATTCGGCGGCCTGATGTGGCTGCTCTTCACCGCCATTCTGGTGCTCGCCGTGGTGGCACTGGTGATGGCGGCGCTGTTCCGGGACGACGCGTACCGCGCCGCGGACAAGCAGAACAAGGGCTTCTGGCTGATCATCCTCGGCCTCACGGTCGCGGTGAACCTCCTGGTGCCCATCCTCTTCCTGCAGATCATCGGCCTCATCGCCACGATCGTCTTCTTCGTGGACGTCCGCCCGGCCCTCAGCCAGGTATCGGGCGGCGGCTGGGGCCGCCGACGCCGCGGCGGCAGCAGCAGCGACGGCCCGTACGGGCCGTACAACGGCGGCCGGTAGACCCCCCCGCGATCTCGCTCACGGCCCCCGGTCGAGCAGCAGTACCGCGACGTCGTCCGTCAGTTCTCCGCCGTTGAGGTCGCGGACCTCGTTCACCGTGGTGCGCAGCAGTTCCTTGCCGCTCAGGCCCTCGGCCAGTCGGCGGCGGACCAGGTTCACCATGCCCTCCTGGCCGAGCCGCTCCGTGCCCTCGCCGATGTGGCCCTCTATCAGACCGTCGGTGTAGAGCATCAGGCTCCAGACCTGGCCCAGCTCCACCTGCGTACGCGGCCAGCGGGCACGCGGCAGCAGGCCGAGCGCCGGGCCGTTCTTGTCGTACGGCAGCAGCTCGGCCGCGCGGTCGGGACGGGCGAGCAGCGGTGAGGGGTGACCGGCCAGGCACAGCCCGGCGCTGCGTCCGTCCGGCGCGATGTCCACCGTGCACAGCGTCGCGAAGATCTCGTCGTTGTCGCGCTCGTGCTCCAGGACCTGCTGAAGCGTGGCGAGCAGGTCGTCGCCGCACAGGCCCGCCAGCGTCAGGGCGCGCCAGGCGATGCGCAGCTCCACGCCGAGCGCGGCCTCGTCCGGGCCGTGCCCGCAGACGTCGCCGATCATCGCGTGCACCGTGCCGTCGGGGGTGCGGACGGTGTCGTAGAAGTCGCCGCCGAGCAGCGCGCGGGAACGGCCGGGCCGGTAGCGGGCGGCGAAGCGCAGGGAGGAGCCGTCCAGCAGCGGGGTGGGCAGCAGGCCCCGCTCCAGGCGGCGGTTCTCCTGCGCCCGCAGCCGGGACTCGGTCAGCCGCCGCTCGGTCGTGTCGGAGCGCTTCCGCTCGACCGCGTAGCGGATCGCGCGGCTCAGCAGCCGTCCGTCCAGCTCCTCGCGGAAGAGGTAGTCCTGGGCGCCCACGCGGACCGCCTCGGCGCCGCGCTCGGCGTCACCGGACGCGGTGAGCGCGAGGACGGCGTGGCGGGGTGCCAGTTCGAGCACATGCCGCAGCACGGCCAGCTCGTCGCCTTCCTCGTCGGCCCGTCCGGGGGCGGGCAGCGCGAGGTCCAGCAGGATGCAGTGGACGTCGTCGGTGAGCAGCCGCCCGGCCTCGGTGAGGTTACGGGCGGTACGCAGCCGGATGGGCCGGCCCGCCGAGTCGAGCAGCTCGGGCAGGAGCGGTGAACCGGCCGGATCGTCCTCGATCACCAGCAGGGTGAGCGTGTCGGCCGGGCCGCCCTTGGTCCGGGGTGCGGCCGAGGTCCCCGGCGGGGGCCCGGCGGGAGCCTGACCACTCTCCACGGCCGGGGTCACCCTCTGCCGCGGTACGGGTACGGGCATCGTGTCTGGGTTCCTTCCCTCCCCCCGAGGGCACGGTGGGGCGAGGGACCTCGACCCACCGACGGGGACCATAGCGGGAGCAGTGGTCGCAACGGAATGCCCGGTGGGGTGACGCGCGGAATCAGGCTGACGTCATATGCCGCATCCCGTACCGCAGTTGGACAGGGCGCGGCCGGTCCGGGGATGAGGAATGTCACGCCGTGCGGAGGTTTGACGCGGCGGTGGCGTGCGCCAGGTCACAGGGGGGACGTCACGGCGTGTCCGGCCCCTCGACGGGCGGTGCCCGGCCCGTCGAGGAGCGGTGTCCACCGTGTGCTCACGCGTCGGGCCGTACGACCCCGAGGATCGGCATCGTGCCCGCTCCCGCGAGCGTCACCGTCCGGCCGGGCCGCGGCGCGTGGACGATCGTGCCGTCGCCGACGTACATCCCGACATGGCTGGCGTCCTTGAAGTAGATGATCAGGTCGCCGGGGCGCATGTCCTTGACGCCGACGTGCCGGAGCTGTCTCCACTGCTCCTGCGAGGTGCGCGGAATGCCCGTACCGGCCGCCGCCCACGCCTTCGACGTCAGCCCCGAGCAGTCGTACGACTTCGGGCCCACGGCGCCCCACTGGTACGGCTTGCCGATCTGGTCGGTCGCGAAGTCCACGGCTCTGCGGCCGTCCTCGGACGCCTTGCCGTTGATCTCCCGCAGTATGCCGGAGCCGAGCCAGGAGGCCTGCGCCTTCTTCGCCGCTTCCTCCTCCAGCTTCCGCAGCCGTTGCTGCTCCTGCTTCTTCAGCCGGGACTCGACCTTCCGGGCCGTCCCGATCTGCTTCTCGATCTTCTTCTTGGCCTCGGCCTTGGCCTTGCGGTTGGCCTCGAGCTTCTTCCAGTGCTCGGAGGCGTCGTTCGCGTACTGCTTCAGGTCGTCCTGGGTGCGCGTCAGCTCCGTGAGCATGCCCTGGGTCGCGTGCTCGCCCTGGCGGACGGTGCCCGCGCCGTCGAGGAACTCCTGGGGGTTGCGGCTCAGCCAGAGCCGCACCTCGGGAGGCAGGCCCTCGCCGCGGTACTGGGCGCGGGCCGCCGCGCCCGCCCGGTCCTTCAGCCGGGTCAGCTTCTCCTGGCCCTTGACGATCTCCTGGGCCAGCTCGACGAGCTGCTTCGACTGCTTGTCGGCCTTCTCCTCGGCCGCGTTGTAGGCGTCCGTGGCGACCGCGGCGTCGTGGTAGAGGTCGTTCAGCTTCTGGCGGATCGCCTCAAGGTCCTTGTCGGGGGCCGCAGTCGGGCCGCCGGACGGAGTGGGTGCCGGAGTCGGCCGGCTCGGAGTCGCGTGTGCCGCGCCTGGCGCGCCGAGCACACTGACCGCGCAGACCAGGGCGATCGCCGCCGTGGTCAGGGTCCGCTTGCCGGATCCCATATGTCGCCCCCACATCTGATTTACCGTCAGTAACTAGCGGTCGCCTGGGGGATCGTGCCATGTCGGCGCGGAATGTGACAGAGGTGGGGCTCGAGCGCGCGAAAGTCCCTCCCGTTGCCGTACCCAGTACGACGATCTCCTTTCCCCCGCACCGGCCCGCGTACGGCGCTCTTCCGCGAATGTGACGAACGACGCAGGAGGAACGTCCTCTTGGGGGGCGCGAGGGTGGAGCGGTGAGCGCCCCGGGGTGGGGCGGGCTCACGCCTGAGGGGCCAACGCCCCCCAGGAGACGGTGACTTCGCCCTGGCGCCAGCGCGTCGGGCCGTCGGTCACCGGCCAGTCCGCCGTCAGTTGGCGGACCGTGCGTATCCAGCGCTGGCGCGCGCCGTACGAGGCGTAGGGCGCGGCGGCGGCCCAGGCGCGGTCGAAGTCGCGCAGGAAGGCGTGCACGGGCTCGCCCGGGACGTTGCGGTGGATGAGCGCCTTCGGGAGCCGCTCGGCCAGGTCGGACGGGCGGTCCAGCGAGCCGAGCCGGGTGGCGAAGGTGACCGTGCGCGGGCCCTCGGGGCCGAGGGCGACCCAGACGTGGCGGCGGCCGATCTCGTCGCAGGTGCCCTCGACGAGCAGTCCGCCACAGGAGCCGGACGCCGGATCGGCGGGCGCGAGCCGGGCGCACAGCCGCTCCCAGACGGCCGCGACCTCGCGCTCCTCGTACTGCCGCAGCACGTTCGCGGCGCGGATCAGGGACGGGCGGCCGGGGACGGGTACCTCGAAGCCGCCGTGCCGGAACACCAGGCCCTCACGGGCGTACGGCTGCGCGGCGGCGACCCGGGCGGGCTCGATCTCGACGCCGACCACGCGGGCGCGGGGCGCGGCACCGCGCAGGCGGCACAGCAGTTCCACGGCGGTCCACGGCGCGGCGCCGTAGCCGAGGTCGACGGCGACCGGGTCCGCCGTACGGCGCAGTTCGGCGCCGTGGACCGCGGCGATCCAGCGGTCCATCCGGCGCAGCCGGTTCGGATTGGTGGTCCCGCGCGTCACCGTGCCCACGACGGGGGTCCCCCCGGCCGAGCGAGGCCGAGAGCGGGGGAGGGGCGAGGTGCGGGTTGGCATGTGTACGAGAGTAAGCGGCCGGATGACGGGGCCGAGCAGCCTGTGGATAACCCCACTGGCCCTCCCGCAGCGCACCCCCGTACCCCGCCACGCCTCGAACGGTTGAGCGAAGTTTGGTAATGATTCGGTAAAGCGACGTGTGGGGGAAATGGAGCGCCGCGTTCTGGTGTTCCCACCCCTGGAGAGAGGGTCCGCACCGTCCGTCGGGCATGGCCGCAACAAGGAGGAACGCCAGGTGAGCCAGTATGTGAGCAGGCTCGGGCGTCGCTCTCCGGCGGCTCCCCCCAGGCTGCGGCTGCACCGCCGCCCCCGCCGCGTCGCCATGCTCTCCGTGCACACCTCACCGCTCCACCAGCCCGGCACGGGCGACGCGGGCGGCATGAACGTCTACATCGTGGAGCTGGCCCAGCGGCTGGCGGCCATCAACATAGAGGTGGAGATCTTCACGCGCGCCACCTCCGCCGCGCTCCCGCCGAGCGTCGACCTCGCCCCCGGCGTCCTCGTCCGGCATGTCGACGCCGGTCCGTACGAGGGCCTCGCCAAGGAGGACCTGCCCGCGCAGCTCTGCGCCTTCACCCACGGCGTGATGCAGGCCTGGGCCGGCCACCGGCCCGGCTATTACGACCTCGTGCACTCCCACTACTGGCTCTCCGGCCATGTCGGCTGGCTCGCCGCCCAGCGCTGGGGCGCCCCCCTGGTGCACGCCATGCACACCATGGCCAAGGTCAAGAACGCCTCCCTCGCCGAGGGCGACACCCCCGAGCCTGCCGCCCGTGTCATCGGCGAGACCCAGATCGTGTCCGCCGCCGACCGGCTCATCGCCAACACCGCCGACGAGTCCGAGGAGTTGGTACGCCACTACGCGGCCGACCCGGGCAAGGTCGCCGTCGTCCACCCCGGCGTCAACCTGGAGCGCTTCCGGCCCGCCGACGGCCGTGCCGCCGCCCGCGCCCGCCTCGGGCTGCCGCAGGACGCCTTCATCCCCCTCTTCGCCGGGCGCATACAGCCCCTCAAGGCCCCCGACGTCCTGCTGCGCGCCGTCGCCGTGCTCCTCGACCAGCGTCCCGAACTGCGCCCCCACATCGTCGTACCCGTCGTGGGCGGGCTCAGCGGTCGCGGTCTGGCCAGGCCGGAGGGGCTGCAGAAGCTGGCCGCGCGGCTCGGGCTGTGCGACGTGGTGCGCTTCCATCCGCCCGTCGGGCAGGACCAGCTCGCGGACTGGTTCCGCGCCGCGTCGGTGCTGGTGATGCCGTCGCACAACGAGTCGTTCGGACTGGTCGCCATCGAGGCGCAGGCGGCCGGTACCCCGGTGCTGGCCGCCGCGGTCGGCGGACTGCCCGTCGCCGTCCAGGACGGCCGGACCGGATTCCTCGTCCAGGGGCACGATCCGGCCGCCTACGCGCGCGTCCTCGGCGAACTCGCCGACGACCCGGGGCTGTCCCTCCGGCTGGGCGAGGCCGCGGCCCGGCATGCCCGGTCCTTCGGCTGGGACACGGCCGCCCGCGCGACGGCCGATGTCTACACGGCCGCCATCCAGGCCCATCGGCGCCGGGTCCGCGCGTACCACGGCTGACAGCGGTCGCGTAGGCTCCCGGCATGGCTGAGGAACAGCGGGCGGCGCGGGTCATCGAAGAGACCCTCAAGGACGCCGAACTGGAGTGGGAGAGCCCGCGTACCGGCTCGTACGTCGTGAAGCTCCCCGGGACGCACAAGCTGTCCACGACCGTCTCGCTCCTGGTCGGCAAGCACTCCCTGTCCGTCAACGCGTTCGTCATCCGGCACCCCGACGAGAACGAGGCCGGGGTGCACCGCTGGCTGCTGGAGCGCAACCTCAAGCTGTACGGGGTGAGTTACGCCGTCGACCCGCTCGGCGACATCTACCTGACCGGCAGGCTCCCGCTCACCGCCGTCACCGCGAACGAGGTGGACCGCCTGCTCGGCTCGGTCCTGGAAGCGGCGGACGGAAGCTTCAACACCCTCCTGGAACTGGGCTTCGCGTCCGCGATCCGCAAGGAGTACGCCTGGCGCGTCTCACGCGGCGAGTCGACCCGCAATCTGGAGGCGTTCAGCCACCTGACCGGACGCCCGGAGTCCTGAGCCCCGACGGGAGGGCCGGGGCTCAGCCGCACACCAGGCGTTACCTCGTCGAGCGGGAGCGGTATCCGGCCACTGTGGACGTGACGTTCCTCGACGCGGTTGTGGGGAAGGTGGCGGCGGACGGCCCGTCACAGGCCTCAGGCCGTACGGACTTCCGGCTCGGCCGCCTCCACGTGCGCCTTCGCCACCGGCTGTTCCACGGGCAGGCGGCGCATCAGAACCCCGTACCCGAGGGCCGCGCCCGTGCCGATCACCGCGCACATGCCCCACAGCCACTCCGTGCCCAGGCGGTCGATGACGAAGCCGGACATCAGGGGGGCGGTCAGGGCCGCGACCGCCCAGGACAGGGTGTACATGCCCTGGTAGCGACCGCGTCCGTGCACAGGGGAGAGGCGGACGACGAGGCCGGTCTGGGTGGGTGCGTTGACGATCTCCGCGAGCGTCCACACGCACACCGTCAGCGCGAAGACGCCGACCGAGCCCGCGAACGCGGTGAGTCCGAAGCCGTATCCCGCGAGCAGGGACGAGATGACGAGCAGCCGACGCGGGTCGCGGTGCTCGATGAAGCGGGTGACCGGGATCTGGAGCGCCACGATCAGGACGCCGTTGACGGCGATCGCCATGCCGTAGTCCGCGGGGGTGAAGCCCGCCTTGCCCATCGCCACCGGCAGGCCCACCGACCCCTGCTGGAAGATGAGCGCGACCAGGAAGGACAGGCCGACCACGCTCATGAAGCGGCCGTCGCGCAGAACGGTCCCGAGGCCGACGCTCTCGGCGGCTTCCTTGGCCGTCGGCTCCGGACGCGACTCCGGCAGCTTCACGAAGACGACGATCGCGCAGACCATCGTCATCCCCGCCTCGATCAGGAACCCGGCGAGATAGCTGTACTCGGCGATGAAGCCCGCCCCCATCGAGGAGACCGCGAAGCCCAGGTTGATCGCCCAGTAGTTGAGGGAGAACGCGCGGACCCGGTCCTCGGGCCGGACGATGTCGGCCATCATCGCCTGCACGGCGGGGCGCGAGGCGTTGCTCGCCATGCCGACCAGGAAGGCGACGGCCGCGATGGCCACCGGGTCGTGCATGAAGCCGAGCAGGGCGACGGAGAGGGCCGTGGACGTCTGGGCGATCAGCAGGGTGGGCCGTCGTCCGAGCCGGTCGGTCATCACGCCCGCGCCGAGGGAGGAGACGACCCCGCCGAGGCCGTGCAGCGACGCGACGAGACCGGCGTACGAGGCGGAGTACCCACGCTCCAGGGTCAGATACAGCGCCATGAAGGTGGCGACGAAGCCGCCGAGACGGTTGACGAGCGTGCTGGTCCACAGCCACCAGAACTCACGGGGGAGCCCGGAGACGCTCTGTCGTGCGGCGCGTCTCAGGGCGGTGAGCGGCATCAGGAATCCCCCAGGGTGTAAGCGGTACAGATCGCTTCGACACCTTACGAAGAGGGATCGGACGGAGCCACTCGATTAACAGATGTCGTCAACCGTCGTATCAGCCGTCGTATTCCAGCCGCTGGGCAGCCGTTCCGGGCCTGCCGTTTCGTACGCCGGGCGGGCGCGCAGGCGTCCGGAGGGTTCGATTACGCTCAGGACCATGGCCGACGCACCGTACAAGCTGATCCTCCTCCGCCACGGCGAGAGCGAGTGGAACGCGAAGAACCTGTTCACCGGCTGGGTGGACGTCAACCTCAACGAGAAGGGCGAGAAGGAGGCGGTCCGCGGTGGTGACCTGCTCAAGGACGCCGGCCTGCTCCCCGACGTGCTCCACACGTCCCTCCTGAAGCGCGCGATCCGCACGGCCCAGCTCGCCCTGGAGACCTGCGACCGCCACTGGATCCCGGTCCACCGCACCTGGCGCCTGAACGAGCGCCACTACGGCGCCCTCCAGGGCAAGGACAAGGCGCAGACGCTCGCCGAGTTCGGCGAGGAGCAGTTCATGCTGTGGCGCCGGTCCTACGACACCCCGCCGCCGGAGCTGGACCGCGACGACACGTACTCCCAGTTCTCCGACCCGCGCTACGCGACCCTCCCGCCGGAGGAGCGCCCGCAGACGGAGTGCCTGAAGGACGTCGTCGGCCGCATGCTCCCGTACTGGTTCGACGCCATCGTCCCCGACCTCCTGACCGGCCGCACGGTCCTGGTCGTCGCGCACGGGAACAGCCTGCGCGCCCTGGTCAAGCACCTCGACCGCATCTCGGACGCCGACATCGCGGGCCTGAACATCCCCACGGGCATCCCCCTGGCCTACGAACTCGACGCCGACTTCCGCCCGATCACCCCCGGCGGCACCTACCTCGACCCGGACGCGGCAGCAGCCGCGATCGAGGCGGTCAAGAACCAGGGCAAGAAGAAGTAAGCGCCCACGAGTTAGCCCCCTGCCTGCGGATTCTCCGCTGGGAGGGGGCTTCTTCGCGCTCTGGGGCCGCCTGCGGGCCGTTGGGGTGATGGGGCCGTGTGCTCTCCGGGCTCCGGTTCCTGTTTCCACTCCGCTCTGGCGCCGACGCTCTGGAGCACAGCGACAGCGGACTGGACCCTGTACGCAGACAGCCCTCCAGGAGGGTGACAGGCGCTTGGCGCGCCAGCGCCCGGCTGTGCCACGAACTCAGTCCGGAGGTGATCAGGTCGACCTCAGGTGCAGTTGCTCGCAAATCGCGAAGTCGCGCTTTTGGAGGAATGGTGAAGGAGAAAGTAAACGATGTCGACGCGCTGATACGGTATCCGAAGCGAAGGCTCGTAAAGAGCTGGTAGCAGAATCGAGACCGCTTCAATAAACGATTCTCTTCCCTTCGGACGTAGGTAATAGGGCAACCGATGGAAAGTCAGTTGAGTATCACGCATCGCTCGCGTCGCTTCATTCTGCGGCAATACGATTCCGCATCGACTGCATCCAGGGTAGCCATGGAGAGGGGGTGGCAGGAGGTCGGCAAAACTGAGAACAAGGGCTTCAGGAAGAAAGCGCTGCACATTGCTTGGGAGATGTCATCGGGGGTTGGGCTCAGCTATTTGAGTGACAGTAAGGAGCGGACGTCGTACATGCTCATCACGAGCAATTCGACCTCGGATCTTGATCCTTATGTGACTCAACTCATGGAAGCGAATCTAGAATTTTACACACCTGAGGAACTCCTCGATGAAGTGGTAATGGCCCGTACTCCCAAGATCAAAGGGCTGGCGCTCATTCGATCGGGTATCGGAGCTCCGGAACATCCGACGAAACCGTACGTGCGCACCTATTTTGAAGCAATGAGAAGCTCATCGCCGAGTGTGCGTCTGAGCGGAATCACGGCCATTGGGTATTCCGAATGGCCGGAGTTCCTGGAACTTCTGGATGCCGTAGCGGTAGAAGACGACGACAAAGAAGTGAGGAGTCATGCAACGAGCATGGCCAACGCCTTCCGGAAGGCGACGAGAGGAGAAGAATGACCCGCTACCCCGACGTCCCGATGGTCAGGCACATTGTCCGGCGCCCTTTGCTGCTCCTAGTCCTCGTGCTGATTGCTGTGGGAACCAGGTGGCTCAAAACCCTGTTGCCGCAGTCATGGGACGGTGTGCCTTACGGGTTCGCCATGCTCGCTGGTGTGTGGTCCATACGATCGACACTCCGCCGAGCTACGACCACCGCTTGATGATCTTTGCTGGAAGTTCCGGGGCCGGCCACACCTGGATGCGGATTCTCTCGGTGGTTTCGGGGCTCTCGTCAGCGTCGATGTCGGCCTGAGCCGCCCGAGCCAAGTTGTTCCGGGACACGCGGACACGATTCCAGCCTGCCGGGACCTCGAACGTAGCCGCATCGGGGGCGTAGTCCGTACAGCCCAGGACCATCAGGCGCCCCAACGACACATCGAGGCTGGCCTCAACCACGTGATCGAATTCCGAGCTGTCATCACTCGGCTCCTGAGGCAGGACAACGACAGTGACGGATACGTTGACGTTGACCGCCGTGCCAATGCCCAGCGCATCCTGCGCAACCGCGAGGTGATCGGTAACGGCCTGATCCGTCCACGCGTCGCTGAGATCACCGTCCGAATCCGCATCGGAGACGTGTATCTGGAAGTAGTCGGCGAAGAGGGTGAGCTCTGTCGTTGTCGTCATGGCGGCACAGTGCCATGCAGCACTGACAGCGCTGTCGTCCCACTCCGGCTCGAAGTAGGGCTCAGGTGCTGCCAGTTGCCGACGCATCTCGGGGCGGCGGGGAAACGGCGGTGGTGGTGCTCCGTGTTCGGGATGGACTCGTCGACGACGTACGCGGAGTCGCAGTGGTACCCCTCCTCCGTGAACGCGTCCAGGACGGCCTCGTGCAGGGGCAGGGCCGAGATGTGCAGCAAGTCGTTGTCGACTTCCACGCCCTCGTCGCCCCAAGTGCGACGGAGCTTGCTCTTCACCGAGAGCACCACTCCCAGGGCCCGTCCGCCGAGTTCGCTCACCGGCGTCTCCCAGGACAGCCGCTCGCCCTTGCGCAGAGTGATGTCCGAGGGCCTGGCGACGCAACTGTCGAACTCGTAGTCGCGCTGCTCGCCGCTGTAGTGTGTGTACCGGACCGTGAAGCGCAGGTAGATGCCCTCGATGCGCGTGTCGCGCGTGTCGCCTCTGAGGAGGACCTCGCCCTTCACCTCACCGCCCGGATACACCGGCCCCCGGACCCGCGTGTCCACCTCGACCGCCTCGTCCGGGTCCCCGATCCCGAACAGCCGCTTGAACCCCGGCTACAGCGGGCTCAACGCGGCGGCCTGGCACGGCCGTTGTCAGCCCGTGCTCGTCCAGGCGTCCGGGCGCGGCTCCAGCACCGCGGAGACGACCTCGGCGGACGAGGTCATGACATCGGAGACGAACCGCAGGCGTGGGATGCCGAGTCGGCGCAGCGCCCGGCCGTGGTCGGCGGCGACGACGACGGTGACGGCCAGGAGAAGGAGCCGCCACAGGGCCATCACCGGGCGGCGTATCACGCGAGGTAACTCCGCCATCGAGGCGTGCAACCGCTCGCAGTGGAACGGGACATGGCGCTCCTCGTCGGACAGGATCCGTCCCGCCACATCCGAGGTGAGGGGGTCGTCGGTGCCGTCGCGCAGGGCCCGGTAATAGCGCAGGGCCACGAACTCCGCGATCATCAGGACCAGCAGCTCCAGCCGCAGGCCCATGAGGCGCCGTAAGCGTACGAAGACCGTGTCGCTCCAGTGGCCGGTCAACGTCCGTACGCCACCCGAGGCCAGCAGCCGGGCGAGGAGACGGGCGTGGTTCTGCTCCTCGGCGACGAAGAGCCGTACCGCGCGCGTGTAGTCGGCGTCGCCCGCCTCGTCCGCCTTGGCGACGAGGTTGGCTCCGTCACCGTCCTCACCGACCTGGAAGCGCTGGATACTGGCCCAGACCGCCGGATGCAGCCGCGCACCCCGCTCCCAGTCCGGGTCGCCCAGAGCGTTCCTGCGCTCACGCTCGTCCTCGAACCGCCTTGTCCACTTGGCGAAGTCGCCCGTACCCACCCGGTCTCCCCTCTCCGGGGCACGGTCGCGTGCCCTGGAGAGGGACGACGCTCGCGGGCAGTGAACCGTTCCCTGAGCAACAGACCTTGCTCACGGGACGAGCAGGGCGGCGATCAAGACGATCGGACGGTCCCGCTCGTCAGCCGCACTGGCACGGCGCGCCGGACTGGCAGCCGCAGCCGCAGCCCGAGCCGCAGCCGCACGCGCCCACCAACGGCAGGCTCCTGAGATCGGCGGGCTGTGGGGTGTCGCGCTCCTGCGTGGGGTCGGGCGTGCTGGGGGTCTCGGCCATGGGGCCCTCCTCGAGGCTTTCGAGACTGGTGCCGTACCCATTGCACGCCCGCCGTACCCGGCGCATCAACGGCGCACGGAGGCTCGTGCGCGCCCGAGGGCCTTGGGCAAGCCCCTCGGGCGCCCCCGTTCCGTCAGGCCCCCTCGGCCCCCGTCACCGGCGGCATCTCCGGCTGGAGCTCGTCCGCGTGCTCGCCGGTCACCAGGTACACCACCCGCTTCGCCACCGCCACCGCGTGGTCCGCGTAGCGCTCGTAGTAGCGGCCCAGCAGGGTGACGTCCACGGCCGTCTCGATGCCGTGCTTCCAGCGGTCGTCCATCAGGTGCTGGAAGAGCGTGCGGTGGAGCTGGTCCATCTCGTCGTCGTCCTGCTCCAGTTGCAGCGCCAGGTCGACGTCCTTCGTGATGATGACCTCGGCCGCCTTCGCCATCAGACGCTGCGCGAGCTGGCCCATCTCCAGGATGGTCGCGTGCAGGTCGTGCGGGACGGCGCGCTCGGGGAAGCGCAGCCGCGCCAGCTTCGCGACATGCTGGGCCAGGTCGCCCGAGCGCTCCAGGTCGGCGCTCATCCGCAGGGACGTGACGACGATCCGCAGATCCGTCGCCACCGGCTGCTGACGGGCGAGGAGGGTTATGGCGCGTGCCTCCAGCTCGTGCTGAAGATCGTCGACCTTCTGATCGCCCTCGATCACCGCTTCCGCCAGCTTCAGGTCGGCGTCGAGGATGGCCGTCGTGGCGCGCCCGATCGCCGACCCGACGAGTCGGGCCATGTCGACCAGGCCCTCACTGATCGAGTCCAGTTCCTCGTGGTACGCGTCCCGCATCAGGTGTCCCTCTCTCACGTCCGCTTCGGGGCGGGGGCCGGGAGCCCACCGCCATGGCGACCACGGTGGCCACGGGGCCTCCGCACCCCACGCTCCCACGTTCCGGCCCGTACGCGACTGTTTCCGGCATCCCCGGTGAATCACTCCTTGCTCCAAGGTGAACTCTGGGCGACGAGTGGTCCAGGTCGCACTCCCGTGGCTGGGGGCAGGGGACAGCAGGTGCCTAACCTGGATGCATGGACGTGAACGCGGCGGTCGCCGCAGCGGCAGCGATCGCCGGAGTACTCACCGGTGTCATCGCCATGCTGGCGTTCCGCTGGAGCGAGCGCGACCAGAAACGCCCCACCCGTACCTCCTCGCACCCCGAGTCCGTGCTGCCGCCCGGTGTGGACACGGTGCTGTCCGTACTGGGCTCCTCGGCCGTCGTCCTGGACGAGGCCGACACCGTGGTCAAGGCCAGCTCCGCGGCGTACGCGCTCGGTCTCGTACGCGGCGGGAAGATCGCCGTAGAGCCGATGCTCCAGATGGCGCGGGACACCCGGCGTGACGGCGAGATCCGCCAGGTCGAGCTGGACCTGCCGCGCCGGGGCACCGGACGCGGCGAAGCCCTCGCCGTCTCCGCGCGGGTGGCGCCCCTCGGCTCCCGGCTGGTGCTGCTCCTCGTCGAGGACCTCACCGAGGCCCGGCGCATCGAGGCGGTGCGCCGTGACTTCGTGGCCAACGTCAGCCATGAGCTGAAGACCCCGGTCGGCGCCCTGTCGCTGCTCTCCGAGGCCGTCATGGACGCCTCCGACGACCCCGAGGCCGTGGAGCGCTTCGCGGGCCGTATGCAGATCGAGGCGACCCGGCTGACGAACCTGGTCCAGGAGCTGATCGACCTCTCGCGGGTGCAGAACGACGACCCGCTGGAGGACGCCGAGCCGGTCCGCGTGGACGAACTGGTCGCCGAGGCCGTCGACCGGTGCCGCCACCAGGCAGGCACCAAGCAGATCACCATGGCCTCGAACATCTGGACGCCTCCGGGGCGCGACCCCAAGAGCGGCGGCGCCGGTCTGCACGTGTGGGGCAACCGCGGCCAACTGGCCGCCGCCCTCGGCAACCTCGTGGAGAACGCCGTCAACTACTCGCCCGCGCGCACCCGCGTCGGCATCTCGGCGCGCCGGGTGACCGCGTCCGGCGGGGATCTGATCGAGATCGCCGTGACCGATCAGGGCATCGGCATCTCCGAGAAGGACAAGGAGCGCATCTTCGAGCGCTTCTACCGCGTCGACCCGGCCCGCTCCCGTGCCACGGGCGGTACGGGCCTCGGTCTCGCGATCGTCAAGCATGTGGCCGCCTCGCACGGCGGGGAGGTCACCGTGTGGAGTTCCGCGGGTCAGGGCTCCACCTTCACTCTGCGGCTGCCGGAAGCGGGCGTGGCCCGCGACCGCGCGGCCGGCCATCCGACCGGACTCGATGACGAGGACGGCCGACCCGACGGGACGACCACCGTCTCTTCCCCGTACGAACCGCATCCCTCCCCGGAGGTCCTTCAGTGACCCGAGTGCTCGTCGTCGAGGACGAGGAGTCCTTCTCCGACGCCCTGTCCTACATGCTCCGCAAGGAGGGCTTCGAGGTGGCCATCGCGGCCACCGGGCCCGACGGTCTCGACGAGTTCGAGCGCAACGGCGCCGACCTCGTCCTGCTCGACCTGATGCTGCCCGGACTGCCGGGCACGGAGGTCTGCCGTCAGCTCCGGGGCCGTTCCAACGTTCCAGTGATCATGGTGACCGCCAAGGACAGCGAGATAGACAAGGTGGTCGGGCTGGAGATAGGGGCCGACGACTACGTCACCAAGCCGTTCTCCTCCCGGGAGCTGGTCGCCCGTATCCGGGCCGTCCTGCGCCGCCGCGGCGAGCCGGAGGAGGTGACGCCCGCCGCGCTGGAGGCCGGTCCGGTCCGTATGGACGTAGACCGCCATGTGGTCACGGTGGCCGGTGCCAAGGTCGACCTGCCGCTCAAGGAGTTCGACCTGCTGGAGATGCTGCTGCGCAACGCGGGCCGCGTGCTGACCCGTATGCAGCTCATCGACCGTGTCTGGGGCGCCGACTACGTGGGCGACACCAAGACCCTCGACGTCCACGTCAAGCGGCTGCGCGCCAAGATCGAGCCGGACCCGAGCGCCCCGCGCTATCTGGTGACGGTCCGCGGCCTCGGCTACAAGTTCGAGCCGTAAGCCGACGACGGCGCGGCACGGTCACGCACGACACAGGGCGGCACCCCTTCCCGGAGGAGGGGTGCCGCCCTGTCGTACGGGTGTGTCAGTGCCCGGCGGTGGCCGACGCCGACGCCGACGGGGCCTTGCTGTCGCCCGGCGACGCCGTGGCGCTCTCGGTCGGCGCCTCGGGGGCGGCCGGCGACGGGATGGCCGTCGGGCCCCACTTGGTGAAGTAGCTCTCGGCCGGGACGGCGAAGGCCTCGAGGCTCACGTCACCGGTCTTGCTGAAGGAGAAGGTCACCTTGTGAGCGCTGCCGCTCTTGACGGCCTCACCCGGATTGCTCAGCGCGGCGGAGGTGTTGCCCTTGCCGCCGATGACGACGGACCCGCCGGCCGGGACGGTCACCTTGCCGCCCTTGACGGGCGTGAGGTCGGCGGTGCCGGCGCCCTCCACGGCGATCGAGTCCAGCGTCTGGGGCGTGCGCCCGTCGTTGAAGACGGTCGCGGCGATCACGGCCGGGCCGCTCGACTTCTGGTCGGGCTGGGTGATGACGATCGCGTTCTGGATCTTGATGTCACCAACGGCGGTCGCGGCGTGGTCCGGCTTGATTCCCAGCGTCTGGGCGTCGTTGCCGGCACCGCACGCGGTGAGCGCGGTGATCGAGAACGCGATGGCGGCAGCGGCGAGGGCGCCGCGTCGAAGGCTGCTGCTCACGGCGGCGGCAACTCCTTGAACGTGGGCGGAGCAGGACGACCCCCTGATAAAGCCGCCCTAAGTGTCTGTCAGCGGCCATAGGTTACCGAGCCGTCCAGGAGCGCCCGCACCCGACCCTCCCCTAACCCCGACTTCGCCCCCGCGGGGACCGTACGACGACGCTCCCGGCACCCTGCCGCCGCGTCCCCTCACCTCCCGCAGTTCCCGCGGGTCTCACCAGCCGGACACATTGACCTTGCCGGAAGTGGACTTGGCGGAGTGGACCTTGACGGAGTTCCGCATTCACATAAGCGGGTTCCGAGTCCGGGCCTGGATTTCGGTAAGGAATGCGCGGCGGTAGGGAAAATCGATCAACGGGACAACAAGCGCGGATCGCCGTACGGCTTGATCAATTCCGGATTCGTACCGCATCCGGCTCCGGGCACCGAACGGAGTAGCGGAAGCGGAGCGGCCGGAGGAGGACAAATCTGGACGATCGGGCCCTCGTCAAGCGTTCGTGAAGCGTGTAACGTACGCGTTTCCCTTCGCCCGCAGAGCCGCTCCGACCTGCGAATACCTCCTTCCGCTCCCCCCTCGAAGCACGTCCCCGTCGCGGTTGTCAAGCCCCGAGATATGCCCTGACCTGCGAAAACGCCATTCAGAAGACGCAGTTTCCGTGTTACCCTGGATAGCCACGGAAGGGGTACCTGTCACATGACGTTCAAGGTTGGCGACACCGTGGTCTATCCCCATCACGGGGCCGCGCTGATCGAAGCCATCGAAACTCGTCAGATCAAAGGCGTGGACAAGACCTACTTGGTGCTGAAGGTCGCCCAGGGCGACCTGACAGTGCGTGTGCCTGCGGACAATGCGGAGTTCGTCGGTGTGCGTGATGTGGTCGGCCAGGACGGGTTGGACCGGGTCTTCGAGGTGTTGCGCGCGCCGTACGCCGAGGAGCCCACGAACTGGTCGCGCCGCTACAAGGCAAACCTGGAGAAGCTCGCCTCCGGTGACGTCATCAAGGTCGCGGAAGTCGTACGTGACCTGTGGCGCCGTGAGCGTGAGCGCGGACTGTCCGCCGGTGAGAAGCGGATGCTCGCCAAGGCCCGCCAGATCCTGGTGAGCGAACTCGCCCTCGCGGAGAACACGAACGAGGACAAGGCCGAGGCCCTGCTCGACGAGGTCCTCGCGTCCTGACGCTCATGCCGCCCCCTCGCTTCCCGACCAGGGCGCGATGGGCGGTCCGGTGCATTCCAGCACCCAGCACGCATGCACATGCCGTGGTGCCCGATGACGCAACAGCTGTCGCCGGGCGCCGCGGCATGTGCATACCCATGGGCATGCCCATCCCTACGGGCGTGGTCCTGCCCATGAGTCCTGCGGTGAGGTCCCCCCAGGAGCGAATGCCGGCCCGAGCGCCGTACGCCGGTGACCACCCCCGATACTCGGCGCCGGACCCCGGGCGGCTGCCGCCTCGACCAGAAGTCACGGAAAGGGTCTCCGGTCTGGGCGTCGCGCCCGGCATCCTGGCCATACCCACACCTGCCGAGCACACAAACCTGACAGGATCCGATGTCTGACGAATCACGTCCCTCGCCCGGCGCAGCCAGTACAGCCGCCGTGATTCCCGCCGCCGGCCGGGGTGTACGCCTCGGTCCGGGCGCCCCGAAGGCGCTGCGCGCGCTGAACGGCACGCCCATGCTCATCCACGCCGTGCGCGCGATGGCCGCCTCCAACGCCGTCTCCCTGGTGATCGTCGTGGCCCCGCCCGACGGCGCCACCGAGGTCAAGTCGATGCTCGACGCGCACGCGCTGCCCGAGCGGACGGACTTCGTCGTCGTCCCCGGCGGCGCGACGCGCCAGGAGTCCGTGAAGCTCGGCCTCGACGCGCTGCCGCCCGGGTACGACACGGTCCTCGTCCATGACGCGGCCCGCCCGCTCGTCCCGGTGGACACGGTGGACGCCGTGATCGACGCGGTACGGGACGGCGCGCCCGCCGTCGTCCCCGCGCTGCCGCTCGCCGACACCGTGAAGGAGGTCGAGCCCGCGAGCGCCCCCGGCGCGCCGGAACCGGTGGTCGCGACCCCGGACCGCGCCCGGCTGCGCGCGGTGCAGACCCCGCAGGGCTTCGACCGCGCGACGCTGGTCCGGGCCCACGAGACGGTGACGAACGACGTCACGGACGACGCGAGCATGGTGGAGCAGTTGGGGCTGCGGGTCGTGGTGGTGCCCGGCCACGAGGAGGCCTTCAAGGTCACCCGGCCCCTGGACCTGGTGCTCGCGGAGGCCGTGCTGGCGCGCAGGAGGCTCAACGATGGCTTCTGAGACACCTCTGTTGCCCCAGGTGGGCATCGGCACCGACATCCACGCCTTCGAAGAGGGGCGGGAGTTGTGGTGCGCCGGTCTGAAGTGGGAGAACGCGGGGCCGGGTCTCGCGGGCCACTCGGACGCGGACGTGGTCGCCCACGCCGCGTGCAACGCGCTCTTCTCGGCGGCCGGACTCGGCGACCTGGGACAGCACTTCGGCACGGGCCGGCCCGAATGGTCGGGCGCGTCCGGCGTCACGCTGCTGACGGAGGCGGCCCGTATCGTGCGCGCGGCCGGATTCCGGATCGGGAACGTGGCGGTGCAGGTCGTCGGTCCCCGGCCGAAGATCGGCAAGCGCCGCGCGGAGGCGCAGAAGATCCTGTCCGAAGCGGTGGGGGCACCGGTCTCCGTGTCCGGCGCGACGACGGACGGCCTCGGCTTCCCCGGGCGCGACGAGGGGCTGATGGCGATCGCCACGGCGCTCGTGGTGCGCGAGGGCTGAGCGTGTGCGAGGGTACCCGGAGAGTGACCGGAGAACGAGGTCCCGGAGGTACCCATGCCCGCCGCCGTACTGTCCGACCGGCTCAAGAACCTGCTCGACAGCCCCGTCTTCATCGTCGTCGGGACACTCCAGCCCGACGGCGGTCCGCAGCTCTCCCCGGTGTGGGTCAAGCGGGACGGTGACGCGATCCTCTTCTCCACGACGGCGGACCGGCGCAAGAAGCTGAACCTGGACCGCGATCCCAGAGTGAGCATCGTGGTCCAGGACCCCCGGTCGCCGTACGAGTACGCGGAGATCCGGGGGACCGTGGAGGTGTCGACCGAGGGCGCCCGGGACCTCATCGACGAGCTGTCGCTCAAGTACACCGGCAAGAAGTACGCCGAGTTCAACCCGGAGTCGGTGCGGGACGCGGAGCGGGTGGTGGTCAGGGTCGTGCCGCGGAAGGTGGTCGGCCGTATCTGAAGTCGGCGCCGCGTACGGGTCACCGCCGTGTCCAGGTCACGGCCGTATCGCGGGTCGGCGCCGTATCCGCGTCAGGCGCGAGGCACTCCCCGCGGCCCACTACCCTGGACACGTGACTATTCGCCTGTACGACACCAGCGCCCGGCAGATCCGCGACTTCTCCCCGCTCAAGCCGGGTTGCGTCTCGATCTACCTGTGTGGCGCCACCGTGCAGGCGGCCCCGCACATCGGGCACATCCGCTCGGGCCTCGACTTCGACATCATGCGCCGCTGGTTCGCCTACCGCGGCTACGACGTCACGTTCGTCCGCAATGTGACGGACATCGACGACAAGATCATCACCAAGTCCGCCGACCAGGGCCGCCCTTGGTGGGCCATCGGGTACGAGAACGAGCGCGCCTTCAGCCGGGGCTACGACGTCCTCGGCTGCCTGCCGCCGACCTACGAGCCGCGCGCCACCGGGCACATCACCGAGATGGTCGAGATGATGCGCACGCTCATCGAGCGCGGGCACGCCTACGAGGCCGACGGCAACGTGTACTTCGACGTGCGCTCCTTCCCCGACTACCTCCAGTTGTCCAACCAGGAACTGGAGAACCTCCTGCAGCCCTCCGGGGCCGGGGAGACGGGCAAGCGGGACCCGCGCGACTTCGCGATGTGGAAGGCCGCCAAGCCCGGTGAGCCGACCTGGGAGACGCCGTGGGGACGCGGCCGACCGGGCTGGCACCTGGAGTGCTCGGCGATGGCGCACAAGTACCTCGGCTCCGCCTTCGACATCCACGGCGGCGGCCTCGACCTGATCTTCCCGCACCACGAGAACGAGATCGCCCAGGCCCAGGCCTACGGTGACGAGTTCGCCCGGTACTGGGTGCACAACGCCTGGGTCACCATGAGCGGCGAGAAGATGTCGAAGTCGCTCGGCAACTCCGTGCTCGTCTCCGAGATGGTCAAGCACTGGCGCCCCATCGTCCTGCGCTACTACCTCGGCACCCCGCACTACCGCTCGATGATCGAGTACAGCGAGGAGGCCCTGCGCGAGGCCGAGTCCGCGTTCGCGCGCATCGAGGGGTTCGTGCAGCGCGTCGTCGAGAAGGCGGGGGGCGCCGTCGAGCCCGCCGACGAGGTGCCGCCCGCGTTCGCCGAGGCGATGGACGACGACCTGGGCGTGCCGCAGGCGCTCGCCGTGGTGCACACCACGGTCCGGCAGGGCAACAGCGCGCTGGCCGCCGACGACAAGGACGCCGCCGTGGCCCGGCTCGCCGAGGTGCGGGCCATGCTCGGGGTCCTCGGCCTCGACCCGCTCGACGCGCACTGGGCCGGGGAGAACGACCGCGGCGAGGATCTCCACGGCGTCGTGGACAGCCTCGTGGGCCTCGTGCTCCAGCAGCGCGAAGCCGCCCGTGCCCGTAAGGACTGGGCCACCGCGGACGCCATCCGCGACCAGCTCGGCCAGTCCGGGCTCGTCATCGAGGACAGCCCCGAGGGGCCGCGCTGGACGCTCGGCCAGCGCTGAGCCGCTCACCGATCCGATGATCGATTGTGCCGCCCGGCCCTCCGGGCGGCACACTGCATACGTACCGCATGGACGTACTGCACAGACGTACAGACGAACGCTTCGAAGAGACAGGTAGGTCATGGCCGCGAACAACCGCCGCATGTCCGGCAAGAAGGGCGCGCAGGTCGGCAGCGGCGGCCAGCGGCGCCGGGGCCTCGAGGGCAAGGGGCCGACCCCGCCCGCCGAGATGCGCAAGGGGCACGCCAAGCAGCGCGCCGCCCAGGCGAAGGCGCGCCGTACCCAGCCGGGGCGTCCCACGCGCCGTACGGGCGGGAAGTCCTCGTCCGAGCTGGTCGTCGGGCGTAACCCCGTGGTCGAGGCGCTCCGCGAAGGGGTGCCCGCCTCCACGCTCTACGTCCAGCAGTTCATCGACAACGACGAGCGGGTGCGCGAGGCGCTCCAGCTCGCGGCCGAGCGCGGCGGCATCAACCTCATGGAGGCCCCGCGTCCCGAGCTGGACCGGATGACGAACGGGCTGAACCACCAGGGCCTGGTCCTCCAGGTCCCGCCGTACGAGTACGCGCACCCCGAGGACCTCGCCTCGGCCGCCTACGACGAGGGCGAGGACCCGCTGATCGTCGCCCTCGACGGGGTGACCGACCCGCGCAACCTCGGCGCCGTCGTCCGTTCCGTCTCCGCCTTCGGCGGGCACGGTGTCGTCGTGCCGGAGCGGCGCGCGGCCGGGATGACCGCCGGTGCGTGGAAGACGTCCGCCGGTACGGCCGCCCGTACGCCTGTCGCGCGCGCCACCAACCTCACGCGCGCCCTGGAGGCGTACAAGAAGGCGGGCATCACCGTCGTCGGTCTGGCCGCCGACGGAGAGGCCGAACTCCACGCGCTGGAAGCCCTGGACGGGCCGGTCGTCATCGTCGTCGGCAGCGAGGGCAAGGGCCTGTCGCGGCTCGTCGGCGAGACCTGCGACGTCCGGGTCCGGATCCCGATGCCGGGTGGGGCGGAGTCGCTCAACGCCGGTGTGGCGGCGGGCATCGTGCTCTACGAGGCGTCCCGCAGGCGCGTCTGACCGCGCGGGTCGTATAGGCGATGAAGGGCTGAACACATGTTCAGCCCTTCACACGTAAGAGGCGAACCCCTCGCTGGGGACGCGCTTGACGGGGTCCGGACAGATCCGCGCGGTCAAGGCAGTGTCCTAACCACACGTCACTCGGTTAGATGAGTGTGGAGACCAGAACGCCCCGCACACCCACGGGGGACCGATCGTCGGGATTCGACGACACCCCCGTGCTGAGCATGGTGAAGGTGCCGAGCGATCCGGCGCAGGTCATCGTCAATCACGCCAGCTTTCGCGTGCAGTTGGGCGCCCCGGCGCGGCGCGCCCAGCCCCGGCGCGTCGTATGGCAGGCGACCTCGCCGCAGGTCGTCGCGCGTATGCCCTACGCCGGTGCGGCGGACAGAACTGACGTGTCCGGTACGCCCGTTGCTCCCGCCCGCCGCCGTCGGCCGGTCGTCTGGACCGGGAAGTCGGGGCCCGACGACACCGGCGCGCACCGGCTGTTGCAGGCGGTGCGGAGCACGAGCGTGGGCTACGGCGAGGACGCGGGCGCGACCCAGGTCCTGCCGCGCGTCGACGGCCTGCCGGGGACCGACGGCTATGACGAGCTGACCGAGGCGACCGTCCCGACACCGATCGTCGGTGGCGGGCACGGCCACGGCCGCGATCTGGGCCGCACCCGGCTGCTGCCGCACATGCGCAGCGCCGACGACGCGTACGGCGAGTCCGGCCACGACCCGTACGAATCCCCGTACGGGGAGCGGGAGTTCGCGGCCGCGGACCGGCCCCCGGGGCGGCGGCACGCGGGCGACCAGACGCGGCACGCCTACTACCCCGGCCGCCGGTTGAACCTCGGCGTGGTGCTGCTGCCCCTGCGGATCGTCCTCGGCTCCATCGCCGCCTACGCGGGCATGAGCAAGCTCTGCGACCCGGTCTACTTCGACGGTGGCAAGCAGGGCTCCATGGTCGCCTGGCTCCACACGCTGCACCCCTGGCAAGTCGCCGAGCCGCTGCGGCAGTTCGCGCTCCAGCACCCCATCGGCACGGGTCTCGCCGTGGCCTTCCTCCAGGTGATCGTGGGCGTGCTCACGGTCCTCGGCCTGTGGCAGCGCGTCGCGGCCGTGCTCGGGGCCCTGCTCTCGGCCGCGCTGATCGTCACGGTGAGCTGGCGGACGGACCCCGCGTACGAGATGGCCGACATCCTCTATCTCGCGGCCTGGTCCCCGCTGATCATCGCCGGGGCGCCGGTGTACTCCGTGGACGGACGGCTCGCGGCGGGGGCGTGGCGCACGCTCGGGCCGCGCTCGGACATCTGGGAGCTGCGGCAGTACGTGCTGCGCCGCGGCGCGCTGGTGGCGGGGCTGGTGACCGGGGTGATCCTGCTGGTCGGGTCGCTGCTCGGCGGTGCCGTGCGGGACGCGAACCGCGTGGTCGTGCCCGGCCCCGGCGAGGCGCCGCGCAACGAACTGCCGGGCTCGCCGCTGCCGGAGACGCCGGGCGCGCGGCATCACAAGGCGAGCCCCTCGGCCTCGCGGCCGCCGACGACGCACGGAACGACGTCCTCGCCGTCCGGCGCGGCCACGGCCCGGGAGACGGCCGGTGCGACGGGCGCTCCCGGTACGACCGGCGCCCCCGGCCGGACGGGCGCGACGGGCGCGGCCACGGGCGGTCGGCCGAGCCAGACCCAGGGCACCGTGGGCCAGGCCCCGCAGCGGCAGTCGGTACCGCAGCGGCAGGCCCCGAGCACCAGCGCGGGCCCGTCGTCCTCCGGCGGCAGCGGCACGGGCGGCCCGACGGGCGGCACGGGCGGCGGAAGCAGCGGCGGCTCCGGAGGCTCGGACCGTCTGGTGGGCGGCCTGCTGGGGTAGCTCGCGGTGGGTGTACAGGAGGGGCCCCTGCACGATGTCCGTGCAGGGGCCCCTCTTGCGTGAGACGTGAGAGCTGTCAGCGGTTGTCCGGTCGGCCACTGCGGTGGCAGGCCCCGAGCGTCTGGTGGGTGGCCTGCTGGGGTAGCTCGCGGCCGACACACAGCAGGGGCCCCGCGCGATCTTGTGCACGGGGCCCGCCCTTGTGTGAACGTCCGGTCAGCGGCCCAGCGCCGCCAGCTCCCTGGCCGCCTCCGTGAGGTCCTTCGCCGTGTCGATGGCCCGCCAGTACGCGCCCTGCGGGATCGGGAAGCCGGCCAGCCGCCGCTCCCGGGCCAGGCGGGGGAACGTCGTACGTTCGTGGTCCCCACGCTCGGGGAGCAGCCCGGCGAACTCGGCGGAGAAGACGTAGACGCCCGCGTTGACCTCGTACGTCGTCGGCGGGGACTCGATGAAGTCCGTGACATGGCCGAAGCCGTCCGTCTGGACGGCGCCCCAGGGGATGCGCGGACGCGCCAGCGCGAGCGTGGCGACCGCGTCGCGCTCGGTGTGGAAGTCGGCCATGTCGCGCAGCGAGAACCGGGTCCAGATGTCGCCGTTCGTCGCGAACCACGGCTGGTCGGGGTGGGGGAGATGCGAGGCGGCGTACCGCAGACCGCCACCGCGGCCGAGCGGCTCGGTCTCGACGACCGTGGTGACGCGGACGGGCAGTTCGGTCGACGCCAGCCAGTTTTCCAGGACGTCGGCGAGATGGCCACAGGAGACCACCACGTCCGTGACGCCCTCTTCGGCGAGCCAGGCGAGCTGATGGCCGATGATCGGGGTCCCGGTGCCCGGGATCTCCACCATCGGCTTGGGGCGGTCGTCCGTGTACGGACGCAGCCGTGAGCCCTGGCCGCCGGCCAGGATGACGGCTTGAACGGGGCGCGAGGCGGCGTGCGGATCGGTCATGACCCGCACTGTACGTCGCGCCCCGTCAGCCGTTTCGGGCGGTATGCCCTGGCGCCGGGCGAACTTCAGCCGTGCTGCGCCACGCCCGAGGCGAAGGAGGTGTCGCAGGCCGGGCGGGCGTAGGACTGCGCGCGGGAGGCGCCGTAGACCCGGACCGCGGCGCGGCCGAGGGCGCGGGCGATGGACGTGCAGTGCTTGGCCAGCGCCGGGCGGCCGTTCACGGCCTGCTGGAGGTGGGTGAGCGCGACGCCGGGGTTCTCCTGCTGGAGTTCCAGCAGCAGCCGGTCGCGCAGCACGTCCTGCGGGGCGCGGGCGGAGCTGTGCGCCGCCCCCTTCGCCGGGATCGCCTCCGAGGCGGCGAGCACCGAACTCGAAGGGTTCCCCGACCAGTTGACGCGCGCGACCGCCAGGGTCCCGGACAGCACCAGGACGACAGGCAGGACGAGGGCGAGGGTGCGGCCGACCCGGAGAGCGGGGCCACGGCCGCGCCGTGCCCGTGGAGTAGTGGAGTGCTTCACGCGAGCGAGCGTAGCGCGAGGTAGTGATTTGGCGACATTTAGTCACCGGTTCGAGGGATACGGAAGCCGTGAATTGTGGGTAAGGGGTTGACGCGCGCCGCTCGAATTGCCCTTGTTCGCCGGGGTCTTGGCGGATAGCGGAGACCGAAGGTGAAGGTCCGCGGGCGAGGGTTGACGACGAAGAGGGCCCCGCGGCGAATCGCGGGACCCTCTTCAGCGATGCACAGGTGTCAGTCGGAGAGCCGCTCACCCGTCGACGTCGAGAACACGTGGGTCTCGCCCGGCTGCGGTACGACGTGCACGGTGGCGCCCTTCTCCGGGACCGCGCGGCTGCTGACGCGGACGACGAGGTCCGTGTGCTCGCCGCCGACCTCGACGGAGCCGTAGATGTACCCGTCGGCGCCCGTCTCCTCGACGACGTTCACGGAGACGGCCAGTCCGGCCGGGGCGTCCTTGGAGAGCGCGGACGTCGCGCCGTCGCCCTGCTGCACGTCGAAGTGCTCGGGCCGGACGCCGACCGTGACCGTACGGTCCCCCTTGTCGGTGGCGGCCTTCAGCGCCTCGCGGCTGACCGGCACCACGCTGTTGCCGAACTTCACCCCGCCGTCGGTGATCGGGACCTCGACCAGGTTCATGGCCGGGGAACCGATGAACCCGGCGACGAACAGGTTGGCGGGCTTGTCGTACATGTTGCGCGGGGTGTCGATCTGCTGGAGCAGCCCGTCCTTGAGCACGGCCACCCGGTCGCCCATCGTCATGGCCTCGACCTGGTCGTGGGTGACGTAGACGGTGGTGATGCCGAGACGGCGCTGCAACGAGGCGATCTGCGTACGGGTGGAGACGCGGAGCTTGGCGTCGAGGTTGGACAGCGGCTCGTCCATGAGGAACACCTGCGGCTCGCGCACGATGGCGCGGCCCATGGCGACCCGCTGACGCTGACCACCGGAGAGCGCCTTCGGCTTGCGGTCCAGGTACTCGGTGAGGTCGAGGATCTTCGCGGCCTCCTCGACCTTCTTGCGGATCTCCGCCTTCGGTACCCCGGCGATCTTGAGCGCGAAGCCCATGTTGTCCGCGACGGTCATGTGCGGGTAGAGCGCGTAGTTCTGGAACACCATCGCGATGTCCCGGTCCTTGGGCGGCAGATGCGTGACATCGCGGTCACCGATCCGGATGGCACCGCCGTTCACGTCCTCCAGACCCGCCAGCATGCGCAACGAGGTGGACTTGCCGCAGCCGGACGGGCCGACCAGGACGAGGAACTCCCCGTCCTCGATCTGGATGTCGAGCGCGTCGACGGCGGGCTTGTCGGAGCCCGGGTAGACCCGGGTCGCCTTGTCGAACGAGACAGTGGCCATGGTGAATGGGCCCCCTTCACCGGCAGGAACGTGCCGGACGATCCGTTGTAAAGGTGGTGAGCCACTACGGGGTTCCGTTGTGGTGTAGTCCACACGAGTGAACTGATTCAGGACGGTACCCGGCGTCACCGCACCCTGTCAGTACCGGGGGGAGGACGAACTTCCCGGGAATTCCCGCCGGAGCCACAACGGGACCTGGGTACACTGCACGGGCACACACACGCAGGCCTCCTTAGCTCAGCTGGTCAGAGCGCCGCTCTTGTAAAGCGAAGGTCGTCGGTTCGAATCCGACAGGGGGCTCCATCGCTGAACAGCGCGAACGCCCCGGCCGAGGATCGGTCCGGGGCGTTCGGTGTTCCTGGTGCTGCTGTGGGGCTACTTCACGTCGACGAAGTCGCCCGTGGCGTTGACCGCGGGGGTCGTGGTCGTGCCGGCGAAGCTCCAGCGCCAGTAGCCGTCCTGTGCGGCCTTGACCGTGGTCTTCAGCGTGCCGGTCTTGGAGGTCTTCACCGTCTTGACGGTGGTGTACGTGCTGCTGTTCTTCTTCCGGAACTGGAGCTTGACCGGCTGGGACGTGTAGCCCGCGTACTTACGGGTGTCCCAGTTGGCCCGGTCCAGCTTGCCCGTGACCGTGATGGTCCTGCCCTTCTTCACGGGCTCCGGGGAGGCGTTGACCGTCAGCCGGGACAGCCGCTGGAACCTGACCGAGGAGAACGAGTCCCGCTCGGTGAAGTTCCCGTCCTTGCCCCAGGCGGCGGCGTAGACGTGCCAGCTCGTGGCGTTGGTGTTCCACAGGTATCCGGGGTCGACCGTGATGGTGAGGGTGCAGGTCGAGGTGGTGGCCTTCGCGGCCTTGCACTTGGCCCTCGACCCGTCCGGGTGGAACCCGAAGCCGTACAGGTTCGGCTTGCCGTCGCGGCCCCTCCAGAGGTAGGAGAGCGCGTCGTCGATGCCCGAGGCGTGGGACGCGGTGACGGAGACCGTCACCTTCTTGGTGGCGGTGGTACCGAGCACGATCGGCTTCCCACCGTTGACGACGACCTTGCTGATCACCGGGGCGGAGTCCGCCTGAGCGACCGGCACGGTGAGGGCGGACAGGGCCAAGGCGCCGGAGACAGCGGCAACAGTGGCACGGATACGCATGTGTTCCCCAAGTCTGGTCCGTGGGTCTGCTGACCCGACAGGCCAGACCTGAGGTGAACGCGAAAGGTTGTACGGAGAGACGGCATCTGCGCGCAGAGGCGTGGGTGTACGCCCCTTCACCCACGTGGTTCATACGAGTCGCGCGCTTCCTGTGGCCGGAACACGATCGAGGAACGCTGACGTCGCGTCACCCGCGCTCGGCGTCGACCTCCGCCCGGTGAAGGAGATGTGCCCTCAAATGACCACAACGTCTGAACGTGTTTCAGAACCGACGACCCGGCCGGCGACGAAACGAGTCTCCCAGTCCGTGTTCGACGGCTCCCGCCTCCGTGTCGTCCTGCTGGTGGACGTCCACGACGGCATGCAGCCGGAGTTCCTGAAGGCGTACGAGCACCTGTGCGGCCAGGTCGCGAAGGTCCCCGGCCATGTCAGCGACCAGATCTGCCAGTCGATCGACAACCCCGCGCAGTGGCTCATCACCAGCGAGTGGGAGAGCGCCCCGCCCTTCCTCGCCTGGGTGAACAGCGAAGAGCACGTACAGATGGTGCGGCCGATGAACACCTGTATCCGGGAGACCCGGTCGATGCGCTTCCACATCATGCGCGAGACCGGCATCGGCGTCCCGGCCGTGTCCGAGGACCGGCGACTGCGGAACGCCCCCCGGATCGGCGACGGCGTGATCCGCCACGCGATCACCTTCACGGTCAAGCCGGAGAGCGTGCCGACCGTCGCGAAGATCCTCGCGAACTACGCGGCGCCCGAGGCGCGGGTCGACGACACCACCCGGCTGTGCCGCACCTCGCTGTTCATGCACGGCAACCGGGTCGTGCGGGCCATCGAGGTCGAGGGCGACCTGCTCGCGGCGCTGCGCCATGTCGCCCGGCAGCCCCAGGTACGGGCCGTCGAGGAGGCCATCAACCCGTATCTGGAGCAGGAGCGCGACTTCAAGGACCCCGAGGCCGCCCGGATCTTCTTCGCCCGTGCCGCGCTGCCCGCCGTGCACCATGTGACGGCCGGGCAGGAGTACCAGGACACCGAGCGGCACGCCCTGTACTACCCGGCCCGCCCCGGCTGCGGGATGAAGCTCGCCCGGCTGCTCTCCGAGCACGACGAGGCCCAGGCGGAGAACCCGGCCGGCCCCGTCTGCGGCAGCACGATCTTCCAGCGCGACGACATCGTGGTCCGGCTGATCGACGTACGCGGCGGCCTCGCCGCCGACCCCGTCCGCTCGCTCGGTCTGCGCGACCCCGAGCAGGCGGCCGAGCTGGCGGCCCTCGTCGACACCGCCGCCGGACCGGACGCGTCCGCGCTGGACAGCGGCGACCTCAAGGGCTTCCTCGAGTTCGCCCGCATGGACCTCGTCACCGACCGCCACGCGTCGACGGCCTGACCGGCCCCCGTCGGCCGAGCCCCCGCCGACGCAGCACACCATCGGAGGAACGACGTGATCAAACCCCGTCCCAGAATCGTGGATCTCAGCGAGACCGACCCCAACCGCAGACGCGGAGGCGATCTGCGCGCCATGCTCACCCCGGCCACGGTCGGGTCCACCAGCGGATTCATGGGCGTGGCCATCGTGCAGCCCGGCGACCGCATCGGCGAGCACTATCACCCGTACTCCGAGGAGTTCGTGTACGTCATCTGCGGAGAACTGGAAGTGGACCTCGACGGTGAGGCCACCCCGCTGCGGCCCGAGCAGGGGCTCATGATCCCCGCCTATATGCGCCACCGCTTCCGCAACGTCGGTGACGAGGAGGCCCGGCTCGTCTTCCACCTCGGCCCGCTCGCGCCCCGCCCGCAGCTCGGCCATGTCGACACCGAGGACGACGCCGCCGTCCCGGTCGCCGCCGCCGAGGGAGCAGGGGCGGCCGACCGAGACCAGGTTCCTTCATGACCCGGCGCGTGGCGGTCACCGGTATAGGCATCGTGGCCCCGGGCGGCATCGGCGTACCGGCGTTCTGGGACCTGCTCGCGGCGGGCCGCACCGCGACGCGGGGCATCACCTTCTTCGACCCGAGCAGCCTGCGCTCACGGATCGCCGCCGAGTGCGACTTCGACCCGGTGGCCCACGGGCTCGCGCCGGAGGACGTCGAACGCGCCGACCGGTACATCCAGTTCGCCCTGGCCGCGGGCGACGAGGCCGTCCGGGACGCCGGGCTCGACCTGGCCCGGGAGGACCCCTGGCGGGTGGGCGTCTCGCTGGGCACCGCGGTGGGCGGCACCACCCGGCTGGAACACGACTACGTCCAGGTCAGCCACCACGGGCAGCGCTGGGACGTGGACCACCGCGAGGCGGACCCGCATCTTCACCGCGCCTTCTCGCCCAGCACGCTGGCCTCGATGGTGGCGGAGCGCTTCGGGGCCCGCGGGCCGGTGCAGACCGTCTCCACGGGCTGCACCTCGGGCCTCGACGCGGTCGGCTACGCCTTCCACACCGTCGAGGAGGGCCGGGCCGACATCTGTGTGACCGGGGCGTCGGACTCGCCGATCTCACCGATCACCATGGCCTGCTTCGACGCGATCAAGGCCACGTCCCCGAACAACGACGACCCGGCGCACGCCTCCCGCCCCTTCGACGCCGACCGTGACGGGTTCGTCATGGGCGAGGGCGGCGCGGTGCTCGTCCTGGAGGAACTGGAACACGCACGGGCCCGTGGCGCGCACGTGTACTGCGAGATAGGCGGATACGCCACCTTCGGCAACGCCTACCACATGACCGGTCTCACCAAGGAGGGCCTGGAGATGGCCAGGGCGATCGATGTCGCGCTGGACCACGCCCGGCTCGACGGCTCGGCGATCGACTACGTCAACGCCCATGGCTCGGGCACCCGGCAGAACGACCGTCATGAGACGGCCGCGGTGAAGCGGGCCCTCGGCCACCACGCCTACGACACGCCCATGAGCTCCATCAAGTCCATGGTGGGGCACTCGCTCGGGGCGATCGGGGCCATCGAGGTCGTGGCCTGTGTGCTGGCGCTGGCCCACCAGGTCGTGCCGCCGACCGCGAACTACGAGACCCCCGACCCCGAATGCGATCTGGACTACGTGCCCCGTGTGGCCCGCGAACGGAGACTGAACAGCGTGCTCTCCGTGGGCAGCGGGTTCGGCGGATTCCAGTCCGCGGTGATCCTGACCCGGCCGAGGGAGAGGACACGATGAACGCACCGCACGTCCGGCGCGCCGCCGTCACCGGAATCGGCGTCGTCGCGCCCAACGGAACGAGCACCGACGCGTTCTGGAAGGCCACCCAGGAAGGAGTGAGCGTCCTCGACCGGGTCACCCGCGAAGGGTGCGAGCAGCTACCGCTGCGGGTGGCCGGTGAGGTCCGTTCCTTCGACGCGTCGGCGGCCGTCGAGGAGCGCTATCTGGTCCAGACGGACCGGTTCACGCACTTCGCGATGGCCGCCGCCGATCTCGCGCTGACGGACGCCCGGCTCGGCCAGGCCGATGTCGACGGCGCGCCGTTCTCCCTCGGTGTGGTCACCGCCGCGGGATCCGGCGGCGGCGAGTTCGGGCAGCGCGAGTTGCAGCGGCTGTGGGGCAAGGGCAGCCGGTTCGTCGGCCCGTACCAGTCCATCGCCTGGTTCTACGCGGCCAGCACCGGTCAGATCTCGATACGCCGTGGCTTCAAGGGCCCTTGCTCGGTCGTCGCCGCCGACGAGGCCGGCGGTCTGGACGCCCTGGCGCATGCCGCGCGGGCCGTGCAGCGGGGCACCGACGCGATCATGGCCGGTTCCACCGAGGCGCCGCTGGCCCCGTACTCGATGGTCTGCCAGCTCGGCTACGAGGAGTTGAGCACCGTCGACGACCCGGCGCGGGCCTACCTCCCCTTCACCAAGGGCGCCCGCGGATTCGTGCCCGCCGAGGGCGGCGCCATGCTCGTCGTGGAGGAGGAGACCCGGGCCCGGGAGCGGGGCGTACCGGTCCGGGCTGTCATCGCCGGACACGCGGCGACGTTCACCGGCGCCTCTCGCTGGGAGCTGTCCCGCGACGGGCTCGCCCAGGCGATCCGCGGCGCCCTGCGCGAGGCGCGCTGCGCCCCCGAGGAGGTCGACGTCGTCTTCGCCGACGCCCTCGGGGTACCGGAGGCCGACCGTGCCGAGGCGCTGGCGATCACCGACGCCCTGGGTCCCCACGGCAGACAGGTGCCGGTCACGGCGCCCAAGACCGGTACGGGACGCGGCTATTGCGCGGCGCCCGTCCTGGACACGGCCGCGGCGGTGCTCGCGATGGAGCACGGCCTGATCCCACCCACCCCCAACGTCTTCGACACCTGCCATGACCTCGACCTGGTGACCGGCCGCGCCCGCGCCGCCGAACCGCGCACGGCGCTGGTCCTCAGCCGGGGACTCATGGGGTCGAACTCGGCCCTCGTACTGCGGCTCGCCTCCTAGGCGAACGACCGACAGCCGACCGACCGCCAGCCGACCGACCGCCAGCCGACCGACCGCCGGCCGAACGACCGACAGTCGAGAACCGAAGGGCGAACGACCGACCACGCGACGCCTCGCAGCGAGGCCGCCCTGGAGCAAAGGAGAGGAACCGCATGAGCGCATCCATCACCCTCGAAGAACTGGCCGAGCTGATGAAACAGGCCGCCGGTATCACCGTGGCCCCGCAGGACCTCAAGGAGCAGTACGACTCCGCCTTCGACTCGCTCGGCCTCGACTCGCTGGGCCTGCTCGGCATCGTGGGCGAACTGGAGAACCGCCACGGCACGCCGATGCCTCCGGACGCCGAGCGGTGCAGGACGCCCCGGCAGTTCCTCGACCTCGTCAACAGCACTCTGATGGCAGGAGCCTGATCATGGCCGGACACACCCAGAACGAGATCACCATCGCCGCGCCGCTAGACCTCGTGTGGGACATGACCAACGACCTGGAGAACTGGCCGCAGTTGTTCAGCGAGTACGCGGCCGTGGAGATCCTCTCCCGCGAGGGCGCGAAGACGACGTTCCGGCTGACCATGCATCCCGATGAGAAGGGCACGGTGTGGAGCTGGGTCTCGGAGCGGGAGACGGACCGCGCCGGGCTCAGCGTCAAGGCCCGCCGCGTCGAGCCGGGCCCCTTCGCGTACATGGACATCCGCTGGCGCTACGAGGAGGTGGCCCAGGGCACCCGGATGGTGTGGGCGCAGGACTTCGAGATGAAGCCGGACGCGCCCGTGGACGACGCCTGGATGACCGACAACATCAACCGCAACTCGAAGATCCAGATGGAGCTCATCCGGGACCGCATCGAGAAGGTGGCGGCCCAGCACCGCCCGGCCTCGGTCCTGGCCGACTGATCCAGCGGGAGCACGGGACGGAGAGCAGGACGATGTACCAAGAGTTGATCGTCGCCCGGATGGCCCCCGGCTCGGCCCCGGACATCGCCAAGGTGTTCGCGGAGTCCGACCGGGGGGAGCTGCCGCACCTCGTCGGGGTGGCCCGGCGCAGCCTCTTCCAGTTCGGGGACGTGTACATGCATCTCGTCGAGGCCGAGCGGGACCCCGGCCCCGCCATCGCCAAGGTGGTCGGCCACCCGGAGTTCCGGAACATCAGCGAGCGCCTGTCGGCGTACGTCACCGCGTACGACCCGGAGACCTGGCGCTCGCCCAAGGACGCGATGGCGCAGTGCTTCTACCGCTGGGAGCGTGACGCCACGTCCTGAACAGCCGCCCACACCGCCGACGATCGCCGGGCCCTGTCCTCCCACGGGCCCGGCGATCAGCCGCGCAGTGCGCGTCCGATCTCCAACTGCACCGTCTCCAGCGGGCGTTCGTCCTCGATCTCCCACAGGCAGTTCTGTAGCACTCGCCCCAGCGTCCAGGCCCGTGCCCGCTCCCGGTCCAGGCCGAGGGCGGCTGTCAGCGCGTCGAAGCGCCACCGGGTCTCGGCGGGGTCGTAGCGGTTGTCGAGTGCGGGCATGAGGTCGAAGCCGGGGTCGCCCGCGAGCGGCTTGGGGTCGATGGCCAGCCAGGGGGCGCGGTCGGCGGCGAGGACGTTGGCGTAGTGCAGGTCCCAGTGCAGCAGGCGGTCGCCGGGCTCGGAGAGCACCTCGCGGACCGCCGCCGCGCAGTCCTCGATCAGACGGCGGTCCGCCGGGTCCGGGATCCGCTCCAGCACCCGGGGCACCTGCTCCAGCATCCCCCGCGCGATGTCGCCCAGTCGGCGTATTCCCGCCGGGGCGGGCCGGGAGGTCAGCCGGGCCAGCAGCTCGGCGATGACGAGGACGGCCTCGCGGGCGTCCGGCAGGTCCGTGAGCGCGCGCTCGTGGTCGAGGCGCTCCAGCAGGAGCGTGCAGGTCGCCGCGTCGTGTTCCAGCAGCCGTACGGCCCCCTCGCCGCCCCAGGCCCGCAGCGCGACCGGCTCGCCCTCGCTCTCCGCGTCCAGGAGCTGGAGCTTCAGCGCGGCCGGTGTCCCCTCGGCCCGGCGCACCGGAAGGACCAGCGCGCACACCCCGTACATCGAGGGCCCGTCGATCCGCAGCCGCCAGCGGTCCAGGAATTCCGCCGCCCGCCGGGGCAGGTCCGCGATGAACGCCCGCCCCGCGTCGCCGTTGAACATCTCCTGTGAGGCGGCCAGCTCGCCAGGCACCGGAATCACCTCCCCGACGATACTGGCGAGTGTGAAGCGGGGCATACGTTTCCGACGTCTGCCCGGGGCAGCGGCGGCCTACGTCCGCAGCGCCCCGGGGACCTACCTCTGGCTGCTGCTCCTGTGCCTCACCACGGTCGCCCTGCGCCATATGCCCCCGGGGGTGGCCGAGCACTTCCTGCGCCGGCGCTCCACGAACCTCCACGAGCTGTCGTCCCACCCCGTACGGGCCCTCATCGCCAGCGCGATGTGGATCGAGGGCGGATACGTCCTGCCGTACGCCGTGCTCTACACCGTCTTCCACGCGCAGGCGGAGCGCTGGCTGGGCACCGTGCGCTGGCTGGCCGTGTGCCTCGCCGCGCACGTCCTGGCCACGCTCGCCAGCGAGGGCGCGCTGCTGCTCGCGATCCGGGACGGCAGCGCCCCGCGCTCGGCGTTCAACGCCCTTGACATAGGCGTGAGTTACGCACTGGCCGGGGTGGTGGCAGTGCTCACGTACCGGATCGCTTCGCCCTGGCGGTACGTGTATCTGGCGGGCGTCCTGCTGGTCTACGGGACCCCGTTCGCCCTCGCCCCCGACTTCACCAAGTTCGGACATCTCGTCTCGGCGGTGATCGGTCTGGCCTGCCGACCGCTGGTGGTGGGGCGGGGAAGACCATGGAATCCGAAGGAGACACTGGCCGCACTCAGGAGTTAACGTCCGGCGCATGAGCAGCGCAGCGAACAGCGTGGTCAACGGCGGTATCTCCTACTGGTACGCGGACGACGGCCTCCCCGCCCCGCGGGAGCCCCTCGCCGGGGACGCGTCCGCCGACGTCGTGATCGTCGGCGGTGGCTACACCGGCCTGTGGACCGCGTACTACCTCAAGAAGGCCGCGCCGTTCCTGCGGATCACGGTGCTGGAGCAGAAGTTCTGCGGCTACGGCGCCTCCGGGCGCAACGGCGGCTGGCTCTACAACGGCGTCGCGGGCCGCGACCGGTACGCGAAGCTGCACGGCCACGAGGCCGCGGTGAGGCTCCAGCAGGCGATGAACGAGACGGTCGCCGAGGTCGTACGGGTCACCGAGGACGCGGACATCGACGCGGACGTACACGTCGGCGGTGTCCTGGAGGTGGCGTACACGCCCGCGCAACTGGCCCGGCTGAAGGCGTTCCACGAGCACGAGCTGTCGTACGGGGAGAAGGACCGCGAGCTGTACGGCGCCACGGAGACCGCCGAGCGGATCCGGGTCGCGGACGCCGTCGGCTCGACCTGGACCCCGCACGGGGCGCGGCTGCACCCGGTGAAGCTGGTCAAGGGCCTCGCGGCGGCCGTCGAGGCGCTCGGTGTGACCGTCCACGAGCAGACCCCGGTCACGGAGATCCGCCCGAAGCACGCGGTGACGCCGTACGGCACCGTCCGGGCGCCCTATGTGCTGCGCTGCACCGAGGGGTTCACGGCGTCGCTGAAGGGCCAGCGGCGTACCTGGCTGCCCATGAACTCCTCGATGATCGCGACCGAGCCGCTGACCGACGAGCAGTGGGCGGAGATCGGCTGGGAGGGCCGCGAGACGCTCGGCGACATGGCGCACGCGTACATGTACGCGCAGCGCACCGCCGACGGCCGGATCGCGCTCGGCGGGCGCGGGGTGCCCTACCGCTTCGGCTCGCGCACGGACAACGACGGCCGCACCCAGCCGGCCACCGTCGAGGCCCTGCGCGAGATCCTCGTCCGCTTCTTCCCGTCACTCGCCGGGGTGAACGTGACCCACGCCTGGTCGGGCGTGCTCGGGGTGCCGCGCGACTGGTGCGCCACGGTGACCCTGGACCGCTCCACGGGGCTCGGCTGGGCGGGCGGTTACGTCGGCTCGGGCGTGGCCACCACGAACCTCGCCGCGCGCACGCTGCGCGATCTGGTCCAGCAGGACTCCGGCCAGGCGGGCGCGACCGAGCTGACCGCGCTGCCCTGGGTGAACCACCGGGTGCGCAAGTGGGAGCCGGAGCCGCTGCGCTGGCTCGGCGTGCACGGCATGTACGCCACCTACCGCACGGCCGACCGCCGCGAACTGACCACGCACAGCGCCGAGTCCTCGAAGCTGGCCAGGATCGCGGACCGGGTGGCGGGACGGCACTGAGCCCCCGGAAGATCACGTTCCGGGGCTTGCCGGAACCCGCCACCCCTGTGTGACACTGCGCCCATGATCCGCACCGCGACCCCCGCCGACGTCCCCCTCATCCACACGATGATCTGCGAGCTGGCCGAGTACGAGAAGGCCTCGCACGAGGCACGGGCGACGCGGGAGCAGCTCCACGAGGCCCTGTTCGGCGAGCGCCCGGCGGCCTACGCCCATGTCGTCGAGGACGGGACGGGCGAGGTCGTCGGCTTCGCGCTGTGGTTCCTGAACTTCTCCACCTGGCGCGGGGTGCACGGCATCTACCTGGAGGACCTGTACGTCCGCCCGCAGGCCCGCGGCGCCGGGTACGGCAAGGCGCTGCTGACCGAACTGGCCCGCCTCTGCGTCGCCCGCGGCTACGAGCGCCTGGAGTGGTCGGTGCTCGACTGGAACACCCCGGCCATCGGCTTCTACAAGGCCCTGGGCGCCCGCCCGCAGGACGAGTGGACGGTGTACCGGCTGACGGACGAGGCGCTGGCGGAACTGGGCGGCGGCGCCGAGCAGAGCTGACTCAGTCCGCCACCCGCAGCCCTATCTGCGCCGCCAGCACGGGGGCCAGGTCCAGGAGCTGGGCGTGGCTGACCACCGCCCCGGACAGCCGGTCCACACCCCGGGCGATGTCCAGCTTCGCCGCGCCCCGCAGGTCCACGTCCACCAGGGTCGCGGCCGTGAGGTCCGCGCCCTTCAGGACGCAGTCGGTGAACGAGACGCGCTCCAGCCGGGCGGCCCCGAAGTCCGGCTCGACCAGGACGCAGCCCTCGAAGACGACGTCCTTGAGCCGCGCCTTGCGCAGGTTCAGGTAGTCGATCTTGCCGCCGCGCACCAGCACCCGCTCAAGGACGGCGCCGTGCAACTGCACCCCGCCGAGCCGGGCCTCCACCAGCTCCACATCGCGCAGCGTCGCCTCGGCCAGGTCCGTGCCCACGCCCCGTATGCCCGTGAGGACCGAGTCCAGGATCCGGGCATGGCGCAGCCGCGTCTCGTCCAGCGCGCAGCCCGTCAGCGCGCAGTCCATGAACCGGGCGCCCGCGCCGTCCTGCCCGACGAATTCCGCGTCCCGGAACTCCAGCCCGTCGTAGTCCCCGTCCGGCGTCAACTCCCCCTCGTCGAACGCCATCAGCTCCGGCAGCCGCACCTCGGGCCTGCGCGCCGCCTTCACCACCCGCTTCCTGTGCACCATGTCCCCATCGTGCACCCCACCACTGACACCGCCCCCGGCCGTCGCCTCTCTGACCGGCCCTTCCCCGACCTGTCCTGAAGGTGCGTTACGTGGTGATCCATGGTCTTCTGGCAGGGTGATCGCCCTCCGAGCGGGAGAGCCCGCGGCAGCCGAGGACGCCGATCCCCGCCGCTGGTGGGGCCTGGCGGTCATCGCCATGGCCCAGTTGATGGTGGTCCTGGACGCGACGATCGTGAACATCGCGCTGCCGTCCGCGCAGCACGACCTCGGCATCTCCGACGGCAACCGCCAGTGGGTGGTCACCGCGTACACCCTGGGCTTCGGCGGGCTGCTCCTGCTGGGCGGCCGGGTCGCCGACCTGGTGGGCCGCAAGCGGACGTTCGTCATCGGGCTGATCGGCTTCGCCGGGGCGTCCGCGATAGGCGGCGCGGCCACCACGTCCGGGATGCTCTTCGGCGCCCGCGCGCTCCAGGGCTCCTTCGCCGCAGTCCTCGCCCCCTCCGCGCTCAGCCTGCTCACGATCACGTTCACCGATCCGCGGGAACGCGGGAAGGCCTTCGGCGTCTACGGCGCCGTCGCCGGGAGCGGCTCGGCGATCGGGTTCATCGCGGGCGGGCTGCTGACCGAGTACGTCGACTGGCGCTGGTGTCTGTACGTCAACGTCCCCGTCGCGATCGCCGCCGTCATCGGCGCCGTGACCGTGCTGCACGACCGCCCCGGCCACGCGGGCGCCCGCCTCGACGTCCTCGGCGTACTGCTGGGCTGCGGCGGGCTGGTCGCGCTCGTGTACGGGTTCAGCGAGGCGCAGCCACGTGGGTGGACCGACCCGGCGGTGCTGGCCCTGTTCGCGGTGGGGGCGGTGCTGCTCGTGGTGTTCGTGTGGTGGCAGGCGCGGGCGCCGCGACCGCTGCTGCCGCTGCACATCGTCCAGGACCGCATCCGGGCCGGGTGCTTCCTGACGATGTGCCTGGCCGTCGTCAGTGTCTTCGGCGTCTCGCTGCTGCTGACCTTCTATCTCCAGGTCGTCCTCGGCTACTCGCCCCTGCGGACGGGCCTCGGCTATCTGCCGATGACCCTCGCGAGCGTCGTGGCCGCGACGCAGATCTCGGCCCGGCTGCTGCCCCGCGTGGCGCCGCGCGTGCTGATGGTGCCGGGCACGGTGCTGACGGCGACCGGGATGGCGCTCCTCACCCGGATCACGGTGGACTCGCCGTACGCGACGGAGATCCTGCCCGGTCTCGTGCTGATGGGCCTGGGCATGGGCCTCACCTTCATGCCCATCTACGCGACCGCGACCGCCGGGATCGCGCCCCATGAGTCGGGCGTGACCTCGGCCGCCGTCAGTACGTCGCAGCAGGTGGGCGGTTCCATCGGGACGGCCCTGCTGAACACCCTCGCGACGACCAGCGGCACGGCCTATCTCGCCGCGCATCTGCACGATCCCGCCGAGCGGGCGCAGATCGTCCGGCAGGGCACCGTGCACGGCTTCACGGTCGCCCTCTGGTGGGCGGCGGGCGTCCTGCTCCTCGCGGGCCTGGCCGCGGGCCTGATGGTCGAGGCGAAGCCCGCGGCCCGCGGCCCGGCCCCGGTGCCCCTGCCGCAGGACGCGCGCCGCTGCTGACCGGCGCTACGAGATCCGGGGGAAGCGGGCTTCGAGCGTCCAGATCGCCGGGTTGTCCCGCAGGCCCTCGTGGAGGTCGGTCAGGTCGGCGATCAGGTCGTGCAGGAAGTCCCGTGCCTCGCGGCGCAGTTCGGTGTGGGAGAAGGTGAGCGGCGGCTCGTCCGCCGGGATCCACTCCGCCTCGATGTCCACCCAGCCGAAGCGGCGCTCGAAGAGCAGGCGGTCGGTGGACTCGGTGAAGTCCAGCTCCGCCTGCTGCGGCCGGGCGGCGCGACTGCCGAGCGGGTCGCGGTCGAGCCGCTCGACGATGTCGCACAGCGCCCACGCGAAGTCGAGCACCGGCACCCATCCCCAGGCTGTGGACAACTCCCGGTCCGTCTTGGTGTCGGCGAGGTAGACGTCACCGCAGAACAGGTCGTGCCGCAGCGCGTGGACGTCCGCGAGGCGGTAGTCGGTCTGCGGCGGGTCGGGGAAGCGGTTGGAGAGGGCGTAGCCGATGTCGAGCACGGGCTGATGGTGTCACGGCCGGGGAGCGGGGCCGTACGCGGTCAGGACGGCAGGCCGCCGTCCAGCTCCGTGAGCAGCTCACCCAGGCGGGGCGGCCATACGGACTCCGACGTCTCGACGAGCTCCCGCCGGGTCCACCAGCGCCACCCGAGGATGCCGTCCTCGGCGTGGGCGGCGGCCAGGTGGGGACCGCTCAGGTCGCGATGCGGGCCGTGGGCGACGTAGATGTGCTCGTGCTGGTGGACAGGGATCCCGGAGTGGGTGAAGTCGTGTTCCCAGGTACACAGCAGCGGGCCGGGCTCCAGATCCGTCCAGCCGGTCTCCTCGCGCAGCTCGCGTACGGCGCCCTCGCGCGGCGTCTCGTCCTTCTCCAGGCCGCCACCGGGCAGCGCCCAGTGATGGCCCACCTCGACGTTGTCGTAGCGGAAGAGGAAGACCGAGCCCTCGGGGTCGACCACGGCGACGCGAGCCGCCTTGCGCGGCGTGCGCAGCTCCTTGCGCAGCACGGCACAGGGGCGGCCGAGCCTGCGGTCCGCGCGGTGGTCGACGGTCGCGTAGCCGAGGGCCGTCCAGAAGGCGAGGCCCTTGGGGTTGTTCGCCAGCACGGCGAGCCGGACGCCGGTACGTCCAGCGAGCCGGAAGCGCTCCTCGACAAGTGCCGCGAACTGTCGTCCGTATCCGTTCCGTTGCGCCCCCGCGTCGACCATCAGCAGCCCGATCCACGGGTCGGGGTCGGCCGGATCGGGGTGGTGGGCGAGCGTGATCGCGATCCCTACGAGACGTCCCGCCGAACTACGGGCGAGGAGAACCTCCGCATCAGGGTTCGCCAACTCCTCGACCAGCGCGGCCTTCACCTGCTCGGGACGGATGTCGTACGGGTCCGGGAAGTCACCGCTGAGGGTGTGGAACTCGTGCTGGGAGGCGTACAGCGCGGTGAGTTCGGCGAGCAGCGGGGCCGGGATGTCGTGGTCGGGGGTGAGGAGAAGCGGAGTGAGGATCATGTCCTGCAACGTAAGGGCTCGTCGGGCCTGTACGCAGTCAGAGTGTTCTTTCCGCGAACGCCTGCGCGTAGCCCGGGGGCGTAATTACCTTGCGTCTTCCGAGAGATACGACGCCGTGGAGGACGCGATGCCGCCGAGAAGGGTGATCACGGGGCGCAGTCAGGAACCGCGCAGGCGCTTCGCGGAGGAACTGCGACTGCTGCGCACGGAACGGGGGTTGAGCCTGCGCAAGCTGGGCGAGGCGCTGGGCTGGGACTGGTCGCTGTTCGGCAAGATGGAGAGCGGCCAGACACTGGGGAGCCCGGAGGTGGTCCAGGCGCTGGACCAGTACTACGGGACGCCGGGGTTGTTGTTGGCGTTGTGGGAACTGGCGGTGGCCGACCCCTCGCAGTTCAAGGAGCGGTACCGCCGGTACATGACGCTGGAGAGCGAGGCGGTGAGCCTGTGGCACTTCGCTGCGGCGGGCCTGCCTGGTCTGCTTCAAACCCCGGAGTACGCACGCGAGTTGCTGGCAGCAGGTGGGCTGTGCGGGGACGAACTGGATGCGCAGGTCGAGGCCCGCGTCGGACGCCGCGAGGTGCTGATGACGGACTTCGCACCACAGTTCCGCACGATCCTCTCTGAGGTCGTACTGCGTACTCCGCTGCGGGACGCCGAGGCGCGGCATGCGCAACTGGACCACTTGCTGTGCATGGAGAGCCGCGCCAACATCGCTATCCAGGTGCTGCCTATGTCCGCAGGACTCCATGCGCTGACGAACACTGACACCATGTTCCTGCGTGGCGCTGGCGGCTTGACCACGGCGTGGGTGGAGAACGGCTACGCGGGCGACCTCGTTCAGGAAACGGCCGCTGTCGAACGGCTTCAGCATCGATACGATCTGGTACGCGATTTGGCACTGTCTCCGGCCGAGTCGCGGAAGTTCATCCTGTCGATGTTGGAGGAAGTGCCGTGCGAGTCACCGACCTGACCAACCCGACGTGGCGCAAGAGCAGCTACAGCAACCAAGACGGCGGCCAGTGCGTAGAGGTCGCCGACAACCTCCCCTCCGTCGTCCCCGTCCGTGACAGCAAGGCCCCCGCTGTCGGCGCGCTCGTCTTCGACGCCACCGCCTGGGCGTCGTTCGTCGGCGCGGTGAAGCGTGACGGGCTCCGGGGCTGATTCCGGGCAACTCTGCCGCTCCGGGTGAATTCCGGTGGGCGCCCCGCGTGTAGCGGGGCCTCGCCGTCCCGTCCTGCTACACCGTCGCCTATGCGTTGGACAGGACACTTCCACGGTTACGGCCCCTGGATCGGTTCGCCCGACCACTACCACCGAGAGGGCGACCGGCGGCCCGTGCATCCCGACCCCCCGGCGCCGCCCGTCTCCGACGACGACAAGGTGGCCATCCGCGTCCAACAGCGATACCGCGAGGTGGCCGCCGAGTTCGCGGCGTCCGAGCTGCCGCCCAAGATGTCGGGCCACTGGCTGATGAAGCGCGGCCGGGCCTCGGCCGAGCGGACCTGGGACGACTCCTCCGTGGTCCTGGACTGGCTGACGCGGCAGTTCCTCGACCACCCGCCGATGGTGCGCGAGGACGGGCGGCAGGCGTACGTCGACCTGGACATCAAGCGCGCGTACGTGCTCGACGTACTGCCCGTCGGCGTGGACGTGAGCTGGGTCTACTACAACCGCTCCGGCGGCATCGTCTCGCTCGACGTCGTCTGCTGCCCGAACCGGCACCACCCCGAGCTGACCTGCCCGCTCGGCTGAACAGGGAGGGCGAGGAGGTCGGAGTACAGGCCGGCGTCGGCGAGGCGGCGGATCAGGGGGGCGTCGGTGTTGCCGTCTGCGTCGAGCTCGGGGGCCTGGCTGTCGATGGGCAGGCGGATGAGGCGGGTGCCGGGCAGCAGCTCATGGAGGGTCTTGCCGGCCGTTCCGGGGAACGGTGGCCAGGAGTGGGCGCATGAAGGGCATATGGCTTCGGCGAGGTTTTCCACGACGGCGACGAGTGGCACCGATGCTTCTTCGAGCATCCGGAGGGATCGGCGGACGTCGCGGAGGGCCAGTTCATGGGGGGTGGTGACGATGACGGCCCCGGCGATGTCGAGTTCGTCCAGCACGGCGAGTTGCGGTTCACCGGTGCCTGGGGGCAGATCCACCACGAGGGCGTCCAAGGGGCCCCAGTCGGTGTCGTGGAGGAGCTGGTGCATGGCGCCGCGCAGGAGAGGACCGTGCCAGATGAAGGGCCGGTCGGCGTCGGCGAGAAGCCCGGTGGACACCACGGGGATACCTGCGCTGATCGCGGGCTGGATGCGCTGGCCGACGACGCGCAGGCGGCCGTCGACGCCGAAGAGGGCGGGGGCCGAGGGGCCGGTGAGGTCGGCGTCGAAGTGACCGGGGCGGACTCCGTGAGCCTTGAGGCCGCGGGAGACGGCCTTGGCCACGGTGCTCTTGCCCACACCTCCCTTGCCGCTCCACACGATGATCGCCCGGGTCTCGAATGGTGGGTCAGATGCCATCGGTTCGGTTCCTCCTCAAGGTGACGGCCGGTTCGGTGATCGTCAGGGCGGTGGTGTCGACGGTGGCGGCCACGCCGAGGGGATAGGTCGGCATGGGGTCGACGTGACCGCCCTCCACGTCGATCAGTACGGGGTAGGAGCCACCGCGGGACTGGGCGCGCAGGACATCCGCGTATGCGACGGTTTCCTGGCCGGTCGGGGTGCGCAGCATGACTACGGCGGCGGGGTCGTGGGTCAGGCCTGCTTGCCGAAGGTGGGTCAGGTCGGCGTCGAAGTCCGCGGGGCCGTAGGCGTGGTCGCTGATGTCCAGGAGCAGGATGCGGCCGGTCAGATCCGGCTGCCACGCCGTCCCGGCGAGGAGTCGCATGGAGGGTAGGCAGAACGGGGCGAGAGGGCCGTGAGCGCGGCCAGGGCGCAGGGCCGTGCGAGGCGGGGCCGGGCGTGTGCTCCGGGCCCGGTGGGCGGCTTGGGCCGTGCGATGGCCTTCGTGGACGAGGTAGCCGGAGACCAGGATGGGGCCGGGCCCGGTGGTGGTGGTCGTGGTGACCGTGCGGAAGTGGCTGATGGTGTAGGGGAAAGGGCGCCCGTGCTCGCCCCACTGCGGGATGACTGCCGGCCCGTAGAAGGTGACCATGCCGGTCATGCGGTGGATGGCGTAGTGGAGGGCGGTGGTGTCCGAGTACCCGCAGAACACCTTGGGGTTGGCGGCGATCGTCTCCCAGTCCAGGTACGGCAGGAGTTGCGCGGAGTGGTTTCCGCCGATGGTGGTGACGATCCCGTCGATCGCGGGATCGGCGAAGGCGTCGTTCAGGTCCTTCGCGCGCCGACGGGGGGTTCCGCTCGTCCAGCCTGTGCGGCCGGTCGTGGTCGGTGTGGCCACCGTGCGGAAGCCTGCGGCGTTCAGGCGGGCGACGCCTCGGGCGTAGGCGTCGGGGTAGTCGGCCGGGCCCGGCGCGGAGAGCGTGACCACGGCGAGGGTGTCGCCGGGGGCGAGGGCGGCCGGTCGTAGCAGGGCTGTCACGGGCACACCTCCCTCAGCAGGCGGGTCATGTCGTCGGGGACGCGAGCGGCCCACCTCGCGAGGTCGTGGGCGAGGGCGTGGGGGTAGTCGCCGCGCATGAGGCCGAGACAGACCAGGCCCACGGCGACGGCGCCCCCGGCCGGCGGCAGACACGCCCGCTCCACCGGGGTGAGGGCGCGCACCTGGGTGTAGGCGGTGAGGATGTCGGCGGCCTCGCCGCGGTTGATCAGGCCGGGCACGGCGGGGGCGAAGTTGGTGGTGTCCTGGCGGTATCGGACGGCGCAGAAGGACAGGAGCGCTTCGGCGACGTCGCGGAGGCTGGGGCCCCGGTGGGCGTTGTCGAAGTCGATCAGGGCGGCTGCGGTGTCGGTGTAGATGAGGTTCCAGGGGTTGGTGTCTCCGTGGGTGAGCTGTCCGGTCAGCGATTCCCAGCCCGAGGCCGCCGCCTGGGCTGCCCAGGAGCGGACCGCGTGCCGCATGAGGTCGAGCGCGGCCGTCGAAGCGGACGTGACAGGAGCGAGCGCGATGTGGTCCAACGCGCCCACGAAAGCGTCCTCGGAAGGGGCGTTGGGAATGTCTGCGGGGGTGGAGTGGAGCAGGGCCATCGTCCGGGCGGCCTGGGCGCGGTCGTGGGGCGTGCCGGTGTAGCGGCGGCCGGGCACGTACTCGGTGAGGGTGAAGGATGATCCGCCGATGTCGTACCAGGCGCTGCCCTCGGTGGTGCGCAGGATGCGGGGTACGGGGAGTCCGGCGGCGGTGGCCTGCGCCTGCCAGGCGGTGGCCAGCGTGAGCGTGTCCTGCTCGCAGTACCAGGGAATCTGCTTGAGGAAGAGGCGGTCCCCGTCGGCCGTCTCGATGATCATCTTGCGGCTGGTCTGGGACCGGATGTCGATGAGCGTGACGTGGTCGCCGTCCAGCAGGACCGGCCGGAACCCGGTCAGGGGCCCCAGGCCGTAGGCGACCGAGAGCTGTTGGAGCAGACCCCCGTCGAAGGCAAAGAAGCCGTACCGGTCCGGCTTGGCTGAGATCGGCATATTTGTGCACCTCCCAGACCGGCTCCGCCGCTACCATCGGGTCCCCGTACGGGGCCGGTCGGAGGAGGAGCCGTGAGGTATTCGGTCAACGTTGACGTGGCGCTGCGCCGTGGTGATGAGTGGCTGCTGATCGTGCGAGGACTGAACGAGGAACACGCAGCGGGAACGCTGTCCCTGGTTGGCGGGACGGTGGACACGCAGACTCCCGGCGGGGACGTGATCACCGACACCGCCCGCCGGGAAGTCCAGGAGGAGATCGGCGTGGACCTGGACGGAGTCCAGTTGGTCTACGCGGAGAGCACGTTCTTCGTCACGGACACCGGCAGCCCGGTCATCAACATCGTGCTCGCCGGTGAACTCCCCGAGGGAGCGAAGCCGGTGATCGCCTCCCCGGAGGAGGTGGCGGACATCCGGTGGGAGTCGCTGCCCGCTCTGGAGTTGGATGCCGCGTGTCCGCCGTGGACGCTGCGCAGTGTGCAGCAGGCCACGGCGGCACTCGGCCGAGCAAGCACGGCCGCTTAGGGCACGCAGTTCTGCCCGTTGACGCGGGGCAGGATCTGGAGATCGCGGATGTCGTGGTGGTCGAGCACCCACATCAGGAACCGCTCGACCCCCATCCCGAAGCCGGACGTGTGCAGGGGCCGCCGCTCGCGCATCGCGAGATACCAGCCGTAGGGACCCTCGCCGACGTGGTGCAGGGCGAGCGCGGATCGCACCTGCTCGGCGGTGGTATGTCGTTCCCCCGCACCGACGATCTCACCGAGGCCGAACAGCAGGTCGGCGTTGAGCGCGCTGTGCTGGCTGTCGTCGGCGAACGCCTGGTAGAAGGGCACGGCCAAGTGGTCGTAGTGGGTGACCCAGACCGGGCCCTTGCAGCGGTCGATGAGCAGCCGTTCCGCCTCGCGGGTGAGCGTGCGCCAGGGGCGCCGCCCCGGCGCCGTTCCGGTGCGGATCAGCCCGGGGTCGTGGTTCAGCAGCCGGGCCGTGTCAGTGAAGGTGATCCGCTCGAACGGGCCGTCGCCGTCCGCCATCTCTTCGAGGTGGGCGACCGTGCCCGCCACGGCGCGGATGGTGTCCGCGCAGGTGACGAGCAGATGCCGGGCCAGGTAGCGGACGTACTTCTCCACCGCGGACATGGTGGTGTCCAGGCCGCCGGGCAGCTCCGCCTCGCTGTGGAAGAACTGGCACAGGTGGGAGGGGTCGGGGTCCTCGCCGCGGAACGACGGCATGAGGTAGTAGCAGCCGGTGTCGGCCATCCGGCACCCGTACTCCAGCGCGAACTGCATGGAGTCCGCGAGGTACACGTCCTTGCCGAACACGCGGGCCTTGACCGGCTGGGAGTCGGAACCGAGGCCCATCGGGGAGGAGATCGCGCCGGTGGTCACCGGCAGGTGCAGGGTCGGCACGCCGCGAGCCGCCCAGAACTGGACGGTGGCGTAGGACAGCGCGTCCTGCACCGTGACCAGCGTGCGGCCCCACGGAGAGTCCATGAGGTCCAGGTACCGACCGGGGCCGGACCACAGAGGCGGGGCACTGGTGGCGGTCGTCATCAGATCGTCTCCGATTCCGTCAGGGGCACGAAGGCACGCTCGAAGTGCGGGTCATAGGCTCCCGGCTCGATGAACAACTCCGGCTGCTCCGGTACGTCGTCGCGCACCGGCCGGCGAAGGACGAGCTCCAGGACCCCCAAGTACGCGTGGTTGTCATTGAAGACGCGGCTCACCTCTCGCCACTGCTCGCGGACCCGCGCGCGCTCCTTGACCGGCAGCGCCGCGATCCGGGAGGTGCTGGTCAGGGCGTCGGCGTAGGCGTCGACCACGCGCGTGGGCCGGGCGGCCATCGGCCTGCGGTCCAGGTGGTAGACCTCCCAGCCGATCGGAGCGAGGTCGGCCAGCCACTGCTCCCACCCGTACACGGGCACCGTGAACCCGAGGATGTCGGCGAGGTGGCCGGACAGGTCAGGGGGCGGAGTGCTGCGGTAGTACAGGTGGGTGATCGACACCATGCCGAGCGGGCGCAGAACGCGGCGGATCTCCGCGAACGCGGCGGGCCGGTCGGTGACGAATCCGAGCGCTCCGCCGCACACGACGGCGTCGAAGACGTCCGCCCCCCAAGGCAGGGCACGGACGTCGCCCACGTGGAAGGCGACCCGCTCGCCGATGTGGGAGGGCAACTGGGCGGCAGCCCGGTCGGCTTCGGCGACAGCGGCCGGGTTGATCTCGATCCCGTCCGTCCGACAGCCGGTGAGCACGGCCAGTTCGATGGACGTGAATCCAGTGTTCGAGCCGACTTCGAGCACGCGGTGGCGGGAGTCGAGGTGCATCGTGTGGGCGAGACGGGAGATGGCCCGCTTGCCGCCAGGGCATCGGTTGGTCTCGCCGACCAGGGAGACCAGGTCGACGTACGGCATGGGAACGCTGATCGTCACTCATCCTCCTCGTAGGGCAGGTGGAGCGGGATGCCGGTGCGGCTCTGAGCCCGTTCGGCGGTACTGGGTCCGGTCAGAGGGGTGCCTCGGCAATGAGTCCCGGGCTGGGGTACATCCCGCCCGCTTGCCTCGGAGAGGAGATCTACGGGCGGGATGGCCACCTGAGGCGGCAGACAGACAGTCAACGGCGATGGGGGTATCCCGGGAGACTCCAGAAGGCGACTCCAACCCGGAGTCATCTCACGGCAGTTGGGCATAGCATCAACTCACCGTTACTCATGGGAGTCGCGTGTGAACCGGCAGTTACCAGACCTCCGTGTGATCGTGGCCGGTCTGCTCAGTGATGAGCGGCTCCTTCGAGCCTGCGAAGAGCGGGACATGGGTGCCCTGTTCCGGATACTCAACACCCGAGGCGTCAGCACCCGCCGCATCGCCGCCGCCGTCGACATCACGCAAGGGCGTCTCTACGACTACATGAACGGCAAGAGTCGGGTAGAGAAGCTGGCCCTTTTCGAGCAGATCGCCGACGCCTTCCACATTCCGGGTCACCTGCTGGGGCTGGCTCGCCGAGCGTGGGAGCCCAGGCCGGTGGATGGCGAGCACCATCGGGCGGACGACCATCCGCCGCCGGACGGCGACGACCTGGTGACCATGGATCACTTCCGCAGTGCCGACCGGCAGACCGGAGGCGGCCGGCTGTACGGGGCCGTCGTGCGCCACCTGTCGGACCAGGTGGCGCCCCGACTGGTCGATGTCGGCAGCGGGCCGCAGGTGTTCGCCGCTGCGGCAGCGCTCACCGAGATGGCAGGCTGGATGGCCCACGACTCCGGGCACGATGACCGCGCCACGCGGCACTTCGCCCGCGCGCTCCTCCTGGCTCACACCTCCGGCGATCTCCCGCTGGCCGCGCACGTCGCCGCGAGCAGTAGCCACCTTGCACTCCAGACCGGGGATGTGGCGAAAGCGGTCGGCTGGGCCCGGACCGGCCTCGACCTCGCGGCGCAAGGGTCTCGGATTCCGGCCCTGACCGCACGCCTTCACACCATGCAGGCGCGGGCCCTGGCCGTCGCAGATCAACGCACCCCGGCCGCCCGCGCGCTGGAAGCCGCACAACGCGACATCGAAGGGGTGGCTACCGCTGATCACCCGTGGCTGAGCCCGTTCGACGCCGCTGCGCTGGCCAGCGAGTCAGCGCTGATCCTGCGTGACCTGGGCCGGTTGGAAGGCGCACTGCGCGAGGCCGAACAGGCGGTCACGCTACGGGAGGTGGGGCGGGCACGGTCACTGGCGCTGTCCCGGATCACGCTGGTGGACATCCACGTGTGCCGCGGCGACCTGGACGCCGCCGTGCACGTCGGCCATGACCTTCTCAGCACGAGCCCGACTCTGGGGTCCATCCGGGTCGTGCGGCATCTGGACGGGCTGCGTCGGCTACTGGACCCGCACAAGAGGTACGGGCCGGTCCGTGAGTACCTGGTGCGGTTCGATGACGCACGCCGCGCCAGAATGCTCCTGCTGGCCGATCTCATTCCACCGTCACCGGGAGGCACCACCGCATGAGGCCCACCGAGACACCGACTCCCGCCGACCCTGAAGCGTGGTTCGCCTACCTTGCGGAGGGCAACGCCAAACAGGCCCGCAAGCGCGTTGCCGCTGACGTGCTCCTACGAGATCCAGCCGGGCGCGTCCTTCTGGTGAACCCCACCTACAAACCCGGCTGGGACCTGCCCGGCGGGATGGCCGAGGCAAACGAGTCGCCGGAGGACGCAGTACGCCGCGAGCTGCTCGAAGAACTCGGGCAACAGATCACGGTGCGCGGGCTGTTGGTGGTGGACTGGGTCGCCCCGCACGGACCCTGGGATGACCAGCTCGCGTTCATCTTCGACGGCGGAACCGTCGCCGGGGACCAGATCGACCGGCTCACCCCACAGGACGGCGAGCTGGCCGAAGCCGCGTTTCTGACCACAGACGTCGCCCATGCCCGCCTCGGTGACCGCATGCGCTTGCGTTTCACGGCCGCACTCGACGCCGTGACAGACAGGTACCCCCGCTACCTCAGGAACGGCACACGCCTGTTCTAGATGCGGCGTTACAGGCTGAATCGCATCCTCAAGCAAGAGCGCTTCGGCCACCTCGTATCCACAAGAAGACCCCTCAAGGGCCAAGTTGAGGGGCCTTCCTACTGACCAGGTCAGGGGCTCGACTAGACGTTGACGCCGAAGTCCTGGGCGATGCCGACCAGGCCCGAGGCGTAACCCTGGCCCACCGCGCGGAACTTCCACTCCGCGCCGTTGCGGTACAGCTCACCGAAGACCATGGCCGTCTCCGTGGCCGCGTCCTCCGAGAGGTCGTAGCGGGCGATCTCCTGGCCGCCCGCCTGGTTCACCACGCGGATGTACGCGTTGCGCACCTGGCCGAAGTTCTGCGAGCGGTTCTCCGCGTCGTAGATGGAGACCGGGAAGACGACCTTGTCGACGTCGGCCGGGAGCCCCGCCAGGTTGACGTTGATCGCCTCGTCGTCGCCCGCGCCCTCGCCCGTGCGGTTGTCGCCGGTGTGGACGATGGTGTTGTCCGGGGTCTGCTTGTTGTTGAAGAAGACGAAGTGCTGGTCCGAGTAGACCTTGCCCTCGGGGTTGACCGCGATCGCGGACGCGTCGAGGTCGAAGTCCGTACCCGTGGTGGTGCGGACATCCCAGCCCAGGCCCACGGTGACGGCGGTCAGGCCCGGGGCCTCCTTGGTGAGCGAGACGTTGCCACCCTTGGACAGGCTTACAGCCATGGTGGGGAGTTCCTTCCCTCGTCGCGTACGCGGTGCGTTGTGTGCGGCTTCGTACGGTCACGAAGCTACCGCTAACGGTTGCAACGTCGAGAGGGGTCCCCATGGTTCCGCCCCCCTTTACTTTCTTTACCCGACTGCCCGAAAACGAGGTGACGCGGATCGGACAGGCGCGCGACCATGGAGGCATGTCCGGCCCCTACGTCATCCGCGGCTCCGTCTCGCTCCCCGAGGCCGAGCTGATGTGGCGTTTCTCGCGTTCGTCCGGGCCCGGTGGACAGCACGTCAACACCAGCGACACACAGGTGGAGTTGCGCTTCGACCTCGCTAACACCGAGGCGCTGCCGCAGGTGTGGAAGGAGCGGGCCCTCGAACGGCTCGCGGGGCGGCTCGTGGACGGCGTCGTCAGCGTGCGCGCCTCCGAGCACCGCTCGCAGTGGCGCAACCGCGAGGCCGCCGCCGTACGCCTCGCCTCCCTGCTCGCGGAGGCGAGCGCCCCGCCGCCCCGGCCCCGCCGGGCGACCCGTATCCCGCGCGGCATCAATGAACGCAGGCTGCGCGAGAAGAAGCAGCGCTCGGAGACCAAGCGAGGCCGGTCGGGGCGGGATTGGGGCTAGCGCCGGTCTAGCTCAGGTCCAGTACGCCCACCGTCTCGTCCCCGCTCGTCTCGCCGGTCTTCCGGAAGCCGAGCCGCAGGTAGAACTTCTCGGGACCGTCCGGTCCGGGATGCCAGGTGACGTAGAGGCGGTCGCCGCCCCGGCGTCGTATCTCGGCGGCCACGGACTCGACCGCGAACCGCCCGTACCCCAGGCCCTGTTCACCCGCCGCGATGTTCAGCCGCCACAGGCCGGAGCGGAAGAGGCTGCCGTCGTTGTGCCAGTCGATGTCGAAGAAGGCCATGAGGAAGCCCACCGGGCGTTCGCCGTCGACGATCAGGCGCGGCCAGGCGACGCCCGCGGGATGGACGTACGCCTCCGCCAGTGACTGGACGACGGGGGAGACGGCGTGCTCCTGGTCCGGGCGGACCTTGATGGCGATCGCGGTGTCGAAGTTCCGGGGCGTGACCTCTTCGAGGCGCGGGCCCGTCGTCGTCCGGTTCTGGTCTGTCGTCGTCATCCGGGCACCGTAGGCGGGGAGGTTCCCGGCGGGCCACGGAATTACCGCGCGCCCCCGGGCGTCAGCCCAGGTGCCGGTAGCGCCCCCGGAAGTACGTCAGCGGTCCGCCCTCCGCGCTCGGGAGCTGGGCCGCGAGCACCCGGCCGATGACCAGCGTGTGGTCACCCGCGGCCACCCGCTGCTCCGTACGGCACTCCAGGGTCGCGAGGGCCCCGCCGACCAGCGGCGCGCCGCTCGTCTCGCCGCGCACGTACGGGATGTCCTCGAACAGCAGCCGGTCGCTGATGCGGCCCTTCATCGCGAAGCGGCCCGCGATGTGCCGCTGGCTCTCCGCGAGGACGGAGACCGCCCACATCGGCTGCTCGGCGAGCAGATCGTCCATCCGGGACCCCTCGCGCAGACTGACCAGGACCAGTGGCGGGTCCAGGGAGACCGACAGGAACGCGGTCGCCGTCATGCCGACGTCCTCGCCGCGCGGCCCGTCCGGGGCCAGCGCCGGCTCGTGCGCGGTCACCAGGACCACACCCGCGGCCAGCCGGGACATGGCGGCGCGGAACTCGTCGTTGCTCACCCCCTCAGCATGCCCGGAGGCGGGTGGGACGGCGGGGACGCGGAGGGCGGCAGGAGTCTTGAGCACGTGAGCACGCTAGTCGCCGTCGCCGGGCCGACACATCGGACCAAAGCCCCGATCAGGACCTAGGACCAGCGCCGCACCGCAGGCCCGGACCTGTCGTCACGGCCGCGCCGCGAGGATCTCAACCCGCCCTGGAAGTACGTGAGTTGGCGCGTATGATCACTCCATCTCCACCGACCCGAGGCAGGCTCGGGAAGCGCTCGGGAAGCATGGGAGCCCCCGCTCAACCTCCCACACATAGCTGTGACTTGAGTCACAGGAGTCGTTATTTGTTGACCCTGTGTACCTAGTGGGCAGCGCGCTGTGATTCAGTGGCGGTGACGCTGCACCACGCTACCTCCGGAGTACGCGCAGTAGCGTCGGCGAGACAGACCGAGAGAACCGTGGAACCCGACGCGTCCCTGGAGTTGCTGCGAGACCTCGAGGGGAGGGCGAGTGGAGGCCGAATCCGAGCCGTACGTCCGTCTTGCGACCCTGCGACAGTTGCATCAGGTGATGGCGGACATGAACACCGCCCGCAGCCTGGCGGACACCCTCCAGACCGTCGCCGAAGGCATCGTCAGCGGCCTCGGCTATGAGCTGGCGGCCGTCAACCTCGTCCGCTCGGACGGTGACCTCGTCGTGGCCGCGTTCGCCGGTGACCCCGCCGCCGAGGCGCTGATCACCGGCCGGGTCGGCTCCCGCGCCTCCTGGGAGCGCCGGTTGGAGATGGGCGAGGCCTGGGGAGACCTGCGGTTCATACCCCACACCGAGGGCTGGGTCCTTGACGAGGACGACGTACCGCAGTGGTACACGGGCGGCCCCGACCCCCGCTTCGAGGACGAGTGGCACCCCTGCGACCGCCTCTTCGCCCCCATGCGCACGCCCAACGTCCCGAACGGTGCCGCGGGCGAACTCATCGGGGTCATCTCGGTGGACCGCCCGCGCAACGGGCGACGGCCCGGCGCCTGGGGGCGCGAGGCGCTCCAGGTGTACGCGTTCCAGGCGGCCATCGCCATCAGCAACGCCCGGCTGCGGGCCAACATGCAGCGCGCGCTGGTCCGGCTGGAGCGGGAGCAGCAGGCCCTGCGTGCCAGCGAGGAGTCCTTCCGCCAGGCCTTCGAGTACGCGCCCTCCGGTATGGCCATCGCCGAGCTGGGCGGCGACCAGCACGGGCGGATCCTGCGGACCAACGACGCGCTGTGCCGACTGCTCGGCCGCCCCGCCTCCGCCCTGCGCCGCTACTCCTTCGCCGACCTCGTCCACCCCGAGGACATAGGCACCCTGCTGCGCACCTCCGCGGAGGGCGGCCGGGCCGAGCTCCGGCTGGTGCGCCGGGACGGCACGTACGTATGGGTGTCGCTGCGCAACTCCGTCGTCGCCGACGCCGCCGACGGGCCCCGCTTCCTGCTCACCCATGTCGAGGACATAGAGGAACGCAAGCGCCGCGAGCTCCAGCTCGCCCACCGCGCCTCCCATGACTCCCTCACCGGCCTGCCCAACTCGGCCGAGCTGCGCTCGCGGTTGTCCGCCCGTCTCTGCCAGCGCCCGCACGCCCTGCCGCCGAGCGCGGCCGACTCCCTGGACGCCGCGTACGGGAGCCATGCGGCCGGTCATCCGGGGGCGTACGAAGGCGGCGCGCACAGCACCGATCACCCGGTCGTGTACGAGGGCGACGCGGGGCAGGGCGCGGGGCATCCGGCCGGGTACGAGAGCGGCGGGCACGCCTTCGACCTCCATGCCGGGCCCGGCCCGTACGACGCCTTCGACCACCACGTGCACATCGCCACCCCCGAAGGCGGCGTGGACGACGGCACGAAGGGGCTCGCGGTGCTCTTCTGCGACCTCGACGGCTTCAAGTCGATCAACGACCGCTTCGGGCACAACGCGGGCGACGCCGTCCTGATCGAGGTCGCCCGGCGGCTCAGCAACGGCGTACGCGACGGGGACACGGTCGCCCGGCTCGGCGGTGACGAGTTCGTCGTCCTCGCCGACGGGCTCGGCAAGGCCGACGCGCAGGACCTCGCGGTGCGGCTGCGCAACGAGATCATCCAGCCCATCCGGGTCGACGGCCGCGCGATGCGGGTCGGTGCCAGCTTCGGTATCGGCTGGGCCCATTGCGGCATGACGGCCGACGAAGTGTTGAAGTCGGCTGACGAACGGATGTACGTAGAGAAACGATCTCGTCCCAAACAGCATCGGCGTGCGGGGTAAACCGCAGGTCAGCGAAGGGGTGACCGGGAGAGCACCGGTAAGGGTTCCTGGGAGCAGGTAGGCTCGCCATTCAGCCACATACGCATCTGGACCCGCACCTGTTGAGGAGACCAAGGGATGACGGCCGGCGACAACGGCGCGAGCACGCCCGAGGACGACGACCCGTTCGGCTACCTCTACGCCGATGGCCAGGCCAACGGTGCCCAGCCACCCACCGGTGGCTACGGCTACCCGGGCTCCGTCAACAGAGTGCGCGCGGTCGGACAGCGTCAGTACGGTCAGCCGCAGCAGCCCCCCGCGGGCGCCTACGGCCAGCCGCCCCAGCAGGCGTACGGCCAGCCGAACGCGCACTACGCGGCCCCCGAGACGATGCCGGGCGGCGCGCAGGCGACCCGGCAGACGCCGATGGGTCCGGGCGGCGGCGCGGGCGGCCGGGGCCGCGGGCCCAACACCAAGGTGCTGCTGATCGGCGCGGTCGCGGTGGTGGCCGCGGTCGTGATCGGCATCAGCGTCGCGATGCTCGGTGGCGACTCGAAGGACGACAAGGCCGACAACCGGCCGACCGTCACCGAGACGACCGAACAGACCGACGAGCCGAGCGAGCCCACGACGACCAAGCACCCGCCGAAGAGCACGGACCTGCCGAAGACGGACGCGAAGGCGCTGAAGCTGGACGGCGGCGCGGCGGCGGCGTCCGACATCAAGGGCGCCCGGTCCGAGGACGGGTCCTATGTGACGCTCAACCAGGCCGGTGCCGCGCTGACCTGGTCCGTGGACGTCCCCGCGACCGGCAAGTACACGCTGTACAGCAACTACGGCGTGCCCGGCGCCGACTCCGACGCCACCCTGTCGATCAACGGCACACCGCAGACCAAGCCCCTGGAACTGAAGAACTTCTCCCAGGCGCCCCAAGGGGACTGGGAGAAGGGCTGGACGAACCGGTACAACTGGGTCGAGTTGAACAAGGGCACCAACACGATCCGGATCTCCTGCGAGCAGGGGAACCAGTGCAACGCGAACTTCGACCAACTGTGGCTGGCGGAGGGCTGGAAGCAGTAGCGCCCCGGCGGGGTCAGGCCGCCGTCGCCTCGCCCGTCACCGTCACCTGCTCCAGCAGTTCCTCGTACGTCCGCCGGTCGAACTCGCCTGCCACCGGGGCCAGTACCGTCGCCGTCGACAGGGCCACCGCGCGCGTCAGGCGGTCCGGCCAGGGCAGATGTTCCACCAGGCCCGACAGCAGGCCCGCGACCGCCGCGTCGCCCGCGCCCGTCGGGTTGCCCCGGACGCGGCGCGGTGGGGCCGCGCGCCAGCGGCCCTGAGCGGTCAGCGCGAGCAGACCCTCCGCGCCCAGTGAGGCGACCACCGTGTGCGCCCCGCGTCGGCGGGCGTCCTGCGCGGCCCGCAACGGCTCGTGGGAGCCGGTGAGTTCGGCCAGTTCGTCGGCGTTCGGCTTGACGATGTCCGGGCGGGCCGCGACCCCGCGACGCAGCGGTTCACCGCTGGTGTCGAGCAGCACGGGCACGCCCGACCCCCGTGCGGTGCGCACCAGTCGGGCGTACGCGCCCACCGGCACCCCCGGCGGCAGGCTGCCGCACAGGGCCACGGCCGCGGCGGAGCGCACCAGTTCCTCGTACGTCGTCAGGAACGCCGACCAGTCCTCGGGCGTGATCTCCGGTCCCGGCTCGTTGAGTTGGGTGGCATCGCCGGTGCTGTCGTCGACCACCGCGACGGTGCGCCGGGTCACGCCCTCGATGGGGATCAGCGCGTCCGTGATGCCGGGGGAGTGGGCGAGCCCCTCCTTGAGGGAGCGGCCGGTCGCGCCGCCCGCGAAGCCCGTGGCGGTCACCTCGTGGCCGAGCGCGGCGAGCACACGGGCCACGTTCAGGCCCTTGCCGCCGGGCCGTTCGGTCACCTCGGTCACCCGGTGCGAGGCGTGCGGCCTCAACGCCCGTACGTGATAGGTGACATCGAGAGCGGTGTTCAGCGTGACCGTCAGGATCACCCGGTGGACCTCCCTCGCATGCGGATGGCGCGTGCCGCGGCGCGGTGCGGCACGATCATGCCAAACACGTCGGCGGCCGTCCCACTCGCCCCGGGCGACCGCCGTACGCCAAAACGCTGACGAATCAGCCCAGTTGCGGATCGACTACCCACTCACCCCGGCGCATCACACCCTTGAGGCCGAACTCCTCGTCCAGCAGCACCAGATCGGCGTCCTTGCCGGGCTCCAGAGAGCCCACCCGGTCGTACACGCCCAGCAGCTTCGCCGGGTTGGCGCTGAGGGCGGCGACGACGTCCTCCACCGGGAGCCGGTCGAGCGTGACGGCCCGCCGGAACGCCCGGTCCAGGGTGAGCGTCGAGCCCGCGATCGAGCCGCCCTCCATCAGTCGCGCCACGCCCTCGACGACCTCGACCTCCAGCGGGCCGAGCATGTACCGGCCGTCGCCGCCGCCGGCCGCGTCCATCGCGTCCGTGATGAGCGCGACCCGCCCCGCGCCCGCGTGATGGAACGCCAACTGGAGCGAGGCCGGGTGCAGATGCGTACCGTCGTTGATCAGCTCGACCGTGACCCGTTCGTCCTCCAGGAGCGCGGCGACCGGGCCGGGCGCGCGATGGCCGAGCTGCGGCATCGCGTTGAACAGATGCGTCGCCACGGTGGCGCCCGCGTCGATCGCCGCCACCGTCTGCTCGTACGTCGCGTCCGTGTGCCCGATCGCCGCGATCACCCCGTGCTCGGCGAGCAGCCGTACGGAGTCGACACCGCCGGGCAGTTCGGTGGCCAGCGTGACCATCCTCGCCCGGCCGCGGGCCGCCTCGATCAGCTTGCGCACCTGGGCCGGATCCGGGTCGCGCAGCAGGGACTCGGAGTGCGCGCCCTTGCGGCACGGCGAGATGAACGGCCCCTCGAAGTGGATCCCGGCGATGTCGCCCTGCTCGGCCAGTTCGGCCAGCAGCCCGGCCTGGCGGGCGAGCACGTCGAGGTCGTCGGTGACCGTCGAGGCGACGACGGTGGTGGTGCCGTGCAGCCGGTGGGCGCGGACGGCGGTCAGGGCCTCCTCGGCCGTGCCCGAGAAGGACGCGCCGCCGCCGCCGTGGTTGTGCAGGTCGACGAAGCCGGGGACCAGCCAGTGCCCGGTGACATCGACGGTCTCCGCGCCCTCGGCGGCGCGCTCGGCGATCCGGGTGCCTGTCACGGCGATACGGCCGTCGGGCACGGTTCCGGTGGGCAGCACCACACGGGCACCGGAGAGAACCTTGCTAGCGGCCATCACGGGGTACCTCCGGGGAGTCGGCGGATTCGTCAAGGAGATCCCAGGCGAGGAGTCCCGCGCCCAGGCAGCCGGCCGTGTCGCCGAGGGCGGCGGGGACGATGGACGGCAGCTTCTGAAAGGTGACGCGCCGCCGCACGGCCGCGCGCAGCGGGGTGAACAGCGTCTCGCCCGCCTCGGCGAGCCCACCGCCGACGATCATCGTGCGCGGGTCCAGCAGGGTGAGCGCGGTGACCAGGCCGTCCGCGAGCGCGTCCACGGCGTCCTGCCAGACCTTCAGGGCCCGCGGATCCCCGGACTCCACGGCCTTGGCGCAGTCGGCCGCGTCCGCCTCGGGGTCGCCGGAGGCCTCGGCCCAGGCCTCGCTGACGGCCGCCGCGGAGCCGTAGCGCTCCAGACAGCCGTACTGGCCGCACGGGCAGGCGAGGCCGCCGGGCCGTACGACGACATGGCCGATCTCGCCCGCGAAGCCGTGCGCCCCGGCCTCCACCCGGCCGTCGATCCCGATGGCGCCCGCGATGCCGGTGCCCAGGGGCACGAACAGGAAGCGGTCCGCCCCCCGGCCCGCGCCGATCCGGCCCTCGGCGAGCCCGCCGGTGCGGACGTCGTGCCCGAGCGCGACGGGCGCGCCGCCCAGGCGGCGGCTGAGCAGCGCGCGCAGCGGTACGTCGCGCCAGCCGAGGTTGGCGGAGTAGGCGGCGATGCCCTGGTCGGCGTCGACGATGCCGGGGACGGCGACGCCCGCGGCCACCGCGGGCGCGCCGAACCGCCGCTCGCCCTGGGCGCGCAGCTCGGCGGCGAAGCCGAGGATCGACTCCACCACGGCGTCGGGCCCGCGCTCGCGTTCGGTCGCCCGGCGCGCCTGGTACAGCAGCTCACCTCCGGCCCCTACCAGGGCAGCCTTCATCCCGGTGCCGCCCACATCGAGGGCGATGACATGTCTCACGGTGACAGTGTGGCGCCTTGGCCCAGAGAGGTCTAGTCCACTCGGCCAGTCCGCTCGGTGCGGGAAGCACCCTGTCGGCCCCGCCGGTTACCGTTCCCTCATGGACGACCTCACCCCTCGCGAACTGGCCATCCTCGCCCTGGAGGGGCGCGGCTTCGCCGGGCCGGGCGCGAAGGAGCGCGCCATACGCGAGCAACTGGGCCTGGCCCCGGTCCGCTACTACCAGTTGCTCAACGCCCTCCTGGACGATCCCAGGGCCCTCGCCCACGCCCCGGTCACCGTCAACCGCCTGCGCCGCGTGCGCGAGTCCCGCCGCGAGGAACGCTGACCCGGCGCACCCCGGACGGCACACATCCGGCCGACTCCCGCCGTACGGGTGTGCACTCGGTGCCACTCGGCCCGCGGGCGCACTAGCCTCGACCCATGGGCAGCCACACGGACTCCTTGCCGACGCCCGCGACCCCCGCCGGGCGTGACGGTCTCGACGCCATCCTCACGCGGCCCGACCGGGCCGTCCTCGTGTTCGACTTCGACGGGACGCTCGCCCCGATCGTCCCCGACCCCGACCAGGCCCGTCCCCACCCCGACGCGGTCCCCGCCCTCGCGGCGCTCGCCCCGAAGGTCGCCGCGGTCGCGGTGCTCACCGGCCGCCCCGCCGGGGTCGCCGTCCGCCAGGGCGGCTTCGCGGGCGTGCCAGGACTCGACCACCTCGTCGTCCTCGGCCACTACGGCGCCGAACGCTGGGACGCCCGCACCGCCACCGTCACCGCCCCCGCCCCGCCCCCCGGCGTCGCCGCCGTCCGCGCCGAACTGCCCGGATTCCTGGACGAGATCGGCGCCTGGCGCGGCACCTGGATCGAGGAGAAGGGGCGCGCGCTCGCCGTCCACACCCGCCGCGCCGAGGATCCGCAGGCCGCCTTCGACGCCCTGCGCGGCCCCCTTGCCGACCTCGCCGCCCGCCACGGCCTGATCGTCGAGCCCGGCCGGCTGGTCCTGGAGCTGCGGCCTCCGGGCATGGACAAGGGCGTGGCCCTGCTGGAGTACGTCCGCGAGACAGGCGCCGAAGCGGTCCTGTACGCGGGTGACGACCTCGGCGACCTCGCCGCCTTCGCCGCCGTCGACAAGCTCCGCTCCGACGGCATCGAGGGCCTGCTCGTATGCAGCGGCAGCGACGAGGTCAAAGAACTGGCCGACCGCGCGGACCTGGTGGTGGCAGGCCCGGCCGGGATCGTCGGCCTCGTCCGCGCGCTGACGCGACGGCTGAGCCATGAGTGACCTGAGTGGCCTGAGCGCCCTGGAGGGCTCACGCCTCCAGGGCCGCCAACTGGTCCAGGAACCACTGGCCGGGTGGCAGCGCCGTGGCACGGGCCGCCAGGGCCTTCGAGCGTTCGGCCCGTTCCGGTGTGGGCATCGACAAGGCCTCGTGCAGTGCGGCCGCCGTCCCCACGATGTCGTACGGGTTCACCGTCACCGCGTGCTCGCCCAGCTCCTCGTACGCCCCCGCCTCCCGTGACAGCACCAGCGCACAGCCCTCGTCGGAGACCACCGGGACCTCCTTGGCGACCAGGTTCATCCCGTCCCGGATGGGGTTGACCAGCGCCACGTCCGCCATCCGGTACGCGGCCAGGGAGCGTGCGAAGTCGTCCTTCACATGCAGCTCCACCGGGGTCCAGTCCGGCGTCCCGTAACGGGAGTTGATCTCCTCCGCGACCCGCCGGACCTCCGCCGTGTACGCGCGGTAGACGGCCAGATCCTGCCGGGACGGATAGGCGAAGGCGACATGGACGACCCGCTCGCGCCACTCCGGACGCGCCCGCAGCAGCTCCTCGTACGCCAGCAGCCCCCGCACGATGTTCTTCGACAGCTCCGTACGGTCCACCCGCACGATCGTCCTGCGCGGCGTCCCGTCCGGCGCCGACCCGATCTGCTCGCGCAGCACGGCCAACCACTCGTCCACGTCCGGCCGGTGGGCCCGCTCCCGCAGGAAGTCCGCGTCCGCGCCCAGCCCATGGACACCGACGCGCTCGCCCGAGGGGATCCCCGGGCCGAGCACCGCATGACAGCAGTCCGTGAACGCGTCCGCCCACCGCCGGGTGAGGAACGCCGCCCGGTCCGCGCCCAGGATCCCGCCGAGCAACTGCGCCGCGATGTCGTCCGGCAGCAGACCGAAGTACTCCGGCGGCGCCCACGGGGTGTGCGAGAAGTGGCCGATGCGCAGGTCGGGACGGAGACCGCGGAGCATCCGGGGCGTCAGGGCGAGGTGGTAGTCCTGGACCAGGACCGCCGCGCCCTGCGCCGCCTCCTCGGCCAGCGCCCGCGCGAACGCCTGGTTGTACGCCTCGTACGACGCCCACTGCCGCCGGAACTCCCGGCCGAACGCGGGCTCCAGCGGGGTCTGGTACAGCATGTGGTGCACGAACCACAGCACCGAGTTCGCGACGCCGTTGTACGCGTCCGCGTACACCCCCGGGTCGATCCCGAGCATCCGGACGCGCTGCCCGCCCGTGTCCGCGGTGTCCAGCGCCCCGCCGGTCCGCCGCACGGCCTCGCGGTCGCCCTCGCTCAGCGCCGCGCAGACCCAGACCGCGTCCGCGTCCGGACCGATCGCCGACAGCCCCGACACCAGCCCGCCCCCGCCCCGCCGGGCCACGAGCGCCCCGCTCTCGTCGAGGGAGTACGAGACAGGACCGCGATTGGACGCGACAAGGACACGGGCGCCTTCTGTGACAGCCATGCCGGGAAACCTAGCGCCTCGGCAGACAATGTCCACCCCGTCGCGACGCCCGGCACTCCCCCAAGCTCTTCGAGCAGGGGGGACCCCCACTCGCCGCACCGGCCGAAAGCCCACGTACGTCCAGTACGAGGGCTTCCGTCCGGCACACCGAGAGCACGCACCGAACGCCGCTCCTTGACGGGCGAACATTGCCTGCCGAGGCACTAGCCCGGCCCCCAAACGCCCAAACGCGCGGTTCGGCCGTCTGCGAAGGCGTGGCCGGAACAGCGCGTCGGGCGCCCTCGGGCTCAGGCCGCCGTGCGCTTCACGTACTCCGCTATCTGTGTCATCGGTGGCCGCTCCTCCGTGTCCACCGGGTAGGTGCGCGGCTCGAAGCCCGCCGCGCCCCGCTCGAACTGGGTGAGGGACGGGCGGATCAGATGGCCGCGGGCCAGGCGGAGCTGTGCGGTGCGGTAGATCGCGGCGGCCATCCGGCCCAGCGCCTGGCCGTCCTGGTGGCGATGGATACGCACTCCGACGTCGACCTGCGCGAGAGCGTCCAGGCCCACCAGATGCAGCGCGTCGACGAGCATGCCCAGCTCCACCCCGTACCCCACCGGGAAGGGGAGCCGCTCCAGCAGGGCGCGGCGGGCCGCGTACTCGCCGCCGAGCGGCTGGACGAACCCGGCGAGCTGCGGCCAGTGCATGTTGAGCAGCGGGCGCGCCATCAGCTCGGTGACCCGGCCGCCCTGACCCGCCGCGGTCGCGTTGCCGGTGCCGTCGCCGGGCAGGGTCAGCGGGCGGTCGTACATCGCCTTCACCAGGTCCACGCCCGGATCCGTGAGCAGCGGGCCCACGATGCCGACGACGAAGTCCGACGAGAACTCCCGCAGGTCCGCGTCGACGAAGCAGATGATGTCGCCGCTGGTCACCAGCAGGGAGCGCCACAGCACCTCGCCCTTGCCGGGCACGGCCGGGATACGCGGCAGGATCGCGTCGCGGTGCACCACCCGCGCCCCGGCCGCCGCCGCCACCTCGGCCGTACGGTCCGTGGAACCCGAGTCGACCACGACGATCTCGTCCACCAGCGGAACCCGCTCCACGAGATCACGGTGAATGACGGCGACGATCTCGCCGACCGTCTTCTCCTCGTCGAGTGCCGGCAGCACGACACTGACCGACGAACCCGAGTCCCGTTTCGCGGCCATGATCGCGTGAAGCGGGCGATCGGCCACGGACCAGGAACGCGTCCTCAGCCAGCGCTCGACTTCTTCCAGCACGGTCTTCCGGCTCCTTACCTACGTTCGACAAGACAAGTGTCCGAGTGACCTGTCTCGCGCTTCGGACGACTATCTCAACCCACCTGGCCTTCGGTTACAGTCTTGGGCAACGCCGACGGACTTCCGAAGCCGGGGGTCGTCGCCTGCGTATATCGAGAGAAACAACTCCATACAGCTCATCCAGAGGGGCAGAGGGAAACGGCCCGGTGAAGCCCCGGCAACCCTCCAGTCGGTACTCGTCGTTGATCGCGAGGCTCCCGGCTAGGGAAGGTGCCAAATCCGTCTCATGACGAAGTGCGTCATGAGGAAGATGAGGAGAAAGGGCCTCGCCGGACATGGCTGCTCAGTCAGTTGTCAGTACCTCCGCACACACCACCTCCACCTCCGCGGACACCTCGCGTCCCGTGGATCTCGGCCCCGCCGCCGCGCTGTCCTGCCGCGAGTGCGGACACCGGGTGCCGCTCGGCCCCGTCTTCGCCTGCCAGGAGTGCTTCGGCCCCCTGGAGATCGCGTACGACTTCTCGGCCTACGAGCCCGAGGAACTGCGCCGCACGATCGAGTCGGGCCCCGCGAACATCTGGCGCTACGCCCCGCTCCTGCCGGTCCCGGCGGATGTCGCCACCAAGCCGAACCTCAACCCCGGCTGGACCAAGCTCGTCAAGGCCGACCACCTGGCCCGCGAACTGGGCGTCACCGGCGGGCTCTATGTGAAGGACGACTCCGGCAACCCGACGCACTCCTTCAAGGACCGCGTCGTCGCCCAGGCGCTGGAGGCGGCGCGCGCCTTCGGCTTCACCACCCTGTCCTGCTCCTCCACCGGCAACCTCGCGGGCGCGGTCGGCGCCGCCGCGGCCAGGGCGGGCCTGCGCTCCTGCGTCTTCATCCCGCACGACCTGGAGCAGGGCAAGGTCGTCATGGCCGCGATCTACGGCGGCGACCTCGTCGGTATCGAGGGCACCTACGACGACGTGAACCGCTTCTGCTCCGAGCTGATCGGCGACCCGGCCGGCGAGGGCTGGGGCTTCGTCAACGTCAACCTCCGTCCGTACTACGCCGAGGGGTCCAAGACCCTGGCGTACGAGATCGCCGAGCAGCTCGGCTGGCGGCTGCCCGACCAGATCGTGGTCCCGGTCGCCTCCGGCTCCCAGCTCACGAAGATCGACAAGGGGCTGCGGGAGCTGATCGCACTCGGGCTCGTCGAGGACCGGCCGTACCGGATCTTCGGTGCGCAGGCCGAGGGCTGCTCGCCGGTGTCCGTCGCGTTCAAGGCGGGCCACGACGTCGTACGGCCGCAGAAGCCGGACACGATCGCCAAGTCGCTGGCGATCGGCAACCCGGCGGACGGCCCCTATGTCCTCGACATCGCGCGCCGCACGGGCGGCGCGGTGGAGGACGTGACGGACGCGCAGATCGTGGACGCGATCAGGCTGCTCGCCCGCACCGAGGGCATCTTCGCGGAGACCGCCGGAGGTGTCACAGTGGGCGTGACCCGCAAGCTCATCGAGAGCGGCGCCCTCGACCCGACGAAGACGACGGTCGTCCTCAACACCGGCGACGGCCTCAAGACCCTCGACGCGGTGGCCGGCACGGGCGCGACCGCGACGATCCGTCCGAACCTCGACTCCTTCAAGGCGTCCGGCCTCGTCTGACCTGTCCCGACCCGCCGTCCGTCTCTCTCCCCCCACCCGCCGTACCCAGACCGGAGGTCACCCGTATGAGCGTCACCGTCCGCATCCCCACCATCCTGCGCACCTACACCGGCGGCCAGTCCGAGGTGGCCGCCCAGGGCGCCACCCTCGCCGAGGTCATCGAGGACCTGGAGAAGAACCACACCGGCATCGCGGCCCGCGTCCTGGACGACCAGGGCAAGCTGCGCCGCTTCGTCAACGTGTACGTCAACGACGACGACGTCCGCTTCGAGCAGGGCCTTCAGACGAAGACGCCGGACGGCGCGGGAATCTCCATCATTCCCGCCGTCGCCGGCGGCTGAGGGTCGACTTCCCGCCACCGATGTGCCGCCCCCTCCGTCACGCGAAACGGAGGGGGTAATTCTTGGGGATTGAGCACGGTACAGTTGGGGAACACGCTCGGACCCTGTTAGCCGGGCGTTCTGAGTTCCTGTCTTCGTGTACGGCAAGAAATAGCCAAAGTAGGCAGGCCATTTGCGCCATTCGCTCCCTTTGTGGGGCCCGACTTGCCCTGAAGTCGGCCGAATTCTTCGTACATTCCCGACCGGCCATGCCCGGATTTCTCGTCCGACTGCCCTGTTGCAGAGGGCAGTTGGACAGATACATTCAGCCGCGGTCGACGCGTTCCGGCGCACGCCCCCAACCGTTGGGGGGTGAGGTCTGACCCGGATCCGCGAAGTGTGGATCTGTGCAAGGGCCAGTAATAGGGGAGTTAGGCATGGCTCAGGGCACCGTCAAGTGGTTCAACGCGGAGAAGGGGTACGGCTTCATCGCGGTCGACGGTGGTGCGGATGTTTTCGTCCACTACAGCGCCATCCAGATGGACGGCTACCGCACTCTGGAAGAGGGTCAGCGGGTCGAGTTCGAGATCTCGCAGGGCCAGAAGGGTCCGCAGGCGGACATGGTTCGCCTGGCCGGCTGAAGTGCGCGCCGACGACTGAACTGTTCGATGTGCCGAGGGGCTCGTATCCCACTGGGGGTACGGGCCCCTCGGTCTGCCCGGAAGCCGCCGCGGGGGTGCCCCGGGACCTGCGTCCGCAGAGGGTGATCGTGCCCCCGTCGTGTTCCCCATCGAGTCCGCTTTCGCGGCTGCGCCTTGCACTCGGAGGGGGCGAGTGCTAATCATTGGCGTTAGCACTCTGAAGGTGAGAGTGACAAAAGAAGGACCGAGTCGGTGAGGCCGTGGCCGGGTGGGGCAAGGAACCACAGGCCGGGGTCGTCCGTCGCGGGCGCGGGCGCGGTCCGAAGTCATCACCCCCAGTCCTGGGAGGACCACTTCACATGGCCAAGATCATCGCGTTCGACGAGGAGGCGCGGCGCGGCCTCGAGCGCGGCATGAACCAGCTCGCGGACGCCGTCAAGGTGACGCTCGGCCCCAAGGGTCGCAACGTCGTCCTCGAGAAGAAGTGGGGCGCCCCCACGATCACCAACGACGGTGTCTCCATCGCCAAGGAGATCGAGCTCGAGGACCCGTACGAGAAGATCGGCGCCGAGCTGGTCAAGGAAGTCGCCAAGAAGACGGACGACGTCGCCGGTGACGGTACGACCACCGCGACCGTGCTCGCCCAGGCGCTGGTCCGCGAGGGCCTGCGCAACGTCGCCGCCGGTGCCAACCCGATGGCCCTGAAGCGCGGTATCGAGAAGGCCGTCGAGGCCGTCTCCGCCGCCCTGCTGGAGCAGGCGAAGGACGTCGAGACCAAGGAGCAGATCGCTTCCACGGCCTCCATCTCCGCCGCCGACACCCAGATCGGCGAGCTGATCGCCGAGGCCATGGACAAGGTCGGCAAGGAAGGCGTCATCACCGTCGAGGAGTCCCAGACCTTCGGTCTGGAGCTCGAGCTCACCGAGGGTATGCGCTTCGACAAGGGCTACATCTCGGCGTACTTCGCCACCGACATGGAGCGTATGGAGGCCGTCCTCGACGACCCGTACATCCTGATCGCCAACTCCAAGATCTCCAACGTCAAGGACCTGCTCCCGCTCCTGGAGAAGGTCATGCAGTCGGGCAAGCCGCTGCTGATCATCGCCGAGGACGTCGAGGGCGAGGCCCTGTCGACCCTGGTCGTCAACAAGATCCGCGGCACCTTCAAGTCCGTCGCAGTCAAGGCCCCGGGCTTCGGCGACCGCCGCAAGGCCATGCTCGGCGACATCGCCATCCTCACGGGCGGCGAGGTCATCTCCGAGGAGGTCGGCCTCAAGCTGGAGAATGCGACCCTGGACCTCCTGGGCCGCGCCCGCAAGGTCGTCATCACCAAGGACGAGACCACCATCGTCGACGGTGCCGGTTCCTCGGACCAGGTCAACGGCCGCGTGAACCAGATCCGCGCCGAGATCGAGAACAGCGACTCCGACTACGACCGCGAGAAGCTGCAGGAGCGCCTGGCGAAGCTGGCCGGCGGCGTGGCCGTCATCAAGGCCGGTGCCGCCACCGAGGTGGAGCTCAAGGAGCGCAAGCACCGCATCGAGGACGCCGTTCGCAACGCGAAGGCGGCCGTCGAGGAGGGCATCGTCGCCGGTGGTGGCGTGGCCCTGCTCCAGGCCTCCCAGGTCTTCGAGAAGCTGGAGCTGGAGGGCGACGAGGCCACCGGTGCCGCCGCCGTCAAGCTGGCGCTCGAGGCCCCGCTGAAGCAGATCGCCGTCAACGCCGGTCTCGAGGGCGGCGTCGTGGTGGAGAAGGTGCGCAACCTGACCCCGGGTCACGGCCTGAACGCCGCGACCGGCGAATATGTCGACCTGGTCAAGGAAGGCATCATCGACCCGGCGAAGGTGACCCGTTCCGCGCTGCAGAACGCCGCCTCCATCGCCGCGCTGTTCCTCACCACCGAGGCCGTCATCGCCGACAAGCCGGAGAAGGCCGCCGCGGCCGCTCCGGGCGGCATGCCGGGCGGTGACATGGACTTCTGATCCTCCCGAGGATCGGACCCGTCCTGCACGGACCGAGGGCGGCACTCCCTGGCGACAGGGGGTGCCGCCCTCGGGCGTATCCGGAATCACACCCCGCGGGCCCGCCGATGCGGAATGCGGGGAACCGTGAAGCCGTTGGGATGGACGAACGCCGTATGCGTATGCATGTATCCGGCGTGCCCCACCCCCTTCCCTCGGCTTGGAGTTCCCTGTGTCTCTCTCCGCCTCCGCGTCCCGCGCGGCCGAGATCCTCTCCCGCCCCACGACGATCAACGGCCTGACGGTCCGGAACCGCATCGCGATGGCGCCCATGACCCGCCAGTTCTCGCCCGGCGGCATCCCCGGCGAGGACGTCGCGTCGTACTACGGGCGCCGCGCCGCCGCGGACGTGGGCCTGATCGTCACCGAGGGCACCTATGTGGACCACGCCTCGGCCGGTGAGAGCGACCGCGTCCCGCGCTTCCACGGCGAGGAGCAACTGGCGGGCTGGGCGCGGGTCGCCGAGGCCGTGCACGCGGCGGGCGGTGCGATCGTGCCGCAGCTCTGGCACATCGGCATGGTGCGCAAGGCCGGTGCCCCGCCGTTCCCGGACGCCCCGGCCGTCGGCCCCTCGGGCATCCGTCTCGACGGCACCGAGGGCACGGGCCGGGCCATGACGCGGCAGGACCTGGACGATGTGATCGCGGCCTTCGCCGGGGCCGCCGCCGCGGCGGAGCGCATCGGCTTCGACGGCGTGGAACTGCACGGCGCGCACGGCTACCTCGTCGACCAGTTCCTGTGGGCGGGCACCAACCGCCGTACGGACGCCTACGGCGGCGACCTCGTCGCCCGTACGAAGTTCGCCGCCGAGATCGTGGCGGCCGTACGGGAGGCGGTCTCGCCCGAGTTCCCGGTGCTCTTCCGCTTCTCGCAGTGGAAGTCGGACAACTACGACGCCAGGCTCGCCGAGACCCCCGAGGAGCTGGAGGCCCTCCTCACCCCGCTCGCCGCGGCCGGTGTGGACGCCTTCCACGCCTCCACGCGCCGCTACTGGCTCCCGGAGTTCGACGGCGCCGACCTCAACCTCGCGGGCTGGACGAAGAAGCTCACGGGCAAGCCGACGATCACGGTCGGCTCGGTCGGCCTGGACGGCGACTTCGTCCGCGCCTTCGCGGGCGAGGGCGCCCCGGTCAAGGGCATCGACAACCTCCTGGACCGGATGGAGTCGGACGAGTTCGACATGGTCGCCGTCGGCCGCGCGCTGCTCCATGACCCCGAGTGGGCGGCGAAGGTCCTGCGGGGCCGTTTCGACGACCTGAAGCCGTACGACGCGGCGTCCCTGAAGACGCTGAGCTAAGGACTAGTCCAGCGCTGCCGCCCGCTCCAGTGCCGTGCGCAGACGGCCTTCGCTCTCCGCGAGGAGCCGGGCGGCCGAGGGGCCGTCCACGTCGGCCAGGATCGTCAGGATCGCGTTCTTGACCTCGCCGTCCGTCGCCGTCAGGGCGCGCTCGATCTCCTCGTCCGGCGCGCCCGTCGCCAGCGCCACGATGCGGCGCGAGCGGGCGCGCAGCTTGTCGTTGGAGGCGCGGACGTCGACCATCAGGTTCCCGTAGGTCTTGCCCAGGCGGATCATCGTGATCGTCGAGAGCATGTTGAGGACCAGCTTCTGCGCCGTCCCCGCCTTCAGCCGCGTCGAGCCCGTGATCAGCTCGGGGCCCACCACGACCTCGATCCCGTGCTCGGCGGCGGCGGCCAGGGCGCTGTCCGCGTTGCAGGACAGGCCGACGGTGAGCGCGCCGAGCGAGCGGGCGTGCGTCACCGCGCCGACCGCGTACGGGGTGCGGCCCGAGGCCGAGATACCGACCACCGTGTCACGGGCGGTCAGCTCCAGCGCGTCGAGGTCGCGGGCCGCCAGCTCGCCGGAGTCCTCCGCGCCCTCGACCGAGGTCACCATGGCGCCGGGGCCGCCCGCGATCAGGCCCACCACCTGGGCGGGGTCCGTGTTGAACGTCGGCGGGCACTCGGAGGCGTCCAGGACGCCGAGCCGCCCGGCGGTGCCCGCGCCCGCGTAGACGAGCCGGCCGCCGTGGGCCATGCGCGCGGCGAGGGCGTCGATCGCGGCGGCGATCTCGGGCAGTCGCGCGGCGACCGCGCCCGCCACGCTCGCGTCCTCGCCGTTCATGAGGGTGGCGATCTCCAGCGTCGGCAGCCGGTCGATCTCGGCCAGCTCGGGACGGAAGGCCTCGGTGGTCAGGGTCTCCAACTGGGCGCGCAGATCACGGGGTTCGGACGTGGGGGAGGTCATCGCGGCTGACTCTTTCCGGTGCGGCGTCACTGCTCTGGGAGAGGGGGCGGGGCTAGCGCTTGGTTCCGCCGCGTGGGCTGTGGCGGTGGGCGAGGGCCTCGTACGAGGCGGACAGGGCGGGCGCGGCGGTCTCGTAGGTCCGTTGTGCCACGCCGATGAACAGACAGTCCACGACGAGGAGTTGACTCGTACGGGACGACATCGCGGCAGGCCGCAGCTCGCTCTCGCGCGCCGTGGACGTGGTGAGGATGTGGTCGGCGTACTGCGTGACGGGCCCGTCGGGGCGGCCGGTGATCGCGACGGTCGTCGCACCGCGCTCGAAGGCGACGCGCAGTGGTTCGATGACGTCCCCGGTGGAGCCGGAGTGCGTGATCGCGATCGCCACGTCCTTGGCGCGCAGTTGCACGGCGTTGGTGACGGCGAGATGCGGGTCGCTGTGCGCATGGGCTATGAGCCCTATCCGCAGCAGCTTCTGCGCGAGGTCCTGGGCGACGAGTCCGGACGCCCCCACCCCGTACACATCGACGCGGCGCGCGGCGGCGAGCGCCGCCACCGCGGCCCCGAGCTGCACGGTGTCGAGCCCGGCCGCCGTGTCGGCGAGGGTCTGCTGTTCGTCGTAGGCGAGCTTGGCGACGACGTCCGCGAGCGGGTCGTCCACCGCGATGTCGGCCGTGACGGACGGGGCGCGGCCGGACTGCTGCTGGGCGGCGAGGCCCGCGAGCGCGAGGCGCAGATCCCGGTAGCCGGGGTAGCCGAGGAGGCGGGCCGTGCGGACGACGGTGGCCTCGCTGGTGCCGGTCAGCTCGGCGAGCCCGGTGACGGTGAGCGCCGCGCAGCCCGCCGGATCCCCGGCGACGGCCTCGGCGACGCGCTGCATGGACCGGGTCATGGAGGGTGCGAGGGTCCGTACCTTGGCGGCCAGCGCGGCGGGAGCGGGCGGCGTACCGGAGCCCACGGGGGCGCGCGCGAAAGTTTCCTTCACATCCTGGGTCACACCATGAAAGATATTTTCGACTCGTAGCGATGGTCAAGACTGCGCACAATAGGGGCATGAAACCCATCACCCCCCAGGAACAGGCCCTGCACGCGGCTCGCGCGCTGGTGCTCGCCGATCTGGTCGCGGGGGAGGTCGCCAAGGCGGACGTCGTCTCGCTCGTCGAGGACTCCGTGGTCCAGCGGCGCTGGTGGGTGGAGCAGTGGCCCGAGGGCGCGGAGTACGTGGCGGGGCTGGTCGCGCAGGACGTGCAGGACGCGCTGCTGGAGCGGTACGGCCGCTGGCCGCTGTGTCCCGTCTGCCCCTCCGGCGGCCCGCACGCCCTCGATGTCGAGCCCGAACTGGGCCCCGACCCGCACTGGGTGTGCCACAAGGCCGGGGTGCGGGTCGCGGCGGTGGGGTCCCTGGGGCGGGCGACGGGCGCGATGCCGTCCTCCTGAGCCGGGGACCGGCGGGTTCAGCGGGTCAGCGCGTAGGTGTACGTCTGCTCGTCCTCGGCGACCCGGCTGAACCCGGCGCGTGTCACCACGCCCTGCGAGGGGAGGTTCGACCGGTCGATGACGGCCGTGAGCGTGCTGACGTCGTCGCGTGCCAGCGTCCGGTCGGCGAGGGAGCGCAGCGCCTCGGTCGCGTAGCCGTGGCCGCGGGCGCCCGCCACCAGGTCGTAGCCGATCTCGACCGTCCCGTCCGCGTCCGGGGCGCTGTGGAAGCCCATGGCGCCGACCGCGAGACCGTCCTCGGCACGGACGAGCACGAAGACGCCCCACTCCGGCCGGTACTGCCCCGCCTCGTACGCCTTCACCAGCATCCCGGCGGCGTCCCGCGTGCCCTCGAAGGGGCCGCCGTCGAGCCAGTCGAAGCCGCCCGTGCCGCCCTGGGCCAGGTCGGTGGCGCGCGCCGGGGTGAGGCCCTCCAGGGTGAGCCGCTCGCCCAAGATCACCACGTTGTTGGCCCAGCGCCAGTCGGTCACCGGGGCGCGGCCGGGCAGATCGCCGCGGCCCGTGGCCCACAGGAGCGTGCGCCAGGGGGCCGGGCCGGGCTGGACCCGCGGGAAGATCCGGGTCAGCACGCCCTCGCACAGCTCGGCGGACGGCTCGTAGGCGAGGCCGAGCCCCTCCGCGATGTCGTGCGTGTGCAGCAGTACTTCGGCGATGCCCATCGCGGCGAACCCCTCGCGGTCCGCGCTGCGGAAGGGCCACGGGTGGAAGGCGCGCACCGCACGGGGCGCGGTGTCGACGGCGGCGGCGAACAGCGCCCCCGTCAGCTCGATCCCCTGCACCGCTTCCTCGTTGTCGGCTTCCTCGTCCAGGGTGATGTCGAAGGCCAGATACACGTCCTGCGCCCGCCCGGCCAACTGCGCGGCGTACGTGACGAGATCGCTCGTGATGTGCCCGGCGGTGAAGCGGCAGCTCCACGTCAGCCGACCGGCCCGTACCTCTTCCCAGTCCCGGTCCGTCGCCGTACGCAACACGGCCGCGCATCCCGCGACGGCCTCCTTCACCTGTTCCCCACCCATGATTCGCATGCCGGTGAGGATAGGTTCTGTCAGGCCTCGCTCCGTACCGGATTTTCCACCGCCGCCGGTGCCCCCGCCACGACCCGCGACGTTCCCCCGCGCCGCTGCAACCGCAGGGAGAGGGCCGCCGCGCCCAGGCCGGTCACGGTGAGCGCGGCGCCCGCCCACGCGGTCGACAGATAGCCGAACCCGCCGTCGATGACCGCGCCGCCGAGCCAGGGGCCGCTCGTGTTGCCGAGGTTGAAGGCCGCGGTGGTGGTGGCACCGGCCAGTGTGGGGGCGGCCCCGGCCACGTTGAACATCCGGGCGTTGAGGGCGGGGGCGGTGTAGAAGGACGAGACGCCGAGGAGGAAGGAGATCAGGACGGCCGCGGTGGCGAACTGCCCGAGGAGGGCGAGCGCGACCAGGAAGACGGTCGAGGCGCCGGTACCGGTCAGCAGAACACCGAAGAGATGCGCGTCGGCAATCCGTCCGCCGATCGTCGTGCCGATGACCGCGCCGATGCCGAACAGGGCGAGCACGGTGGGCACCCAGCCGGAGTCGAGCCCGGCCACCTTGGTGAGCAGCGGCGCGAGGTAGCTGAACGTGCAGAAGACACCGCCCGCGGCCAGCATCACCGTGATGATGCCGAGCCAGACCTGGGGATCGCGGTAGACCAGGACCTCGCGGCCGAGGCGCGGCTTCTCCTCCGGGAGCGGGATCTGCGGGATGAGGGTGGCCACACCGACGAGGGCGACGGCCGAGGCGGCGGCCACGGCCCAGAACGCGGACCGCCAGCCGAGATGCTCCCCGAGGAAGGCGCCCACGGGGACACCGACCACGTTGGCTATCGACAGACCGCCGATCATCACCGCGAGCGCGCGGGCGCGGGCCCCCGACGACGCCATGGCGACGGCGACAGAGGCACCGACCGCCCAGAACCCGGCGCAGGCGAGCGCGCTGACCACACGGGACGCGAACAGCACGCCGTACGACGGCGCGAGCGCGCCCGCGACCTGGCCGATCCCGAACAGCGTGATGAGCGAGATGAGCGTGGTCCGCCGCGGCAGCCGCAGGGTGGCCACGGCCAGCAGGGGAGCGCCGACGACCATGCCGATCGCGAACGCCGAGATCAGCAGCCCGGCCCGGGGGATCGAGACATGCATGTCCTCGGCGATGGGCGGAAGCAGCCCGGAGAGCATGAACTCACTGGTCCCGAGCGCGAAGACGGACAGTCCGAGGATGTAGACGGCCAGGGGCATGCGAGGGCGTGCGGTGGGTGCGGGCATGTCCGTGGGCAACGCCGTCCGGCGCCGCGGCATTCCCGCGCGTCAGACGTCCAGCCGTGCCAGCTCGCCGCGGAGGTTGCGACGGGCCGCCTCCGCCCACGTCCGCTCTCCGTACGGGGTCCGGAACATCCGTTCCTGGCCGAGGAGTTGACGCAGCAGCGCCGCGCGCGCCGTACGGAACACCTGCTCGGGGACGAAGGCGTACTCCGCCCGGACCGCCGCCGTGTAGGTGGCGTACGTCTCCTCGGGCGCCGCCAGGATCGCCAGGTCGGCGTCGCACAGGACGGCGCCGTTCGCGTCGCCGGGTGCGGGCGCGTGGTCGGCGGTGAGCCGGACCAGCCGGGCGACCTCGGTCGTCGTGGCGCGCTCCACCCCGGCCTCGGGCAGCGCCCGCTCGGCGAGACGGGCCGAGCGCTCCTCGTTCTCCGAGTGCTCCGGCCGGTAGACCGCGTCATGGAACCAGGCTGCGAGGCGCACCGCGTCGGGATCGTCGGCGTACGCGGCGAGCCGGTCGACGTGATCCAGGACAGCCACCAGATGGCCGACCGTGTGGTACCGGCGCTGCGGCTCCGACCAGCGGCGCAGCAAGTTCTCGGCGTACGGCGCGGCGTCGGGCTCCGCCACGCCCCGCCGCACGGCCAGCAGGGTCCGCGCCCAGCGGGAGCGCAACGCGTCGAGATCGGTCATCCGGGCATTCTCCCGTGCAGACAGGCGTCGGAGCCTAGGGCCTTTCGTTTGGATCAGGCCGGATCAGGGAGCGGGGTCTGGTGCCGTGCTTCGCAAGGCGGAGGAGGGCGGCAGGGCGGAGTCCTGCCAACCGACGACAACGCGGCGAGGTGCGGTGCCAGGGCCCGCGAGCCCGGCATGATCCAAACGAGAGGCCCTAGCGTGGGCGCATGACCAACACAGATCTGCAAGGAGAGGTACGAGACCCCGAGCTGCCCGGCCGGCTGCTGACCGTCGAGCGTGACGCGCTGATCCCGCTGCTGCGGGCGCGTCCGGACGCGGACTTCGCGTTGCCGACCGCCGCCTGTCCGGGGTGGACCGTGCGGCATGTGCTCGCGCACTGCTCGTCCGCGCTGGCCCGGGTGGTGGAGCACCGGTTCGAGAAGGGCGTGTTCAGCCCCGAGGCGAACGACCGCGACATCGCCGAACGCGCCACCTGGACGAACGCCCGGGTCGTCGACGAGCTGGAACGGGGGATGACCGAGGCGGGGGCCGCGATCGCGCGGGCCGGTGGCGTGCTCGACCTGGTGGCGCTCGGGGAGTGGGTGCACGCCGGGGACGTACGGGAGACGTTCGGGGAGCCGGGGGCGTACGCGGGGGACGGGCTGCCGTACGCGCTCGCGCTGCTCGCCCACCTCACCCGCGAGCGGGGGCATGTGCCGCTCCACGCGGACCTGGACGACGCCGACGAGCCGCTGCGTCTCGGCGAGGTGGACGGGCGGCGCCCCCCGGCCCGGTACATCGGTGACACGCCCACCCTGATGCGGCTCTACTCGGGCCGCCCGCTCACGGGGACGCGGTACGAGCTGGCGGGGGTGGCGGAGCGGGAGCTGTGCCTCTTCGAGTGAGTGGCTTCCGAGTGGCCTCCTTCGACTGAGTACCCTTCAATTGGACTAGACCTGTAGCAGCGCCAGGGGAACACGACGGAAGGGGCCCTATGAGCACGCGTGCAGTCCTGGAGGTGATCGCCCTCGACGCCGAGGACGCCGTCGCCGCTCAGGCCGGAGGCGCGGACCGCCTCGAACTGGTCGCCGACATGGCCGCCGACGGGCTCACCCCGCCCGTGCCGACGTTCGCCGCGATCCGCGCCGCCGTCGACCTCCCGCTGCGCGTGATGCTCCGGCTGCGGGACGGGTTCGCCGCCGGTGACGTCGAGGTGCTCGTCCGCACCGCGTGCGAACTGCGCGCGGCCGGAGCCGACGCGTTCGTGCTCGGCTTCCTGGACGAGAGCGGCGGACCCGACCTCCCGGCCCTGGAACGGCTGGTCGCGGAGCTGGACGGCTGCCGCTGGACCTTCCACCGCGCGATCGACCGCGCCGCCGACCGCGCGGCCCTGCGCAAGCAACTCGCCGACCTGCCGGGCCTGGACACCTACCTCACGGCGGGCTCGCCGGACGGCGTGGACGACGGCCTGTCCACCCTCGCCGCCGAGGCGGCCCGCGGCGGCGAACCCGGCTACACCCAGCGGCTCCTGGTCGGCGGCGGGCTGCGCCTCGACCATGTGCCCCGGCTGCGCGCGGCCGGTGTGGACGCCTTCCACATCGGCGGCGCGGCCCGCCCCCACGGCTGGCACGCACCCCTCTCGGCGGAGGCGGTCCGCGCGTGGCGCACGGCTGTCGACGGCTGAACCGGGGACACCTGGGGCAGGTGAGGGCAGGTCACAGGTGCATATCCGCCACGTAGTTGTTGTGTGCGGGGTTGTCCCCCGACGATCACCACACGCGCGCGGACGTGCATAGTAGGGGCGGGCCGGCCATGCCGGTGCATGACAAGAACCAGCCACGGGGAGACCACGCTCCATGCCATTCATACGCCGCCGAGGCATCACGGCCGCAGCCGCCGTGATCGCCGCGGTCCTGGTGACCACCACCGCCTGCGACAGCAAGACGAAGGACGAGGGCAAGGCGTCCGCCTCGTCGTCAACGCAGGCGGAACAGCACGATCCGGGCGTCGACACCGGTCAGGACAAGGGCGGGTTCTCGCTCGGCGGCTACAAGCTGCCCGACGGCATCCCCACCGACCTCACCGGTCAGGCCATGCAGAAGTGGAAGGACGGCGGCTGGGAGGACTTCGGCGACTGGAAGTCCAAGGCCGAGGAGTTCGCCAACCCGTACATCAAGGACTTCTGGACGCCCGAGCGGGTCGCCGAGGCCAAGTCGAACATCCCCGGGGTCACCGCGGCGAGCAGCACCAGCACCAACTCCGGTGGTGGCCAGACGTACATGTGGGCGCCCGACGGCACGGTGAAGCGCAAGGCCGCGACGCGGGTGAAGACGACGTACCACCGCTACGCGCCGCCCGTGGGCAAGATCTTCTTCAGCACCCCGCAGGGCAGCATGGTGTGCTCCGGCGCGGTCGTCACCGACCCCGCGCACCCCGGCAAGTCCAACCTGGTGTGGACGGCCGGACACTGCGTGCACGCGGGCAAGGGCGGCGGCTGGTACCGCAACATCGCCTTCGTGCCGTCGTTCGACAACACCGGCCGCTACAACATCCAGCAGGCGAGCCAGAACATCCGCTCCACGTCGGTCTCGCCGTACGGTATCTGGTGGGCGAACTGGGCCACCACGTCGCAGAACTGGATCAAGGGCGGCGCCCACCAGGGCACCGTGGCCTCCACCTACGACTACGCCGTGCTGCACGTGAAGCCTGAGAAGGGCCACAAGTCCCTTCAAGAGACCGTGGGTTCGGCGCTGCCGGTGTGGTTCAACGCGCCCGCGGCCAACAAGGTCAAGAACATGGCGGTCCGCGGCTACCCGGCCGAATCCCCCTACGACGGCTCGAAGATGTACGACTGCCGCGGCGCGACCAAGCGTTCGGTGCTCGGCTACAGCTACCCGAGCAAGTACCCGGCGATGTACATGCTGGGCTGCACGCTCAACGGCGGTGCCTCCGGCGGCCCTTGGTACATGGTGCACAACGGCCATGTCTACCTGGTGTCGGACAGCTCCCTGAGCGACCGCAGGTCCTATGTGACCGGCCCGCGACTGGGCGCCAACGCCAAGCAGGTGTACCTGGCGACCAGCAACAAGTTCAAGAAGTCCAACTGACCTCTTGAAGGCTCGACTTCACGGCCCCCGGCGCCTCTCGGCGCCGGGGGCCGTGTCGTTCAGCCGAGTTGGGGCGGCAGCGGTGCCGCGTGGGTGACGATCAGGCCCGAGACCGCACGGGTCAGGGACACGTACAGGCGGCGCAGGCCCGTGCGTTCGTCGGGCTCGCCGTCGACGACGGCCCGCGGCTCGTCCAGGACCACGTAGTCGTACTCCAGACCCTTGGCGAGCGACGCCGGGACCAGGGTCAGCCGGGTCTCCCGCGTGGTCTCCTCACCCGGGCCGAGATGGCCGATCCCGGCCGCGGCGAGCGACTCGGCGAGCGCGGGGATCCGGGCGTCGGCGGCGATCAGGCCGATCGAGCCCTCCTGCTTCAGCAACTCCTCGCAGGCGGCGACGACTTCGCGGTCCGCCTCGATCGCCCGCACCTCGAAGAACCCGGGGTTCTCGCGGACCGACGCGACCGGGGCGAGGCCCGGCGCGATGTGCGGCAGCAGCCGGGAGGCGTACGCGATCACGTCCGTCGGCACCCGGAAGCCCGCCGTCAGCTCCTCGACCACCGCCTCCGACTTCCCGAGATGCGTGAGCGCCTCCTGCCAACTCCGCGTCGCCCAGGGCGTGGTGCCCTGCGCGAGATCGCCGAGCACGGTCGCCGAACCGGTCGTGCAGCGGCGGCCGACGGCCCGGTACTGCATCGGCGAGAGGTCCTGGGCCTCGTCCAGGACGACATGCCCGAGGGAGTGCGTGCGCTCGACGAGATCGCTCGCCTCGTCGATCAGCACGGCGTCCGCGGGCGACCACCGGGCGGACTTCACCGACCGCACCGGCTTCGCCCAGAGGATCTCCTTCTGCTCGTCCTCGTCCAGGATCCCGTCCGCGTGCTCGGCGAGGAAGTCGGCGTCGGTGAGCAGCCTGAGGACCAGCTTGGCCGGGTCGACGGGCGGCCAGATCGCCTTGACCGCCGCCTTCACGGCCGTGTTGCGGGCGACGGCGTCCTGCACCCGGTCGTCCGGCGCCTCCCCGGCCCGCTCCATCTGGACGAGCACCGCGTGCGCGATCCGCTGCGGCAGGGCCTCGCGGGCGGCGCCGTAGCGGATGTCCCGGTCCTGCAACTGCCGGACGATCTCCTCCAGTTCGTACGCGGGTACCCGCCAGCGGCGCGAGCCGCGCACCACCACGACCGGCTCGGTGGGCGGCGTGACATGCGAGTGGACGGCCCGGCGCAGCACCTCGGCCATCCGGGCGTCGCCCTTGACCACGGCGGCGCTCGCGGTGTCACTGCCGCGCACCTCGACCTGCGCGACGAGGTCGTCGACCGTCGCCTGCTTGACCTCCAGCTCGCCGAGCGCGGGCAGCACCTGCTCGATGTAGTGCAGGAAGGAGGCGTTGGGGCCGATGACGAGGGTGCCGGTGCGGGCGAGCCGCTCCCGGTGGGCGTAGAGCAGATAGGCGACCCGGTGCAGGCCCACGGCGGTCTTCCCCGTCCCCGGCCCGCCCTGCACACAGACGGTGCCGGACAGCCCGCTGCGGACGATCTCGTCCTGCTCGGGCTGGATGGTGGCGACGATGTCGCGCATCGGGCCGACGCGCGGGCGCTCGATCTCCTGCTGGAGCAGCTTGCTGGTGGTCGCCGCCTCGGCCGGGTCCGAGAGGTGCTCGTCCTCGTACGCGGTGAGGTCGCCGCCGGTGTAGCCGAAGCGGCGGCGCAGCGCGACGTCCATCGGGTCCTTCTTCGAGGCCCGGTAGAACGGCTGGGAGACGGGCGCACGCCAGTCGATCACCATCGGGTCGCCGTCCGCGTCGTGCACATGGCGCCGCCCGATGTAGAAGCTCTCGCCCGCCGCGCCCTCCGCCTGCTCGGCGCCCGGGGCGTGCAGATAGTCGAGGCGGCCGAAGAAGAGCGGGGTGTGGCTGAGGTCGGCGAGGGCCTTGATGCGGTCCTCGATCTGACGGCTGAGGACCTCGGCGTTGACCCAGTTCGCGGTGACATCGCGGATGTCGAGGTTCTTCACGTCCTCGCGCATCGCGCGCAGCGCGGCCCGGGAGGCGGTGAGGTGGGTCTGCTCGCGGACGAGGGGGTCGGGGGTGGTCGGGACGGACGGCGTGGACACGGGAGGGTGCCTCCGGGCGGGATCGAGCGACGTCGGGTACGCGGGGGGTGGCGGGCCGGGCCGTCGCGGTGGCGGTGAGGAATCAGCCGTCCGCGGGGTGGCCGGCGGTCATGCCGTCCGGTTTCCGTCCGGACGACGGCTCTCCGTGAAGGGAGGCAGGCAAGGGAGGGGATTGTAGAAGAACACGGATGCGGCGGCCACTGAATATCGGCGGCCCGCTATGTCACGCCCATGTGCACGTCCATCCCCGTCCCCGTCCACCCGCGTCTCCGTCCATCTCCGTCCATGGTCCGACGCCATTCGGGTCGCGGGGTTCCACCATGGGGAGCATGAGTGCAGCAACCGTTCCCGGTGGGCCCGGAGCGACCGCCCTCGGCCGGGTGCACCGCCACCGCCTCGGCGACGCCCTGCACGCCGTGCAGGTCTACACGGGCGCCGCCTTCGACGTCCTGCTCTTCGGCGAGTACTGCGAGGAGGCGGGTCTGCGGCGCCGTGGCAGCCACGGCGCCCTGCGGTACCTCAGCTCTCCCCGGCGAGCAGCTCGTCCGCGTCCATGATCCGGTAGGCGTAGCCCTGCTCCGCCAGGAAGCGCTGGCGGTGGGCGGCGAAGTCCTGGTCGATGGTGTCGCGCGCCACGACCGAGTAGAAGTGCGCCTGATGCCCGTCGGCCTTGGGCCGCAGCACGCGCCCCAGCCGCTGGGCCTCCTCCTGCCGTGACCCGAAGGTCCCCGACACCTGGATGGCGACGGTCGCCTCCGGCAGGTCGATGGAGAAGTTCGCCACCTTGGAGACGACGAGCACGCTGATCTCGCCCTCACGGAAGGCGTCGAAGAGCTTCTCGCGCTGCGCGTTGGAGGTCTCGCCCTTGATGACGGGCGCGCCCAGATGCTCGCCCAACTCGTCGAGCTGGTCGATGTACTGCCCGATGACGAGGATCTGCTGCCCGGCGAAGCGCCGCACCAGCGCCTCGGTCACCTTCCGCTTGGTGTCGGTGGTGGCGCAGAACCGGTACTTCTCCTCCGTCTCGGCGGTGGCGTACGCGAGCCGCTCGGAGTCGGTGAGGTTGACCCGCACCTCCACGCAGTCGGCGGGCGCGATGTAGCCCTGCGCCTCGATCTCCTTCCACGGCGCGTCGAACCGCTTCGGGCCGATCAGGGAGAACACGTCCGACTCGCGGCCGTCCTCGCGTACGAGCGTCGCCGTCAGCCCGAGCCGGCGGCGCGCCTGGAGGTCGGCGGTGAACTTGAAGACGGGCGCGGGCAGCAGATGGACCTCGTCGTAGACGATGAGGCCCCAGTCGCGGGAGTCGAACAGCTCCAGGTGCGGGTAGACGCCCTTCCGCTTGGTCGTCAGCACCTGGTAGGTGGCGATGGTGACCGGGCGGATCTCCTTCCTCGTACCGGAGTACTCGCCGATCTCGTCCTCGGTCAGCGAGGTGCGCTTGACCAGCTCGTGCTTCCACTGCCGGGCGGAGACGGTGTTGGTGACGAGGATCAGGGTGGTGGCCTTGGCCTGGGCCATGGAGCCCGCGCCGACCAGCGTCTTGCCCGCGCCGCAGGGCAGGACGACGACCCCGCTGCCGCCGTGCCAGAAGTTCTCGACGGCCTGCTTCTGGTAGGCCCGCAGGGACCAGCCGTCCTCGCGCAGCTCGATGGGGTGCGCCTCGCCGTCGACGTATCCGGCCAGGTCCTCGGCGGGCCAGCCCAGCTTGAGCAGCGTCTGCTTGATCTGCCCGCGCTCGGAGGGGTGGACGGCGACGGTGTCCGGGTCGATCCGGGCCCCGACCAGCGGGGCGATCCGCTTGGACCGCAGCACCTCTTCGAGGACGGGCCGGTCGGTGGAGGTGAGCACCAGCCCGTGGGCGGGGTGCTTGGTGAGGGTCAGCCGTCCGTAGCGGTCCATGGTCTCGGCGATGTCGACGAGCAGCGCGTGCGGTACGGGGTAGCGGCTGTACTGCACGAGCGCGTCCACGACCTGCTCGGCGTCGTGCCCGGCCGCGCGCGCGTTCCACAGCCCGAGCGGGGTCACCCGGTAGGTGTGGATGTGCTCCGGCGCCCGCTCCAGCTCGGCGAACGGGGCGATGGCCCGACGGCAGTCGTCGGCCTGCTCGTGATCGACTTCGAGGAGCAGGGTCTTGTCGGACTGAACGATGAGCGGACCACTCACGCGCGGCATCCTTTCCATGGGGCCAAACGTCCAGTGTGCCTCATTCCGGGATGATCACCGCTGGTGTTCCTGGCTGTTCATGGCGGTTCCACGGCCGTTCCGCGGCTGTCTCATGGCTGCTCGTCCGCGGGCTCGGCCACCCCCGTGACCCGGTGCAGCGCGTAGGTACGGACCTCGTCCGCCGTGTGGTCGTAGGCCGTGACGAAGCCGCCCTCCACACGGACGGGGGCGATGAGCCGCTGGGAGGCGGCGCCCTCGGCGTTGACGTAGCCGATCCACAGGGAACCGCCGGTGAGGACGGCCGCCTGCACGGTGGCCAGGGTCTCGGCGGCGCTCGTACGGGGCAGTTCGCCGCCCGTGGCGGGCACCCCGCCGGACTTGCGCGGGGCCGTGGCCGCCAGATCCCCGGCGCGGATCGCGCGCAGGGCCGCCGTGAGCAGCGCGGCGTCCGGGGCCGGGGGTCCGTCCGGGACCGGCGCCGGGGCGGTGCGCGGCGGGGTGCGGCGGGTGTGCGCGCGGGCGATCAGGACATCGCCCTCGGCGGACTCCGCGGCCGGGGCGAAGCCGAGCGAGCGCAGTCCGTCCAGGAGCGAGGCCGGGTCGGTCTGGGCGGCCAGGACCGTCGGGGCCAGGCGGCGCAGCCGCAGGGAGGCCGCGCGCTTGTCGGCGAGGATCTCGTTCAGCACGGCGTCGTCGTCGCAGCGTACGTACGCCGAGGCCGCCCCCACCCGCAGATGCCCGTGCCGCCGGGCCACGTCGTCGATCAGATAGGAGAGCGGCTGGGGGACGGGGGTGCGGGAGTGCGTGGCGAGGAACGCGTGCAGATCCGCGGCCGAGCGGCCCGCGTCCAGGGCGCGGCGTACGGAGGCGGGCGTGAAGCGGTAGACCGTCGCGCCGCCCTTCGACTCGATGTCCGCGAGCACCCCGAGCACCTCGGCCAGCGGGCGCTCCAGCGGGCCGGGGGCCACCGCGGTCAGATCCGCCTGGAGCAGCACATGGTCCAGCGGCTCGGGGAGCAGCGGCGCGAGGAGCCGCGCGGCGTGGGAGGCCGCTGTCGTCCGCTCCGCGGTGGTGCGGGGGCCGTCGTGGACGGGCCGGTGGTGGCGGTGGCGCACGGGGAGCTTGTCGCCCGGACCGGCCGGGGGCGGTGCCTGGCCGGGGTGCGGGCCGAGCAGCGCGCGACCGTGCGCGGACAGCGCGCCGCGGCCGGTCACGCCCAGCGTCTCGGCCTCCGACAGCGTCCAGCGCGCGAGGCGGCTGCGCAGATCGTCGCCCGCCGTCCGGTCGCCGCGCGGCGGACGCTCCCAGCTCAGCCGGGCCAGGATCGACTCGGGGGTGGGCGAGGCGCCGTCGGGGAGCGCGGCGAGCAGTTCGAGGACGCGGTGGCGGACCTCCGGCGCGGCCGAGCGGTCGAGGCCGGGGCCGAGCGCGGAGAGCGTACGGTCTTTGGCGTCCCGGCCGCCGACCAGGCCCGGTGTGCGGGTCGCCGTGAGCCAGGCGGTGGCGAGCCGGGTCCAGCGCTCGGCGGGCGGCAGCTCGCGCCACTCGTCGTACGCCGGGGTCGCCGCGTACCGCTCGTCGACCTCGCTGTCCGCTGCCAACAGGCCTGCCGCGTAAGCGAGTTCGACCCAGAAGGCGGCGGCGGGCTCGGGCAGGTCGAGGGCCACGGCCGTCCGCTTGAGGTCACGGACGCTCAGGCCGCCCGCGCGCAGCACCAGCGGCCCGCCCTCGTCCCAGTCCCGCAGCAGCTCCTCGACCGTCGCGAGCGCGGTGTACGCCTGACCGGCCGCCGAGGCGTCCACCCCCTGGGGACGGTGCGTCGCGGCGGTCTCCACGGCGGGCGGGAGCGGCTCGGTACGGCGGTGCGCGTGACCGTCGCGCAGATGCAGGGCCACCTCGCGGGGCAGGACGACCGTGCCGGGCGCCGTCGGCAGCAGCAGGCCCCGGTCGAGGAGCCAGCGCAGATGCGGCGCCGGGCGCGGGGTGACCTGGCCGTACGGCGGCCCCCACACCAGCCGGGACAGTACGTCGAGGGACTCGGCGGGGGCCGCGGCGAGGAGCGCGGAGGTACGGGCGCGGTCGGTGAACAGGGCGGTGAGCGAGGCCACGGCGGACACCGCGTCATGCGTGGTCGGCAGCCCGGTGGCGGTCAGGATCTCCTGGACCCGGCCGGGCGACATGCCCGCGGTGGCCTCGGCGACGGTGGGGCCGAGACCGGTGGGAGAGGGGTGCTGCGGCGAGGGGGCGAGCATCTCGCGGGCCGTGCGGACCAGCCGGAGACGCTCGTCCGTGCCCCAGACGAGGGCCTGTTCGCGCAGGGTGCCGAGGGCGCGGGGGAGCGCCTCGGCGGTCACGGGGTCGGCCTCCGGGCCGCCGTCGCCCGCCAGCAGACGCAGGAGCTCGTCGTACGTCGCCGGGTCCGCGGCCACCGCCAGGGCCTGGGCGGTCTGTAGAGCGAACCGGTCGAGGCGCTCCAGCGCGCGGACCACGCTCGCGCGGGTGGCGGCACGGGCGGCGAGCTGCGCGAGGTCGGTGGGGACGGGCGTGATGAGGTCCGGGCGGGCACACAGCAGGGCGGCGAGGGAGGCGTCGTCCCGCGCGCGCAGAGCCTCGGCCAGCGAGCGGGGGGCCGCGGGGGCCGGGGGTTCCTTGCGTGAGTGCGCCTCGGGGGTCATCCGATCAACGGTAGCGGGTGAGACCGGGGTGGGGCCGGGGTGTGGGGGGTTCGGCCGGGTGCGGCGTACGGGGGTGGCCGACGCGGAGGCCGGTCGGGAGACTCCCGGTGACGGTGCGACCGGGAAGCCTGGGTTGGGGGGCGGTCGGGGCCGAACGCCTGAGGTGGTCGACGTGGAGGACGGGTGCGGTGGACGCGGTGGTCGACACGGGGCCGGTCGGGGGACCCCGGTGACGGGGGGAGCGGGATACGGTACGACGGGTGAACCCGGCGCACCCCGGAGGGACTTCGTGGGGATCGAGAGCGATCAGTTGGTCTTCGACTATCTGAGCAAGGTCGGCGACCTGGCCCAGCAGCAACAGCTTCCGTCGGGCGCGCGCATGCGGCTCGTCTCCGGGCTGCGCCACGAGATCGACCGCAGCCGCGCGGGGTCCGCGGCCGACAACCCGGCCGCCGTGCGCCGCATCCTCGACCGGCTCGGCACCCCCGACGAGGTCGTGGCCGCCGCGTCCACCGACAGTCCGGGCGCCGCCGCCCCGAGCCCCGTCGTCGACGTCCCCGCCCAGCGCGCGGACTCGGCGGACACCCGCCCCCGCGCCCGGGGCCTGCGCCGCGCCGTACCCCGCCCGCGCGCGGCCGAGCCCCGGCCCGCCGACACCTCCGCGAACGCCCCCTCCCCGCCCCACCTGGCCGGTGCGCACGAACTCGGGGACAGCGCCACCCGGCCCGACTGGTGGCGCACGGACGGTGGCAGCGCGTTCGGGCTCGGGGACAGCGTGCCGGGGTTCGTCGGTGGCCTTGAGGTTCCGGAACTGCTGAAGCCGCCGGTATCGGAGGAGGAGGCAGTTCCGGCCAAAGAGAAGCCGACCGAAGGGAAGTCGGCTGACGAAGAACCCACTGACGAGAAGCCCGCCACCGTCCCGCGCCCCCTGCTGCCCCGCCTCGGCCGCGGCCTCAGCGGCCGTCGCAACCCCCTGCTGCTGCTCGCCGCCCTGTTGCTGGTCGCCGGCGCGATCACGGGCAGCCTGATCGCCCTGGGCCTCGGCTGGCTCATCGCCTGGGCGTCCCGCAGACTGACCCCCGCCGAGTCCAAGTGGGCCGTCATGGGCATGCCCGGCCTGGTGGCCGCCGCGGGCATCATCTGGCTCTGGGGCCGCACCGACCACCGCTGGGGCGACCCGATCGCCCAGGGACAGATGTCCGACGCGATCGCCCAGACCTGGCCCTGGGTCGTACGCGGCGCGGCCATCGCCTCGGCCCTGTACCTGGCCTGGCGCTCACAACGGGAACGGTGAGACGCGGGCCTACGCGGTACGCCCCCGACAACCCGCCATCCGTACGAAGGAGCCCTTCGCGGGGCGAGGACAATGGGGCATATGACCTCTCGTGCCTTCACCGTCGGCTTCGATCTCGACATGACGTTGATCGACTCCCGGCCCGGCATTCATGCCTGCTACCGGGAGCTGTCCGCGCGGACGGGGACCTATATCGATGCCGATCTGGCCGTCACCCGGCTCGGGCCGCCGCTGTCGGACGAGTTGGTCAACTGGTTCCCGGTGGAGCGGATCGAGGCGATGGCCGATCTCTACCGCGAGATGTATCCGACGATCGCGATCGCCGCGACGCCCGCCATGGTCGGTGCGCGTGAGGCGATCGAGGCCGTGCGGGCCGCGGGTGGCCGGGCGATCGTCGTCACCGCCAAGTACGAGCCCAACGCCGAGCTGCACCTGGAGCACCTCGGCATCGAACCCGACGCGGTCATCGGCGACCTGTGGGCCGAGCGCAAGGCGGAGGCGCTGCTGGAGCACGGCGCGGCGGTCTACGTCGGCGACCACACCGGTGACGTCCGGGGCGCCCGGCGCGCCGACGCGTACTCCGTCGCCGTCGCCACCGGCCCCTGCGGCGCCGAGGAACTGCGGGACGCGGGCGCGGACGTCGTCCTGACCGACCTCACCGAGTTCCCCGCCTGGCTGACGTCGTACGCGTCCCGGTAGCACCGGGCCGCCTGCCTACGACTTGGCGGCGCGCGCCCGCCTGCGGCCCTCCGCGATCGACTGGAGCAGCCCCGCTCCGGCCATCAGGAAGCCCACGGCCATGAGCATGCTCAGGCCGAACATATAGGTCGGGAACGGCGTCGCGCCGAGCAGCATCGGGGCCACGGTGACCAGCGTGGCCACCGCTCCGAGGAAGAACACGATGACACCGGCACGGATCAGCCAATCACCGGCCGCCGGGGAATTCGCTTGGGTTTTGTCACGCACCCCACCAGGGTAGTTCCCAGCGCGAGGAACAACTCGGCGGCGTCTTGTCACCGGCCCCTGGACCATTAGCCTTGGTACCGGCGGGTCCGTGGCGACCCGCTGTAGTGCTATCCAGAGCTGTTTTGCACCGTGCAGACGCAGTTTCCGACGAGTACGAGGACGAGGACAGACGTGCCCACCGGCAAGGTCAAGTGGTTCAACAGCGAGAAGGGCTTCGGCTTTCTCTCCCGCGACGACGGCGGCGACGTCTTCGTCCATTCCTCGGTTCTCCCCGCCGGAGTCGACTCCCTGAAGCCGGGGCAGCGCGTGGAGTTCGGAGTGGTCGCCGGTCAGCGCGGCGACCAGGCGTTGTCCGTCAGCGTCCTGGATCCGACGCCCTCGGTCGCGGCGGCCCAGCGCAAGAAGCCGGACGAACTCGCCTCCATCGTCCAGGACCTGACGACGCTCCTGGAGAACATCACGCCGATGCTGGAGAAGGGCCGCTACCCCGAGAAGGCCTCCGGCAAGAAGATCGCGGGCCTGCTGCGCGCGGTCGCCGACCAGTTGGACGTCTGACCGCGCGCCGGACCGTCCGGCCGACTCAGGGGAACGCGAGCGCGTTCGGGCCGAGGGGCGGCAGCAGCCCCTCGGCCGCCGCGCGCGTGAGCAGCCCCCGGATCGCGGCGTAACCGGCCTCGCCGAGGTTCGCCGTGAACTCGTTGACGTACAGCCCGATGTGCTGGTCGGCCACCGCCGGGTCCATCTCCTGCGCGTGCGCCATGACATAGGGACGCGACACCTCGGGGTCGTCCCAGGCCATCCGTACCGACGTCCGTACGGACTCGGCGAGCAGCCGCAGCGTGTCCGCGCCCAGCGTGCGCCGGGCGATGATCGCGCCGAGCGGGATCGGCAGCCCGGTGGTCCGCTCCCAGTGCGCGCCCATGTCGGCGAGCTTGTGCAGGCCGTAGTCCTGGTACGTGAAGCGCGCCTCGTGGATGACGAGCCCCGCGTCGACCTTCCCGTCCCGCACCGCCGGCATGATCTCGTGGAACGGCATGACGACGATCTCGCCGACCCCACCGGGCACGGTGTCCGCGGCCCACAGCCGGAACAGCAGATACGCCGTCGACGTCTCGCTCGGCACGGCGACCGTCCGCCCCCGCAAGTCGGCCCCCGGCTCCCGGGTGAGCACCAGCGGACCGCAGCCCCGGCCCAGCGCCCCGCCGCACGGCAGCAGGGCGTACTCGTCGAGGACATGCGGCAGGACGCCGTACGACACCTTCAGAACATCGAACTCACCGCGCTCGGCCATGCCGTTGGTGATGTCGATGTCGGCGAAGGTGACATCGAGCGGCGGCGCGCCCGGGACCCGGCCGTGCGCCCAGGCCTCGAAGACGAACGTGTCGTTCGGGCAGGGCGAGTAGGCGATCTTCAGGGGCGTGCTGGATGCGGTCATGCGGGGTTCCAACCCTCCAGGACAGGTGCGAGCTTCCCGAAGCCCTCGGTGAGTGCGGTCAGCGCCTCGCCGATGCGCCAGGCGGCGCGGTCGCGCGGGCCGACCGGATTGGAGACGGCGCGGATCTCCAGGACGGGGACGCCGTGCGCGGCGGCGGCCTCGGCGACCCCGAACCCCTCCATGGCTTCGGCGAGCGCGCGCGGATGGCGGGCGCGCAGTTCGGCGGCGCGGGCGGCGCTCCCGGTGACCGTCGAGACGGTGAGGACGGTCCCGGTCAGGGCCCCGGTGGCGGCGGCGACCTCTCGTACGAGTGGCTGCGGCGGGCGATGGTTGACGGTTCCGAAGCCGAGCGCGGTGACCGGCAGGAAGCCGTCCGGGGTCTGCGCGCCGAGGTCGGCGACGAGGATGTCGTCGGCGACGACGAGCGAGCCGACGGGCGCGTCGGGCGCGAAGCCGCCCGCGATCCCGGCGCACACGACGAGGTCGTACGGGGCACCCCGCAGGGCCGCGGCGGTGAGCGCGCAGGCGGCGGAGGCCGCGGCGAGGGCGGGGCCGACGCCCGCGGCGAGCAGATCGAACGCGCCGGTCCGGCGCAGGCTCACCCCGGGGAGCGCGACCTCTTCGGCCGGGGACGCGAGCGCCTCGGCCACCGCGTCCCGTTCGACGGGGACCGCGGTGGCCACGAGCACGCGCGGGGAGGACGTGGTCAGGAGTTCTTCTTGAACTTGAACGTCCACAGGCCCGTCAGCGTGTTCTCGCCCTGCTTCACGGAGACACGGGTCGAGCTGCCGCTGGCCCCGTACTGCGCGTTGAAGAACACGCTGCCCGGGATCGTGCGGTACGTCTTGGTGCTGGAGTCGGTCAGCGGCTGACCGTTCAGCAGGATCGTCCAGCCCTTGTCCGCGATGCTCGGGTCGACGCCGAAGCGGACCGTGTCATCGGGGTCGACCGTGATCGACTGGACGTCCTTCGCCGTGAGGCACTTCGTCGCCTCGGCGGCGCTCACCGCCTTGCCGTCGTGGTAGCAGTCGGTCTGAGTGCTCACCGTGTTCGTGCCGACCGTGACGGTCGCCATGGGCGTCGGCTTGTCACAGGCGGACAGCAGGAGAACTCCGGCGGAAACGGCGCCGAGGGCGGCTACGGTGCGGCGGGAACGCAGTGCGGTCATGGCCGAAGGCTATCGGGCGTGTCCAGTTCACTCCCCACGTGGGGTGTACGACGTGCCGCGCGCTCGTGCGATCAGGTGCCGTCGGCCCCACCGGTCAGGGCACCCGCGGCGGCGGTGCGCCGGGCCGAGGCGAGCAGCCCCCGTACGGTCGCGAGCCAGCCCGTCGCGACGATCGCGGACGCCACCGCGAGACCCAGCATCCCGTTCAGCGGCAGCACGATGCCGACCGCGCCGCCCAGCACCGACGCCACTTGCAACAGCGTCTCGGAGCGCGCGAACGCGGACGTACGGACCAGGTCCGGCACATCCCGCTGGATCAGCGCGTCCAGCGACAGCTTCGCGAGGGCCTGCGCGAACCCGGCGACCGCCGACAGCAGCGCCACCATGAACAGGCTGAAGAAGAGCGCCGTGGTGAGCGCCGTGCCCAGCGCGCCCGCTACCACCGTCACGATGATCACTTCCGGTGCGCGCGCCTTCAGCCAGGCGCCGACCGCCGTGCCCAGCGCGTTGCCCGCGCCGGCCGCGACGCCCGCGATCCCCAGGGACACCGCGGCGCTCTGCCCGGCGAGCGGGTGCACCCGCAGCAGGAACGCCAGGAAGAAGATCAGGAAGCCGGTCAGACAGCGCACCGTGGCGTTGGCGGCCAGGGCGTGGGTGACGGCGGGCCCGACCGTACGCAGTCCGGGCCGCGGCTGTCCCGTACCGCCCTTGCCGCCCTTGCGCGCATGCGCGTGCCCGGTGCTCGCGGTGAGCAGCGCGGTGTCCTCGCCCTTGGCGGAGTCCACCTTCGGCGGCAGCGAGAACGACAGGATCGTTCCGGCGACGAACAGCGTGAACGCGCCGAAGAGCGGCCAGCTCGGGCCGATGGTGTGCAGCCCGGCGCCGAGCGGAGCCGCCAGACCGGTGGCGAGGAGACCGCCCAGCGTGACCCGGGAGTTGGCCTTCACCAGCGAGAAGCGCGGCGGCAGCAGCCGGGGCACCACCGCGCTGCGGATCACGCCGTAGGCCTTGGAGGCGACCAGGACACCGAGCGCCGCCGGATACAGCTCCAGGCTGCCGCTCGCGACCGCCCCGGAGATGACCAGCGCGAGCAGGGCACGCGCGAGCATGGCGCCCGCCATCGCCGCCCGGCGGCCGTGCGGCAGCCGGTCGAGGAGCGGGCCGATCACCGGGGCGAGGAGCGTGAACGGCGCCATGGTGATGGCGAGGTAGAGCGCCACCCGTCCGCGGGCCTCGTCCGTCGGTACGGAGAAGAACACGGTGGAGGCGAGCGCGACGGTGATCATGACATCGCCCGCGCCGTTCACCGCGTGCAGCTCGATCAGCTTGCCGAGGCCGGACTCGCCCGCGCCGTGCGCGAAGGTCGCCTTGCGGATGCCGCGGACGACGGCGACGAGCGGCAGCCGCAGGGCACGGCCGACCGCACGGACGGACCCGCCGAACCGGCCCGAACCGCCTTCTCGGCCACGCCCCTCCACCTCGTCGATCCCCGGGGCTTCATGGGACGACCTTGCCGCTGCCACCCCGTCATAGTGCCCTGAGAAGGGCGAGCGTGGTGAGGTGGCGGCGCGTCCGGGGTCCTGTGGTTGTCGTACCGACGGGTGCCGACGGCCCCCTGGTGGGGCCCGAGGTGGCGGCGGGCGGTGACTCGGTGTGGGCGCCGTGGCCCGGAGAAGGTAGCGTGCGTAGCGCGCCATGGCGGTTGCTCTCGGCCGCGCGCCTCTTGTCCATCCCTCAGAATGGGTGGTGTGGGTGCGCCCGAGTGCGATCGGGCGCGGGCGTAGACGCGGTCCCCGGGTCCGCTCCGTCCGCACCAAGCCGAAGAAAGACGCACCCGTGAGACGCGTAGGAGAGAAGCGATACCTGTGAGCGCAGCGACAACGCGAAGCCGCACCCCCGACCGCCTGTGCGCCGAGGCCGTCGACCTCGCCCGCGCTGCCGCCGAGGAGGTCGCCTGGCCCGGCGTCGTCGGCGAGCACGTCGGGGCGGTGTCCGAGGGCGACCGCGTTGTCACACACTTCTTCGGCTGCGAGGAGCTGGGCTACCGGGGCTGGCGCTGGGCGGTGACCGTCACGCGGGCGTCGCGCGCCAAGGTGGTCACGCTGGACGAGGCGGTGCTGCTGCCCGGCCCCGACGCGCTGCTCGCACCCGAGTGGCTGCCCTGGAGCGAGCGGCTGCGCCCCGGCGACCTCGGCCCCGGCGACCTGCTGCCCACGGAGGCCGACGACCCGCGCCTGGAGCCCGGATACACCGGCGCGGACGAGCCGCCGCCGAACTCCGCGGTCTCCGCGGAGATGGCGGAGCCGGCCGAGGCGGAGGACGCCGAGGTGACCGCCGAGGCCCCGGCGAACCTCCAGGTCGCCCCCTCACGCGGCTCCATCGCCGCGGTCGCCGAGGAGCTGGGCATGCGCCGCGCCCGGGTCCTGTCCCGCTACGGGCTGCGCGCCGCGGCCGACCGCTGGGACGAGGCGTTCGGGGCGAAGACCCCGATGGCCCAAGCGGCCCCCGCCACCTGCGTGAGCTGCGGCTTCCTGGCACCCGTCGGCGGCTCGCTGGGGCAGGCGTTCGGCGTGTGCGCCAACGAGTTCTCCCCGGCGGACGGCCGTCTTGTCTCCCTGGCGTACGGCTGCGGAGCCCACTCGGAGGCCGCGGTCATGCCGAAGCCGCCGCGGCCCGCCCCGCCGGTCGTCGACGAGACCACGGTGGAGCCCTTCCCGCTGCGGCCCGCCCCGGACTCGGGCTCCGTCCCGGACACGGCGGACGAGTCGGGCGCGGAGCTGGGGCACTCGTAGCGGCACAACCCCCGACGGCCGGACGGTACCTTCGTCCCGCGGTGAGCGGACGCGCGCCGCGAGAGGGAGAGTGAAAGCGTGAGCAAGTTCGTGCGGCCGGCCGCCGAGGGCGCGGACCCGTTCGGAACCGCCCGCCTGCGACGCGGGGTGCTGGACGCCTGGGCGACGAGCCCGGCCCGGTTCCGCGAGGACGCCAACGCCGAGGAGGACCTCGTACTCGGCGGGTACCGCGACCGGCTGGTGGTCGAACTCGCGCAGAACGCCGCCGACGCGGCGGCCCGCGCGAAGGTGCCCGGACGCCTCAGGCTCACCCTGCGCGACGGCGTGCTCATCGCCGCCAACACCGGGGCGCCCCTCGACGCGGCGGGCGTCGAGTCGCTGTCCACACTGCGGGCCTCCGCCAAGCGCGACACCGCCGCCGACACCGGCGCCGTCGGCCGCTTCGGCGTCGGCTTCGCCGCCGTCCTCGCGGTCAGCGACGAACCCGCCGTCGTCGGCCGCCACGGCGGCGTCCGCTGGTCCCTGGCCGAGGCCCATGAACTGGCCGGCGAGACCGCCCGCCACAGCCCCGGCCTCGGCGACGAGATCCGCCGCCGCGACGGACACGTACCGCTGCTGCGGCTGCCGTTCGCCGCCGAGGGCACCGCCCCCGACCCGTACGACACCGTCGTCATCCTCCCGCTGCGCGACACGGCCGCCGCCGACCTCGCCGAGCGGCTCCTCGACGCGGTCGACGACGCCCTCCTGCTCGCGCTGCCCGGCCTGGCGGAAGTCGTCCTCGAGATCGGCGACCGGGCGCCGCGCACCCTGCGCCGCCGCGCCGACGGCGCCGACACCGTCATCGAGGACTCCGTCCCCCACTCTCGACTCGGCTCGAGCGGGGGGACCCCCACGGGCACCACCCGCTGGCGGACCGTCTCCCGGCACGGCGCCCTCACCCCCGACCTGCTCGCCGACCGTCCGGTCGAGGAGCGGCTGCGCCCCCACTGGTCCCTCACCTGGGCCGTCCCCACCGACACCGACGGCACCCCGGCCCGGCCGCGCACCGCACCGGTCGTGCACGCGCCGACCCCCAGCGACGAGCGGCTCGGCGTGCCCGCCCTGCTGATCGCGTCCTTCCCGCTGGACCCCAGCCGCCGCCACGCCGCCCCGGGCCCGCTCACCGACTTCCTGGTGGAGCGCGCCGCCGACGCCTACGCCGAACTCCTCGCCGCCTGGCGCCCGGTGACCCCCGGCGTCCTCGACCTGATCCCGGGCCCGCTGGGCGCGGGCGAGCTGGACGGCGCCCTGCGCCGGGCCGTCCTCGAACGGCTGCCGCGCACCGCGTTCCTGCCGCCCGCGAACGAGCCCGGCGAGGACGACGAACTGCCCGAGGCGCTGCGCCCCCGCGACGCCGAGATCGTCGAGGGCGCCGGTGCCGAGACCGTGCGGGTCCTCGCCGAGGTGCTGCCCAGCCTGCTGCCCGCGGGCCTCGAACGCCGCGTGGAACTGCGGACGTTGGGCGTCGCCCGGCTGCCGCTGACCGAGGCGGTCGACCGGCTCGCGGGCCTGGAGAAGGAACCCGACTGGTGGTGGCGGCTGTACGACAGCCTGGCCGGGGTCGACCCCGACCGGCTCTCCGGGCTGCCGGTGCCGCTGGCCGGGGACACCTCCTCGTCCGAGTTCGGCATGAGCGCGGGGCGGACGACCATCGGGCCCCGGCAGGTGCTGCTGCCGACCTTCGACGGGCCGCCGGTGGCCCCCGAGGCCCTGGTCCGGCTCGGCCTGAAGATCGCCCACCCGGACGCCGTCCACCCCCTCCTGGAGAAGCTCGGCGCCCTCCCGGCCACCCCGCGCGCCGTGCTCACCACCCCCCAGGTGCGCGCCGCCGTCGCCGCCTCCCTGGAGGACGAGGGCCCCGGCTGGGACCAGGAGGGCCTGGACGCCGAGGAGTTGGCCGACACCGTGCTCGCCCTCGTCCGCGAGGCGGGCCTCGAACCCGGTGCCGAGCCCTGGCTCGGCGCCCTGGCGCTGCCCGACGAGGACGGCGACCTCGCGCCCGCCGGAGAACTCGTCCTGCCCGGCAGCCCGTTCGCGAGCGTCATGCGCGAGGGCGAACTCGCCTTCGTGGACGCCGAACTGGCCGAGCGCTGGGGCGAACAGCCGCTGACCGCCTGCGGGGTGCTCGCCACCTTCGCGCTCGTCCGCGCCACCGACGTCGTCCTCGACCCGGACGAACTGGAGCCCCGCGACACGGACTTCGCCGAACCCGACGACATCGGGCTGCTGGACGCCGTCGACGTGTGGTGCGAGGACGTCCTGGACCGGCTGCCCGACACCCCCGTCCCGCCGGTGGCGACCGAGATCGTGGCCGTACGCGACCTCGACCTCGTCGACGACGACCGCTGGCCGCAGGCCCTCGCCCTGCTCTCCCGGCCGCCGCTGCGCGACGCGCTCACCCAGCCCGTGCGGATCCTGCTGCCGGACGGCACCCACGAGGTCGTACGGCCGTACGCCGCCTGGTGGCTGCGCGGCCACCCCGTCCTCGGCGGCCGTCGCCCCGCCGGTCTGCTCGCCTCCGGTGGCGACCCGCTGCTGCGCGGTCTGTACGAGGAGGTGGACGCCGCCGGGTTCGAGGACGAGCAGGTGCTACGGGCCCTCGGCGTACGGACGTCGGTCGCCGCGCTCCTCGAAGAGCCCGGCGGCGCCGCCGAGTTGCTCGACCGGCTCGCCGACCCCGAGCGGCAGCTCTCGGCCTCCCAACTGCACGCCCTCTACGGCGCGTTGGCCGACCTCGACCCGGAACAGGTGACCCTGCCGGACGAGGTGCGCGCGGTGGTCGACGGCCGGGTGACCGTCGTGGACGCCGCCGACGCCGTGGTGGTCGACTCGCCGGACCTGCTGCCCTTCACCGAGGGTGTCCCGCTGCTGCTGGTGCGCCCCGCGCGGGCCGCCGATCTGGCCGAGCTGTTCCAGGTGCGGCGGCTGAGCGAGTCGGTCACGGGCGAGGTGACCTCCGAGGGCACCGAGCACGACGTACCGGAGTCGGTACGGGTGCTGCTCGGGGCGGCGACCCCGGCGTCGTACATCGAGCACGAGGAACTCGTCGTGGACGGCGTGGAGATCGACTGGCGGCTCACCTCGGACGGGGTGCTGCACGCCGCCACCCTGGAAGGCGTCGCCGCGGGCCTCGCCTGGGCGGCGGGCCAGTGGCCGCGCCGCTTCGAGGTCGCGGCCCTGCTGGAGGACCCGTCCCGCACGGAGGAGCTGGCCCGGGACCGCTGGTTCGACTGAGATCCGGCTCTAAACATTCCTTCGTAAGAACTTCACATCGCCATACAACTCTTCACGCTCGCCGCCGGTCTGTTTCCGCGGAGCCCATCGGTTCCGCTGAAACAGACCGGCACGCGGGCGTCGTAGCACCGCCCCGCGTGTCCTTTCCACGTGGGGAACACACATGCGCATTCGTGCCTCCGTCGCCGTTGTGACCGGCGCACTGGCTCTCACGGCTCTCGCCGTTCCGGCCGCGCAGGCCGCCGACGCCCCGGGCATCGGCTCGCTCGCCCGCAGCGTCTCGCCGTCGGCGGGCAAGTCGGCCGCCAACGAGACCTACGGCGACACCAAGATCTCCAACGTCGTCGTCAACGGCGGCAAGGCGGTCGTCTTCGGCCCCACCACGAAGAAGACCTTCACCGTCACCTTCAAGGTGACCGACAACTCCGGCGTCGACTTCGCCCTCGCGATCCTGTACCACGGCTCGACCATGGACAAGAGCGACAACGGCGTCGTGCCGAACGAGGACAGCGCCACCTGCACCAAGGTCAACGCCACCACCTCGAACTGCAAGCAGACCTACACGGTCAAGGCGAACTACGACCTGCCCAACGCCCACGCGGGCACCTGGAAGACCTGGGCGATCGCGCAGGGCAAGGACGACGACTACGTCCAGAAGGACAACGCCAAGAGCTTCTACGTGCAGCGCGCCTCCCAGCTCACGGTGAACGCGTCGCCGGAGCCGGTGAAGAAGGGCAAGACCATCACGGTGACGGGCAAGCTGTCCCGCGCCAACTGGGAGAGCGAGAAGTACGCGGGCTACTCCGCCCAGCCGGTGAAGCTGCAGTTCCGCAAGAAGGGCAGCAACACCTACACCACCATCAAGACCATCAAGACCAACAGCACGGGCAACCTGAAGACCACGGTCAAGGCGTCCACGAGCGGCTACTACCGCTACTCCTTCGCGGGCACCACGACGACCCCGGCGGTCAACGCCGCGGGTGACTACATCCAGGTCAAGTAACCACCGGGGCCTTCCCACCAGGCAGGCCCTACGCGGGGAAGCGGCGGTCGACCCACTTCCACAGGAACTCCAGGACGGCCGCCGCCACCACCGCGACACCCACCGCGATCCACGGGACCGTCACCCCGACCAGCTTCAGCGCGAAGAACTCCTGGAGCGAGGGCACGGCCAGGACGCACAGGAACGCCGCGCCCATCGAGGCCACGAGCCCGATCCGCCACCAGGTGTAGGGCCGGGCGATGATCGCCAGCACCCACAGCGAGATCAGGAACAGGGTCAGCGTCGCCGCGCTGGTCTGTGCCTCCAGCGCACCCGGGCCCGCGTAGTGGCGGCGGGCGACCAGATACATGACGAAGGTGGCGGCGCCCGCCACGACCCCGCCCGGGATCGCGTACCGCATCACCCGCCGTACGAAGTGGGGCTTGGCGCGTTCCCGGTTGGGGGCCAGCGCCAGGAAGAACGCCGGGATGCCGATCGTCAGGGTCGACAGCAGCGTCAGGTGACGGGGCAGGAACGGATACTCCACCTGCGAGACCACCACCAGCAGCGCCAGCAGCACCGAGTACACGGTCTTCACCAGGAAGAGCGAGGCGACCCGGGTGATGTTCCCGATCACCCGTCGGCCCTCGCCGACCACCGACGGCAGCGTGGCGAAGCTGTTGTTCAGCAGCACGATCTGGGCCACGGCACGGGTCGCCTCCGAGCCCGACCCCATCGAGACACCGATGTCGGCGTCCTTGAGCGCGAGGACGTCGTTCACGCCGTCACCGGTCATCGCGACCGTGTGCCCGCGCGACTGGAGGGCGCCCACCATGTCCCGCTTCTGCTGGGGCGTGACCCGCCCGAACACGGTGCCCTTGTCCAGCGACTTCGCCATCTCGACCTGGTTCTCGGGCAGCCGACGGGCGTCCAGGACCTCGCCGGACAGGCCGAGCTTCCCGGCCACCGCGCCCACCGACACCGCGTTGTCGCCGGAGATCACCTTGGTGCGGACGTTCTGCTCGGCGAAGTAGCGCAGCGTCTCGGCGGCGTCCGGGCGCAGCCGCTGCTCCAGCACGACGAGGGCGGTGGGCCGCGCGCCCTCCTTGACCAGGGGGTCGTCCAGCTCGCGGGTGGCGCGGGCCAGCAGCAGCACGCGCATGCCCTGTTCGTTGAGGCGCGCGGTCTCCTCCAGCGCTGGGTCGTCGGGGCCCAGGAGGACGTCCGGGGCGCCGAGCAGCCAGGTGCTGGACTCGCCGTCGCCCTCGCTGAAGGCGGCGCCGCTGTACTTGCGGGCGGAGGAGAAGGGCAGCGCCTCGGTGCAGCGCCAGTCCTCGCTGTCCGGGTAGGCGTCGATGATCGCCTGGAGGGAGGCGTTGGGGCGCGGATCCGCCTCGCCGAGCGCGCCGAGCACCTTGCGTATGTACGTCTCGTCGGCGCCCTGGAGCGGGCGCAGTTCGCTGACGTCCATGCCGCCCTCGGTGAGCGTGCCTGTCTTGTCCAGACAGACGGTGTCGACGCGGGCGAGCCCCTCGATCGCGGGCAGCTCCTGGACGAGGACCTGCTTGCGGCCCAGGCGTATGACGCCGATCGCGAAGGCCACGGAGGTCAGCAGGACGAGGCCCTCGGGGACCATCGGCACGATGCCGCCGACCGTCCGGGCCACGGAGTCCTTCAAGCCGTGCCGCTGGACCACGAGCTGGCTGATGACCAGGCCCAGCGCGGTCGGGATCATCATCCACGTCACGTACTTGAGGATCGTGGAGATACCGGTGCGCAGCTCGGAGTCGACGAGAGTGAAGCGGCTCGCCTCCTCGGCGAGCTGGGCGGCATAGGCCTGTCGGCCGACCTTGGTGGCCCGGAACGCGCCGCCTCCCGCGACCACGAAGCTGCCCGACATGACATGGTCGCCGGAGCGCTTGACGACGGGGTCGGCCTCGCCGGTCAGCAGCGACTCGTCGATCTCCAGCCCATCGGCCTCGACGCAGACGCCGTCGACCACGACCTTGTCGCCCGGCCCGATCTCGATGATGTCGTCCAGCACGATCTCGGACGTGCCGATCTCGGCCGCCACCCCGTCACGGCGCACCGTCGGCCGCGCCTCGCCGATCACGGCGAGCGAGTCCAGGGTCTGCTTGGCGCGCCACTCCTGGATGATGCCGATCGCGGTGTTGGCGATGATCACGTAGCCGAACAGGCTGTCCTGGAACGGCGCCACGAACAGCATGATCAGCCAGAGCACACCGATGATCGCGTTGAAGCGGGTGAAGACGTTGGCCCGGACGATCTCGCCGAGGGATCGGCTGCTGCGGACGGGTACGTCGTTGATCTGGCCCCGGGCGACCCGTTCGGCCACCTCGGCCGCGGACAGTCCCCGGGTCGGTCCCGGCAGGGGAGCGGGGTGCACGGGATCGAGCTCGGCGCCCGCGTCGATGTGCGTCATGCATTCGACGGTACGTGGCGATATGAGCGTTCACCCGTCGAGGGTCCCGAAGTTCGGGCCCGACACGAGTGCTCCCGCGCGGTGGGGGTACCCGCTCGGCTACCGCTCGGAGGCGGCGCGCTTGAGCGCGGCGTCGCGGGCGCGGACGTACCAGATGCCGAGGCAGCCGAGGCCGGCGCCCGTGAGGCAGGTCCACAGCCACCAGGTGTGCCCATGGGAGTCGAACCAGCCATAGAACGGGAGCTGCACCAGGAAGAGGACGAACCAGAGGATCGTGCCGCCGGTGATGGTGGCGACCACGGGGCCCTCGAGGGGCTCCGGCGCCGGGTGCCTGGGGGTCCACTTCGCCATGCGCTCAGCTTACGAGGAGGGCGTACGGGTGTGGGGCCGACCCCGGGTTCGGCCGCTGATCCCAACGGTCTACGCGCGGAGATGGCGATCACGGCCTTATATGTTCATACTGAAACGGTTTGAGTCTGGCCAGGTATGTTCGTAGGAAACACCAAAAGAGGCAAGGGGGAGTCCTCCGGTGGTGTACGGACTGGCGAGATTCGAGCACGTTGTCAGGTCCCCTGAAGATCCCCGCAGTATTGAGGTCACGCATGCCCACCCCGGCCCCCGCCAAGGTCACGCCCCAGGACCAGCCGCCGGGCACCCCGTCCCCCTCGGGTGCCCTCGACCGCTTCTTCAGGATCTCCGAGCGGGGCAGCTCCCTGCCGCGTGAGATCCGGGGTGGTTTCGCCACCTTCTTCGCGATGGCCTACATCGTCGTGCTGAACCCGATCATCCTCGGCAGCGCGAAGGACATGTACGGGCACCAGCTCGACCACGGTCAGCTCGTCACCGCGACCGCCCTGACCGCCGCCTTCACCACGCTGCTCATGGGTGTGATCGGCAACGTCCCGGTCGCGCTCGCGGCCGGTCTCGGTGTCAACACGGTCGTCGCCCTGCAACTCGCGCCGCGCATGTCCTGGCCGGACGCGATGGGCATGGTCGTCCTCGCCGGCTTCGTGGTGATGCTGCTGGTGGCCACGGGTCTGCGGGAGCGCGTGATGAACGCCGTGCCGCTCGGTCTGCGCAAGGCCATCTCGATCGGTATCGGCCTGTTCATCATGCTGATCGGTCTCGTGGACTCCGGCTTCGTCAGCCGTATCCCGGACGTCGCGCACACCACGGTCCCGCTCCAGCTCGGCGGCGACGGCCACCTCAACGGCTGGCCGATCCTGGTCTTCGTCCTCGGTGTGCTGCTGACCCTCGCGCTCATGGTCCGCAAGGTGCCGGGCGCGATCCTGATCTCCATCGTCGGCATGACCGTCCTCGCGGTGGTCATCAACGCGATCGCCAAGGTGCCGTCCTGGGGCCTGACCGTCCCGAAGTGGCCGGGCAACCCGGTCGCCACCCCGGACTTCGGTCTGCTCGGCAAGGTCAGCCTGTTCGGCGGCTTCGAGAAGGTCGGCGCGCTCACCGGCATCCTCTTCGTCTTCACGGTCCTGCTGTCGTGCTTCTTCGACGCGATGGGCACGATCATGGCCGTCAGCGACGAGGCCAAGCTGACCGACGCCGACGGCGAGATGCCGGGCATGAACAAGGTCCTGCTCGTGGACGGCCTCGCGGTCTCGCTCGGCGGCGCCAGCTCCTCCTCGGCCACCACCTGCTTCGTGGAGTCCACGGCGGGCGTCGGCGAGGGTGCGCGCACCGGCTTCGCGAACATCGTCACGGGCGGCCTCTTCACGGTGGCGCTCTTCCTCACCCCGATCGCCACGATGGTCCCGTCGCAGGCGGCCACCCCGGCGCTGCTGGCGGTCGGCTTCCTGATCCTGTCGAGCTCCATCAAGGAGATCGACTGGGCGGACTACACGATCGCGATCCCGGCGTTCGTGACGATGCTGATGATGCCGTTCACCTACTCGATCACGAACGGCATCGGCATGGGCTTCATCACCTTCGTGGTGCTGCGCCTCGCCGCGGGCCGCGCGCGGGAGATCCCGGCCGCGATGTACGTGGTGTCGGCGGTCTTCGCCTTCTACTACCTGATGCCGGCGCTCGGTCTGACCTGATCCGCCGGTGGGCGCCCGCCCGAGCTGTCCCCCGGGTCGGGCGCCCCGTAGAACCTCTCCGTCTCCTCGACGGCGGCCTGGAACCGCTCGTCGAAGTCATGGCGAACGAGCGTCCGGACGACATAGTCCTGGACGCTCATTCCTGTTTTGGCGGCATGGAACCGGAGCCGGTCGAGCAGTTCCCGGTCCACCCGCACGCTGAGCACTTCGGTCTCCTCGGTCTCCATGGGTACGAGGGTTGCCCGATCCGGGCGGGCGGTGCGGCGCGTTCCGGTCCGGGATCACTCGTACGGGTGATCTGGTGCCGCGCGGAGATTCGCCGTGGACGTGCGTGGGCGTGCGTGGGCGCGTGTGGGCGCGCGTCTGTGCGCGGGCGCACACGCGTAAGTGGCGGGAGTCACCCGTTGAGCGGTGGTCTTTAGCAAAAGTAATGAGTTACGCTAAAGAGCATGGCTGACCTTACCCATGGCGATGACGCCGCCGCTGTGAATGCCCTGCATTCCGCGGTGATGCGCCTGTCGCGCCGCATCAAGCACCAGCGGGTCGACGAGTCGCTGAGCCCGACCGAGATGTCGGTGCTCGCCACCCTCGCCCGCTGCGGCTCCGCCACGCCGGGCGAGCTCGCCCGCAGGGAGCATGTCCAGCCGCCGTCGATGACCCGCATCGTGGCGTTGCTGGAGAGCAAGGAGCTGGTCAGTCTGGAGTCCCACCCCGAGGACCGGCGCCAGAAGGTGGTCACCCAGACCGAGCGGGCCGAGGTGATGCTCGAGGAGAGCCGCCGCAAGCGGAACGCCTGGCTGGCCGGACTGGTCGAGCGTCTGGACGAGGACGAGTGGGAGACGCTTCGCGCCGCCGCCCCCGTCCTCGAGAAGCTCGCGCATCTGTGACCGCACGCACGGCCGCGGCAGCGGCGCATCAGCGCCGCACGCCGCGGCCGTGCTCCACCCCCGCCCTGGCGGACGCGGTCCCCGCCCGCGTACGTACCGCACCGACCGTTCGAGCTGAAAGAGGAGGCGAACCGTTTTGAGTACGGGAATCGGACCACATTCCGTGCCCGCACCTGCCGCCCACAACTCCCCGTCCGCCCCCGAGCCCCCCAAGTCCTCGATGTTCAGCTCGCTGCGCATCCGGAACTACCGGCTCTTCTTCATAGGCCAGGCCGTCTCCAACACCGGCACCTGGATGCAGCGCATCGCCCAGGACTGGCTGGTGCTGAGCCTGACCGGCTCCTCCACCGCCGTCGGTGTCACCACGGCGCTCCAGTTCCTGCCGATGCTGCTCTTCGGGCTGTACGGCGGCGTGCTCGTCGACCGGCTGCCCAAGCGTCCGGCCCTGCTGGTCACCCAGTCCGCGATGGGCGCCACGGGTCTGTTCCTCGCCGTCCTGACCCTCACCGGCCATGTCCAGGTCTGGCATGTCTACGTCGCCGCCTTCGCCGTCGGACTCGCCACGGTGGTCGACAACCCCGCCCGCCAGTCCTTCGTCTCCGAGATGGTCGGCCCCGGCCAGTTGCAGAACGCGGTCAGCCTGAACTCGGCGAACTTCCAGTCCGCCCGCCTGGTCGGCCCCGCCGTCGCGGGCCTGCTGATCACCGGCGTCGGCACGGGCTGGGCCTTCCTGCTGAACGGCCTGTCCTTCCTCGCGCCCATCGTCGGCCTGCTGCTGATGCGCGCCCGTGAGCTGCATGTCGTGGAGCGCGCCCCGCGCGGCAAGGGCCAGCTCCGTGAGGGCCTGCGCTATGTCGCCGGGCGTCCGGAGCTGATCTGGCCGATCGTCCTCGTGGGCTTCATCGGCACGTTCGGCTTCAACTTCCCGGTGTGGCTCTCGGCCTACGCGGACGACGTCTTCCACTCCGGCGCCGGTGCCTACAGCCTCTTCAACACCCTGATGGCGATCGGCTCGGTGGCCGGTGCGCTGCTCGCCGCCCGCCGTGGCACGGCCCGGCTGCGCGTCCTGATCGTGGCCGCGATCGCCTTCGGTGTGCTGGAGGTCGTGGCGGCCGTGGCCCCCGGGCTGTGGCTGTTCTCGCTGCTGATGATCCCGATCGGTGTCTTCGGCCTGACGGTGAACGTCACCGCGAACACCGCGGTCCAGATGGGTACGGATCCGGCGATGCGCGGCCGGGTCATGGCCCTGTTCATGATGGTCTTCGTGGGCGGTACGCCGCTCGGGGCGCCCGTGGTCGGCTGGGTCACGGACGTGTACGGCGCCCGGGTCGGCTTCGCCCTCGGCGGTCTGATCTCGGCCGTCGCGGCCGTGACCATCGGCCTGATCCTGGCCCGCTCGGGCGGTCTGCGCCTGGCGGTGGGCTGGCATCAGGGGCATCCGCGGGTGCGGTTCGTGCCGCGGGAGCGGGTGGCCGTACCGGCGTGACCGGACGTCTCGCTCGAGACTGATACCGACCGAGGGGCGCCGTGGGTGGTCGCCCCTCGGTGTGGTGTCTCGGTCGGTCCGCGGTGTCACACGCGCCGCGCCAGCACCTGCCCCGGCCACTGGTCGTCCCCGAAGGTGAAGGCCTCGGTCCGGGTGAAGCCGTGGCGCTCGTAGTAGGCGACGAGCTTGCCGTCGTCGCCCGCGTAGCAGTCCACCCGCAACAGTGAGACGCCCGCGCGCCGGGTCTCCTCGGCGGCATGGGCGAGCAGCGCGGCGCCGACGCCACGGCCCGTGAAGCGGTGGTCGGCGGCGAACAGATGGATATAGCGCTCGGGTTCGTCCACGGCGGCGATGTAGTCGCCGGGCGCCGGGGAGAGGGTGAGCGTGCCCGCGGGGACGCCGTCGACCTCCGCGATCCAGGGCGTGCCCGCCGCCACATAGCGGTGCACCGCCTCCACGGCCCGTGGCCGCGCCGACCAGGGCTCGGTGCCCCACTGCCGGGTGCGCCCCTGCGAGACGAGCCATTCGACGGCGCCGTCGAGCAGACCGAGGACGACCGGAACGTCGTCGCAGGACCCTTTGCGTATCCGCGTGATCGCCATGCCGTCCATCATGGGGTCATGAGACTCTTCGCCGCGGTGGTTCCCCCGAGTTCCGTGATCGGTGAACTGGAGCCGGTCGTGCGCGGGCTCGAGGAGATGCCCGAGGCCGAGCGGCTGCGCTGGACGGGGCGGCCGGGCTGGCACTTCACGCTCGCCTTCTACGGTGAGGTGGCCGAGGAGGTCGTCCCCGACCTGTCGGAGCGGCTGGCGCGGGCGGCCCGGCGTACGGAGCCGTTCCGGCTGGCGCTCGGCGGGGGCGGGCACTTCGGGGGCCGGACGCTGTGGGTGGGCGCGAGCGGGGACACGGGCGTGATGGGGCTGCTGGCCGACCGCGCGGAGGCCGCCGCGCGCAAGGCGGGCGTGGAGACGGGGGAGTACCGCCCCTACCGCCCGCATCTGACCCTGGCTCGCAGCCGACGGCACTCCGAGGACCTGCGGCCGTACGTCGCCGCGTTGGACAGCTTCGCCGGACGCGAGTGGACGGTCGGGGAGCTGTGCCTGATCCGCAGCCATCTGCCGGGGGCGGGGGTCCCGGGGGAGCAGCCCCGCTACGAGACGGTGGAGCGGTGGGCGCTCGGGGCCGGGGGATCGCTCGGGGCGGGCGGATGAGGCGGAGCGGCAGGAGGCTCGCGGCGGCGGTAGGCGGCTCGCGGCGGGACGGTCGGGGAGCTACGTCTGTCCGGCTGCCGGTCGGGGGCGGGTCCCAGGAGAGCAGCCCCGCTATGAGACGGGGAGCGGTGGGCGCTCGGGGCCGGGGGGCTCGGGGCCGGTGGATGAGGCTGAGCGGCGGGCGGCGGGCGGCGGGCGGTAGAGGGCGGGCGGCGGGCCGGTAGGCGGCTCGCGGCAGGCGGCTCGCGGCGGCGGATGAGGTGGAGCGGCGGGGGGCTCCGGGCGGGCGAGTGGGAAGAGCCGGTTAGTCTCGATGTGTGGACCCGAAGACCCGTAACCGGATCATGGCCGGTGTGCTTGTGCTGATGTTCGTGGTGGTGGCGATGTCGGCGGCCGTCGGCAGGTAGCGAACCCGCCGGTCGGCGGACGACCGCTCGGCACCCCAGGATCCTTTCGCACCCCGGCAGATGACCGAGCGGCCCGCCGCTCCTGGGCAGCCCCGGACCGGGTTACCAGGCGAAGGCCTCAGGCGAGGGCCCCGGCCCCGGGAAGATCTCCTCGAGACCGGCCAGGACCTCCTCCGACAGCTCCAGCCGGACCGCGCGCAGCGCCGACTCCAGTTGCTCCGCGGTACGCGGGCCGACGATCGGCCCGGTGACGCCGGGGCGGGTCAGCAGCCAGGCGAGAGCGGTCTCGCCGGGTTCCAGGCCGTGCTTGGCGAGCAGGTCCTCGTAGGCCTGGATCTGTGCGCGCACGGCGGGGTCCTTGAGGACGTCGGCGGCCCGCCCGCCGGTCCGGCGCCCGCCCGTGGCCTCCTTCCTGATGACGCCGCCGAGCAGCCCGCCGTGCAGCGGCGACCACGGGATCACCCCGAGCCCGTAGTCCCGCGCGGCCGGGATGACCTCCATCTCGGCGCGGCGCTCGAAGAGGTTGTAGAGGCACTGCTCGCTGACGAGCCCGTAGGAGCCGCGCCGGGCGGCGGTCTCGTTGGCCTGGGCGATCTTGTAGCCGGGGAAGTTGCTGGAGCCCGCGTAGAGGATCTTCCCCTGCTGGACCAGGACGTCGATGGCCTGCCAGATCTCCTCGAAGGGGGTGCTGCGGTCGATGTGGTGGAACTGGTACAGGTCGATGTGGTCGGTGCGCAGCCGCCGGAGGCTGGCGTCGACCGCGCGGCGGATGTTGACCGCGGAGAGCTTGTCGTGGTTGGGCCAGGCCTCGCCGTCCGGGCCCATGTTGGCGTACCCCTTCGTGGCGAGTACGACCTTCTCGCGGCGCTCGCCGCCCTGGGCGAACCAGTTGCCGATGATGCTCTCGGTACGGCCCTTGTTCTCGCCCCAGCCGTACACGTTGGCGGTGTCGAAGAAGTTGATGCCCGCGTCCAGCGCCGCGTCCATGATCGCGTGACTGCCGGCCTCGTCGGTCTGCGGGCCGAAGTTCATGGTCCCGAGAACGAGTCGGCTGACCTTGAGTCCTGTGCGTCCGAGCTGCGTGTACTCCATGGTCGTCATGGTGGTCCAGCAAACGACGTGGAGTGCGCTCCAGGCAAGGGCCGTCGGCAGTCGGACCACTACGGGGACCGGTGTCGCCTGGGTACGGGACTCACCCGCACGGGCCCATGTCCCGAGCGTCCCTCCCTCCTGTGGCCACAGGCTGGGTACATGCCGAACCCTTCCCGGATCCGCGCCACAGCCCTGACCGTCGCCGCCCTGCTGCCCGTACTTCTCACCGGCTGCGCCCGCGACCCGGGCCTCGCGCACGGGGGTCCGCTGGGGCAGAGGCTGGACTGGAAGGACTGTCCGGTGCCGTCGGTGGCGCAGGGCGACGGCGGCGCCCCGTCACCGCTGCCGGACGGCACCCGGTGGCAGTGCGCGACCATGAAGGCGCCCCTGGACTGGGACGACCCCAGAAGCGGCACGATCGACATCGCGCTGATCCGGGCGAAGGCCAGCGGTGACCCGAGCCGCCGCATCGGCTCCCTCGTCTTCAACTACGGTGGCCCCGGCGAGTCCGGCGTCACCGCGCTGCCCTCCTTCGGACAGGACTACGCGGCCCTGCGTACCCGGTACGACCTGGTGAGCTTCGACCCGCGCGGGGTCGGCCGCAGCGCGGGCGTGACGTGCCTGAACGATCAGCAACTGGACGCGTTCTTCCAACTGGACGCGATGCCGAGGACAGCCGACGCTCAGCGCGCGTTCCTGGACAGCACCAAGAGGTTCAACAAGGCCTGCCGACTGCACTCCGGCAGGGTGCTGCCGTATCTGCGGACGACCGACACGGCGCGCGACATGGACCTGATGCGCCACCTCCTGGGCGACCGGAAGCTGCACTACTTCGGCGTCTCGTACGGCACCGAACTCGGCGGCGTCTACGCGCACTTGTTCCCTCGGCGCGTCGGACGGGCCGTGTTCGACGCGGTGGTCGACCCGATGCTGACACCGGAACAGGCCGCGCTCGCGCAGGCCGGAGGCTTCCAGCTGGCGTTCGGTAACTACGCCCGGGACTGCGTCGCGAAGAGCGCGGGATGCCCGATCGGCAGCACCTCGAAGGACGTCGAGAACCGCCTCGTAGGACTGCTGAACCACCTCGACCGCGAACCCCTCCCCGCCCTCCCGCCCCGCCGACTGACCCGGACCGCCGCGCTCGACGGCGTCCTTGAGGCCCTGTACTCCAAGAAGTCCTGGCCCTCTCTCACCGAGGCGCTGCGCCGGGCGTACGCGGGCGACGGCAGGCCGCTGATGCTGCTGGCGGACTCGATGAACGAGCGTGACGAGAAGGGCCGTTACAGCAACGACACCGCCGCGGAGGTCGCCATCAACTGCGCGGACGACAAGCCGCGTTACACCCCCGCCGACGTGAAGGCGAAGCTGCCGCGGTTCCGGGCCGTCTCCCCGCTGTTCGGTGACTCCCTGGCCTGGAACCTGATCAGTTGTGCCGACTGGCCGACGAGGGGAGCCGTCTACCGCCCGGACGTGCACGCGCCCGGCGCCGGGCCGATCCTCCTGATCGGCAACACCGGTGACCCCGCGACCCCTTACGACGGCACCCGGAGGATGGTGAACGCGCTGGGCAAGGGCGTCGGCGTCGAGCTGACGTACAAGGGACAGGGGCACGGCGCGTACTACACCAAGGACACGTGCGTGCGGGACACGGTGCACAGCTACCTGCTGGACGGCAAGATCCCGGCGCCCGGCACCGTCTGCTCCTAAGGGCTGACCCACCAGGGATTACGGGACAGCCCTCAGTCGAGGGGGAAGCCGTCGGTCTTGAGGACGAGGCCCAGCGGGGTGGTGGTCATGTCGACATCCGCACCGAAGGCGACCAGCAGTTCGGTGAGATAGTCGCCGTTCTTGGGCTGGGTGAAGAGGTGACAGCGGCCCTGGCAGGGGTCGGCGAACCGGCGGATGATCTGCCAACGCGTGTTTCGCTGCGGCGTCATGAAGACATTGCCCCCGACGATCTCGACCCTGAATCCTTCGGGGACGGGCATGTGCTCAAGACGCTCGAACCACTCGTCCAGACGCTCGGTGTTGGCGTCGGCCATCTCGATCCTGTCGTCAAGGACGGTCACGGTCGCGCTCCTCCCCGGCTACCCGTGAACAGGTGCAGCCGCGCAGTACAACGATACGCACGGTGACCGGGTCACGCCGGGAATCGGTCAGCTCGTTCCGGTCGCCGCGTACGGCTGACCGAAGTCCCACGCCTGATGCATGGCCTCCGCGAACGCCGCCGCGATCTTGTGCTCGCCGCTCGCGTTCGGGTGCGTGCCGTCGTAGGTGTCGAGCTGGAAGTCGTAGTCCGCCGGGGGAGTGGCCAGGAGCAGCGGGGAGCGGGGCTCGTCCAGGTCGGCGACGGCCTTCGCGAGAAGCTCGTTGAAGAGCGCCACCTGCGCGGCGAACGACGCGTCCGCGGCGACCCGGATGTTCGTGATCACCGGCAGCACGACCATCCGCACACGCGGGTTGGCCGTCCGCGCCTCGGTCACGAAGGCCCGTACGTTCTCGGCCGTCTGCTCCGCGTTCGTGTAGAAGCCCAGGTCGATCAGGCCGAGAGAGACGAGCAGCACGTCCGCCCGCGAGGCCCGTACGGCCTCGGCTATCAACGGCGCCATGTGCAGCCAGCCCTCGCCCCACCCCGCGAGATGCGTACGCGGGAAGTCCGGCTCGGCATAGGCATACGACGTCGGCGCGTCCGCACCCTTGTCGTACAACGTCTCCCGCGGCCCGACGAGCTTGCAGGGCCCGCTGTACGTTGCGCACAGATGCCGCCACAGCCGGTAGCGCCAGGTGTGTTCGCCCGCGCTGCCGATCGTCATGGAGTCGCCTACGGGCATGAACCTGAGCACCTGTTCATGATGGTCGATCCCACGTACGCGTGGGGCGTGAGGTCTGCCACGCGGGCGTGGGGCCAGGCTGTGAGGCAGGAGAAGAGGCAACCAGTCGAATATTCTCCACTATTCACGCATGGCGACTCTGGAGATATGGACATTCACTCTCAGTTGCCTAAATGCTGTTGCCTGCCGAGACAGCCAAGCCTCAAGGAGGCACAGATGGCATGCAGGTTGCGACTCAACGGCGTTGAGAGCGGCGGCACTTGGACTCCGGAGCGGGCCGAACTGGTCCGATTCTTCAAGGTCAGTGCCCGGCGCTTCGACTCCGGGCACGCCGCTCCGGAGATGTTCTCCACCGTCATCGACTCCGAATGGCACCGGTTGATGAAGGCCTCCGGGTACACCGAATTCTGCACCGAGCATGTCGGCCGGACCATCGGCCACCGCCCGGTGAAGGGCGCCGGGGAGATCTCCTGGATCCCCCTGTACGAAGAGTTGTTCGGCCCCCTGCCCGCGCTCTGGTTCACGGACAAGGACGGCCAGGTCGATGAGGAAGCGCTGGCCCGCTACCGGGAGACCGGTGTCGTGGTCGCCGAATGGGACTGCTCGCCGGCCCCGGGCGACGGTGGCGATATCGCGCCGCCCAAGCCGGTGGAGACCACGGCCCGGTGACCTTCCCGCACACCGAGGCAGCGCTCCGGACCGGTGCCGGGGCGCTCCGCCTCGTCGAGAACAGGACCACCAACCCCACAGCGGTCGACGTGGCCGAGTACACGGCAGCCGTTGCCGCGCACTGTCCTTGGCTCGCACCGTCCGTTGCGCGCGGGCTGACCGGCTGGACCGTGTACGAGGCGGTGGGGGAAGCCGAGTGCGTCGAGGCCGAGGTGTTCCATGCCGGGGTGCAAGCAGCCGAACGGATCCGTCCGTTGGCACCCCGGTCCCATGGGGCGCTCGTGTGCGAGAACGTCGTTGTCCTTGGCGCCGGAAGCGAAATGCTGGAATGGCCCCACTGGGTGCTGAAGCATCTCTACGGCCCGGTGGGCCTGATGTTCGGCAAGTTCTCGGCGGGCGAGAAGAGGGCGGACCGGCACGGCCGTTGTATCCCGGTACCGCCTGTGTCGTTCCTTCCTGTGCGGGTGGCCGTGCGGTCGCGCGACGTGCGCTTCCTGCGGCGGACGCCGGATCTCTCCGCCGCCGTGGCGGTCGCGGTGGACGACGGCCGGGACGTGTTCGAGGGTGTCCCGCGAGTGTGGAAGGAGACCAAACAGTGGGCGTACCACCTCCTGCCGAGGCGGTGAGGACCCTGGAAGACCGTTTCGGCCCCCTGGCCTATGACCTGCTCAGTGACCGTCGAGGCTCCCGGGCATGGAAGATCGCGACCAGGTCGGGGGCCATGGCACTGAAGGCAAACGACCCGGGATCCAGGGAAACCCGGGACAAGGCGCGGGAGTTGGAGCAGGAGCACCGCTTCCTCCTTCGGCTCGGCAAGGACGGCGCCATCGACCAGGGTTATCGGATCGACGCCGGTCGCTGGGACAACGGCCGTTGGCTCGCCGTGCGATGGATCGACGGCGCTCCCCTGTGGCGGGCCTTCTCTCCTGCCCGCGGCCCTGGGAGTGACCACCCTTCCGTACGACCGTGGCTGCTGGGCATCGCCCGAACCTGGGCCCAGCGCCTCGCTCGGCTCCACACCGCAGGCTGGGCCCATGCCGATGTGCAGCCCACCAATGCCCTGGTCACCAGCACCGGAACCACCGAGATCATCGACTACGCGCTTGCCTGCGGCCCCGACCCGACAAGGCGCCTCCCGTACCGGGGTGCCCTCACCCACACCACGGCCCCCGAGATCGCCGACGCCGTTCTCTCCACCGGCGAGCACGCCCACATCCAGGCCGGGCCGGCAGCGGATGTCTGGGGCCTGGGCGCATCCCTGTTCTGGTGCTGGACGGGACATCGGCCGGTGCTCTACGAGGACGACACGGATCGACAGGACAAGCTCCGTGCCATCGCCGACGGATGCGTACTGCACCTCTCCGCCGTGCGCCCTTGGCCCTTCCCGGAGTTCGAGCGGTTGATCACGTCCTGCATGAACGTCGATCCCGATGCACGCCCCACGGCCGCCGAGCTGACCGAAGCATGCTGACCCTGCGAGAGATGACCCTGGACGATGCCCCGGCCGTCCAGCGCATCTACAGCGGCGCGTCCGTCCGCTTCACACACAGCGACGGCTACCGCATGACCGTGGAGGATGCCCGTTGCCGCGTCATCAAGGCTCTGGTCATGGCCCGCGAAGTCCCGCGTCCTCGCTGGGACTTCGCGCTTCTCGTCGATGATGACGTGATCGGCGTGATCGCCCTCCGGGTACGGGAACCAGGCGTAGGAACCGTCAGCTACATCCTCCGTCAGGACGCCTGGGGCCAGGGCTACGCCACCGAGGCCGTACGGCACGTCGCCACCTTCGCGTTCACCCACACTGATCTGGGGTGTCTGGAGGCCAAGCACCATCCGGACAACCGTGCCTCTGGGCGAGTCCTGATCAAGGCGGGGTTCACCTGTGTCGGCATGTCCGACTTACACACAGAGGACGGGGTGGTGATCCCTTACCCGGTGTACGAGATGCGCCGCCGCTGAATATTCTTCAATATTCTCCTACGTGACTCTGAATGCATGGACATTCACTCAGCGGAGCCGAGATGCTGTGGTCACCAACATCGTCCATACGTGGGAGGTGGCCGTAGATGGCGCGCAGGTTGCGGTTCAACGGGACGGGGAGTGACGTGAGCGGATGCCCGTCCGTGCACGAGGACTTGGACAGCGGCGAAGTGATCGTGCACGGTCCTCCCCTCACCGACTCCGAGGACATTGCGCAGCTTCAGCACCTTTCCGAAGGCGAGGTCGCGGCAGTGGTCCCGCGTGACTTGCTGGTGGACTGGACCCCGAAGGAACGAACACGGCAGGTGCGGACGATCGGGCTGGAGGAGTTCAATCGGCTGTTCGCGCAGTTCGAGCACACCGCCTGGCGGTTGGAGACGCGTCGGCGGTACGCCAGTGACGAGGCCGGCGACCGCTGGGACGAGTTCATCGAGACCGGAAGCGTTGCCGAAGACTGGCCGGAAGGCTCACCCGCAAGGGGCTTCCGGGACACGATCCGTGCGCAGACCGCGCAGGGGAAGCGGGTCGAGCGGGTGCGGATCGTGGACCAGCCTGCCACCGCTGGGCAGCGCTATCTCCTCGATGGCGCACGCTGGAACATCGCGACCGGCGAAGACATCCGCAACCTGTGGCGTACGGATGCCGACCGTCTCCACCTCCCCGCCGAGGACTTCTGGCTCTTCGACAGTCGCCTCATCGCCCTCCTGCGGTTCGATGACGACGATCAACTCACGCAAGTGGACCTGATCACCGAACCTGCTGAGGTGGTCCGTTGCTGCATGGTGCGCGACGCGGCGTGGCATCTCGCCGTACCGTGGCGGAAGTTCACGGCGGAGATGCGCGAAGACGCGTAAGGGCACGAGTGGGTACTGGTGAGCACGGACTATCAGCGGGCGCGCGAGGAACTGGGGCATCAGCTCCGGGAATTGCGGCTCGGAGGCACTGGTGGCCGACTCACCGGTACACAGCTGGCCGAGCTACTGGGGTGGCCGCAGTCGAAGGTGAGCAAGCTGGAGAACGGCAGGCAGACGCCTACAGATGACGATCTGCGGGCATGGGCCGAGGCCGTGGGACAGCCTGCTGTGTTCCCTGAGCTACGCGCGCGGCTGAAGGGCTTCGAGAGTCACATTCGTTCCTGGCGGCGTCAGCTCGCGGCAGGGCACGCCCCCGTCCAGGAGACCTGGAACACGCTGGTCTCCAACGCCACGACGGTGCACGCATTCAACAACGCTGCTGTTCACGGCTTGCTCCAGACCGCCGAATACGCTCGGCACATCTTCGAGCGGCATGCCGGACTTCAGAAGTCGCCCAAGGACGCGGATGCCGCAGTGCGGGCCCGTATGAAGCGGCAGGAGTGGCTGTATCGGCCAGGTAAACGGTTGAACCTGCTCATGTCCGAGAGCGTGTTGTGGGCTCGGATGTGCCCGCCGGAGACGTTGGTCGCTCAACTCGACCGCTTGCACGGAGTGGTGGGTATGGACACCGTGCGCTTGGGAATTCTGCCACTGGACGGCGCGCTACCGCTGGCCTTGGGTAACTCGTTCAACATGCTGGACGATCGCCTGGTCGTGGTCGAGGACTGGCACGCCGAACTCTGGCTGGACAACGCCGAGACGATTGCCCTGTACCGCCGAGTCTGGGACACCTTCGCGGAGTCGGCGGTCTTCGGTGCGGACGCCCAGCAGGTGATCGCCCGTGTGCGGCGGAGCATCAAGGCCTGAAGTCGCGCGGCCGGTTCGTTCGGCGGCATGTCGTCATGTCGGGCGGTGCGCGATCGCCAGCAGGTGGGAACTCGCCGCCAGGAGTTCCGGGTACGGCTCGGCCAGGCGTGCGGCGGCCAGTGCTGATTCGAACATCGGCGAGTCGATCAGTGACTGGCCCGTGTGGCGTTCGGTGGCGGCGAGCAGTGACCAGGCCGGGCCCTCGATCCCGAAGACCTCTGCCCCGTCGAACCCCACCGCGGCGACCTCGGTACGCAGTTGTTCACCGCTGTGGAAGTAGGCGGCGGTGAACGCCTCCTTGCCGTCGTGGATCTGGGTGCCCAGGATGGAGCCGACGCTCTTTCGCATCGGCTCCTTGTGCAGGTGCGCGTAGGCGGTGTGCTCGAACAGCGACGCATACCGGTTGATGCCAGCCGCCGCGAACAGGCCGCCCGGCTTGAGAACGCGGTAGGCCTCGGCGAGGGCGCGGTCACGGTCGGACCGTTCGATCAGGTGGTAGAGCGGCCCCAGCATGAGGACGACGTCGTACGAGGCGTCTTCGGCGGTCAGTTGCCGGGCGTCGCCCAGTTCGACTGTGGTGCAGGCGCCCTTGGCCTGTTCGAGGTGACGGAGGACGGGGTCGACGAGGTGGACGCGGTAGCCGTCCGCGGTGAGCCACCGGGCGTGGGCACCCGGGCCACCGCCGACGTCGAGGATCCGCGCGGGCGGCGTCGGGAGGTGACGCCGCAGCAACTCCTGTGTGCGCAGCATCTCCAGGCGCCCGTCGGCCGTGGTGGCCAACCTGCCCGCCTCGTCAAAGACTTCGTAGTACCTCACGATCTCCGGTGCTACCTCGTCGCTCGTCATGTGTGCATTCTGGCGGCCTACCGGTGGACCGTGCCAGTGATTCAGGGGGCCGGTAGGGACGTACGGCGTTCGGTCGGCAACTCTTCGCCGTACGGATCCGGTGTTCTGGCCTCTCGCGCGGTCTCCAGGTCCGCCACCCTGGTATTGCGGTGGCGGGCGCCTGGGGAACAGGCGCGCGAGCGCCTCATAAGGCCGTCGGAACACGGGAGTTCTCCGCGAGCGTGAACGGGCCCGTACGCACTTCGTGTACGGCTCCTGCCGGTGGCCCCAGGCGTCGGCCAGTAGCTCCACGAGTGCGAGTCCGCGTCCGTTCTCCTCGTCGGGGCCGGAGTCGTGGAGTCGGGGAAGTCTGTCGCGGTCCGGGTCCGAGACCTCCAGGAGCAACTCCGCGTCCTGGAACGTGAGTCTGACCTCGACCTGGGCGTAGGAGACCCGGCAGTGGGTCACCGCGTTGGTGACGAGCTCGTTCGCCAACAGGGTGACGCTGTCGGCGAGTTCATCTGTGATCCCCCAGTCGGCAAGGGCCTTGCGAACGTACTGGCGGGCTGTCGGTACGTGTTCTCTGCGCTTGGGGATGCGGAAGGTTGCGGTTTCGGGCATGGGGGTGCCGTACCTCCTGACGGAGAGCGTCAAAGCGTGTGCTGATTCCGCTTGTTGGTGAAGCTACGGACGTATTTAACGGCGCTGCAACCGGCTTCAGTGAATGCATGCACTCGTCCACTCGATCGAGTGATGTGAGCCCAAGCCTTACGGGCTGTGTGGCATCGTTGCCGGAAGTTGAGGGGAGGCTTCATGCCCGCTGGTGGACGGCCGACGGTGCGCAGTAGGCGTCTTGGTGCGGTGCTCAGGCAGTACCGGCATGCAGCCAAGCTGGATCAGCTGCAAGCTGCTGAAGTGATCGCCGCAAGTCAGGCCAGAATCAGTCGGCTTGAGAGCGGTCATGTCACCGCGCGCGTCATCGAAGTGCGGCTGCTGTTGGCCGCGTATGGCGTTACGGACCCAGAAGTGTGCGCCAAACTCGAAGAGTTGGCCAAGCATTCCAAGAAGCGCGGGTGGTGGCTTGAGTATGCGGCGCATTTGCGGCCCGGCTACCTCGACCACATCACACTTGAAGACGATGCGAGCCATATCCGCCAGTGGCATCCGGTTCTGATCCCAGGACTCCTGCAAACGCAGGACTACGCGGAGGCGGTCATTGCGCGTGGACCCACAACTCTCAGCCCCGAGTACGTAGCGCAGTTGGTGAAGGTGAGGGAGCGCCGGAAGGAGAGGATCGCGGAAGGTGGGGCCAAGTACTCCGCCGTTATCTGGGAAGCGGTCATTGAGCATCCGCTGGCAAGCGTCGAGACTCACCGTGATCAACTGTCGGCGCTTCTTGAGGTTGGAGAGCGAAAGAACGTCACCGTGCAGGTTCTGCCGTTTAGCGCGGGTTCGCTCGTGGCCGCCGCCAACCCCTTCGCTTCCTTCAGCTTCGACTCTGAGACCGAAGTCGAGGCTGTGACCATGGAAGATCTGATGAGTACGTCGATCGTTGAATCCCCGGACGACCTTCGGGTGTACGCCAGTTCATTCGATCTGCTGAGCTCGTCGGCGCTGACGCCAGAGGTGAGCGCGAAACTCATCCAGAGCAAGTTGGAAGCCATTGAGGAAGGCGCGTCATGACCGAGGTTGTAGGCAGCTTCTGGAAGTCTTCACACTCGTCGCAACTGGGCGAATGCGTAGAAGTTGCCGACACCACTGACAGCGGTCGAGCCGTCCGTGACAGCAAGCAGCGCAACGGCCCCCTCCTCACCGTCTCCCGCGAGACCTGGCAGGCATTTCTGCGCCAGTTCTCGTAGGCGATACCTGCGTCGCAAGGTCGGACAAGGCATTTGCCGTATGGTGACGCAAAAGTTAGCGTTGTCCCACGTACCCGCTCGGGGCGAGGTATTCCGGGTATGCGACGGCCGGAGTCCGACAGGAGCGTGCGTGGTGACGAACGCCCAGGTTGTCAAGATCACGCGGTATGTGAGCCTGCTGGGCGGCGGGGTGCTCACTGGGGGTGCCCTCACCACGTTCGTTCTCGAACTGGCCCTGCGTCGGCTGGGTGCGCTGACCTACATCCAGGTACGGCAGGCGGAACACGACTACTTCCCCTGGTTCATCGGCGCCGTCTTCGGGCCCACGTTCATCGCCGTGGTGATGCTGGTCGTCCTCGCGCGCAGGGCCGGGAGCCCGGCGCTGCGGCCCGCGGGCACCGCACTCGTCCTGCTCGTGCTGGCCCTGGTGGTCTCGTTCGTGGTCAACGTCCCTATCAACCTTGACCAGTTCGACTGGAACGCGCAGGCACCCCCGGAGGACTGGGCAGGCATCCGCGACCGCTGGCAGATCGCCCACGCCGTCCGGACCGCCTTGTGCGTGATCGCACTCGGCTGTCTCGGCGCCGCGGTCATCGACCGGCCCTTCCAACGCGCGGCCACGCCTTGAACGAGCGGTCCGGCGGCACTGCCGGGAAGGCGGTGATCCGCTGTCGGCGTCGATGGCGGCGGCGGAGAACCCGGCAGGCGGTGACCGTGTTGCAGCAGGGCGAGCAGGCGCAGTGCCCGCGAGCAGTACGCCTGAGCCGACGTCGGCGGGTAGGTCCGGCATCCGGCTGAACCTGTTTGACGGTCACCCGGCAGGCCGGTGACGGCGCTTGGTCCACATCAGTGCGGCTGCCGCGATGGCCGCTGCGGTCACGGCGAGGGCCGGGCCGCCGAGGGTGAGGGCGTGCTGGAGGGATGCGGTGGCCGCGTATCCGGTGCCGGTTTCGAGGGTGGCCCACAGCGGGGCGGCGGCGAGGCTGTAGGGGGCGATGCGGGGGTAGGGCAGGCGGGTGGCGCCGGCCAGGTGGGGGGTGAGGGTGCGGATCACCGGCAGGAAGCGTGCCCAGAAGACGGCCTGTCCGCCGCGGCGGGCCATCAGCGCCTCGCCCCGCCGCCATGCGGCGACGGGCAGGCGGCGGCCGAGCCGACCGGTACGCAGGCGGGCGCCGAGCGCGCGCCCGGTGCGGTGGGCGAGGAAGTCGCCCGCGACCACCGCGAGCGCGGCGGTCGCGATCAGCAGCGGAAGGCTGAGCTGCCCGGCGCGGGCCAGCGCGCCGGCGGTGAGCAGCAGGGTGAGGGTGGGAATGAACGCCCCGACGAGGAGGACCGACTCGGCCAGGACGGCCAGCGCCACGATCGCGTACGCGCCGGTCGGCGGCACGTGACCGAGGGCGGTGGTCAACGCGTTCACCGGCGTGCCTCGGCTTCGGCGGGGGCCGGGCCGCACACGACGCGTGCGGGGCGCGAGAGCTGCCAGACCCTGGCGGGGGGAAGGTTGGCCCAGACTGTCCGGCAGCCGGTGGCGTAACCGCGCCGGTAGTCGGCCAGCACCTCTTCCACGGCCTGGTGGCGGCGGGCCTGGGCCCGGGAGGCGAGCAGGGCGCGGGCCCGGCGGGTGCCGAGATAGGCGAAGTAGGTCAGGGTCCCGCCGGGGTGCAGCAGTTCCAGGTACCGGTCCATGATCGTGGCGACCTGGCCGGGGCTGAAGTTGGCGAAGGGCAGGCCGGAGACGATCACGTCGTAGCGCCGGTCGGTGTCCAGGTCCTCCACGCGCCGGGTGTGGATGCGGACTTGCCTGCCGTGGTCGGTCAGGTGCGGGTGGGTATGGGCGAGACGGTGCAGCCGGTCGGCGAAGCGGGGGTTGGCCTCGGCGATGTCCAGGCGGCTGCCGGGCGACAACTGAGGGATCAGCGTGCGGGTGACCGCTCCTGTGCCCGCGCCGGCCTCCAGGATGTTCAGTGGCCGCCCCGGCTGGGTGCGCACCGGGTCGGTCAGGGCACGGGCCAGGGCCCGGCTGCTGGGGGCGATGGCGCCGGTGGTGCGGATGTCGCGGGCGGCCTCGATGAGGAACATCCAGCCCTCGGCATGGCGCTGCGCGAGGACACGGTTGTGCGAGGTGACACGGTCGTGCGAGGTGGTCCGGTTGTCCATGGAATGGACGCTAGGAACTGTCCCTCACCGGCGGATCCGCCGTTGTGCGACGGCGTACCCCCTACGAAAGTAGGGGCCAGGGAGGGAGGATCGTCGGGGGGAGGGGCTCCGACCGCGCTCTAGGCTCTTTTGGGTGAGTGGGAAAGCAAGTCCCTGGTGGGCCGTGTACGGGCGGTACGGGCTGGTGCTGCTGCTTACGGCCACTGCCGTCCAGAACGGTGCCGCGACCTTCGGCGGGCGGTACCTGACGGTCCGTACCGTGGCGGCGGTGCTGTGCGGGGCGGCTTTGGCGGTGCGTCGGCTTCCCTGGTACGTCGCCCCCCTGTCGGCCACCGCGGCGACGGCGCTGTGGGGGTGGCTGATGCTGCCCCTGCTGCTCATCGCCCTGTTCGACCTGGCCGCTCGCCGCCGCACCGCGGTGGCCGTCGGCTGCTGCGGCATCGTGCTGGCCGCCAACACCGCGCTGCCCGCCGCGGTATCGCTGTGGCGGCCCCAGCAGTACGGTGCCAGCCTCTTCCTCCTCCTGGCCGTGATCGGCGGGCTGTGGATGGGCAACCGTCGTCGCTTGGTCGAAGCACTGAACACCCAGGTCGAGCACCTGCGCATCGAACGGGAACTGCGTGAACAGGCGGCGCGTGCCGCGGAGCGCTCCCGCATCGCCGCCGAGATGCACGACGTCCTCGCCCACCGCCTCAGCCTCATCGCCCTGCACACCGGCGTCCTGACCATCCGCGCCGATGGCCTGCCCGACCCGGTCGCCCAGCGGCTCACGCTGCTGCGCACCGCCTCCACCGAAGCCCTGGCCGACCTGCGGGATGTCCTGAAAGCCCTGCACGATGCAGGCCCCACGCGCGGCGACGCGGCGCCCGCCCCGGCCCTGCGGGACGTGCGCGAGCTCATCGAGCAGGCGCGCCAGGCCGGTCAGCAGATCGACCTGACCATCGAGGGCCGACCCGAGCGGGCGCCGGCCGCGCACCGCCTGGCCCTCTACCGCCTCGTCCAGGAGGGCCTGACCAACGCCCGCAAGCACGCCGACGGCGCACCGGTGCGCGTCCGCCTGGACTACGGGCCACCCGCCACCGTCGTAGAGATCGTCAACGTTTCCGGCAGGCCGGGCGAGCACACCGCCCCGTCCGGTTTCGGGCTGGTGGGCCTCGCCGAGCGCGTCCACGCCCTGGGCGGGCACCTCAGCGCCGGACCGCACGGCGCCGGGTCCTGGCGCCTGGCCGCCCGCCTCCCCCATCCCGCACACCCCGAGCAGAACGGCTCCCGCACATGATCCGCGCCATGATCGTCGATGACGACGCCCTGGTCCGCCTCGGCCTGGCCGACCTCCTCGACGCAGACGAGGACATCGAGGTCGTCGCCCAGGCGTCCGACGGTCTGCACGCCATCGAACTGGCCACCGCCCACCGCATCGACGTCGCCCTGATCGACGTCCGCATGCCCCGCATGGACGGCATCACCGCCACCGCCCGCCTGCGCGCCCTGCCCCAGCCGCCGAAGGTCATCACCCTGACCACCTTCGACCTCGACGAATACGTCTACAACGCCCTCGCCGCCGGTGCCGACGGCTTCCTCCTCAAGGACACCGACCCCGCCGAGATCCTGCGCGCCGTCCACCTCGTCACGGCCGGCTCCGCCATGCTCCACCCCACCGCCGCCCGCCGCCTCATCGACCGCTACCACCACTCCGGCCGTCCCCAGGCCGCCGCCGCCCGCGCCCGCCTCGACCAGCTCACCCCCCGCGAACACGACGTCCTGACCCTGCTCGCCCAAGGGGACACCAACGCCGACATCGCCACCGCCCTGGGCATGCGCGAAAGCACCGTCAAGGCTCACGTGAGCCGCATCCTCACCGCCCTGGAGGTCACCAACCGCGTCCAAGCCGCACTCCTCGCCCGCGACGCCGGCCTCACCTGACACCGCGACATCGCCGGGGCATCACGGCTCAGCCCCGTCCTCGTCGGGCCTCACAAGGACTGAGATGCTCAAGACCCACGGGCCGTACGACGGCGAGGGGCGCCCGGTGTGTTCGCCGGGCGCCCCTGCTCGTCGTAGCCGATGCCGCTACAGCTTCTCGATCACGTAGTCGACGCACTTCGTCAGCGCCTCGACGTCCGCCGGGTCGATCGCCGGGAACATCGCGATGCGGAGCTGGTTGCGGCCGAGCTTGCGGTACGGCTCCGTGTCCACGATGCCGTTGGCGCGCAGGGCCTTGGCGATCGCGGCGGCGTCGATCTCGTCCGTGAAGTCGATCGTGCCGATGACCTGGGAGCGCTTGGCCGGGTCCGTCACGAACGGGGTGGCGTACTTGGACTCCTCCGCCCACGTGTACAGGCGCGTCGAGGAGTCCTTCGTGCGGGCGGCGGACCAGGCGAGGCCGCCCTGGCCGTTCAGCCACTTCAACTGCTCGTCGAGCAGGAACAGCGTGGCGAGCGCCGGGGTGTTGTACGTCTGGTTCTTGCGGGAGTTGTCGATCGCCGTGGGCAGGCTGAAGAACTCCGGGATGTGACGGCCGGACGCGTGGACACGCTCCGCGCGCTCGATCGCGGCGGGGGAGAACACGCCGATCCACAGGCCGCCGTCGGAGGCGAACGACTTCTGCGGGGCGAAGTAGTAGACGTCCGTCTCGGCGATGTCGACCGGCAGGCCGCCCGCGCCCGACGTGGCGTCCACCAGGACGAGCGAGCCCTCGTCGGCGCCCGGCACCCGCTTGATGGGCATGGCCACGCCGGTCGACGTCTCGTTGTGCGTGAAGGCGTAGACGTCGGCGCCCGCCTCGGCCCTGGCCTCGGGGTGCGTGCCGGGGTCGGCGGCGATGACCGTGGGCTCGGCCAGCCACGGGGCGAGCTTCGCGGCCTTGGCGAACTTGGAGGAGAACTCGCCGAAGGTGAGGTGCTGCGACTTGTTCTCGATCAGACCGTGGGTCGCGATGTCCCAGAACGCGGTGGAGCCGCCGTTGCCGAGGACGACCTCGTAGCCGTCGGGGAGCTGGAACAGCTCGCGGATACCCTCGCGGACCGAGCCGACCAGGTTCTTGACCGGGGCCTGGCGGTGGGACGTGCCGAGCAGGGAACTACCCGTGGCGGCGAGGGCGTTCAGCGCCTCTGTCCGCACCTTGGAGGGACCCGCGCCGAAACGACCATCCGCGGGCTTGATGTCAGCAGGAATCTGGATATCAGCCACGAGTCGGAGCGTATCCCCTCGGCGAAACCGTACGGGAACGTGTCCGTCCGATGAGACGACGCGCGTCGCCCCGTGGAACTGTCGGGACGTACGAGAGTTGCGCGGCCGTTGCTGTCGTCGGCAGCCGCCATGCTGGAGCCATGACCGATCAGGCTGGGCTCGCGGCGCGGCTGCGCCGTGCCGTGCGCGGCGACGTGGACTTCGGCGTCACGGCCCGCGCGTTGCACACCATGGACGCGTCCAACTACCGGCGGGTGCCGCTCGGCGTGGTGGCTCCCCGCGACGCGGAGGACGTGGCGGCCACGCTGGAGGTGTGTCGCGCGTACGGCGTTCCGGTCGTCGCGCGCGGCGGCGGTACCTCGATCGCCGGGCAGGCCACGGGCACGGGCGTGGTGCTCGACTTCACCCGGTACATGAACCGGGTCCTGGCCCTGGATCCCGAGACGCGCACGGCGGTGGTGCAGCCGGGTCTGGTCCTCGACCGGCTCCAGGAGGCCGCCGCCCCGCACGGCCTGCGGTTCGGCCCCGATCCCTCCACGCACGCCCGCTGCACGCTGGGCGGGATGATCGGCAACAACGCGTGCGGCTCCCACTCGGTGGCCTGGGGGACCACGGCGGACAGCGTGCGCGAGGTGTCCGTACTCACCGCGCGGGGCGAGGCAAGGACGCTGGGCCGTCGCTGGCAGGGGGCTCCCGAGGGGCTACGGGCCCTGGTGGAAGGGGAGTTGGCGCTGCTGCGTACGGGGTATCCCGTCCTCCCGCGCCGTATCTCCGGGTACGCGCTGGACGCGCTGCTGCCCGAGAACGGCGCGGACGTGGCCCGCTCCTTCTGCGGCTCGGAGGGCACGCTGGGCGTCATGACGGAGGCGGTCGTCGGCCTCGTCGAGGCGCCCCGCGTGCGTGCGCTCGCCGTGCTGGCGTACGCCGACGAGAGCGCCGCGGCCGAGGCGGCGGCCGGGCTGCTGCCGTACCGGCCGCTGACCGTGGAGGGCATGGCCGCCGACCTCGTACCGCCGTCGGCCGGGCTGCCGCGCGGCGGGGCGTGGCTGTTCGTGGAGGCGGGCGGCGCGAGCGTGGCGGAGGCGTGCGCGCACGCGGAGGCGATCGTCCGGGCGGCGGACGTGACGGACGCCGCGGTGGTCACCGACCCGGCGGGGCAGCGCGCGCTGTGGCGGGTGCGCGAGGACGCGAGCGGTACGGCGACCCGGATGCCTGGGGGCACCTCCCGGACGGAGTCTGGGGGAGGTTCGGAGGCGTGGCCCGGCTGGGAGGACTGCGCGGTGCCCCCGGCCCGACTGGGCGCGTATCTGCGGGACTTCCGGGGGCTGCTCGCCGAGCACGGGCTGCGCGGCACGCCGTACGGCCACTTCGGGGACGGCTGTATCCACGTCCGTATCGACTTCGACCTGCTGACCGGGCCGGGCATCGCCCGCTTCCGCCGCTTCTCGCGGGACCTCGCGGACCTGGTCGTGTCCCACGGCGGCTCGCTCTCCGGGGAGCACGGCGACGGGCAGGCGCGGGCCGAGCTGCTGCCGCGGATGTACGGGCCGGACCTGGTCGGCCTCTTCGGGCGCGCCAAGGACGTCTGGGACCCGGACGGCCTGCTCAACCCGGGGATGCTGGTACGCCCGGCCCGGCTGGACGAGAACCTGCGGTTCGCGGTGCTGCCGCGCGAACCCGTGGACGTCGCCTTCGGCTACCCGGCGGACGGCGGTGACTTCTCGGCGGCGGTACGGCGCTGCGTGGGCGTCGCCAAGTGCCGTACGACGACGGTGTCCGGCGCGGGCGTGATGTGCCCCTCGTACCGGGCGACCGGCGAGGAGGAGCACTCCACGCGCGGGCGCGCCCGGCTGCTGCACGAGATGCTGGCGGGCGAGGTGATCACCGACGGGTGGCGGTCGACGGAGGTCAGGGACGCGCTCGACCTGTGTCTGTCCTGCAAGGGCTGCCGTACGGACTGCCCGGTCGGCGTCGACATGGCCACCTACAAGGCGGAGTTCCTGCACCACCACTACGCGGGGCGGCCACGACCGGCCGCGCACTACGCGATGGGGTGGCTGCCGGTGTGGCTGGCGGCGGTCGCGCGGACGCGTACGGCGCCGGTGATCAACGCGCTCGCGTCCGTGGGGCCGGTGGCGGCGCTCGGCAAGCGGCTGGGCGGGATCACACCCGAACGAGACCTTCCGCGACTGGCGGAGGAGACGTTCACCCGATGGTGGCGGCGGACGTCCGGCGGACGCGAGCGGGGGAACACCGCCTCGCGGGTCGTGCTGTGGCCGGACACCTTCACGGAGCATCTGTCGCCGTCCGTGGGCCGTTCGGCCGTACGGGTGCTGGAGGCGGCGGGGCTCGGGGTGGTCCTGCCGCCGAGGGCGGCGCGGCCGGCCGGTGGCGGGCCCGCTCGTCGCGGCCGGGTGTGCTGCGGTCTGACGTACGTCTCCACGGGCCAGCTCGACCGCGCCCGCGCCGTCCAGCGGCGCACGCTCGACCTGATGGAACCGGTACTGGCGGCCGGTCTCCCGGTGGTCGTCCTCGAACCGAGCTGTGCCGCCGCGCTCCGTACGGACCTGCCGGAGCTGCTGCACGACGACCCGCGCGCGGCCCGGCTGGCGTCGGCGGTGATGACGTTCGCCGAGGCGCTCGAACGGCACGCCCCGCACTGGACGCCCCCGCGGGTGGACCGTCCGGTGGTCGGCCAGACCCACTGCCATCAGCACGCGGTCCTCGGCGACGCCGCCGACCGCCGACTGCGCGCGGCGGCGGGCCTGACCGGCGAACTGTCCGGCGGCTGCTGCGGCCTCGCGGGCAACTTCGGCTTCGAGAAGGGCCACTACGAGGTCTCGACGGCCTGCGCGGAGGAACACCTGCTCCCGTCCGTACGCGCGGCATCGCGAGACGCGGTGGTCCTGGCGGACGGCTTCTCCTGCCGCACCCAGGTGCAGGCCCTGTCGGACCGCCACGCACGGCATGTGGCGGAGGTACTGGCGGAGGGGCTGGAGGGGAAGGGGGAGGGGCCCTCCTGACGGCTGGCGCCGCGTTCCGGCCTCTGGGCCCGCCCCTTGGCGGCTAGGCCGCGTCGGGGGTCCCCTGCGGCTGCGCCGCATTCCGGCTCCTGACAGCTCTTCGTGTCCGGGTCTCTGATGCCTACGCCGCGTCCGCGCTTGTGGCGTTCACGTCGCCTCTCGGCCCCTGACGGCTGCGCCGCGCCCCGCCGTCCCGGCGCGTCCGGGCACCTGACGCCTGTGCCGCGTCCGGGCTGTCCGGGCTCGCCAGGACTCGGCGCGCGGGACTGCTTGGGCGCAAGGCCTCCGCTGTGCTGGGCGCCTTGTGCCCCGGACCCGGCCGGACCTCTTGCGAGGCAGCGGGCCCTTATAGGCCGCGGGCCCCTTGTGAGCCGGGCCCTTTGGGCGCCGGTCTGACGCCTCGCCGCGTCCGGCCGCTGACGGCTGTGCCGCGGCCCAGTCGCTGGCGGTTACGCCGTCTTCCCCGCTCGTCCCCGGCCCACCTGGGTCCGTACCGCTCCCATGCTCGCCGCGATGACCAGGGCGATCGCCAGTGTCTGGAGTGCGGTCAGGGACTGGCCGAGGATCAGGAAGCCCGCGGTCGAGGCGATCGCTGGTTCCAGGCTCATCAGGACCGCGAAGGTGGAGGCGGGGAGGCGGCGCAGGGCCAGGAGTTCCAGGGTGTAGGGCAGGACCGAGGAGAGCATGGCCACCCCCGCGCCCAGGCCGATCGTCGCCGGTACGAGCAGCTTCGTGCCCGATTCGGCGATGCCGAGCGGTACGGACAGCACGGCCGCGACCGCCATCGCGAGCGCGAGCCCGTCGGCCTGCGGGAAGCGCCGTCCCGTACGGGCGCTGAAGACGATGTACGTCGCCCACATCGCGCCCGCGCCGAGCGCGCAGGCGACGCCCACCGGGTCCAGGTCGCCGAAGCCCCCGCCGCCCAGCAGGAAGACCCCGGCCAGGGCGAGGCCCGCCCACAGGAGGTTCATCGCGCGACGGGAGGCGAGGACGGAGAGGGCCAGGGGGCCGAGGACCTCCAGGGTGACGGCGGGGCCGAGCGGGATGCGGGCCACGGCCTCGTAGAAGAGTCCGTTCATCGCGCCCATGGCGATACCGAAGGCGACGACCGTGCCCCAGTCGGCGCGCGAGTGCCCGCGCAGCCGGGGGCGGCAGACCACGAGCAGGACGACGGCCGCCGCGACGAGCCGCAGTGTCACCACGCCGAGCGCGCCGGCCCGCGGCATCAGGGTCACCGCGAGCGCCCCGCCGAACTGCACGGAGACGCCCCCCGCGAGCACCAGCCCCACGGGCCCGAGGGAACCCAGGCGGCCCGGCCCCCCGCCTGCGCTGGGCGAGGAGGCCGAGGAAGGTGCGACCAGGTCCGGGGTCGACGGGGTGGTGCTGGGGGTGTTCACGGGGCCTTCCAGTGGACTCGGAGTGCGTTCGGAGTGCGTCCGGAACGCAAGGGGGCGTGCTCACCCATGATGCGCCCGTGCGGGCCGAGCGCGTACGCCGCCGGGGGGCAGGGCCTTCCGGACACCTGGCCCGCGACCGCCTCCCGTACCGCCCGTCCGACGACGGCCGAAAGTCCATGCAAGCACGCTTGCTTGTTTCCGCGTCCGCTGCCATGCTCCCCGCACACCGCCGTGCCCCGAGGGGAGCGCATCGTGTCCGACGTGTCGTCCGTGATCGACGATCTGGCCCGGGAGAGCGAGGAACTCGACGGCCTGGTGGCCGAGTTGGACGCGAGCGGGTGGGCGCGCGCCACGCCCGCGCCGGGCTGGACCATCGCCCACCAGATCGCGCACCTGGCCTGGACCGACCAGGGCGCCCTGATCGCCGTCACCGACCCGGAGTCCTTCGCGGCGGAGGTGGAGAAGGCGCTCGCCGCGCCCGGTAGCTGGGTCGACGAGGCCGCGCGTGAGGGGGCCGCGCTGCCGCCTGAGGGGCTGCTCGCGCGGTGGCGCGAGGGGCGTGCCGCCCTCGACCGCGCCCTGCGCGCCGCGCCCGCCGGGACCCGCTTCCCCTGGTACGGGCCGCCCATGTCCGTCGCGTCCATGGCCACCGGGCGGCTGATGGAGACCTGGGCGCACGGGCAGGACGTCGCCGACACGCTCGGGGTGGTGCGGCCCCCCACCGACCGGCTGCGGCATGTGGCCCGCATCGGCGTACGGGCACGTGACTTCGCCTTCGGGATACGGGGGTGGGAGGCGCCCGGGGAGGAGTTCCGGGTCGAGCTGGTCGCGCCCTCGGGGCACGGGATCTGGACGTACGGGCCGCCGGAGGCCGCCCAGCGGGTGACCGGCCCCGCCCTCGACTTCTGCCTCCTGGTCACCCAGCGCGCCCACCGGGCCGACCTCGCGCTGCGGGCCGAGGGCCCGGACGCGGACCGCTGGCTGGACATCGCCCAGGCCTTCGCGGGCCCACCGGGAGCGGGGAGGGATCCGCAAGGAGCCACGCGGTGACCCCGCGCCCACCCCTCCGCATCGGCAACGCCTCCGGCTTCTACGGCGACCGTTTCGACGCCCTGCGCGAGATGCTCACCGGTGGCCCCCTCGACGTCCTCACCGGGGACTACCTCGCCGAGCTGACGATGCTCATCCTCGGGCGCGACCGGCTCAAGCATCCCGGCGGCGGGTATGCCCGTACCTTCCTGGCCCAGTTGGAGGAGGGTCTCGGCCTCGCCCACGAGCGGGGCGTGCGGATCGTGACCAACGCGGGTGGGCTCGATCCGGCCGGACTCGCCGACGCCGTACGGGAGTTGGCCGATCGTCTGGGCATCTCCGTCCGCGTGGCCCATGTGGAGGGCGACGACCTCGCCGCCCAGGCCCCCACGGGCACCCTCACCGCCCACGCCTACCTCGGCGGCCACGGCATCGCCACCTGTCTGCGCGAGGGCGCCGACATCGTGGTCACCGGGCGGGTGACGGACGCCGCGCTCGTCACCGGGCCCGCCGCCGCGCACTTCGGCTGGGGACCGCGGGAGTACGACCGGCTGGCGGGCGCGGTGGTCGCCGGGCATGTCCTGGAGTGCGGGGCGCAGGCGACCGGCGGCAACTACGCGTTCTTCGCCGAGCACCCGCCCGGCCTGCTCACCCACCCCGGCTTCCCGCTCGCCGAACTCCACGAGGACGGCAGCAGTGTGATCACCAAGCACGACGGCACGGGCGGGGTCGTGGACCTCGGCACGGTCACCGCGCAGCTCCTGTACGAGACGGCCGGTGCCCGGTACGCGGGCCCCGATGTCACCGCCCGCCTGGACACGGTCCGCCTCGCCCAGGAGGGGCCGGACCGGGTGCGGATCGAGGGCGTACGGGGCGAGGCGCCGCCCGCCACCCTCAAGGCGGGCCTCACCCGCCTCGGCGGCTTCCGCAACGAGGTCGCCTTCGTGCTGACCGGGCTGGACATCGAGGCCAAGGCCGCGCTCGTCCGGGCCCAGATGGAGGCGGCGTTGGACGCGGCCCCGTCCCGCCCCGCCGAGGTGCGCTGGGAGCTGGCCCGCACCGACCACCCCGACGCGCCCACCGAGGAGACCGCGAGCGCCCTGCTGCGGCTCGTCGCCCGCGACAAGGACCAAGCCGTCGTGGGCCGTTCACTCAGCGGCGCCGCCGTCGAGTCGGCGCTCGCGAGCTACCCCGGCTTCCAGCTCCTCGCCCCACCGGGCAAGGGCGAGCCGTACGGGGTCTTCGAGGCGCTTCACGTCGACCGCGATGCCGTGAAGCACCTGGCCGTCCTCCATGACGGACGCCGGGTCCTCGTGCCACCGGGCCACGACACCCGCGTACTCGCCGACGTACCGGAACCACCCCTGCCCGACCCGCCGCCCCCGGGACCCACGCGCCGCGTACCCCTCGGTCTCGTCGCGGGTGCCCGCAGCGGTGACAAGGGCGGCGACGCGAACGTCGGCGTCTGGGTGCGTACCGACGCGGCCTGGCGCTGGCTCGCCCACACCCTCACCGTCGGCCGCTTCCGCGCGCTCCTCCCGGAGACGGCCGAACTGACCGTCGTACGCCACGTGTTGCCGAATCTGCGCGCCCTGAACTTCGTCGTCGAGGGCCTCCTCGGCGAGGGCGTCGCCGCCCGCCACCGCTTCGATCCGCAGGCCAAGGGCCTCGGCGAATGGCTGCGCGCCCGGCACCTGGAGATACCGGAGGCCCTGTTGCCCACTCCTGAGGAGGCCCGCCCGTGACAGTCCTCCCCACGGCCGTGGACGCCGACCACCCCGACCACCGAGCGAACCGCGCGACCCTGCTCGCCAAGCTCGCCGCGCTGGACACCGAACACGCCAAGGCGCTGGCGGGCGGCGGTGAGAAGTACGTCGCCCGGCACCGCGCGCGCGGCAAGCTGCTCGCCCGCGAGCGCGTCGAACTCCTCCTCGACCCCGACACGCCCTTCCTGGAACTGTCCCCGCTCGCCGCCTGGGGCAGTGAGTACACGGTCGGCGCCTCCCTCGTCACCGGTATCGGCGTGGTCGAGGGCACCGAGTGCCTGATCACCGCCAACGACCCGACCGTGCGGGGCGGCGCCAGCAACCCGTGGAGCCTGAAGAAGGCCCTGCGCGCCAACGACATCGCGCTCGCCAACCGGCTGCCGTGCATCAGCCTCGTCGAGTCGGGCGGCGCCGATCTGCCGTCCCAGAAGGAGATCTTCATCCCGGGCGGCGCCGTCTTCCGCGACCTCACCCGGCTGTCCGCCGCCGGAATCCCCACCGTCGCCGTCGTCTTCGGCAACTCGACGGCCGGGGGCGCCTACATCCCTGGCCTCTCCGACCACGTGATCATGGTCAAGGAGCGCGCCAAGGTCTTCCTCGGCGGACCGCCCCTGGTGAAGATGGCCACCGGCGAGGAGAGCGACGACGAGTCCCTCGGCGGCGCCGATATGCACGCGCGCGTGTCGGGCCTCGCCGACTGCTTCGCCGCCGACGAGCACGACGCCCTGCGCCAGGCGCGACGCGTGGTCGCCCGGCTCAACCACCGCAAGGCGTACGCCGATCCGGGCCCGGCGGCCCCACCCCTGTACGACGCGGGGGAACTCCTCGGCATCGTCCCCGGCGATCCGAAGGTGCCCTTCGACCCGCGCGAGGTCATCGCCCGCATCGTGGACGGCTCCGACTTCGACGAGTTCAAGCCGCTGTACGGGACGAGCCTGTGCACCGGATGGGCCACCCTGCACGGCTATCCGCTCGGGGTGCTCGCGAACGCGCGGGGCGTGCTCTTCAGCGAGGAGTCCCAGAAGGCCGCCCAGTTCATCCAGTTGGCCAACCAGCGCGACATCCCACTGCTGTTCCTGCACAACACCACCGGCTATATGGTCGGCCGGGAGTACGAACAGGGCGGCATCATCAAGCACGGCGCGATGATGATCAACGCGGTCAGCAACAGCCGGGTCCCGCATCTGTCCGTCCTCATGGGGGCCTCGTACGGCGCCGGGCACTACGGCATGTGCGGGCGGGCGTACGACCCGCGCTTCCTGTTCGCCTGGCCCAGCGCCAAGTCCGCCGTCATGGGGCCGCAGCAGCTCGCCGGTGTCCTCTCGATCGTCGCCCGCCAGTCGGCGACGGCCAAGGGGCAGCCGTACGACGAGAACGCGGACGCGGCCCTGCGCGCCATGGTGGAGCAGCAGATCGAGTCCGAGTCCCTGCCGATGTTCCTGTCCGGGCGGCTGTACGACGACGGGGTCATCGACCCGCGCGACACCCGTACCGTCCTCGGCCTGTGCCTGTCCGCGATCCACACCGCGCCCTACGAGGGCGTGCGGGGTGGGTTCGGCGTCTTCCGGATGTGAGGCCCATGATCACTACCGTTCTGGTGGCCAACCGCGGCGAGATCGCCTGCCGTGTCGTCCGCACCTGCCGTGAGCTGGGCATCCGTACCGTCGCCGTGCACTCCGACGCCGACGCGGGCGCGCTGCACGTGCGCGAGGCCGACGCGTCGGTACGACTGCCGGGGTCGGCCCCCGTCGCCACGTATCTGTGCGGCGACCTGATCCTGAAGGCGGCCCTCGCGGCGGGCGCCGAGGCCGTGCACCCCGGGTACGGCTTCCTGTCCGAGAACGCGGGCTTCGCGCGAGCGGTGGAGGAGGCGGGCCTGACCTGGATCGGGCCGCCGCCGGAGGCGATCGAGGCGATGGCCTCCAAGACCCGCGCGAAGAAGCTGATGGGTCTGGAGCCGCTGACCGCCGTCACGGCCGACGACCTGCCCGTGCTGGTCAAGGCGGCGGCGGGCGGCGGCGGACGCGGGATGCGGATCGTCCGCGAACTGACCGACCTGGACGCCGCGTTGACGGCCGCGCGCGCCGAGGCACGGAGCGCCTTCGGCGACGACGAGGTCTTCGTCGAGCCGTATCTGGAGGGCGGGCGCCATGTCGAGGTGCAGATCCTCGCCGACACCCACGGCACGGTGTGGGCGCTGGGCACCCGCGACTGCTCCCTCCAGCGCCGCCACCAGAAGGTGATCGAGGAGGCCCCGGCCCCGGACCTGACGCCCGAACTCGCCGACTCCCTCGCCGAGATGGCCGTACGGGCCGCCCGCGCCGTCGACTACGTGGGCGCGGGCACGGTGGAGTTCCTGGTCGCGGACGGCCGCGCGCACTTCCTGGAGATGAACACCCGGCTCCAGGTCGAACACCCGGTCACCGAGGCGGTGTTCGGGATCGATCTGGTGGCGCTCCAGCTCCGGGTGGCGGAGGGCGCGGCCCTGGACGCCGAGCCTCCTCGCGCGCGGGGCCACGCGATCGAGGCCCGCCTGTACGCCGAGGACCCGGCGCGCGACTGGGCCCCGCAGACCGGCACCCTGCACCGCCTGGCCGTACCGGACGTCCGGCTGGACACCGGGTACGCGGACGGCGACACGATCGGCGTCGACTACGACCCCCTGCTCGCCAAGGCCGTCGCCCACGCCCCCACCCGCGCCGAGGCGATCCGCAGGCTGGCCGCCGCGCTGGAGCGGGCCGAGATCCACGGTCCGGTGACCAACCGGGAGCTGCTCGTACGGTCCCTGCGCCACGAGGAGTTCGCGGCGGCCCGGCTGGACACGGGCTTCTACGACCGCCATCTGCCCGCGCTGACCGAGCCCGCCCCCGTCCCGTACGCACCGCTGGCCGCCGCTCTCGCGGACGCCTGCGGCCGGTCGCGGTTCGGCGGCTGGCGCAACCTGCCGTCCCAGCCGCAGATCAAGCGGTACCGCATGGCGGGCGAGGAGCACGAGGTCCGCTACCGGTACACCCGTGGGGGCCTCACCGCGGACGGGGTGCGTGTCGTGCGTGCCGACGCCCGTCTCGTCGTCCTCGAAGTGGACGGTGTGCAACGGAAGTTCGCGGTGGCGCGGTACGGCGACCAGGTCCATGTCGGACCGACCGCGCTCACCGCCCTGCCCCGCTTCCCCGAACCCGCCGCCGACCACGCGCCGGGTTCCTTGCTCGCGCCGATGCCGGGAACGGTCGTCCGCGTGGCCGAGGGGCTGGCCGTCGGAGCCGCCGTCGAGGCCGGACAGCCGCTGCTGTGGCTGGAGGCGATGAAGATGGAGCACACGATCACGGCGCCCGCCGCCGGGACCCTCACGGCCCTGCACGCCGCCCCCGGCCGCCAGGTCGAGGTCGGGGCGCTGCTGGCCGTGGTGCGCGGCCCCGAGTAGCGCCAGCACCCGAGTAGAGCAGCGCACGTACCCCTGTCGTCGAGCGAACGCGAGCAGACCGGTCCACGCGAACTTGGGAGACGTCATGAGCCCCGTCATCGAGACCGACGAACACCAGGCCCTCCGCTCGGCCGTGGCCGCCCTCGGCGCGCACTACGGCCGCGACTACCTCGCCAAGGTCGTCGCCGAGCAGCGCCACCCCACCGAACTCTGGTACGAGGCGGCCAAGTTGGGCTATCTCGGGGTCAACCTCCCCGAGGAGTACGGCGGTGGCGGCGGAGGTATCGCCGAACTGGCCATCGTCCTTGAGGAGTTGGGGGCGGCGGGCTGCCCCTTGCTGATGCTCGTCGTGTCACCGGCGATCTGCGGCACGGTCATCGCCCGGTTCGGCACCCCCGCGCAGAAGCGGAGCTGGCTGCCGGGCCTCGCGGACGGCACCCGCACCATGGCGTTCGGCATCACGGAACCCGACGCCGGGTCCAACTCCCACCGCATCACCACCACCGCCCGCCGCGACGGCGAGGAGTGGGTCCTCAGCGGCCGCAAGGTGTTCGTCTCCGGTGTCGACATCGCCGACGCGACCCTGATCGTCGGCCGCACCGAGGACGCGCGCACCGGCAAGCTCAAGCCCTGCCTGTTCATCGTCCCCCGCGACACCCCCGGCTTCGGGCGGCGCCCCATCGACATGGAACTGTCCGCCGCCGAGAAGCAGTTCGAGCTGACCCTGGACGAAGTACGGCTGCCCGCCGACGCGTTGGTGGGCGATGAGGACGCCGGGCTGCTCCAACTGTTCGCGGGCCTCAACCCCGAGCGCGTGATGACCGCCGCCTTCTCGATCGGCATGGGCCGCTTCGCGCTGTCCCGGGCCGTCGCGTACGCCCGCGACCGTACCGTCTTCAAGCAGCCCATCGGCGCCCACCAGGCGATCGCGCACCCGCTCGCCCAGGCCCATATCGACCTAGAACTGGCCCGCTTGATGACGCAGAAGGCCGCCTTCCTGTACGACTCCGGGGACGACGTCGCCGCCGGAGAGGCCGCCAACATGGCCAAGTACGCCGCCGCGGAGGCCTGTGTGAAGGCCGTGGACCAGGCCGTGCACACCCTCGGCGGCAACGGCCTCACCCAGGAGTTCGGGCTCGCCTCCCTCGTCACGGCCTCGCGCGTGGCCCGTATCGCCCCGGTGAGCCGGGAGATGATCCTCAACTACGTCTCCCACCAGACCCTGGGCCTGCCGAAGTCCTACTAGCCCCGGCCCGTCCGGAGTCTTCCGGCGCCGTACACCCTCGTACGAGGAGGAACCGTGTTCCGCAGCCAGTACGCAGACGTCCCGGCCCTCGAACTCCCCATCCACGAGGCGGTCCTGGGCCGGGCCGCCGAGTACGGTGAACTGCCCGCCCTGGTCGACGGCGTGGACGGCACCACCCTCACCTACGCCCAGCTCGACCGGTTCCACCGGCGCTGGGCCGCCGGGTTCGCCGAGGCGGGGGTGCGCAAGGGCGACGTACTCGCCCTGCACAGCCCCAACACGATCACGTTCCCGATCGCCTTCTACGGGGCCGTGCGCGCGGGCGCGACGGTCACGACCGTGCACCCGCTCGCCACGGTGGAGGAGTTCGCGCGGCAACTGCGCGACGCCGACGCCCGCTGGATCGTCACCCTGTCCTCGCTGCTGGAGACGGCGCGCGCGGCGGCCGAACGCGCGGGCGGCATACGGGAGATCATCGTGTGCGACAGCGCGCCCGGCCACCGCTCCCAGATCGACATGCTGTCCACGACCGCGCCCGAACCGGAGGTCGCCATCGACCCCGTGCGGGACATCGCCGTCCTGCCGTACTCGTCCGGGACCACGGGCACCCCCAAGGGCGTGATGCTCACCCACCGCTCGATCGCCACCAACCTCGCCCAGCTCGAACCCCTGGTCCCGGCCAACCCCGGTGACCGGCTCCTCGCCGTCCTGCCGTTCTTCCACATCTACGGCCTGACCACCCTGATGAACGGACCGCTCAGGAAGGGCGCCACGGTGGTCGTGCTGCCGCGCTTCGACCTGGAGACGTTCCTCGCGGCCATCGAGAAGCACCGCATCACCAGGCTGTACGTCGCCCCGCCGATCGTGCTCGCGCTCGCCAAGCACCCCGTCGTCGACGGCTACGACCTCTCGTCCCTGGAGTACATCCTCTGCGCCGCCGCGCCCCTGGACGCCGATCTCGCGGACGCCTGCTCACGGCGGCTCGGGCTGCCGCCGATCGGCCAGGGCTACGGCATGACCGAACTGTCGCCCGCCTCGCACGCCGTGCCCCTGGGCGCCCTGAACCCGCCGCCCGGGACGGTCGGCAAGCTCGCCGCGGGCACCGAGATGCGCATCCTCTCCCTGGACGACCCCGGCAAGGACCTGGGCGTCGGCGAGGTCGGCGAGATCGCCGTCCGCGGCCCCCAGGTGATGAAGGGCTACCTGGGACGGCCCGAGGCGACCGACGCGCTGATCGACCCGGAGGGCTGGCTGCGCACCGGGGACGTCGGCCATGTCGACGCCGACGGCTGGCTGTTCGTCGTGGACCGCGTCAAGGAACTCATCAAGTACAAGGGCTACCAGGTGGCCCCCGCCGAACTGGAAGCCCTCCTGCTGACCCACCCGCGGATCGCGGACGCCGCCGTCATCGGCGTGCTCGACGACGACCACAACGAGATCCCGCACGCCTTCGTGGTCCGGGGACCGCACGCGGACGACCTCTCGGCGGAAGAGGTCATGAGCCACGTCGCCGAACGCGTCGCCCCCTACAAGCGCGTGCGCGGCGTCACGTTCATCGACGCCGTGCCACGGGCCGCCTCCGGGAAGATCCTCCGCCGCGAACTGCGGGCACGGGCATGACCGGCCTCGTCCCCGCCGCGCACGACCGGGGCATCACCACCCTCACCCTCGACTCGCCCGGCAACCGCAACGCCCTGTCCGCCGCGCTCGTCGGCGACCTCACCGCCGCGCTGACCCGCTGCGGCACGGACCCCGGCACCCGCGCCGTCGTCCTCACCCACACCGGGACGACCTTCTGCGCGGGCGCCGACCTGCGCGACCCTCCGCCGCCGGAGGCGCTGGTCGGGCTGTTGCGGCAGATCGTCGCGCTGCCCCGGCCCGTCGTGGCCCGGGTGACGGGGCATGTACGGGCGGGCGGCCTGGGCCTGCTCGGCGCCTGCGACATCGCCGCCGCGAGCACCGCGGCCACCTTCGCGTTCACGGAAGTACGCATCGGTGTCGCCCCCGCCGTCATCTCCCTGCCCCTGCTGCCGCGCACCGACCCGCGCGCCCTCGCCCGCTACTGCCTCACCGGCGAACGCCTCGACGCCGCCGAGGCCGTACGCGCCGGGCTGCTCACGGCCGCGGGCGAGGACGTGGACACGGTGCTCGCGCCCGTCCTCGACGGGCTGCGCCGGGCCGCACCGCAGGCGCTGGCCGAGACCAAACGCCTGCTCACCGCGCCCGTGCTGGAGGCCTTCGACCGGGACGCGGCCGGGCTGACCGCGCTCTCGGCCAGGCTGTTCGCCTCACCGCAGGCCCGCGAGGGGATGACCGCCTTCCTCGAACGGCGCGACCCCGCCTGGGTGGTGGGGTGACCACGGCCGACCGGATGCCCAAGCAGGACCGCGGCCGGGCCACCCGGCAACGGCTCCTGGAGGCGGCCGTGGCCTGCCTCGCCGCGCACGGCTGGGCGGGCTCCACGGTCACGGTCGTCGCCGAGCACGCCGGGGTCTCCCGAGGCGCCGCCCAGCACCACTTCCCCACCCGCGAGGACCTGTTCACCGCCGCCGTCGAGTACGTCGCCGAGGAGCGCTCCACGGCCCTGCGGGCGCTGTTCCCGCAGGGCGCCGCCGACCGGCGGGCGGTGGTCGCGGCCCTCGTCGACCTGTACACCGGGCCGCTGTTCCGCGCGGCCCTGCACCTGTGGGTCGCCGCCTGCGACGAGGAGCAACTGCGCCCGCGCGTGACGGAGTTGGAGGCCCGCGTCGGCCGCGAGACCCATCGCATCGCCGTCGACCTCCTCGGCGCCGACGAGTCCCGGCCGGGCGTACGCGAGACGGTCCAGGGCCTGCTGGACATGGCCCGCGGCCTGGGCCTGGCCACCCTCCTCACCGACGACGCGGCCCGCCGTCGGCACGTGGTGGCGCAGTGGGCCGGGCTGCTGGACCAGGCCCTGGACCGGGGACTTCGCTAGCGGTGCGCGAGATCCGCGTAGCCCTCGATCACCTGCGGGCTGCGCGGGCCGGGGCCCACGTACCGCGCGGACGGGCGCACCAGCCGGCCCGTGCGCTTCTGCTCCAGGATGTGCGCGGACCAGCCGGCCGTACGGGCGCAGGTGAACATCGACGTGAACATGTGCGCCGGGACCTCGGCGAAGTCGAGCATGATCGCCGCCCAGAACTCCACGTTCGTGGCGAGGACCCGGTCCGGGCGGCGGTTGTGCAGTTCCTCCAGGGCCGCCTTCTCCAGCGCCTCGGCGACCTCGAAGCGGGGCGCGCCCAACTCGCGGGCGGTGCGGCGCAGCACGCGCGCCCGCGGGTCCTCCGCCCGGTACACCCGGTGGCCGAAGCCCATCAGCCGCTCGCCCTGGTCCAGGGCCCGCTTCACATAGCCCTCGGCGTCCCCGGTGCGCTCGATCTCCTCGATCATGCCGAGGACGCGCGAGGGCGCGCCGCCGTGCAGCGGCCCGGACATCGCGCCGACGGCACCGGACAGCGCGGCGGCCACGTCGGCGCCCGTGGACGCGATGACCCGGGCCGTGAACGTGGAGGCGTTCATGCCGTGTTCGGCGGCCGAGGTCCAGTAGGCGTCCACCGCCGCGACATGCCGGGGGTCCGGCTCGCCGCGCCAGCGGATCATGAACCGCTCCACGATGGAGTGCGCCTTGTCGATCTCGCGCTGCGGCACCATCGGCCGCCCCTGGCCGCGCGCCGACTGGGCGACGTACGACAGCGCCATCACAGCGGCGCGGGCCAGGTCGTCGCGGGCCTGCTCGGTGTCGATGTCGAGGAGGGGCTTCAGCCCCCACACCGGGGCGAGCATGGCGAGCGCCGACTGCACGTCCACACGGATGTCACCGGAGTGCACCGGGATCGGGAAGGGTTCGGCGGGCGGCAGCCCGGGGTTGAAGGAGCCGTCGACCAGCAGCCCCCAGACGTTGCCGAACGAGACCTGGCCGACCAGTTCCTCGATGTCGACGCCCCGATAGCGCAGGGCGCCGCCTTCCTTGTCCGGTTCGGCGATCTCCGTCTCGAATGCGACGACTCCCTCGAGCCCGGGTACGAAGTCGGACATCAGGCGGCTCCTCGTGACGGCGGCGGAGTACTGCGGAGGCGGAGTACTGCGGGAGTTGCCCCGCTCGGTGGCCGGTCATCGCGCCCGCCGACCTGACCCGAACGGCATGAGCACGATATCCCTGAGTGCCACCTTTGGGGAGGGTCTGCGGCACTCAGTGCCGCGCAGTGATGAACCACACCCACCGAGTGGTCCCGCGCATACGGCAAGATGACGGTGTGACCGACCGCTTCCCGGACAAGCCACTGGAACCCATCGTCGAGCGCGCGGCCGAGGGACCCATCGAGGACCCGGTCTCCGATCCCGCCGAGATGCGGTTGCACTACCGCACCGAGGGGCTCGACGCGTCCTCGCTCGCCGCCCACCCCATGGACCAGTTCGCCCGCTGGTTCCACCAGGCCGCCCAGGCCGCCGTGCAGGGGATGATCTACGAGCCGAACGCGATGATCGTCTCCACGGTGGACACGGCGGGCCGCCCCAGCTCGCGCACGGTGCTGATGAAGCAGTACGACACCCAGGGCTTCGTCTTCTACACCAACTACGAGTCCCGCAAGGCGCGCGAGCTGGCGGCCAACCCCCAGGTCGCGCTGCTCTTCCCCTGGCATCCGATCGCCCGCCAGGTGCTCGTCACCGGCACGGCCCGCCGCACCGGCCGCGACGAGACGGCCGCCTACTTCCGCACGCGTCCGCACGGCTCCCAGTTGGGCGCCTGGGCCAGCGCCCAGTCCTCGGTCATCGACTCCCGTATCGAACTCGACACCGCCTACGAGGAGTTGAGCACCCGCTATCCCGAGGGCGGCGGCCAGGTCCCGGTCCCGCCGCACTGGGGCGGGTTCCGTATCGCCCCGAGGACGGTCGAGTTCTGGCAGGGCCGCGAGAACCGCCTCCACGACCGCCTGCGCTATGTCGCGGCGGCGGACGGGGCGTGGCGGGTGGAGCGACTCAGCCCCTGAAGTGCCGGGGACGCGAACGACCCGCGAGCTCGGGTCCTCCGCCTGACGGGGGAGAAGCCGGCCGGACGTGCCGGCGAGCTCGCGGGTCGGGTGACTGCGTGGAATTGGCCGGCTGCGCGTGTGCTCACGCGCGGGTCCGGCGCCGAAACCGAGTACGACGACGGGCCGTCAGCCCGCAGTCACCTCAGCCGTCCGGTTGTCATACATTCGCCGAACCACCTCCTTTCGCTGTGCTCCACACCCTAGGAACCTCTCGGCGGTCGCTCAACCGGATTTCCGAGAGCACGACCACGACACATCTTTCGCGAAGCGGATGTGTGCTGCGTCACGTTCGAGTTGAATGAGGGCCGGTGAGCGCACGCGCCGTACGCGCGGACGCGGCAGGCTGCATGGGGGTTCGGGTGAATGCTTCCCGGCGTAGCGGGACCACGGACGAGCGGGGGCCGGGCGAGCCCGCGAGGGGCGGTCCGGATCTACTGGCCACGCTTCTCGACGGGATGGACGCGGCGCTGTGCGCCTTCGACGCCGACGGCGTGGTGACCCACTGGAACCGGGAGGCCGAGCGGATCCTCGGCTGGACGGCCACCGAGGCCGTGGGACGGCGCGGGCTGGCCGGATGGGCCGTGCGCACCGCCGACGCCGCCGAGGTCGAGGCGCGGCTGATGTCCGTGATGGCGGCCACCGGGCGCCAGGTGCACGAGTCCGCGCTGCTCACCAAGGACGGCGGGCGGGTGCTCGTACGCATCCAGTCGGCGGCCGTGCGGGACGCCGCGGGGCGGCCCGCCGGGGTCTACTGCGCCTTCAGCGAGGTCCACACACAGATCGACCTGGAGCGGTCCATCGCGCTGAGCGAGGCCCTGTTCGACAACGCGAGCTGGGGCGTGGTGCTCGTGGACGCCGATCTGCGCCCCGCCCTCGTCAACGTCCACGCGGCCCGCGCGCTCGGCACCGGGCGTACGGCCGTGCTCGGACGGCCCCTCGGGGAGCTGCTCTCCCAGGGCGTCGAGGAGCTGGAGAGCGCGCTGACCCATGTGCTCGCCGAGGGCGCCCCGCCCGCCCCCGCCGACGTATGGGTCAGCGTGCGCGGCACGGAGGGGGACCAGCGGCGGTGCTGGCACAGCGGCTTCCTGCGGCTGGCCTCACCGCTCGCGGAGGAACCGGCGCCGCTCGGCGTGGGGTGGCTGTTCCAGGACGTCACCGAGGCCAGGCGGCAGGAGCGGGAGGCGGCGCTGCTGCGCTTCCGCTCCCAGCAGTCGCACCGCGCGGCGCGGGCCGCCGCCGAGTGCGAGGACCCGCGCGAGGCGGCCACCGTCCATCTCGACTTCGCGCTCGCCGGGTTCGCCGATCACGCGCTGATCGACCGGACGGTGGGCGGTGCGGCGGCGGACGGACCAGGGCCGGTGCGCCTGGTCCGGACGGCGGAGACCCCGGCGGGCGGGCCGGGGCCGAGCGTGCTCACCGGCAAGGCGGGACTGCCCGTGCCGTACGGCGCCGGGCATCCGGCCGTGCAGTGCGTGGAGCGCGCGGCCTCCGTCCGGGCCGCGGCGGGCGCCCTCGACCTCGAGCGGGCCCGCGCGTGGGCGTCGGCCCGGCAGTGGCCCGCGGACGCGGTGCACGCGCTGTGTGCGGTACTGCGCAGCCGCGGCCGGACGCTCGGCGTCGTGACGTTCCTGCGCGGCGCCGGACGCGGCGGCTTCGAACGGGCCGACGCGGTCTACGCGGAGGACGTGGCGGTACGGATCGCCGCCGCGCTGGACCTGGCCGAGCGGTGGGAGGAGACGGGGGCGTAGGCAGCCCCCGTACGCGGGCTACACGCGCCGGTAGAAGATCCGGTCGCCGTACTCCCGCATGATCCGGTCGTTCCACTCCAGGCCGCCGTCGACGTTCCCGGACCGCAGCAGCGGCGGGTCGATGCCGCGCTCGGCGAGGGTGCCCGCGGCCGTGGCCATGACCGCCTGGAGCAGGGCCGTGGTGACGACGGTGGAGGCGGGGGCGAAGGGGGCGGGGACGCTGTCGAGACCGAGTTCCGCGTCGCCCACCGCGATCTTCGAGTCGAGGACGAGGTCGCAGTGGTCCTTGAGATACGTGCCGGAGGCGTGCCGCGAGGTCGTCTCCGAGGCGTAGGCCACCGAGGTCACCCCGATGACCCTGACGCCGCGCGCGCGTGCGGTCATCGCCATCTCCACGGGGAGCGCGTTGCGGCCGGACAGGGAGATGATCACGAGGAGGTCGCCCGAGCGCAGCGGGCTGGTGTCGAGGACCGCGCCCGCCAGGCCCTCGACCCGCTCCAGCGCCGAGCCCAGGGTCGCCGGTACGACGTCGACGCCGACGGCGCCGGGCACCGCGAGCAGGTTCATCAGGGCGAGGCCGCCCGCGCGGTAGACGAGGTCCTGCGCGGCCAGCGACGAGTGCCCGGCACCGAACGCGAACAACCGGCCACCGGCGGCGACGGTGTCCGCGACCAGGGCACCGGCCGCCGCGATCGACTTCGCCTCCTCGTCGCGGACGCGGGCCAGCAGCCCGATCGCCGCGTCGAAGAACCTCCCGGCCAGCTCGCTCGCGTCCGTCGGCTCCTCGCGCATCGGCGACTCCCCCTCGAAGTCTCGGTCCTACCGGCGCCGTGGGCGGCCCGGGTCGCGGATCACGGTGCGGTCTGGACCAGTGCGCTGTCAATACCGCCGCAGGGCCCGTGCGATACGGCCGCTGGGCCCGTGCGATACCGCCGCGGGTCTCGTGCGATGCCCCCGCCGCTCCCGCGCGGGCGCCGCGGGGGAACCCTTGTCCGCACCGCCCGACTCCGTTGCTCACGCCCCGGTTGTCAGTCCCATGCGTCAGAATTGGGGCAGGGCCAGCGCACGCGCCGGTGAGCCGTCGAGCCTCCGGCCATCTCATCGAGGGGCACGTATGTCCGGACTGATCGACACCACGGAGATGTATCTCCGCACCATCCTCGAACTCGAGGAGGAAGGCGTGGTCCCCATGCGCGCCCGGATCGCCGAGCGGCTCGACCAGAGCGGCCCGACGGTCAGCCAGACCGTGGCGCGGATGGAACGCGACGGCCTGGTCTCGGTCGCCGCCGACCGCCATCTGGAGCTGACGGACGAGGGCCGCCGCCTCGCCACGCGCGTGATGCGCAAGCACCGCCTGGCCGAGTGCCTGCTGGTCGATGTGATCGGCCTGGAGTGGGAGCAGGTGCACGCCGAGGCGTGCCGCTGGGAGCATGTGATGAGCGAGGCCGTCGAGCGCCGCGTCCTGGAGCTGCTGCGCCACCCCACGGAGTCGCCGTACGGCAACCCGATCCCGGGCCTGGAGGAGCTGGGCGAGCGGGACGACGCGGCCCCGTTCCTGGGCGAGGGCATGGTCTCGCTGGCGGAGCTGGACCCGGGCGCGGACGGCAAGACGGTCGTCGTACGGCGCATCGGCGAGCCCATCCAGACGGACGCGCAGCTCATGCACATGCTGCGCCGGGCGGGCGTGCAGCCCGGCTCGGTGGTCAGCGTGACGCAGGGCGCGGGCGGCGTTCTGGTGGGCAGCGGCGGCGAGGCGGCCGAGCTGGAGGCGGACATCGCCTCCCATGTCTTCGTGGCCAAGCGCTGAGCGTCCGCGCGGCCGGGCGCTGAGCGATCACCCCGAGGTCCCGCACCTGCGACGTCCTCAACGCCCATGGTTTCAGGGCGAGTTGTGATGATTCCGCGATCTTACCGCAATCAAGATTCAGCCGGTCCGACCGCAGCGGACGGGCCGGTCCCGTGCGAGGCTGGTGCGCGAGGCATATGACCGGAGGGCTCTTGGCCGGACGGTGACCGTGACGTCATCTGGCCGGGAAGGGGGCGGGCGGATGGAGCTGCCGCCGATACGCGGAGGGCCCCGGCGCCCTGGGGCGCCGGGGCCTGTCCTCCCCTGTGCTGACCCGGAGCCCCGAGCTCCCAGGGTCATCCCCCTCGGACCGGATTTCCCCGAGCGGTCCGCCTCCCGCTGAAGATCTCCCCACGGGGGCGGCGGTCAATCCTCGGGAAAGGTCACTCGAAGGTGGGGTGTTACCGCCGGAAGCGGTGATTTCGAAAGACCTTTCGATAACGTGACGTAGTAACGCAGAACGCGCGGAACACGCAGAAGTACAGAAGCGCAGAAGTACAGAGCGAGTGCAGAAGTACTGAGCGGAGCCAGGGGGGTTCCAGGACGATGGTGCGGCGCATCGACGTGACGGGAGCGGGAGGCGTCCGCCTCGCCGCGTGGGAGTTCGCCGATCCCCCCAAGGCGGGGGAGGACGACCGCGCGCCGGGGGTGCTGTTACTGCACGGGCTGATGGGCCGTGCCTCGCACTGGGCGTCCACCGCCCGCTGGCTCTCCGGGCGCCACCGCGCGGTCGCGCTCGACCTGCGTGGCCACGGCCAGAGCGACAAGCCGCCCCTCGGCCGCTACACCCGCGAGGCCTACACCGACGACGTCGCGGCGGCCCTCGACCAGCTCGGCCTCGCCCCGGCCGTCCTCATCGGCCATGCCATGGGCGCCCTGACCGCCTGGCAGCTCGCCGCCCAGCGCCCCGATCTGGTGCGCGGCCTGATCATCTGCGACATGCGGGCCTCCGCGCTCGGCGCCGCCTCGCAGCGCGAGTGGGAGAACTGGTTCACCACCTGGCCGCTCCCCTTCGCCACGCTCGCCGACGTACGCAAGTGGTTCGGCGAGGACGACCCCTGGGTGGAGCGCCCGAACCCGGCCCGCGGCGCGTTCTACGCCGAGGTGATGGCCGAGTCCGCGGACGGCTGGCGGCCGGTCTTCGAACCGGAGCAGATGCTGCGCTCCCGTGAGACCTGGGTGTACGACGCGCACTGGGAGGAGCTGGCGCAGGTGCGGTGCCCGGCCCTCGTCCTGCGTGGTCTGGACGGCCAGCTCGGCCGGGCGGAGGCGCAGGAGATGGTGCGCGTCCTGCCGCACGGCCGGTACGCGGAGGTGGCCGACGCCGGCCACCTCGTCCACTACGACCAGCCGGAGGCCTGGCGCGCGGCGATCGAGCCGTTCCTGGACTCGCTGCTCACACCCTGACCCCGGCCACAGCCCCGGCCGGGACCGGGGCCCTCGCCGGACTAGCCCTTGCTGACCGCCGCCAGGATCTCCGGCAGGCGGCGCGCCGCGCGCGGGGCCGCGAGGCGGAGGCTGAGGTGCAGGATCAGCACCCCGTAGACGCAGCCCACGGGCAGCAGGAGCCAGGCCCGGTCGGCGCCGTCCGCGCTGGCGTTCAGCCAGATCGTCGCCGCGATCACGGGCGACGCGAGCAGGGCCGCCGAGACCATGCCGCCGACGATGGAGGCCCAGGCGATCCCGGCCTGCCCGGGGGCCACGTTCTTGTAGCCCTCCTGCGGTATCGAGTACGGGAAGCCGACCGAGCTCCACGTGCCCGTGGCCAGCATCGCGCCGAGCAGCGCGAAGGAGAGCCCGAGCGTCTCGGGCAGCTTCGCCCAGGCGTCGAGGAGCGCGGTCGTCACGACGCCGACGAGGGCGGTGTACGGCAGCGTGACCAGCAGCAGCGCCAGCGCCCGGCCGCGCAGCTCCGCGTACGCCTCGCGGGACGAGGAGATCGTCATCGCGACCATCCAGAACGCGGAGGTGTCCTGCCCGAACTGGTTGTACATCTGGATGCCGAGCATCCCGGCCGCGAAGCAGGCGAAGTAGACCGAGCCGGTGCCCTGGAGGGCGTTGAAGACCGGCACGATCATCCCGATCGCGAGCGCGGTCACCCAGGCCGTCTTGGTCTTGGGGTCACGCCACATGTAGCGCAGGGTGCGCTCCATGACCGTGCCGGTGCGGCCCGCGGGCAGCAGCCGGGACAGGTTCGCCGAGGAACGCTCCTTGGGCCCCGGTTCGGCGGCCTGGAGCGTGGACTCGTCCGGCGAGGTCATCAGCTTCGTCAGGCTGCGTGACCACAGCGCCAGCAGGCCCGCCAACGCCGCCGCGCTCAGGAGCAGTTGGGCGACGCCGACACCGTACGACCCCTGGCTCACCGACTCCACCGCGCCGACCGCGGAGGCGGGCGGCACCCAGCGCACGACCTTCCACACCGGCTCCAGTTGGGCCAGCCCGCCCGAACCGAGCCGCTGTGCGGCGAAGTTGACCACCTGCGCGCCGATCGCGATGACCAGACCGCTCAGGACGGCCAGATCGCGGCCCTTGCGGCTGGACAGCAGCCGGATGTTGGCGGCGGCGACGGCCCGCGCGAGCGCCACGCAGATCAGCAGCGCGAGGACGGTGGCGACGACGGCGGTGGAGAAGGCCGCCGCGCCGTGCGCCACGGAGATCACCGAACCCACCAGCAGACACAGCGTGAACAGCGGGCCGATGCCGACCAGGGACGCCGTCAGCAGCGCCCGGACCAGGGGCAGCGGGCGCAGCGGCAGCATCACCAGGCGCGTGGGGTCGAGCGTCTCGTCGCCGCTCGGGAAGAACAGCGGCATCACCGCCCAGCCGAGCGCCACGGTCGCCGTGCCGAGCACCGCGACCGTGCCCGCGTGGTCGTTGCCGCGCAGCAGGACGAGACCGAGCATCTGCAGCGCGGCGAACAGCAGCGAGAAGACGATGGACGTGACGTAGGCGGCCCGCCGTCCGGTGGACTGCCGCAGCCCGTTGCGCAGCAGCGACAGCTTCAGCCGGACGAACGTGGCGGTGAGGCCGGTGGTCGGTGCGGTGTTCATCGGGCGCCGCCGCCGAGCCAGTCGAGGTCGGCACCGGCCGTACGGCTGCCCGCGCCCACCAGTTCCAGGAACGCCTGCTGGAGGGTCGGCGCGTCACCGCGGACCTCGGCGAGCGGGCCGTGCGCGCGGATCCGCCCCGCGACCATCACCGCCACCCAGTCGCACAGCGACTCGACCAGCTCCATGACGTGCGAGGAGAAGACGACCGTGGCGCCGGAGGAGGTGTACCGCTCCAGGACGCCGCGGATGGTCTGCGCGGAGACCGGGTCGACGCCCTCGAACGGCTCGTCGAGGAAGAGGACTTCGGGGTTGTGGAGCAGGGCGGCGGCCAGCCCGATCTTCTTGCGCATACCGGTCGAGTAGTCGACGACCAGCTTGTGCTGGGCCCCGGCCAGGTCGAGGACGTCGAGCAACTGCGTGGCCCGCTTGTCGACCTCGGCGCCGGGCAGCCCGCGCAACCGGCCGGTGTACGCGAGGAGTTCGCGCCCGGAGAGGCGCTCGAAGAGCCGCAGCCCCTCGGGCAGGACACCGATACGGGCCTTCACCGCGACCGGGTCGCGCCAGACGTCGTGACCGGCGATCTCGACGGTTCCCTGGTCGGGGCGGAGCAGCCCCGTGACCATGGACAGGGTGGTCGTCTTCCCCGCGCCGTTCGGCCCGACGAGCCCGATGAACCGCCCCGCGGGAAGCTCCAGATCGATCCCGGAGACGGCGATCTGCTCACCGAACCGCTTCCAGAGCCCTTGCACCCGTACGGCGGCCGTACCTGCCCCAACCTCGTTCATACGACCACCTTACGGGGCAGGGGTACCCGTACCGGACACGGAGTCGTAACGCTCCAAAGGGCCCGCCCCGGGCGGGAACGACCCACCGTGACGGACAACTCACGGTCCCGGCGCGGAAGTTCCCGCGTCCGGCCGGACGGGGCGGACCGGCGCCTACCGGTCCCGCCCGCAGGCGTAGGCCAGGGTCGAGATCAACTCCTCCGCGTCCGGCAGCCATCGGTTCTCGGACGTGGGGCGGCACGCCCACTGCACGGGCCCCCGCAACCCGTACCGCGTGGGCGGCGCGGCCACGTAGGTGCCCTCGCCCAGGGCGACCAGGTCGAGGGTGGCCGGGGACCAGCCCAACTCCCGTAGCAGATCGGGCACCTTGGCCGCCGCGCCGGGCAGCACGAAGAACTGCATGCGCCCGTCCGGCGCGTGGGTCACCGGCCCGAGCCGCAGCTCCATGCGCTCCATCCGCGCGAGGGCGAGCAGACCCGCGGTCTCCGGTACGTCGATCGCGTCGAACGTGCGCCCGACGGGCAGCAGGATCGACGCGGTGGGCTGCTCGGACCACAGGCCGCGCGCGACGGTCGCGCTGCCGGTCGCCTGCGTCGCCCAGTCCTCGCGCGCCGGATGCGCGCCGGGCGCGGGGCAGGCCGACTCGCCGCAGGAGCAGCGCAGCGTCCCGTCACGGGCCTCCAGCCAGGTCCCGGGGAACACGTCCCAGTGACGTTCTTCGACGTACCGTACGGCGGCTTCCGCGATCGAATCGCCGCGCCGCTTCGGGATGTGGGCAGCCTGAGGCCCCGCGATGGTCTCTTCCACGATGAACTCAACTCCTGCTGTCACCGGGGGTTACGCCCGCCCTCTCAGCCGCCGTCGCCCGCCCCGGAAACGGATGGTGGGCATGTCCCTTTTATCTCACATGCGCGGGGGAGGGGCACCGCGCCCTCGGCCGGGGCGCATGGATGCACGCGCGGGGGCGCGCAAGAGGATCGGGGACGGCGGCTGGGTAACCACGAGTGGGGTACTGCATCAGCCTTTACCTCGCAATCCCCGTATGTCTCGCATTACCCGTATGTCCCCGGGGCATTGATCTGCACGGCCGGACCTTTCGGTGCATACGAGGACGAATCCGAGATTCCGGCCGAGGACGACACAGCAACTCGGTGCACGGGCAGGCACCGCAGCCACCCGGCGAGTGAGCCGAAGGGGCGCGCCCCGGAGGCGAACCGAGCCATGAACATGGGGGTACGCCATGGCCGCAAGGCCTCTCGTCGCGCGGCAGCCGAACGAACGGTTGCAAGCGCTCATCCAGGAAGCGGGCTGCTCCAACGCGGGGCTCGCCCGCCGGGTCAACATGTGCGGCGCGGAACACGGTCTCGATCTGCGCTACGACAAGACGTCCGTGGCCCGTTGGCTGCGGGGACAGCAACCACGGGGCCGGGCCCCGGCGATCATCGCGGAGGCGCTCGGCCGCAAGCTGGGACGCACGGTCACGATCGACGAGATCGGCATGGCCAACGGCAAGAACCTCGCCTCGGGCGTGGGCCTGCAGTTCTCGCCGACGGTGCTCGGCGCCATCGAGCAGGTCTGCGAGCTGTGGCGCAGCGACGTCGGGCGCCGCGACTTCCTGTCCGGCTCGTCGGTGGCCGCCTCGGCGCTCGTCGAGCCGAGCCGCGACTGGCTGATCTCCCTGCCGGACGCCCAGGTCGCGCGCTCCGGCGGGCCACGCGTGGGGCCGTCGGACGTCGCGGCGGTACGGGCGATGACGCAGGCCCTGGTCGAGCTGGACCACCAGTTCGGCAGCGGCCATGTGCGCCCGGTCGTCGTGCACTACCTCAACAGCGTCGTCTCGGGGCTGCTGGCGGGCTCGTACCGGGAGGCGGTGGGGCGCGAACTCTTCGCCGTCGTCGCGCGGTTGACGGAACTCGCCGGGTACATGGCCGTCGACACCGGGCAACCCGGGCTCGCCCAGCGGTACTACATCCAGTCGCTGCGGCTCGCGCAGGCGGCGGGGGACCGGGGCTACGGCGGCTATGTGCTCGCGGCCTCCATGAGCCATCTCGCGGCGCAGCTCGGAAACCCGCGTGAGATCGCGCAGTTGGCGCGTGCGGCCCAGGAGGGCGCGCGGGGGCGGGTGACTCCGCGTGCCGAGGCGATGTTCCACGCCGCCGAGGCGCGCGGGCACGCGCTGCTGGGCGATGTGCGGTCGGCGCAGCTCGCGTCCGGGCGCGCGGTCACGGCGCTGGAGGCGGCCGATACGGCCTCCGGGGACGACCCGGCGTGGATCGCCCACTTCGATCACGCCTATCTGGCCGACGAGTTGGCGCACTGCCACCGGGATCTGGGGCAGGCGGAGGCGGCAGCGCGATGCGCGGAGGAGGCCCTCGCCGGGCACCCCGCGTCGCGGGCCCGGCGCCGGGCGATCGGCTTCGTCCTGCTGGCCACCGCGCAGGTGCAGCAGCGCGAGGTGGAACAGGCCTGCGCCACCGGCCTGAAGGCGGTGGACCTGCTCGGCTCCCTGCGCTCCAACCGCGGCGCCGAGTATCTGGAGGACTTCCAGCAGCGGCTGGAGCCGTACCGGGACGAGGCGGTGGTACGGGAGTTCGGGGCGCGGCTGGAGCTGACGACGGCGGCATGAGGGCACCCCCGGGGCCGGGTCACCGGCATGGACTTCGCCCCGGCTCCGGGGGCGCGCCATGGCTGTTCAGGGACGAGAGGGGGCATAAACAGCGTTCCGCGCGGCGGAATTGTTACGCCCTGGGAACGAGGGCGGAGTACGTCCCGTCCGGCGTGGCATGGGGCTCCGGGGACCCGGTAGCGTGAGCCGACGATTCCGCCAGTCCCCCATTCGTAGGAGTCCCGGTGACGCAGAGTGGACAGGGCGAGGAGCCCTCGGCGCAGCCCGCGCGCGAAGGCATCGCGCTGCCCTCCGACGGTCATGCCGCCCAGTCGGGCAGCCAGACCTGGGGCGGAGCGTGGGGGCCGCAGCAACCGGCCCAGTCGCCGCCCACCCAGACCTGGGGCCTCGACACGGGGCAGACCTGGGACGCGCCGGAAGCGCAGCAGTCCTGGGGAACCTCCGACCCGCACGCGAGCTGGGGCGGGGCCCAGGCCGGGCAGACGCAGGGCGGGCACGCCCAGCCGCTGCCGCCGCAGACGCCCCCGGGCGCGGGCCCCGGACCGATGCCGCCCGAGGCCGCACCGCCGGCCCCGTACGGACAGCACGCGTCCCAGGGCGGACACGCGATGCCGCACACCGCCGACGACGAGGGCGCCACGCAGTACATACCGCCCGTCGCCGCCGACGAGGGGGCGACCCAGTACATACCGCCGGTGGCCCCGGGGGCGATGCCCGCCGAGAGTCCCGCGGCGCACCCCGACGAACAGGCCACGCAGTACATCGCGCCCGTCACCGGCGGCCCCGGCCCGGACCCGTACGGGATGCCGTCGGGCGCTCCCGGCGGCGACCGGCACCCGCCGTCCGAGTTCGACAACCTCTTCCGCAACGACGCGGGCGGCGCCGATTCCACCCAGCAGATGCCGCAGCTCGACACCGCTGCCCCGCCGAGCGCCCCGCCGAGCCCCCCGGTGGGCCGGGCGGCCGGACGGCGCGCCAGTGGCGGCCGTCCCCCGTCGCGCGTGCCGCTGATCGCGGCCGTCGGCGTGGGCATCGCCGTCGTCGGCATCGGCGCGGGCGCCCTGCTCGGCGCGGGCGGCGGCAGCGACAGCAACACCGACGACAACAAGACCGTCGCGGCGACCGGCCCCGTCGAGGAGCCCTCGGAGTCGGCGTCCCCGTCCCCGGCCGCCGACCCGGCCAGGGAGCAGGCCGTCGCGCTCGACAAGCTCCTCGCCGACAGCGGCAACAGCCGCGGCAGCGTGGTCAAGGCGGTCGGCGACGTCAGGAACTGCCAGAACCTCGACCAGGCGGCCACCGATCTGCGCAACGCCGCCGGGCAGCGCAACGAACTGGTCACCCGGCTGTCCGGGATCGCGGTCGACAAGCTGCCCGGGAACGGCGAGCTGACCGCGGCGCTCACCAGCGCGTGGAAGGCGTCCGCGGCTGCCGACAACCACTACGCCGCCTGGGCGAACCAGGCCAAGAAGGGCTGCAAGAAGGGCCACGCGCGCCACACCAACCAGGCCGCGGCGGGCGACCGGTCGAGCGGTACGGCGACGGCCCAGAAGGCGAAGGCCGCGCCCCTGTGGAACGCCATCGCGCAGAAGTACGGCCTGACCCAGCGCCAGCCGACCCAGCTCTGAGCGCGGGCGGCCGGGAGCGCCGGGAGGCGGGGGCTGATGATCCGGATTCACGAGGAACGTACGATCGGTGACCGTGCAAGGTTCGGAGAACTCTTCCCGCAGTGGCCGTCGCTCCTCCACCATGGGCGTCATGCCACTCAATGACATGCCGTGGTGGCGCTGGCGCAGCAACGTGCGTTCCGCGCTGCACATGCTCTCCGACCCGGCGTTCCAGCGGGACGTCTGGCTGGCCCGTGTGGACGGGTACGGAGACGTCACCGACGCCGTGTACCGCCTGGTCGAGGACACCTGGCTGGACAACTGGTCGGCGGAGAAATACGTCGGGACGATCTTCCGTGACTCGCAGGAGGCGGCCCTGGTCGACACCGCGGTGCTGCGCGTGCTGCGGATCATGCACCAGGTCGGGCCGGACGCGCCGGTCGAGGCCTATCTCGACCACCACGGCTGGCCGGAGGCGGTCCGGGCGGCCCGCGACGCGCACGTCCGGCTCGCGAGCAGCGACGGCGAGGACCCGGACACCCCGCCGCGCACGCTCGACGTCCTGCGCGTCCTCACCCGGATCGCATAGCCGGGCACGGGGCGTCCGCGTGGCGGAACGCCTCGTCGCGAAGGTCCCCGGACGTGAGACCCTGGCGTGCATGAACGAGCTGTCCGCCCCGTCCTCGGCCCCTGACCAGTACGTCCTCACCCTCTCCTGCCCGGACAAGCAGGGGATCGTGCACGCCGTGTCGAGCTATCTGTTCATGACCGGCTGCAACATCGAGGACAGCCAGCAGTTCGGGGACCGCGACACGGGACTGTTCTTCATGCGGGTCCACTTCACGGCGGAGGCCCCCGTGACCGTGGACAAGCTGCGGGCGAGCTTCGCGGCGATCGGTGACTCCTGCCAGATGGACTGGCAGATCCACCGGGCCGACGAGAAGATGCGCATCGTCCTGATGGTCAGCAAGTTCGGCCACTGCCTGAACGACCTGCTCTTCCGTGCCCGGATCGGCGCCCTGCCCGTCGAGATCGCGGCCGTGGTGTCCAACCACACCGACTTCCAGGAGCTGGTGGGCTCGTACAACATCCCCTTCCACCACATCCCGGTGACGAGGGACACCAAGCCGGAGGCCGAGGCCCGGCTGGTGGAGCTGGTGCGTGAGCTGGACGTCGAGCTGGTGGTCCTCGCCCGCTATATGCAGGTGCTCTCGGACGACCTGTGCAAGCGGCTCAGCGGCCGGATCATCAACATCCACCACTCCTTCCTGCCGAGCTTCAAGGGCGCCAAGCCGTACCACCAGGCGCACGCGCGCGGTGTGAAGCTCATCGGCGCCACCGCGCACTACGTCACGGCCGACCTGGACGAGGGCCCGATCATCGAGCAGGAGGTCGAGCGGGTGGGCCACGGCGTGACCCCGGACCAGCTCGTGGCGATCGGCCGCGATGTGGAGTGCCAGGCGCTGGCCCGCGCGGTGAAGTGGCACGCGGAGCGCCGCATCCTGCTGAACGGCCGGCGCACGGTCGTCTTCGCCTGACGGAGACCCCTTACCGGGGACTCCTCACATCCGGCTCAGCGACGCCGCCGCGAACAGCACCTCCCTGATCGCCTCCCGGTCCCCTCGCTGACCCACGGCGGCCTCCTCCGGCGGCACATGCCCGGCGGCCAGGCGGCAGAACTCCACGCTCTCGAGCACCACATGCGCCACCTCGCGCTCGACGGAGTCCTCCGCACCCTGTGCGTGGGCGTCCAGCGGGATCATCCATTCGCCGCCGCCCCGGCCCTCGATCTCCAGCCGCAGACAGCGCCCCGGAGCGCCGACGGCGACCAGCCGCCGGGTGCGGCCGGGCGGCCCTGTGCGGGCCCGCCGCCGGGCCAGCGCCCGCGGGAGCTTCTTCGCGGCCAGGCCGATCATCCCGCTCAGATGACGCGCCGCGGGCGGCTCGTAGGGATAGTCGACCGCGGTCGCGATGTCCTCCGCGTGCACCCAGCAGGCGAACGCGCGGTCCAGCATCGCGTCGCGCAGCGGCAGTTCGCACGCGCCGTACGGCACCGTGAGCCGCCCGGTGCCGCTGCCGGTGAAGGACACGGTCCGCACCAGGTCGTGGCTCTGCTCCCGCCAGGGGTTGCGGACGGCACGGGTCGGCGGGAAGCGCGACGCGCGCCAGTACGCTTCCGTGCGCCCCTCCGGGGTGCCGTGCTCCGGGGTCGTGTCCCCGAGCGGATCGTCCAGCCCGAGGGCCACCGCGACCAGTCCGTCGACGGAGAGCAGATGGGCGATGACCCCGGCGACGGTCGTACGACGGCTCGCCGGAGCGGCCCCGTCGAACCACCGCAGCCGTACCGGCGTGTGCCACTCGGCGTCGCGCATGTCCTGGAGCAGGGCGTCCAGCCGCGCCGCCTCCGCCTCGTACGCGGCGGCCCACTGCGGGACCGGGATACGGGGCGGGCGCCGCCCGAGGCAGCTCTCCAGCACGCGCGTGCGCAGCGCGGGATCGAGGTCGAGGGTCTCGGCGGGGTGCAGCAGCCCCACGGCCGCGCGTAGTTGCCGTGCCTCGTCCGCGCAGGGGCCGCAGCCGCCGAGGTGCTCCTCCACGGCCGCCGCCTCCCGCGGCGAGCAGGCGGCGAGCGCCCACGCGCCGAGCAGCGACTTCAGCACCGGATGCGAGAGCGTGGGCTCGGCGGGCCTCTCGGCGCCGGGCGTGCCGGACATCCGCAGGCGGCCGGGGCCGCCCTGACGCGGCACCTTCGCCTCCCATGTCCAGCTCGCGTCACCGGCTCCGGGCACGTGCGGCCTCGGCCGCCCGGGGACGCCGTACCGCGCGGGATCGCCGTACGTCTCGAAGCGCTCCGCTCCGGTCACCACGCCGCCTCCGGTCCGGGAGGGGCGCCCGCGGGTTCCGACTCGTGGGCCGAGGCGACCAGTTGGAGTCCGAGCCGGAGCCGACGGCGGGCCTCGTCCTCGGTGATGCCGAGGTCGGCGGCGGTCTGGCGGTAGTCCCGGCGCTGGAAGTACGCGCGCTCCAGCGCCGCGCGCAGCGGCACCGGCATCGAGGTGACGATGTAGTCCGCGCGGGCCGCGACCGAGGCGTCGCGCACCTTGCGCTCCAGGTCCTCCCGGGTGCCCCGGCCGCCCCGCGTGAGCGCCGCGGTCTCGGTGGCGCGCAGCCGTTGCACGGCGAGCCGGTGGGTCAGTGTGGCCACCCAGGAGCGCAGCGGGCCCTGCGCCGGGTCGTACGACTCCGGGGTCTCCCAGATGTGGGCGAACACCTCGCGCGTGACGCGATCGGCGGCACCCTCGTCCCCGAGGACGCGCAGGGCGAGGCCGTGCACGAGGGAGGCGAAGCGGTCGTACAGCTCACCCAGCGCGGCGGCCTCGCCGCGGGTGAGGCGCTGCTGCATCGTGCGGTCCCACCGGGACGGTGCGTCCTTCTTCGCCATGCGGCCCCCACCCTGCTCGTGCCGTGCTCGCCACGGATGTCATGTTCCGGTCCCGCCCCTGCCCCCGCTCCCCGAATGTAGTCGGCGCACCGCACGATGCACGCCCCTTTGCGGCAATGTGCGCCCCTGGACGCGCCGCAGATGGTAAGAGGACGCCGGATCGCACGCGGTGTTTCACCGGGAGGTCTCGGGGCAGCCGCCCAAAGGGAACGTTCCGGTTCCGACCGGGCACGGGCGAGCATGGAGGCACAGGCGGTGACGTTCGGGACGAGCTACGAGGTCCGCGGCGAGTGGGCCGTGCTCCGGGTGGCGGGCGAACTGGACGTGCTCACCTCGCAGATGCTGCGCCGACGGGTGCACGACGCGGTGGCGGACGGGCGTCACCGGCTCGTCCTCGATCTGACCGAGGTCGTCTTCTGCGACTCCAGCGGCGTCGGTGTCCTGATCGCCACGCGGCGGCTGATCCGCTCCTGCCAGGGCCGGCTCCGGCTGATCCTGCCCGGACCCGGCGCCGCCGTCACGTCCCGGCCGGGCGGGACGGGCGGCGGGGGAGTGGCGCATGTCGAACGGGTCCTGGCTGCCCTCGGTGTGCGCCGCCTCTTCGACGTCCACCCGGACGTCGCCTCGGCCACCGCCGCGGCCACCGCTTCGGCCGCTGTCGAGGGGCCGGATCCGCAGCCGGCCGGGGCGCGGACCGTGGGCTTGGGCGCGGATCACTCCGAATGTCACGGACTGTGACAATTCAGGGGTGTTGAGTGGTGATGCAGGGTTGTGTCCTATGCGTGACTTGTCACGGGCTGGAGTCGGCCGGGGGCTCCGGTACCTTGTGTGGGATGCGAGCGGTTTCGAGTCGGATCCACCCCGGTGCGGCCTCTGTGGCGATGCCGGGTGGCGCGGTGCGCGCCGCTCGCGGGGCAGGGCGGCCCTCCGCGCCTGTCTGTTCGACTAGCCGTGGCAAGCGTCGCACAGTATGCCGCACGCGTACTCCTTCGCGCTGGAATATGCCCGAAGCGCTTGTTGGGGTGACTGTACGTCAACCATGCTGTCGTGCAAGGGAATCACGGTGCGTGACCTTGGTTCCCGCCATGCAGACGATGACCACGATCGTGGCGCTTGTGAGGCGCGAGGCGATGTGTCCGCCGGTTCGGATGGTGTGAGCGGTGCAGGTGCTTCAAGTGCAACTGGAGGTCCGGCCCGACCCCGCGGAGGTGGGGCGGGCCCGGAGATGGGCCAGGTCGCGGCTCGCCGGTTCCGGGATAGGGGCGGACGAGCCGCTCGCCGAGACGCTGGTGCTGCTCGTCTCCGAACTCGTCACCAACGCCGTCGTGCACACGGGCTGTCCCGCTGTGCTGCGCCTGCTGCTCACGGGTGTACGGGACGATCCCTCGGGCGCCCCGGCCGGTACGGTCCGGCTCGAGGTGTCGGACGCCAGCGCCCGTCCGCCGGTTCCCCGCTGCGCCGAGGGCGACGAGACGGGCGGCCGGGGGCTGGAGCTGGTCGACGGCCTCGCCGATCGCTGGGGCTGGGACCCGGAGGGCGTCGGCAAACGCATCTGGTGCGAGGTCGACCGCTGCGGCGCGGCGGTCGCGGGCGGGGTGGCGGTGTGCGGGGCGGCACAGGTGTCGCCGTTGCCGGAGTTCGCGTACGGCGCGGTCTGACGCGGGTGTGCCCCGGCGGTCCGGGGGCGGGGGCATGCGCGTGGGCATACGGCCCACGGGCTCCGCTTCCCTGAGATGATCCGCCGCCGAGTGCGCCGGTTCATGCTTCCGTGCGCGCTGCCGTCAGCACGGCATATAGGGATGAATCCCCTACGCGGCGTTGACGCGGCGTATCCATATGATCACTCTGGAGGTCGGCGATTCGCCGCGAGGGGACGCCGAGGGGTGGGTGACGGGAACCCTCGGTGAGTGCGGATCGTGATCGGCGTCGGCTCCTTACAGGGGCGGACGGTCTCCGGGGGGAGGTCGTCCGTGGGGCAGCACGGGTACGCCGAGCCGGGTGGCGGCGCGCGATGCCGTGTTCGGGGGAGGCGGGGGAGACCTTCCGCTCGGGCGCGGACCGGAGGGGGTGGCGCGCCGCCCGCCGGTGCCAGGGGGAGCGCCCCGCTTCTCCACAGGCTGTGGACAGCCCTTCACGACGCGGCTCTTCGCGACTCTGACTCTTCGCGACTCCTCGCGGCTCGTCGCAGTTCTTCAAGGCGCTGCCGACTCCCGGCAACTCACCGGCGCTGACGCGTAGTTGTCCACAGGCCCGGACGGGCCATGGGCCAGTGTCAGACCCCTCCCCTATTGTCACGGCATGACCTACCGCGATGTGGCATCCCGACCGGTGCTGACCTGGGCCGTGGTGGCCGTCGGCGCCCGGATGCCGGTCGCCATGGCCCCGCTCGCCCTGGTCTTCCTCGCCCGTGACCGCCCCGGTGGTTACACCCTGGGCGCGACCTTGGCCGCCGTCTACGTGATCGGTGAGATCCTCGGCGCCCCGCTCCTCGGTATGCGGCTGCGCCCCGACCCCGCCCGCCCCCATCTGGTCGCGGGCCTGGCGGCCGGTGCCGTCGGGTTCGCGGGCCTGGGCGCGTTCCCGTCCGCGCATCCGGTGGTCCTTGCCGCGTTCGCGTTCCTGGCCGGTGGTGCGCCGGCCGCCGCGCCCGGCGGGCTGCGCGCGCTGCTCACCGCGCTCGTCCCGCAGCGGGCCGTCCCTCAGGCCCTGTCCGCCGAGTCGATGCTGATGTCCGGCATATGGGCCGTCTCCCCGGCCGCCGTCACCGGCCTCGCGCTCGGTGTGGCGCCCCGGCTGCCGCTGCTGCTGGCGGCTGCGCTGATGGCCGCGTCCGTGCCGGGCCTGTGGCTGCTGCCGCCCGGCTGGGACACGGACTCCACCGAGGGCGAGGGCATGTCGACGCTGCGGCTGCTCGCCCGCGCCTGGCCCGTGTATGTGACGGGCGCGGCCAGCCTGGCCCTGCTCTCCCTGGCCGAACTCGTCCTGCCCGCCCTGCTGGAGCAGCGCGGCGTGGCCGTCGGCTGGGCGGGCCCGCTGCTGACCGGGCTCTCCGTGGGCTCGGCGGTGGGCGCGTTCGTGTACGGGCTGCGCTCGTGGCCGGGCGGACTGGCCGCGCGGAGCGTGGTGCTGATGTGCGGCCTGTCGGCCTGTGTGACGCTGGCCGCGTTGATACCGGGCACGGCCTGGATCGCCGTCTTCCTCGTTGTCGCGGGTGTGTTGCAGGCGGGCGCGATGGTCACCCGCAATCTGTCGCTGCGGGAGGTCGTCCCGGCCGGTGCCCTGGCGGCGGGCTACTCGGTGATGTACGCGGCGGTGGGCGTCGGCTACGCGGCCACGGGCTCCCTCGCGGGCGCCCTGCTCCACTTCGTCGCGCCGTCGACGGCGATCCTGGCCGGTGTCGCCCTCACCCTGGCGCTCACGCTGGTGGGCGCCCTGGGCGAGCGCGTACGGCGCCCGGCCTCAGCCCCCGTCGGCGGAGGGGACACGGGCACCCGCGCCCAGGTCACCGACGCGGAACGTACGCCGGTACGCGGTGGGGGTGACCCCGAGCGCCCCTTGTAGGTGCTGGCGCATCGACTGGGCCGTGCCGAAGCCGGCGTCCCGCGCCACCTGGTCGACGGACAGATCGGTGGACTCCAGCAGATGGCGGGCCCGTTCGACGCGCTGCTGGGTCAGCCACTGGCCGGGGCTGACGCCGACCTCCTCGCGGAAGCGCCGGGTGAAGGTGCGTACGGACATGGACTCCTGCTCCGCCATGTCGCGCAGTTGGATCGGCTCGTGGAGGCGGCCGAGCGCCCAGGCGCGGGCGGTGGTCGTGGTCGCCCGCTGCGGCTCGGGCAGCGGGCGCTGGATGTACTGCGCCTGGCCGCCGTCGCGGTGCGGCGGGACCACGGTGCGGCGGGCCACGTCGTTGGCGATGGCGGTGCCGTGGTCGCGGCGCACGATGTGCAGGCACAGATCGATACCGGAGGCGACCCCGGCGGAGGTCAGGACGTCGCCGTCGTCGACGAACAGCACGTCCGCGTCGACCCTGACCCGCGGGAAGAGCCGCTGGAAGTGCTCGGCCGAGGCCCAGTGCGTGGTCGCCGGGCGGCCGTCGAGGTGACCGGCGGCGGCCAGGACGTACCCACCGGTGCAGATCGCGACGAGCCGGGTGCCGGGCCGGATGTGTGCGAGGGCGGCGGCCAACTCGTCGGTGAGCACGCCCTGTTCGTACACCGGGCCCAGTTCGTACGAGGCCGGTACGACCACGGTGTCGGCGGTGGCCAGGGCCTCGGGGCCGTTCTCGACCAGGATGGCGTAGTCGCCGTCCGTCTGCACCGGGCCCGGCGGCCGGACCGAGCAGGTGACGACCTCGTACAGCCGTTGCCCCCGGCTGTCCTTGGCGAGCCGGAAGATCCGCTGTGGGATGCCCAGTTCGAAGGGCAGCAGCCCGTCGAGAGCGAGGACGACGATCCGGTGGCGGCGGAACCCTTCGACAACGGCCATGGCCCGATCCTAACGAATGCTGTCCTTCGGGCCACTCGAACGAGGGGCGCCGGAGACCGGATGCTCTACGGCGTGACCCAGACAACCGCCACCGTGACCACAGCCGAGCAGACGGGGCCCGGCCGCCCGAGCACCCGTGTCCACCGTGCCTGGTTCGTCGCCGCCGTCGCCTTCGTGACGATCATCGGAGCGGCGGCCTTCCGCTCGCTGCCGAGCCTGTTGATCGACCCGCTGCACCAGGAGTTCCACTGGTCGCGCGGCACGATCAGCGCGGCCGTGTCGATCAACCTCGCGCTCTACGGGCTGACCGCGCCCTTCGCCGCCGCGCTGATGGACCGCTTCGGTATCCGCAAGGTCGTCGCCGTGGCGCTCGCGGCCATCGCGCTCGGCTCGGGCGTGACCGTCTGGATGACCGCGGCCTGGCAACTCCTGCTGTGCTGGGGCCTGTTGGTGGGCGTCGGCTCGGGCTCGATGGCGCTGGCCTTCGCGGCGACGGTCACCAACCGCTGGTTCACCGAGCGGCGCGGCCTGGTGACCGGCATCCTCACCGCCGCCTCGGCCTCCGGACAGTTGATCTTCCTCCCCCTGCTGTCCTGGATGGTCGAGCGCCACGACTGGCGCCCGGCCGCCGTGACGGTGTCCCTCGCCGCCGTCGCCGTCATCCCCTTCGTCTGGCTGCTGCTGCGCGACCACCCGGCCGACGTGGGCCTGAAGCCGTACGGCGCGCGGGAGTTCGTACCGAAACCGGAGCCGGTGACCGGGGCCGCCCGCCGTGCCGTCACCGTGCTCCTCTCGGCGGTGCGCACGGGCCCGTTCTGGCTGCTGGCCGGCACCTTCGCGATCTGCGGCGCCACCACCAACGGCCTGGTCCAGACGCACTTCGTCCCGGCGGCCCACGACCACGGCATGCCGGTCACGGCCGCGGCCTCGCTCCTCGCGGTCGTCGGCGTCTTCGACGTGGTGGGCACGATCGCCTCGGGCTGGTTCACCGACCGCTTCGAACCGCGCCGGCTGCTCGCCGTGTACTACGCCCTGCGCGGCATCTCGCTCCTCTTCCTGCCCATGCTGCTGGCCCCCGCCGTCCACCCGCCGATGATCTTCTTCATCGTCTTCTACGGCCTGGACTGGGTCGCCACCGTCCCGCCCACCCTGGCGCTGTGCCGCGAACAGTACGGCGAGGACAGTGCGATCGTCTTCGGCTGGGTGCTCGCCTCGCACCAGGTCGGCGCGGCCCTGATCGCCTTCCTCGGCGGCGTCGCGCGGGACGCGTTCGGCTCGTACGACGTGGTCTGGTACGCGTCGGGCGCACTGTGCGCGGCGGCGGCCCTCATGGCGTTGGTGATCCGCAGGGTCCGCGGCTGAGGTGGTCGACGGACCGTCAGATCGGCAACGGATGCGGTTCAACTCCCGTACAGAGCAAGGGCGTACGCTGCGCGGATGGCGTGGAGGGGGAACCGGCCGGGGGCCGGACGCATCGATGCGGGTCCGGCGAAGGCGGATTGGGCGGCGGCCGTCAGGGCGTTCGCGGTGCAGCTTCCGGTGGTCGGTCTGATCTCGATGGTCTACGCGGCGACCCGGGCCCACGTCGGCATCGGCTACGGCGGCACCCTCGGCCTGCTCTACCTCCTGCCCGTCCTGCTGCTGATCCTGCCGCTGCTCGGCCTGGTGCACGCGGCCGTGCACACCATGCCCGCCGCCGCGCTCGCCCACCTCGTGTTCCGGCGCGCCCGCGGGCCCCGTTGGGCCTGGCATCTGCTGTGCGCCGGGGCGGTCGCGTCGGCCTGGGCGGGGCTGGCCGCGCTGCTCCTTGGCTGGTCGTTCGGCACGGTGAGCGGATGGCTCACGGGGCTGGTCGTCCTGCCCGTGCTCTGGATCGCGTACGAGCGAAGCCGTGCGGAAGCGGTGGGGCGGGCGCCGGGGTGGTGGGGCGCCTGGCTCCGCGCGGCCTTCGCCTCCTGTCTGCTGTGCGGGGCGGTCGGCGCGGGCGCCGTGCTGGGCACCCGGGTCTGAGCGGGAACGCCACGCGCCCGCCTCAGCGCGCGGCCCGCCCGCGTTCCGCGCGCCGTGCCACCGTCCGCGCGATCTTCTGGGCGTCCAGGGCCAGTTCACGGAGCATGCCGCTGATCGGGTTGGTGAACCCGGTGAAGTACAGGTCCGGGGCGCTCCGCGGGGACCGGCCGCCGCGCACGACCGGCCTGCCGCGGCCGTCGAGGACGTCGAGGTGGCCGACCAGCCCCTCCAGCGCGCGCCGGTATCCGGTCGCGGCGATCACGGCCTCGGGTTCGATCCGGTTGCCGTCGGCGAGGACGACCGTGCCGCTCTCGAAGCGCTCGACGGCCGCCACGACCTCGACCTTCCCCTTGCGCACGGCCTTGACGAGACCGACGTCCTGCACGGGGATCGCGCCGTCGGTGACGCGGGAGTAGAGCCCGGTGTCGGGCCGGGGCAGCCCGTGCGCCGACAGGTCCGGCACGCTGACCCTGGCCAGCGGCCCGGCCAGCGCGTCGACCAGCCGTACCGGCAGCCGCCGGACGAGGATCGCGGTGAACTGCGCGGCCCAGCCCAGGGTGGACCGGCGCAGGATGTGGGGCGCCGTACGCACCGAGAGCCGCACCCGCGCGGCTCCGCCCTCCACCAGGTCGACGGCGATCTCGGCGCCCGTGTTGCCGACGCCGACGACGAGGATGTCGCGCCCGGCGTAGGGCCGCGCGTCGCGGTACTCGCGGGCGTGCAGGAACGCGCCGGTGTACGTGTCGCGGCCGGGCCAGTCGGGCACGCGCGGCGTGTGGTTGAAGCCGGTGGCGACGACGACCGCGCTGCCGGTCAGTTCCCGGCCCCCGGTGGCGCGCAGCAGCCAGCCGGTGCCGTCCGGGGCGGGCTCGACGCGCGAGACCTCGACGCCGGTGACGATCTCCAGCCGGTGGTGTTCGGCGTACTTCTCGAGGTAGCGCACCACGTTGTCGCGGGACACCCACCGCCCGAACGACCGGGGCATCGGCAGTCCGGGCAGGGCCGAGAGACGGCGCGTGGTGTGCAGGCGCAGCCGGTCGTAGTGGCGCCGCCAGGACGCCCCGACCCGGTCGGACTTCTCCAGGACGACGGCCCGTACGCCCCGCGCGCGCAGCGCGTACGCCGCGGCGAGCCCGCCCGGACCGCCGCCTATGACATAGACCGGCCGGTCCTCGTGGGACGGCACCGAGGAGCGCGGCGAAGCAACTGTCGAGTCGGCCATGAGCGGGAGCGTAGCCATGGAGGCGGTTGATGGGTCTCGGTCAAGATCGGAATGGGTTGCGAATCGATCACGCCTGCAAGAACTTGCCCGTATCTGAATCAACTTGAAGGGAACGGATCGGTATGTGACCCCCGCACCGCAGGCCCTTGATTGAATGGCCCGATGGCCGGCATACACGATGACCCCCGTCCCCACCCCTTCCCGGAGCTGCACGGCCACGGCCTGCGGCTGACCTCGTGGGACCCTGACTCGGACGCCCATGTGGAGGACTGGTTCCGGGGGCTGACGGACCCCGACTTCGTCCGGTGGAACACGCCGCTCGTGCCCGTCGAGACCAGGGACGACGCACGGAGGTCGCTGCGGTCCAAGGCGGTCCAGGCGGCCAAGGGCGTCGATCTGACGTTCCGGGTCACCGACGCGGCCGACGGCACGGCCCTCGGTGTGGTCAGCCTCAGCGCCATCGATCATGTCTTCCGGACCGCCCGCGTCGGCTACTGGGTACTGCCCGAGGCCCGCGGCCGGGGCGTCGCCACCCGCTCTCTGACCGTCGCCGCCCGCTGGGGCCTGACCGAACTGGGCCTGTACCGCCTGGATCTGGGCCACGGCATCGGCCACGACGCCTCCTGCCGCATCGCCGAGCGGTGCGGCTTCCGGTACGAGGGCACGCTGCGCGGTGCGATGCCCGCGCCGGGCAGCCCCGAGCCGTTCAAGGACGCACATCTGCACGGACGGATCGCGAGCGACCCCGAGCCCGCGGCGCCGTGATCGTACGACGGGCGTAATCCGCGTGCGGACGGCGCTCGGTCACGGGATCGTGGGCCGCATGACCTCCGACGCGTACGACTGGCGGATCACCGACGACCTGGCGGAGTTCCTCGGCCGGGCCGGTGCCTTCCTGCGGTCCCGACCCGCCCTGCACACCGTCCAGTTGACGGTCACCGACAAGCTGCGGACGCACGGGCCGGCCGCGCTCGGACCGCGGCCGCCGTACTTCGGCTGGCTCGCGGACGAGGACGGCACCGTACGGGCCACGATCCTGCGCACACCGCCGTACCAGCTCAACCTCACCGCGCTCGACGCCGGGGCCGCCGAGGCGCTGGCGGTCCGGCTCGCCGAGGACGGGTACGCGATCCCGTCGGTCGGCGGACCGGCCGAGGCGGTCGCCGCCTTCGCCACCGCCTGGGAACGCCGCACCCGGAGCCCCGCCGCGCTGGAGCGGCGCCACCGCCTCTACCGGCTCGGCACCCTCACCCCGCCGAAGCCCGCGCCGCCCGGCCGCGCCCGGACCGCCACGGCCGAGGACCGCGCCCTGGTCGCGCGGTGGTACACCCGGTTCCACACGGACATCGGCGAAACCGGGCGGCAGGACGCGGACCGCTGGGCCGCCGCCCGTATCGCCCACGGCGGGGTCACGCTCTGGGAGACGCCGGACGGCACGCCCGTCGCCATGGCGGGTGCCATGCCCGAAGTCGCCGGGCAGGTCCGCGTGGCCCCCGTCTACACCCCCGCCCCGCTGCGCGGCCGTGGCTACGCGGGCGCGGCCACCGCGGCGGTCACCCAGGCGGCGCTCGACTCCGGCGCCGCGGAGGTCCTGCTCTTCACCGACCTCGCGAACCCCACGAGCAACGGCCTGTACCAGCGGCTCGGTTACCGGGCGGTGGCGGACTTCGCGGTGTACGGATTCCCGGCGTAGGCGCGGGGCGAGCCAGGGCGGGTCAGGGCCACAGAAGGTCCCTGGCCCATCCATCGTCCGTACGGCGGTAGACCAGCCGTACATGGCGGCGCTCCGCGTCTCCCTGGAAGAACTCCACCTCCACGGGCCGCAGGCGGTAGAGCGTCCAGGACGGGACCGGGGCGTCCGGCTCCCGCCGCGCCCGCTCCCAGGCCGCCGCCGACGCTGTCGCCAACTCCTCGGTGGAGCCGAGCACTTCGCTCTGCCGGCCGGTCAGCGCCGCCGCCAGCGCACCGGTCGAGCGGGCCCGCAGATCCGCCCGCGCCTCCCCCGCCGACGCGGGCGCGACCGGGCCGCGCAGCCGGATCTGGCGGCCCTGCGCGGACCAGTAGAAGCCGAGGGCGGCATACGGACGGGCCGCGAGCTGCCCGCCCTTGCGGCTTCCCGCGTGCGACGCGAACGCCCAGCCGTCCGCGTCCGCGCCGTGCAGCATCACGATCCGCACGTCCGGGGTGCCGTCCGGGTCCGCGGTCGCCAGCGACATCGTGTGCGGCTCGGGCTGGCCCGCCGCCACCGCCTGCGCGAACCACTCCGTGAACAGCTCCAGCGGCTCCGCGGGCGCCGACGCCGGGTCGAAGCACGGCAGTCGGGTGTTCTCCGGCGCCCACACCCGCAGCGACCCGAGCAGTTCATGAAGATCCGTTGCCATGCCCCGAGTATCACCGACATGAGCAGCGGGCGGTGGCCCACCGAAGTGGACCACCGCCCGCATGACAGAACAGAGGTCTGCGCAGCCGACCGGACCGGCGCGCCCGAGCGCGCGCGGCGGTCGCTCACCGCATCGCGTGCTACTTCGTCGGCTTCCTCCCCGTCACGCCCAGGTGCACCAACAGCGCCAGATTCGGCTTGAGTTCGGACTGCTTGACCCCGAAGCCCTTCTGGTGCGAGGCCACCGAGGCGAGCATCGCCACCAGCGAACCGGCCACGGCGGCCGGGCTCACGTCCTTGTCGACCCGGCCCTTGGACTGGAGCCCGGCGATCGAGTCGGCGAGGGGGTTGTTCACGGAGTTCAGTATCTTCATGCGCAGCTTGTGGAAGCGCTTGTCGCCCTCGGCCGCGCCCAGGTCGACGACGCGCAGGATGGCGTCGTTACGGCGCCAGAAGTCCAGGAAGCCGTCCACGAGTTCCTGCGCGGTCTGCCAGCCGGCCTTGCCGGCCCACGAGCGACCTTCGAGCAGTTCGCCGAGGCCCACGCCGTCCGCGGCCATGTGCTCCGCGATCTCCAGGACGGCGCCTTCGACGTCCGGGAAGTACTGGTAGAAGGTCGCGGGAGATGTCCCCGCCCGCCGGGCGACATCAATGACTTTGACGTCCCGGTACGGCGAGGAGCTGAGCATCTCGCTGAGGCAGTCGAGCAGCTTCTGCCGGGTCGCCTGCCCTCGCCGACCGGCCACGCGGCCGTCGACGGTGCGTACTTGTCCTGTCATGCCGTCAGCTTACCGAGGGGTGATCGGAGCGCGATTTGGCTGACTGCAAATGGGGAGTGCGGCAGCTCCAGGCCCCTGAAGAGGGAGTACGTCCGCGCGCGACCCGAGTGAAGCGCCGTTAGCTTGGGTGGTATGGCCGAAACTCCGCCATCGCCGCGCACCCCGCAGAGCGCCGCCTTCCCCGAGGGCGTCCCCTGCTGGATCGATGTCCAGTTGCCCGACGTCGAGGCGGGACGGCGGTTCTACGGTGAGCTCTTCGGGTGGACCTTCGAGCCCGCGCACGGCTCCTCCGTGTGGGCACGGCTCGACGGCCGGGTGGTGGCCGCGCTGGTGCCCAAGCGGGACGGACGGATGCCCACGGTCTGGACGGTGTACTTCGCCGCGCCCGACGTCGCCGCCCTCGCCGGGCGGATCCGGGAGAGCGGCGGCCAGGTCGTCATCCCGCCCACCCCCGTGGACACCCTCGGCACCGCGGCCCTGGCCGCCGACCCCGAGGGCGCCGTCTTCGGGCTGTGGCAGGCGGGCACGCACGCGGGCTTCGGCAAGCGGCACGAACCCGGCTCCTTCACCTGGGCCGAGCTGTACGCGCGGGACACCGCCGCCGTGAACACCTTCTACACACGCCTCTTCCACGACGCCCTCTTCGGGCCGGGCGCCGCCCCCGACTTCGGGCGCGCACCGCTCCAGGACGTCTTCCCCGCCGAGATGCCGCCCCACTTCCTCGTCCACTTCGGGGTCAGCGACGGCGCGGCGACGCTCGCCGCGGTGGCCCGGCTGGGCGGCCGGGTCCAGGTGCCGCCGTTCGAGACCTCGTACGGAAGGGTGGCGGTCGTCACGGACGACCAGGGGGCGTCCTTCGCGCTGCTCCAGCGCTGACGAGGGCGCTCGCCCGCCCCCTGGAACACCCTTGCCCCCTACCCGAAAGCCACCCTCGCGTGGTTTTGTCCTGAGACACCCCTGTCCGCCCCCGGGTTCGCAACCAGTGGCCTGGACAGGAAGAATCAGGGTGCGTGCCGCCATGGCGGTGCGGTGGTGAGACGCTGCACGAGGTTGCGTACTCAAGGTGGACGACGCGACCCGTACGGGGAGGTGGCAGGCAAGTGGTGGATCAGCTGACGCAGCACGATCCGCGGCGCATCGGGCCGTTCGAGGTGCTGGGCCGGCTGGGTGCCGGCGGCATGGGGCTGGTCTATCTCGCGCGCTCGGCGTCCGGCCGACGCGTGGCGATCAAGACGGTGCGTACGGAACTCGCCGAGGACCAGTTGTTCCGGGTCCGCTTCACGCGCGAGGTCGAGGCCGCGCGGGCGGTCTCCGGCTTCTACACGGCGGCCGTGGTCGACGCCGACCCGCGCGCGGCCGTGCCCTGGCTCGCCACCGCCTATGTGCCCGCGCCCTCCCTCGAGGAGATAGTGACCGAGTGCGGGCCGCTCCCGGCCCAGGCGGTGCGCTGGCTGGCCGCGGGCGTGGCCGAGGCGCTGCAGTCCATCCACGGGGCGGGCCTCGTCCACCGGGACCTGAAGCCCTCCAACGTCCTCGTCGTCGAGGACGGCCCCCGGGTGATCGACTTCGGTATCGCCTCCGGAGTCTCGAACACCCGTCTGACGCTGACGAACGTCGCCGTCGGTACGCCCGCCTATATGTCCCCCGAGCAGGCGAAGGACTCGCGCAGCGTGACCGGCGCGAGCGATGTCTTCTCGCTCGGCTCGATGCTCGTCTTCGCGGCGACGGGGCATCCGCCCTTCCATGGCGCGAACCCCGTCGAGACCGTCTTCATGCTGCTGCGCGAGGGCCCGGACCTGACGGGCCTGCCGGACGAGCTGCGTCCGCTCATCGACTCCTGCATGCAGATGGAGGCACCGGCCCGCCCGAACCCGGCCGACCTCCAGGCCCAGCTCGCGCCGCATCTCTTCGGCTCGGGCTCCGACGACAGCGGTACGGCGTCGGCGTGGCTGCCCGATCAGGCCGTCGGCCTGATCGAGGCGCGCCGCGGCGGGCGCCCGCCGCACCGGCCGGCCCCCACGCACCACCGCGGCGTCGACCCGCGGCCCGTCCCGGCCCCGCCGTCGCAGGCGCCCGTGCCCGTGCCGGTCGGCGCGCCCGACTCCGGGCCGGTGCGGCTCGCGGGCGCGTCCGTGCCGATCGGCCCCGGACCGCGGGTCGCCGACGCCCGTGCCGCCGCGGTGAAGGCGCCGCCCCCGGAGGCGGGCCTGGTCTCGTCCTGGTCCCGGCCCACCGGCGGCGTGAGCGGCGCCGCGCCCGCCGTGCCCGCTCCGGCCACGCCTGCGGAGGCGGCGCCCAGCGGCTGGCGGCCCTGGCGCTTCCGGATGTCGAACGACGTCTGGGGCACGCCCGCGGTCGACGGCGACCTGGTCTACGTGACGTCCTTCGAGGTGCACGCGCTGGACGTGGCGACGGGCCGCCGTCGCTTCAAGACGCGGGACGTGGCCTGGTCGATGGCGGTCGCGGACGGCCGTGTCCACGCCTCCGACGGGCCGACGCTGTTCGCCCTGGACGCCCGGGAGGGCGGGGACCTGTGGCGGCTGTCCACGGACGGCTGGGTGTACGCGCTCCAGGCCGACCGCGGCACGGTCGTCACCGGGACCCGCGGTGGCGGCATCCAGGCCTGGGAGGCCTCGAACGGCCAGAAGCTGTGGGAGGTCACCGGGGCGCAGACGGACTTCGAGACGCCCGAGGCCGGGCCGGTGGTCCAGGACGGCACGGTGTACGTGTGGAAGGACGCCCGGCTGCGGGCTCTTGAGGCACGTACGGGCGAGGAGCGCTGGTCCTACCCGATCGGCGACGCGGCCTCCTGCGGTGGCGTTCCCGTACGGCTGACGCAGGCGCCCGACGGCTATGTCTACGTCTCGGCGGGCACCCGGGTCCTGGCCATCGAGGTGGCGAGCGGCATGGTGCGCTGGCACTTCGAGGCCCCGGCGGTGTTCCTGTGCCCGCCGACCTTCGTGCCGGGCCCGGCGGTGACCGGCGGTGGCGTCTACCTCGCCGACTACCTCGGTACCGTCTACGCCCTGGACGCGACGGACGGCCGTGACCGCTGGCGCATCGCCACGGAGGCGCGGGCCGCGGTCGAGCCAGTGCTGGTGGCCGGGGGCCAGGTCCATGTCGGCAGCGGCAAGGGCCTCTACACCCTGGACGCGGTCACCGGCACGCCCAAGTGGCGCTTCCAGGTGGGCGGCGAGGTCGTGGGCTCACCGGTGGTGGCCGAGGGCCGCATCCACTTCGGCTCCACGGACCACCTGCTGTACACCCTGAAGGCCGACGACGGCCGCCTGCGCTGGAAGCTGGCCACGGGCGGCGAGATCACCGGCGCACCGGTGGTACGGGACGGCGTGGTCTACGCCTGCAGCAAGGACCGCTGCGTATACGCCCTGGACGCGGAGAAGGGCACGGGCACGGCCCGGACGACCTGAACGTGGGCCGGGGGATGTGATGCGTGCGCAGATACGACCGTAGGGCCGAGCGTGTGCTCGGCCCTACGTGCGCGTCGGGTTCCCGGTCAGGTCGCGTGGGCGTTGTCCGTGGTGACAGGGGTGCCCGTGATGTGGACGTTGTTCGTGTCGACGTCCGTGGTAACGGGAGTGCCCGTGATGTGGGAGTTGGCGAACGCCGGGACCGACGTTCCGAGCGCGGCTGCGGCGGCGACCGCGACGGTCACGACAGCCTTCTTGGCGCGAGTCATTCCAGCTCCTGTGGAAGTGGGGCTTCTGAACGATGAGTGACGTTAGCGCCAAAGGACGTAACTGTTCGAGAAGGTAGGCCAGTTCGCGCCAGGGATTGACGGGAACCCGGTGTACGACACACCTCGGCCGCGACGGCTCCCCCTCCGCGCCGCCGCGGCCGATCCCCGTGTGGGAAGAAGGTCTACTTGGGCTCGGACGTGATGTGCGCGTTGTCCGGCTTGAAGACGCCGTTGTCCTCGCCCTCCGTGATGTGGGCGTTGTCCGGCTTGAAGATGCCGTTGTCCTCGCCCTCCGTGATGTGGGCGTTGTCTTGCTTGACGAACGGCTCGTCCTTCGTCACGTCGCTCATGCTGGCTCCCCTTGGCTCTGGCTGTTGGACAGTCGAGAGTCCGTCCGGCCACTCCCCCGAGGGTGGCCGGACGGACTATCAAGTTGCCACCCTAGACGCAGGGTTGGGCAACCTCACCGGCGGTCCGTCTGCCCCCCGACGCGACGGATCGACAAGACCAGAGTGCCGCCCGGCGATAAACGAATGATGAACGCCCTTTACAGGCTTACGCGGCTGTCGCCGGTGTGAGAAGCGCCCGGACGATCTCGGCCTCGGACGATTCCAGTGCCTCGTAGATGGCGAGGGCCTCCTGCCAGCACACGTGAGCTCTTCCTCGCTGCCCTATCCCGCTGAGTGCGCGTCCCAGCACGGTGAGGACGTTGCCGCGCCGCCACTCGCCGCCGATGCCGCGAAGCGCGGTCAAAGCGGCTTCGGCGTTGGTCGAAGCTTGTGCGGGACGCCGAGCTGCCAGGTCCACTTCAGCAAGCCTGAGCAGAGTCATGCCCTCCCAGAGGCGTTGGCGGCTTTCGCGAAAGACCTTCAGGGCCTCGTGCAACTGGTCTGCGGCCTTCGCGCACAAACCGTTCTCGGTGAGAGCCATGCCCAGCGCGTAGCGGCCGTTGGCACCCTTCAGGGCATGCCCCAGTGCCTCATACGTCTCGACACCTCGCTGGGCGAGCGCCACTGCGCTGCGTGGACGCCCCGTCGCAAGGTGGATGCGCGAGAGGTTGCACAGGACACTGGCTTCCCCAGCCAGGTCTTCGCAGGACCGGAAGTTCGCCAGCGCCTGCTCGAGGTGCCGTTCGGCGTCCGAGTGACGGCCTCGGAAGAATGCGGTGATGCCGAGAAGGTTGCTTGCCCAGCACCGTGCCAGGGGATCGCTCGTCCCTTCGGTGAGTTGGAGCGCCTCGCGTGCGGCGTCGTCCGCTTCGGCGAAACGTCCGGAGAGCTGCTGGGTGTAGGCGAGGACGACGGAGGCGCGGCCCTCCACCCGCCTGTCCTGGCGGGACCGCGCGGCGTCGCGCAGCGCCAGGGCAACTGCCTCGTACTCCTTGGAGTTGGCGCCCGACTCCGTGAGGTCGACGGCCGCCCAGAGGAGGTCGATCGCGTGGAGCAGGGTCTCGGATCCCGTGAACTGACGGATGCAGGAGAGCAGGCAGGCCGCCTCCGAGTACAGCCAGTCCTGGGCTTGGTGCCGATCCCCGAACCGCAAGCCCGGATAGCCGGTCGGTTGCAGGTGGTCCACCAGGCGGTCGCCCGGTCGTTCGATCGCGTAGACCCCCGCCGCCGTCGCCAGATAGAAGTCCAGCAACCGCGACATCGCCGCCCCCCGCTCGCTCGGCGGTTGTTCGTCTCGTTCCGCGCATGCACGCGCGTAGAGGCGGACCAGGTCGTGGTAGCGGTAGCGGCCGGGGGCCGCTGATTCCAGGAGGGACGTGTCGACCAGGGACTCCAGTACGTCCTCCGCGTCCTCCAGGGGGAGGTTCAGGACCGCCGCGGCTGCCGCCAGGGAGATGTCCGGGCCGTCCGCCAGGCCCAGCAGGCGGAACGCGCGGGCCTGGGCGGGCTCCAGTTGGCCGTAGCCCAGTTCGAACGTGGCCTTGACCGCGAGGTCGCCCGCCTGGAGCTCGTCCAGACGGCGCCGCTCGTCCGCGAGCTTCCTAGCGAGGACCGACACCGTCCAGGTGCGCCGCGCCGCCAGGCGGGACGCCGCGATACGGATCGCCAGCGGAAGGAAGCCGCACGCCGCGACCACGTCGAGCGCGGCCTCGCGCTCCGCCGCCACCCGCTCCTCGCCCACGATCTTCGTGAACAGCGACAACGCCTCGTCCGGCGACATCACATCCAGGTCCACCAGATGGGCACCGGCCAGGTCCACCATCCGCATCCGCGACGTCACCAGCGCCGCGCAGCCGTCCGTGCCCGGCAGCAACGGCCGTACCTGCGCCGCGTCCTTGGCGTTGTCCAGCAGCACCAGCACCCGCCGCCCGTCCAGCACCGAGCGGTACAGCGCCGCCCGCTCCTCCAGCGAGTCCGGGATCGAGGAGTCCGGGGTGCCGAGCGCCCGCAGGAACGACCCCAGCACCGTCTCCGGCTCCGCCGCCCGCTGGCCCGCGCCCTGGAGGTCCGCGTACAACTGCCCGTCGGGGAAGGAGGTGCGGGCCTGGTGCGCCACATGGACCGCGAGGGTCGTCTTGCCCACGCCGCCGATGCCCGCCAGCGCCGAGACCGCCATCACCCGGCCCTCCGCCGACGCCAGGACCTCGCCCAGTTCGGCGACGAAGGACGCGCGGCCCGTGAAGTCGGGGACAGTGGCCGGGAGTTGGGCGGGGCGTACCGGAGCGGGGGTGGGGTCGGCGACCGGGGCCGACGGCTCCGCGAGGCCGGGATCGGCCTGGAGAATGCGCTGCTGGAGGTCCTTGAGGCCCGGCCGCGGGTCCACCCCGAGTTCGTCGGCGAGAAGGCGCCGCGTGTCCGCGTACACGGCCAGCGCCTCCGCCTGGCGGCCCGAGCGGTACAGCGCGAGCATCAGCAGTTCCCGCAGCCGCTCGCGCAGCGGATACGCCGCCGTCAGCGCGGTCAACTCCGAGACAGCCTCGGCATGGCAGCCCTGCTCCAGGTCCATGTCAAGGCGGGACTCGAGGAGTTGGAGGCGCCACTCCTCCAGGCGCGCCCGCTGCGTGTCCGCGTACGGCCCCGGCACACCGGCCAGCGGTTCGCCGTCCCACAGCGCCAGCGCCTCGTTCAGGAGCCGCCGGGCGCCGCACAGGTCCGCGGAACTCTTCGCCTTCTCCGCCTCGGTGGCCAGGTCCTGGGCCGCCACGAGGTCCAGCGAGCGCGGGTTGCCGACGCGCACCGCGTAGCCGCCCGACTCACTGACCAGCACCCCGGTGGACAGGACCTTCCGCAGCCGGGAGGCATAGGTCCGTACGGCCGCCAGCGCGCGCGGAGGCGGATCGTCGCCCCACAGCGCGTCGATCAGCTCGGATGCCGTCGCCGTACGGCCCTCGCGCAGCAACAGCGCGGCCAGCAGCGCGCGTTGCTGCGGCGAGCCCATCGCGAGCGGCTCGTCTCCCAGCCAGGCGCGCACCGGTCCGAGCACGCCGAAGCGCAGTGCCGCTGATTCCCCGAGAGCCTGCTGCTCCGGAATCCGCGGTACACCGTCCATCGCTGCCCCCTGGCGCCCTTCCGAACTTTTAACGGCCAAGAGGCCAGTTTGCCTTGTTCATGGCGGATACGTCAGCCGTGCGAGACAGCGATCACAGCCCACTGCGCGCTACATCACAAGGCCCTCACACGATCTCCCCGCGCGCGACGTCCCGTCCACCTTCTTGCACCGAATACTGCCCCCGCTTCCCGCCCCGACTCCCCTTGTCCGGGTCAGGTGTTCAGGTCCACCCTGATCGTCAGGAGGTCCTTGCCGAAGGCCCGTACCGCCATGCTGTTCATGCAAGGGAGCTTCCTCAGGCGGGACTTGGGGTCGTCCGCCGGGAGCGGATGGGCCGTGCCCGTGTGCCAGCGGCCGTTGATACGGACCCGGACGCTCGGGTTCGCGCGGATGTTGCGGACGTACTGGGACCTCTCGCCGTACTCGGAGACCAGCCAGAAGGAGTCGCCGACCCGCCGCCCGCCCACGGGAGTTCGCCGCGGCTGACCCGAGACACGGCCCACCGTCTCCAGCACCGTCTGGAACGGCAGACGGCGCAGCACCGGGTTGATGCGCCGCTGGAAGGCCGTGATCGTGCGGTACTTGAGGTCGGCTCGCTCTGACATGACCGGCTTGCTCCTTGCTCTTCGTGCCGTGCGATGGGTCCCCGGGGCGACGTGACCGCTCACACCCCGCCGAGGAAGATCGGGTTCGTGACCGCGGCCAGCGCCCCCGGCAGCGGCCCCGCCGCTGTCTCGTGCCGCAACTCCGCTCGTACGTACGCCGCGTACGCGGGTGTCGTACGCCATTCCACCGTGCCCGTCCCGGACACCGGCAGCGGGTCGCTCGTGAACAGTGTCCCCTGGTCGGTGACCAGATGGACCGTGCAGCGGGGCGCGCCCCGCACCTCGAGGCGGACCGTGACCGACGTGTCCCGCTCCACCCTCAACCGCTCGCCGATGCCCGCGTGTTGACCGCGGTCACCGACCGCCGTAAAGGCCAGCGACACATGCTGGGACTCGGCGACGTACGAACGGCCCGCGCGGATGCCCTCCTGGACGGCCCGGCGGCTCAGGTCGTCGGCGAGCACCACGGTCTGCGGGGAACCCACCGCGTCGGGGTCCCGGTGCGCGTCGCTGCTGCCCATCGCCGGGAGCCAGCTGCCGCGCCCCTCCCGGACGGCGGCCACCAGCGTGTTGTCCCACTCCGCGAGCATCACCTCGTCGTCCGGCGTGTAGGGGCCGTTCCACACCTCGACGGCGTCCGCGTCGGTGAACCCGAACTTCCAGCCGCAGCCGACGCAGGTGGCGTGCGGATGCGCGGGCACGACCAGTCCGCCCGCCCGGTGGATCTCCCGGGCGAACCGCCCGAAGCGGTTGTCGCGCGCCCGGTAGCGCCAGTCGACGAACGTGCCGGGGTCGGTGCCCAGCGCCACCACATGGCCGTTGCGGGTCGTCACCTCCTCGCCCAGCATGATCAGCAGGTCGTCGCCCGCCTGGTCGGCCCAGTGCGGGTGCGAGGCATGGGTGTTGTGGTCCGAGGTGTTGATGAAGTCGAGCCCGGCGGCACGGGCCAGCGCCGCGATCTCCGCGGGCGTGCGGCGCCCGTCCGAGTGCCAGGAGTGCAGATGGCAGTCGCCGCGGTACCAGGCGCGGCCCCGGCCCTTGGCCCGGGAGGGCGGGTAGACGGGCTTCGGGGTACGGCCGGAGGCGCCGTAGGTGAGCGTGACCGTCACCTCGTACGCGAGCCCCTGCGGCGCCACCGTGTACGGACCCAGCGCGATGTGCCAGGTGCCGGGGCGCACGGGGCCCGGGACATAGCCGGGCGTGGCCTCGTCGGCGCGCAGGAAGAACTCGCTGCGGGCGCCGCCGGACCAGCCGCGGAACCCCGTGCCGCCCAGGTCGGTGCCGCGCTCGTCGAAGATGCCGATGTCGAGGGCGTTGCCCTGGGTGCCGGCCGGGACGGACGGCTTGTCATAGGTGTACGCGACCTTGATCTCCCGCACGCCCGCGGGGACCTCGACCGGGAGATAGACGTAGTCGGGGGAGCCGGTCGGCAGTGTGCCGCGTACGGTCCTCGTCTCCTGGCCGTCCGCCGCCGCGGCGCTCTGGGGGAAGCTCACGGTCCCCAACGTAAGCGCGGCGGCGGCGCCCGTCACGAACAGCGCGCGTCGGTCGATGCCGTGGTCGTTCTCGCACATGCCGGTGCTCCCAACGTGTCATGGGACAGGGGGTGCTGCGGGGATGGCGCGGGGTGGCACGTACCACGCGTACCACTCTGGCATTCACGCGTGAACTCCCGCTCAACGGAAGGCGATCGGCGGCCAAGTACCGGCGGGACAGTGCGCGGTCGCCGCCACGGCCGGTCCCCGCGGCCCGCCGTCGGCCCGTCCCACCGGCCCGTATCCGCCCCGTATGACCCGATCCCCGCGAACGTATGCTCGGGGGATGACGACTTCGGCGACCTCTGGAACGGGCCCCACCGAGAACTCCATGCGTCGCGCTCTCAAACGCGCCCGTGACGGAGTCGCGCTCGACGTCACCGAGACCGCCGTACTCCTCCAGGCCCGCGGCGCCGACCTCGAGGACCTGGCCGCCTCGGCCGCCCGGGTACGCGACGCGGGTCTCGAGGCAGCGGGGCGGCCGGGGGTCATCACCTACTCCAAGAGCGTCTTCGTCCCGCTCACCCGCCTGTGCCGGGACAAGTGCCACTACTGCACCTTCGTGACGGTCCCCGGCAAGCTGCGCCGCGCCGGACACGGGATGTTCCTCTCCCCGGACGAGGTCCTCGACATCGCCCGCAAGGGCGCGGCCCTCGGCTGCAAGGAGGCCCTGATCACCCTCGGCGACAAGCCGGAGGACCGCTGGCCCGAGGCCCGCGAATGGCTGGATGCGCACGGGTACGACGACACCATCGCCTACGTCCGCGCCATCTCCGTCCGCATCCTGGAGGAGACGGGCCTGCTGCCCCACCTCAACCCCGGGGTGATGTCGTGGACCGACCTCCAGCGGCTCAAGCCGGTCGCGCCGTCGATGGGCATGATGCTGGAGACCACGGCGACGCGCCTGTGGTCCGAGCCGGGCGGCCCGCACCACGGCTCCCCGGACAAGGAACCGGCGGTGCGGCTGCGGGTCCTGGAGGACGCGGGCCGCTCCTCGGTCCCGTTCACCAGCGGACTGCTGATCGGCATCGGCGAGACGTACGAGGAACGCGCCGAGTCGCTGTTCGCGCTGCGGAAGGTGGCGCGGGCGTACCACGGCATCCAGGAGCTGATCATCCAGAACTTCCGCGCCAAGCCGGACACGGCGATGCGCGGCATGCCGGACGCGGAGCTGGACGAACTGGTCGCGACGGTGGCCGTGGCCCGCCATGTCATGGGCCCGAGCGCCTGCCTCCAGGCGCCGCCGAACCTGGTGGACGACGCGTACGAGCGGCTCGTCGGCGCGGGCATCGACGACTGGGGCGGCGTCTCGCCGCTGACCATCGACCATGTGAACCCCGAGCGCCCCTGGCCGCGGATCGAGCAGTTGCGGGAGCGCTCCGCGGCGGCGGGCTTCGAGCTGCGCGAACGCCTCTGCGTCTACCCCGAGTTCGTCCGGCGCGGCGAGCCCTGGCTGGACCCCCGGCTGCTGCCGCACGTGCGCGCGCTCGCGGACCCGGAGACCGGCCTGGCCCGCCCGGACGCGGTGGTCGAGGGCCACCCGTGGCAGGAACCGGAGGAGGTCTTCGTCCCCTCCGGCCGGACGGATCTGCACCGCGCGATCGACACGGACGGCCGTACGGGCGACCGCCGCGACGACTTCGATCAGGTGTACGGAGACTGGGAGTCGCTGCGCGAGGCGGCGGCCCCCGGCATGGCCCCGCAGCGCATCGACGCGGACGTACGGGCGGCGCTGCGCACGGCGGCGGACGACCCGACGAAGCTCACGGACGACGAGGCGCTGGCTCTGCTGCACGCGGACGGCCCGGCGCTGGACGCGCTGTGCCGGGTGGCCGACGACGTACGCCGCTCGGCGGTCGGCGACGACGTCACCTACATCGTCACCCGCAACATCAACTTCACCAACGTCTGCTACACCGGCTGCCGCTTCTGCGCGTTCGCCCAGCGCCGCACGGACACCGACGCCTACACGCTCTCCCTGGAGCAGGTCGCCGACCGCGCCCAGCAGGCGTGGGACGTCGGCGCGGTCGAGGTCTGCATGCAGGGCGGCATCCACCCGGACCTGCCCGGGACGGCCTACTTCGACATCGCGAAGGCGGTGAGGTCCCGCGTCCCCGGCCTGCATGTGCACGCCTTCTCGCCCATGGAGGTCGTCAACGGCGCGACCCGCACCGGTATGTCGATCCGCGCCTGGCTGACGGCGGCCAAGGAGGCGGGCCTCGACACGATCCCCGGCACGGCGGCCGAGATCCTGGACGACGAGGTCCGCTGGGTCCTGACCAAGGGCAAGCTGCCGACGGCGACCTGGATCGAGGTCGTGACGACGGCGCACGAACTGGGCATCCGCTCCTCGTCGACGATGATGTACGGCCATGTCGACCAGCCCCGCCACTGGCTCGGCCACTTCCGCACCCTCGCCCGTATCCAGCAACAGACCGGCGGCTTCACGGAGTTCGTGACGCTCCCCTTCATCCACACCAACGCACCGGTGTATCTGGCAGGCATCTCCCGCCCCGGCCCGACGATGCGCGACAACCGCGCGGTGACGGCGATGGCGCGGTTGCTGCTGCACCCCTGGATCCCCAACATCCAGACGAGCTGGGTGAAGCTGGGCGCACAGGGCGCGGCCGAGATGCTCCGCTCCGGCGCCAACGACCTGGGCGGCACCCTGATGGAGGAGACCATCTCCCGCATGGCGGGCTCGTCCTACGGCTCGTACAAGTCGGTCCGGGACCTGGTCGCGGTGGCGGAGGCGGCGGGCCGTCCGGCGAAGCCCCGTACGACGCTGTACGGCGAGGTCCCCGAGGAGCGGCGGCGCACGGCGGCGGCCTCGGACGGCCATCTGCCCGAACTGCTCCCGGTGTTGGAGAACTGAGCGAGGTTCCGTTCGTCACGAAGGGCCGCCGGGTCGCGTTCCGGCGGCCCTTCGTCATGTCTCCGGCGGCCTTCCCGACGCCTCGCCCCGCGTCCCGGCTGCGTGCCGCTTGGGTGATCTTCACCTAGGACACGGATCGGACAGTAGTCATTCCATCACGGGCTGTGAAAGCTGGCCTCTGTCTGTAGCCAAGGGCGACGTGACGTGTGTGCGAACGAAGCGCATCGAGTGCGTGTGCTCGCGGCTTGCCCCCCCGGAAGTTCGTGAGGAAGGTTCTCAGTGAGCCGTAGAACGATCAGAAGTTCACACGTGAAGTCCGTGTCCTTGTTGGCGGCCGGCGCACTTGCCGTGGCGCTCAACGTGGCGTCGGGTTCGGCGGCCGTCGCCGACGTGATGCACAGGTCCGGCGGCGCGGATGTCGTGGTGCCCGGCGTGGAAGATGCCTTCGGTCCGCTCGGCGGTGGCGGTCACGGGCCGCGAGGCGAGAAGGGCCAGCGGGGCGAGCGGGGCCCGAAGGGCGAGCGGGGCGAGCGGGGGCCGCGGGGCCCCGAGGGTCCTCGGGGTCAGCGGGGCGAGCGGGGCGAGCGTGGCCCGCAGGGACCTTCGGGCAGCGGTTCGTCCGGCTCGGAGATCCAGGGCCCCACGCACGTCGGGGATGACACCGTCATCCTGGCCAACGGCCCGGTCATCATGGAGAACCAGCACGCGGACGTGCTCAACAACCACAACGACTTCCCCGGGTGGTTCCGGGGCGTCGGGCACATCGGGCGGCACCACGAAGGGTTCTGCCGTCCCGAGGCCGTGCCCTTCGAGAGGCCCTTCGGACGCTGTCACCACCGGCCTGTCGTCCTTCCCCTCCCGATCGAGCGGCCGCACACCGGTCCGTTCGTGCCCGAGCGTCCCCGGCCGGTCGTCAACGGCGGGATCAACCAGGGCGGGATGCACTTCGGCGACGCGATCGCGTTCTGAGCGAGGCCTGTCGACCGTCCGCGTCACCCGGAAGTGAGTGAAGGCGCCTGGAGGCTCGTCCTCCGGGCGCCTTCACGTATGTCCGGCCGAGGGCGTCTGCGCGCCGCATGGGTGATCTTCCCCAGGGACACGTTTCGGCACCGTATTCCGTCGATCGCGTTGGGTGAGGCTGGCTCCGTCCGCTTGTGGTCCGCTCCCTGGAAGTTCGTGAGGAAGGTTCTCCGTGAGCCGTAGAACGATCCGAAGTTCACGCGTGAAGTCAGCCACCCTGATGACGGCCGGTCTGCTCGCGGTGACGCTGAACGCCGCCCCGAGCGCGGCGGCCGTCGCCGACGCGGTCCACAGGTCCGGTGGCGGGGTCGCGGCGCTGCCCGGCCCGAACGGCGCGGTAGGCGCCTTCGGCGGTGACCACGGCCATGGCCACGGGCACGGCAAGAAGGGGAAGAAGGGGCGGGGACCGCAGGGTCCACAGGGGGCGCAGGGGGCGCAGGGTCCACAGGGGGCGGAAGGGGAAGGGACTCAGGGTCCACAGGGTCCACAGGGAGAGGGGACGCAAGGTCCCCAGGGTTCGCAGGGCCCCCAGGGCGTGCAAGGGGCCGGGACACAGGGACCGCAAGGGTTCCAGGGCTCGCAGGGCGCTCAGGGCGTGCAGGGAGCAGGGACGCAGGGCCCGCAGGGGTTCCAGGGCTCGCAGGGCGCTCAGGGCGTGCAGGGAGCAGGGAGCAGGGACGCAGGGCCCGCAGGGGTTCCAGGGCTTCCAAGGCGGCGAGGGGCCGCAGGGTCTGACGGGCGCTCAGGGGTCCCAAGGCATTCAGGGGGCGCAGGGGTTCCAGGGTGCTCTCGGGCCGCAGGGCTTCGAGGGCCCGCAGGGTGTGACGGGCGCTCAGGGTTCCCAGGGCTTCCAGGGCGGTACGGGTCCGCAGGGGCCGCAGGGTCTGACGGGCGCGGGGACGCAGGGCCCGCAAGGGTTCCAGGGGAACCAGGGTTCGCAGGGCGCTCAGGGTCTGACGGGCGCGGGGACGCAGGGTTCTCAGGGCTTCCAGGGCACCCCGGGTGAAATGGGTCCGCAGGGGCCGCAGGGTCTGACGGGCGCGGGGACGCAGGGCCCGCAAGGGTTCCAGGGGAACCAGGGTTCGCAGGGCGCTCAGGGTCTGAC
>NZ_JBVJNF010000010.1:245302-286229 GCF_055583785.1 Streptomyces sp. NPDC104371
GACGGGCGCGGGGACGCAGGGCGCGCAGGGGGTCCAGGGTTCTCAGGGGTTCCAGGGTGGTACGGGGCCGCAGGGTCCGCAGGGCCTGACGGGGGCAGGGACGCAGGGACCCCAGGGCGTTCAGGGCACACAGGGTGCTCAGGGTGTGCAGGGGGCGGGCGCGCAGGGTGCGCAGGGAGCTCAGGGCGCGCAGGGGTTCCAGGGCCCTCTGGGGCCGCAGGGTGTCGAAGGGCCGCAGGGTGTGACGGGGGAGCCCGGTCCGCAGGGGTTCCAGGGGGCCTTGGGCCCGCAGGGCGTCGAGGGCCCGCAGGGTGTGACGGGGGCGCAGGGTACCCAGGGATCGCAGGGTACCCAGGGCTTCCAGGGCGGTACCGGGGCTCAGGGTGCGCAGGGCGCGCAAGGCGTACAAGGAGCGGGGACCCAAGGGCCGCAGGGTCCGCAAGGGGCCCAGGGCGGCGGTGGCGCGGCTATCACCAACTACATCGCGACCGGTACGGGTGCTCCCACGGCGGCGGCGTTCTGCAACGGCGGTGACACCGCCATCAGCGGGTCCGGGGTCACGGCCGGGCCGTCCGGGCCTGCCGCGGCTGCCACCACCCCGGTTGTTTCGGGCAACGTTCCTCTGGGGTGGCAGGCCGACGGCACTGCCGTCAGCCCCACCGCCTCCACCACGGTCTACGTGGTCTGCCAGCACCTGGGCTAGCGACCCGATGCGAGCGGCGACGCCGAAGGGCCGTCCGCTCCCCGGCAACGCGCGACGGTGCCCCGAGGCCATGGTCTCGGGGCACCCGTCATCGGTCCGGCAGATCAGTCGTTCTCCGGGTCCGCCGCCCCTGGCAGATGCGTCGCCAGCAGGGCCACCCCGGCCAGCACGACGACCCGGGTGGCCGCGTCCAAACCGTTCCATGTCTTGGACTGCCACATCGCGAACCACTCGCCGCCTATCGCGATGAAGCCCGCGCCGAACAGCAGCAGGAGCATCAACAGCCCAAGAGTGGACAGTTGCCGGGCCCGCGGTCGCCGCCGGGCCCAGAGCCAGGTCGCGGTGATCAGGAGCAGTGCCGCGAGTGTCTCCCAGGCGATGATCGCCACATACGCGCCGTCCTGCCAAGCATGCGAAGTGATGGCCCGCCACATCAGGTCTTCGTCCTTGAACGTCGTGTCCATGGCCAGCACATGCCGCACGAACTGCTGATTGGTCCCGAAGTCGGTGATGTTCCCGAACGCGACGAGTGTGATGTAGAGGGCGACCGTGCCGGTGAGGATGGTGGCGGTGAGGTGCAGAGTGGCACGTGAGGTGGGATTGGTCTTCATGCCGGGGTTCCTTCCCGGCGAAGAGGCGTGCCTCCCGTACGCATTGAGCCAGACTGGCGTGGTTCGATGCGTTCGACCCTGCCCGTCGCCAGGGCCTGTTGCGAAAGTCCCTCCCCGCCCTTCGACCGGGAGGTACCCCCGGCCTCGCGACGTCGCCCTGCCACCGTGAAGTGATCCGGGCCCCGGACAGGCGAGAGCCCCCTCGGCCGGGACGGCGGGCCGGTCGAGAGGGCTCTTTCGGTGTGCCTGTGCGGTTGTGGACGCGGTCATCGACGCGTCAGGCCAGGGTGGACGTCCCCCGGCCCACCGCTGTCACGAACGCGTTCCAGGAATCCGCGGGGAAGGTCAGCTCCGGACCCTCGATGACCTTCGAGTCGCGGACCTGAAGCGCCGCCGGGAGGGGGGACTTGACCTCGACGCAGGCGCCGTTTCCGGCCGAGTACGACGACTTGGTCCACGTGGTCGTGGACCCCTGAAGAACTGCCATGTTCACTCCGGTGCGAGTTGCCGAGTTACTGTCATCGCCACACGGTCACAGCGCATGCCCGCGGTGCGATCCGCGCCAACCTGATTGCTGATGGCGTGATGGAAGCTACTCGACAACTTCGCGGCCCGGAGCGGCCGTTCACCCGACCGGATGGCAAATCCCAAGAGACACTTACGTGTTGAGGATTTGCTGGTGTATGGTCCGGCGCTTCTCGATACGGAATGCTCAGGGCGCGTACTCCTTCGCCATATCGGCGATGAGCTGACGGGACTGGTCCACATTCAGCGCCTGCGCGCGCAAGTGCTCGTACATCACGGCGTACTTCTGCACGTCGTGGGCCTTTTCCAGATACAGGTCGCTGGTGACGCCCTCGAGGTAGACCACGCTCGAGTCGGCGGTGTCCGTGAACTCCAGAATCGCGTACTGGCCGTTGAGCCCGGGATGCGCGCCCACGTCGAACGGCAGTACCTGCACGGTGACATGGGGCAGCCGGGACATGTCCGCGAGGTACTCCAACTGCTCGCGCATCACGGAGCGGTCGCCCACGATCCGGCGCAGGGCGGCCTCGTCCAGCACCACCCACAGCCTGAGCGGGTTCTTCTCGTCGGTGACGCGGTCCTGGCGCCGCATCCGCACCTTGACCCGCTTGTCGATGTCGGCCGGCGATGTCTCCGGCAGCGCGCCCTGGATGAGGGCCTCGGCGTAGGCGGGTGTCTGCAACAGACCGGTGACGATCTGGGGTTCGTAGACCCGTAGCGACTCCGCGTCGGTCTCCAGACCGATGTAGACGCTGTAGGGAATGTCCCCGAAGGCGTGCCACCAGCCCTGCTGGCGCGAGGCCCGCGCCATTTCCATCAGGGAGTCCACGACGCGCTGGTCCTCGACCTCGTAGACACCGCACAGGTCGCGCACATCGCGCGGGCTGATGCTGCGGCGGCCGTTCTCCAACCTGCTGATCTTCGACTGCGAGACCAGGAGTCGCTCGGCGACCTCTTCGGCGGTCATCCCCTTGAGTTCACGAAGCTTGCGTAGTTCCTGGCCCAACCGGCGTCGCCGGACGGTGGGATTGACATTCGACGCCACGGATGTGCACCTCCGGCTGCGTGCCCCTGCTTTGCTTATCTGCTGCTGAGCAGATTGCCACCAAGGTGTTTCCTACCGCTGGGAAACAGCGGATATGCGGCGCCTGCACGCCCGTTGGGGGTCACTTGGCCAGAAGTTGGCCCTCGGCGCCCGGAGATGTCGTACGGTTCTGCCGCTGTCGTACGAAGGAACCACCGGGGGCCGGGAGTTCACGTACGGCGGTCGGCATGCGGCCGCGCGGGGGGTGAGGCCGCAGCGTCGTCCGACGTACGGTCTCGACCCGTCCCGCGCGGGCCGGTGGCTCCCGGAACGGGCCTCGGTGAGGGACGCCGTTCCGGTTCGTGAGGTGTGGATCAGTGGGCCACGGCGCGCGCCATGGACCCGTGGTGATGCGATTGCATCGGAACGCCGTGGGCGGGTTCCGCTGCGGACTTGGCCGAGGCGGCCTGGCGACGAGACGGCGCCGGGCCACGTCGCGGCTGGGCGCCCACGCCGTTCTGGACGTCCATCACGGCGTGCGCCACGAGACCGCCCATGGGGTCGTGCCTGATCAGATCCCGCAGCCGGGAGCGGGACGAGCGCCCCTCGTTGCCCGGATACAGGTGCTTGCCCAGGCCGACCGCGTGGGCCAGCGCGGCGAGCGCCGCGGTCCGGGCGTCCGGCGGCACGCCGGTACGGATGGCGGTGTCCAGCCGGGCCCTGATCTCCCGGCTGATGGCCGTCTCCGTCGCCTGATAGCGCGTCGTCGGCAGCACCCCGCACATCTGGCCGGGCACGGCCTGGACCATGCCGCACCGTTCGAGGTGCGAGAGATACGTCTGGCGAAGACCGAGGCGCGGCCCGCCGATCCAATGGACCGCCCGTACGGGAGCGCCACGCCTGCGCAGCAACTCCAACGCGCTGTCCAGAGTCGGATCTCCAGTCGGCCGTGGCACCACCACGGCGATACGATCCCCGTCTGGGGCTATCCGTCCGGCCAGCGCCAGCTCCACGAGCTGTGCTCCGGCCAGACCGAGGTCGAGCGACTGCGGCTGTGCAGTGGTACCCGTGGCCGGGTCCAGCGCCAGCAACAGAAGCTCTTCCGGAAGTGTTCTGCGGCTCCTGCCCATCCATGCCTCCCCGCGTGGATGAATGACAGGGTGACCCCTCTCACATTGGTCTGTCGAGAGTGCCTGACCGGAATGTAGTGGAACCGACAGGTATGTCGTTCTCGTCTAGCGCAGGGGTCAATCTCTCAGACAGGACACTGGTACATGGTTCGGACAGTGATGTCCGGACGGCGGTTCGTGGTTCGGCAAGCGCGCGCGTGGGCGGGGCGCAACGAGGAGGCATCGGTGGCGGGCGAGTCCCCCGACAGGTCGAAGCAGCAGGGGTCGTCGGCGGAAGCGACGTCGGGGAGTGGGGCTCCGGTTCCGGGGGCGACCCGAACCGGCCACGATCCCCGGGTCGTGTTGACCGAGGAGAAGGCGGGGGAGAAGACGGGGGCCGATCAGACGACGGCGGCGTTCTCCGGACGGGAGCCGCGTGACGCGGCCGACGGCGAGACCGGTACGGACGCCTGGGGCGTCGCCGGACGGGGCAAGGGCACCGGGGACGACGGTGCGCGTCGTGCCTCGCTGGCCTCGTGGGTACGGAGCGCGGAGGACGTCGCCGAGGGCGCGTCCGCCGAGGCCAAGTCCGGTGCGGGGCGTGGGGGTTCCGACGCCGCGTCGGCCGTGACGGCCGAGGACGAGTCCGCGGAGGCCGAGCAGGTCGACGAGAGCGAGAGCGGCGCCGCGGAGACGGCGACCGAGGGTGCGGCCGAAGGCGACGCCGAGTCCGCGGACTCCGGTGCGGACGCCAAGGACGCGCCCAAGAGTGAGGAGGCCCCCAAGAGCGGGGGCAAGTCCGAGAAGGAGGACGAGTCGGGCTCCGAAGCCGAGGCGGACGCCAAGGCCGAGGAGGACTCCGAGGCCGACGGTGCTTCCGAGGCCAAGGGCAAGTCCGAACAGGCCCCCGAGGCCGAGGTCGGAGTCAAGGGCAAGTCCGAACAGGCCGCCAAGGCCGAGGTCGGCGCCAAGGGCGACGCGAAGCCCGAGTCTGACGCCAAGAAGGCACCCAAGTCCGAGGACGACTCCGAGAAGTCCTCTGACGCGGAAGCCGAAGACGACAAGGGCTCCAAGCCCTCCGTCGATCAGCCCACCGCGATCTTCAAGGTCCGGAAGCCGGTCGTGGATCAGCCCACGACCATGCTCAAGCGGCCCGACGCCAAGCCGTCCGAGGGTTCCGCTGCCGCGGGCGGGACCGACAGGCCCGCGCGCAAGCCCGGTCCGGCATGGGCCGCCAAGCCCGCCGAGGGCAAGGCTTCCGAGGCGGAGGGGCACGACGACAAGCCGAAGCCCGGCGAGCCCGCCTCCGACGCGACCTCCGGCGCCGAACGCACGAGCAAGTTCGTCGCGCTGAAGTCCCTGGACGAGCAGGCCCCGGCCAAGCCGAAGCCCGCCGCCGGTACCGCCGAGGCGACCACCGCGCTGCCCCAGGTCGGCCCCGAGCGCACCACCCAGCAGCCGCTTCCGCCGAAGCCGCCGATGGATCTGCTCGCCGAGCTGACCAACACCCCGCCGCCGCCGGAGACTCCGGTGCGGACCATAGCGCGCCGGTTCAAGATCTGGACGCCGCTCGTCATCCTGCTGGCGATCATCTTCGCGATCGCACAGGCCGTACGCCCGCTGCCGACCCCGACGCTCGCGCTCACCGCCAAGGACAGCTACACCTTCGAGGGCGACAAGCTGAAGCTGCCCTGGCCGAGCGAGGGTCAGGGCTGGATGGACGTCGACGGCATCGGCACGATGGACCACTTCGGTGAGCAGAAGCCGGTGCCCATCGCCTCGGTCACCAAGACCATGACGGCGTACATCATCCTCAGGGACCACCCGCTGAAGCCGGGCCAGGAAGGCCCCAAGATCAAGATCGACGCGACGGCGGCCAAGGAGGCCGGCTACGACGTCACCGGTGACGAGTCCACGCTCAACACCGTCAAGGAGGGCGACTTCCTCACCGAGAAGCAGGCCCTGTCCGCCGTCATGATCCCCTCCGCGAACAACATCGCGCGACTGCTGGCGCGCTGGGACGCGGGTTCCTCGGAGGCGTTCGTCAAGAAGATGAACGACACCGCCAAGGAACTGGGCATGACCAACACGACGTACACGGACCCGTCCGGCCTGACCAAGTCCACGGTCTCCACTGCCGAGGACCAGGTGAAGCTCGGTTCCGCGGCCATGCGGATCCCGGCCATGGTGGCCATCACCAGTGTGGCGAGTTGGACAGATCCGTCCGGGAAGTACTGGAACAACTACAACGAGTTGCCCTACACCGTCGGCGCGATCGGTCTGAAGACCGGCTCCACCACCGCGGCCGGCGGCAACCTGCTCTTCGCCGCTCACAAGCAGGTCGACGGCCGGACGGTGACCATCGTCGGTGCGATCCTCGGCCAGCACAAGCGAGAGATCCTCGCCACGGTCAACGCGGTCAGCAAGACGGCGCTGGTCGCAGCCAAGGAGGCGCCGACCTCCGCGAAGATCCTGAAGAAGGGTGACGTCGTCGGGTACGTCGACGATCAGCTCGGCGGGCACACCCCGGTCGTGGTCACGCAGGACGTCACCGCGGTCGGCTGGTCCGGGCTCCAGGTGAAGCTGTCCTTCAACGCCAAGGACGTACCGCACACCGCGAAGGCCGGTACCACGGTGGGCACGCTCACCGTCGGCGACGGCAGCTCCGACGGCGCGGTGAAGGTCCCGGTCGCCCTTCAGGCGGACCTGGCGGAGCCCGGCTTCGCGGACAAGCTGACCCGGATCGGCTGAACCGCCGCCGCAAGCACACGGTCAGTCCCTCGCCGCGGGATCCCCACCCGGGAACACCCGCGGCGAGGTGCGTGCTAGCGTCACGAATCGGACAGGTCGACAGTCGCTGAAACGCGGCCGTGAAGCGGGGGCGGACGGGAAGCGGCCGTCACGCGGGACAGGACACGGGGAGTGCCTCAAGTGGCGACAGCGGAGCCGACACACGCCGACGACGCCGAACCGGGCCGCCGTACGGACGAGGCCTCGGCCTTGCGAATACCGCATGGCGCGCCGACCGGCGAGTCCGTCCCGCGCACCCTGCTCGCCAGGCTGCGGTCCTCCCGTGGCGCGGACCTCGCCCGCAGGCACCCCGTCCTGACGATCACGGCCCTCGCCGGGGTGCTGCACCTCGTCTGGTTCTTCACGTTCGCGAACAGCGGCGGCGACCTCGCGGCGCAGGACGCGTGGGCGGAGTTCGTCGGCCGCCACCCGGACTCGGCGTACAACCTCGCCTGGTACGGGGGCATGCACCCCGTGTCGTACAGCGTGGTCTCGCCGTATCTGATGTCCGTGCTCGGCGTCCGTACGACGATGATGATCGCCGGGACCGTCTCGGCCGGACTCCTCACACTCGTCCTCATCCGCAGTCGCGCGGTCCGCGAGCCGTGGTGGCCGGCGCTCGCCGGGGTGTTCGGGCTGGTCTGCAACGCCATATCGGGGCGGGTGACCTTCGGGCTCGGCATGGCGTTCGCGCTGGGCGCGACCGCGTGCGTCTTCTGCTGGCCCCACCGCTGGCGCTACAAGCGCTGGGCGAAGGCGCTGTGCGCCGCGCCGCTGGCCGCGCTCGCCACGATGGCGTCCCCGGTCGCGGGCCTGTTCGTCGGCCTGGTCGCGGTGGCGCTGTTCCTCCAGAAGCGCCGGCCGGGCGCATGGGCCCTCGGCCTCGCGCCGTCCGTGGTGGTCGCGCTGTCGGCCTGGCTGTTCCCGTTCTCCGGAACGCAGCCGATGGGGCCGGGCTCCGCGAGCCTGCCCGTCATCTACGCCGTCTTCGTCTACTTCCTGGTCCCCAAGGAATGGAAGACGGTACGCATCACCTCGGCGGTCTACGCGATCTCCGTGCTCCTGGTCTGGCTGATCAGCTCACAGATCGGCTCGAACATCACCCGGCTCGCGATGCTGTTCGCGGGTGTGGCGCTGGTCGCGGCCCTGCCGTTCACGGTGCCGCGCAGCCGTAAGTGGTACGCCCTCGTCATCGCCTGCGTCGGCTTCGGCGCATGGATCGGCGTCAAGACGGTCGACGACATCGTCCACACGGCCCCGGCGGCGTCCTGGGCCCGCGAGATCGCCCCGCTGGTGAACCAGCTCCAGTCGGCAGGCGCGGAGAAGGGCCGCGTGGAGGTCGTCCCGGCACGCTCGCACCGCGAGGCGTCGGCGCTGGCCCCGTACGTCAACCTGGCCCGCGGCTGGAACCGGCAGGCCGACATGAAGCGCAACCCGCTCTTCTACGACGACACGCTCAACTCCGCGAACTACCACGACTGGCTGCAACGCTGGTCGGTGCACTTCGTGGTGCTGCCGAAGGGAGAGCCGGACCCGACCGGCGGCCAGCGCGAGCGCGCGCTCGTCCAGCGGGGCATGCCGTATCTCCAGCAGATCTGGGGCGACGCGACCTTCCAGCTCTTCGCCGTGACCGACCCGACCCCCATGGCGGATCCCCCCGCGGTGGTCGACCGGGCCGAGCAGGGCGAGCTGACGATGCGGGTGACGAAGGCGGGCCGGGTCCTCATCCGCGTCCCGTACTCGCCCTGGCTGGGCCTGGTCGACGAGGAGGGCAACGGCGTCAAGCCGCCGCGCGAGACCGAGAAGTCCAAGCACCGCGCGGAGGGCGCGCCGAAGACGTACGACAACCTCAACGGCTGTGTCCGGGAGGCGCCCGAGGACGCCGCGGGCGACAAGTGGACGGAACTGCTCGCTCCGCGACCGGGCACCTACCGGCTGGGCGCGCCGTACCAGTTCCCGCGGGGCACGCCCTGCCCGCCCGAGCTGCACTGACGAGGACAGCCGTCAGCCCCGCTGCGCCGTGACGAGGACCTCCCCGGCGGCCGTGCGGGAGTACAGCACCGAGCGCCCCGCCCGCCGCCGCTCCACCAGCCGCGCGTCCAGCAGCACCCGCAGATGTCGGCCGACCGAGCCGAGCCCCTGCCCGGTCACCGCGACCAACTGGCTCGTGCTCATGGGGGAGTCGAGCAGTACGAGGACTCCGGCGCGCGCCGGTCCGAGCAGCGCGCCGAGGCTCGCGGGCACCGCGTCGCGCGGCCCCTGGGCCAGGACGCCCGCGCACGGGTAGATGACGGCGTACCGGTCGGGCTCCTCCCAGGACACCCAGCCGGTCTGCGGGGTGACCGGCACGAAGACCAGTTCGGCGCCGGAGATCTCGCGCGGCGGATACTCGTGGAGGTTGACCTGGAGCCGGTTGTCGCCGAGCCAGCGGGTGCGGCCCGGCCGCAGGGCGTCCACCGCGGCGGCCCAGCCGCCGTGGCTCCACTGGGCGGACCGTGCGACCACATCGGCCTCCAGGACGAGCCGCCGCCGGTCCCAGGAGGGCTGTACGGTCCGCGTCCACACCCAGGTGAACAGCTCGGCGGCGCGTTCGGGCAGGTCGTCGCGGTCCAGGCGGGCGGGGAGCGGTCCGCGCAGGGCGACGGTGACCTGGCCGCGGGCCTCGGCGGGAGGCGTCGTCCGCACGCGGGCCACGGCCTCCTCGAAGCCCTCCCCGCGCCTCGGGGTGGGCGTGAGGAAGTCCGCGATCCACTCCGGTCCGAGACCGCAGCGCACCAGCAGCGCGGTCACCGGATCGGCGGCCAACTTCCGTTGGTAGGCGGGCAGATGCATGGTCAGCCAGGCACGCTCCCCCGGGTGGGAGGCGGTGCCCCGGTGCAGCAGTTGCAGGCTCGCGAAGACCTCGGCGAGCGGTGAGATCCGGAACCGGCTCCCGGCGAGGGTGTCGGCGTTGACGTACCAGAGACCCATGGCGCCGTACGCTCCTCCCCTCGATGTTTCGCGTGTGCGCGAAACAGTAACGACCGCCGTCACGACCTGCTCAGACTCCGCCCATGCGCAGCTACTCCGATCTCTTCCGCACCCGGGAGTTCACCCCGCTCTTCCTGTCCACCTCGCTCCAGACCGCCGCGATGACCCTCGGTGGCTTGGCCCTCGGCACGCTGGTGTACCGGGCCACCGACTCGCCCCTGCTCTCCGCGATCAGCATGTTCGGGCCGCAACTGGCCCAGGTCGTGGGCGCGACCACGCTGCTGTCGGCCGCGGACCGGCTGCCGCCGCGCGCGACCATGACGGGCATCGCGTGCGCGTTCGCGGCCGGTACGGCGCTGATGGCGATGCCGGGCCTGCCGATCGGGTGGGTCTTCGCGCTGCTGCTGCTCCTCGGCCTGGTCCAGTCGCTCGGCGGCGGGGTCCGTTGGGGGCTGCTGACCGAGATCCTGTCCAAGGACGGCTATCTGCTGGGCCGTTCGGTGTTCAACATGGTCAGCGGGATCGCGCAGATCATCGGGTACGCGACGGGTGGCGTCCTGGTGGCGGCGCTGTCGCCGCGCACCACGCTCGGCGTGGCCGCGGTGCTCTACCTCGGGGCGGCGCTCGTCAGTCGGCTCGGCCTGACCCGGCGCGCTCCCCGTGCCGCGGGCCGCCCGTCGATCGCGCGGACCTGGCGCACCAACGCGCTGCTGTGGTCGTCCCCGTCGCGCCGTACGACGTATCTGCTGCTGTGGGTGCCCAACGGCCTGGTGGTCGGCTGTGAGTCGCTGTTCGTCTCCTACGCGCCCGACCGGGCCGGGGCGCTGTTCGCGTGCGCGGCGTTGGGGATGTTCGTCGGGGACGTCACGACGGGCCGTCTGCTGCCGCCCGCTCTGCGCCGCCGCCTCGGCATCCCGTTCCTGGTGCTGCTGGCTGCCCCGTACCTGGTGTTCGCCCTGCGCCCCTCGGTGTCCGTGGCGGCGGCCTGTGCGGCGCTGGCCTCGGTGGGCTTCGCCGCGAGCCTGATCCAGCAGGAGAACCTGATGCGGCTGACCCCGGAGGAACTGAGCGGTCACGCCCTCGGGTTGCACTCGTCCGGCATGCTCACGATGCAGGGCGTGAGCGCGGCGCTTGCGGGTGGTGTGGCCCAACTGACCACGCCCGGCGCGGCGATCACGGTGATGGCGGCGGCCTCGCTCGCGGCGACCCTGGCGCTGGCCCTGCCGGGACGGCGCCGAGAGCTGGACACGGCACCCGGCAAGCACCTGGTGGCCGAGGAGAGTTGAGCCGTCCGGGGTGCGGAGAATGACCGGTAGGACTGTCGTACGGGTGTCGTACGCTCTGCTGTCATCGATCGAGTCGACAGGAGACGTACGCGCCGTGGCCGACAAGCCGTCCGAGGAGCCTGTACCCGGTTCCGGGAAGGGATCCGAGCCCTCCTCCCTGCCCGATGACATCTGGGAGAAGTTCGCCAGGGACAGCGAGCGGGACATCCGCTCCTCGGCGCCCAAGGAGCCGTCCGCGCGGGCCCGTACGGTCACCGGGCGACTGCGGGAGCAGGAGGCGCGGGGCGAACTGCCCGCGGGCTGGCGTACGGGGCCTGCCTGGCAGCAGATGAACGGGCGGTCGGCCCGGCGTCGGCGGCGGTGGGCGCTCCTCGGCGTGCCCGTCGCGCTCGCGGTGGCCGTCGTGGCGCTGAAGCCGTCGCTGCTGCCCGGTGATCTCTTCGGCTCGGGGGACCGGGAGGCCGTCGCGGCACCGCTGCCGGAGGAGACCGCGGCCCCGACCGCTCCGCCCACGTCCGATCCCGGAGTCCCCACCCTGGCACGGCCGTTCGCCGGTTCCCCGGCCGCGCGCTGGGCCGACGGGGAGGCCGGGATCGTCCTGCCGAAGGCGACCCCGGTCGGCTCGGTGTCGGCGAAGCAGGTGGAACAGGCGCTGCGGCAGACCAGGACACTCCTGATCGAGGCGAACCTGAACCCGGCCACCCTGCGCGGCAAGCGCCCCACCGACGCGCTCGACCTGATCGAGCCCCGGCAGAAGGACCTGCTCACGCACCTGGACACCGCCCTGCGCAAGCCGGACAAGGGCCACGATCCACTGGGGATGTTCAGCCGCTTCGACCCGGCCGAGGTGCGCCTGGCCGGTGACGTGGTCAAGACCCGGGGCCGCGTCACGTTCGAGAAGGGCCGGGACGCCGCCGTCACCGTGCACGCCGACTACACCTTCGTCTACCCGGTCGTCGGCGCGGACCGGGACGCGAAGGAGGTGACCCGCACCGTCGTGCGGCGCGTGCTCGACGTGGAACTCACCGACCCGTCGCGGTACCGGGTCACCCCGGGGAAGATCTCCGTCCTGCGCTACGACCTGGACATCGGCAACTCGGCCTGCGACGTCTACGACGGTTACCTGCACCCGCAGTTCGCGTCGTCCCACCCCGCGGGCGCGGATCCGACCGGCCCGACGACGGATCCGTACGACCGCAGCCAGGACATCGGCGCCGACCGCTCGAAGGGCTGCGGAACCGTGTCCCGCGTCTGAGCCCTACGGTTCGCTCGGGCTCGATGCCGTGGGGGTCGGCACCCCGCTCCGCGACGGCGTCGACATCTGCGGCGACCCGACGGTGGGCTCCGACGGGGTGCTGGGGGTGGCGGACCCGCGGGGCGCGGGCTTGCTCGCGGGGTACGAGGCGACCGGTACGGGCGTCGCCGACGGGTCGGCGGGCTTGGCCGGACTGCTCGCGGGCGGCGGGGCGAGGGGGACCGCCGGGGACGGGGGCGCCGAGGGCGCCGTCAGGTAGAAGGGCAACGCGACGAGGACGGCGACCGCGCCGGTCAGGCCCGCCCCGGTCGCGGCACGTCGCAGCCGACGCCTGCTCGCGGCGCGGCGGATCTCCTCGTAGCGGCCGGGGGGCGGCCCGAGGTACTCGGATTCGGGTGAGGACCGCAGGAGCAGCACGAGGGGGTCGTCCGACGCGAACTCCGGGTCGTCGTCAAAGCGTGTGCTCAAGGCTTCTCCTCAGGTGGACGCGGAGCAGTTCACGGGCCGCGTGGAGGTCGGCCTTGACGGTTCCTTCCTTGCGCCCGGTCAGCGCGGACACCTCCCGGATCGGCATGTCAGCGTAGTAGTGCAACAGGATCGGCACACGCAGTCGTTCCGGCAGCGACTGCACGAGCAGCCGGACCGACGGGTCGGCCTGCTCGGTGTGCGGGCGGACGGCCGCTTCCGTGGTGACGCGGCGCAGGGCCCTGCGCTCGCGCTCCAGCTTGCGCCAGTGGTCCCGGACGAGGTTGGCCGCGGTGACGTAGAGGAAGCCGCGGGGCTCCTCCACGGAGGTCCAGCGGGCCCACAGCCGGGTGAAGGCCTCCGAGGCCACCTCGTGGGCTGTCTCGTCGTCGTCGACGAGACGGCGGCACCAGCCGGCCAGGCTCGGGTAGAGGGCGGCGAACAACTCGGACGCTGCCTTGTCACGGGACCGTTTCAACGCACTCCATGGTCGTGAGGGCACTCGTGGGGAAGGACCCCGGGCCGGCGGAAGAGGGTTCCACCGGCCCGGGATCCGGGACGGGTCAGGGGCTGGTGGAACTCAGCGTGGCGAAGACGATCACGTTGTCCCGGTAGCCGTCGCCGGTCCGGGGCCCGCCACACGTGATGAGCCGCAGCTCCGGCCGGTCCACGTCCCCGTAGACGGCGTCCGTCGGGAAGGTCGCCTTGGCGACCGTCCGTACGGAGCTGACGGTGAACTCGGCCTCCGAGCCGTTCTCCAGACGCGTCACGATCCGCTCTCCCTGGTGCAGCCGCGCGAGGTCACGGAAGACCCCGTCGCCGTAGGCGCCGACCGTGGCATGGCCGAGGATGACCGACGGACCGACCTGACCGGGGGTCGGCGAGTGGCCGTACCAGCCCGCCTGGTCGTCCGCCGCGATCGGGGGCACCTGCACACTGCCGTCCGCCTCGAGACCCAGCCGCATGACCGGGGTGTCGACTCCGATGGCCGGGATCCGCAGCCTGACCGGGGCCGAATGCCGCAGGGCGTGCGCCGTGTGCGCGGGGCCGGACGAATCCCCCGACGTACGGGGGGAGTTCGCGACCGTGGTCCGGTGGTCCTTCGCGGCCCCGGACCCGTGGTCGCCGGGGCCGCCGCAGCCCACCAGCAGCAGTGAGGCCAGCACCGAGGCGGCGAGGGCGCGCCGGGAGAACAGGGTCATGCCCCGGTCGCCCGCCGGCGACGCACGATGAACACCGCGCCGCCCGCGGCGAGCACCGCGGCGGCGCCTCCGCCGATCAGCGCGCCCTGGGAGCCGGAGCCGGAGGACTCCTCCGCCACTCCGGTGTCGGGCGCGCCCTTCGGTACGACGGAGACCTGGCCCTTGTCCGCGGGCACGGCCGGCTTGGCCGAGGGGACCGCGCTGACGGAGGGCATGGGCTTGGGCTGCGTGGAGCCGGGGCTGCTCGGCACGGGGCTGGGGGTGGCGGTGTGCGACGGGGCGGAGGCCACGGGGGACGGGGTCGCCGTGTCGGCGAACGCGGGCACGGTGGCCGCCAGCACGGCGGTGCAGGCAAGTGCCGCGGCACTGAGGACGGTTCGGCGCATCGGTCGCTCTCTTTCGTCGGCCCGCCGGGGCGGCGGGCTGAGGTACGAATCGAGCGGAGAGACGAGGCAGCGGCGGGGCGGGTTGTAAAGAGAAGGCAAAGGCGTACGAGAACCGTACGAGAGGTGGGGCGCCCCCCGTCAGTGCACCGAGAACCCGCCGTCGACGAAGATCGACTGGCCGGTGACATACGCGGACGCGCGGCTCGCCAGGAACACCGCCGCGCCCGCGAAGTCCTCCGCGAGGCCGTTGCGCCCGACCAGCGTGCGCGCGGCGAGCGCGGCGACCCTGTCCGGATCGGCGGACAGCCGCTGGTTCAGCGGGGTCATCACGAAGCCCGGGACCAGGGTGTTGCAGGTGACGCCGTACGGGGACCACGCCTCCGCCTGCGAGCGGGCCAGCGACTCGAGGGCGCCCTTGGACACGCCGTACGCACCGCTCTGCACGAAGGCGCGGTGCGCCTGCTGCGAGGAGATGTGGATGATCCGCCCGAAGCCCCGCTCGGCCATGCCCGGCCCGAAGCGCTGCCCGAGCAGATAGGGGGCCTCCAGGTTCAGGGCCAGGGTGGTGTCCCACTCCTCGTCCGTCAGCTCGCCCAAGGGCGGACGCAGGTTGATCCCGGCGGAGTTGACGAGGATGTCCGGCTCGCCGAACACGGCGGCGGCTTCGTCGGCAGCGGCCCGTACGCCACTGCGGGTACTCAAGTCACCGCTGACCCAGGCGGCTTGGCAGCCGTCGACGGTCAACTCCGCGACGGTCGCGGCAAGTTCTTCCTCCCGGCGCGCCACGACCACCACCCGCGCCCCGGCGCGAGCGAGGGCTCCGGTGATGCCCCGGCCGATCCCCGAACTCCCTCCGGTCACCAGCGCGACGCGGCCCTCCAGCGAGAAGAGTTCGGTGAGGTAGGACTGCGCGGCCATCTTCACGCCCCAGGTGTTCGGTTCCGATCGGCGGTCCGGGCACGTACCGAGACCCGGTCGGGCGACCTTACGTGACAGGGGCGTGAGCCGGAGAGGGACCTCACCGTCGTACACGGTCGTACGCATACGAACGGGCCTGCGGGACCATCCGTCCCGCAGGCCCGGTTCGGTCCTCGTGCGTCAGAACTGCTGGACGAAGTACGGCTCGACGGTCATCCACCCGTTGCCGCGGGCACCGTAGTACGTGCCGTTGTTGTTCTGGGCCAGGGTGTACCAGGAATCCACGTAGTCGGGGTCGTCGGTCCACCAGTCGTTCGGTATGGCGTCCAGGATCGCGTTCACCAGCGGGATGTAGGTGCCCTGGTCGGTGACGGTGAGCAGGACCGCGGCGATCGCCTTGGCGAGGTCACGGTAGTTGGTGCTGCCGTCCTCCTCCATCATCACGGCGTCGGCCAGGTTGTACTTGTAGTTCGACCAGTTGACCAGGATCTGGTTGGGCCGGTAGACCGTGCCCTCGTAGTCGAGATACGGCATGTCCACGGGGTCGACGCGGACCTTGCCGTCCTGGCCGAAGCCGCTGACCAGGGTGTAGATCTCGGCGGCGCCCTTGATCCAGGGCTCCTCGTCGTCGGACAGCTCGACCGCGGTGATCTTCGTGGTCCAGTAGCCGTCGGTGGCCGCGGCGGCCTTCGGGGCCGCGCTCGCCGTGGTGTTCACGGTGCCGGGCGCCGCGGACTGCACGCCCTCCTTCACCAGTTCCTCGCGCAGGACGTCCAGACCGGCCGCCAGCGCCTTGGAGCTGTCGACGTCGACGACGTACACCGGCCGCGTCGGAGCCTTGCGGGCGTCCAGGCGGTGGGCGCGGCCCTGGCTGTCGTAGGCGGTGACGCTGGTGACGTCGTCGTCCGAGACGGCCGCGGCGACCCAGGGGGCCGTACCGGCCGACAGCGCGGACCGCATCGAGCGGTCCCCGAGGCGCAGCCGCAGCAACGGGCCGGTCTTCGTGCCGAGGCCCTTGGCCTTGGCGATGTCCTGGTCCGCGGCGGTGAGCTGGGACTTGAGCTGACCGCTCGCGCGCTCGGTGACGGACACCTCGGACGACTTCAGCGCGTCCGTGCGCAGCCGCGTGCTCCAGGCCCCGTCGCCGAGCGAGCGCGCGATGTCCCGCGCCGCCCGGTCCTGGGCCGCGGTGACGGCGGACGCGGTGGCGGAGTGCGCGTGCGCCGAGACCGTCGCCCGGTCGGTGACCGGCGCCGCGGAGGCCGAGGCCGCGGCGGTCAGGGTCTGGGCCGCACAGAGGGTGACCAGGGTGGCCGCGGTGACGGTGAGGGTGCCGCGCCGACGGCCGTGTCTGGGTCTCACGAGGATCGATCCTCCAGGTCGGAGTGGGGGGAATAGGGGAAAACGGACGGATGGCCGGTCCCGCAGAGGATCTATGCGGGTAGATGGATTCCGTGGACGCCATGATGATGCGGACATGTCACCAACACAAGGTGTTCACGGCAACGGCAGATGAACTGCCGCCCCAAAGGCGGACGTTGGCGTGATCCGTACGACGGTGTGTCCGGTCGGCTACCGGTAGAAGACGGCAACGCCTCCGTGGTGCGAGCAGGCGCCTTGGTGGTGGGCGGCGTAGGAGTAGGTGCCGTCGTTGCACCGAGCGGTGGCACCGTTCCCGGAGGTGTCGGACCCTCCTGAGGAGCTGGAGCCGCCGCCCCCGGACGTCCCGCCGGACGAACTGCCGCCGTGTCCCGACCCCGAGTCGGCCGCCTTCGCGGTGACGGTCACCTTCACCGTGACCGTCTTCGTCGCCGTCACGGTCGGTACGGGGTCGGCGGCGGTCTCCGTCGCCGTGGCTGTCGCCGTCGCTGTCGCGGTGACCGTGGCGGTCGGCTGAACCTTCTCGGCCACGGCCTTGGCGTCGTTCCCGCTGTCCTTCCCGCCGGCGCCGACACCGGCACCGAGGAAGAAGGCGAGCCCGATGGCCGGAAGCACGTACCGCTTGCGCGCCCACTTCGGGGCGGTGGCGCCGGCGGCGGGCGGCTGCGGCGGCACGGTGTACGGATTGGTCATATTGTCCCCCCAGACGTGTTGACTGCGCTGACCGTAGTGCGCGTTGTGACGTCTGGGGTGCGTTTCGGGGAGGCGGTCACCTGTTCGTGGCGTCACCGGGAGAGGAACCGAGCCCTGCCGTCGCACAGGGCTGGGCTGCGCCGCCGACCCGACTCAGTTCGATGGACGAATCAACTCGACGCCGCTGTGGAGTCTCCTCTGCGGTGCCTCTGGCCAGGCAGAGTGAGGACGTATTGGAGGACGACAGGCAGCAGGCAGTACGTCAGCCGGATCGGTCATACGAAGCCGCTGGTCCACTGGGCCGCTGGGGCAGTTCGTGGAGCACCAGCGCCTGGGCGATCGGTTCCCCGGTGGTCCGGGCGTAGTTCATCCGCTCGCGCACCTCTCTGAGGGTGCGAGGGCGGTAACCGGGGCCGCCGCAACAGCTCTTGTGGAAGCGAACTCCGGCATGCAGCAGCACGGAGAGCGTGCGCCAGGCGGAGGTGTCCCGCCTCTTGGGCGCCGCGAAGGCGGAGCCGACGTGGATCAGCGGTTCCGCGCAGCGTGGACAGACCCGCTCGTGGTCATAGCGGCCGGGGTGGGGCTGCTTGTACGAGGCCCGGCAGGGCAGGCAGACGAACGAGGTCTTCCCGGACGGCATGGGGCAAGAGTAGATCGGCCCGAAGGGCCGAGCCGACTGAAATGCGCGGTTGTGCGGCCCAGTTGGCGCGGCGACGGCGACCGACCTCAAGAACGCAACTGGTCGGAATCGGCTCTCCCCGGGCACGATGACCTCGTGGCCGACCTGGAGCGCATCAGAGCAGAGACCGTGGCGTACTACCGAGCACTCGACGAGAACGCCACCGTGCGGCACCACTTCCGCGGCGCTGACGAGGACGGCGGCCTGTGGTACTTCGAGGCCGTATCCGACCGCGGCGAGTTGATCGCCGTCAAGCAAGCCGAGCTGACTTCAGTCGGCCAACTCCTCCGGTACGACTGGGAGTACATGGAGGACGAGCACGGCTTCCTGACCGACCAAGCGCTCGACCTCGAAGAGGCACCGCTGGAGACCATCTCGGCCGAGGGGTTCCAGCGGGTGTGGACACTTTGCCGCCGAAGCGGCACTCCCGTGACTGGTGCCGAGCATAAGGAGTAGTGGTCGCGTACCCCTCACGAGATGATCTCTTCTGTGGCAGAAGTGACAGGCTTGGGCATCGACGACAACCACGAGTGGGTCGAGGATTTGGCGTGGGCTTACGGCCTGGTATCACCGGACCCCGCTGAGCGCGCCGCCGCCCTCGACCACCACGCCAGAGCGCGCACGGAGGCCGAGGCCGCGTTTGCCCGGTGTCACGAAGGCCCGTTCCCCAGGCTGTTGTTCAGGACCAGGATGCGGACTTACCGCAGGGCCGGCGGCCGCTGTTTTCCGGGAGCGCTGTGGAGCGGGAGCGAGTACGCCTACGGGCAAATCAGTACGTGGCCGCGGTTGCCCCTCGCGCTGCTCTTCCTGGAGTGGGAGGCGCGCTATCCACGGGAGTGGACGGAGCACGCCAAGGCATGGGGCGCGAAACAAGCGCTGATCCGTGATCTGGCCGCCACCGACCACGACCAACAACTGAGAGCGAAACTTGTAGACTTGGTCGACCTGGCAGTCCAGCGGACCTACCGATGCAAGGACCGTGAATACGTGCGTGTGGCCCGAGCAGTGGACGGCGACGAGCTGCGCGGCAGGCTCCACAAGGCACAGCACTCGGAAAACCCTGCGGCACAGCTTCACGCAAGCTACGTGCTGTGGCTCCTCGACCACCCCGAGATACCGAACACCCGACATGTCTGGCGCACATGGCGTTCCGGCGCTCTCACCTGACGGCTTATGACGCAGGGTTTCCAGGTCTGTTGGTGGAGGCCTGGGCCTCGTATCGCTGCACCGCCATCGGCCTCAGCCACGCTGCTGGTGCCGCCGACCAGAGCAAGCTGCGACGGCCGTTCCTCGCTCGAACTGGTGCGGTTGTGATGCGGCCCGACTGGCTGCGGATGATGGTCGGCAGGTCCGTGTCAGTGCCTGCGCCTATGGTTTCACGCGCGCGGTCGGCTTCCGGGGGTTCCAGCTCTGAAGGGATTGGCTTCATCCCCGGCCTGTCTGGGGGCGGCCTGGAGACTCGTCCGGGACCTAACCGACGGTCGGGCTTCGTCGATGGCCACGAGGTGACCTGCCAGCGCCGGCGACGGCGGCTCTTGGGATCGTCGTCGTACAGGACGCCACGACGGCGCTGGACCTGGTGGCGGAGCGGCGTCACTGGCCCGCCATGAGGAACTACGCGGTCGGTCTGCAGGCGCTCGACGCCGCCGACTCCCGTTTTCGCGTTGAACGGGAAGTGGTGCGCGGCCGTGCCGTCCCGCTGCCTGCCCTCTGCATCGCGCCGCTGCGCTGGCAGAGGATGCGGCAGGCGGCGACTCGCGCCAAAGCGGGGGAGAGGTGGCAGGACTCCGGCTACGTCTTCACGACCAGAACCGGTCGCCCGGTCGAGCCGCGGAACGTCTACCGTTCCTTCACCCGTGTCGCCCAGTCCGCAGGCCTCCGTGTCATTCGTCTGTACGACGCCCGGCACGGCACGGCCACCCTCTTCACCGCGGCCGGGGTCGCACCTCGCGTCGTGATGGAGATCCTCGGGCACTCCCAGATCAGCATCACCATGGACGTGTACACCCACGTTGTCCAGGACACCCAGCGCGATGAGCCACATGGACCGACTGCTCAGGAAGCGGCGTCCTGATCGTGGGTGATCGCCCGCGTTGATGTCAGAAGTAGATGTCAAAGGCCCCGGACCATGATCGGTCCGGGGCCTTTGCCCTGGTGCCCCCGGCAGGATTCGAACCTGCGACACCCGCTTTAGGAGTTTTCCCTGGGCGGGGCTGTGACCTGCGGAGACATCGAGTGTGGTGCGTCTGGTCTGGGAAAATACCCCTCCGTAGTTCTCATGTTTTCACGGGGCTTCTCGTCCCCATGTGTGCTGGATCCGTTCCGCGTGGGTACCGATCTGACGGTACGGGGTCAGCCTGCAATCGGGTCGGGCATGGCGGGGCCGCTCTAGAGGAGGATGCGGTAGACCTCGGCGCGCGCTCGACGTCTACGCCGAGTAGCCGGCGGAGCGGGGGGTCGGCTCGCTGACCTTGTGCCGGCGGTGACGTTTCCCGGCACTCCGCGAGGTTCTGCCAGTACTTGGTCACGAAGCAATAACGCAACGAGTTTTGACCTGCAGAGGTCGAGCACTACAACGAACATGGGAGGGGCGGTAGCTCCGGTCGGTCCGACACACCACCGGGGAGCCGTGAAGGGCGGTACCCGGGCCACGCGGTGCGCGACCTTCAAGACGTCAGAGACTCGAATACAGCACCGAGAAGCGGCGTGCGGGCCTGGGCTCTCGACCAGACCACCATTCAGGTGGTCGGTCTGAGCCTGCCACGCCTCCGAACCGACCACCTTCTTAATAGAAGGCGAGACGGGTCGGATGGAGACGGTCGGTTGGGCAACCGCTACGGTTGCTGCGCTCGGTGGGTGTGTCCTCGTGCTGGGGTATGTCCTCGATCAAGTTCCGGCGCTTGTCGATAAGGCCGTACGCGCCATTGCTGCGATGCGCCGACTGCGTGATGAGTGGCACGGGAAGTGAACGCTGTCCCTGGTCAGCGCCACACAGCCTCGTGCGCCATTCCCCTCGGTGACACCTCGTGTCGGGCCGTCTGCCCATGCATCGCCACCCACATGGGGGTGGAGAGGATGCTTGCTGCCGGGTTGCTCTGGACCGTTCCCTGCCACTCGTGCAGCGATTGGGGGCGGGAGGGTGCTGACCTGGGGATTCGCAAGGAAATGTGCGTTGAGCTGGGAAATCTCCTCTCGGTAGTTCTCACAGGTCAACGCCGTTTCCCAGGCTCATGTGCCCTGGATGTGCCCGCGCAGACTGCTGCTCTTGCAGAGAGCCTGCGGCCAGGGCTCGTGTCTCAAGTCAGTATGTTGGCGGCCAGGGCCCTGCTCGGCGCAAGTTCCTCGCCTTCGCGGAAGTCCTTGCCAGAAAGTGCCGCCGGTTGGAGAGTACCTCTCCTGTCGCTGATCTACGGGCTTGCTCCCGCGGCCTGTTGCTGGTCAGTAGTTGATGAGTTTGACGTGAGACGAAGGCAAAACAAGCCACCGTCCGTGATGAACCCCACCACGCCTTCGCTAATGACTGTGATCCTTCGGATCGCCATGCCGAGATGTACTTGGCACAGCAGATGTTCTGAGCCTGCCTCCACCAACAAGATAGTGCCATCGGTCGTGCATACGATCGCGGCACCGCGCTTTTCGACTGTTGTGAGCGTGAGGTGGGTGACCTGTTGAGTCTGCGGCAGCTTCCAACTCCACTCAAGCGAATCATCCAGGATGGAGTGGACGTTGATCCAGCCGGCCTGGTCCACCCATCCGGCGACTGGTGATCCGTTCCACAGCGCCAGGTCGTGGGCGTACGACCAGTCGTAAGGATTTGCCGCGAGAGGAACGCCGGGGTGATCGGTGGAGCTGAATTGGAATCTTGTGAGCTGATCGAAGTCTGGCAGTCTGAAGATTCTGATGGCCCGCTCTTTGATATCCACCACCGAGAGCAGTGTGTTCCCTTCCAAGGCCAGTGCCCTGAGTGTTAGACACCGGGAAACATCTACCTGCCCCTCAGGCACCCCGTGGAGGTTCCAAGCAGTGAGCTTGTCGGAGGATAGGCCGATTAGCAGAGGAAGTCCGTCGAAGGACGTGATTTGCATCTCTATTACCGGTCTGAGGAAGCCGCCACCCAAGCGGACGCTGCGGGATGAATTCCCTTCGTAGACCCGAACCCAGTGCAGAGCCCGCCATTGCCGTAGCCATCGGTATGCGACGACCGGCGTTCCCGGCGCACCACAGTAGGCCATGTCCTGCAGACGTATCTCTTCCAGGAGCCCGCACTCGAAGACTGAGATCACCTGCCCAGAGGCTGGATCGACCAGGCAGGGTGGCTTGGTCGAGTCGCATCGCACCAGGGCGGGTTTACCGGAGATTTCTCCCGTGACCAGATGTGCATGGCTGGCGTCGACAGCGTCGGATCGGCGTTCCCTCGGCCCTTCCTCCATTTCCAGAGGCAGGGCCCTGATGTGGACCGAACTACCCTCCGTGCGCCACGTCAGAAGATCTGCGTGTATCGAGTCGGAGGGAATCACCGTAACCTGAGCCGATGCGGACAACTCCGTGCCGAGCCAGTTGGTCTCTTTGCCAGCGGTATTCGTCACGCTCACAAATGAGGATTTGGCCCACACGCGGTATGAATCATCATCCGTCATCACTAGCGCTGAGGGTCCCATACCGCGACGGTAAAACCATTCCGTCAAGTTCCCTCGTCGGATGACTACTTGCGCGCGCCCGGTGATCCGAGGCCGGCCCTCCGACGACACGAGGATGCGACCTCGGCGTACGGCCATCGCCGCCACGTTCCTACCCTTCAAGCGGAAATGCCGCTCGTCGAGGACCCTCCATCCCTGCCCCGGATCCACGGTCCAGGTTGCAAGCTCCGCACGGCCTGACAACCGGGGCGTCGTCCTTCCCACCCCTACAGCCGCGGCCACGACCAGTCGGCCGTCATGCACCCCCATCGCCAGGTGCTGCGGATGGCGTAGGCCGGAGACCAGGGCCGTAGCGGAGTCACGCGGACGGCGTGCCAGGTTGGAGGTTCGCGTCCGAGAGGTGAGCCGGGCCAGGACGGAACCTGTGCTTGCGTCGATCAGTTGTACGTTCCCGTCGGTTGCCATGAGTCCGATCACGCAAGTGCCGCCGACTTCGGCTAGCGCGCACTGTGCTGCTTTGGTCTTTACGGGCAAACCCAGTCGGTGACGTGTCCGAACATCGAACACCTCGACACTGCTCTCCCACTCGTTGCTGTGGCCGGAGTGGACGAGTAGCCACGGTGCGCGTGTCTCTGCGCAGGACGCGAGTGCCAGGACACGGGATGAGGCCGGAGGAGGTAACTGCCCGAGGTGCACTCCCGTGTCGAAATCCCATAGCTCGAGCCGACCCGAAGCTTGAGCTGTGGCCAGCACCTTCGTACCGGAAACGTCCAGGACCTCGGCGCCCCTCAAGGGGGTAGTGAATGAGCCGATGGCCCGGAAGGGGAAGGGACGCCTCGGTACCTCGGCCCACAGCGTGTCCCAGGGGAGATCGGAGAAGCCTAGTCGTACTGCCTCGGCAAGGGCATCTGCGCCGGACTGTAATGCGGCAAGACGTAGTTGGGCTGCTGGCGATGTGGCCGCGTCGTCTGCCAGCACGGGCGAACAGCGCTCGTACGCGGCGCGGGCGGTCTGCGCCTCGGCACTTCGTACATGCCGCAGTGCCCTGTGTAGAGCCGAAGGCTCGGCTACTAGCAAATAGGCCGGATCGAGGACAAGGTCGTCGAGCAGCGCGTGACCGGCAGCGTGGCTGGCAAGATGCGCACGCACGTACGGATCTGCGTGGGACCACGCGTATGACTGGGTCCCAGGGACGCTCGATACTGTCGCCAATAGTGCGGCAGCGATACGTTCGCCTGCGTCAGGCCCGATTGCGGCCCGAAGTTCTTCTGCGTATGACTCATGATAAAGGCGGTAGACGGAGCGTGCCTGGCCATCCGGGCCGACGTCCTGGTCTTCGACGATGTGTGCACTTGCCGAGTCCAGGATCCATCGGATGTCTTGGCCCGTGACCTCGTCCCCAGTGAAGGCGGAAGCGGTTGCGCGCCAGATATCGCCTGCGGGGAGTCCGGAGCCCTCTGCGTGGGCCAGGGCTGTCAGAAGGGCACGGCCCCGGACCTCGCGGGCTTGCAACTGTTCGTGTAGCGCCCAGCGGAATGCGGGGCCCGCTGAACCGTTCGGGAGCGCGCTAAGCCTAGGGAGTTCCTCCTCCCAGCCGGGAACGCTTGCGTCGACCGGCCGTGCGCGGTGGGCGAGTGGTCGGGCGATAAGGCGGGCGACAAGGTAGTTTCGGTTGGCGCGTGATGAGATGGCGCAGGCCACCGGTTTCGCCGTGGCCGCAGTGTAGACGCCGACGCTGCCTGGGCCGTCGGGAGCGAGGAGTAGCCGATGTGCGTATTCTTCGATGTCCTGCTCTCCGGTCCAGCGTGGCTCATCAAGGTCCAGGCAGGTAAACGCACGGCCAAGGGCATCTCGCATATGTGGCCGGGCGCCCACGAGAAGGCGGACGCAGGGAAGTTGGGAGAGCGGACTAAGCAGGGCTGCAGCAATGCGATGGGGCTCCGTATCGCCAGTTGCCGTCCCAGCCTCATCAAGGGCATCGATGACAATGACCAGGGGTTCGGTTCGGCTGGCGAGCGCGGCAATGAGTCGTTCCGGATCGGTCTCGGCTAGGCCAGCCGCGTCGGCAATGCCTGCGGTGATGTCTTCGAGGAGCTTGTGGCGCGCGTGTAGTGCTGCGTGCACGCGCTGCCGGGGCGGCGTTGTACTGTCATCGATGTCTGGCAGCGTCGCCCGCAGCAAGGGATCAGCGAGAAGTATTAGGCGTCCGAGGAGCGAGGATTTGCCTACCCCGCCTCGTCCGGTAACCAGCGAGCAGCGGCCAAGCTGTCGCGTCCGGTTATCCAGCCAGTCGGTCAGTTCAGTCAGTGCTGCAAGACGCCCGGTGAAGTAGGAGCCCGTGATCCCTGCGTAGGCGTCCGTGCCGCGGCCGCGGGGTTCAAAGTGCGTGATTAGTTCCTCGCGGCGTCGGCGTCCTTCTGAGCTGACCCAAGTACGTTGTTCGGCGAGGTCCATCCCCTCGTCCGGAACATCTGGGGTGTAGCGAGGGTTAGGGATAAAGGAGAAGCCTTCACCAGTTGGCAGTGTTCCCAAAGCGGCATGCTGATACGGGCTGTGCTCGGCGAGGACTTCGTTGACCCGGTCTACGACTTGCTCCAGATAGAGCTTGGGCTGGCGGTGCCCACCGAGGTCTGGATCACTGATTGCCGTCCGCAGGGCGTACGTAAAGGCGCCATCTTCGGCTAGTTCATGTGAGCGGGTGGCCGCGATTACGGAGAATGCAGTGAGCCGGTGCTCGTCGGCAGCGCGGGTCGTGCTTAACCGGACGCCGAGATCCCTAGCCAGTGCACGTGCGGCGTCAACGCTGCCCTGCCCGGCGTAACAAGTGTCGATTATCAGTAAGAGACGCTGAATCCCGCTCTCGCTGATGATCCGAACTACATCCTCGCTGGCCAGGGCGGTACCGGCAAGGCGGTCGCTTCGACTGTCCCGGCACAGCAGGTAGTGGCGTTGGTGATCACGGTCCCCATGGCCGCTGTAGTAAAGAACCAGAGCATCGTCTGTCCGGTCCTCAGCCCCGGCCCAGCCGGAGAGTCCTGAGCGGAAGCCCTCACATGTCTTGTCAAACAGTTGGTGCCCGGTTTCGTAGCCGAGCAATGCGAAAACATTGCTGACGACATCCATATCCGTGCGCACTTGTGGGAGCTCTGGATGATGGTCGTAACGTGCTGTGCCGCCGACTAGTAGCGTACGCCGCACCGCGCCTGGTCCAAATTGGATCATGGGGCCATCCGCAGACCCTCGGAGATTGCTTCACCTGTCTCTGCAGCGGTGAGATGAGGCTCGATGGCGTGGGCCTGCCAACCGTTGTCGATGAGGACATCTCGAACGACGTTCTCGCCGTCGTTGAAGAGCGGGGCTAGACGTTTGTTGAGGGCGACGACGTCGTGTCGATCGCACAGATTGGTCCAGGCTCTTACGTTGCCTGGCCAACTTCCCCTGCCCAACTGTGGCTCAGGCAACAAGCGTTCGAAGACGAGGTTCGGAATACCCAAGGGCGAGCCGAGGGTGACGAAAGTGTGGATCGGCCACTCTGGATGGGCGCACAGTGCTTCGTAGGCGACAATTGAACCGAGGGAGTGGCCGACGATCACACGGGCGTCTGCTGTGACTGCGGCGGCTATCTCCGCTTGCACGCGCTCACGGACATTGGGCGTCGTGAGATAAAGACGGAGCTGCTTGAGTATGCCGATGAGGAAGCGATCAGCAGTGCGTGCAAGGAAGCGGGAGCGGCTGAGCGCGTACAGAGCACGCTGCACAGTCTGCGGTGTCGTCGCCTTACTGGTTTCTGTTGCAGCCAGAGGTGGTACCCGGTCCGGCTCGATGCGATGTGCCTCTGCCCACCAGCGGAGGAGGAGATCGATTTCGAACGGCTCGGTCACATCACGATGTGTGTAGGCCAAGTCTCCCTTGGTTGGTGCTGGACCCGGCGATCGGAACAGGTGCCCATAGAAGGCGACGCGGACGTTGTCCGGCTTCACCTCGGTGACCCCGGCGCGGTGCAGTCCGTCCAGGAGTGCAGCAGAGACCGAGCCGTGCAGGGAGTTAGAGCCTGTGTACTGCTTCCCTATGCCATGCACAACAACGATCGCGGACATCGATTCCCCCAGGTGTCGATTCCGCGATCGTACCCGCCAGCGGGACAGCAGATAGCGGAGCACCCCTGCGGGGTTCCTTCACGGGCGGTAGATGGCGTGGTCGTTGATGAGCTGCTCGTCGCGGGAGGCGATGGGATCAACCTCAGCGGGGTCCTCGCTGTCGAACGATGCCATGAGGCTGTCGTGCTCGGTGATTCGGTAAACCTGGGTGCACCGCACCTCGCGCGGGCGGCCACATCCCTCTCAACGGCCTCGCCGCAGGTTGCTTCAGGCAAAGACAAGAGCGCGGAAGGCGTTGCGGACGTCGGTCAAGGGCTGGCGTTTGCGGGTGTAGTAGAGCTTGTTGGTCAGCAGTACGGCCCACCGTCCTTGCTCGGGTGAGATCCACATGCCGGTGCCGGTGAAGCCGTAGTGGACCCAGATGTCCTCAGCGGGGTGCGTGCCAGGGGCGGGGTGCCAGAACAGGCCGCGCGCTGGTTCCAGGGTGCCGGTCTGGATGGTCAGCGACTGCCTGGTCCAGTCGGGGCCGAATCCGGCTTGTCCGTGGCTGGTTGAGGTGTCCAGCATGTAGCGCAGGAAGACGGCGAGGTCGTCGAGGACGGTGAAGGCGCCGGCGATCCCGCACACTCCGCCCAGGAGGCGGGCGGAGAAGTCGTGGGCGACGCCCTTGAGGTGGGTGTCGGTGTCCTGGTCGAGTTCGGTCGGTGCGCACTGTGCGGCGATCTCGGCGGGCAACGGACCGAATCGGGTGGAGTCCATGCCCAGCGGCTGCCAGCTCCGCTCCGTGGCCAGCTGGTCGAGGCGCTGACCCGAAAGGTGTTCCGCGAGGTAACCGAGGATGAGGGCAGCTCGGTCGGTGTACTCGACGGCCTCGCCGGGCGGGCGGTGCAGGGCCTCGTGAAGGACGCCGTCGCGGATGTCCTGAGGGTCGGTGCCGTAGAGGTTCTTGAGCTGGGCGCGGAGCGGTACGCCAGCGGTGTGGGTCAGTAGTTGACGGGCAGTCACGGCGCCGAGTGGGTGGCCCTCGACTTCGGGCCAGAAGGCACCGAGCGGGGTGTCGAGGTCGAGCTTGCCTTCCTCCCACAGGGCTCCGATGGAGGACCACACGGCGAGGATTTTGGTGAGGCTGGCGGCGTCGAAGACGGTGTCGGGCTGCATCGGCAGGTCCGGCTCGTTGGGGTCGAGGACCCCGGTGGCGCCGTGGGCGCGGGTGCCGGTGGCGTCACCGACTGCCCATACGGCGCCGGGGTAGACCTTGTCGCGGACGCCTTCGTTCAGGAGGGCTTCAATGCGGTCGGTGCTGTACGTCATGGTCTCCCTGTTCGCCGTGGCCAACCCGCCGGATCAGCGTAGTGACGCGGGCGGCACCAGTGGGGCAATGACGTGTCGGACGTCGGCTGCGGGGGCTGGTCGGTGTGTGTCTCAGGTGAGCTGGCGGCCGAGGTCGGCCAGGGCCTGGGCGGTAGTGGTGAGGGGGTAGCGGGCCGCATTCGCGTAGCCCGCTTGTCGCAGGGCGGGCAGCAGGCCAGGGGCGGTCCGTAGGCGGTCGAGGTCGCGGGCGAGTGCGGCGGAGTGGGTGAAGTCGGTGGCCACGCCGGACGCGGCGACGACTTCGTTGAGGCCGGGCACGGGTTGGTACAGGACAGGCAGACCGCATGCTTGGGCCTCCAGCGTGACCAGGCCCATGGCTTCCAGGGTGGTGGACGGCATGACCAGGACGTCGTGCTCGGCGAAGGCTTTCCACAACTGTGGACGGCGGAGCCAGCCGAGGTACCGGGCCCGCACTCCGGTCCGTTGGAGGAGCGGGGACAAGGCGTGGAACTGGGCTCTGGGGGCGGCGATGCTCAGCTCGACTCCTGGAATGGGCGCCAGGCCCGTGATCAGGCGCTCTGCGCCCTTCTCGGCGGTCAGCCTGCCTGCGTAGAGCAGTCGTAGGTGGCTGGTGGAGGTGCGGGCGGGCCGCGCCGGCGGATCGGTGAGCAGATGGTCGGGGATGCCCCACGGAACGCGGACGAGCTTGCGGCGGTCGATCTGCGGGGCGAGCTTGAGAAGGTGGTCGGCCATCGCGCCAGTGGGGACCACGATCACGTCGGCGGCCCTCGCCGTCTCGCGCAGGACTTGGAGCTGGTTGCGGTGGGCCTCGGCGAAGATCAGGTCGGTGCCGTGGACCAAGGCGATCCTGGGGTGGGTCGGCAGAGCGCGGAGCAGGGCGGGCGTGGCGCCGAAGGTGAGGTGCTGCAGGTGCAGTACCCCGATCTGGGCTGGATCGATCGCGGTCACCAGCGCCCGGCGCAGGGCTGCGACGTAGCGGCTGAAGGCGGCGCCCTCCAGGCACTTGCCGGCGACCGTCAGCAGGTCGAGCCCGGCGGGAAAGTGGGCTTTGGGGCGGGTGGGGGCCAGCATGAAGGCTCGTGCGGGGATGAGGGGCCTGTCGCCGGTGTACAAGTCGAGGAAGAGTTCGACGCTGCCGCCGGGGCTTCCGGCTGGGAGGTCGAGGAAGGTGGCGGCCAGCGGCCCCGCGGCCGGGCGGACGAGGGGGCTCACAGCGCTCCTTGGGGGATCTCTTCGTATAGGCGGGAGATGTCGATGCCTTGCGTGGCGGCGTACTTGGCGCGCTGTTGCTGGTAGCTGGCCGGGGTGCCGAGGGCGGTGAGGAAGACGAGCTTGCCGAAGGTCATTCCCGGATAGACACGGGCGGGCTTGGCGGCGCGGATTTCCAAGGTCCAGCGGATCGCGTGGCCCTGGTGGCCGAGTGGGGCGGAGACGTGGACCCAGATGCCGAGTGCGCCGATGGTGCGGTTGCCGTTGAGGAGCTGTGCGTACGTTTCCGAGCCGGTCCTCTCCAACGTGACGCCGAGGTAGAGCATCCCGGGCTGCAGGACCAATCCGGAGGCGGGGATGACCAGTTCGGTGAACGTGGTGGGGGCGGCGGCGTCCAGGTCGCCGTCGCAGACGCGGATCATGTCGCCTAGCCGCCAGTCGTAGGCATTGGGGGACAGGCGTGCCGGGTCGTAGGGCGCGATGGTGATCTCGCCTGCGTTGACGGCGGCGGCAATGGCGGAGCCGGTGAGGATCACGAGGCACCCGCCTGCACGTGTGCCGCATCCCGCCAGTAGCAGGAAGGCTGAGGGCCAGCGGCGCCCTGGTACTTGCCTCGGTACAGCTCGACGTCCCCGGTGGAGACGAAGAACATGATCTGCCCGATCTTCATGCCCGCGTACACCCGCAAAGGGCGGATGGGGGACAGCATCAAAGTCCACTGGCCGTGGAAGCCGATGTCACCGATAGGGGCGGTGATCTCGACGAATAACCCCAGTCGTCCGACCGAGGAGCGTCCGAAGAGCAGTGGGATGAAGAGGTCCGAGCCGACCTCCTCGACGGTGTGGCCGAGGTACAGCTCGCCGGGCTGGAGGACGTATCCGGCTGTGTCGATTCGGATCGTGTGCGTGGGGTTGGCGTGGTGGGCGTCGATGACCTTGGTGGCGTACGTCAGCAGGGTGGCGCCCAGGCGGACGTTGTAGCTGTTGGGGTTCGTCTGCTCCGGGTCGAACGGGGTGATGCGAAGGCGTCCATCGGCAACGGCCGTGTTGATCTCGGGCCCGGTGAGGATCATTGAGCGCCCCCTTGAAGAGCGTCGGCAGAGTCAGTGAACGGGGCCGCCAGGACGCTGCGCACCGCCTGGCCCAGACGCAGTCCGGCTTGATGAGTGCGGCCGCCGAGATAGGTGTCGGCGATGTAGTCGGTGGTCAGCACTATGCGCGCCGTGGGTGGAAGGGGCATGGGCGCGACTGCCAAGGGGCCGACGTGTTCGACGAGATGAGCGAGCAGCTTGGCGTGGTCCTCGGACTGATCGTCGGGGAAGAAGGCGTGGACGAGCTGGTTGCCGAAGGGCTCGATGGCGAGCAAGTCGCCGAGAGTGAGGACATCGCCCAGCGGTACGGGGCGCAGAGCGGTCTCGTTGAGGATGACCGCGTCCGCTCCGAGGCCGGTGTGCAGGCGGGTGGCGATCTCGTCCAAGAGGAGGCGTCGGTCCAACAGGGTATTGAGATATGGCTCGTTCACGATGCCGAGCCGGCTTGCCAGGGTGCTGTTGAGGAGCGCGATCTTCTCCTGCAGTACGGCGAGGTCCTCGGGGATTACGGAGGTGTCGGGGAAGGCGCCTACGCGGGCCGCCCAGCCGGCCCCGACCGGCTCGGCGGTGGCGTACCCGACGCCGAGTTCGTGGCCCTTGACGACGAGGGTGTCGCCGACGGGCACGGGGCCGTAGGTGTTGCTGTGGCAGTGCCCGGCGAAGATGACGTCCGCGAACGGGCAGGCGGCGGCCAGCTTCAGGTCCTCCTCGAAGCCCGAGTGGGACAGCACCATCCAGGCGTCGGCACGGTGATGGTGCTCCAGCATCACCTCGCGCAGGGCCTGGGCCGGGTCGGTGACGTGGTGGCCGGTGCGCTGGTTGGCAGGGATCGCGTTGAAGGCTTGCAGGCCGATTACCGCGGTGACGGCAACTCGCCGGCCACCGATGTGCTCGATGCGCACGCGGTCGAAGAGCGGCCTGCCGCTGCCGTCGGCTGCGTTCGCGCACACGGTCATCTCGTGTAGCTGCGGTTCGAAGTAGTGCGGCCAGCCGTGGTTTCCGGGGGCGAGCAGGTCGTACAGGCTTGTGAGGACCTCGCTCTCGATCTGACCCTGGCCGAAGCGGTAGAAGCCGGTGCCTTCGAAGAAGTCGCCGCAGTCCACGACCAGGCTCTCGGCCCTGGCCGCGTGGAGGTAGGCGAGCATTGGAGTGGCCTGGGCGAAGGAGGAGTGGACGTCGGTCGTGGCGGTGATTCGCCGGAGCTGCCGGGTCATGGAGTGACCTCGCAGATGTCGGCGCCCAGGGCGTGCAGCTTGGTGGGCAGGTCGGCGTGGCCGCGCCGGAGCTGTTCGAGGCCGCCGAGGGTGGTGACGCCGCTCGCTGTGAGGCCGGCGATGAGCAGGGCCGAGCCCGTGCGGATGTCGGTGGCCTCCACGCCGGCGCCGGTCAGCTGCTGCGGTCCGGTGAGGCGGCATTCGGTGGGCGAGAGCTCGTGGATCTCGGCGCCGAGGCGGGCGAGCTGGGGGAGCAGGTTGCCGTGACGGCCGGGGTTGATGGTGTCGGCGAACTGGTGAGTGCCGGGCAGACCGAGGGCGAGGGCCATCAGCGGTGGTTCGAAGTCGGCGTCCAAGCCGTCGGGGGAGAGGGAGGCGATGGCGCGCAGTGATCGCCCGGTCGGCTCGGCGTCGTGGGCCCGGATGGTGAGAGCATCGCCCTCGGCGTCGGCGGGGACTCCGAGCCAGTTCAAGGCGGAGACCAGGGGAGCGACGTCGTCGCCGCGTACGCCACAGATGCGTGCGTCCCCGCCGGTCGCCGCGACCGCACAGGCCAGGGTCCCGGCTTCGACCTTGTCGCCGGGCACCGACCAGACAGTGGTCCCCGTCGGGACGGAAGTGGGTGGTGACAGCGTCAGGACCGACTCACTGACCCGGCACTCCCATCCCGCCACCTGCAACGCCTCTACGACGCTGATCACTTCAGGCGAGAGATTGGGGTGGCCAAGGCGCAGGGGCCGGCCGGCTACGACCGCGCGCAGGAGGGCAGCGACGCTCGCCCCACGAGAGCGGAACGGCAGCACCACGGACACGGTTCCGGTCCCACCAGTGGCTGCTTCCACGAGGTAGCCGCGTCCATCGACCGTTGTGCGGTCACCGAAGCGCTCGTAGACGTTGAAGTGCTGCTCCATCCCGCGTTCCCCGATCCGGCAGCCTCCCGGCCAGGGCAGCCGGGCTCGCCCGGACGCGCCGAGCAGGGCCGGTACGAGGTAGTACGAGGCCCGGATGCGGGCGGCGACCTCGGGATCGGGGCCTGGCTGGGGCTTGTCGCTAGGCAGGATCACGGTGGTGTGCGGGTCACTGACGGGGCGGGCGGTGTGCCAGCCGGCCTGTTGGAGCAGGGTGAGCATGGTTTCGACGTCCGTGTTCGACGGGACGTTGCTCAGATGCACCGGGCGGTGCAGGGCCGCAGCGGCGGCCAGCAGGGGCAGGGCCGCGTTCTTGGAGCCGTCGACGGTGATGGAGCCGGCGAGTGGGCTGCCGGGTCGCACGGCGACCACTTCTGCGGCGACGGGGGGAATGCGTACGGCTGTCAACGGTCAACTCCTCTGCCGGGGCAGGTGTGATGCGGTGGGTAGTGGGGTGCTGACCTTGAACTCGGCCCAGCAGCGTTTGCCGGGCGGCAGCGGATCGAAGCCGTGGCGGTCCGCCAGCGCTGCGACGAGGAACAGCCCGCGTCCGCCTTCCTCGTCCACATCCGACAGGCTGACCCGTGGGACGGAGGGGTTGGCGTCGTTCACCTCGATCCGCAGTCCCTTGTCGCTCAGGCAGGCGCCGGCCGTGATCGGGCCGCCGTTTGCGTGCCGGACCGCGTTCGCGATGAGCTCTGCGGCCACCAGCTCTGCCACGTCCAGGAGTTCGGGGCCGAGGAATGCGCCGAAAGTCCGTATCCCGTCCGCGAGCTGCTGGCGCGCGGACGCTGCGGCAGCTGGCGTGCCGGAGACGGGAATCTGGATGTGATGCGCTTCCATGAGCGGCCTCCTGGTCGGTTCGGCCACTCCACGCAACCGCTCCGGAGGTAAGCGGAACCAGTCGGTGTGCCGGGGCTGCATCACTTATGCAGGAGCTGCATCACTGCCAAATGCCGCTCGGTTACTCTCGGTTGAGCAGGCAGGATCGGCGACGGCAGGAGGGGCCGTGGCACAGATGGCCGAGGCACAGAGTGAAGCGAGACGGATCGGCGAAGTGATCCGTCAGGCACGCGTGTTACAGCGGCGTTCGCAGAGGGACGTTGCCGCCGCGCTTGGGTATCACCAGTCGAAGGTGAGCCGCCTGGAGAGCGGCAGGGGTACCGAGGACGTGCGAGTGCTGCGCGAGATCGCGCAGGTGCTGGAGATTCCGCCGCAACGTCTCGGCCTCGCCGCTGTTTCTGATGCCAGCCCCGCCGAGCCCGGAACAGAGGACATGCACCGCCGTACCTTCCTTGCCGCGAGCGTCGCCGCGCTCGCGACTCCGCCGTCGTCGAGCGCGGCACATCACGACCTGATCCAAGTCCTGTTGCCAGGCACGAGCCCCGCGGCGACCGGGCAAGCCCTGGGCCTCGACGAGCTGCGGGATCGGGCACGGGCCGTACGCCGGATGTTCTGCACGTGCGACTACGCGGAACTGGAGCAGACCTTGCCGGGTCTGATCGCCGACCTGCGTCAGGCCGCCGGAGGCTCATCCGGCTCGGCGGAGGTGTCCGGGCTGCTCGCGACTGCCTACCAGACGTCGGTGAGCCTGTTGCTGAAGCGGGCCGATCAGGGCAATGCCTGGCTCGCGGCCGGTCGGGCCATGGCCGAGGCGGAACGGTCCGGGGATCCTGTCGTCCTCGCCGCCAGTGTCCGCGTCCACGCTCACGTCCTCGTGCGGGAGAAGCACACGGCCCAGGCCGTGAACATGGTCCGCCACACTGCCGACCAGCTCACCGGCTCCTACGACCAGCGCCCGCCCCGGTACCTGGCAGCGGTTGGTCTGCTGTTGCTCCGCGGAGCGACCGCCGCCAGCAGAAACGGCGACCGCGACACCACCCGGGACTTCCTCACCGAAGCCAAGGAAGTCGCTCGCTATGTCTCCTTCGACCGGCCCGACGCATGGGCGAACTTCAGCCCCACCAACGTCGCACTCCACGAGATCAGCGCAGCCGTCTCCTTCGGTGACGCCGGCATCGCCCTGGAAACCGCACGGCCGCTCATGCGGCGGCACATTCCTGTCCCCGAGCGCCGGGCCGCGCTGTGGGTGGAGACCGCCCGCGCCTACAGTCAGCAGGGCAGGCTCGCCGAGGGCTACCAGGCCCTGCGTATCGCCGAGAGCTGCGCGGCACAGGACATCCGCCGCCCGGCCGTACGCGAACTGGTCGCCGACATGGCAGCCCGCGACCGTCGCCGGGCACTGCCCGAGCTGCACCACTTCAGCCGCCAACTGGGAGTGCCCGCGTGAGTGATCAGCCCGACAAGCCTTTCCTACAGATCGTGGTCTGCGCGGCTGGGGTCGCCGCCGACGTCGGCAGGCTGATCACCGCAGCACAGGAACTGCACTGGGACGTCGGCGTCATCGCCACCCCCCAAGGACTCGGCTTCCTCGACGCGGAGGCGGTTGAGGCGCAGACCGGCCGCCCCATCCGCTCGGCATGGCGGTCACCAGGTGAACCGCGCCCGACTCGGCCCGCGGATGCGATCGCGGTCGCCCCGGCCAGCTTCAACACCGTCAACAAGTGGGCCGCCGGGATCTCCGACAATCTCGCCCTGGGGGTCCTGTGCGAAGCACCCTCCATGGACATCCCGGTCGCCGTGCTGCCGTACCTGAACTCAGCCCAGGCCGCCCACCCCGCGTACCGCCAGAGTCTGGAACGGCTACGCGAGATGGGCGTCCTGATCGGCTCGTACGAACCGCACCGGCCAAAGGCCGGCGGCGGGGCCGACCGCTACCGCTGGGAGGAAGCCCTGGAACTCCTCGCGCCCAAGCTGTCCGCACCGGCCTGATCAGCGCCGCCGTGTCGGTGACCCCTGCGGTGGCCGAGCAATGGCTGCCGCAGGGTGGACCGGCGCGCTGGGCCGTTGCATGGCGCTGTGGGCCCTGGCTGCCTGGGCCCAAGGACCGGGAACGTGGCGCTCGCCGAGGCGGCGGATACGCCAGGTCAGCGCGCGGGCGGGACTGCGGGCGTCGTCCAGGGCGCGTTGGTGCAGCGCTTGGCCGAGGACGGTGGCTGCGTTGTGTCCTGCTGCCTCTGCCTGGGCGAGCACGGTGGCGAGTGCGTCCCAAGCGGGGTCGTTGAGGATCCGCTCGGCGTGCTCCGGAACCACATCCTGAAGGTGGCGGGCGAAGCGGCGCTTGGTCTGCGGGCTGGGCGCCCGGCCGGCGAGGCCGACCAGGACGGGCTCGGCGGTCTGCGCGTACGCGGTCTGCAAATGGAGGAGCGCCTGTTCGGCTGCCGCCTCCTGCTGGGCGTGCTGGCGGGTGCGGTGCCAGTGCAGTGCGAAGGCGACCGCGGTGAGCGCGGCGTCCAGGAGCATGATGAGCCCAGTGCCGTCACTGTCCTGTGGCTTCTCGCGCCAGATGGTCTGGATGCTGCGGCGCAGGGCGCGGTTGCTGTCGAGGTCGGCGGCGATGCGGGAGCGGGTGGCGCGCTCGAAGGCAGCGGCGGCTTGTTCGAGTTCGGCCCGCGCCGCGGTCGGTGCCATGACGGGCAGCAGGTCCAGCGTCGCGCCGAGCGCGACGAGTTGGCCCTGGGCCGTCTGTTCGTTGCCTTTCGTGAGGTGGTGGGGGATGCGTTCGGTGGCGGCGGTGGCCTGGTGCCACGGGTTGCCAGGCTGGATGGTGGCTGGCTCGGGGCTGGAGGTGGCGAGGCGTTCGCGGATCTTGGGCAAGGAGAGGTCAGGGGCGAGGGTGGAGCCCGCGAACCACACCGGGTTGCCTTCCTCGTTCACGTTGCCGGGCAGGGCGAAGTTGCAGCCGAGCGCGTCGCCGGAGGGAGCGAGCTTGAGGCGCACGTCCACGCCGGTCGCCTCCAGCAGCGAGAAGAACTCGGCCTCGTCGGCCGCGGCGGCGACCGCGCGGCGCACCCGCATGCGCAGGACCTCGCGGGCGGTGGCGTCCTGGCCCAGGCGCGTGGCCTTGAAGTGTTCCTTGCTGGTGGGGCGCTTGGCGGCGGTGCCGTCGCCCGGCTTCAACCGCTTCAGCCCGTATTCGACTTCGATCTGGCGGGCCTCGCGCTGGACAGCCCGGATGTCATAGTCGCGCTTGGGGCGGCGGCCGTCCTGGCGGACGAGGGTGGCGGCGATGTGGATGTGGTCGTCGGCGTGGCGTACGGCCACCCAGCGGCAGGCTTCGGTGTCCCCGGCGGGGGCGATGCCGGCGGCGGCCACGATGCGGCGGGCGATCTCCGCCCACTGGGCGTCGGAGAGGATGGGGTCTTCGGGAGCGGCGCGGACAGGGCAGTGCCAGACCGTGGTCTGGGGAGCCCGGCGGCCGAGCATGGCCACCGGCTGGTCGAGCTGTGTGTAGAGCTGCTTCTGCACCTCCTTCGGGTCGCGGTGGGGGCTGCGGCCGGGGTCGGGGGCGAAGTCGTTCCAGGAGGCGACCAGGTGGGGGTCGACGTGTTCGTTGGCGTCGCCCTTGCCGAAGAGGTAGGCGATCAGGCGACGAGTGCTGCCCTTGCCTGTGATGATCTTCGGTATCACCGGCCCTGCCTTCCCTCGGTGACCTGGGCGACGGCGGTGTCCACGTCGGCGATCGACGCTTCGACGCGGGCCAGGAGCCGGTGGACGACATCGGGCTCGGGCCAGGCGCCGTCCTTGTGGAGGTGCCAGGTGAGCTGGTTGAGGTTGTTGCCGATCATGCCGAGCTGCCGGTTGGCGGCCAACAGCGCCTTCACCATGGCGCGGTAGTCGGCGATCGCAGCTGTGGGGTCCTCGGCGCGGGCCGCGGCGAGCGACGCTTCGGCGACGTAGCCGCCGATCTGCATACGGCTGAGCGCGGCGGCGTGGGCGAGGTCGGTGAACTCGCTGTCGTTGTAGCGGGGGTGGACGCGGCGCTCGCGCAGGCGCGGCTGACGCAGACGGCGCTGCGGCGTCGGCGTCTGCGCGGCGTGCGGCGACAGTTTGGTGCCTCCCGTCTCGATCGGCACCCCCGGGCCGACCGACCCCGGTGCCCCCTCGGCGCCGGGTGCCTCCGCCACCTCAGGGGCGGAGGTCGGGTAAGGACTCCTTACCCGACAACTTGCTGCGCTGTCTGGGGCTGAGGTCGTAGGCGTCGGCTGTTGAGCTGTCGGGAGTTCGTGGTGCTGTTCGTGCACGGGGGTGCTCCGGTGGTGAGGGGGCGGGAGATGTGTCACGTGCGTCGCATCCGTCCCATGCCTGGTCAGCACAGGTACGGACACTCGGGCAGGTACGGAGAAGTCCGTCCCGACGAGGACATCCGTCCCCGCGCTGACCTGCGCGGGGACGGATGCGACGCAGTGATACGGACCCAGGGGAGGCGGGTCAGCGGGCGCGTTTGGGGCCGGCGGGTCCGCCGGGCGGCCCGATGGGCAGCTGGCCCGCCGGGGCGGCGGGCGGCTTGCTCTGAGCCGGGGGCGCGGGTGTGGCGTCGTGCGTGGGGGCGGGCGCTGTCTCGGTGAGGTCGGGGCAGTGGCGGGCCCAGCTGTCGAGGAACCGGTTACGGGCGTACCCCTTGGCCTGCCTGCCCATGTCGAACCGGTAGTTGGCCGGGCGGATGTCGAAGTCCCGGAGCATTCTGCCCAGGTGGTAGGCGTTGAGCCCGTTGGTGCTGTGTTCCGCCCAGGGGGCGTCGGGATCCTGGAGCAGGGCGGTGACCAGATCCAGGGAGGACAGGGCCTCGGGGTTGCCGTGTGCCTCGAAGACGCGATGGATGTCGCGCAGCAACCTTGTCTTCAGGTTGGTCTGCTCGTCCTGGACGGCCTCGAACCGGGTCATCGCCACACAGGCCGCACGGGCACTCGCGGGCCAGTGGCCGCCGGCCAGGTCGGCAACGATGACCAGTGGCTCCCATGTGTCCGCCGCCCGGTCCTCCACCGGCATGGTCGGCGCCATGCGGCCGGCCGTGGCGCGCAGGGGTCCCAGCCAGGCGGCCAGCTTGTCCCGCAGCGCGTTCAGTTCCGGTGTGGCGTAGCGCGAGCGGAACGGGGTCACCTTCTCGCCCGGCTTGCGCTTTTGCATGCGGAGCACGACCGCCCGGTCTGTGATCGTGTCGGGCAGGTCGCCGATCGAGGCCAGCGCGGCCATGGCGAAGGTCGGATACGGGGTCGGCTTGTGCTCCGGACCGGAGATCCGCCAGGCGGGCCGGTTGCGCTGGTGTCCGGCGTTCAGCAGGCCGCGCAACTCCTCGTTGTCGCCCGCCTTGCTGAAGATGGTGTCGGCCTCGTCCACCAGGATCGTGCGCGGGTTCTTGCCGATGACGCGGAAGAGCACCGCCGTGGACATGTTCACCGTCATGATCGGCTGGTGGACGGTCTCGTGGAGCACGTCCAGAACCCGGGACTTGCCGCAGCCCTTCGTCGGGCCGACGACCGCCAGGCGCGGCGCGTGCTGCAAGGCGGTCTGGATGTGCGTGGCCGCCACCCACAGGGTGACCGCTGTCAGCGCCTCGTCACTGGGCAGCACGACGTACTTGCCGATCGCCGCCCGCAACTCATCCAGCAGTTCCGCACCCTCACCGGAACCCCGTTCCTCAGGGTCTGCCGGTCCCCGAGGAGGCCGGGAGCCGGTACCGTGATCCGGTCCCCGTGCGTCGACGGGACCGGTCCCCTCCTTATGGGCGGTTCCCGCCACGGGGTTGTCAGACCCTGGCGACTGGCGGGGACCGTGATCACGGTCCCCATTGCGGTCCCCTGGTGCAACTGCAACCCCTTGGGGACCGGTCCCCATTTTGACGCCGCTGACCTGCGTGTTTGCGCCGGATGTCGATACGGGGACCGGGACGTGCGGGGACCGTGCAGCGGGCACTTCGCGGGGACGGTCCCCAACAGCGGCATCTGCAGACGGCTCGGGACGGTCCCCGTGTGCTTCCACATCCGCCGAGTGCTCGACGGTCCCCGACGCCGGGGACCGTGTGTCCGCCTGATTCCTGCGGCGCCAGGGGACGCCCTCGCCGGGGATCGCCGGAGTGGGCCAGCCGGTCGGGGAGGTGTTCGTGGAGGTGGGGGACCTAGGGTCCTCCATAGGCGTTCCTCTCCAGTGAGAGGCAGGACGGGCAAGGTCCCGCCCCTCACCAGCTCATTCGTTCAGGGATGGTCGATCAGTTGGGAAGTCTTCGGCCCTCGGCGTTGGCGCGCCGGGGCCGCTTCGTTGTCCGCGCCAGACGCGGGGTCAGGCCGTGAGGTCGTACGACGTCTGGGCATCCAGCCACGCGTCCACGTCCCGCCAGCGGTAGCGCAGGTGACGGCCGACCTTGTGGACGCTGGGGCCGATGCTCCGGTACTTCCACTGGTAGAGGGTCTTCACCGGCACCCCGAGGTACGCGGCCACGTCGGCGGGAGTGGCGAGCTGGTCACGCTCGGCGCCGACGAGGCGCGGTGAGTGATTCGGCAATGAGGTCTCCATATCGGAATCAGGGTTTTGGATGGCAGGCGTGGGCAACACAGCCACACCATCAGGGAAGCGTTCAGAGTGAACTCTGAAACTCCCGGCAACTTCCCTCGGTGTCGCCGGGGAAGACCAAAACAGTAAGGGCGGATCACCGGTTGCCGAAATCGCTCCCGCGGAAGCCGAAATTTTCTGCGGCGAAGCAACCGGCTGAGGTGCCGGAATCCGGCACCTCAGCAGCTCAGAGGCAGTGTCCAGCAGTCAGGCGCGACGTGGCCAGCCCGCCGGACACCCCGTCCGATAGGTGCTCAAATCGCCCAATTCTTTGACGCGGAGGGAAGGTAGCACAACCTCCCCGCCGAAACGGCTCGTGATGTACCGGAATTCGACGAGACGAACACCACTTCGCCCCGGGCGACTTTTGGAGAGTTTAAGAACTAACTCTTGCCATGACGGTCGGCTGCAAGTTACAGCTATCTGTCATGCCCAACTGACCTGTCGAAATAGGCCCCGCCGGCCTGCACACCGCCCGCGCCATCGAGCACCTACGCCTCGTGCGCGGCCTGACCCAGCACCAACTCGCCGCCTGCCGTTCCGCACTGGGCCGCCCGATGGCCAACACCGCCCTCAGCCGAATCGAACGCGCCCGCCGCCGCTGCGACATCGACGACCTCGTCGCCATCGCCACCGCGCTCGGCGTTTCTCCCGCGACCCTGCTCCTGCCGCTTCCCTCGGTGTCCAGTGATGACCGGAGGGGGCACTAGTTGGCGAGGGTTTGGGTTGAGGACCGCATAGGGCACGCGGCGTACGTACGGGCTGTGGCGGAAGCCAAGCGAGCAGGGCGTACGCCACCCGGGCGCTACCGCGTGCGCTGGTACGACCCCGACGGCAAGCCGAAGATGAAGACCTTCACCCGCAAGGTCGACGCCGAGGCCGAGCGGACGAGGATGGAGTCCCGTCTAAGAGGTCCTAACAGAAGTTGCTGATCATGTGACTTTCGGCTGGGCTGGTCGTTGCTCTGGTCATGGGGGAACGTCAGTCGCGGCCGTGGA